>NZ_CP090959.1:0-1452500 GCF_024138675.1 Simiduia sp. 21SJ11W-1 | reverse complement strand
AATGGCTTGCAGTGTTTTCACAATGGAAAACTTTTCAACGGTTTCCTTTACGTTTTTGCGGCGCCGGATACCGGCAGTGTCGATAAGGGTGTAGTTGGCACCGTGGCGTTCGTAATTGATGTATATACTATCGCGCGTGGTGCCAGGCTGATCGTAGACCACCACCCGGTCTTCACCCAACAGCCGGTTGACCAGCGTAGACTTACCCACGTTGGGGCGACCTACTACAGCGATCTTGATGCCGCGGGGCGCTTCTTCAGCCTCGGCCTCGGATTCAGGGAAATCACCCATCACCCGCTCCATCAACCCTTTAACACCCTTGCGGTGAGTGGCAGTGGTGGGGAACAGCTCGCCCAAGCCCATTTCATAAAAGGGCGCCAGTGCGATATCTGGGTTGGTGCCATCCACCTTGTTAGCCACCACGAAGGTGGGCTTGCTGCGCATGCGCAGGTGATTGGCTATCATCTCATCGGCTGGATTCAGGCCTGCTTTACAGTCTACAAGGAACATGACGGCATCAGCCTCTTCAATGGCTTGCAGGGATTGGCCCGCCATTGCGCTATCAATGCCCTCCTCTTCACCGCTGATACCGCCGGTGTCGATCACCATGAATTTACGCCCCTGAAACTCCCCCTCACCGTATTTCCGATCACGGGTGAGCCCGGCGTAGTCAGCCACCAGGGCATCGCGCGAGCGGGTTAGGCAGTTAAACAGTGTGGATTTGCCCACATTTGGGCGCCCTACCAGGGCAATAACAGGAATCATGCGCTTTGCACTCATAAACAACGTGAAGGCCAGAAGCACTCTCGCGCTTCTGGCCTTTTAAAAATAGCAGTAATCGGAGAAAACTTAGAGCGGCTTGAGTTTCAGCGCGCTGAGCTCCCCGCCACTGCCCAAAACATACAGGGTATCGCCATCAACCAACATGGGGGCTCTAACACCGTCGCTATCAACCCGAGTGCGTGCGGCCATTTGCCCTGCATCGCGGGTTAACAGGTGTAAATAACCTTCATAGTCGGCAACGCCTACATAGTCACCCCAGGCCACCGGGGGCGAGAGCTTTCGGCGCAGCAAATCGGTGTTCTCCCACAGGCTTACCCCGTTGGCCAATGAAAAGGCCTGCACCTTGTCGCTCTCACCGGAAATATACACCTGCCCATAGTCAGCGGCAGGCCCCTGAACGGAGCTTGCATCTTCAGCCCATAGCGGGCGGCCAGTGGCGCTAGAGAAGGCAACCAAGCGGCCCTGAAAACTCACAGCCAGCAAAATTTCACCGGCGAGCAGCGGAGTGCCGTCGATATCAACAATGCGCTCGAGTTCGGTTTTACCCTTGGGGATTGCAACGCGCTGCTCCCACTGAATCAACCCTGTATCAATTTCAAAGGCGTACACTTTGCCGTTATCAAAACCTGCATACACCACATCGCCTTTCACGATAGGCGCGCTGGTGCCGCGCAACGTAAGCACAGGCTGCACGCTTTCGAACATCCACTTTTCAGCGCCGGTTTGGGCATCTATACCGTAGAGCTTGCCGTCGTTGGTAAGTGCTACCACCACACCCATAGACTCCACAGGCTCAGCCAAGACTTCAGAGCTTAACCGCGCGCGCCAGAGTTCTGCACCGTCTGCACGGTTAAGCGCAATCACCTCACCCTTGTAAGTGCCAATCAGCAGGCGCTCAGCATTTGCAGTAACACCGGCACTCACGGCAACCGGCACCTCTGACGACCACCAACTGGCTTCGTCTTCGCTGAGCTGATCAACCAAAGAAACCCGCCATTGCACATCGCCATTGGATTTATCCATGGCAACCACTTCGCCTTCGATATCTACAGCGTAAATGCTGCTGCCGTACACGGCCGGCACCAAGCGGGTATAGCGATCATCTTGGCCAGCACCGATATCACGCGACCAAACCTCTTTAATTTTTACCTTGGCTGAAAAGTCCTCAAGCTCTTTTGGCTCGATATCAATTTCATCTGTTGATGCGCAGGCACCTAACAGCAATACAGCCAACAACGCCGCTACGTGCTTCATTAGGCACCCTTTTCTTCGGTGTTCACAGCGCTTGCTTGTACGCTGTTTAACTTCATACGAATTTGGTTGGCACGGGCCATATCCTGAGCGCCAAGGCCCGCCAGAGCGGCCTCATAGGCGAGTGCGGCTTTTGCGTTCTCGCTTTGGGCAACATAGGCATCACCCTTAACTTCGGCATACAAAGAACCAAAGGCGCCCTGCTCCTCAACGTTAACCAGCGCCAAGGCTTCATCCGCTTTCTCTTGCGCTACCAGCACGCGCGCCAAACGCACACGCACCAAGTGGCTCACGTTTTCAGCCTCTGATTGCTCAAGCGCCCAACGCAATTCCGCCTCGGCTTGGGCAAGTTCGCCCTTGTCGATGGCTTGCTTTGCCAAAAGCAAGGCGGCGTTAATGCCGTACAGAGTGTCTGCGTGCTCGGCTTTTAATCCGCTCGCCAGATGGCTTACTGTGGCGGCATTGTCATCCGACAGCTGGGGCTCGGCGGTGAGGAGCTCGGTAATATCTTCAAACTGACTGGACGCAAGCTCGGCGCTGGCCTGACGCTGGTCTTGCCAGGCGTTAAAGCCCATGTAGCCGCCCACACCCAGGACTACAGCAACCACCAAGGATTTACCGTTTTCATCCCACCAACGCTTGAGGGCTTCAATCTGTTCTTCTTCTGTTAAATGCGCAGACACTGTTTCGTTCTCCAGTCAGTCTTTTTATGTTCTTTACGCTGTAGAGTTACAGCGATTTAAGTAATTCGATGGTTGCCGCCTGATCCAGCGTTTGCTGTTCGGCTTGCTCGCGCAGGAATTTAACGCCAATTTGCCCGGCCTTTACTTCATCTTCACCCAGAATCAGGGCAATGGGCGCGCCGCTTTTATCGGCCTTTTTCATCTGGCTCTTAAAGCTGCCGCCACCACAATGCGTTTGCACGGCAAGGTATGGCAGCGCATTGCGCAGAGCTTCTGCCAGGGCAAGGCTTGCAGCGCTTACATCGCCAACGGCGACAATATACACGTCTGGCAGCTGAGTGGCAGCCTCTGGCACACAATCGAGCGCCTCTAGCAATAAAATCAGGCGTTCTATGCCCATGGCGAAGCCCACCGCAGGCGTAGCCCGGCCGCCCAATTGCTCTACGAGGCCGTCGTAACGCCCCCCGGCGCACACGGTACCCTGAGCCCCAAGCTTATCGGTAACCCATTCAAATACGGTTTTGGTGTAGTAATCCAGCCCGCGCACCAGTCGCTCATTCACCTCAAAGGGCACGCCGGCGGCGGTAAGTAGCGCACAAACCTGCTCGAAATGCTGCCTGGATTCATCATCCAGGTAGTCGCCAAGGCGCGGGGCGTCTGCCAGCAGTGCCTGGGTGTTCGGATCTTTGCTGTCTAATACGCGCAGCGGATTGCTTTCCAAGCGGCGCAAGCTGTCTTCATCGAGTGCATCGCGGTGGCCTGACAGATAGGCCACCAATGCCTCGCGGTAGGCCGCGCGGGCTTCTGGCACGCCCAGGCTGTTGATTTGCAGCGTTACTGCATCACTGATACCCAATTCGCGCCAAAGCCTGGCCGTTAAAATGAGTAGCTCGGCGTCAACATCGGGCGTGGCCATGCCGAAGGCTTCAACGCCGATTTGATGGAACTGGCGCAGGCGGCCTTTTTGGGGCTTTTCATAGCGAAACATGGGGCCTGCATACCAGAGCTTTTGGGTTTGGTTATACAGCAGCCCGTGCTCTTCACAGGCGCGCACGCAACAAGCGGTGCCCTCAGGGCGCAGCGTGACGCTTTCATCGTTGCGATCGGCGAAGGTGTACATCTCTTTTTCAACGATGTCTGTCACTTCGCCAATAGAGCGCTTAAAAAGCTCGGTTTGCTCCAAAATAGGGAAGCGGATTTCCTGATAGTGATAGCGGCGCAGCAGATCACTCACCACACCCTCAAGGTATTGCCAGCGGCCGGACTGGCCGGGCAACAAATCGTTCATGCCACGAATGGCTTGAATTTTTTTCACATTAAATTCCAATCAACTCTGAATTTTTCCCATTATGCCTTGGCAATAATGGATTCATCGGCGCGGGCTTTCGCCGCCGCTTTGGCGCGAATCAGCGCCTCCAGCTCTTCTACCAGGTTTTCGGCTTTAAGCTTGGTGCTGGGCTGGCCATCAACGTACACCAGATTGTTGGGCGTACCGCCTGCCAAGCCTATATCTGCCTCTTTCGCTTCGCCCGGGCCGTTTACCACACAACCGATTACCGCAACATCCATGGGCGTGGTGATGTCTTCCAGACGCATCTCCAGCTCGTTCATGGTTTTAATGACATCGAAATTTTGGCGCGAGCAGCTGGGGCAGGCGATAAAATTAATGCCCTTGGCGCGCAGCTTGAGGCTTTTGAGCATATCCCAGCCCACCTTCACCTCTTCCACCGGGTCTGCCGCGAGCGACACGCGGATGGTATCGCCAATACCGTCCATCAACAGCATGCCAAGGCCAATGGATGACTTCACCGTGCCCGAGCGCAAACCACCGGCTTCGGTAATACCCAAATGCAGCGGCTGTTCAATTTGGGTAGCGAGCTTGCGATAGGCGGCCACTGCCATGAAAACGTCAGAAGCTTTTACGCTGACTTTAAAATCCGGGTAGTTATAGCGATCCAGAAAATCCACATGGCGCATGGCGGATTCAACCAGCGCATCGGGCGTGGGTTCGCCGTATTTCTTTTGTAAATCTTTTTCCAGAGAGCCTGCGTTTACACCAATGCGAATGGGAATCCCCAAATCTTTGGCCTTGCTTATCACCGCCTCTACACGTTTTTCGCGGCCGATATTACCCGGATTAATGCGCAGGCAATCAACGCCCAAGTCGGCCACGCGCAAAGCAATGCGGTAATCGAAGTGGATGTCTGCCACCAACGGCACCGGTGATTGCGCGCGAATCAAACCAAATGCTTCGGCCGCCTCCATGGAGGGCACCGATACGCGCACTATGTCGGCGCCGGCATTGGCCAACCGCTGAATCTGGCCAACGGTTGCGGCAACGTCGGTTGTCTCTGTGTTGGTCATGCTCTGCACAGAGATGGGCGCATCGCCCCCAACCGGGACCTTGCCCACCATTATCTGGCGAGACTTTCTACGCTTTATTGGCGATTCGAAATGCATCCTACTCTCTCAAATTTAAAGCGCAGCGCTAACAACGAAGCGCAACGCGCGATTATTACCCTTGGGGGAAGCATCCACCGGGCGGCCATTAATAGCCACTGTCACGGCTCGGGCGTTGCCCAGCATGACATTAAATGGTGCCTTGCCTTTAAGCAGCAGCGAGCTGCCAGCGGCTTGTAGTTCGGTGGCCAGCACATCACCATTGGCATCGCTGATCTCCACCCAACATTCACCGGTAAATTCGAGCGCCAGCTGATCAGGGGCGCGCGCATCCAAATGATTGGCAACTGCCGCCGCTGGTGCCGCATCAGAATCAGAATTCTCTGTCACTGCCGGTGCCTGGCTTGCCTGCTCAGCTGCATTTGCAGCGCTGGCATCATCATTGGTTTCAGTACCACTGTTGGCACCTTCAGCGGGTATGTCCGCGTCACCTTCGAAGGCGTCTGCCGCCGGTGCGTCGGCTGCAACCTCTACAGTTTCATGCGCTGGCGCATTGCCTGAGCTGCTGTCTGTCTCGGTGATCACAGCGGGCTTTGCTACCTGCCCTGAGGGTGCGCCGGGAGCCAGGAAGTAGTAAGCCACAGCAAACGCAATCGCGACCACCACAGCACCGGCCGCCCATTTGGGCACACCGCCAGATGCCTTCATACTCTCTCCGGCCAAAGCAGACACCACACCTTGCGGGCGCGAAGGCGCGACCAGCTGGCTTACCTCAGAGTGAGCCGCCACATAATCGGTGTAGCGTTGCAACACTTGCGCCTCATCAAGTTGCAGCAACCGTGCGTATGCACGCAAATACCCCTTGATAAAAGTTTCACCGGGAAATTGGTCGTAGCTGTCTGATTCCAGTGCGGCAAGCTTCGAGCGCGTAATGCGCAGCTTCGCCGCCACACTTTTCTCATCCAGCTTTTGCGCTTCGCGCTCTCGCTGCAAAAAGGCACCCGGCGTAGAGAGCTCTGTGCACTCTGCACGGGTTAACTCTGATTCCGTCTCAGATGTCATAATAATGGCCGTTGATTGTTCATTATTGTCTAACCCTATGCTGGGTTATCGGCTTCCCTGACTTTTCTTGTATTCCAAATACTCTTGCGAATAAGGGTATAAGCTTTTCAAACTCAGCGCTTGGCTTGCCTCTTTGTCTTTGTTGCCAAATATTCGTTCAATCTGAATACCAAGCCACAGGCTACGGGCACTGGGGCGGCTATAGACTTCGTAGGCAGTCAAGTGTTGTTTCGCCTTGGCGTAATCTTTTTGCTGTAAATAAAAATCGGCCAACTCCAGGTGCGAAGCCGAAAAGTTACGCTGCAAGAGCACCGAGTGATTAAACGCCGCTAGGGCCCGTTCGTTACGGCCAAGCTTTTTAGCAGCCATACCCAGGCCATAAAGTGCAGTTGCACGGCGATCGTAATTCAGGTCTTCAGAGGCAATTTCATAGTTTTCATAGGCTTCCTGATAACGCTCTTTGCCATACAGGAAGGTGGCGTAATTGAGCCGCGCCTGGGTGAAGTCGCGATCGCGACGAAGTGCTTCTTTAAAGGCCTTCTCAGCCAGCCCCGGCTCACCTTCAAGCTGGTACAACAAGCCTTTACCGTTCAGCACACCCGGGTCGCTGGGTTTAATTTCTGCGGCTTTATTCAGGTGGAAGCGGGCGGAGTCCAGATTGTTTTCACCGATGTAACCAAGCCCCAAACGAATGTGGGTTTCCAAGGCCTTTTCGGGTTTCATTTTCGGCGCATCTTTTTCCATCGTTGTAATACAGCCTGACATCAGGCCCAAGATGGCTAACAGCACAGTGATCTTAACAGTAGACATGGACACCCTTATCTCTCAATTTACTGGCCGATTATCCGCACAGCTTCTTCCTGCTGCGCCATTTTATTGCGGTAACGCTCGGCACGGCGCGTCAAATCGTTCACGTTGCCTGCCAGCTGCCCGCAGGCAGCGTCGATATCATCACCGCGGGTAGTGCGCACCGTCGCAATAAAACCCGCTTCGATCAGAATGTTCTGGAACCGGCGCAGTGCATTATTGCTGACCCGCTTGTAGTCAGACTGACTAAAGGGGTTAAACGGAATTAAGTTGATTTTGACCGGCACATCACGCAAAAGTTCCGCCAATTCGTGGGCATGCTCCGGGCGGTCGTTTACCTGGTCTATCAACGTGTATTCAATGGTGATTTTGCGGTGCGAGTCCGGCAGGCCTTCAATGTAACGCTGGGCCGACTCCAACAGCATCGCAATGGGGTACTTTTTATTGATGGGCACCAGCTCGTTGCGCAGCGCATCGTTGGGCGCATGCAAGGAAATAGCCAGGCATGCATCTGTGTGCTCGCCCAGCTTATCCAGCGCTGGCACAACCCCGCTGGTACTCAAGGTTACGCGGCGCTTGGAAATACCGTAGCAGTTATCGTGCATCATCAGGTGCATGGCATCCACTACGTTATCGAAGTTAAGCAAGGGCTCGCCCATGCCCATAAGCACCACATTGGTCACTTTACGGGGCCCGCCCACACACAGCTGGCCAAATGAATTGGCGGCAATCCACACTTGGGCGATGATTTCAGCGGCACTGAGGTCGCGGTTAAAGCCCTGCTTACCCGTTGCACAAAAGCTGCAATCCAGCGAGCAACCGATTTGCGACGACACACACAAAGTGCCGCGCTCGCCATCGGGAATGAACACGGTTTCGATGGCACTGCCACCGTCGACCTTGATCAGAAATTTGCGGGTGCCATCAGCGGAATCCAGCTGTTTTAGCACCTCGGGAAAACGAACCTCTGCCACCTCGGCAAGCTTGGTGCGCAGAGGTTTGCTGATGTTGGTCATCTCTTCGAAGTTGACCACACCTAGCTGATGAATCCACTTCAATACCTGTTGGGCACGGAAGCGCTTTTCGCCAATGGACTCGAAGAACGCTTCCATTTTCGACTGTGTCAGGCCCAGCAAATTCACTTTTGCGGGCGCGCCTGTGGCTTCCTGTACCTCAACCATGGGATTCACCTATGCGAAATTAGCGTGAGCTGATTTCGGTTTCTGCAAAGAAGTACGCGATTTCACGCTGGGCAGAAGCTACAGCGTCTGAACCGTGTACGGCGTTGGCATCAATGCTTTCGGCAAAGTCTGCACGAATGGTGCCGGCAGCCGCTTCTTTAGGGTTGGTCGCGCCCATCAGTTCGCGGTTTGCCAATACGGCGTTTTCACCTTCCAGAACCTGAACCATTACAGGGCCTGAGGTCATGAAGGCCACCAGGTCGGCAAAGAAGCCGCGCTCTTTGTGCTCGGCGTAGAAGCCTTCGGCCTCAGCCTGAGACAGGTGCTTCATTTTGGCGGCAACAACCTTCAGGCCTGCCTTTTCGAAACGGGTGTAAATTTCACCAATAACGTTTTTGGCAACGGCATCGGGTTTGATGATGGAAAGGGTGCGTTCAACGGCCATGTAAATCTCCGAACATACTTCAGTGAGTGAAAAAATTAAGGGTGTGAGGCGCTTGGCCCGCACTCAGCAAAAAGGCCAGTTTTAGCCTGTTTGCCGCTATATTCTTGAAAATCCGGGCTTTTGGCCGCCAGTTTGGCCAATTACCCCAACTTCCTAAACATAAAACCCGCGGATTATACGCGGGTTTCAAGTACTTTTGTACGCGGCGAGCCGCATTTATGAGGACAATTTACCCCATTAGCCAGCGGCGGCCCGGGCAATCGCCTGCACCCGCCCCACCATGGCCCGCAAGCCGTTGCCCCGCGTAGGGCTCAGGTGGCGTTCGAGGTCTAGCTTGGCAAAGTAGCCATCGATATCAAAGGCCAGAATCGCCGCCGGTGTTTGCGCCTGATACGCCGCCATCACCACCGCCAGCAGACCGCGCACAATCACTGCATCGCTATCTACGCTGAAGTGCAAATGGCCATCTTCAAGGCTGGGCTCCACCCACACATTGCTCTGGCAACCTTTCACCAGCCGCTCCGGGGTTTTCAAGGCGTCATTCATGGGCGGCAGCGCCTTGCCCAGATCGATGATGTAGCGGTAGCGCTCTTCCCAGTCATCGAAAAACGCCAAATCCTCCAGTATTTCCTCTGTGCTGGGTAAGCTCACAACCACTCCTTAATGTTTATTGCCTGAGGGCGCACGCAAATCCCAGGCCTAGAAAAACAGGCCCGCTTCGAGCTGCGCCTCTTCGCTCATCATGTCGCGCGACCAGGGCGGATCGAACACCAAATCTACCGCCACCTCTTTCACACCGGGCACCTTGGCCACACGGTATTCAACATCGCCCACTAACACCGGCCCCATGCCGCACCCGGGCGCGGTTAGCGTCATTTTGATGTTCACACGCTGGGCGTCTTGCTCTATGGCTACCGCGTATATCAACCCCAGAGACACCAGATTAATAGGAATCTCCGGGTCGAAAATGGTTTCAAGTGCCGCCCAAACCTGGGCCTCTTTAATAATGCCGGATCCATCGTCTTCAAAATCAAGCTGCTCAGGCTCCATGCCAATGGCATCACCGTCGGTGCCATCAATGCGCAGCATATTGCCCTGCCAGGTGACGGTGTAGTTGCCGCCCAAGCTCTGCCGGATATTGACAAACTCACCCTCGGGGATCACCACCGGCGTGCCAACGGGCACACGCCGGGCCGGGCAATCGCGCCGGGTTACCACCATTTGTTGCTGCATTGGGGCCTCAGTTCACAGAAAAGCTTTCACCGCAGCCGCACTCAGCCACCACGTTGGGATTGTTGTATTTAATCACGCGGTTTACGCCCTCTATGACCATGTCGATCTCGGTACCCGAAATCACGGGTGCGGCATCAGCCGAAATAGCCAGGCGCACATTTTCACCCACCTCAAGCAAGGTATCGCCAGGCTCTGTGCCCTCAACGGTATCAAGCACATAGGCATAACCTGTACAGCCACTGGATTTGATACTCAGGCGCACCACCGGCTTGCCAGAGTCGGCAAGCTTGCGGGCAAAGTGCTTGGCCGCCTTTTCGGTAACGGTTACCAAGGGGGCCTTTGGATCGAATGTCGAAACACTGGAACTCACAATAATTACCTCACGCCAACAGCGTTTTCACTTTCTCAAGTGCTGTAAACAGCGCATCAATATCTGCGGTGTCGGTGTAAATTGAAAAGGAGGCCCGCGCAGTACCAGGCACGCCCAAGCGATTCATGAGCGGCTCGGCACAGTGGTGCCCGGTGCGAATGGCCACCCCCTGCCGATCCAGCAAAAAGCCCACATCTGCCGGGTGGCCACCGGCCATCAAAAAGCTCAACACACCTGCTTTATTGGGGGCGGTGCCCACTATCTGCAAGCCCTCACAATCGGCCGCACGGGCATGGGCGTAGGCGAGCACCTTCTGCTCGTGAGCCTGCAAGGCCTGTAAATCCAGCGAGGCAAACCAGCTAACGGCTGCGCCAAAGCCGATGGCACCGGCAATATTGGGGGTACCGGCCTCCAACCTGTAAGGCAGGGTATTCCATTTGGCATCCTGGTAGGTGACTTCGCTGATCATCTCGCCGCCGGTTTGCCACACAGGCCACTCGGCCAGCAATTCGGCGCGCCCCCACAAAACACCAATGCCCGTTGGGCCAAACATTTTGTGGCCCGAAAAGGCATAGAAATCACACCCAATGGCCTGTACGTCCACGCCGCCATGGGCAATGCCCTGCGCACCATCCACTAACACCCACGCACCCACGGCTTTGGCTGCCCGGGTCATGTCTTCAATGGGGTTTACCGTACCCAGCGAATTAGACACATGGGGGAAGGCCACAAGTTTTGTACGCGGGCCCAGGAGTGACTTAAATGCCGCCAGATCCAGCTCACCGGTGTCGAAAATGGGCGCCACTTTCAGCTTGGCACCACCGGCTTTACAGGCCTGCTGCCAGGTTACGATGTTGGCGTGGTGCTCCATTTCGGTGACCACCACTTCGTCGCCGGGCTGTAATTGCAAACCCAAACCGTGCGCCACAATGTTGATGGCCTCGGTGGTGCCGCTTGTCCAGATCACCTCTTCGCGCTGACGGGCGTTGATAAATGCAGCCAGCGTATCGCGCGCGCCTTCATAACGGCTGGTGGCTTCATCGGCGAGCCGGTGTGCGCCACGGTGCACGTTGCTATTGCAGGTGCTGTAGTAATCCACCAGAGCATCAATTACGCACTGGGGCTTTTGCGTGGTGGCGGCGTTATCAAGATACACCAGCGGCTTGCCGTCTATTTCACGCGCCAAGATGGGAAATTGGGCGCGCAAGGCACTCACATCAAAACTCATAATTCACCCATATTGGCAAAGCGTGCGCGCAACTGCGGGCGCAACCACTCGGCCAGCGCCGCATTTGGCATAGCATCAACCAACTCGTTGATAAAACCAAAATTCAACATGATTTGCGCCTGCGCGCGGCTGATGCCACGGCTTTGCAAATAGTAGAGCGCGCGCTTGTCGGTTTCAGCAACAGTTGCGCCGTGAGCACAACGCACATCGTCTGCGTAGATTTCAAGCTCGGGCTTGGTGTTAATTTCGGCGCCGCGGTTTAACAGCAAATTGCGATTATTCAGCTCTGCCAATGTTTTTTGGGCATGGCGATGGATATGGATTCGGCCGTTAAACACCGCGCGCGACTGGCCACCGGCAATACCGCGCACATTTTCTTCGGTGGTACCGTTAGGCTTGGCGTGCTCAATGGTGGTGTGCAGATCAAACAGCTCTTTGCCGTCTAACAAGTACACGGCGTTCATATTGGCACTCGCAAATTCGCCACCGTGAATAACATCTACATCAAGGCGCGCAAGCTCACTGCCAAAGCCCACCAACGTTGAATGCAATTCACTGCGATCAGACAATTCAAAGTGGCAACCACCCACGCTCATCGCCTGACCCGTTTGCATGGCGAAGCGGTAGTGTTCCAACCGGGCTGCCGCACCCACTTGGTATTCGGCAAAATAGGTAGACACACTGTTTGCCGTCGCATCGGCTACCGATTGCTCAACAATTGCCAGGCTCGCACCCTCGCCCACGCGCACCAACACACGACCATGGGCATGAGCGTTGGCACTGGTGTGATACACAATGCGCAGCGGCTGCTCAACATTTACCTTTGCGGCCACATCTATCACCCAGCCATCGGCGGCCAGCACATCGTTTACCAAACCGAAATAGTGACGCGCAGGCTTTACCTGGCCAAATACGGTTTGGGCCAGCGCATCGCCAGCATTTAGCGGGCGAATGTGTACGCCCTCAGGCAGCGGCTGCGACAGCGACTGCGGGCGACCATCTACCAAGTGCAACTCAATGGCATCCAGCCCGGCAATGGGTTCAATTACTGCAGCAGACTGCGGATTGGCCGCTTGCAGCTGGGCCTGTTCCAGCGGCCGTACGGGCGTGTACTTCCAGGCCTCTACTTTGCGTGAAGGCCATGCGGCCTCGCGCAGCAATGCCAGCGAACGGCTTCGCTGCTCGCTTAAGTGATCGTTTAAGGGCGCCTCGGTCAGCGCCGCATCCAACCAAGCATTCATTAGGCACTCACCTCGTCTGGGTGATCTGCCAGCCAGCTGTACCCTTGTGCTTCCAACTCTTTGGCAAGCTCCGGGCCACCGCTTTTGACAATTTTTCCGTCTGAAAGTACGTGCACGAAATCGGGCTTGATGTAATCCAGCAGGCGCTGATAGTGGGTAACCACCACAAAGCTGCGCTCGGGCGAGCGCTGGTCGTTGACGCCATCGGCAACCACTTTCAATGCATCGATATCGAGGCCTGAATCGGTCTCATCCAAAATGCAAAGGCGTGGGGCCAATAAAATCATCTGCATGATTTCGTTGCGCTTTTTCTCACCGCCGGAGAAGCCTTCGTTAACGCCGCGCTTTAAAAAATCCAGCGGCAGATTAACCTGCTTGCAGGCAACCTTGGCCATTTTTAAAAACTCGGCTGAGCTTAAGGCGCTTTCACCACGGGCTTCACGCACGGCATCTACAGAGGCCTTTAAAAACTCCATGTTGCTTACACCCGGAATTTCCACGGGGTACTGGAATGCGAGAAACAGGCCGCTGCGGGCGCGCTCTTCGGTTTCCATCTCGAACAGATCTGCACCATTGAGTTCGGCACTGCCCTGCTCTACCTCATAACCTTCGCGGCCAGACAACACATAACCCAAGGTACTTTTACCCGCACCGTTCGGGCCCATGATGGCATGCACTTCACCTGGTTTAACTTCCAGGTTCAAGCCCTTCAAAATGGTTTTGTCTTCGACGCGCGCGTGCAAATTTTTAATAGATAACATATTGAATTCCTGAACCTGAACTTAACCCACAGAGCCTTCAAGGCTGATTTCCAACAGCTTGCCGGCTTCAACGGCAAACTCCATGGGCAACTCTTTAAATACTTCTTTACAGAAGCCGTTAACAATCATCGACACGGCTTTTTCCGGATCCAGCCCGCGCTGGCGGCACAAAAACATTTGGTCATCGCTCACTTTTGATGTAGTGGCTTCGTGCTCCACAATAGCGCTGGGGTTGCGACTTTCCACATAGGGGAAGGTATGCGCTCCACATTGATCACCAATTAACAGCGAGTCGCACTGGGTGAAATTGCGCGCACCGTCGGCACCGGGATTCATGCGCACCAAGCCACGGTAACTGTTGTTACTACGCCCGGCGGAAATCCCCTTGGAAATAATGGTGGACTTGGTGTTTTTGCCCAAGTGAATCATTTTGGTGCCGGTGTCGGCCTGCTGCTTGGCGCGCGTGAGCGCCACCGAGTAAAACTCGCCTACGCTATCGTCGCCTTTCAATATACAGCTTGGGTATTTCCAGGTAACTGCGGAGCCGGTCTCTACCTGTGTCCAGCTGATTTTTGCCCGGTGATGGGCAATGCCGCGCTTGGTGACAAAGTTGTAAATACCGCCGCGGCCTTCTTCATCGCCGGGGTACCAGTTTTGCACGGTAGAGTATTTTATTTGCGCATCATCAAGGGCCACCAACTCAACCACTGCCGCGTGCAGCTGGTTCTCATCACGCTGAGGTGCGGTGCAACCTTCAAGGTAACTTACATAGCTGCCTTCATCGGCCACAATGAGCGTGCGCTCGAACTGGCCAGTGTTTTGCTCATTGATGCGGAAATAGGTAGACAGCTCCATGGGGCAGCGGGTGCCTTTTGGAATATATACAAATGAGCCATCAGTAAATACAGCGCAATTCAGTGCCGCAAAAAAGTTATCTTTGGGGGGCACAACGCTGCCCAGATATTTTTGTACAAGCTCCGGGTGTTTGTGCACAGCCTCTGAAATGGGGCAAAAAATCACACCCGCTTCTGCAAGCTTCTCGCGGAAGGTAGTCACCACCGATACCGAGTCGAATACCGCATCCACCGCCACGCCCGCCAGCATTTGCTGCTCAACCAGGGGAATACCGAGCTTTTCATAGGTGCGCAATAATTCCGGATCCACCTCGTCTAGCGACTTGGGCTTATCTTTCATACTTTTAGGTGCAGAGTAATAAGAGATCGACTGGTAGTCGATTTTGTCGTACACCACGTGCGCCCACTCGGGCTCTTCCATTTCGCGCCAGCTGCGGTAGGCCTTCAGGCGCCACTCGAGCATCCACTCGGGCTCCTCCTTCATGGCGGAAATGCGACGGATGACATCTTCATCCAAACCGGGCGCAAAGGTTTCCGATTCGATTGCAGATACAAAACCCGCTTCGTACTCGCGCTTTAGCGCCTTATCAATCTGCTCAGTCATAAGACCTTCTACTGCGTTTACTGGGTGACGAGGTCACCTGGCTAAAAATAAATAATCAGGCGGCCTGCAACTGCCCAACAGTGGTTCGAATATGTGCAATGGCACGCGTAACGTCTGCTTCGGTGGTAAAGCGGCCCAGGGAAATACGCACCGAGCTATGGGCGTCGGCATCAGAAAGCCCCATGGCCTTCAGCACATAGGAGGGCTCCATGCTGGCCGAGGTGCAGGCCGAGCCTGAAGATATGGCGATATCGCGCAGCGACAACAACAGCGATTCACCATCGAGCCCGCCAAAGCACACATTCAAATGCGTTGGGCTTACCTGCTCGCCATTGCGGGCAACGCCCGGCAAATCGGCAATGCCGGCCCACAGCTGATCGCGCAACTGGCCAATGCGCGCCATTTCCTGCTCGCGCAACTGCTGGCACAAGTGTGCGGCAGCGCCAATGCCCACCAACTGATGGGTAGCTAAGGTGCCGGAACGCAAACCGCGCTCGTGGCCGCCACCATGAATTTGCGCCACCAGCTGGCCTGCAATGGCGCGCCGCACATACAGTGCACCCACGCCCTTGGGGCCATAAAACTTGTGCGCCGACATACTCAACAAATCGGCATTGAGGCTGCCTACGTCTATGCAGAGTTTGCCCGCCGACTGGGCGGCATCCACATGCATCAAAATGCCTTCAGCCCGGCACCAGGCGCCGATGTCAGCAATCGGATTAATCGCACCGGTTTCGTTGTTAACGTGCATCAAGCTCACCATGCGAGTATCGGGCCTGCGCGCTGCCTGTACGTCTGCCGCACTGATACACCCGCGGCTATCTGGCTTGAGCCAAGTAACTTCCACCCCGCGCGCCTCCAGCCATTTAGCCGGATCAATCACCGCCTTGTGCTCGCACACGCTGGTAATCAAATGGCCGGTAAAGCCTGCGGCCTCAAACACGCCCTTGATGGCGAGATTATTGGATTCCGTAGCGCCGCTAGTCCACACCACTTCACGTGGATCTGCCGCCAGCAATGCCGCCACTTGCGCGCGGGCGGCCTCTACCTTTTCCTCAGCCTGCCAGCCAAAGATGTGTGAGCGCGAAGCCGGATTGGCGAAAGCGCCTTCAGCGGTGAGGCATTCAGCCATGGCGCTGGCCACCTGCGGATCTACCGGGGTGGTGGCTGCGTAATCGAGATAAACCGGCAACTTCACGGGTGACTGGCCTCCATCAGCGTGACCGAGCGCATTTCGTCATCCTGCCGGGTACACACTGCGCGCACATCGTGGCGCTGCATCAGGGCCGCCAGGCTGATGGAGTTTAAAAACTGGTGGATCTGGTCACTCAGGTCGCTCCACAGGTTGTGGGTAAGGCATACCTTGCCATTCTGGCAGTTGCCACTGCCGCCACAGTTGGTGGCGTCGATCGATTCATTGACAGCATCAATAATCTGGGCAACAAAGATCTGCTCGGCCTCGCGACTCAGGCGATAGCCGCCACCGGGGCCACGCACGCTGGTGACAAGCTCGGATTGGCGCAACTTGGAAAACAGCTGCTCAAGGTAAGACAGAGAGATATCCTGGCGCTTGGATATATCGGCCAGGCTCGTGGGGCCGTGTTGAACATGCATTGCCAAGTCCAACATGGCGGTTACCGCATAGCGACCTTTCGTTGTCAGTCTCATAGGCGTTTTCCATCCACTTTAATGCCCTACAAACGGGAGGGGCATTATAAATAACCTACTAATCCAGTCAAGTATAAACCCAAGTAAAACACTAAGGTATTACTCTTTCGCAGCCAGCGCCGCCTCCAGGGCTTTTATGCGGTTTTCGCTGTGGTACATGGCATTTTGTGTGGCGGTGAGTATGCCGCGCAGGATATTGAGCTCCATTTGATCCAGGCGCGCGCGGTTAAACAGCCGGCGCAGCCGCGTCATGGTTTGGCGGGGGTTATCGTGGGTGATGAAATCCAGCTTTTCGAGGGTTTCTTGCAGGTGCCGGTAATAGTACTCCAGCTCCTGGTTGTTGGCGGGTGGCTGATCCCAGTCGTCGAAATGCGGCTCTGCCCCATCGCGCTCGGTGAGCATGGCCATACGCAACTCGTAACACACCACCTGCACAGCGGTCGCCAGGTTGAGCGCACTGTAGGCCTCGTTGGCGGGAATATGCAGGTGCACATTGCACATCTGCAGCTCTTCATTGGTTAAGCCACGGTCTTCGCGCCCAAATACAATAGCCACCTTGTGCTGGCGCGACTCTTTTGCCACCTGCCCGGCCGCCTCTTTTGGCGTTTGGATTGGCCAGGGAATGGAGCGCCCGCGTGCGCTGGTGCCAATCACCAGGCCGCAATCTGCCAATGCGTCTGCCAGCGTCGGCACGACCGTTGCACCATCAAGTACATCCTCGGCATTGCCCGCACGCCAGGTGGCCTCTTCGGCTGGGTATTCCCGCGGCTCTACCAGCCACAAGTCTGACAGGCCCATATTTTTCATGGCCCGCGCCGCGCCGCCGATATTGCCGGCGGCCTTTGTGTTTACCAGTACGATGCGTACCTGTGAAAGCCAATCTGAGGGTTGCTGGGTCATGTTGCGAGTTCCGGGCGCTGAAAAGGCGCGCAGTGTACCAAATGGGCAGCGTCAGGCCCACAGGTATGGCAAATGCCCGCTATGCTATTAAGTACAGTGCTGTTATAATCCGCGCCCCTCATTTACCCCGCAGGTAAAACCTGCCCCGCGGTAACTGCGCTCTCTAACATTCAACTGCCCTGTCGGAGTCCCCATGGAACCCATGCTGACCATTGCCCTGCGTGCTGCACGCAAGGCCGGAGAATTGATTGAACGCGCAATGGAGCGCGTAGATTTTGTTGCCATTGAGGCCAAAGGCCAGAATGACTTTGTTACCGAAGTTGACAGGGCTGCTGAAAAAGAGGTGATCTACCACCTGCGCAAAGCATACCCCGATCACAACATTCGCGGCGAAGAAGGCGGCTTTAACCAAGGTAAAAGCGGCACCAGCGATTACGAGTGGATCATCGACCCCATCGACGGCACCACCAACTTTATTCACGGCATTCCACACTTTGCGGTGTCTATTGCGTGCAAGCGCCGGGGTGTTATTGAGCACGCCGTAGTGTACGACCCCATCAAGCGTGAAGAATTTACCGCCAGCAAAGGCAAAGGCGCCATGCTCAACGGCCGACGCATCCGCGTAACTGCGCGCCGCGGCCTGGAAGGCGCCCTCATCGGCACCGGTATCCCGTTTAACGGCTGGGCACTGGAGCACATCAACCCTTACCTTGCGGCCTTACAAGAAATTGCCGGCCAAACCGCTGGCATCCGCCGCGCAGGTTCTGCGTCACTGGATCTAGCCTACGTTGCCGCAGGCCGCTTTGACGGCTTTTGGGAAATGAACCTAAACGAGTGGGATATCGCCGCAGGCGTACTGCTTGTGAAAGAGGCAGGCGGCTTGATTTCCGATTTCAAAGGCGACAACAAGTACCTGGATAACGGCAACCTTGTGTGCGGCGCTCCCAAAGTATTTAAACCGCTGTTGCAAATTGTGAGCGGCCACATGGGCCACGTGCAAAAGTAACCCGCACCAGAAGCTGTACACACCTGCAATTAGCTATGCCTACCGGGCTGCCAGCAAGGGAATGCGGCAGCCAACCCGCAGTTCACGACTGCGATCACCACTCACAACCAAGGCGCGCCTTAGCTCACCAACTTGTTTAGCGTGTGAATCAGCGCGTTAATATCAATGGGCTTGGTTAGGTATTCAAAAAAGCCCGCCTTGCGCCCGCGCTCGATATCAAAACTCATGGCATTGGCAGAGAGCGCCACCACGGGAATTGAGGCTGTAGCCGGGTCGGCCTTTAACACCTCCAGCACTTCAAAGCCGTCCATACCGGGCAGGTTGATATCCAAAATAATGACATCCGGGCAAAAGGTTCGCGCCTTGTACAAGCCCAAAAACGCCTCCTCGGCCACCTCTAACTGCAATTGCTCAAAGCGGCTGCAAAATTGGCGAATAACACGAATATTTGACGGGTTATCTTCGATGTAAAGCACCCGGTGCAGGCTTGTGATTTCAAGCTCTGCACGTGCGATCGGCGTGTGGGTGTGCGCAGGCAGCTCGGGGTCTTGCTGCTCGGAAATCTGGAAAGTTAGCCAAAAGGTGGTGCCTTGGCCTTCGCGACTTTCAAAATCGATGGTGCCCCCCATCATTTCCATAAGCCTGCGCGTAATCACCAAACCGACACCGCTGCCTTCAATTTTGCCGCCCTCTGCACCCAGCCGATTGAAGGGCTGGTACATTTCCTTGTACTTGGATTTGGGAATACCCACGCCCGTGTCGCGCACACCGATGCGAATGTGGCCATCGTCGGGCATAAAAAACACCACCTCCACAGAGCCACCCATGCGGTTGTATTTGATGGCATTGCTCATTAAATTTAACAACACCTGCTTTAAGCGCACGCCATCTGCGTGAATGTAGGTGTTTGTCCACTTGCGGAAATCCACACTGATTTTTACCGCACGGGTTTCCGCCAAAGATTGCACCAGTTGCACACACTCGCGCACTACCCGTGAAGGCAATACCGGCTCTAGCGATAACGACAGTTTGCCCGATTCGATTTTTGCCAAATCCAGCACATCGTTAATCAGCTGCAATAAGTGGGTGCCGGCCTTGCGAATTTCACGAATATTTTCAAGCTGCTCAGTGCTGAGGTTGTTGTCGTAATCAAACAGCTGCGCAAACCCCATAATGGCATTGAGCGGTGTGCGCAACTCGTGGCTCATGCTCGACAAAAACTCAGACTTGGCCCGGTTGGCGCGCTCGGCACCCTCTTTGGCCAGCATCACCCGTTCTTCAGCCTCTTTCAGCAGGGTGATATCCATATTGCTGCCCGCCATACTGATCACTTCACCCGCCTCATTGAGCGCTGCAGACCCACGCCCCTTAATCCAGCGGTAGCGGCCATCCACAGCCTTCATGCGGTATTCGATATCAAAGGGGCGATTGCGGCCTATGTGCTCGGCCAACATCTGCTTAAAGCGCGGCACATCTTCCGGGTGCATCAGGTCATACCACAATTGCAATCGGTTGCGGCCCTGGGTTAACACTTCATCGTTTTCTTCGTAGCCCAGCATTTGCCAGCAGCGGGCGGAGAAATCCAGGGATTTATCTTCCCTGCTCCACTCCCAAATACCATCGTTAGAGGCGGCAATAATGCGCTCATGGCGCGCTTCACTCTGGCGCAATTTATCTTCGGTTGCTTTTAACTCGGAAATATCAAAATTCACGCCTGATAAAAACGCCACCTTGCCGTTTTCAGCCTTATAGGAAAGCCCGCGTGCCTGGGTCCAACAAAAACTGCCGTCGGCGCGTCGAATGCGGTAAATAACATTGTAGGGCACGCCATCAATAACATGCGCCTCAATGGCCTCTTGAATGAGGTGGACATCTTCAGGGTGTACAAAGGCAAACAGATCCTGCCCGCTGTCTATGGCAGCGCGTGCGGCGCGATCGTAACCGAGCTTATCCCAGAACTCGCCCTCCCAATACAGCTTGTTGCTTTTGAGGTTCCACTCCCAAAAGCCGCACTGGCTGCCCTGAAAAATACGTTGGTAGCGAATCACCCGATCGCGCAGCTCATCGGGGCTTGCCGCCTCCACTTGCTCAGGCGTGAGCGACAAATACCGCAATCGGGCTTGATCTTTGGAGGAACGGGTTGAATCACTCATGGTCATTGCCGCAAAAGATGAAAAGGCAGCCACAGGGCCCATAAAAAATGGCGGCCAAGGCCGCCATTAATCATATCAGAGTGCAACCCAACTAGGGCATTTCGTCCACTTCGCTGCCCTCTTTCTCTGGCGGCATCAAATCTTCCTTGGTGATTTTCAAGCCCATCAGCAGGTTTGAAGCCACATAGATAGAGGAGTAGGTACCAATCACAATACCTATAAGCAATGCAGAGGAGAATCCGCTTAACAGCTCACCGCCGTAGAAAAACAGCACCAGCAACACAATCAAGGTGGTACCGGATGTCATTAAGGTGCGGTCAAGGGTTTGTGTCAGCGAAACGTTTACCACCTCAACGGGCTCGGTTTTACGCAGCACCGGGAAGTTTTCACGAATGCGGTCGAACACTACAATGGTGTCGTTAAGCGAGTAACCTACCACCGCCAGCACCGCAGCCAGCACCGAAAGATCAAACCCGATTTGCATAATCGAGAAAAAGCCAAGGGTAATAATCACATCGTGCGCCAAGGCAGCAACAGCGGCCAGGGCGAACTTCCACTGAAAGCGCATGGCCACATAGGCCATCACCACCGCCAGCGCAAACAGCATGCCAATGCCACCGCTATCACGCAGCTCTTCGCCCACCTGTGGGCCCACGAATTCCACACGACGCAACTGAATCTGGCCGGGCTCTTCAGCCTTCAACAGACCCAGCACTTCATCGCCAAGGCTTTCTTCAAAATCTTGCTGCATGCGAATCAGCACGTCTTCATCGGAACCGAAGTTCACCACCACCACGTTGCTGTAATCGGCATCCGTTAAAATGCCGCGGATTTTTTCAAGATCGGCCTTGTGCTCGTAACGCACTTCAATTTGCACACCGCCGGTAAAATCCAGCCCGAAGGCCAAACCGTTAACCGCCAGCGAGCCGATTGAACCGAGAATCAACAGGCCAGAGATCACCGTGGCAACCAGGCGTGCGCCCATGAAATTAATTGTTTTCTTTGCAATAGTCATCATGGTCAGTTCCTCAGATCCACAGCTTCTTAACGTTGCGGCCGCCGTAAATGGTGTTGATCACCATGCGCGACACCATAATGGCCGTAAACATCGAGGTTAAAATACCGAGGCTTAGCGTTACCGCAAACCCTTTCACCGGGCCGGTACCAATGGCATACAAAATAACCGCCACAATCAGGGTGGTGATATTGGCATCCAAAATGGTAGTAAAGGCGCGCTCATAGCCGGCATTAATAGAGGTTTGTACCGGCAAGCCATTGGCCACCTCCTCTTTAATGCGCGAGAAAATCAGCACGTTGGCATCTACCGCCATACCCACGGTCAACACAATACCGGCAATACCGGGCAGCGTAAGTGTTGCGCCCAACATAGACATACACGCAGCCAGCAATATCACGTTTGCCGCCAGTGCAATGTTGGCCGCAATGCCGAACACCTTGTAGTAAAGCAGCATGAACACCAGCACGATGGCAAAGGCAATCTGTACAGACAGCACACCTACGCGAATATTTTCAGCACCCAGCGACGGGCCAATAGTGCGCTCTTCCACGAAATACATAGGCGCCGCCAAGGCACCGGAACGCAAGAGCAACGCAAGCTCTGAGGCTTCGGCTACGTTATCCAGCCCGGTAATACGAAACTGCACTCCTAGCGCACTTTGAATGGTGGCCAGCGAGATTATTTTCTTCTCAACAATCTGGCGCGGCGTCACCACTTCTTCACCGGCCTCGTTGATGCTGCGATCCAGGCGGGTTTTGTATTCAATAAACAATACACCCATGCGGCGCCCAACATTTGAACGTGTAGAGCGGTGCATTTTGGCGCCGCCGGCGCTATCGAGGTTGATGTTTACCTGGGGCTGGTTGGTTTCAGGGTCGAAGCTGCTCTGCGCGCCGCTTACGTGATCGCCCGAAATAATCAGCTGGCGCTCAAGAAATGCACCACCGGTGCGGCGCTGATCGGCTTCACTTCTGAAATCAAACTGCTCTTTGTTGGTTACCAGCTCGCTTGGCTTGGCCTCCAAACGAAACTCGAGATTGGCGGTTTTACCAATTACGCGTTTGGCCTCGGCTGTATCCTGTACGCCGGGCAACTCCACCACAATACGGTTGCGCCCCTGGCGCTGCACAATGGGCTCGGAAACGCCCAACTCGTTCACGCGGTTGCGCAGCGTGGTTAAGTTTTGGCTTACCGCGTAGTTTTCGATTTCACGAATGGCGGCTTCGGTATAGGTGGCGGTAACGGCAAAGGTGCCATCGTCGCGATCTTCGGTGTCGCGGGCCAAATCTGCAAAATCTTTGCGGAAAATAGCGGCGGCGGCATCGCGATCTTCGGCCGAGCGGAACACCGCGCTAATCACGCCGGCTTTGCTTAAATCCACAGACACATAGCGAATGCGCTCTTCACGCAGCTTGCCTTTGAATTCTGCAATGCTCGATTCCTGGCGCTTGGCGATGGCCGAGGCGGTATCTACCTCCATCAAAAAGTGCACACCACCGGATAAATCCAGGCCAAGCTTCATGGGGCCTGCCCCTAGCGCTGTGAGCCAATCGGGCGTGGTGGGGGCCATGTTGAGCGCTACCACATAGCTGTCGCCCAAGGCGCGCTGGATAATGCGCTTGGCGGGCAGCTGGTCTTCGGCTTTGGTTAAGCGGATCAACGCCGCTTTTTCCGTCACGGTTTCGCCGAAGTGGTCTATCCCCTCTTCGGTAAGCGCCTTGGTAGCTTGATTGAGCACAGCTTCATCCAGCTCCATGGCACTGGATTCACCGGAGATTTGCACCGCCGGATCTGGCGCGTAGAGGTTGGGCATGGCAAAAACAAAGGCCATGGCGATAACTGCCAAAACCAGCAGATTCTTCCACAGAGGGTAGCGATTCAACATAGTGGTTTCCGTCGCGGGCGCCCGGGCGCCCAGTTATTTTGAGTTGTGCACTTTTTGATCAGACCAACGCTTGGCGTCTTATTATTGTCTTTGACCGTAATATGGGCACTGTCACCCGATTGCAAGGTTGGCGATTATACCCGCTTAGCCCTGCTCAACAAGCGGCGCATCCGGGCCAGGTGGTACTGGCTTGCCGAGGCGTGCATAAAACTTGGCCACATAAGCCTCCAGCGCCCCCTTGGCAATGGCCTCGCGCAGCTCGGCCATGATGCGCTGGTAAAAGCGCAGGTTGTGAATGGTGTTGAGCTGCGCGCCCAGCATTTCGCCGCATTTATCCAGGTGATGCAGGTAGGCGCGGCTGAAATTTTTACAGGTGTAGCAATCGCACTCGGCATCCAAGGGGCTGGTGTCGTGACGGTGGACGGCGTTGCGAATTTTAATGACGCCGGTGGTAGTAAACAGATGACCGTTGCGCGCGTTGCGGGTGGGCATCACACAATCGAACATATCCACACCACGGCGCACGCCCTCAACCAGATCTTCCGGTTTGCCAACCCCCATGAGGTAGCGCGGCTTCTCCTTGGGCATTTCAGGCACAATGTGATTGAGAATGCGCACCATATCTTCTTTGGGCTCACCTACCGAGAGGCCGCCAATGGCATAGCCATCAAAGCCGATGTCGGTAAGCCCTTTGAGCGATTGGGAGCGCAAATCTTCGTACATGCCGCCCTGCACGATGCCAAACAACGCAGACGGGCTATCGCCGTGGGCATCTTTAGAGCGCTTGGCCCAGCGCAAGCTGAGCTCCATGGAGCTGCGGGCCTGTTTTTCGGTGGCCGGGTATGGGGTGCATTCATCAAAAATCATGACGATGTCTGAGCCCAAATCGCGCTGCACCTGCATGGCGATTTCAGGGTTAAGCTCTACGGGGCTGCCATTAATGGGCGATTTAAAGGTCACCCCCTCTTCCGTGATTTTGCGCATCTTGCCAAGGCTGAACACCTGGAAGCCACCGGAATCTGTGAGGATGGGGCCCTGCCACTGAATCATGTCGTGCAGATCACCATGGGCCTTCACCACCTCGGTGCCCGGGCGCAGCATCAGGTGAAAGGTGTTGCCCAGAATAATCTGGGCGCCTATGGCCTCAATATCGCGGGGCAACATGCCCTTTACCGTGCCGTAGGTGCCCACAGGCATAAACGCCGGGGTTTCCACCACACCGCGCGGGAAGGTCAGGCGGCCGCGGCGGGCGCGCCCGTCAGAGGTATCTACCTCAAAGTGCATAAAAGACACAGCTAAACTCCGGGTTGATCGCCCACATGCTCTTCGTGAGCCACGGGGTTTCGGGTAATAAACATCGCATCGCCATAACTGAAGAAGCGGTAGCGCTCGGCCACCGCCTCCCGGTAGGCATCCATGGTGTAGCGGTAGCCCACAAACGCTGAAACCAGCATCAGCAGTGTAGATTCAGGCAAATGAAAGTTGGTGACCAACGCATCAACTACTTTATAGCGATAACTGGGGTAGATAAAAATTTGGGTTTCGCCCTGATAAGGCGCAATTTCACCGCTTTGCGAGGCGGTTTCCAGGCAGCGTACGGAGGTGGTACCCACGGCAATCACACGCTTGCCGGCGGCCTTGGTGGCGCGCACCTTCTCGCACACAGCCTCCGTGACCTCCATGACTTCGCTGTGCATTTTGTGTTCGAACACATTGTCTACCCGCACTGGCTGAAAGGTCCCAGCCCCTACGTGCAGGGTGACGAACGCAAGCTCTACGCCCTTATCTTGCAGCTGTTGCAGCAGGCGCTCATCAAAGTGCAGGCCCGCCGTGGGGGCGGCTACGGCGCCGGCCTTTTTGCCATACACCGTTTGGTAGCGCTCGCGATCGGCCGCAGCGTCTGCGCGATCAATATAGGGCGGCAAGGGCATGTGGCCGATTTCTTCCAGCAATTCCAGCGCCGGCCCTTCAAAGCGCAGTAAAAACAATGCATCTTCTCGGCCTTCCACATGCACAATGGCGCCGCCTTCCAACACCAGATGGGTGCCGGGCTTGGGCGCTTTACTGGCCTTCACGTGGGCCTTGACGTTATGGCGATCCAGTACCCGCTCAACCAGTATTTCTACCTGGCCGCCGGTGGCCTTTTGCCCGTAGACGCGCGCGGGTATCACACGGGTGTCGTTAAACACCATCAAATCGCCCGGTTGCACCAGGTTGATGATTTCGGCAAATTGGCCGTGCGACATGGCGCCGGTGTCGCCATCCAGGCACAACAGGCGGCTGCCGGTGCGCTCGGGCACCGGGTTGCGGGCGATGAGCTCATCGGGTAATTGGTAGTAAAAGTCTTGCCTGCGCATGGCGTGGTTAATATCTGATCAGTTAATAAAAAAGGACGGCAAGGGTATAGCAAAAGGCCTGCCGCGCCAATTCCCGCCCGCCGGCAAAATCTTGGCGCTGGCATATAAAATCGGTTGACGGGCAGAAAGTCGCCGCTATAATCACGCTCTCTCAAGGCCCTGCGCCCTTGAAAACGAATTAAGCCAGAGTGGTGAAATTGGTAGACACAGGGGATTCAAAATCCCCCGCCCTTAAAAGCGTGCCGGTTCGAGTCCGGCCTCTGGTACCAACACAAAAGCCTCGCCCATTGGGCGGGGCTTTTTTGTAGCCTCTGAAATACCTCAAACTTGCCCCGATTCCGGCCACATAACAACCGCCCGGAAAGTTATAAGCGCCTACCGGCGACATTACAAATGGATTAGCAGCTGGCCCGCGTCCCTTGGGTATACTGGATGGCGTTAAAATCATCTTAAGCAAATGAACGCCCATGACGATTGCAACGCGACTCGGCGTATTCTTTCTATTGGCGGGCTTGTTGTTATGTGGATTAGTCACAAGCATTGCCCTGGCCTTTAAGGCGACGCTTGCGCTAAATCAGGCCCAGACAGAGAGGTTTACCTCTTACCAACTGGCCGATGAATTGCGCCGCAGCTCAGATGATCTCACGCGCATGGTGCGCAGCTATGTGGTTACCGGTGATCGACGCTACTACCACTACTTCCAGCAAATTCACGATATTCGTAACGGCACCACCCAACAGCCTGAAAAGTACAATCGAATTTACTGGCACCTGGTGTCTGAAGAAGTGCCAGAACACCTGAACGGCCCTGCTGCCACACCGTTAATTCAAAAAATCCAGGCGGCCGAATTTACCGATTCGGAGCTTTCGCTGCTTGCGCAAGCCAAACGTGAATCTGACGCGCTTGTTCGCATTGAAGATCAAGCGATGTTATTGATGGATAAATACCACGCACTGGCAAATCAACAGCCACCCAACATTACACCTGCACTGCAGGCCAACGCCACGCAATTGGTGTTTAATCGCGCCTACCACGATGCCAAAGCGCGCATCATGAAACCCATTCAATTGTTTTATGAATCCGTTGATACGCGCACTGCCCTTGCCGTTAAGCGCGCCCAACATTTACAACATCGGTATTTCATTTTGGCGGCCTGTGTACTGGCAGCTTCAGTGGCATTTTCAATTTATGTATTTGTGGATTTGCGCAGGCAATTTGCAGCGCCCCTGGCCGCACTTCTTCAATGGGTACAAGGTATTGAAAGTGCGCGCTTTAACTTCCCCAAGGCAAGCAACCGCACCGATGAACTGGGGCAGCTGGAAAATGCATTTATTCGCATGGCCACCAAAATAAATGCAAAAATTACGGCACTTCAGGAGATGGCGGGCAAAGATACCCTCACAGGGGCCGCCAACCTGCGCCGCGGGCGCGACTATTTCCAACTGTGTGCTCGTGCCGCGGAGCGCAATGGCAGCCGCATTGCATTGGTGTTTTTAGATTTCAACGACTTCAAGCCCATTAACGATACTTACGGCCACGCTGCCGGCGACAAGGTGCTTTGCACATCGGTAAAGCGTTTACAGGAGGCGCTCAGAAGCAACGACATGGTGTGCCGTATAGGGGGTGATGAATTTGTAATTATTCTGCCCGACCACACCATCACCACCCCAACGGAAAAAATTGTTACGAAATTAACGCACGCGCTGTCACACCCAATCGAGTATAAAAAACACACCCTGTACACTTCGGCGAGCCTGGGCGTTGCCCTGTTTCCCGACCAAGGCCGCAACTTCGATCAACTCATTGCCACCGCAGATCACGCCATGTACACACAAAAAAATGGCAATAAAAAAGCCCCTGCCGGGGCTTTGGGTGAACAAGTATTACAAGGGCCTAGCTCAAAGCGTTGAGGGCGGCCTCGTAATCGGGTTCGTCACCGGTTTCAGCAACTTGCTGGGTGTAAACCACTTTGCCGTCTTCATTAATTACCACCACCGCACGCGACAACAATTTTGTTAGCGGGCCGGTTTTAAAGGCAACCCCATAGTCATCACCAAAGCTTGAGCGGAAACTGGAGGCCGGCACCACATTGGTAATACCTTCGGCACCACAAAAACGGCCCAAGGCAAAGGGTAAATCTGCCGATACACACAGCACTGCAACGTTATCTGCAGCCGCGGCCTTGCTGTTGAATTCACGCACTGATGTGGCACAAGTGGGCGTATCAATGGATGGGAAGATATTCAGCACAACGCGCTTGCCGGTGAAATCACCGAGCGATACATCCGAAAGATCAGCCTTGGCCAGGGTAAAGCCGGGTGCCTGGCTGCCCACCTCCGGCAAAGACCCTACGGTTTCAAAGGGATTTCCATGCAAAGTTACAGTCGCCATCTCGCTTCTCCTTTTCGCTGTTTAACCCGCCGCGCGTACTGTGCGCCAAGAAACGGGCACTCACTGAACAGTGTGTGGCCAGCAGGATAGCAAACTCCGGCACACAACGGGTGAATTGCATCCCGGTCTTGGCGGCAAGGCGCTAGCCCATGAATTGTAACCGGCACCACTTGCCTTCATAATTGCCACTTTCATCGTTGAGTAGCCTGCATGCCCAATTCCTCTCGACAGTGCGCGGTAATGTTTGCCGACGTGTGTGGTAGTTCCAGCCTCTACAAAGAGCTGGGCAATCACGCTGCCGAGTTCAAAATAAGACAATTGCTGCAGTCGGCCACTGCCATTATCGCCAAGCACCAAGGGGTGCTGATAAAAACCATCGGCGATGAAGTCATGGCGTGCTTTAGCAAGCCTGGCAATGGCTTACAGGCAGCAACAGACATTCAACGGCTGACGCTTGAGGGCTCGCTGCAGCTGCGTATCGGACTTTGCTACGGGGAAGTGATCGAGGCCGATAACGACCTGTTTGGCGAAACCGTGAACGATGCAGCCTTTGTGGCCAAGGTGGCACGGGCCGAAGAGATAATCCTCTCTGCCCGCATGTTTGCCGCCCTACCCGCACCCCAACAGGCACTGTGCAGCGAATTCGACCGGGTAGCCCTTAAGGGCGGTGCCGAGCGCAGCGTAATCTACCGCGCCCAATGGCAGCCTGCGCGCACTGAGCACCAGGCCACGCAAGTGATGTCGTTAATTCACACCACCCAGCAAGTACAGCGTCAGGCGATGGAAGTATTTGGGCCCAATATCAAAGCCGTTATTGCACCC
This sequence comes from Simiduia sp. 21SJ11W-1, assembly GCF_024138675.1. Lineage (NCBI taxonomy): Bacteria > Pseudomonadati > Pseudomonadota > Gammaproteobacteria > Cellvibrionales > Cellvibrionaceae > Simiduia > Simiduia sp. 21SJ11W-1. The sequence continues at coordinate 1,423,397 of NZ_CP090959.1, read as the reverse complement.
GAGCACACGCCATTCTATTTCGGCCGGGCCGCGAGCAACACCCAGGTGGTAGACACGCCGCTAGCCTCGCGCGAGCATTGCCACCTGTTGTACCGCCGAGGCAAATTCGTACTGGTGGATCACTCCACCAATGGCACCTACGTTACCCCGGAAGGCCAGCGCGAGATTTACCTGCGCCGTGAAGAACTGCCCCTTGAAGGCTGCGGCCTGATTTGCCTCGGATCACCGGCAGCCGATTCCCCCCTAACCCTCACTTACCGAAGCCTGCAAGCGCACTCATGACCGACATTCAATACCCCTCGCTGCTGCGCCGTCTGGGCGCCATGCTTTACGATTTCCTGTTAGTGATTGCCGTGAGCATTGCCTATGGGGCCGCATTTTTGTGGGCCAAGGTGGCGGTGTTTGGCTATGTGCTGGCCGAAGGCGAAAAAGCCAACCTGGGCTGGCCCGGCTTTATTGGCTGGCTGCTGTTGCTGGCGTTGTACTTTGTTTTTTTCTGGGTGAAATCCGGCCAGACCTTGGGTATGAAAACCTGGCGCATTGCCGTGCTAGACCCAACGGGCAAGCGGCTGACAGTCAAGGCCGCCATTACGCGCTGGCTGCTTGCGTGGGCCTCGGCTCTGGCACTGGGGCTGGGGTATCTTTGGGCGCTAATTGATAAAGACAGCCAAACCCTGCACGACCTGCTGAGCCATAGCCGCACACACTTATTGCCCAAACACAAATAGCTGATAATAAGCGGATGTAAGGGGGAGCTGCAAAGCCCATCTGGCTACAGGCTATAGCCTAAAAACTACGGCCATAAGCCTTGGCCAAATAACAAGGGGGAGCGGGGTTACCCTAAATGGCTTTGACCTTGCGCTCGCCACAGCGGGCACATTTATACACTGTTACCAAACGCCCCTGCTTAACATCAAACTGGTTGGCAGTAACCACCACCCACTTGTGAAAACCCTCGCGGCACAAGGTTTTACCTTTGAACTTGTCTTTAAGTTTGGGCTTTTTAAAGGGAACCACATCACCCATGGCAAGGCCTCACATGTATTTGTGCAGGCCTTAGTATAACGCGCGATCACACCACTTTGATGTGCCAGGGCTCAAAGCGCACGCCCAAACGGTTATTTTCGGTATAGCGGATTTGCACGTACCCCAAATCCTGCATGCGCTTGAATTCGTCGGTTTGAGCGAACTTGTCGCTGAAGTTGGCGATGCCCCAGCCCACTTTACCCACATCAAAATCACCCACGCCGTGGAACGAATGCCCCGGTGGCGCCAGCGAGCGCGAGGCCTTGGATAAATTGAAATTAGAGACTGCAGCCTTTGCCAAAAAGAGGTGCATTTGTTTCACGTTGCTGCGAATACCGGAGGTAAGAATTATGCTATCGCCAATATCGCGCTTAAGCTTTTGATAATACTGCTCAGATTGGCCACGGTAGATAAACTGGCCACTATAGGGCACTTTGAAAATATCGTTATCGGGTATGGCTGCCGTTAAATCAGAGATGACCTTTTCGCCCATAAAGCCGTAGCGCCGGGCGTCTGCGAAAAAGATGCGCTCAACGAAATCCAGCTCCACCGGGGTAAACTCCCCCACTTGCGGAAAGCGCCTGGCCACCTTAATGAGGTAGTCGAAACTGGAAATATTGTAGTTGCCATGGCCTATAAACGCCTCTGCACGCTCCATGCGGGCAAGCACAGAGAGCATGACAATGCGCTCTTGATCAGAAAGATAGATATCGTCGGCGAACTCTTGCTCAAAATTGCGCACCTTCTCAAGAATCCGGTCTTCAGTGGCCGCCACCTCGGCCTCAACCGGGCGTACTTGAGGCACCTCAACAGCCGCCTCAGTGGCGGCAGCAGTACGCTCGGCTGGTGCGCTTGCGGTTAGCGTTTGGGGCTTCGCCAGCGGGGCTTGGGGTTGCACTGCAGCCGACTCTGCCTCTGCCAAGGCGCGCACCGACTCGGAATCAGAGATATCACCCGTAACGAGCGGATCGCTTGCAGTGCGGGGTGAATAGATATTTTGGGCGTGCTTCCAGAGTAAGCCATTGCCCAGTGCAAAGGTTGAGGCGGCAAAAAGGCCGGTTAACAAGTCTCTTCGCTTCAATTGATATTCCTGCTCTTCCAGCTTGTTATAGCAGCAGCGTTGCTGCCGTGGTCTGTGCGGGCGATATCCCCCGGCACCGCACTCTTTAAAAGATAGAAGATAAGTAGGACTTTCGCACAACTTCGAACTATCAAATTTATTTATTAGACCGATCAAAAAACAAACGCAACCGCACAGCCCCAGCGGGAATGCCTGATGGCTGCACTTACCCCAAAGTTATCCACAAGGCTATCCAGCCTTTTTGTGGATTGAAGGCATAAGAGCCGGGGCTTTGCCCTATTTGAGTTATAGAGGCAAATGGCCAATAACCGCGCCCCGCCCCCAATGCCTTACGCGCGTCACTAACCCCGCGCGGCATAAGCACTGGCTGCACAGGGTATTTGCGGCCGAGGCGCTGCGCAAGCGCTGCACATAAAGCGCAGGCGCCATTGGCCAGCGCGCCATGAAATCGCTAAAATGCGCCCCCACACCACCATAGATTGCCCGCAGGCCAGCCGTTAATGATTCCAGCTATACGCGCCACTTCACCCGTACAAGAGCGTTACCTCGACTTCCTGAATGCCTTGAAGGCCGAGGGGTTTGCCGGCGAACTCAACCCCGATTACGCCAATCGCACGGTGCTGGCCACAGATAACTCCATATATCAGGTGCTGCCCCAGGGCGTGGTGTACCCCCGTCATGCTGACGATCTACTGCTCATTACCGCACTTGCCGCCAAACCGCGATTTCGCGATATCGTGTTGAGCCCCAGAGGCGGTGGCACCGGCACCAACGGCCAATCGCTCACCGATGGCTTGGTAGTAGACACCTCGCGCCACATGAACAAGATTCTGGAGATCAACCCAGAAGAGCGCTGGGTGCGGGTGCAGTGCGGCGTGGTAAAAGATCAGCTCAATGCTGCATTGAAGCCCCACGGGCTATTTTTTGCGCCTGAATTGTCTACCAGTAACCGCGCCACCATTGGCGGCATGATCAACACCGATGCCTCCGGCCAAGGCTCGTGCCTTTATGGCAAAACCCGCGATCACGTACTGGAATTGCACAGCATCTTTTTGGATGGTTCCTACTGGGGCTCGAAACCTGTGGGCGACCAGGAGCTTGAGGCCATATGCCAGCGCCAAGACCGGGTGGGGGAAGCCCACCGGGTGCTGCGCGAGATCGCCAACACCCATGGCACAGCCATCAGCGAAAAATTCCCGAAGCTGAACCGCTGCCTCACAGGCTACGACTTGGCCCATATTTTTACCGAGGATCACAAGCTAGACCTCAACAGCATCCTGTGCGGCGCAGAAGGCACCCTGGGGTTTATCACCGAGGCCAAGCTGAACCTCTTACCCATTCCCAAGTACACAGCGCTTGTGAATGTGCTCTACCAAAATTTTGATGCCGCCCTGCGCGATGCAACCGAGCTGATGCGCGCGGCTCCAACCTCTATTGAAACCATCGATTCGCGCGTATTTTCGCTCGCCAAGAACGACATCGTCTGGCATTCGGTGAGCGAATTTTTCCCGCCCGTTGATGACAGCGTTGCCGGTATTAACCTGGTGGAATACACTGCTGAAACTGAGGCAGAGCTTGAAGAAAAGCTGGCCGACATCAGTGCCAAACTCACCGCTGTAAAAGGCACCAGCGCAAAAAATTGCGACTTTTCCCTGGTGCGCGGGCATGGCAATGTAAACAAAATTTGGGGCATGCGTAAAAAAGCCGTAGGCCTTTTGGGCAATGTACACGGTGAAGCGCGCCCCATTCCCTTCGTAGAAGACACCTGCGTGCCGCCCGAGCACCTGGCGGATTTCATTGGCGAATTTCGCGCACTGTTGGACGGCCACCAGCTGGAATACGGCATGTTCGGCCACGTAGATGCCGGCGTGCTACATGTACGCCCAATCATCGACATGAAAAACCCCGATGAAATCCAGCGCGTGCGCAGTATTACTGATGCCGTGGTTGAGCTGGTGCAAAAGTACAACGGCCTGCTTTGGGGCGAACACGGTAAAGGCTTACGCAGCGAATATGCGCCAGCGTTTTTTGGCGATCTCTACCCACAGCTGCAGCGGATCAAGGGCGTGTTTGACCCGCACAACCAGTTAAACCCCGGCAAAATTGCAACGCCCGACTCAAGCCACCACCTCACCAAACTCGATGCCGCGCCCACCCGCGGTGCAGAGGATCGCAAGATTCCCGTGCACGTGTGGGACGGCTACAGCGAAGGCATGTATTGCAACGGCAACGGGGCCTGCTACAACTGGAACCCCAACGATGCCATGTGCCCCAGCTGGAAAGTTACCCGCGAGCGCATCCACTCGCCCAAGGGCCGGGCCTCACTGGTGCGCGAGTGGCTCAAGCAGCTTTCAGAGCGCGCAGCCGACCCACTGCTGTTGGCCCAAGCGGCGCGCAGCCGTTCATTTTTGGCAAGCCTGCCCGGGCGCATCCGCAACAGCCTAAGTAAAGAGTACGATTTTTCCCACGAGGTAATGGATGCCATGAGCGGTTGCCTGGCCTGCAAATCCTGCGTGGGCCAATGCCCGGTGAAGGTAGACGTACCGGCGTTTCGCTCGAAATTTCTTGAGCTTTACCACACCCGCTACCTGCGCCCGCTAAAAGATTATTTTATTGGCGGGCTGGAGTACATGGTGCCCTCCCTCGCCAAGGTGCCTTGGCTGTACAACGGATTGATGGCATTTAAACCTGTGGCCTACTTGCTTGATAAAGTCGCCGGCATGGTAGACAGCCCTCAACTCACTGGCCTTTCCATTGAAAAAGCCATCGCCGGACGTGGTATTTTGTGGGCCACCGCTGAAAATATTGCACGGCTGGATGAAAGCGCGCGCAAACGCGCGGTAATTATCGTACAGGATGCGTTTGTCAGTTATTTTGAAACCGACCTACTGCTAGACACCTTAAGCCTGCTGCAAGCCTTGGGCTTTAAGCCTTTGCTTGCGCCCTTTAAACCCAACGGCAAGCCCTTGCACGTACACGGTTTTCTGGCACCCTTTGAGCGCGCCGCAGCCGCAAACGCCGCCATGCTGAATGCACTGTCTGAAAGCGGCATTGCGCTTGTGGGCATCGAGCCCTCCATGACGCTGGCCTACCGTGCAGAGTATGTAAAAACTCTGGGTGCCGAACGCGCACCCGAGGTAAAACTGCTGCAGGAGTGGCTTGCCACCGCAGACTGGGTAGCCCAAGCGTCAAGTTCAGTAGACACCGATGCACCCTATGAACTGATGGCGCACTGCACGGAAACAACCAACGCCGCCGCCAGCATTAAAAATTGGCAGCAAATTTTTGAGCGCATGGAGCTCACGCTGAAGGTTGTGGATACCGGTTGCTGTGGCATGGCCGGCACTTATGGGCATGAAAGCCGCAACAAAGACAATTCAGAAAAACTGTTCGACATGAGCTGGCGCCAGAAAGTTGAGGCAAACAAAACGCCACGCTTGTTGGCCACGGGCTACTCCTGCCGCAGCCAAACCAAGCGCTTTGCCAGCCGCACCCTGCAACACCCGGCCCAAGCACTATTGGCCGCACTGGGCACCAAGGGCTAGCGCATCAGGCCGAAAAAAAAGCCGCGCAGCTTCCACTGCGCGGCTTTTTAATGGCCCTCTTTAACTACAAAGACGCCGCCAAGCGCGTGCCCTGATTAATGGCCCGCTTGGCATCCAGCTCTGCCGCCACGTCTGCGCCACCAATAAAGTGTACTGGCTTTTCAAGCCCTGCCTGCAATTCGCGGCGCGGTTCTTGGCCTGCGCAAATAATGACGCTATCAACGGGCAACAGCCGGGTTTCATCGCCCACCCGCACATGAAGGCCTGCATCATCAATATTTACGTACTCACAGCCCGCAACCATGTGCACGCCTTTATTCTTCAAACTGTTGCGATGAATCCAGCCTGTGGTTTTACCCAGGCCCGCACCCACCTTGGTGGATTTACGCTGCAACAACCACACTTCTTTATCGCTTTTTTCTACAGCCCTGGGCACACCTGCCACGCCGCCGCGCGCCATAAGTGTCATATCCACACCCCATTCCGCCATAAAGGCCTCAACATCAAGCGAGGTAGACTTGCCTTGGTGCGTAATGAATTCCGCAACATCAAAACCGATACCGCCGGCGCCAATAATAGCCACTTTATCACCCACGGGTTTACCGGCGAATACATCTAAATAGCTCAGTACTTTTTCATGATCAATGCCGTTAATGGCAGGCCGGCGGGGTTCAATGCCCGTTGCCAGAATCACCGCATCAAAGGCACCTGCGTTTAATGCTTGCGCATCTACTCGCGTATTAAGGCGTACATCCACACCGGTAATTTCAAGCTTGCGTTTAAAGTAACGCAGTGTTTCATAAAACTCTTCTTTGCCCGGCACTCGCTTGGCAATATTAAACTGGCCGCCAATTTCAGCGCCGGCATCAAACAGCGTAACCTTGTGGCCGCGCTCGGCGGCGGTGGTTGCAAAGGCCAGGCCCGCAGGCCCCGCACCCACAACTGCGAAATGTTTACTCACCTGAGCCTCGGCAATCACCAATTCGGTTTCATGACACGCACGGGGGTTTACCAGGCAACTGCTCATTTTCAAACTGAACACATGATCCAGGCACGCTTGATTGCAGCCAATACAGGTATTGATTTCATCGGCGCGATCTTCACGGGCTTTTTTCACAAAATCAGCATCAGCCAGAAACGGCCGCGCCATAGACACCATATCCGCATCGCCACGGGCCAGCACTGCCTCGGCCACCTCCGGGGTATTGATGCGATTGGAAGTAATCACAGGCACAGTTAAGGCTTTACGTACTTTTGCAGTCACCCAGGTGAAGGCTGCGCGCGGAACTTTGGTGGCAATGGTGGGAATACGCGCCTCGTGCCAACCAATACCTGTGTTGATGATGGTTGCACCCGCCTGCTCTATGGCCTGCCCGAGCGTTACCACTTCATCGTAAGTGCTGCCTTGCTCAATTAAATCGAGCATGGAAAGCCGGTAGATGATAATGAATTCAGAGCCTACCCGCTCGCGCACAGCGCGCACAACTTCAATGGCAAAGCGCATGCGATTTTCGTAGTCTCCACCCCATGCATCGTCGCGCTTGTTGGTGTGGGTCACAATAAATTGGTTAATGAAATAACCTTCGCTGCCCATAATTTCAACGCCGTCGTAACCGGCTTTTTGTGCCAGTGCCGCACAGCGGGCAAAGTCTTCGATTTGCTGCTCTATATCGGCCTGGGTAACTTCGCGGGGGGTAAAAAAGTTAATGGGCGCCTGAATGGCCGAGGGGGCAATCAGTTTTTCAGAAAATGCATAGCGGCCTGTGTGTAAAATTTGCATACAAATTTTTCCACCCGCCTCATGCACAGCCCGGGTAATCAGTGTGTGATTTTCCGCATCGCGCTCGGTTTCCATGCCGCCCGCGTGATCGCTGGTGGCGCCCTCACGATTTGGTGCAAAACCGCCTGTGACAATCAGCCCTACCTCGCCCCGGGCACGCTCGGCAAAGTAGGCCGCCATACGCTCAAAGCCGTTTTCTGCCTCTTCCAGGCCCGTGTGCATAGAGCCCATGATCACGCGATTTTTAAGCTGGGTGAAACCTAAATCCAGTGGTTCAAGCAAATGTGGGTAAGGTGTTGCAGACATGGTTTGTTCTCTCGTTAGCGGGTAGTTTTTAAATTATTGGGTTGCAGGTTTTCAAATTCCGGGGCGCGCTTTTCCATGCCGGCGGTCATGGCCTCTAACACTTCGTGCGCGTGAAACATGCCGCCTTGCCAGGTTGCCGCGTAGCGCAGGCTATCTTGCACGCTGTGATCGCGCGCGTAATTGAGCATTTCTTTGGTGCCGTGAATGGCCAGCGGTGATTTTTCGGCAATGGCCCGGGCACTCTCCAGCACGGCGTTCAGCAGGGCCTCGTGATCCGGGTAAACGGCGTTTACAAAGCCAAAATTTTGGGCCTCCTGTGCGCTGAACTTACGCCCGGTATAGGCAAGTTCGCGCACAACGCCCTGGGGCAACAAATGCGGCAAGCGTTGCAATGTGCCCAAATCTGCGGTGATGGCCAGATCAATTTCTTTAATGCAAAAATAGCTATCGCTTGTGGCGTAGCGGCAATCAACGGCCGATACCAAATCCACACCGCCGCCAATGCAGCCACCCTGAATGGCCGCCAATACGGGCACTCTGAGCGCTTCCAGCCGATTGAAGCACTGCTGTAGCTCCAACACCCACCGCCTTAACATCTCGGCCCTGCGCGAGGCCTCCAACTGGTATTGCGGGCCATTCAAATCGGCAAATACGGCGAGATCCATTCCGGCGGTGAAGTGTTTACCGGTGGATGAAATCACCAGCACGCGCACCTCACCACTGGCAGACACCGCATCAAGTGCGGCCGGGAATTCCCGCCAGAAGGCATCGTTCATGGTGTTAAGGGCCTCGGGGCGAGCGAACTGCAGGTGCGCCACGGCACCCTCTACACGCATGTGAATTGCGCTGAAACCGGCGCAGGCTGTCTCGATTGGGTGCACTACCATCTCCTTTGCCAAAAAGTTGCCTCCTGCACGCCGGGTGCAGGCATTTAGCTAACCCTAGCTCACAGAGCAGGCTGCAAACTGAACAGCGTCAAGATTACGAAGGTATTTTGACACTGTCAAGATAGACTGCTAGATTGCCGCCATGAGCAAAGCCAGCAAAACCTACCACCACGGCGATTTACGCGCGAGCCTGCTGCGTGAAGCGGCCCGGCTTTTGGGCGAGGAAGGCATAGACGGCCTTAGCCTAAGGCGGCTGGCCGATCGGGTGGGCGTGTCTCGCAGTGCGCTCTACCACCACTTTAAAGACAAACACGACCTGCTTTGCGCGCTGGCGGCCGCAGGCTTTGCAGCGCTCGATCACATGATTCAATCAATTGATGCCAGCACCATCACGCAAGCATCGGCGCGCTACGCCGCCTTCGCACGCCAGTACCTGGAATACGCCACCGCCAACCCCTCCATGTATGGCCTGATGTTTGGTCACACCCTCTGGCGCGACAAGCTCGCCAACCAAGCCTTGAAAGAGGTTGCCCACGAATCCTTCAAGCACCACCTGACCGCGGTGAAGCGCTGGCAGGCCGCCGGCATTCTGCCCGCCAACCAAGACAGCCTGCGCCTGACCCAGGTTACCTGGGGCACCCTACACGGCCTGGCGCAGCTGGTAATCGACGGCGTCTATGCAGACTCTGCCCATCTGGACGACATCTGCGACTGTGTAGGCCAGCTATTTTGCGGCCTGCGCCCACACCAACCTCGTTGAATATCCAAACGCGCACAAATAGCCCCCAGCGGGTGGCATTTGGTATGATGTGCGCCCGCTCATACCTCAAGAGATTCCCCCAATGCTTGATCCGTCAGCCCTGCAGCAACTAACGCAGCTGAAGCAGAATATTCGCGCCAGTCGGGATATTGCCCAAGGCACAGTACGCGGAACGCAATCGCGCTTCGGCTTTGTTAATTTAGATGACGGCCGCGACGCCTTTCTTGCGCCCGAGCAGATGGATCGCGTACTGCCTGGCGACCGGGTAGAGGTGGAAATCTTTGAAGTTAGCGAAGGCAAGCAAGCCGGCAAGTTTGAAGCCAAAATTGAAAAACTGCTGAGCACAGAGCTCGCCCGCTTTGTGGGCCGCTATACCGTGCGCGGCCAGGGCCACTTTGTCGCCCCCGACCTGCCGCAGCTTTCGCGCTGGATTTTCCTGCCACCCAAAGAGCGCAAAGGCGCAAAGCCCGGCGATTTTTTGCTGTGCTCTATTTCCCAGCACCCCTTTAAACACCAGGGCAAAGCCCAGGCACGGGTGGAGCGCATTGTGGGTAATGATGAAATGCCCGGCATTGAAACCGAGTATATGCTGGCCAAATTCGACCTGCCGGTATTGAGCGATAAAGCCAGCCGCGAGGCCGAACAGCACGCCACAGAGCTTGCCGCGCAATTGGATGACGTGATTAACCAAGCCGGCCGGGCAGACCTCACCGAACTTGCCTTCGTCACCATCGACAGCGCCAAAACCCAGGATATGGACGATGCACTGCATGTCACTGCGTTGGCCGATGGCGGCTTCCAGTTAAAAGTGGCTATTGCACAACCGGGCAGCCTGGTAAACGATAAAAGCCCGCTGCTGGCTCAAGCGCAAGCCAAAGCCAATACGCTCTACTTCCCGGGCAATCAAAAATTGATGTTGCCCAAGCAGCTATCACACGACAGCTTTTCACTGGTGCCCGGTGCCGAGCGCCCTGCACTCGTTGCAAGCCTTACGATTGACGCACAGGGCGCCACTGGCGAGGTCAGTTTTGAGCTCGCCAAAATCCGCTCACACGCCAAGCTTAGCTACGAGCAAATCAGCCAGTTCCTCGAAGGTAATGTAGACGCAGTTGACGCCGCCTACCAAGGGCTCATCAACGATCTATACCGCTTCTCAAGCTTGCGCAATCAATGGCGTGCCACCCATTGCCTGATTATGGAAGACAAGCCCGATTACGAATTTACCCTGGACGAAAAATTCAAAATCGCCGAAGTCACCGTTAGCGAGCGCACCAAGGCACACCAGATTGTTGAAGAGGCAATGCTTGCTACCAACGTGGCCGCCGGTGAGTTTTTCGCAGAGCAAAAACTGCCTGCTATTTTTTCTACCCACGCAGGCCCCCGCGAGGAGCGCCTTGATACCCTCAAGCAAATGTTTACCGAAGAGCCTGCGCTGGCCGCCTTTGACGCGCAAACCCTTGAGGGCTACGTAGGGCTTGTAAAAACCATGGAGCGCGAAGCACAAAACCATTTGCTGTCGAATTTCCGCCGCCAGCTGCAACCGGGCAAGCTCAGCTTGAATGCCCAGCCGCACCTGGGCCTGGGTTTTGCGCACTACGCCACAATTACCTCGCCCATTCGCAGGTTTAACGACCTCTACAACCAGCAATTGATTGTGAACTGGCTCACCAAAGCTGACTCAACCCCCATTAACGAGGGCTCGGTTGAAAGGCTGCAAGATTGTGTAAGCCGCGGCCGCCAGGCGGTTCGGCAAACCGAGAGCTGGCTGCTGTGCCAGTTTATGCAAGCACACATCGGCCAAACTTTTACCGGCAAAATCAGCATGGTTAACAGTGCCGGTATAGGCGTACGGCTGGATCAAAACGGGGCCGAAGGCTTTGCCTTGATTCGCACCAAAGAGTGCAAACCGGATTTCGACCCCATAGCCCTCACCCTTACGCTCAAAGACGAAGACGGCAATGCAAGCCAAGTGCTGCACCTGGATGCGCCGGTGAATGTCACCTTAAACGGCATTGAAGCTGATACGCGCAAATTGAACTTCACACTTCAATAGCGCGCCCCAACCTTCAGGCAATAAAAAACCCGGCATGCCGGGTTTTTTATTGCAACCGAAAAGCTAAATGCCTGCTACATGGCGCTGAACAATGCCTGGCCATCAAGGCCCTGCTTTTCCAGAATGTCGCGCAAACGCTTTAAGGCCTCAACCTGAATTTGGCGCACACGCTCACGGGTGAGGCCAATTTCACGCCCTACTTCTTCTAGGGTGCTGGTTTCAAAACCGCGCAGGCCAAACCGGCGGGCAATCACTTCACGCTGTTTTTCTGTCAGCTCACACAGCCAGCCATCAAGGCTTTCATGCAAATCCGAGTCTTGCAGTAACATCACCGGGTCTGACTCTTGCTGATCCGGAATGGAATCTACCAGCGCCTTGTCAGACGATGGCCCCATGGGCACATCCATACTGGTTACCCGCTCATTGAGCTTTAACATACGCTCTACATCGGCCACGGGTTTTTCTAGCAGTGTTGCAATTTCATCTGGCGTGGGCTCGTGATCCAACTTCTGGGTGAGTTCACGCGCTGCACGCAAATAAACATTTAATTCTTTAACCACATGAATCGGCAAACGGATGGTGCGCGTCTGGTTCATGATGGCGCGCTCTATGGTTTGACGAATCCACCAGGTTGCATAGGTAGAGAAGCGGAAACCGCGCTCCGGGTCGAATTTTTCAACGGCTCGAATAAGCCCCAGATTACCTTCCTCAATCAAATCCAGCAGTGCCAGGCCGCGATTTACATAGCGCCTTGCGATTTTCACAACCAACCGCAGGTTGCTCTCTATCATGCGCTTGCGGGCACTTTCGTCGCCCTTCAGGGCCTTGCGGGAAAAGTACACTTCTTCCTCTGCCGACAAAAGCGGCGAGAAGCCAATCTCATTGAGGTAAAGCTGTGTTGCGTCTAGCGTTTTTTGGTAGGTACCAGCCTCATCAAATGCGCTGGTCAATCGTGTTGAATCAGATTTTTTCGAAGAGACACTTTTTAGAATTTCATCTGCGCCGTGTACTGCTACGTCTTCAATTCCGTAGGATGCTGAATCCCTGTTATTTTGTACTGCCATAGTTCTAGCCCTTTCTTCTCGGTTAGCAAAATCCAAGAAAGCCCTTACAGGCACTTCCCAAACCCTACACCCTTGACGGACTATTTAGCCTGCAGTTTAAGACTGCTTATCTTTATTGGCTAAATGTCGGCTTTCACTTCTGCGCGTCCCGGTTTTTGTCACCGCTTTGGTAAGTATTTGAGCGGATCTACCGGTTGTCCTTTGCGTCTGATTTCAAAGTGAAGCTTTGTGGTATCAGTACCACTTGACCCTATTTCGGCAATTTTCTGATTGCCTTTAACTTTATCTCCCTCTTTAACGAATAATTTGCTGTTGTGTGCATAAGCGCTTAGGTAAGTTTCATCGTGTTTGATGATGAGCAACTTGCCGTAACCCCTTAATCCATCGCCGGCGTAAACAACGGTGCCTGCGCCAGCGGAATGCACAGGCTCTCCTAAACGCCCTTCAATATCAATCCCTTTATTCAGCCCACTGGCCGGGGAGTAATTGCGAATGATTCTCCCTTTCGCTGGCCAGACCCAGTTTACCGGACCTATCATACCTGCAGTCTTGACAGGAATGACAGGTTTAGCGGCTGGCATTTTGGCCACGGGCTTCTGTGTTGTGGTCGGGCTTCTTTTTACTACTGGGCGTGACTTGGCAGTCACTGGTTTTTTATCGACATCGAGGTAAATTATTTGGCCCGGGTAAATTGTGTAGCTGCTACCAATGCCATTGCGGCGAGAAAGTGCTTTATAATCAACGCCATAGCGCCATGCGATCGAATAGAGGGTATCGCCGGGTTTTACCACATGGCGATCAACGCCCGAAATAGGGGCAGGCCGCGTGCGCTCCGATACCGGTGCACCACCACCGCCCGAGGCGCACCCAAACAGCCCCAAAAGCAACGCCAGCGCCACTGCCATTTGGCCAAGTTGGCCAAATGCCGATATAACCGTTTTTTGCTTTAGCGATTGAAATGGCACGACTTACGCGCTGACCTTATATTCACTTTGATAATTAACAGAATAGACATATTAGAAAATTATCTAAAACTATTCTGTTAGTTTGTGAACGAATTACGATCATCCGAGGATTTCTTCGGATCAGAGGTAGACCTACGTGCCACCACCCCAGCAACCCATTCAATACCCCATACCAACACGCAGCCTGCGAGCATCATCAATACACACAGCTCCCATTGCGACTGCTGACCTGCCAGCGCCTCGTATTGTAGGGGCATTACATTTTCCTGAATAAAGGGCACTGTTTCGCCCTTGCTGTTTACACGGGTTTGCACAACATGCTTCCAGGGCCAAATGACGCTTAAAGAGCCAAATAAAAAGCCCGTAAGCAGTGCCAGGGTACGGGCCCTAAAGTGTGCAAGCAGATAACCGAGCACATGGGAAAACAGCAGCAATCCGGTTACACAGCCTGCTAAAAAGAACCCGAGCATGGGCAGATCCGGGGTTTTAAGGGCGTGCAAAAATAATGGGTAGGCGCCAATGAGCAACAGGATAAAGCTGCCGGAAATGCCTGGCAAAATCATGGCGCAGATGGCAAGGGCGCCGGCAAAGAACAGCATCCAGTCATAGGGGGGGAATTCCGTGGGGCGTACCAGGCTTACCCCCCAGGCAAATAACAGCCCGATAATCAAAAACACCCACTCGGCCCTGCCACGCTGTTCAAGCTGGCGATACATGTAGACGGAGGAGGCGAAAATCAAACCAAAAAACAGCGACCACACCAGCAGCGGATAGGTTGCCAGGCAATAACTGATAATACCGGCAAAGGTAAACAGGCTGGTGGCAATGCCCGCCACCACTGCCAGCAGGAAATTCCCGTTAATGGCGCGCCAGGCGCTGGCGGGGCCTTCTTTTAATAACACGGAAAATGTGGCGGGCCTGATGGCCCGCAACGCATTGATAAAGTCATCATAGATGCCGGTAACGAAGGCCACTGTGCCGCCAGACACACCGGGCACCACATCAGCCGCCCCCATCGCCATACCTTTTAAATACACGGGGAGATAGCGCTTGAAGGCTGCTTTCATGTGAGAGAGGTTCCTGTATTATCGGGTTGTACCAGAGAGCAACGGCACAAATTTAACGGGTTCAATAGTGCGGGTGACGAAGGTGTCGGTATCGCCATCGCGCATCACTAATTGCAACTCCTGTTGATCGCCTCCCACGGGAATAACCAGCACACCGTTAGGGGCCAGCTGTTTTTTGAGCCCCTCCGGCACTGTGCGCGGTGCGGCGGCACTCAAGATGGCATCAAACGGGCCCTGCTCGGGCCAACCAAAGCCACCATCGGCGTGGCGCAAGAAAACGTTGCGCAACCCCAATGTGCGAATGCGCTCACGGGCTTTATCCTGCAATGGCTTAATGCGCTCCACACTGTAGAGCTGCTTTACCAACTGGGCGAGTACCACAGTCTGGTAACCGGAGCCGGTGCCGATTTCCAACACTTTATCCAGTTTGGCAGCGGCGCCCACCAGGAGTTCCGTCATGCGGGCCACGATATAGGGTTGCGACAGGGTTTGGCCGAAGCCAATAGGCAGGGAGGAATCTTCGTAGGCGCGATGGGAGAGCGCCTCGTCCAGAAATATATGGCGCGGGGTGTTGCGAATAATATCTAACACCTGTTCGTTTGAAACACCCTGATCCATCAGCCGCTGAATCAGACGCTCTCGGGTGCGCTGGGAGGTCATTCCAACCCCCTGCAGTAATAAATTGGTCACGCAACTGTCCCCACAAGGTCCTGCTTATTCTTCTCGGCCTCATGGGCCACTTAGCGCCGTGAACTATATCACAGCGTAAGCCTCGTTCAGCAGGCTCTCACCTGCCCTTTGTTAATTATTCAGCGGCCAGCTCAGGCGTGATCAGCACTGCGATTTCACGCAGCACCGCCGTGGCAAATTGGCCCGGCGCCAAGGTAAAAGCCAAACACAGATCCTGGCCCTCGAAGTGCCAGCGCAACGCCTGCGGCTGCAGGCACAAGGCCCGGCGCTCCTGGGAAAGCCCTGCGTGCTCGAGGCTATTGCACCAGTTGCGCCATGGTGTGAGCACCGAATCTTCCAATGCCAGCAGCGCCTCGCCTGCCGGATTGCGCCCGCGCCCCCAAAGCGGGCCTGAGGGTTCAGGATTTGGCTCGCCGGCCATGGGCTCGCGCCATTGGCTGGCGTTAACCCGCGCTGCGAGTACCTGGTTGAATAACCAAGAGCGCGCCGCCGACACACTCATGCCTGCACCGCCTTGCGCGGCCGGGCGCCGGCCGCCTTTTTTGCGCGAGCGGCGCGGGCGCGCACCCTCGGGTTCACTGGCCGCCTGCGCAAAGGCCTGCTCTGCCGCTATTAAATTACTGGCATTGCGCCCAAAGCGCTGCTCTCCAAAATAATTCGGCACGCCCTGCTCGGCAATACGCGCAAGGCGCTGCTCCACACCGGCAAGATCGCCCTGGCAGTCGCGCAGCCGGATTAAAAATTCATTGGCCTGATGCTCACCGCGGCGCAGCTTTTTATGGTGGCGGGCAACGCGCACAAGTTGCGTAGTTTCAGTATTCAATGCCTGCCAGTCGAGAGGTTGCGCTTTGGGTAAATACACGCTGAACCACTGGCGGGTAACTGCGCGCCTGTCTTTCATGCCGCAATAGCCCACATCCATGGGTTTTACACCGGCAATCTGCGCGATTTGCTTGGCCACCCAGGGGGTGTTGTCGTCGCGTTTGATCACCTCAAGCAGCTGGTGCTCGCCGTCATTGGAAGGCTCAAAACCCAGCACTTCATTCACCACAAAGTCTTCACATTCAACGCGAAAACCTGCGCTTACCTCTGGCGCGCCCAGCGCACGGGGGAAATCCAGATTAAATTCGTTCACGTGCGTGGGCCCAACAGCACTACCGCGTAGCAGGCGATGCCTTCTTTGCGGCCGGTAAACCCCAAGCGCTCTGTGGTGGTGGCCTTCACATTTACCTGGCCCACACCGGCCTCTAAATCGGCGGCGATGTGCTCGGCCATTCGGCTGATGTAGGGCGCCATTTTGGGTGCCTGGGCCACGATGGTCATATCGGCATTCACCAACTGATAACCCAGCGCTTTCACCTTGGCGTACACCATGCGCAACAGCGCGCGGCTATCGGCGTTTTTAAACTGGGCATCGGTATCGGGGAAGTGTTTGCCAATGTCGCCCAAGGCGCAGGCACCCAGCAGCGCATCGGCGAGCGCATGCAGCAATACATCGCCATCTGAGTGGGCAATCAAACCGCGCTCGTAGGGAATCATCACACCACCGAGCACAATTTTGTCGCCCTCGCCAAAGGCGTGCACATCGTAGCCGTTACCTATTCTCATGACCTGTCACTTTGTTTTTGAGCCTGCAAAATTAACTCCGCCAAGGGCAGATCCTCAGGCCGGGTAATTTTTAGATTATCACTGGGGCCATTCACTACCATTGCACTAAGGCCTGCGCCCTCAATGGCACTGGCTTCATCAGTAATTACAAGGCCCGAATTTTGCGCCTGCACCAAGGCGTTTTGGAGCGCCTGATAGCGAAACATCTGCGGGGTTTGGGCAGCCCACAGCCCGCGGCGGTCTACCGTTTCGGCAATGGTTGCGCCCTCGCCCACACGCTTTAGCGTATCGGCCACAGGGGCTGCCAGTATCGCGCCACAATGGGTGTGGCTAGCCGACTGCAGTACCCGTGCAACAAAACTGTTCAATACCTCGGGCGTAATACACGGGCGCGCCGCATCATGTACCAGCACCCAATCATCCGGGCCGGCTTTGGTGCAGAGCGCGCTCAAGGCGCGGCGCACGGAATCGGCACGCTCGGCACCGCCGGTAATGGGCGTAATGCGCGGATTGCTCGAAAGGGGCAAATGGTGGAAGTGCGCATCGTCCGGATGCAGGGCCACAATGAGGCCTGCTAGGGATTCGATGGCCAGCAAGCGCTCCAGGGTGTGCTCTATCACAGTACGCCCGGCCAACGGCAGGTATTGTTTTGGCATAGCCGCTTGCATGCGTGAACCAATACCGGCAGCCGGTACCACTACCCATAGGGCACTCATTTGCGTGCTTCCGGCTCGGGTTCAACCAGCATGTAAAAGGACTCGCCCTCTTTGATCATGCCCATTTCCAGCCGTGCGCGTTCTTCAATGGCATCCAGGCCATTTTTTAGCTCGCGCACCTCAACAGCCAGTACGCGATTGCGTTCACGCATTTTGTCGTTTTCAACCCGCTGGCGCTCAATGGCGGCCTCCAGGCGTGCCACCTCGGCATAACTGCCCTCACCCACCCACAGGCGGTATTGCAGGGCCGCCAGCAGTAAAACCAATATGGGAAGTAGCCATTTCATTGCGCGTTGTGAACCATTTGCAGCGTGTGTTTGCCAGAGCTTAAACGAAAAACGGGTAGCGCGGCGATGCCTGCGCTACCCGTTTTGCAATCACCGTGAATTACGCCTTGAATTCAGCGCGGCCACGGTAAGGCGCATTGGCGCCCAGCTCGGCCTCAATGCGGATCAAGCGGTTGTACTTGGCTACGCGATCAGAGCGGCACAGTGAACCGGTTTTAATCTGGCCGGCAGCGGTTGCCACTGCCAGATCGGCAATGGTGGTGTCTTCGGTTTCACCGGAGCGGTGGGAGATAACCGCAGTGTAACCGGCGTCCTGTGCCATTTTGATGGCATCTAAGGTTTCAGACAGCGAACCGATCTGGTTGAACTTGATCAGGATAGAGTTGGCGATTTTCTTCTCGATACCTTCACGCAGAATCTTGGTGTTGGTTACAAACAGGTCATCACCCACGAGCTGTACTTTTTCACCGGCTTTATTGGTGAGGTCGGCCCAGCCATCCCAGTCGCTTTCATCCATGCCGTCTTCAATAGACAAAATGGGGTACTTGTTGGCAAGCTCGGTGAGGTAGTCGGCGAATTCCGGTGCGCTGAAGATCTTGCCTTCACCCGCCATGTTGTACTTGCCATCTTTGTAAAACTCAGATGATGCACAATCCAGCGCCAGGGTAATTTCTTCACCCAATTTGTAACCGGCTTTTTCAACGGCTTCGGCGATTACCTGGAGTGCCGCTTCGTTGGAAGGCAAGTTAGGAGCGAAACCGCCCTCATCACCAACTGCTGTAGACAAGCCGCGCTCGCTCAATACTTTTTTCAGGGCGTGGAAAATTTCGGCACCCTGGCGCAGCGCTTCGGTGAAGCTTGCAGCCTTCACAGGCTGGATCATGAATTCTTGAATGTCTACGTTGTTGTCTGCGTGCTCGCCGCCGTTGATGATGTTCATCATCGGCACGGGCATGGTGTACTTACCGGGAGTGCCGTTAACATCGGCAATGTGCGCGTACAAAGGCACACCTTTAGCTTGCGCAGCCGCCTTGGCCGCCGCCAGAGACACCGCCAGAATGGCGTTGGCGCCAAGCTTGGATTTGTTGTCGGTGCCGTCGGCTTTGATCATGGCGTCGTCGAGTGCGCGCTGGTCTTCAACATCCATGCCCACCAGCAAACCTTTGATGGTGTCGTTAATGTTGGCAACGGCGGTTAGTACGCCCTTGCCCAGGTAGCGGGACTTGTCGCCATCGCGCAGCTCAAGGGCTTCGCGTGAGCCGGTTGAGGCGCCGCTTGGCGCGCAGGCTGTGCCCACAATGCCGCCTTCGAGGATTACGTCCGCATTCACGGTGGGATTGCCGCGGCTATCAAGTACTTCAAACGCGCGAACGTCAACAATCTTTGTCATCTGTGTAAACTCCAGCTGTATTCCGTAGGTTGTGGTTAAAGCCTCTTTGGGCTCTTAATCAATATTTAAATCGGGAAGATTTTTTACTAAATCATCCACCGCTTTAACTTGGCTTAAAAAGGGTTCGAGTTTGTCGAGCGGCAGCGCACTGGGGCCATCGCATTTGGCTTGATCGGGGTTGGGGTGCGCTTCCAGAAACAAGCCCGCAAGGCCCAGCGCCATACCACTGCGCGCAAGCTCTGCCACCTGGTGACGACGGCCACCGGAGGCTGCACCTGAAGGATCGCGGCATTGCAAGGCGTGGGTTACATCAAAGATAACCGGCGCACCACCACTGACCTCTTTCATGGTACGGAAACCCAGCATATCCACTACCAGGTTATCGTAACCAAAACAGGTACCGCGATCGCACAGAATCACTTGCTCGTTGCCGCACTCGCGAAATTTTTCCACGATGTTTTTCATTTGCGAAGGGCTTAGAAACTGCGGCTTTTTAATGTTTACCACCGCGCCGGTTTTGGCCATGGCTTCTACCAAATCCGTTTGGCGCGCCAAAAACGCGGGCAGTTGAATAACGTCTGCCACCTCGGCTACGGGTTGGCACTGGTAAATTTCGTGCACATCGGTAATCACCGGCACATTAAATGTGCTTTTGATTTCCTGAAAAATTTTGAGGCCCGCATCCATACCCGGGCCACGGTAGGAGTGAATAGACGAACGGTTGGCTTTGTCGAAGGAGGCCTTGAACACGTAGGGGATACCCAGTTTTTGAGTCACTTCTACGTATTTTTCTGCCACTTGCATGGCCATATCACGGGATTCCAACACATTCATGCCACCAAACAGTACGAAGGGGGCATCGTTTGCAAGCGAGATATCGCCAAGCTTAATGGTCTTACTCATAGTTCAATTCCTACTGCAATTATTTGCCGCTGTGGGCGATGGCCGCTTTGATGTATCCGGTAAACAGCGGGTGGCCTTCACGGGGCTTGGAGGTGAATTCCGGGTGGAACTGGCAGGCCACAAACCATGGGTGATCTTCAATTTCTACGGTTTCAACCAGGGTGTCGTCGGCAGACCAGCCGCCAATCTTCAATCCGGCTTTTTGCAGCTGATCCACATAGTTGTTGTTCACCTCAAAGCGGTGACGGTGGCGTTCTACAATCACATCGGCATTGTAGATATCGCGAATTTTGGAGCCGGCTACCAAACGGCACTCCTGTGCACCCAAACGCATGGTGCCACCAAGATCTGAAGATTCATCGCGGGTTTCGCGCTTGCCTTCTTTATCAATCCACTCGGTAATCAAGCCCACCACGGGGTGCTCGGCCTTTTTGTTGAATTCTGTCGAATTGGCGCCTTCAAGGCCTACCACATTGCGGGCAAACTCAATAACCGCCGATTGCATGCCCAAACAAATGCCGAGGTAAGGCACTTTGTTTTCACGGGCGTAGCGCACGGCCATCAATTTACCTTCCACACCGCGCTCACCAAAGCCGCCCGGCACAAGAATGGCATCGGCCGATTCCAAAAGCCTGGTGCCTTCTTTTTCTACGTCTTCGGCATCAATGTAATTCACATTCACTTTTGTTTTGGTGTGAATGCCGGCGTGGCTCAGGGATTCGTTGAGGGATTTATAGGCATCGAGCAAGTCCATATATTTGCCCACCATGGCCACGGTCACTTCGCGCTCCGGGTTGAGCTTGCCGTCGATGACCGCCTCCCACTCGGACAGATCCGCCGCCGGGCAATCCAGGCCGAAGCGCTCGGTAACGAAGTTATCCAGTCCGTGGCTCTGCAGCAGGCCCGGTATGCGGTAAATGGTGTCGCAATCGGGTAGCGGCACCACAGCGCGCGCTTCCACGTTGGTAAACAAGCTGATCTTGCGGCGCGAATCTTCATCCACTTCCACTTCCGAGCGGCACAACAACACGTCTGGCTGCAGGCCGATTGAGCGCAGCTCTTTTACCGAGTGCTGGGTGGGTTTGGTTTTGGTTTCACCGGCGGTGGCGATATAGGGCACCAATGTGAGGTGAATCAGCAACGCGCGATTGCTGCCCATTTCCACTTTCATCTGGCGCACGGCTTCCAAAAACGGCTGGGATTCAATATCACCCACGGTGCCGCCAATTTCTACCAGTGCGATGTCGTAATCGGAGCCACCTTCAAGTACCCGGCGCTTGATTTCATCCGTAATGTGCGGAATCACCTGCACAGTGCCGCCCAGGTAGTCGCCGCGGCGCTCTTTGCGCAGCACGGTTTCGTACACCCGCCCGGTGGTGAAGTTATTGCGGCGCGTCATCTGGCTTTTCAGAAAACGCTCATAGTGACCCAGGTCGAGATCGGTTTCGGCGCCGTCGCCGGTGACATACACCTCGCCGTGCTGGAACGGGCTCATGGTGCCCGGATCTACGTTGATGTATGGGTCCAGCTTCATGATGGTGACCTTCAGGCCACGGGCTTCGAGAATGGCACCCAATGAAGCGGAGGCAATGCCTTTACCCAGTGAGGAAACAACGCCACCGGTAACGAATATATAACGGGTCATGAGAACCTTTTTCCAGAGCTAAGTGCAGCCAATAAGTGTGCCGCGGTGTTTAAAGACAGCTGGCAGTGTAGCCCGATTCAACAGGGCTTCCCGCCTGGGCTGGCTCACACCACACAAAAGCACAAAACGCCGGAAAGCCGAGCCGTTTAACGGGGCCTTCTGACGATCTTTTTGCGACTGGGGGGATAAGAGAGCCACCACCCTTGAGATGGGACGCCAGACTACCAGAAAACCCCTGCGGCCTCAATTACAAATCACCCTCAAACCACCAGTGCAATTGGTAGCCACCTGCCTCTGCCAGAGGCGCGTCCCGGTCGAGCCAAAGATCACCCGCCGCCCAAATCTGTTGCGGGTTTTGAGGGTTGCACACCAAGGGCGTCATGGGGCGTAGCCAGGGCACCAGTCCGGATTCCTGCAGGCACTTTTTAAGCGTTTGGGAGCGATTGCGGTGCGCGGGCTGGCACCTGTCGCCCGCCTGCCGGCTGCGCAACCACCAATGGCCAGCATCGGGCAGAGCCAGCCCCGTGCTTGCTGCGCGCATTGCCAGCCCCATAACACCCAAGGCTGTATTAAAGCGATAGCTACGCTCTGGATACAAAGGCCCGGCCGGCAGTGACCATGAGGCGGCGTCGCCTTTGCTATGGCCCAGCCGGATGAGATAACCGCGCCGCTGGTAGCGGTAAAATCGCACCTGACCACCGGGCGTGGCCAATAGCAACTGGGGCTGTGTGTCTGCCTCGGCTACCAGCCAAAGTTGGAGCAGTTGCGCCAATTGCACCCGGCTCAACACCAACGATCGCTGCGCCAACCAATGGCGCACCAGATTTTTTTGTCGCAGCGCAGACAAGCCCGCCAGCACCGCCAGATCAATGGATTCACCCAAACGCTCGGGCCGTATGTCAAGCCGGGCTGCGTCCAGCCGGGCTGCGTCCAGCCGGGCTGCGTCCAGCCGGGCTGCGTCCAGCCGGGCTGCGTCAAGCCGGGCTGCGTCAAGTTCGGCAAGGTCTGCCAGCAGCACCCGGGATTCACCGCTTAATTCGGCTGCGGCTGCCAATTGGCGGGCTGCGGCCGGCCACCTTTCATGCAGCAATGGGAGCACCCGATGGCGCAGGTAGTTGCGATCAAGCGCCTCATCGGAATTGCTTTCATCTTCAACGTAGCGCACGCCCAACGTATGCGCCCATTGCTCAAGCTGTTTGCGGGGCACGGCTAGCAGCGGGCGCACCAATTCGCCGGCGGCCAATGGCCGTCTGGCCGCCATGGCCCCCATACCTTCCACTCCGGCACCACGCAGCAATCGCAACAGCAAGGTTTCGGCCTGATCATCCTGGTGATGCGCGGTAACGAGTAGGCCCCCGTGGGCAAGGGCCTGTTCAAACACCTGATACCGGCTGGCTCTGGCTGCATCTTCCAACCCGCGACCACGCGCTGCCACCGTTACCCTGTGGGCCTCAAAGGGCACATCGAGCGACGCACACAGCTGTTCACAGTGTGATTGCCAGGCATCGGCGTTGGGGGATAACTGGTGATTGACGTGAATGGCATGTACCGGCAAACCGAGCCCAGCCAACAGATGTAAAAGCACGGCAGAATCCAGCCCACCAGACAGGGCCACAGAAAGCTTTTGGGCGGCGAACACATCGGGAAAATCGCGCCGCAGGCGCTCGCCGAAAGCCGCCAGCCAATCTGGCCTGCTGGCCGCTGGCTTAGCGCCTGAAGAATTGTTCAAAGGTGGGTTTGTCATCTTACCGGGTCAACATTTTACTGATGCAAAGGCGCGCCGAAACAAGCACGCATACTACCCCATTCACATCAGTTTTACGTAACACCCATCCCCGGCTGCCAATCTAGCTCTGCAATTTGAACTGCCCCACCATCTGCTTGAGGCCAGCCGCCAGGCGGGCTACATCGGCGCTTGCCTCAAGCCCTTGCTTCGAGGCCAGCGCGGTGTTTTCTGCCATTGCGGAAATTTCCTCAATATTTTTTTCCATTTCCCGGCTCACCATACTTTGCTCTTCTGCGGCGCTGGCAATCTGCGCGTTCATCATACTGATGCCTTGCATGGTGTCGTTGATCTTTTCGAGCACTACGCCGGCATCCCGCGCTTTTTCCACACTGACAGCGGCCTCCTGCTGGCTGTGATCCATCACGTTTACTGCCTCGCGGGCCTCCTGCTGCAAGCGCTCGATCATATCCTGGATTTCAGTGGTGCTGTCCTGGGTGCGGCTGGCCAGTGTGCGAACTTCATCGGCCACTACGGCAAAGCCTCGCCCCTGCTCACCGGCGCGAGCCGCTTCAATGGCCGCGTTCAGGGCCAGCAAATTGGTTTGGTTGGCAATGTTGCGAATCACCTCCAGCACCTCGCTGATGCTGTTGCTTCTTTCATTCAGCTTTGCAATGACATCCGCGGCGCGGGCGATTTCAGCCTCCAGCGAATTGATCGACTGGATATTGTCGTTCACTACCTGCTGGCCCGAGTCTGCTTGCTCTGTTGCCGTGCGCACCTGCTCCAGGGTTTGGCTGGCACTGCTGGCCACTTCCCGTACTGTGTTCACCATTTCCGTCATGGATATCGCAAATTGCCGCGTGTGCTCCATCTGCTGCTTGGCGGTTTGATCGCCGGCCTCGGCAAGGCCTGTACTCTTGCCTGATGACCCCGCCAGAGATTCCGCATTTTGGTGAATTTCCAGTAACGCTTCACGCAGCCGGCTTGCCAGAATATTGGTATTTTTGGCGAGCTCGCCCAGTTCATCGTCGCGCTGAACAGACAAGTCATAACGCACATCGCCTTGCGCCATATCTGTTAAAAAATGCACCACTTTTTGCAGCGGCTCCCGTATGGAGCGGATGATGTAGAGCGAGGCAAGTACTGCAACAACCAGAGCCAGGCCAAAAAACGCCAGCAGGGTAAAGCGACTGCTGCTAACAGTCTCCTGTGCTTTATTGGCGCGCGATTGCGCAATGGCCTGGGCACCCGATACCACCTCGTCGAGCTCCAACACCGCTTTATCCATATGGCCATCGAGCTGGGCCAGCAAGTCATCCGCGCGATCGCGGGCCAAGAGCTGCTTTACGTATAGCGCAAGGAAGCCGTCATCACCTGATACCTGAGTTTTGAATCGCTGGAACGCACCGGCAACAGCCTGCATTTCACTACTGCCAGAGAAGCTTACAGACAAATCAGACAACAGGCCCTCAATGCGTTGCAGCCGCTTTTGCACTGTGCTGCGCGCAGAGAGCACCGCCATACGCTGCGGGCGATCCAGCACGCGCACAGACAGATCCGAAGCGCCCATAACCGCATCGTAGAGCTCATCCAAATCAGCTGCATACCGGCTACCGGCTCTGGCCTGCAAGTCGATAATATTGCTTTCAATCTCATCAGACATATCGGTAAATAAGCTACGCTTTTGCGCCACTGCCGCCGCCAGTTGAAGATCTTCACGGTGCGCTGCGAGGATGTCGGGGGCTACCTGAAACACCGAGGCAGTAGATTGCTGCACTTGCTTTAACTGGTCGCTCAGTGTCGTAAAGACCTGGCTCACCCCAAGCGCTTTTTGCATTGCAGCTTCATTGCGGGCCTGCTGCTGATTGAACTGGGCTTCAATGGCGTCTAGCGCCGTGAGTTTCTTACTGAGATAAAACCGGTTCACCGCAAGGCGTGCTTGCAGTAACGACTCTTGCGCCTGGCCACTGGCGACCACCAGTGGCTTGGTCTTGCTGTTTAATTCGATCAGCCCATCGTTAATACGGCTGATGGCGCTGATACCAGTCCATAATAGGCCCGCCAAAAGCGTGAGCATCAGCGCAAAACCACCGGCGATGCGTGCAGTTACCGTAAATCGCATCAGGTGTTACCGCCCTAACATTGATTAAATTCGGTGGCCCGGTTTGCGTACTCTTCACAAAAATCCGCTTTGCCGCTATCGGTCGTAATGGCCGAACCATCAAACACCGCGTTGATCACTTTGGACTTGGTGACAGTGAAACGGCTATTGGCGCAGGATTTGGTTGCAGCAACCCGGCATTCGGCTGCACTTGCGGATTCCATAAATTTCGAACAGGCTTTTTCGCCGTCACACTTTTTGTAACTGATTTTTTCTTTGCCCGGGCAAGCCGTGCGCTCATATTGAATTTCGCAAGTACCGGCGAATACCGCAGCGCTGAACAGCATCATCAGAGGAAAGAGGAGGCAGCGGGAAAGTAACATTGATGAATCTCCAAAACGTAGGTAGGAGATTAATGTTTAGCCCATCTACTACTTTCGAACAACCGAGCAGACCCTTTTAATAAATATAATCCTCATGCCAAAGCATTTTGAAATATAAAATATTATTTTTAAGCTGAAACGGAAGGTAATATGACACTTTTATGACCATTACATTCGTTTCGAATCATAAGGAAACGCCACCCGACACGCAGGTCAATAGACGGCCAAGTTAAAATAAGCGGTAAGTTAAAATAGGCGGTAAGTTAAATCCAGAATGAAAACCACATGCGGCTGTAAAAGCCCTCGCGGCTTACGGGAAGCCCCAGCGCCAATGGCATGAAGTAAACCGCCACAGCCACAATAGCCAGCACGGTTAAAACGGCAGCCACGGCGGATGCCTGCCCCCATACAGCACGGGGCGCTCGGCCTCTGGCCCGGCCAGCCTGCGCCAAAAGCCCGGCAAGTGCAGCAAAGGCAAATACGCTGGCCGGTTCATAGTGGTAACTGAACAGGCACCGGCTGACCAGTAACCAAGGCAACCAGTTACCTAAAAAACCTGCCACTATTACCCACAACAAGGGGCGCGTAGCGAGGGCCGAGGCTTTGGAAAAACACGCCACAAGGAAGTCACGGCCACACACCATCACTAGCCACAGGGCTGCCAATGCACTTAAAAGGTAGAGCAAGGGGTTGCCCAACAAATGAATAGCCCGAAACCCTTCGCCGCCACCCAAGGGCACCCGCTCGAACAAATAACTCATAGGCCGCCCCTGATAGGGCCACTGGTACCAGGCTGAACAATAGGGATGGCTCGCCGCCCCCACCTCCTCTGTGTGAAAACGGCTAATGCGTTGATGCATTTCAATAAAACCCCAGTGTTGCTCGTGTGCCAGATAAGGCTGCCATAGCAGCCAGTAGGTGGCCGCCGGCAACACCAACAAACACAGCACCAATCGCCACGCGCGCGCGCCGTTGATCGGCGCCAGACCAGTTGCCATCTGTAGGGCGCCGCGGGCTTGAAAAACGGCCACCCCCAAAAGCACTGCCAAGGCTACCAACCAAAAGCCCAAACCATTCCACTTCACTGAAACAGTGGCGCCCATCAACAGGCCACATAAAACCAGCGGCCGCCAGGCATAGCCGCGCGCAAGCGCACACGAAAATGCCCACACCGCCGCCAGGCCGAAAAAAAGCATAAGTATATTGTTCAGTGCCGCGCGCGAATCCACAATCAAGGCGCCATCGATTGCCACAAACAGTGCCGCCAACAGGGCCCAGCCAGCACCCCCGCCCAGGCTTTTCACTATTGCGGCCAACAATACACAACACAGCGTACCGGTAAGGGCACTAAGCCAGCGGTAGCTCAAAGGATCAATGACACCCCACGGGTCTGTCACCGCACCATCAACCCAGGGCAGCCAGTAATAAATTTCAATAGCCGCTGCAAACAGGTAATGAGGCAGCGGCGGGTGCGCGGTAACAAAGGGAGTTTGCTGTAGATCGTTAAGTAACGCGTAGCCAAAGTGCGGAATATTTATTTCATCGAAATAGGCGGCCGGCACATCCCCCAGCCCCCAAAAGCGCAGCGCTGCTGCAAGCAGGGTAATTACTACAAGCCAGTGTGTATAAAAGCCTTCCCAATGGTTGTGCTGCACCCTCTAGCCTCTTTGTATGAGAAAAGTGTGTGGATATTTTTAAAGTAATTGCGCCCACTTGCAACTGGCTTGACACGAGCTTCTGCCCAACATGGCCAGGGGCTAAAAATTCCATTACAGTTTGCAACCACTGTACTGAATACACCGTTGAACTTATGTGCGTTGGCTGAAGCGCGAAATCAATGCCCATGTCACAAAGGTGCAAATCAAACAAACTCACTGTAAGTCGCCTTTGGGATTGCCTGTATCGCACGGACTTTCCGGCAGGCATGCACAAAAGCCGCAGGCAACACCAACACGCAGGATCCACCCTATGACAAACAAACAACCATTGCCCTTTGGCAGCTGGCCCTCGCCCATTCACGCAAACCTGCTTACCCAAAGCGCTGTGTCGCTGGCCATGCCGATGCTTGTTGGTAATACCGCTTACTGGCTGGAGTCGCGGCCAGAGGAAAAGGGCCGCGGTGTGATTGTGCGCCAAGGCATCGGCGGCCAGCCCACAGATATTACGCCAGCAGGCTTTAATGTTCGATCGAAAGTGAACGAGTACGGCGGCGGCGATTTTACGGTATCGGGCCAGTGGGTGTTTTTTGTAAATGCTGATGATCAGCAAGTTTACGCACAATCGCACCCGCTGCCACCGCGCCAGATTACCCGCGCGCCCAACAGCCGGTTTGCCGATATCCGCCACGACGCAGCCCGCAACCGGCTCATTGCCGTTGAAGAAATCCACCACCACAAAGCCCGTGAGCCCGAGCATCGGCTGGTGGCCATAGACCTTGAGCAAGGCACCCTCAGTGCGCTTGCCAGCGGTGCAGATTTTTACGGCTACCCCGCCCTCAGCCCCTGCGGCCAACAACTTGCCTGGATCAGTTGGCAACACCCGAACATGCCCTGGGATGAAAACCAGATCTGGCTTGCAGATATCACCGACGGCGGCGAGCTCGCCGGGTCCCGCGCACTGTTGGCGCAAGGTTGCAGTGGTTACCAGCCCTGCTGGTCGCCAGCGGGCGAACTGATTGCCGCACACGATGCCAGCGGCTGGTGGAATCTGTATGCCTGGCGCAACGGGCAATGGGCGCCCCTGCTGCCCATGGATGCCGAGTTTGCCACCCCCCAATGGGTGTTTGGCATGTCTTGCTACGGTTTTCTGGACGACACCCATCTGTTTGCCGCCTACGCCCAGAACGGGCTTTGGTATTGCGGCATATTGGCAACAGATACGGGCCAGTGGCAGCCGGTGGACACACCGCTCACCGAAATCGGCAATGTCACCTGTGCCAATGGGCAGGCGTTAATGCTGGGCAGCAACCCCGAAACCGCCAGCGCACTCTGGCGATTTGATCAATCGCAATGGCATTGCGAAAAAGTCTCGTTGGAAAACCCCATCGAGCCCGCGTTTATCGCACAACCGCAAACCGTAAGCTTCCCCACCACGGGCAACACCCAAACTCACGGCTTTTACTATGCGCCCACCCACCCGGATTACACGGGCCGTGACGGGGAAAAGCCGCCCTTGATTGTGCTGAGCCACGGCGGCCCCACCGCTGCCACCAGCAGTGCCCTGAATTTTAAAATCCAATACTGGACCAGCCGCGGCTTTGCCGTGCTGGATGTCAATTATCGCGGCAGCACCCGTTACGGGCGCGCCTACCGCGATAGCCTCAAAGGTAGCTGGGGCATAAAGGATGTAGACGATGTTTGCGCCGGCGCCGAATATCTGGTGCAACAGGGCCTTGCAGATGCTGCGCGGTTGATCATTAAAGGCAGCAGCGCCGGTGGCTATACTGTGCTGGCGGCACTCACCTTCCGCGATGTGTTTTGCGCGGGCACCAGCCTCTACGGCATTGGTGATTTAACGGCACTTGCAAAAGACACCCATAAATTTGAATCGCGCTATCTCGACTCATTGGTTGCCCCATGGCCTGACGGCGAGCCTGTGTATCGTGCGCGCTCGCCGCTGTTTCATATCGAGCAGCTCACCTGCCCCGTGGCATTTTTTCAGGGTTTAAAAGACAAGGTGGTGCCACCCAACCAGGCCGAGGCTATGGTGCACGCCTTAAAAGCCAAGCAGGTGCCCACAAGCTACGTGACCTTTGCATCCGAGGGCCATGGCTTTCGCGAAGCGCAATCGATCATTGATCAGCTGGAGCTTGAGTTAAATTTTTACGGGGCGCTGTTTGGCTTTAGCGTTAACCCCGCGCGTGCAGATTTTCGGTTTGAATAATCAGGCGCACACAAAAAAGGCCGCCGTAATTTCCCACGGCGGCCTTGCTTATATAAATCATTAGCGCCCGGAAATTACTCAGCCTTTAACCGTAAACACCTTGCCAATTCTAAGGCGCACTGGTTTTAAGAAGCCCATACACGCCCAGAGAATAGGCACGTTTTTGTTTGGCATGATCAAGCGCACGCACGCTGAGGGTTTTGCCCAGCGCCAGGTCTTCACCGTAGGTGCGCGTATCACCGGTGCCGGCATCTACCGCCACCATCACCTGGCCCGGGAAGTAATAGGCCACCAAATCACCGGCATCAACGCCTACGCTCACCGGGAAATTGACCCGTTGCTTGCCTGCACTTGCCACGGGCAACAGCTTGCTTTCCCACACCACCACCAGATTGTTTTCTATTTGGCGCAACACCTTTACCCGAAAGCTGCCGGGCTGGGTAAAATAACCCCCTACTCCGGTTAACACGCCTTCGCTGGGCAGTGCATTTTTTAAATCCACCAACAGCCGCTGCTGCTCAACAGCTTCACCCAGGCCATTGCGCGCCACCAGCTCACCGCCCACATAGTCCAGCAGATCGCCTTTTACGAGAAAGTCTTTCAGTAAATCAATTTGATCTTGAACAAACACGCGCATTAAGCCGCGCAGCTGGGAAGACTCCTGTACCCGTGAGGTTTTTTCATTGCCCAGTACACCCATTACCCGGTTAAGCTCGGCCACATCGGCCTCCAGCGCAGATTCACGGGCCTGTAGCTGGGCGATGGTGCCTTGCGCCTCGCGCAATTGGGTTTGTAGCTGGGCATTTTGCTGGGTTAACTGCTGGGTGCTTTGGGGTGCCTGGCAGCCGGTGGCTGCAGCGGTCAAAGCCAATATCACACCAATGCGAGCGAAGTGTCCCATAAGGATCTCCTGTGGGGTGTAACTAGGGGTTGTCTATCTGGAAGTGCTGGCTCAGTAGCAACTGATCATTCAGCATGAGGTCCAAGTTATAGCCGCCCTCGGCAAAACCCTCAACCGGGCGATCAATGCGAAAGGTTTTTTCACCGGCCTTGCCGCTGATAACCACGGGCACTTGGGCGATGTGCACAGCGCGTGCACCGTCTAGCAAAATGGCTTGCACCACTGCCGTTTCATCAAAGTTCTTAAACGTAAGGCCAATGTACAAGGTGCGCTCTACCTGTTGCAGCACCCCTTGCTGAGCATTCATATCCACAGGCGCTTGTGCCCTCACGCGTACCCTATCAATGCGCGGCATGGCCGCCGCTATTGCGGCATCCAGTTGCGCACCAATACGGGCAAGCTGGGTGTGATCGGGAAGTTGCGCTTTTGCAATGGCAAACTGTTGGCGGGCCTGATCATACTTTTTGGTTGCCAGCAGCTGATCAATCTGCACGCTCGTATCACTCACGTATTGTTCTATCGCCGCGCGCGCGCCCGCGTGGTTGGCATCCAGCGCAAGCACCGCCTGGTACTTGGCGGCCGCACCTTCTGCACCAAAAATATTACCCGCCTGCTCAGCTGCCTGCGCGCCACTCACCAAACTTGCCAACTGCTCGGCCCGGGCTTGTTGCGCGGCTTGGCCGCTGTTTGCGGCATCTTGCAGGCGGCGCAGTGTTTTATGGCCACTCACAAGGGTTAAACCACGCCCGGCCAAGGCTTTCGCGTTTTGCCAGTCGCCCGCCTCAAGCTTGGCATTGGCAAGCTCAGCGTAGCGATCAGCCACGGCTATAAGGCCAGCCTCTGCCTCGGCATCACCGGGGAAGCGCGCCAACACCGCCCGGTAGTTTTCCACGGCGTTTGCCCCTTTGGGCGACAACAGCGCATCGGCGCGCAGGTACTCGCGGGCGTCAGCCAGTAATTCAGCGCGCGCGCGGGCTTGTGATATTAAATCTTGATGTTGCTCTATAAATGCAGTGTTTGCCCAATGGGGGAAGTGGCGCTGCCAGGCATCGAGTAAGCCTTGTGCCTGTGTAAAATCCTCTGCGGCTACCGCTTGCTCTATGGCCTTCTGATAAAACCCCTCAACCCACACCTCACCTTCGGCCAGCATCGCATCGGCGCCGGGCCTGGTGGCTGCGCTTGCGTAAAACGCGGCCAAGGCGCCGGCCGCACCCGCTGCATTTTGTTCAAGATCTGCCTGCAGCTCTGCGGCCTTACTGGCAAGTTGTTCGGCGTTTACCTCTGGCTGGGTAGCTACTGCTTGGGGCGTTAGCGTTGGGCGCGCGCGCAAGCCCTCCTCGGATAACACCGGGCGGGTGTCTGCCAGCACGCTGTCGTGGTGGCTCTTTGGCGTATTGTTATTGGCAGGCGTTTTTTTAACAGCCGGGCTGGCTGTTTCTGGAGGCACCTTTTGCTCGGGCAATGGCGGGTTTGCAGGCACCGCAGGCGCGGGAGCCTCGGCACCACCCAGGCTGTAAAGCCCGTGCCATTGTTGTTCAGTAAGCGGCAGTGGCTGCGTGCGTAAATAGTCGAGCGCCCCATGGTGCCATGTGGTGATTTTTTCAGGCCAGGGGGCGGGTAGTTGCTGGCGCAAGAAAAACACCCCCAGCACCGCAAGCAGGCTCAGCAAGATGAGATTTCGAAGCCAGTGGCTGGCGCCAAATGGGTTTTGCGATTGCCGGGAGCCGATGGATTGCACCGGCGTACCCTGGCCGGATTGCGGCCAATATTGTGCGTGGGCGCCATTCTGCTCGGCCGCTTCAGAGGCGGCATTGATGGCGGCGGTATTGCTTGAGGAACCCACCTCACTGATAACCGTGGGCGCATCCAGGTCTGCTTCTGGCAACTGCTGCGCAGCCAGGTCTATCAGTTCATCTACGCGGCGCAAGTCGTCGGCATCAATTTGATTGAGGTCTTCCACAAGCTCCGCGCCAGACTGGTATCGCTCATCCGGGTTTTTAGCCAATACGCGATTGATAATGGGCTGAAAAATACCAAAGGCCGCCTGCAGCCGCGGGATGGGTTCGGCCACGTGCTTGATGCCAACGGCCACGGCGGAATCTGCATCAAAGGGCACGCGGCCGGTAATTAATTGAAACAGCACCACGCCCAGGCTGTAGATGTCTGAGCGGGCGTCAACGGGTTTGCCCTTGGCCTGCTCGGGGCTCATGTAATGAGGCGTGCCAATGGCTGTTCCGGTTTGGGTCATACCGCCGGCAACGTCGGCGGGCCGGGCTATGCCAAAATCCATCAGCACGGCGCGGCCATCTTCGGCGTGGATCATGATATTTTCGGGTTTTACATCCCGGTGCACATAGCCTTTGCGCGCGGCGTAATCGAGTGCCCGGGCGATGTCTTTCACCACCTGCAGGCTTTGTTCGCGCGAAAGCTTTACCCGTAATTGTTTGAGGTCTTTGCCCGGCACATATTCCATGGCCAGGTAGTGGTGCTCACCCTGCACGCCTACGTCGTAAACCGTGACGATGTTCGGGTGCACCAGGCGCGATACAATTTTGGCTTCGCGCAGAAAGCGCTCACCGAAGGCCGGGTCGCGCAATAACTCGGGCAGCAGCACCTTAAGTGCCACTTCGCGCTCAAAGTTTTCCTGAATGGCCAGATAGACGGTCGCCATGCCGCCCTGGCCCAGCCGATCGATGATTTTGTAACCCGGTATGTCCATGAGGCCTTATAGTTCTACTTGTGCCTGTCGGCTTGGCAAGAGGGGCCCGACTGTGTGCGTGCAATTGAGCGGTCTTTATGCCGTGTTGCAACAGTTTAGTCAAATACCACTGCAAGCTGCGGCTTTAACCGCACAAATAGCAGCCAGAGCCGGTTATAAATTGCACAGGCAGGCGGATTGATTAGCCAGCGTTGGGGCCTGGGCTGTTTTGTTCGTCTGCACACCTGCACCTGCGTTTACACCTACGTTGCCAACAGCAAGTTTTGACAACATCGCCTTAGGCCTTGCTACCATTGCCTAACCGCTCGCCTGCAACCCGATATCGCCAACCATTTGGAAGCCCCATGACCAACAGCCACTTGCAACAATTAGAGCCCCGCGCCCTGTGGCGCCATTTTGAAACCCTGTGCAACACCCCAAGGCCCTCGGGCCATGAGGCGGCCATCATAGAAAAAATAGAAGCCTTTGCAGCCGGGCTTGGCTTAACGGTGTTGCGCGATGACGTTGGCAATGTGGTGATCAGAAAACCCGCCAGCAAAGGCTATGAACACAGCCCGGGGGTCATTTTACAAAGCCACCTGGATATGGTGCCGCAAAAAAGCCAAACCGCCCGGCATGATTTCACCCAAGATCCTATTCAAACCGTGATCCAGGGCGACTGGGTGCACGCAGTAGGCACCACCCTCGGCGCCGACAACGGCATTGGCGTGGCGGCCATTTTGGCAGTACTGGAAAGCACCAACCTCACTCACGGGCCGCTGGAAGCGCTGTTTACCATTGACGAAGAAGCCGGTATGACCGGCGCCAAAGGCCTCAGCCCGGACATACTGCAAGGCCGGCTGCTGTTTAATCTGGATACCGAAGACGAAGGCGAGCTCTACGTGGGCTGCGCCGGCGGCATTGATGTCAACGCCCGCATTGCAGGCCACTGGGGCGAGCCCGATGCCCAGAGCGCCTGCTTTCAGCTGAGTGTGAGCGGCCTACTAGGTGGCCACTCGGGGCTTGATATCAATCTGGGCCGGGCCAACGCCAACCTGCTCATTGCCCAGTTTATTGCGCGCCTGTCTGACGCACTGCCGGTACGCATTGCACACATTCAAGGCGGCACACTGCGCAACGCCATCGCGCGCGATGGCCGGGCGGTGTTCACCGTGCCTGCCGCCCTGGCCGAGGCGGTGGGTGCCGCCTTCGATAAATATTTGGCCGATGTACAGCACTGCTACGGCCAGCTGGAAACCGGCATGTCGCTCACGCTTGCCCCGGCCGAGCCCGTGGCCAGCGCCCTTGGCGCCCTGCAAACCCGGGCGCTGGTGAGCGCCCTGCTCACCTGCCCCCACGGCGCGCAGCGCATGAGCCCGCAACTGGCAGGCGTGGTGGAAACCTCAAACAACCTAGCCACAGTGGGCATAGAGGGCGACACCCTGGTGGTACAGTGCCTGGTGCGCAGCCTGATAGACGAAGCCCGTGACGACCTGGCAGCTAATATCGCTCGCCATTTCCAGCTAATTGATGCAGACACCTTGCTCGACGGCGCCTACCCCGGCTGGGCCCCGAACATGCAATCGGCACTGCTTGAGCAAATGCGCGCAGTCTACGCGCAAAAGTACGGCAAGCCGCCGGCGGTGAAAGTGATTCACGCAGGCCTTGAGTGCGGGTTACTGGGCGCCATTTACCCCAATTGGGACATGATTTCCTTCGGGCCCACTATTCGCGGCGCCCACTCGCCCGATGAGCGGGTACACATAGCCTCGGTTGCCGCCTTCTGGGAGTGTCTGGTGGCCGGGCTCGCTGCCGTGGCTACCCAAGCCTAGCCTTGGTTGTCAACGGATGCTGGCGCGTTGCGTTGTATCAAAGATACACCGCACGCTTTCAACCCGATGCACGAGGACGCCACCATGAACCACGCCAAATTCTATGCAGTTATCGTTGTATTTACCGCTTTGCTGGTAGGATGTGCCCGCAATGCGCCTATTATTGATACCCAAGGGGTAAATATGGCGCTCTACCAGCAAGATTTGGCACAATGCCAGGCCATTAGCACCCAGGTAGACACCGGCGGCAAAGTTGCCGGTGGAGCCGCCGGCGGGGCCATTGTTGGCGGCGCCATAGGTGCCGTCTTGAACGGCAGCCAAGGGGCGCAAAAAGGCGCCGGTGTGGGCGCCATATCGGGCGCTGCACGCGGTGCGGCTAGCGGTAAACAAGAACAGCAGCGGGTAGTCAAAAACTGCCTGCGCGGGCGCGGATACCGCGTATTAAACTAGCGCCAGCCCAAGAGGCGCCGGCGCATCCACTCAGTGAAAGGAACCATTTCGCCATGCAGATCAGTAGCCAATTCGACGCGGGCAACATTGACGTCGTACAGTGTGAACATGCGGCAGACATTCAGCTGCGCATTCGCAAAGACAATCAATCAGATTTCTACCAGTGGTTCCACTTCCGACTGACTGGCGCCGAAGGCCAAGACTGCACACTGAAAATTACCAACGCAGGCCAAGCCGCCTATGTTGATGGCTTTAAAGGCTATCAGGCCGTGGCTTCATACGACCGTGAAAACTGGTTCCGGGTAGATACAAGCTTCGACGGCAGCACGCTTTGCATCACGCACACCCCCGCCACCAACAGCATCTATTTTGCCTATTTCGCGCCCTACTCCATGGAGCGCCACGCCGATTTGATCAGCTGGGCCAGCACCGATAACCGCGTGACCTACGAGCACCTGGGCCACACCCTCGATGGCCAAGACATGGACTTGCTAATTATTGGCGATCAAGCAGCCAGCAAGAAAAAGTATTGGGTTATTGGCCGCCAGCACCCGGGTGAAACCATGGCCGAGTGGTGCATTGAAGGATTTCTGGAGCGATTGCTCGATGCCGACGACCCCATCGCCCGTGAGGCGCTGGCGCGCGCCACCTTCTACGTGGTGCCCAACATGAACCCCGATGGCAGCCGCCGTGGCCACCTGCGCACCAACGCCGTGGGTAGCAACCTCAATCGCGAATGGCTGAACCCCACAGCCGAGGCCAGCCCGGAAGTGCTGTACGTGCTCAACAAAATGAAAGCCGTGGGGCTGGATTTCTGCCTGGATGTGCACGGCGATGAAGCCCTGCCCTACAACTTTATTGCCGGTGCCGAAGGCATAGAAGCCTGGAGTGACGCCAAGCAAGCGGAGCTCGATTTCTACAAGCACACCCTGATGGCCGTTAATCCGGACTTCCAGGTAGCCCACGGTTACGCCGTAGACAAACCCGGCACCGCCAACCTCACCATTTGCACCAACTTCATTGCCCACACCTTCGATTGCCTGGCCATGACGCTGGAAATGCCCTTTAAAGACACCGTTGAAACGCCCGAGCCTATGGCGGGCTGGTCGCCCGCGCGCAGCAAACACCTGGGCGCCGCCAACCTGGATGTGATGCTGCAATTTATGAAGCGCGCATAAGCCCTTGCGCCCACTGGCAAAAATAAAAACCGGTACAACATTGCTGTTGCACCGGTTTTTTTATGGCTGTTGCCTAGCGGTTTATCTTGAGGTCGCAATCACGCAAACGGGTGCGCAATAAAGGCGCTCTAGCGGCGGCGCTTGCGGCCGGCCAGCCAAATACCGAAGCCGCTCATGGCCAAAACAATAATGAGCAAGGCCACCGCATCCATTAACCAGGGCCCCAAACCAAAGGGGCGACCGGCGTGCAGATCGAGCATCAATCGCTGCCAGTTAACATCGGCAGTAAGCCAGCGCTTGCCCAGTTCCGCCTGCAAGGGTGCCGGGGGTTGCTGCTCCTCAAGGGTGTGAGTGAAGGCCTGTTCGGTGCGCGTCCAGCGCAGCTGATCAACATCAAACAGGTAATTGGCCCGGCCAGATTGCATGCACACAGCGCCACCACAATGGCCAAGGGGCCCCATGGGTTGGGGCGTGCCGTAGCTTGCGCCGATGCGCTCGGCAATTTCCCCATTGGCCAGAATGAGCAGCGCCTGATCACAGCGTGCCAGCAACAAATCTTGCGCCAGGGGCACGGCGCTGATCTGGCTGCCGGGGCAGCGCGCGAGCTTGCGGCTATTCCAATAGAGGTAATCACCGGCGCGCGAGAGCCATTGGCCCTCGCCAATGGCGAGGCTCGCTACTTCAGGCTCGCTAATACCATAGAGATTTAATAGCAAGCGGTGGCGCAGCGGCTGTTCGGCCAGCGCAAGATCATCGGTATGGTTGAGAAAAATTCCGGTAACAGACAACCACAGCAGCAGCAGGATCAGCCCGAGGCCGATACGCTTGTGCCAGCGCCACAGGATGGGTCGCCATGTTTTTCTGAGCATGTTGATGGTGTGACGTCGGCGTGAGCCGCCCCTACTTGTTGGTGAAAATAGAGGGCAAGTCTAGCGATCTTTTGCAGCGCGCGCACGGATAATGTGGCGCCGGAAATGCCATCGATGTGGCGATCGAGCTGGTTTTCTTCATTGCGTAGCCGCACGCCATCAAATTGCGAGGTAAAACTCTGGTAGCGCACTTCGCCCCCGCGCACTTCGCGGTATTCAAGCACCGCCAAATTCACCACCTGACCCTGTTCTACCACTACGCCCACGGTGATGGGTAGCTCCTTGCCAATTTCTTCCAGAATCCAGGCGGTGCGGGCACCTTCGCGAAAGTAACGGGCCCGCAAACCCGGCCTGCGTTGAAGAATATCTTGGGCAACGGTTTTTTGTTCTGGCGTTAGCCAGAAGCTTTCACTTTGCGGCGCGCCGTCAAAATGCTGGTTTAGAAATTCATCTACCGTTAAAAATACGCCACGTTGCGCCTGTGCAGGTGCAGCCAGTGCCCAGCTACACAACAGCAGCCACCAAAATACAGAACGTCTGGCTAAACGGCGTTTCGTTGTCAGCACATCAACCTCCGGTGCGAAGCTGTTTACAGGTAACTGTTAATTGCAACTGCTAATCGAGCATTAGTGACTGGCAGCAACCTTTGAAGCCGTATAAAGCAACTGCCCTCCACAACGGCAAAAGCTGCGAGGCGTTTCACACCCCGCAGCTGCACGCTTTTAACCTTGGTGGGCCACTTAGAAAGAGTAACCCACGCCCAGGTTAAAGCCTTCGTAAGTTTCGCTGCCGCCAACTTCTTGTTGCATCACATCGAACTTCAACACAGCCGTTGGCGCAACCCAGTAGTTGGCACCCACATTCCATTCAACGGTGTCGGTATCGTTTGAGGCACCGGCCTGGTTATCCCAGGTGCTGTAGCGAATGAACGCGCCCCAGTTTTCATTGATGCGGTAGCTCGGCTCAAGGTACCAACCGGCCTGCTCGCTGGCGCCGTCTTTAACATCGTCAATCATGTCGTTCAAAGCCCACTGGGCGTAAAGTGCGCGCAGGCCAAAATCACCGGCCTGGTATACCGCGTGGGCTTCAAACAAGGTGGCATCCAGCTTGCCTTGGCCCAGAGCATCGCTGCCCTGCAAAAGGTCATCCTGGTACTGCAAGGTAGCCGCCAGCTCAAGGCCAGGTGCTGGGGTGTACTTGATACGACCCGTGTAGGCAAAGGTATCTGCAGGGGCGTTCGCCACTTTTTCTCGGCCGCTACGTATTTTGTACTCTGGATTTTTTTCATTCCCGGGATCACCAATAACATCCAAATACAAGCCCGAGTGAGCGGCCAGGTTGTAGCTTAAACCCTCGGCCAGCTCACCTTTGAAATTCAAACCGCCTTCCCACCAGGTAGAGGGCACAATGGCGCTCTCTACGCTGTTGCGCTCAACACCATAGAAAGTATCCGGCTCGTGGGTTTCATTCAGGATGCCCACCGGCACCAGAAACACACCGGCCTGGGCGCTGTGATTGGCCGCGTAATCCCACTCGATGTAAGCCTGCTCCAGCTCCACTTCACCGGGCTTGCCCTCGCCTGCCAGCGCGTGCTCCAGCTCGAACTCTGAGTAGAAGCGCACTTTGTTGTTGAACTGGTGGCCGAAGAACAACACAAAGCGGTGGAAATCAATTTGGTTTTTGTCGGCTTTACCGTTTACACCGTTCAAGCGGTTCAGGTGCAATTCACCGTAGCCACCGATAGAGGTTTTAGAGGCGCCACCGGCGGCCACAGATTGCTCTACGGCATCTGCTGTGGCTTCAATTTTGGCACCCAGATCCTGCTCGGTAATCACCACTTTTTTGTCTGTTTCTTCGAGCTTTTGCTGCAGCGCTTCAATTTGCTTTTGCTGCTGCTTGATCAGCTCATACAGCTCGGCGCTGGTGGGTTCCTGGGCGGCTGCGCTCATGGCAACGCTGCTTACGGCCAACGCCAACAAAGATTGTTTCAACATGGTGCCTTTCCTTAATTTCCTTAAATGGGCCCGCTTGAGCGGCTACTGAATCAAGATGGCGCGGATCTTAATGCTTTTGAGAAACATTATCAACAACACTCGCAACTAGATTGAGTTTAAATTGCCCTTGGCCGTATTTCGCTTAGCCAAACGGTAAAACTGCTTAAAAAATGCACAGTTAAATTCGGTGCTATCGGGTAAGAGAGGAACCAGGGTAAGAAAGGCACAAGCTAGGTGTAAGAGAGAAACAAGAGGCAATTGACGCTCTGGTAATGAGAGGCCCATCAACAAACACTTAGGCGTTTAAACACGCACCTAGAAAGGCCAGATCAGCGGAATCACCGAAGAACCAACCAGCCACATGGCCAGATTGAGCGGCACCCCCAAGCGCAGGAAGTCGCTAAAGCGGTAGCCACCGGCGGAGTACACAAAGGTGTTGGTTTGATACCCAATGGGTGTTGCGAAGCTGGCGCTGGCCGCAAACATCACCGCCACCACGAAGGGGCGCGGGTCTACGCCCATTTGCTGGGCCAGGCCAATGGCCACGGGCACCACCAGTACAGCCACCGCATTGTTGGAGAGAATTTCCGTGAGCACCGAGGTCAGCAAATAAATCAGGCTCAGCATCAGCCAGGGGCCCAGGTAGGGCGACCAAATCAAAAACTGATCCACAATCAACTGCACCAGCCCCACCTTCGACATGGCCAGGCTAAAGGCCAGCATGCCGAGAATAATCATCAGAATGCGCCACTCCACCGCCTTGTAGGCGTCGTCTACATCCAGACAGCCAGACATAATTACCGCCGCCGCCGCCACCAGCGCCAGACCTTCAATGGGCATCACGTTAAAGGCCGCCAGCGCCATCACCGCCAGCACACAGAAAATCGCCAGCGGCGCTTTATCACGGCGATAGGCGCGCTCTTGCACGGCGTTGAGGGAAATCATGTCGCCGTTATCGGAGAACTTTTTAATCTGCCCGGCACTGCCCTCTACCAGCATCACATCGCCAAATTGCAATTGCAGGTCGTCGAGGTTGGTTTGAATATTTTCATCCTGGCGGTGCACGGCCAGCACGTGGATGCCGTAGCGGGCAGTGAGGTTCAAATCGCGCATGGGGCGATCGCAATAGCGCGAGTTGCGGCCCACAATGGCCTCAACCAAAATCACATCGCGGGTGGTGATGGTTTCAAATTTATCGTCACCGTTAACGGTAAATTCCAGCAAGCCGTTTTCACGCAACTCCACCACATCTTGCATGTTGGTGTGCAATATCAGGCGATCGCCCGAGGCCAGAATGGTGCTGTGCGCGGGCTCGGTGAGTTCTTCATCGCCGCGAAAAATACGCAGCACCTGATTGCCGCTATTGCCGTTTAAATCGGCCTCGGCAATGGTTTTACCAATCATGGGCGAGTTGTGCGGCACCATCAGGTCGGTCATGAAGGTGCGATCACCGCTCATGCGCAGCTGGTTTGACAGGGTTTCACGATCCGGCAGCAAGCGCTGGGAAAACAGCACAATAAACGTCACCCCCACCAGCGCCATGCCGAGGCCAAGGCCTGTAATTTCAAACATGGAAAAGGGCGTCATGCCAAAATCACGCGCCACACCGTCGGCCAGAATATTGGTAGAGGTACCAATCATGGTCATGGTGCCACCTAAAATAGTGGCGTAAGAAAGCGGGATCAAAAGCTTGGAGGGCTTGATGTTGCGGCTGGCGGCCAGGGCAATGGCCACGGGCGTAAATATCGCCACTACCGGGGTGTTGTTAATAAAGGCAGACATGGCCATGGCCGAGAGCATTAACACCAGCATGGCCTGCCGGGGGCTGGCGCCCGACATAGCTTTAATGCGGTTGGCCAGCCAATCCACACAGCCCGTACGCTCTAGCGCTGCCGATAATATAAACATACAGGCAATGGTGGCCGGGGCATTGTTGCTGAGCACACCAAGTACTTCGCGGCTTTCCAACAGGCCCGTCACCAACAAAATGGCCACGGCAATGGCCACCACCACGTCGGGGCTGAACTGCTCGCGCACAAAGGCGTAGAGCATCCACAGCAACAACCCCGCTACCAGCAGCAGCGAAAGCGTCTCGGAGTACTCAAGCAAATTCAGCATGGGGCAATAATGCGCAGGGTGGCCAGAAAGGCAGCAACATAAAATAGGGCCGTTATAAAGTCTAAGATTATTTGACGCTGTTTATATAACCAAACCTAATTTAACCTGCCCCGCCAAATGGCGGGCGAAAAAAAAGCCCCATGCGGGGCTTTCTGTATACGCCAACAGGCGAATTAGCTGGCGGCTTCGTCCAGCAGCGGCTTCAGCTCACCTTTTTCGTGCATTTCGGTGATGATGTCGCAGCCGCCAATCAGCTCGCCTTTTACCCACAGCTGCGGGAAGGTGGGCCAGTTGGCGTACTTGGGCAGCTCGCTGCGGATTTCAGGGTTGGCCAGGATATCCACATAGGCAAAGCGCTGGCCACAGGCCATGATGGCCTGCGATGCACGCTGGGAAAAACCGCACTGCGGTGCATTGGGCGAACCCTTCATATAAAGGATGATGGCGTTCTCGCCGATTTGTTGCTTAATAGTTTCGATCGTTTCCACAGTAAACCCCCACTTCAAAGCCTGTGTTGCCAGAAGAGTACGCCGCAATTCCTACTGACGCACTCAGGTATTGCCGCGCATTCTACCCCAAGCGCACCCGCTTTCGCTACGGGCCGCCTTTAGCGGTTCCCAAGCTGCTATAAATTAGTCACACTCCTGCCTTTTATTGCGCTCGCCAAGGACACCACATGGCCGCCACTTCCGAGTACCTCGCTACGGTTAAAGCCCTTTCAGACCGTATTGTTGAGGCGCAAAAGCCCATTCGCATTCTCGATGCCGTGAAATGGGATTCAGACATCAAGCGCCAGTTTTTTGCAGCCAACTGCAAGGCACTGCCCGCCGTAACCCCCGATTACTACGACAACACCAAGCTCGGCTTCGACCCGCACGCCAAGCGCAAGGAGTTTCACAACATCGAGCGCGACATCAACCGGCTGCTGGGCCAGCTGAGCCCGGTGACAGGCATGATGCGGCGCGCCTGCCGCGAATACCAGATGGTGGTGCGCATGCTGGAGGCCCGTGGCACCGATGAGTTTGGCGATTTGTCGCAAGAGCTGTACGGCTCTGCCTCAGACGTGTTTCACGCAGGCGATCCAACGGTTGCAGAGCTTGGCACCAACATGGAAACCACGCTGGTCAGCCTGCTGAAGCACAGCTCCATGCAAGAAGCACCCAAAACCATCGATGCCGAGGCCGCCGTGGCCGAGCTAAACCGGCGCATGGGGCAGGTATTTCCGAGCGACGGCATTCGGGTGATGATCAGCGATGGCATTACCGCCGATGCCGCCGCCGGCACCGACTACATCAAAATCCGCAAGGGTGCAGCGCTAAACCAAAACGACATAGACGTACTGGAAGCACACGAGGGCTGGGTACACCTGGGTACCACCCTGAACGGCATGGCTCAGCCCTACTGCACGTTTCTGGGTAAGGGCCAACCCTCCTCCACCGTTACCCAGGAGG
Source organism: Simiduia sp. 21SJ11W-1 (assembly GCF_024138675.1). Classification (NCBI taxonomy): domain Bacteria; kingdom Pseudomonadati; phylum Pseudomonadota; class Gammaproteobacteria; order Cellvibrionales; family Cellvibrionaceae; genus Simiduia; species Simiduia sp. 21SJ11W-1. Next base: position 1,380,041 of record NZ_CP090959.1, on the reverse strand, counting down.
GTTTGGCGGTGCTGACCGAAATCATCACCCTGCGCTCTACGCCAACGCGCCTGTACAAGCTCATCAATCGCGTGCGCGCGGTCACCTTGGCAGAAAACGGTGCCGACTTTCTGCAGGTGTTTAACTATTTAAGGGAGAAGGAGCTTTCCGCCGACGACAGCTACCAGATTGCGAGCCGGGTATTTCGCGGCAGCACCCCCACTGGCAAGCCCTTCACCAAAGACATCGCCTACATGAAAGGCTTTGTGCAAACCTTTAACTTCATGCGGCTTGCAGTTGCCCAGGGCAAGCTGGATAAACTGCCCCTATTGTTTGTGGGCAAAATTCAACTTGAAGACATGCCCACCATCGTGCAACTCATGCAAGAAGGCATTGTGGTGCCGCCCAAGTTTGTACCGCCGCACTTTGCCGATTTAAAAGGCCTGGCGGCCTGGCTTAGCTTTAGCCGGTTTATTGCGGGCTTGAATTTCCAGCAACTGGAATCGGATTACGCATCCCTGTTATCGTGAGGAAGGCTGCAGGCAGGCGAAATAACGGGCCACCCCCTTGCCAAGGCCTGCGCACGGAAATAGAATAATCTGCACTTTAAGAGCAACCAAACCGCAGAATCTGCGGTTTTTTATTTCAAGCCCTTATAAATCAAAGGATTAGCGGCAATGACCACATCGGCACTCATGAACAATTACGGCGAAAGAACCCTGACCCTGGTAAAAGGCCAGGGCTCGCGCCTGTGGGACGACGCCGGCAACAGCTACCTGGACGGCATTTCAGGCATTGCCGTGTGTGGCCTGGGCCATTGCCACCCCGCCATCACCGAGGCCATTGCCAGCCAGGCCGCCACCCTGGTGCACACCTCAAATTTATACAACATTCCTGCCCAAGAGCAGCTGGCAGACAAACTCATCCAGATTACCGGCATGGATAACGCGTTTTTCTGCAACTCCGGTACCGAGGCAAACGAGGCGGCCATTAAACTGGCGCGCAAATGGGGTAACGAAAAGGGCATTCAATGCCCCACCATCGTTGTGATGGAGCACAGCTTTCACGGCCGCACCATGGGCGCGCTCTCGGCCACCGGCAACGCCAAAGTTCAAGCGGGATTTGCACCGCTGGTGGAAGGGTTTCTTCGCGTGCCCTACGACGATGTGGCCGCTGTCGAGGCGCTGTCAGGCAACAACCAGATTGTGGCGGTATTGGTAGAGCCCGTGCAGGGCGAAGGCGGTGTGCACGTGCCGGCACCCGACTACCTGAACAACCTGAGAAGCCTGTGCGACAAAAACGGCTGGCTGCTGATGCTCGATGAAATTCAAACGGGCAACGGGCGCACCGGTAAATTTTTTGCCTACCAGCACAACGGCATACTGCCCGACGTACTCACCACCGCCAAAGGCCTGGGCAATGGCTTTCCCATTGGTGCCACACTGGCGCGCGGCGCGGCGGCCAAGGTGCTGCAACCGGGCAACCACGGCACCACCTTTGGCGGCAACCCGCTGGCCTCGGCGGTGGCGCTTGCGGTGATTAACACGCTGGAAAGCGAGGGGTGTATTACCCTGGCCGCTCACCGCGGCAAAGAGCTGGTAGACAGGCTCAAAGCGGCACTGGGTGAACTCCCCCAGGTGGCCGATATTCGCGGGCTGGGCATGATGGTGGGCGTAGAACTTACCAGCCCCTGCGCGGAACTTGTGGGCAAGGCGCGCGCGCAGGGCCTGCTGCTTAACGTCACCGCCGGCAACACATTGCGCCTGCTGCCCACGCTCAATATCAACGACGACGATTTTACCGAATTGTGCGATGGCGTTATTCAACTGGTGCGTGAATTCAGCCCGGCCTGATACAAGGCGCCTGCTTGCAAGCCGCGTTAAAGGTCGCCCGGTAAACAACCTACCGGGCCACTGCTGCCCGGCCCCGCGTAATTTGCGCCCCGCCTGATCGCGCGAGCAGCTGTCGCTAGCACCTTTAATGAAGCACTAAAAATACAAACCAAAAAACAGAAACTAAAAAATAGAAACCAAGACCATGAGTTGCAGACATTTTTTATCACTAGACGACCTCAGCACCGAGGAATTAAACCAGGTTATTGCCAAGGCCACAGAGCTGCGCACCCTGCACCGTGAAGGCCGTGGCCCACGCCCGCTCACCGGTAAAGTGCTGGGTATGATTTTCGAAAAATCCTCCACCCGCACGCGCGTCTCCTTTGAGGCCGGCATGAGCCAACTGGGCGGCAGCGCGATTTTTCTCTCCCCCAGAGACACCCAATTGGGCCGGGGCGAGCCCGTGGAAGATACCGCGCGGGTGCTCTCGCGCATGGTAGACATCGTAATGATCCGCACCTTCGCCCACGAAGGGCTTGAGCGCTTTGCCGAGTACTCCTCGGTGCCGGTGATCAACGCACTCACCGATAAGCTGCACCCCTGCCAACTGCTGGCGGATGTGCAAACCTTCACCGAACACCGCGGCCCCATTGCCGATAAGACCGTGGCCTGGGTGGGTGATGGCAACAACATGTGCCAGTCTTACATCAATGCCGCCATCAAATTTGGCTTTAACCTGCACATTGCCTGCCCACCCGGCTACGAGCCCAGCGAGGAGTTTGTAAATGCAGGCGGTGCGCGCGTGAAAATCTTCCACGACCCGGCCGCCGCCGTGGCGGGTGCGCACATGGTAACCACCGATGTCTGGGCCTCTATGGGCCAGGAAGAAGAACAGCAAACCCGCATGCGCGATTTCAAAGATTTCAAAGTGGATCACGCGCTCATGGCCAAGGCCGCAGCCGATGCCATATTCCTGCACTGCCTGCCGGCACACCGTGAAGAAGAGGTTGCTACCGAGTTGCTGGAAGATGACGCTATCAGCAAGGTATGGGATCAAGCGGAAAACCGCATGCACGCCCAAAAAGCGCTCATGCTGTTTTTATTGGGCGAGCTGTAAAGCGCCTGCGGCTTTAGAAGTTGCTAATCACTAGTCTCTAGTCTCTAGTCTCTAGTCTCTAGTCTCTAGTCTCTAGTCTCTAGTCACTAGTCTCTAGTCTCTAGTCTCTAGCGATTAGGAATTAACGATTAGCAACTAACCATAATGCTCCACCAATATCAGGCCCCAGGTCAGGGCCGTGGTGAGCAACATGGTAAATACCGCCGCCGAGCCCACGTCTTTCGCCTTGCCCGAGAGCACATGGTGCTCAAGCCCTACCCTGTCTACCACCGCCTCCAGCGCCGAGTTGATCAGCTCAACCACCAGCACCAACATCACGGTAACAATTAACAGCGCTGTTTCCACTGCGGGCAAATCTAGCCACAAGGCCAAAGGCACCATCACCATGGCAAGCATCGCCTCTTCACGAAACGCCGCCTCTGTTTGCCAACTGGCACGCAACCCCTGCCAGGAATATCGGGTGGCTTTAACTACCCTGCCCAAGCCTTGCTGGGCGCCTTTCATATGGTTTGCCATCACCGGCCTCCGTTGGTGTGCAGCCTTTTGCCCTCGCCACTTTGGGCGGCCACAATCGCAAAAATCCTATAGAACAAAACGGTATAACTATACACGAAGCCACCGCGCTACCGCCGCCAAAACGCGAATGCCTCAGCCATCTATATTGGGCGATTAGTGGTTACTGACCTCGCCAATTACCCACATTTTATCCACAAGCTACCCCCAGCACAGTTAGCTTGCATTACACCCCAAACCGCATTATCTTGTATCGCAATTCAGGCAAACCCCAATATATAGGGCCAGAAGCGCCTGCGCCCTGTCATAGACGGGCCGCATTCGTCAAGCCCTTCTCGCACAGAGTGCCTGGCCGTTGGGGGCCGCCAACCAGCTGTTCAAGCGTTACACCGCGGCCCGGCCCGGTGGCCTCTGTGAGCAAACTGAGTACGAATAATCTTTGCCGCGCAGAAGGACACGCACACAACAACAAGGACATCGCACGCGCATGGCAGTAGCGGATCAAACCTTTGTTAAACATCCTGGCGCCACCCTGGCACACAGGCCCTCGGGCTATTGTGGGCGGCGGCATTGTGATGCCTGAAAAAGGCCCGGCTAGACGCTAAAAAGCGGCGCCCTGCGCGCCGCAGTTGCAGAGTTCAGCGCCTGCGAAACCAAGAATTTAGATAGACAACGCTAGAAAACACACCATTTAAATTGACGACACTGTAGTTAATTCCGCACGCGGGATTATCCACTCATCAGAAACGCGGAGACGTTCATGCAAACCGAGACCGAAAACAGCACCAGCCAACCCGCTGCTGCCCCCTCCACCACCAGCCAGTCCACTGTCAGCGCTACCGCGCCCGGCAAGATTCGCGTCATCAAGCGCAATGGCACAGTGGTACCCTTTGATGCATCCAAAATCGAAGTGGCGGTCACCAAGGCCTTTTTGGCCGTTGAAGGCGGCACCGCAGCGGCCTCTTCGCGCATTCGCGAAACCGTAAAAAGCCTCACCCAGATGGTGGCCGCGGTATTTACCCGCCGCATGCCATCAGGCGGCACCATTCACATTGAAGAAATTCAAGATCAGGTAGAACTTGCACTGATGCGCTCTGGCGACCATAAAGTGGCCCGCGATTACGTGCTCTACCGTGAAGAGCACGCCCGCGCACGGGCCGCGAAAAAGCCTGCAGATACCGCACCGGCAGATCCGCTGCTGCCAAGCCTCAACGTTACCCAGCCAGACGGCAGCATTGCCCCGCTGGATGTAAACCGCATTCGCACCGTGGTTTCGGAAGCCTGTGCCGGCTTGAAAGACGTGAGCGACGAAGCCATTCTGGCCGAAGCCATGCGCAACCTCTATGACGGCGTTACCCTGGAAGACGTGAACACCTCACTGGTAATTACCGCCCGCACCCTGGTAGAAAAAGAGCCCAACTACACCTACGCCACCGCCCGCCTGCTGTGCGACAAGTTGCGCGCCGAGGCGCTCACTTTCTTAGGCGTGGCCACCGCTGCCACCCAGCACGACATGGAGCACCTGTACGCGGCTGCCCTACCTGTGTACATCCAGAAAGGTATTGAGCTTGAGCTGATAGACCCGGTGCTGGCAAGCTTTGATCTGGACGCATTGGGCCGCGCACTGATTGCCGAAAACGACCTGAAGTTCACCTACCTCGGCCTGCAAACCCTGTACGACCGCTACTTCATTCACTCCAACGGCACCCGCTTTGAACTGCCACAGCTGTTCTTCATGCGCGTTGCCATGGGCCTGGCCGTTGAAGAAGAAAACAAAAACGAGCGCGCCATCGAGTTCTACCGCCTGTTGTCTTCGTTCGATTACATGAGCTCAACGCCCACGCTGTTTAACGCAGGCACCCTGCGCCCACAGCTGTCGTCTTGCTACCTCACCACCATCCCCGACGACCTGCACGGCATCTACGGCGCCATTCAAGACAACGCCATGCTCTCTAAATTTGCCGGCGGTCTGGGTAACGATTGGACACCCGTACGCTCACTGGGCGCCTACATCAAAGGCACCAACGGCAAATCACAAGGTGTTGTGCCCTTTTTGAAAGTGGCCAACGACACAGCCGTAGCCGTAAACCAGGGTGGCAAGCGCAAGGGCGCGGTGTGTGCCTACCTCGAAACCTGGCACCTGGATATTGAAGAGTTTCTGGAGCTGCGCAAAAACACCGGCGACGACCGCCGCCGCACCCACGACATGAACACCGCCAACTGGGTGCCCGACTTGTTCATGAAGCGCGTGTTTGAAGACAAACACTGGACGCTCTTCTCACCCAACGACGTACCCGACCTGCACGACCTGTTCGGCCAGGCCTTCCAGGATCGCTACGAGCACTACGAGCAACTGGCCGCCGAAGGCAAGATGCGCCTGTATAAAACCGTAAAAGCGGCAGACCTGTGGCGCAAAATGCTGGGCATGCTGTTTGAAACCGGCCACCCCTGGATCACCTTTAAAGATGCCTGCAACCTGCGCAGCCCGCAGCAGCACGCCGGTGTGGTGCACTCATCGAACCTGTGTACAGAAATCACCCTGAACACCAAAGCCGATGAAGAAATTGCCGTATGTAACCTGGGTTCAGTGAACCTCAAGCAACACATTGTGGATGGCAAGCTGGATCAGGCGAAACTGCGCGCCACCGTGCGCACCGCCGTACGTATGCTCGATAACGTCATCGACATCAACTACTACAGCGTAGATACCGCCAAGCAGTCTAACGCCCGTCACCGCCCTGTGGGCCTGGGCCTCATGGGCTTCCAGGATGCCCTCTACGAGCAGCGCATTCCCTACGGCTCAGACGCCGCCGTGGAATTTGCCGACACCTCCATGGAGGCCATCAGCTACTACGCCATTGAAGCCTCAAGCGAACTGGCAACCGAGCGCGGTGCCTACTCAAGCTTTAAAGGCTCACTGTGGGACCAAGGCATTCTGCCCATCGACTCCATTGAACTGCTGGCCAAAAACCGTGGCGACCAATTCATTGAAGTAGACCGCACCCAACGCCTGGATTGGGACAGCCTACGCGCCAAAGTGCAATCAAACGGCATGCGCAACTCCAACGTGATGGCCATTGCACCCACCGCCACCATCGCCAACATTACTGGTGTGTCGCAATCCATCGAGCCCACCTACCAAAACCTGTACGTGAAATCGAACCTGTCTGGCGAATTCACAGTGGTTAACCCCTACCTGGTACACGATCTGAAAGATCGCGGCCTGTGGGACAGCGTGATGGTAAACGACCTCAAATACTACGAAGGTTCCGTACTGCAGATCGATCGCATTCCCGATGATCTGAAACTGCTTTACGCCAACGCCTTTGAAGTGGAACCGCGCTGGATTGTAGACGCCGCCAGCCGCCGCCAGAAGTGGATCGACCAGGCCCAAAGCCTGAACCTCTACATCGCCGGCGCCTCGGGTAAGAAACTGGATCTCACCTACCGCATGGCGTGGTTCCGTGGCCTGAAAACCACCTACTACCTGCGCGCACTGGCCGCCACCACCACGGAGAAATCCACCGTGTCGCAAGGCACCCTGAACAAAGTATCCTCCGGCGCCGCCCCTGCGCCGGTGCAAGCAGCTCCGGCAGGGCCTGCGGAAGTGCCGAAGGCGTGTTCGTTGGATGACCCGGATTGTGAGGCTTGTCAGTAAGCTTTGTTTGATACAAAAAGCCGCGCTTAGGTGCGGCTTTTTTGTGGGCGAAGGGTTTGTCGTTTAAATCGACATTGGAGTGGTTTTGGTTTTTTTACCCTGAACGGGGTGTTCATTTTCTTTGTTTGGCCAAAGAAAACGAACCAAAAGAAAGGCCACCCCGGCTACGCACTGATCCAGCCAAAGCCCGAAATTTCAGGGTCGCGAAAACAGGCATCCATGCCTGATCGTCGCTCAATTGGGCTCCTGCCCAATTGCCCCTGAAATTTCGGGCTTTGGCTGGGTGCTGCGCAAGGGGGTTGGGTGCCATGACTGAGCGATTGGTGGAAAGCAGACTTAAAAATAAACTAAAAGGTCTGTGCTGATATATACCTCGAGGGCGCAACATATTACGCCTTCGAGGCATTGATTAAGGCTGTTATGTAAAGTAGAAACTTATGAAAGCTCAAGGAATAAGACCTAATGCTCGGATATGGAGGCACGCAGAGTCCTTCAAAGAAGCAGCCATTCTTTGCTCCAAAAACAATCTGATACAGCCGATGGCTGTTAATGCTGCACTGGCGATTGAACTATATTTAAAATCTCTTCTTTCATTGAATATATTAAATCCAAGCGGTGTCGTTAAAGAATTTAAAGCTGAACCTGGCCATCAATTTAGCAGCCTGATAAATAGAATAGAAAATCATCACAAAACAATGCTTTTTGAAGAGCTAGAAAATATTTCCAATGAGATTAATTGGGATTCTGAGTTTAAAAAATTCGATGATGCTTTCGTAAAAATACGATACTGGTACGAGACGAACAATGCAGCTCCAATAAGGCACGAGATACTTAACCTCGCTGTCGATCTAGGCAAGGCCGTGCTCGCAATGGGAAACAAACTAAATGCATAACAATCACAAGCAGCCGCCTCGCTATGCTTCCGGAAGTTACGTTCAATATAGTATGGAGAAAATAAGTTGAGAAAACCAAGACTATTCATTGCTTCATCTATTGAGAGCTTGCCTGTTGCTGAAGCTGTGAACGTAAATCTAGATCATGAACTTGAAGTAACATTGTGGAAAAATGGGACGTTCAAGCTTTCATCAACTGCTATTGATGATCTTGTAGAGAAATCGTCAGTTGTAGACTTCGCTTTGTTTATATTTGCTCCCGATGATATTGCAACAATTAGAAGCAGAAGTGAGCATGTAGTTAGAGACAACGTTCTCTTTGAAATGGGTCTGTTTGTTGGGGCAATCGGCAAATCAAGATCATTCATATTAAAACCTCGCAATACAGAAATGCATCTACCAACTGATTTGCTAGGCGTAACTCCTGCTGATTATGATGCAAGCCGATCGGATGGTGATTTAGTTTCAGCAACGAATCGAGCTTGTTCCTTAATTAAAGCTCAGATCGAAACATTAGGTCTTATAAACCACGCAAGTCTATCAGAATCAAAAAGGATTATCGCCAACCCAACTAACTATGAACTAAAAGAGCATGACTATAGATTTTTAGCTGCATGTTTAGAGAGCCATACTGCCAACCCTACTGGACTTCCATTCAACAGAATTTCTAACAACTTTAGAGGTACAGAAGAGGTAGCATTACAAATATCCCTAATAAAATTAGAGCGAATGGGCTATATAAGCAAGACTGTGGAAACTGACCATCAATATGACAACGATTATTACGCCTATTCAATTACAGAAATGGGTTTAGATGTTTTATTGCAAAACGAAGACTTACTTCACCCTAAGATCAATCAGGTTACCCAAAACTTTGATAATGACGTTCCATTTTAGGAACAACTGCGGTCAGAACAATTGGAGTCAGATTGAACCTGTTACAGTTTAACGGACACTTTTAATCAGGGACAATGGAGCCCTCAGGAGTGTTCAATATGACAGCAAAACGTAGACCCTATAAGACCTATTCTAAAGAGTTCAAACTTGAGGCAGCTCGCCGGATGGAAGCATCTGATCGGCCTACTGCCGAGATAGCGAGAGAGTTGGGGTTGCGCCGAAATCAGCCGTACAAGTGGAATAAAGGGGCCGGAGTGGGAATAAAGGGGCCGGAGTGAATTACCGACCAGAATCAGGCCGGCAGCCCCCAAAAAAACCCAACTACGAAGCCGCGCTCTCGGGGCCCCTTGCGGAGCGGCCATTTAAAGCAGTGAAATTCGGGGACAATTGGGCAGGACGCCCAATTGAGCGCCGTCAGGCAGGACGCCTGTTGGCGCGACCCCGAATTTCGCTGCTTTAAATGGGTAAAGCGCAGCCGGGGTACGTTTCTTTTGGTTCGTTTTCTTTTCGTATAAAAAGAAAATGAACAAGCAAATTCAAGGATCAAAACCACCAGCAACCACACGCATCGAATAACGTGGCAGGAAGGAATTTGAATAAAGTGGCCGGAGTGAATTACCGAACAGAATCAGGTTGGCAGCCCCCCTAACAACACATACTACAAAGCCGCGCCCCTGGCCCCGCAACGCTCCGACCCTTCGGCAAATCAAATAAAGTGAACAATCTAAACAAAAGCTGTGAACCAGCCCCACTTTAGCCCCACTTTAACCTAGCAAATTTCAACACCGAAAGTTAAACCAAACCAATTTAATATTGTTATGCAAAAATGTCATAATACGCGCTATCTGCGGCCTTAAACCAACCCAAACAGTTCAATTTTTGACTACAAAAGGAGATTCAGGAATACAACATGTCAGGGACTACGGGATTTTTTGAAAATTTGATGATCTTGCTAATAATACTTTTTGTAGTATTCATAAAGGAAAGTGCAAGATTTGGCAGGAATGCCCACGAAAAAAAACTTAGATCTATTAGAGAACAAATAGCCGCCAAGGAACGGCAAAAGATTGTAGAAGACCTCGAAAATCATGTGAAAGAAACAGAAGAATCGATGATACAAGCCCGGAAACGCATGACCACCGAACCCGATGAAGTCGACTTGGAGTTCAGCAAACTTATGCAGGAAATGCTGAAAACTGAAAAAAGTCTAATTAGAGAGTTGAAAGCATTCGAGAGGACTTACAAAAAATGACACTTAACCAGTAGAAACATGGTCAAAAGCACCCGAACAACACTCCATGGGTGTGACATTTAACAGCTACTAAAATCGGATGGAAAGCACATCGATAAACCAACAATGGCGCACAAAAATCAGACCTCAATCAACCTTCATACCTACCCTTACTACTATTCAGGATTCTAAGCAATGTGGTTCGCATTTGGATTTATATCCCTTGCTGGATTTACCATTTACTCACTGTTCAAGCGATTAAATGGCGCACCTAAAGGTAAGTTGTATAGAACTTCTGGCATTCCCTATGGCAACAATATTGTAAAAAACAAGTATGGGCACGCTGTAAAACTATGCGTTTTCGTTGAAGGTCAATCGGGCTACGACTACATACTGAAAAATGAAACCTTAATTGATCGATTTTTTAAAATTATTGGCTTATCTGTTGAACATCAAACCGGCAACAAAGAGTTTGATGACAGAATTTACATTGTCTCAGACAATAAAAAAGTCCTAAAGCAGCTATCTTCAAACAATACAATTGCTGACTCGGTCATTAGGATATTCGACGCAGCCCTTATGAATAGCTTTAAGGTAAAAAGAATCCGGCACCAATCAGGCAGACTTTGGGTAGACCTGAGGCCAAAAATAAAATTTGAGGATGATCAGTTCAGGAAACTGAGCTATGAAATTGCCACCTTGCTCAACACCATTTCTAGCGAGCATGGAAAAACCCCCTTGCCCGCCAAGGAAAGGTGGAAGGACCCTTTCAATATTCGCGCTATGATTATCCTGGCCATTAGTACAGGGCTTGCCATTAATGGTTTAGTTCAGTTCGTTCGACTAAAAATCACCGATTACCCGGTCATAATTGATGCAGATAAATTACTTCAAGATGCCATATATGTAGGATCAGGCATCACAATTGTAATACTCGCCTCTGCATTGGTTTTACTAGGCCGAAGTGCCAGGGCCCATATTGTGATGTTTGAGGTGCTAATTATAGGCTCTCTGGGCGCCATAGCCACATCCTATGCCGAATTGCGAGACATTAATATCGAGTTCGATAAGGCCAGGCCCGACCTTTATGAAGTAAAAATAGTCGGAAGGTATCTACAGGAGCACAAAAGAATAAGAAGTAGAGGAGGATTTTTTTTTAAAACCGCATCAGATAATGTAAAACGGTTTTATCATATGATTCAGGTTGAAGACTGGAATAATATCGACACCTCTAGATCTTTCAAGGTTTCAAAACAGTATTATGACTTAGCCGAGGTCGGGGATAAGCTGATAGTTAGCCAAAAACCAGGAAAACTAAACTATAGATGGGTAGAAAATTTGAGGACAGCAGACAGTTCTGACACCTAAATCTCACTAAAAGAAAGCCAGCTCAATGGGGTTATGAAAATATTCCACAACACACCAATGACACCGGTGCTAGGCCCACACAAACGGATAAAAATCAACTACAAAGCCGCGCCTTTGGGGCCCCATGCGGAGCGGCCATTTAAAGCGCAGCCGGGGTACGTTTCTTTGACGCAAAATACGCGTGGTCTCCGCTGCGCTCCGGCTGGTTCGTTTGAACGCGACACAGTCGCTTTCGCTAGCGCTCATGCCTCCGCTACACTTCGGCTCTTTGGCCAAACAAAAAAAATGAACAAGCGAATTCAAGGATCAAAACCACCCGCAACCACAGATTTCAAACAACAGCTGCGAAACATGCACTACACATAACCAAAATAGGGATCACCATGCGCCAGCTTATACTCTTCACCCTTTTAATACTTACCAGCATCACCACTCAAGCACTGGAGGCCCCTCCCCTGCAGATGGCGGCACTCAAAAATCTAACACTCGAAAGCGGTGGGGTGCTAAAGCAGGCGAAACTAGGCTACCGCACGGCGGGCAAGTTAAACGCCGCCGGCGACAACGCCATTTTGTACCCCACCTGGTTTGGCGGCAGCTCTAAAGACATGTTTAACTATGGCGCCATAGACCCGATAGACACCTCAAAATATTTTGTGATTGTGGTAGATGCCTTTGGCAACGGCGTGTCTGCATCGCCCTCCAATCACAAAAACTTCCCGGCTATTACCATTGGCGACATGGTACAAGCCCAGCACCAACTACTCACCAAGACTCTCGGTATCACGCAACTTTATGCCGTGGTGGGCACCTCTATGGGCGGCATGCAAGCTTTTGAGTGGATTACGCGCCACCCCACCTTTATGCGCAAAGCCATCAGCCTTGTGGGTTCACCCAGGCTAGACACCTATGATCGTCTGCTCTGGCAAACCCAGCTGGAAGCCATTGCACTGGCGGAAAAAGCAGGCGACATTCAAGCCGCTAATAAAGTGGTAGCCATGATTGATGCACTGGCACTTTTCACACCGGAGTACCACGCAAGGCGTACACCCGTAAGCCAGGCACAGGCGTTTATTCACACCACCCAAACCAGCGATAAGCGCGATCTACGCGATAAAGCTGCGCAATTAGAAGCCATGCTCAGCCACGACATAAGCCGAAACTTTGACGGCTCCATGGCCAAGGCGGCAGCCGCGGTAATGGCTCAGGTTTTGAGCATTGTTGATCTGCAAGACCACATGGTAACCCCAAGGCCTGCAATACGTTTTAGCGAGCTTTTGGGCGCGAAAACCTTAGAGCTAAATACCTATTGCGGGCATATTAGCTCGGCCTGTGCAGGCGATGAAATCAATCAGGCTGTACGCAATTTTTTAGCTGCACCCTAAGTCTTGTTATGGATAAAGGGGCCGGAGTGAATTACCGACCAGAATCAAGTTGGCAGCCCCCTAACAACTCCAACTACGAAGCCGCGCCCTTGGGGCCCCTTGCGGAGCGGCCATTTAAAGTATGAAATTTGGGCTCAATTGGCCATGGAAGGCCAATTGGCTGCTCATTGGCTCCTGCCATTGCAGCATTCGCACATCCCTGTGCATCAGCGCCGTCAGGCAGGACGCCTGTTGGCGCGACCCCGAATTTCACTGCTTTAAATGGGTAAAGCGCAGCCGGGGTACGTTTCTTTTGGTTCGTTTTCTTTTCGTATAAAAAGAAAATGAACAAGCGAATTAAAAAACCCAAGCCACCAAGATAAAGGGCCCGAGTGAATTAGCGTTAATTTATAACCATCAGGAAACCAAGAGATAAGACTGAAAAGCAGCGCTGATGCACAACCAGGCGAGCTTCAACATTTCCACACTCTGAGCTACAATCTTAACTCAATAACCACATTAAAAAATCAAGAACACCAATCATGAATTATAAGCACCCTCTTATATTGACCCTATTACTCCTTTCCTTCGGCTGCGCACCAATAAGCGACAAGAAATATTCAAACGATTTTGTAAGCGAAACAGCTCACCAAGAAATTCTGGAAGCAAAGACCGCTCACGACAACGCTCAATACAACTTATCAATTTCGAAGCTAGATAAGATATTGAAAGATCATGCAGGCACGCTAAGCCAATACCAACTATCACAGATATATCTCTTGCAAGCCTCCGCAAATAGCTCCCTTGGAGATATAGATAAATCCGTAGAGTCTTACGAAAAGATTTCCCAGCTAAAAGATATACCTCCAAGCCTTAGAAATATGGCCCTAGATACAATAGCTAACGTATATTTCACGAAATATCAATATGAAGAGGTCATTTTGGCATTAAATCAACGAGACAACTCCATCTCACCAATGGCTTTAGAAGAACAGAAAATTCTTGCTTGGTCATATCATGAACAAGGAGATAGTTGTCGCGCTCTAGAAATACTAAATTCATTAAAAACTAATAGCCCCAAAGTTGAATCAGATTACTTCACATCAATTGATTCATTAGCTCGTCAAATCCAATATCAATCACATGCACTAGCCGATTGTGGAAGCTAACATCTTCGATCAAGAAATAGGATAAAGGGGCCGGAGTGAATTAGCGAACAGAATCAGGCAGCCCCCTAACAACACAAACCACGAAGCCGCCCCCTTTGGGCCCCTTGCGGAGCGGCCATCTAAATCGGCAAAAATCGGGGGCTATTGGCCATGGCGCTTACGGTACCCATGAATAAATCTCTATGCATTTCACAAGCAACCAAATGCAATCTGTGCAACACCGCCCGGTTCTGCCCAGGCCGCTTGGCCAAGCCGGGCTACTTCAATTCAACATTCAGTGCCTTTAACTCTTGGGTGTAAAAGCCGCTGGCGCGGTAAAAACACCCGGCAGCCAGTACGCCACCCAACACAACCGCACTTAAAATCGCGTAGCGCAGGCCTTCACTGCCCATGCTGGCGCCTAACCAATCACTCACAACGCCCACAAACAGCGGGCCAAAACCCAGCCCCACAATGTTAATCACCAAAAATAACAAGGCAGAGCCCATGGCGCGCATGCGGCTGTCGCTGAGGTTGTGAGTTACGGCAATGGCCGGGCCCATGTAGCCTGTCATAATGCTGCCGGGAATAATGTACACAATCATGGCGCTGAGCTTGGTATCTATGAGTAATGTGAGCGACAACATAGGCACACAAATAAGCAAGATAGCCATGGGCACCCAGAGGGCCCAGCGCACATCGCGATGGCTTAATTTATCTGCAAAGTAGCCACCGGCAAAAGTGCCAATGGCTCCACCAACTCCTGCAATAAGCGCAAGCCAGCTGCCGATTTCGCCAGTGCCCATTGCGTGACTGCGGGCCAAAAATGAGGGCATCCAATTGGCAAGGCCATAGCCTACAAAACTGCTCAAGCCCGCGCCTATGGCCATCCAACGCAAGGTGCGCTGCGCCCAAAAATGCGCCACCACTTGCATAAAAAGCAAGGTTTGTTCGCCAGAAAGTGTGGTAGCGCGCGGCGGTTCGGCCACGGTAAATTTAATTAACAAACCAATAATGATGCCGGGTACCGCCACTGCCCACAGCGCAACCCGCCAACCGTAAAGCTCGTTTAACCAGCCACCCAATAACAGCCCCACCAATATGCCAATGTTAATGCCCAGCGAATAGGTTGCCATGGCGGTGGCGCGGAATTTTTTCGGGAATATATCGGAAATCATCGAGTGCGCCGGCGGGCTGCAGCCGGCCTCGCCAATGCCTACCCCAATGCGCGCTGCCAATAATTGCACGTAAGATTGGGCCATGCCACACAGGGCTGTCATGACACTCCACAGGCTAATGGCAATGGCGATAATATTCTTGCGCTTGCCACGATCAGCCCAGCGCGCAATGGGAATGCCAAAGCCCACATAGAAAATCGCAAACACAAAGCCGTTCAACACACCCAACTGGGTATCGGTAAGGCCGAATTCCAGCTTGATGGGCTCTTGCAGTATTGAAATTATTTGCCTGTCTACAAAATTAAATACGTAGGCAAGGGTGAGCAACGCCAACACATACAAGCGATAGTTTGGCTTCTCATAAGGTGTTGGCAGGGGTTGCTGAGCCTGCATAGCGATGTATCATCCTTGGCTGGAATTTATTGTTATCACTGGCTCACCATCATACTCAAAACCGGCGCGCCAATACCACAAGCAATCGCTGCGCGCGCACAAACACCAGGCAGCACGGCTGGCAGCGCCAGCTGCAGGTTTCATTATGACCCTTGGCCTGCCGGCCGCGGCAACGCACCAAGCCCCACTGTGCTATGCGTTCACATACAAAAAAGGCCGGTAGTCACACTACCGGCCCTAGCTTTCCTAAAATTCAACCCGCGTAATTACATTCTTTCAAACAGTGCAGCAATGCCCTGGCCGCCGCCGATGCACATGGTTACCACCGCGTAACGCGACTGGGTGCGCTGCAATTCGTACAAGGCCTTGACGGTAATCACCGCGCCGGTTGCACCAATGGGGTGGCCCAAGGAAATGCCCGAACCATTGGGGTTGAGTTTATCTGCAGGAATTTCCAGATCGCGCGCCACGGCAATGGCCTGGGCTGCGAAAGCTTCGTTGACTTCCCACACGTCGATATCTGCCACCGTGAGATTGTGGGTTGCCAGCAGCTTTTTCACCGCCGGTACCGGGCCTATGCCCATGTACTTGGGCTCGACGCCTGCAAAGCTATAACCCACCAAACGCGCCATGGGCTTCAAGCCCTGCTTTTCAGCCTCGGCCCGCTCCATAAGCACCATGGCGGCGGCGGCATCATTCAAACCCGAGGCATTGCCGGCGGTGACAGTGCCGTCTTTTTTGAACACCGGGCGCAGCTTGGCCATGCCTTCCAATGAGGCATCGGCACGCACGTGTTCATCGTGGGCGAAAGTCACAGTGCCCTTACGGGTTTTCAGCTCGATGGGTAAAATCTGGTCTTTAAAGCGGCCCTCTTCGGTGGCGCGCGCTGCACGCTGATGACTCTCTACTGCCAGCGCGTCTTGATCTTCACGGGAAATGCCCCACTTTTCTGCCACGTTTTCTGCGGTGATGCCCATGTGCACATCGTTGATGGGGCAAGTGAGCGCACCGGTCATGGCATCTACCATGGCGGCGTCGCCCATGCGTGCGCCAAAGCGTGCCTGCGGCAACCAATAGGGCACGCGGCTCATGGATTCGGCGCCGCCCGTTACCGCGGCGTCGCAATCGCCCAGCAAAATAAGCTGCGAGGCAGACACCAGCGCCTGCAGGCCTGAGCCACACAGGCGGTTAACGGTTACCGCAGGGGTGGTTTCAGGCAGGCCGCCCTTGATGCCCGCAACCCGGCTCATGTACATATCTTTGCGATCGGAATGGGTTACGTTACCAATCACACAATGGCCCACGGCCTCGGGCGCAATGCCTGCACGCTTTACCGCCTCTGCCACCACCTGGCCCGCAAGCTCTGTGGGTGCTATGTCTTTCAGGCTGCCGCCGAAGGTTCCGATGGGTGTGCGTACACCGCTTAATACCACCACTTCACGCTGACTCATACTTGTGCTCCCACAGAGAAAAATTGAACCGCCATTCTGCCAAATAAAACACCTGTTTGAAACTTTAAAGATTTCAACGATTCATTCGCAGAATAAATGAATGACAACATGCACCGGGCTTAATACCCTTAAACCAGCAAGGAGGCTCGGTGCTTGCAAGCGCAAGCGCAAGAGCAAGAGCAAGAGCAAGTGCAGAGCCAAAAACCCGATGCTAAAACCCAACGCTTGAATAAAGGCGAAAACCACCATGCCCCAGCAAACCCATAAGGCAACAGACTTTGGCCTACCGGCCGATTACAGCCACTGGCCGGGCGACCCTGCAGAAGATCGCCTGGGCCCGTTTTTCTACCTGCCCGAAGACAATAGCGTAGCCTGCGCCCTCATGCCTGAAGCGCACCACTGCAACCTGCACGGCAGCGTGCACGGGGGCGTATTGATGAGCCTTGGGGATTACGCACTCTGTATGGCGCTGGCGGTGCCCAAACAAAACCCGGCGGTGGTGACTGTATCTATGCAAACAGATTTTATTGCGCCCGCCCAAGCGGGCATTGCGCTGATTGCCCGCGGGCACATCCGCTCGGAAAAGCGCTCACTGGTGTTTGTGGCTGCAAGTATTTGGCAGGGCGAACGGCTGGTGGCCGATGTGACGGGTATTGTGAAACAAGTGGGAGCTAGTTGATTTCCAACCAGTCGAAGCCCTGATCCTGGCAGGCGTAGAGTATTTGGCCGACACCGGTAGACACCGGGCCCAAGGCCGCCTCTGCCGCCTCCAGGCTGTTGTTTTGCTGGCTGATGTGGGCAATCACCAATTGCTGCAGGCGCGCCACGTCAAAGTGCTCAAGAAAGCCTGCACTTTGCTGGTTGCTCAAATGGCCCCAGGGGCCACCCACTCGCTGCTTTAAAGATTGCGGGTAGGCGCCATAGGCGAGCATGACCGGGTCGTGATTGGCCTCCAGCACCAGGGCATCGCAATGCTGGTAGCTGTCTTGCACATGGGCGGTAATCATGCCCAAATCGGTAAGCACGCCCAGGGTTTTCTGGTTGGCACTGATCACAAATTGCGCGGGCTCGCGGGCATCGTGGGGCACCGCCACCGGCTGCACCTTGAAGGGCCCCAGCTCGAAGGCGCGGTAGCCTTCTATGAGCCGGATATCCGGCATTTTGCCGAGCGCCTTGGCCTTCAAGGTGCCGGGGGTGATGTACACCGGCAAATTGTACTTGCGCGCCAGCGCCGGCACGCCGCGCAGGTGATCGCCGTGCTCGTGGGTTACCAGCACGGCCGAGAGGTCTTCAGGGGTTTTGCCGTGGCGCGCCAGGCGCGCCACTGTGTCTTTCACGGAAAACCCGCAATCAATGAGCAGGGTTTCACCGTCGAACTCAACCAGGGTACCGTTGCCCTTACTGCCGCTGCCTAAAGAGGCAAATCGCATTAGATAAGGTTCCGGCGAATAATGTTGAGCTTTTCTTTGGCGTCGCGGTTTTTCAAGCGCAGGCCGTAGGCATCGCGAATACGAATATCTACCTGCTCATCGCTGCCGCGTACAACCACCAGGTAGCCGGGCACATCTTTCAGGGCCTTGCCTTGGTTGGCAAGTTCCAGGCGCTCGAATATCGCACGGTTTTCCGCGTTGTCTGCAAGCTTCAGGTGGGTGAGTACCTGGGTCAGGCTGTAGGGGGTTGTAAGCACTTCGGGCTCACCGCTAAACAGCGATGAAAACCAGCCCTGCTCTTGGGGGTCTACCGGCTCGGCCCAGCCCACGTAGAAAATGCCCAGGTCTGTATCTGAGGCGAAGGTGACAAAGCCCTCTTGGCGCAATGCATGGGCAATGGTGGCGCGCGCGCGTTCATAGCTGAGCGCCATACGCAGCACCGGCTCACCCTGAATAGAGGTCACCGAAATCTTGGCACCGCCGCCAATGTTTTGGGCCAGCAGGCTGGTGGCGCCATTGGCGGATTCACTGGCAAGGGTGGCCGCCAGTTCGTCGAGCATCCAGGCTTCGCGCTCGGGGTTAACCGAAAGCTCGGGCCAGGGCGTATCGAAACCCGCAGGCTCGCCTGCAGGCGCAGAAATATGGCGCACGTGCAGCTCGGTGGAATCGGGTTGTACGCCCTGCTCTACAAAAATGCGATAGCGATCGCGGGTATCGGGCGAATCCTTAAACTGCAACCAGGTGGTATCGATGGTGCCTGCCACAGCATCGGCACCGGCCAACTGGATGCGGTTGGTTGCCAGGAAGTTGCGCGTGCGCGGCCACACTTCGCTGGGCGGCGAGTTAACCAGAATCCAGCGGCGTGCGCCGAGCTTCTGGATTTTTACACTCTCAGAAAAGTTATTGGCCGCCAGCGGCTGCGGGCGCGGGGCTTCAAATTCTTCGGTAACGTCGAAGTCGTCTGATTGCACCTCTGGCACAACGTAGAGCTGATCCAGCGAGGTGGCCTTCATATCGGCAGGCACCACAATGGGCTTGATGGGCTCTGCGTGCAGATAATCGTTGCCGCGATCGCGGAAATCGTTGCCCAGCCAGCTACAGCCAACGGCGGCGCTCACGGGCAACAGGATCAGGGTACGCCAGGTTGTTATTGGTTTTATCATGCAAATCTCTTCGGGTTCTACCAAGCAGGCACGCCTGCAAAAAATTACAACAAATCCGCGCCGCTCAAGGCATCGCGCACCTGTTGGTGATAAGTTTCTGACAGCGGTGTCAGCGGCAGGCGAATGCCATCGGGCATGCGCCCTTGTGCCGCCACTGCCCATTTGACGGGTATGGGGTTAGATTCCACAAACATCGCCTGGTGCACGGACATCAGCTTCGCGTTAATGGCCCGTGCTTGTTCGACGCTATCGGCGAGTGCAAGTTCACACATTTGGGCCACGGCCTTTGGCGCAACGTTGGCAGTCACACTGATATTGCCCTTGCCACCGGCGAGCATCAGCTCTACGGCAGTTTCATCATCACCTGAATAAATCAGGAAGTTGGCGGGCGATTTTTCAATCAACAAACGCGCGCGCTGCAAATCGCCGGTGGCCTCTTTAATGCCGATGATATTGGGGTGGTCTACCAAGCGCAAAACCGTTTCAGGCTGCATGTCTACGCCGGTGCGCCCTGGCACATTGTAAAGAATTTGCGGAATGTCTACGGCATCGGCAATGTACTTGAAGTGGCGGTACAAACCCTCTTGGGTGGGTTTGTTGTAGTAAGGCGTCACCAGCAAGCAGGCATCGGCACCGGCGCTTTTGGCGCGCTCGGTGAGCTCCACTGCCTCTTGGGTAGAGTTGGCACCGGTACCGGCAATAACGGGAATGCGCCCGGCCACCTGTTTCACTACCGCAGTAATCACCGCCAGGTGCTCATCCACATCCAGCGTGGCCGACTCACCGGTGGTACCCACCGCCACAATGGCGTGGGTGCCCTGTTCAATATGCCACTCCACCAACGCATTAAGGCTTGCCCAATCCAGCGCACCCTCGGCTGTCATTGGGGTCACCAACGCGACCATACTACCTTGCAACATGACTCACTCCGTATAAATACACCCATCTGCGTGGGCGTTTTCATTATTGCGGGCCCGCCCGTGCAGGCCCGTTGAATAGTTAAGCTAGCCCTTTTTGGTAAACGCCAGCATCCGGTTCAGCGGCACCATAGCGCGCTCGCCGAGGGCGCGATCAACAAATATTTCATTACGCCCCTGCTCAAGGGTTGCGGCCATGTTGTCCAGGCCATTCATTGCCATCCAGGGGCAGTTGGCGCAGCTGCGACAGGTTGCGCCAGAGCCCGCAGTTGGCGCAATGTGAAAGGTTTTATCGGGGCAGAGCTGCTGCATTTTGTAAAAAATGCCTTGGTCTGTTGCCACAATAAAGGCCTGATTGGGCAGCGTTTGTGCCGCTTTAATAAGTTGCGAGGTTGAGCCCACAACATCGGCCAGCTCCACCACAGCCGCCGGCGATTCCGGGTGCACCAGCACTGCCGCCTCCGGGTGGCGGCGCACCAGATCCTGCACGCCCTGGGCCTTGAATTCCTCGTGCACAATACAGGCGCCATCCCACAGCAGCATGTCGGCACCGGTCTGCTTTTGCACATAGCCGCCCAGGTGTTTATCGGGCGCCCAGATAATTTTCTGCCCCTGGGCATCCAGATGCTCTACCACATCGAGCGCGATGCTTGAGGTCACCACCCAATCAGCACGCGCCTTTACCGCAGCCGAGGTGTTGGCATAAACCACCACCGTGCGGTCGGGGTGGGCATCACAAAATGCGCTGAATTCGTCCACCGGGCAGCCGATATCCAGCGAGCAGGTGGCCTCAAGGGTAGGCATTAACACGCGCTTTTCCGGGGTGAGGATTTTCGCGGTTTCGCCCATAAATTTCACCCCGGCAACCAATAAGGTGGTGGCCGGGTGCTGGCTACCAAAGCGGGCCATTTCAAGGGAATCTGCCACGCAGCCGCCGGTTTCTTCAGCCAGCGCCTGGATCAGCGGATCTGTGTAGTAGTGGGCCACAATGACCGCGTTTTCACGGGCCAGCAGCGCCTTAATACGCGCCTTGGCGGCGTCCAGCTGCTCGGGGTTTAGCGCAGTGGCGGGCTCGGCGGCCAAATGGGCCTGAACCAGCTCGCGATCAAGTACTTCGGTCATATCACTCTCAACATGCGGGTAGCCGGCGGATTCTATCACAGGTTGAGCCTGCGCGAAGGCCCATCCCCGGGCATAAAAAAACCGCCAGAGAGGCGGTTTTTTTAAGGGGTTAGGCCACACGCTAATGCGCAGGCCTTGCCGAATATGGTGGGTCGTGCGCGACTCGAACGCGCGACCAATTGGTTAAAAGCCAACTGCTCTACCGACTGAGCTAACGACCCATAAACGGGGTGGTTTACCTGCCTTACTGCCAACAAGCAAACCGGTATAAATGGTGGGTCGTGCGCGACTCGAACGCGCGACCAATTGGTTAAAAGCCAACTGCTCTACCGACTGAGCTAACGACCCCCGTAAGGAGGCGCATATAGTACTGATTTAATTAGAAAAGACAAGCAATTATTAGGGTTTTTTCTGGTTAAAAAAGCACCAACAAAAGGGCTTAAATCAGGCGTAAATCGTGGCGTCGGGCAGGCCTGCCGCCTCGAAACCTGCCCGTCTCAGCCGGCAACTGTCGCACTTGCCGCAGGCAGCACCCGCCTCTGTGGCCTGATAGCAAGACACCGTTAAACGGTAATCCACACCCAGCTCGGTGCCGCGCTGCACGATATCGGCCTTGCTCAGGTTGATCAGTGGCGTGTGGATGGTGAGCTTGCGCCCTTCCACAGAGGCCTTGGTGGCCAAATTGGCCATCTGCTCAAAGGCTGCAATAAACTCGGGCCGGCAATCGGGGTAGCCGCTGTAATCCACCGCGTTTACGCCCACAAAAATGTCCAGCGCACCCAGCACTTCGGCCCAACCCAAAGCGATAGACAAAAACACGGTATTGCGTGCCGGCACATAGGTAACGGGAATACCAGCGCTTTCCTCTTCGGGCACTGCGATGGCGCTGTCTGTCAGGGCAGAGCCGCCAATGGTGCGCAAATCCAGCTGCACCACTTTGTGGGCAGCCACGCCCAGCACCTTTGCTGTGCGCGCGGCGGCCTGCAGCTCGGATTGATGGCGCTGGCCGTAATCAAAGCTCAGGGCGTACACCTCGTAACCCTCGGCCTGGGCCATGGCCACAACGGTGGTGGAATCCAGCCCGCCAGACACCAACACCACGGCTTTTTTGCGCGTCATAGCTACCTCAAATCCTACTTAACAATTGCTTGATGGGTTTTATCGCCAGTGCCAGCTGGCGCCGGTGCAGCCAGGCAGTGATTGTTGGCCAGGCACACGCCGCTGGCGGGCCACAAGGTGTGATCATAAAACACCCGCCGCAGGCTGCCATCGGCGCGCATGTCGGCCAGCGCACGGCGCAGGCTTGGCACCCAGCCATCTAGCATGCGCAAGCGATTCACGTACAGATCGGCGCGCGCCTTGGCCACCTGGAATACCACTTTATAGGCACCCTCGCCCACCGATTCCTGAATCAGGCCATAGGCGAGCGCCTGCTCGGTAGCCACCAGGGCATCCAGCCGCCCCTTGCTCAGCATGAGCAAACCCTGACTTGCCGACAACACGCCCACCCGCTCGAAATCGGGGTTATTATCAAACGCCGGGCCATACTTTGAGCCCCGCACATAACCCACCCTGAGCCCCTTAAAATCCTCAAGCGCCCCATAATCCGGCGCAGCGGCGGGCACCAATGCCACCACAGACATGTCTACCACCTGCCCGAGCGAGCGCCCTACCTGCTGGGCCTGGGGGCTCACAAACATCACCGCCAAATCCACCTTGCCACTGGCAAGGTCGTGAATCACGCGCGGGTAAGGCGCAAGCTTGTTTTGCACGGCAAGGCCCGCACGGGCCGCAAGCTCCCGCTGAAACTGCACAAGCAGCCCCGCGGGCTCACCCTGCTCACCCACAAGCCCCCAGGGCGCAACACTCGCCGTTGCCAGCTGCAGGCGTGCCGGAGCCTGGCCTTGGGATTCTGCGCACACCATCGAACTGGCTGCCAAAAGCAGCCAAAACAAGGGTGAGAGAAGCCCTGAAAGGCAGGCGAGATGCATAGTTAATGGCCTGGTTTATCGCCCCAAAGGAGCTTGTGTAACTGCAACTGAAAACGCACGGGCAAGCCTGAGGCAACCACCCAATCGGCAAGCTGTGTGGCATCCACCTGCCCGAAAGACGGCGAAAACAGCACATCGCCTGCGCGCGCGCACAAATCGTGCTCGGTGACCTTAAAGCAAGCCCACTCGAAATCGGCCTTGTCGCAAATCACGAACTTCACCTGATCGTGCGGGGTCAGGTGGGCAATATTACTCCACAGGTTGCGATGGCACTCGCCAGACGCCGGTGTTTTCAAATCCAGCACGCGGCTTACGCGGGTATCCACCGGGCTGATATCGATAGCGCCGCTGGTTTCAAGCGATACGCTGTAACCTGCATCACACAGGGCCTGAAGCAGGCCGATGCAATTGGCCTGGGCCAGAGGTTCGCCGCCGGTCACGCACACATGCCGGCACTTGT
Source organism: Simiduia sp. 21SJ11W-1 (assembly GCF_024138675.1). Lineage (NCBI taxonomy): Bacteria > Pseudomonadati > Pseudomonadota > Gammaproteobacteria > Cellvibrionales > Cellvibrionaceae > Simiduia > Simiduia sp. 21SJ11W-1. Next base: position 1,355,939 of record NZ_CP090959.1, on the reverse strand, counting down.
AGCTTGCCACCTCGGCCAGAATATCTGCCAGATCACGGCGCTCACCACCGTGAAAGGCATAGGCCGAATCGCAATAATGGCACCGCAGGGGGCAACCTGTGAGCCGCACAAATACCGTTGGCAAACCAATGGCGCGTGCCTCGCCCTGGAGCGAGTGGAAGATTTCGGTAATTTTTAGGTTGGGCTCAGCCATGCCTGTATCCACGCTAAAAAGCCGGCAATGTTACGCAAAACCTGGTCGGCATGCGAGGAATTACGCGCCAGCACAGCCCTTAGAAATTTTGATTCAAGTAGTCTTTAGCCAAGCGCGCGGCATCTGCGTTGCTGGCAGCCACCTGTTGCAACAGGGCGCGGGCTTTGTCTTTCTGGCCCAGCTGGAACAGCACGGTACCAAGCTTGAACTTGGCATCGGGGGCCTTGCGGCTACTTGGGAAATCCTGGGTTACGCGCTCAAACCATTGGCGCGCCTGCTCGAGCTTGCCCTCAACCAGGTAGATTTCGCCCAGCCAGTACTGGCTATTGGCGGCGTATTGGCCCTTGGGAAATTGTGCCAGGTATTGCTTGAAGCCCTCGGCGGCACCGGCCAAATCCCGCTCGCGCAGCTTACCGTAGGCCCCTTTATAGGCGGCGCCATCATCGGCGTTATCGGCTTTGATGGGGATATCGGCCGCGGCACTGCCCGCCCCGGCACCGCCACTAAAGGCGCTGATGCGGCGATCGAGATCCAGGTAGTCTTCCTGACGCTGCTGCTTTAAGCGCTTGATTTCAAAGGATTGCTCTTCCACCAAGCCGCGCAATTCCAACACCTCTTGCTGCAGTGCCTGCAGCCTGAAATACAAATCAGTTTGCTGCGCGCTTGCCGGTGCGGCAGCTTGCTGAGTGGGTGTTGCCTGCGCCGCCGGGCGCGCTTCTACCACTGTTACCTGTGCCATAGCCACGCCGGCCCAACTCAAAAAACCGGCAGCACCCAGTGTGAGCATCAACTTCATAGGAGTTCTCTTTCAATCTGTAACAAAAGGTTTAACACTGCGCACCAGTCATCACTTGGCCATTGTTGGCCTGACTGCATCACAATGTTCAATTAGCGCCTAACAACACGAGGGGTTAGCACCAAGGCTAATAAAAGACGGGATCTAACTCGGGCTGGCGGCGCAAAAAACAGCTGCCAATATACGCCGTACACACCCTAAAATGCAAAAAGGCCGGTAAGACCGGCCTTTTTGTTCAAGCAGTTAAGTAACTTACTTAACTTCGGCGCGACGGTTCTGGCCGTAGGCGCTTTCAGTGCTACCCATAGCGGCAGGACGCTCTTCACCGTAGCTCACTACTTCCAGCATAGAGGCATCTACGCCTTGCAGTACCAGGAAGTCGCGAACAGCATTGGCACGACGCTCACCCAAAGCCATGTTGTATTCACGTGAACCGCGCTCATCAGTGTGACCTTCGATGCGCACGTTACGTGGTGTTTCCTTCAAACGCATCGCGTGCTTGGTCAGCTCGGCACGGGCACCTGGCTTCAGCGTTGATTCGTCGAAGTCGAAGTAGAACACAGTTTCCAGAACTTCTGGAGCTGGCTCTGCTTTCTCTACAGGTTGTTGTACCACTGGTTGAGCATTGGCATTTGGATCTACTTCTTCTTTCTGAGCGGTGTTGCTACAGCCAGCCACTACCGCCAGAACAACTGCCAGACCCATACCACGCTTGATTGTTTGAAAAGTCATATCTCACTCCACTTTGGATTTGAGGTTTTAGTCGAAAAAGGGTGACCAAGCTGGCTCCCGAACATCTCCCTGTTTGGACGGCAATCTAAACTTCACACCGGCATCGAGGGACACAGCAGCCAAAATGCCTTTGCCCTGATAGCGTGTCGCGTACATCAGCATAGCACCGTTAGGTGCAATACTTGGCGACTCGTCCAAGTAGGTCTCTGTCAAAACTCGCAGATCACCACTTTGAATGTCTTGAGTAGCAATATGGAAAACACCGTTTGAGCGATGCACCATTACCAAACTCTTTCCATCAGGGGAAACACGCGCCCTGGCGTTGTAATCGCCGGCAAAGGTTAAGCGTTCTACTATGCCGGTTGCAAGTGTTACTTTGTAAATTTGTGGCTTTCCACCACGATTAGAGGTAAAAACCAGCGCCTTTCCGTCGGGCGTCCAGCTTGGCTCGGTATCAATCGCAAAATGCTGCGTTACCCGCGACAACTGCCGCGTGCCAAGATGCAAGGTATAGAGCTCGGGATTGCCATCTTTTGACAGCACCAGCGCCAGCCGCTCACCGTCGGGCGAGAAAGACGGCGCGCCATTCAAGCCCCGGAAATTGGTTACCTGTTCGCGCCTGGCCGTTGCCAGCTCCTGCACAAAGATAGCCGCGCGGCCGGTTTCAAAAGATACATAAGCAATGCGCTTGCCATCGGCCGACCAGGTGGGCGACATGAGCGGGTGCTTGGATTCCAGCAACAAACGCGGGCGGGCGCCATCGGCATCGGCCAGCATCAAACGGAAGCGATCGGTGGGCTTGCCCTGCTGGAAGGCTTCAACATAGAGCACCTGGGTTGAAAAGGCACCGCGAATGCCGGTGATCTGCTCGTAAACTTCATCGCTGATGTGGTGGGCAAGATCGCGCAGCTGCGACTCACTGCCAGAAACCGACTTACGAAACACCTTGCGCTGGCCCAGAATATCAAACAGCTCGAAGGTGACGGTAAAGCGCCCGCCCACTTCCTGAATGTCGCCAGTCACCAAAAACTCGGTGCCCAAAATGCGCCAGTCGCGGTAAATCACTTCGGCCTCAGTGCGCGGAAAGGCCAGCATGTCTTTTACGGGCACCGAGCGGAACTGGCCGCTCAGGGTTAAGTCTGCCCGCACAATTTCCGGGATGTCTTCCGGCAGGCCACGGGTGCCGCCCCAACCAAAGGGCACAATGCCGATGATGGTGGGGTTATCCACGCCCTGGGTAATTTCAATGGTGAGGTCTGCCTGCGCGCGCAAGCAAAACATCAAGCCCAACAACACAACGATGAGTTTTTTCACTGCCGCAAATCCTGTGGTTCGAATTTCAAATTAAATTGCCTAAAGTTGCGCTCAAAGTGCTGCGGGTCCATGCCCTGCAACTCCGGGAAGCGCTCCGCCTTGCGCACCGCTGCCTCGGCGCTGCGATCAAACGCGGGGTGCCCGCTCGATTTGACCACTTTTACATCTATCACCCGCCCGGTGGGCACCAACTGGATACGCAAGGTGCAACTCATGCCATTGCGGGCCGAGGGCGGCCGGCTCCAGTTCATTTCAACGCGGTTCTGAATGGCTGCCATATAACTTTGGGCTGCCTCTGCGCTGATTTTTTCAGACAAAAACTCGTCTTCTTCTTCAACGGCGTCAAAGAGCTCCGCCTCCCGGCGGCGCCTTCGCTCTTCGGCGGCCTGTTTTTCTTTTACTTCGCGCTCACGCTTGGCTTTCTCTGCAGCGGCTTTGTCGCGCGCGGCCTTTTCACGGGCGGCTTTCTCGCGGGCAGCCTTTTCACGGGCCAGTTTTTGCTCGCGTTGCTTGCGCGCCTCGGCCTCACGGCGCTCCTGCTCGCGGCGCTTGGCGGCTACATCAACCACTTTTTGGGGTTTGGCACGCTGCTGCTTGGGCGCCGCCGTTTCCAGCTTCACCAGTTGCGCCTGCACATAGTTAGGGGTGCTGCGCTTTTTTTCAACCGGGGCAGATTCCCAGCCAAAGGCCAGCACGCACACTAAAATCAAATGCAACCCGATACTAACAATGATGGGAAATGCCGGTAGCTGCACAGGGTACCTACAACACAGGCGGTTCGGTAACCAGGCCCACAGACGGCGCGCCGGCGGCCTGCAAATCTGACATCAAAGACACCACTAATCCGTATTCGGCCTTGTGGTCGCCCCACACCAGCACCGGCGTTTGGGGCTTTTGGCGCAGAATTTTGGCCACAGTTTCGGTAATGTCTTTCAAGGGTTTGGCAGCTTTCTGGTCTGCACCCAGGTTCAGGTAATAGGTGCCGTCTTTTTTAACCGAGACTATTAACGGCTCTTCATCGTTTTGATCCATAGGCGCAGACGGCGCCTTGGGCAGATCCACCTTCACACCCTGCATGAGCAAGGGCGCGGTAACCATAAACACCACCAGCAATACCAGCATCACGTCGATGTAGGGCACGACGTTGATTTCTGCCATGGGCTTTTTCTTTACGCGCTTGCCGCTCATGTGATTACCCCTGCCTGCACGGACGAATGGTTTGCATCTGATTCATCATTACTTGGTATGAACCTGACGGTGCAAAATCGCGGAGAATTCATCGGCGAAGGTTTCATAGGTGGCCGTGAGCGATTCCGCCTTGGCGCTATAGCGGTTGTAGGCGAGCACTGCAGGAATGGCGGCAAACAGGCCCATGGCCGTGGCCACCAACGCCTCGGAAATACCGGGCGCCACTGTGGCAAGTGTTGCCTGGTGCACATTGGCAAGACCGCGGAAGGAATTCATGATGCCCCACACAGTGCCGAACAAACCGATGTAGGGGCTTACCGAGGCCACAGAGGCCAAAAATGGCAGGTGCGCTTCCAGCTTTTCTTCTTCGCGGGCGGTGGCCACGCGCATGGCGCGCTGCACACCTTCCATTACGGCGTCCGGGTCTACGCCAGACTGCTGGCGCAGGCGGGTAAACTCTTTAAAGCCTGCGCGAAAAATATTTTCCAGCCCTTCGGTCTGCCCGCCCTTGCCGCTGCCCTGGCGGTACAGCTGGCTTAAATCCACGCCCGACCAAAAGTGGCGCTCAAACTCTTTCACAAGCTGGGCGGCGCGGTGCTGATACATGCCGCGCTGTACGATCATCGCCCAAGACACCACAGAGGCCAGAAACAGCAGCGCCATTACCAGCTGAACCAATAAGCTCGCCTCGGCAATCAGGCTCCAAATGGATAAGGTTTCGGGTGTGTTCATGCAGACAGGTCTCGATGGAGTTAGGTTTTGGCTGCCAGCGCGCGTTGAACGTCTTCCGGCAGGGGCACTGGGCGCATGTCGGATTGCCGCACACAGGCCACTTTGATTTCAGCTTCACACAAAAGTTCGTCGGCGCGTTTTACACACTGGCGAAACACAAGGTAACTGCGCGCTAATCTACTGACCTCGGCAGACACCTGCAAGTGGTCGTCCAGACGCGCGGGTTTCAGGTAACGCGTGTTGGCAGAATGAACCACCAACAGGCGATCGCCCGATAAAAACGCCGGCTTATCATACCCGAGCGCTCGCATAAATTCAGTGCGGGCACGCTCCATAAACTTTAAATAGTTCACGTAGTACACAATACCCCCGGCATCTGTGTCTTCTATGTACACGCGCACGGCAGTGGAAAACGGCGGGCAGTCAGTCACAGCCGGGCTCCTTCAGGCCAAACACCTGGTAGGCAAGCTGGGTAACCATGCGCCCGCGCGGGGTACGCAGCATATAGCCCTGCTGAATCAAATAGGGCTCCAGCACATCTTCAATGGTGTCGCGCTCTTCGCTGATGGCCGCCGCCAGGCTTTCAACCCCTACCGGGCCGCCGGCGAACTTTTCAATCATCGCCAACAGCAGGCGGCGATCCATTTGATCGAAGCCCTGTTCATCCACACTCAACATGTTGAGCGCCGCATCTGCCACTTGGGCGGTGACATTGCCGTCGCTTTTCACCTCGGCAAAATCGCGCACCCTGCGCAACAGCCGATTAGCAATGCGCGGCGTGCCCCGCGAACGGCGCGCCACTTCAAAGGCGCCCGATTCATCCATGGCGATGCCCATTAATTTGGCCGAGCGGGTCACTATGTGGGTGAGGTCTTTTACGTTGTAGAACTCCAGGCGCTGCACAATGCCGAAGCGATCGCGCAGGGGCGAGGTGAGCAGGCCCGCGCGCGTGGTGGCACCCACCAGGGTAAACGGCGGCAAATCAAGTTTGATTGAGCGCGCCGCCGGCCCTTCGCCAATCATGATATCCAGCTGGAAATCTTCCATAGCGGGGTAAAGTATTTCTTCTACGGCCGGGCTCAGGCGGTGAATTTCATCAATAAACAGCACATCGCCCGGCTCAAGGTTGGTCATGATGGCTGCCAGATCGCCGGCTTTATCAAGCACCGGGCCGGAGGTGCTTTTGAGGGCCACGCCCATTTCATTGGCCACAATATTGGCGAGCGTGGTTTTGCCAAGCCCGGGCGGGCCGAACACCAAGGTGTGATCGAGCGCCTCTTTGCGCCCGAGAGCTGCGGCAATGAAGATCTCCATTTGCTCGCGCACCTTGGCCTGGCCCACATAGTCGTTGAGCATTTGCGGGCGCACGGTGCGGTCTAGCAACTCTTCGCGCTCGCCCGGCTGGGCACTGATTAATCTGTCTTTTTCTATCATGGGCAGCTTCTGGTTATTTGCACGGGTTTGGTTTATTTGCGCGCGCAACACATGCCTTGCGAGCTTGTGCGCACTAGGCCGGAATCATGGCCTTAAGGGCCAGGCGAATAAGCTCTTGGCTTGCGGCTTCTGGCGAGTGCTTGTGGGCGGCGGCAATGGCCTTGGTGGCATCAGTGGGCTTGTAGCCCAGGGCGATCAGCGCGGCTTCGGCATCGTCGCGGGCATCCACGGGCTTGGGCGCGCCGCTGGCTTGCTCCATAGCCGCCAATGCGCCTGAATCGGTGCCGAAATTGCCCAGTTTATCGCGCAACTCAATCACCAGCCGCTCGGCGGTTTTCTTGCCCACACCTGGCACCTTTACCAGAGCGCCTACATTATCTTCCGCTACACAGCGGGCAATGGTGGCCGCCTCCATGCCCGACAAAATACCGAGCGCCATCTTGGGGCCCACGCCGCTTACCTTGATAAGGGTGCGAAACAAAGCGCGATCAGAGGGGCTGGCAAAGCCAAACAGTTGATGGGCGGTTTCTGAAATTGCCAAATGGGTGTGCAAGGTAATGGCACTGCCGAGCTCGGGCAATTGGTAGAAGGTGGTCATGGGTGCCTGAATTTCATAACCCACGCCTTGTGCGTCTATCACAAGGTAAGGCGGCTGTTTTTCAACCAGCCGGCCGGTGATGCGTCCTATCATGTGTAGTCTCTTTTTATTGGGGCCTGCGCTATTTTACGATACGCCCGCGGCGATAGCGCCCGGCCTCGGTGCTGGACATCATGGCGCGCGAATGGCTATGGCACAAGGCAATGGCCAGCGCGTCGGCGGCATCTTCCTGCGGCGTGCCGGGCAATGCCAGTAGCGTTTTTACCATGTGCTGCACCTGCGCTTTGCTGGCGCCACCATTGCCCACCACCGCTTGTTTGACCTTGCGCGCCTCATATTCTGCCACCGGCAAATTGGCGTGCACGGCTGCCACAATTGCCGCACCGCGCGCCTGCCCAAGCTTGAGTGCACTGCCGGCACTCTTGGCCATGAACACATGCTCAATGGCAAATTCATCGGGCGAGTATTCGCCAATAATCTGCGTTATGCCGTCGAAAATAATTTTAAGTCGCGCGGGCAGCTCACCGGAGGGCAAGCGAATCACGCCACTGGTGACATAGCGCGGCTTGGCTTGGCGGGTGTCAATAATGCCGAAACCCGTTTTCAGTGAACCGGGGTCTATCCCCAGAATTATTGGCATAGTGGCGTCTTGGTAGTGGCCGTTGCACGGGCAATATGTTCTTGGTGGAGTGTCCCACGGCGGGTAGCGCCGGGCAAGCTAGCCCAGCTGCGCCATTACGTCGGGCGCAATATCGGCATTGGTGTAGACGTTTTGTACATCGTCCAGATCTTCCAGCATGTCGATCAGGCCCAGCACTTTTTGGGCGGTGTCGGCATCGTCTATGGGCACCTGGGTTGAGGGCAACATGGTCACTTCGGCGTTGTCGGGCGTAAAGCCTGCCGCAATGAGGGCCTCTTTTACATTCAGAAAGTCTTCAAAGGCCGTTTGAATTTCAATGCTGCCGTCGTCTTGGGTAACCACATCTTCGGCGCCCGCCTCAATAGCCACTTCCATCAACGCATCTTCGTCGCCTGTTTCAAACAGGATCACGCCTGTGCGGGTAAACAGGTAGGCCACAGAACCGTCGGTACCCAAGTTGCCACCGCGCTTGCTGAACGCATGGCGCACTTCGGCCACGGTGCGATTGCGGTTATCGGTCATGCACTCGATGAGTACCGCCACGCCCGATACGGCGTAGCCTTCGTAGGTGCACTCTTCGTAGTTGTCGCCATCGTGCTGGCCCGAGCCTTTGGCAATGGCCTTTTCGATGGTATCGCGCTTCATGTTTGCGCCCAGGGCTTTATCTACCGCGGCGCGCAAACGGGGGTTGTCGTCGGGGTTGGGGCCACCCTTGGCCGCCACGGTAAGCTCACGAATGATTTTGGTAAAAATTTTGCCGCGCTTGGCGTCTTGTGCCGCCTTGCGATGCCGAATATTTGCCCACTTACTGTGGCCTGCCATAGTGGTGTATCCCCTACTCCGCTAACTGGATGAAACGGGCCTTATTTGGCCTCGTCTTTTTTCTCTTTTTCGCGCAACTTGATGTGCAGTTCACGCAGCTGCTTGGTGTCTACCGCGCCCGGGGCATCGGTCATCACACAGGCGGCCGACTGGGTTTTCGGGAAGGCAATCACATCGCGGATAGACGATGAACCCGTCATCAGCATGATCAGGCGATCCAAACCAAAGGCCAGGCCGCCGTGCGGTGGCGCACCGTACTTGAGGGCATCCAGCAGGAAGCCGAACTTCTCGCGCTGCTCTTCGGCGCTGATACCCAAAATTTTGAATACCGCCTGCTGCATGGATTGATCGTGAATACGCACAGAGCCCCCGCCCAACTCGGTGCCGTTGAGCACCATGTCATAGGCGCGCGAGAGCGCCGAGGCCGGGTTGGCCACCAGATCTTCCGGGCTGCAAGAAGGCGCGGTGAAGGGGTGGTGCAGTGCCGCCACGCCGCCATCGGTTTCTTCAAACATGGGGAAGTCTACTACCCACAATGGCGCCCACTGGCAGGTGTAGAGGTTTAAATCTTCGCCCACTTTACAGCGCAAGGCACCCAGCGCTTCAGACACCACTTTGGTAGTATCGGCACCGAAAAACACGATATCGCCATTTTGGGCACCCACGCGCTCCATCACTTTCAGGGTGACCTCGTCGCCCAGGAACTTGATGATGGGCGACTGCAAGCCTTCCACACCTTTTTCAATTTCGTTGACCTTGATCCACGCCAGGCCCTTGGCGCCATAGATGCCCACAAACTTGGTGTAGTCGTCAATTTGCTTGCGGGAAATTTCCGCACCGCCGGTCACTTTCAACGCCGTTACGCGGCACTTTGGATCGTTGGCGGGGCCGGCAAACACTTTGAATTCGATGTCTTTAAGCAGGTCTTTGATTTCCACAAGCTCCAGCGGAATACGCAGGTCTGGCTTGTCTGAACCGTAGCGATCCATGGCCTCTTGCCAGGTCATGTGCGGGAAATCACCCAGGTCTACATCCATCAAGGTGCTAAACAGCTCTTTGATCATGCCCTCTGCAATGCCCATGATGCCGGCCTCGTCCATGAACGAGGTTTCGATATCAATCTGGGTAAATTCCGGCTGACGATCGGCCCGCAGGTCTTCATCGCGGAAGCACTTAGCCACCTGGTAGTAGCGATCAAAGCCCGACACCATCAACAACTGCTTGAACAGCTGGGGCGACTGGGGCAGCGCAAAGAACTTGCCATCGTGGGTGCGCGAAGGCACCAGGTAGTCGCGCGCGCCCTCTGGTGTGGCACGGGTCAGGATGGGGGTTTCGATATCCAGAAAGCCCGCCAGATCCAGGTAGTTGCGAATGGCGGTGGTCACCTTCGAGCGAAAGCGCAGGTTGTGCTGCATCTCTGTGCGGCGCAAATCCACGTAGCGGTATTTCAGGCGCACGTCTTCGCCCACGCTTACGTGTGAGTCCAGCTGGAATGGTGGGGTTTCTGCGGTATTCAGAATTTCCAGGCCCGTGCCGTAGACTTCAACTTCACCTGTGGCCATTTTCGGGTTTACGGTGGCTTCGCTACGGGCGCGCACGCGGCCGGTCACTTTCAGTACGTATTCGCTGCGCACCTTGTCGGCCAGGGCGAAATTGGTGGAATCGGGATCAAACACCACCTGCACGATGCCATCGCGGTCGCGCAGATCGAGGAAAATCACGCCGCCGTGGTCTCGTCGACGGTCTACCCAGCCACACAGGGTGACCTCTTGATCGATGAATGATGCGTTTAGGGCGCCACAATAATCGGTGCGCATAATCTGAAATCCCGTTATCAAAATAAAATGTATGTTCTATTAATAGCCTGCTGCATTAATAGAAGGTGCAAAATGCGAGGGCTGCTTAGGCCGCGCCTGCCGCCCCACTGCCACCCTTGGTGGCATTAGCGGATTTCGCCGGCGCGCCGGCCTCACCAGCCAGATTCTTCTTTTTACCGCCCTTAAAATCGGTTTCATACCAACCGCCACCTTTGAGCCGGAATCCGGCGGCAGAGACCTGCTTGGCCAAACTGGCCTGCTTGCACTCCGGGCAATCGGTTAAAGGCGCGTCGCTGATCTTTTGCAGCGCCTCTAGTTCGTGTCCACAGGACCCACAGCGATACTCATAAATGGGCATAACAGCTCCTGACAATCAAACTGGCAATATCGGATATTCGGGGCTTTCCCGGCCAGCGGCCCGATATTTGGGGGCTGAGCGTGAAAAACGGGCGATTATAGCCTGTGCGTGGCGGCGGATAAACCACGTTTCTGGTCTAAGCTTCAGGCAATGGCCAAAGAGACCCGCCCATGAGCGCCATCGACTTCTCCAACCCCGATCAAGACATGGTGGCAGACTTCTTTGCAGATTTTGAAGAAGCCTACCAGGCCGCCGAACGGCTGCTGCTAAAACTTGAGCGCAACCCCACAGATACCGAGTTGCTGGCAGACCTGTTCCGGCGGGTACACACCATCAAGGGCAACCTCATCTACATTGGCCTGGCCAACATCTGCCCGATACTGCAAAGCGTTGAAGATGTGCTGGAACCCCTGCGCCAGGGCAAAATCATCTACGACGACCTGCTCAGTGATGTCATTTTGCTGGCCATGGATGCCACCCACAAACTGGTAGACTCAAGCCTGAACGGCCAGCCCGCGCCCATTGATGCCGATCACATGCCGCCCATCTGCGAAGCCATCAGCCACTTGGCCAGCTGCACCCGTGAAGAGCGCCCGGCACTGATACGCCAGTGCATTGCCCTGCTAGATCCGAAAACCGAAAAACCGGCAGCCCAAGGAAATGCCTACGCGGATTTCGGCATTGCCCACAATCAAGATCTCGCCTTTTTTGCGCAACTGCTGCCCGCCATTGACGAGCGCTCTCCCTATTGGCAGGGCCGCACTCACCGCATTGCAGAGCTGGCACTGGCCATGAACCGCCTGGCCGACAACCCCGTAGACCCGCAACAATTGCTGGCAGCAGTGTACATGCACGACTTCGGTATGGCGTTTTTACCCCTGAGCCTGTTGCACAAGCCGGGCACCTACACGGAGGCTGAGCGCACCCTGGTGCGTCGCCACCTGCACATAGCCGTGGATTTGTTAAAAACCATGGGCGACTGGGACGCCGCCGCCGAAATGGTGGGCCAGCACCACGAAACCATGAACGGCACCGGCTACCCCAACGGGCTCAACGAAAGCCAGATTTGCGATGGTGCGAAAATCATTGCCATTGTGGATGCCTTTGATGCCTGCGTGAACAGCCGCGCCCATGTGAACCTGCCCCAGCGGCCACTGATTCGCGCGATTCTTGAAATCAACCGCTACGCCGGTAGCCAGTTCAGCCAATGCTGGGTAGATGTGTTCAACACCATTGCCAGGCCCAACAACCGCCAGTAGCCGAGCCGCAGCAACTGTTACCCGTGTGAAAAATGGTGACTCTTTTGCGTAGCCCTGCGCTGCACACCATAAAAAACCGGTTTTTTTGCGCTTTTTACCAAACTATTATTGCCGCCACCCCGAGAATGCTTTATATATAGTGCCCAAGCGTACCGAGAGGCGTTTAGGCCTATAAAACAAGGGCTTTTTCCTCTGGGTGTTAATGGGATGGCTGAACCAGCCGGCCCCGGTTGCTTACCCCCAAAATTTACGGTTTTACACCTTCTAGACCAACGTTAAAAGGATTCACGCATGGCCGCCAAAAAAGCACCAGCCAAGAAAGCTCCAGCTAAAAAAGCTCCTGCCAAAAAAGCACCCGCCAAAGCGGCTGCCAAAAAACCACTGAAAGCCGTGGGCGAGCGCTTTACTAAAACCCAAATCGTGACCCACATTGCCGAAACCACCGAACTCAGCAAAAAAGAAGTGAGCGCGGTACTGGAAGAGCTGGGCAACGTCATTGAAGCTCACATCAAGAAAAAAGCCTGTGGCGAGTTTGTGCTGCCCGGCATGTTGAAAATCAACACCGTGAAAAAGCCCGCCAAAAAAGCGCGCAAGGGTATCAACCCTTTCACTGGCGAAGAAACTGTGTTCAAGGCCAAGCCTGCCAGCACCTCGGTTAAAATTCGCCCGCTGAAAAAGCTGAAGGAAATGGCAGTTTAAACGCGCCTTTCCCGGTAATAAAAAAAGCACCTTCGGGTGCTTTTTTTATGGCGGCGTTTTAGCGCTATTTTTATGGGCTAAGGGGTGGCCCCAACAAAGGATTTACTGCCCTTTCGATTGAATATAGGCATCCACCTGCTCTGCCAGCAACGACAACGGCAAAGAGCCGCTGGTAAGCACCGCATCGTGAAACTCGCGGTAATCGAATTTATCACCCAGTGCATCCATAGCCTTCTGACGCAACTCCAAAATGGTGAGCATACCCACCTTGTAAGACACCGCCTGGCCAGGCCACACAATGTAGCGGCGCACTTCATTTTCAATGTCGCCTTCGGTCATCGGGGTATTGGCCAGCATGTATTTACGCGCTTCGCTTTCTGTCCAGCGCTTGGCGTGAATACCGGTATCTACCACCAGGCGTGCGGCGCGAAACACCTCATAGCTCAGGCGCCCGAAATCCTGGTATGGATCCGTAAAGGCGCCCATATCTTTACCCATTTTTTCGGCATACAGCGCCCAGCCTTCGCCATAGGCGGAATACCAGGTGAGCTTTTGGAACATGGGCACGTTGTTCAACTCTTGCGCAATGCTGCCCTGAAAGTGATGCCCGGGCGCACCTTCGTGATAGGCCAGGGTTTCCATTTGGTAGACCGGCAGTTCACGCATGTTGCTGAGGTTGACGTAATAAGCACCTGGGCGGGTGCCATCCAGCGAACCCGGCTCATAAAACGCACCGGTGGCCGTTTCAATGCGGTAGGGCTCCACGGCGCGCACTTCCAAATCGGCCTTTGGCAAGGTGCCAAAGTACTCGGGTGCGCGTGCCATCATGGCATCAATGTAGGCTGTGGCCTCACGCAGGTAACGGGCACGCCCGGCGTCGTTATTGGTGTAATAAAATTCATCGCTTTCACGCAAGTGTTTAAAAAACGCCTGCAGGCTGCCATTGAATTTCACCTTTGCCATAATCTCACGCATCTCACCGTGAATGCGCGCAACCTCAAGAAGGCCAAGGCTGTGAATGTCTTCGGCGGTAAGATCGTCGCGGGTGGTGTAGTTGGCCAACTGGGCTTGGTAATAGGCCTTTCCGCGAGGTAATTTCCATACGCCATCGCCCTCGCCTACCTGCTTGGCCTGCCCTTGCATCACGCTAATAAGGCGATCATAAGCAGGCTTTACGCTGCCTATTAGTGCCTGCTTGGCGCGCGCCTTTAAGGCTTCTTTCTTGGCCTTGCTGGCATCGAGCGCATCCACCTTGGCCACAAAATCAGCCCACAATGGCGAGTTGCCCACAGTGCTTGCGTCGCTTTCAAAGGGTGCGCCGGTAATCAAACCGCGGCTGGTTTCTATAACCACGGGGTAGGCAAATGCCGGCGGCATTACGCCTGCTTTTGCCCGCGCTTGGGCGTGATCGATGTGGGTATTTAGCACTTCGCCATAACTGTTTAGGCGGCTAATGTAGGCCTCGGCCTCGGCCACGGTGTTGACACTGTGATAGCCGATCAGGAGCGTACTCATGTCGCTGTGCGGGCCAAAAAATTGGGTGAACACGTAGTTTTGGTCTTCAAACGCCGCCTGGCGCAAACTGTTCTCGGCCACAAATTCTGCAAACTTGTAAGACACCCTTGCGGCCTCGGGCAAGTCAGCATTGGCAAAGCGGCTGCGCATTTCTGCTAGAGAGGCTTTGGTAAGTGCCACTTCTTCATCACGCGCGGCATGGCTTGGGTCATCCCACTGGCCGTAGGCTTCAAGGTCATCGCGCATACCCAAATAGGTTTTGGCCTGGGGTGAGCGCGCAAGCTGCGCCTCGAATTGCGCCTGAAAAAAGGCATTGAGAGATTGTGCATTTTCTTCGGCCACACTGGGGGCATCAGTGAGCGCCTTGGCAGGTGACGCCGGCTGGCCACTGCAGGCGGCCACTAAGGCTGCCAAGAGTAATACCAATGGCAACAACAAGGCCCGCGCCGCAGGGGCACCTTTTAAAGGGTTAAACATGGGGAACTCCGGTAAACAGGGTTGGTTGAATGCTAGACGAGCCAACCGGTTATTTCCCGGTGCAATGTCGGCAGCCAGAGCAAAACCCAAGATAAAGCGAAGTGCCGCGCGCCCTATGCCACCAACGGCGGCTTAGTCGCCACCCAAAGGCATCGAGCTGTTAGATGAGCAACAAGCAGGAGCGCCCAGGCTGAATTAGCGGGCCAGTTAAAACGCGGGTAAAGTGTGGTGGCGATTGCCAGAGGGGCGTTGGGTGGCAACCCCAGTCAGCCGCATCCCGGCACATAAAGATTCTGCTACCGTTGCTCCCTTCCGGGCCTGGCGGGGTTCACAGGGCTTCATTGCGGGAGGACCAAAAGGGGCCGCCATAACGAGCGGCGCATTATGGGGAAGTTGGCGTACGATTGCAAGGCGGCAGAAGCTGTTCGTTTTTCAACCAAAACATTGCAAGCCGGCGTAGCCTGCTAAGCCAAGGTAATCTGGTTTTTGCCTCGCGCTTTACTGGCATAGAGCGCTTCATCGGCCCTATCAAGCAGGGTAAGCTCGGTATCATTAGCTTGCACAAGCGTGGCACCAATACTAACGGTGATAGCAAAACTGCCCGTGAATGCCTCCGCGGCTACCCGCTCGCAGATTTTCTGGCCCAGGCTTTGAAGCGAGCTTTTATTGCAATGGTGCACTACCACCACAAACTCCTCGCCCCCCCAGCGGCCCAACAAATCGCTCTCGCGGGTGTGGGTTTCCAGCAGGCGCGCCAATTCAACCAGCACCGTGTCACCCGCCAGATGCCCGTGGCTGTCGTTGAGTAGTTTGAAATCATCTACATCTATGAGCATGACGCCAAAGGGCCGTAAATCGCGCTTGAACAAAGCCAATTCACGCTGAATAAATTCCGATAACCGGTAGCGGTTCCAGAGGCCTGTGAGTTGATCTTTACGGTATAGGTGCTCCAAATCCGATTTTTGCGACTCTAGCAATGCCAGCCGCGATTCGCGCTCATAGCCCACCACCGCGATCACATACACCATGAATGAGGAAACGGCCAAATACAGCTGCAGCTGCAATAGCGATTGAGTTTGCGAATCTGACACCAGCGGGCCCACGTTTAACCAAATGGACGAGACCGCCACAAACGCCAGCAATGCCTGGGCTGTAAATGCCAGGCGTTGTTCGTAGTTAATCACCAGATAAAAAGCCCCGGGGATTAACACCATGGCGCCATAGGCAAGCACCTGAGGTACATCAATCAACCCAAAAAAGGCGCAAGCATTGACCGCCACTACTGCGTTTACCACCAAAAAAACCCAAATGCGATGGGCGTACTTTTTTTGGGTTGGAAACAACCAGCTTAATATCAGAGGCCCGAACACCAAGGCCCCTACCCCGTCACCCACAAACCAGGTATATACCGCGGCCCACCAATAGGCAGATTCCAGATGCCCAAAAAGCACCATGCCGGTTATGCCAAATACCGCACTGATAAAAGGCCCCAATAGCACGGCAAACAAGGCGTAAATGACAAAGGGCCGGGGGGCAGTAAAGGGGTAGCAAGAACCCGTTAAGCGCACAATAAACTGGGCCATCACCACGGTACTTAGCACATCGCCCACACCATTAAAGCTGGCCGAGGCCACGGCAGCCAACACGCCTGCAGGCGAATCAAACTGGATGTACGCCCAGATGTTGCCACCAAAAGCGCCCAAAAACACACCCGGCCAAATAACGGGCCCGCGATACAGCGCCAAGGCCACCATCAACCCGGAGGGAATCCAAAAGGGGGTGACATTGCCAGGCTCAATGGCGAACACCTGGCTTACGCGCGCGAATACCACGTACAGGGCAGCCACTGCCAGAATCTCAAGCGGACGATAGTGGCGTAAGTTGGTAAGTACCACTGGCGGGCTTTGGTGGGTGCGGAAGTCAGTCAATACCGGGCCGGATTTTAAGCTGAGAATAGTGACAGTATAGCCGCTATCTGGCAGGTGGCCGTGCTGGTATCAGTGCAGCGGCGTTAACTTCTGGTATGGGCTAGGGGGCGAATAACCAGCGCAATACCGCCCAGCACTACCGTGCAGGCCACCAACAAGCGAACGCTCAACAGCTCTTGCAAAAACAGCACACCCAACATGGCCGTAAGCACTGGCACCGTTAGCTGTACCGTGGAGGCCGTTGCCGCACGCAGCGATGGCAGCACCGCATACCACACCGCGTAGCCCGCGCCCGAGGCGAGTGCACCGGAGGCAACAGCGTAAAGCGCGCCGGCACTGTGCCATTTAAATTGGCCAGCCAAGAAAGGCCACACCAGCAGCGCCATCACGGCTGCGCGCAGGAAATTGCCGGCGGTCATGGATGTGGCGCCCACAACGCCGCGGCCGAGTAGCGAGTAAACTCCCCAGGCCACACCTGCCAATAACATAAGCATGGCAGCCATCAAAGGTGGAGCAGACACACCGGGCAGCAACAAGCCCACCAAACCCGCGCACGCAAGACACACGCCCAGCCACTGCCACCTGCTGAGATGTTCGCCGCGGGCAAGCCCTACACCGATCATCGTCACCTGCACTGCTGCAAATAAAATCAACGCACCGGCGGCCGCCGTGAGCTCTATGTAAGCAAAAGAAAACGCGCCCGCATACACAAACAGCATGGCCGCGCCCAACCAGCTGCCCGCGCGCCACAGTGAGCGGCGCTGAATCAGCACAATACACCCAAGTACCAAGGCGCCAGAAAGCAGCCGTATTGCAGTAAAGCTTGCGGCATCTAAGGCGGTATCTTTCAGCGCCAGGCGACATAAAATGGAGTTGCCCGCAAACGCGCCCATGGCCACCAGTGTGAGTGAGATGGTTTTAATCACTGTGTGATCCGTCGGGAATATTAAATGTGGGGGCATCCTAACATTTAAGGCGCAAAAGCGGTGATTGTGTGTGGTTTGGTAGAAGGTTTGGGTTTTACCTCGCCCGTTGTAACACCGCTCTCGGGCGTCACAAATGAAGGTGTATTTTAGAAATAGAAAGGCTGTGGTTAAAGCACGCCGACTCGCCATCCCAAGTAATAATTGGGTTCTGCTTAGCCTGCTTCAACACCGCTCCCGGGCGTCCTGCCCTGCTCGGTGTACCTACATCCCTGGCACTCCCTTGCGTCATCTGTGCACATAGTGTTGTCGCTCTAAAAGTATTCGGCAGTGACCTTGAGCACGCCGACCCGCCATCCCAAGTAATAATTGGGTTTTGCTTAGCCTGCTACAACACCGCTCCCGGGCGTCCTGCCCTTCTCGGTGTACCTACATCCCTGGCACTCCCTTGCGTCATCTGTGCACATAGTGTTGTCGCTCTAAAAGTATTCGGCAGTGACCTTGAGCACGCCGACCCGCCATCCCAAGTAATAATTGGGTTTTGCTTAGCCTGCTACAACACCGCTCCCGGGCGTCCTGCCCTTCTCGGTGTACCTACATCCCTGGCACTCCCTTCCGCCATCCTTGGCTCACGGGATGTACCTACATCCTGTAGGCAAAAAAGCCCACGGGTTTCCCGGTGGGCAAGACTGTGTGGCAGCACAGTTAATTACGCATTGTTGATTAGCAGATAGTTTCACTCCTCCTGTTTGTGGTCCCCAACCAACGCATCCTTGTGTTACTTGGGGTGGGCAAACCGGGCCTCCTTGCCCGGCGACCTTACAGGATTAGTGCCCCATGGCCATGGCTTCAGGCTTGGGCTGATGAATGGTGATGTCTACCCGGCGCTCAAGTGCGTAGGCTTCCAAATCGCCGCGTTGCGCCTTCGACTGGCCGGCACCAAAGGCGCTCACGGCAATGCGATCGGGCGCAACACCTGCGGCTTCCAAAAGCTGCTGAACAGACATGGCCCGGTAGTGTGAGAGTACGTTGTTGTACTCATCGGTGCCGCGCGGGTCTGCATGGCCATTTAATTGAATGGCAAGTTCCGGGTTTTTCGTCAAAAAGTTAGCCAAAGATTGCACCTGCGCTTCGCCTTGCTCGGTGAGCACATCGGAGCCTGTGTGGAACAGCACCTGCAACTGCAGCTGATCCAATGCCAGTTCCTGCAGCTCATCCATGCGCACCTCTTGTGCAGAAAGCATCTCGTTGCGTGCTGAAAGTTCTGTACTCAAAATATCCACCTGCTGTTCGGAGTGCGCCAGTGCCACGGCTAAATCCTCTTGTTCATCTACCTGTTTAATTTGCTCGGCCACATACACGCCACCGAGTGCGCCAATCAACATGCCGATGGGGCCACCCACCATGGCACCCACTACACTGCCGGTGGTAAATGCCGTGCCCTGTTTAAGCTCCGTTACACCCTTGCTGGCAGCCTCTACAGGCAAAGTGGCAGCTGAGATGGCGGTTGACAGTGCGGCAAATGCGATAATCTTTTTCATAAGGTTTTCCTGTTCGGTCAATTCATGGGGTTGGGTTGTCTACTTCGGGGAAGGGCTGTCTCCCTGTCCTTGATGCTTAGTAAAACAAGCCAAACAGGCAAAGCGCGGGCACAAAAAAGATAGAGCGCGGATCAATTGTGGCGAATTGTGGCGAGTGCCATGTAATGAGCAGACAAGGGCGCTAGCGTGCGAGTTTGCAGCGCGCTCCGCAGGGTATTTACGACGTGTAAAAAGCTACGCCACAGATTTCATACCCGGGCAGCGGTTAATGTTACTGCGTTAAGGGCAGTTTCAAGGAGTATCTTGTATTGATGCCTGAAACTATTGCCCGTTTAGCTTTTCGGCACAGGCAGCCGCACTTCAAACTCCACGCCAGTGCCATCGGCGCGATTGCGCGCACTGACCTCGCCCTCATGAAAGGCAACTATCAAACGCACAATGTGTAACCCAAGGCCAAGGTGGGTTACAGAATTATCCGTGCGGTTGCGTACAGATACCAGTGAATCAAACAACTGGTGCTGCATTGCCTGTGGCAGCAAGGGCCCATCGTTGCTGACTTGCAAACAGATGTGCTGCCCCTCACGGGCAAGTGCCAACACTATTTGCCCATCGGGCGGGCAAAAATCTACGGCATTTTCAATAAGCTTATCCAACAGCTGCACAATTAAATCTGGCGCCACCTGCGCTTGGAAGTTGTGCAGATCTTTGTCTTGGATACGCAGCGCAATGGGCCGCTTGAAAGTATCGCTATAGGCAACGGCGAGCTCGGTGGTAAGTTCGGCGAGATTAATTGGCTCTTTATCTGCCTGGGAGAGAGAGGTTTCCAACCGCGTGGCAGCACTCATGGCGTTTAGTATGGCCGAGAGCCTATCAGCACCGGCCTGCGCGCGAGTGTGGTACTTTGCCAATGAATCCTGGGCATCCGCTAGCGGCAACTCTTGCGCCAGGTTATCAAGCGAGCTTTTTACCACGGCAAGGGGCGTTCGCAACTCGTGCGACAGCTTGCTGGATAACGACTGTAAATAGCGGGTGTAATCGCCCAAGCGCGTTAACACCAGCGAGAAGCTGCGGCTTAAATCACCCAGTTCATCGGCACGCTTGGCATCGGGCAACTCGCTGGCCACAGCGCCGTGTTCATCCATGGCTTGATCAGCTGCGTGCGCCAAGCGCCGTACGCGAAAACTCAACCAACTGGCGTAGCCCAGCAAGCCAATTCCCAGCACAGCCACTGTTAGCAGGCAGTAAACAAGCAGGCGCCACAATGCCTGCTGGGTGCCTGCATCTTGCGCGTGGGCGCTTTGCTCCAGCACAATGAAACCGGCTATTTCAGCGCCGGAAAATACCGGCACAGTCACCTGGGCAACCCAACTGTCGCCCGCATAAAACCAGCGGGCTGTTTCACTTTTTTCAAACACAAGCCTTCCCGCCCGTGCAGCATCGCGCCACTGGGGCAAATCAGGCCTTGCAAGCAAAATGCGCCACAACCAGGCATAGGGCGTAGCGCGGCGCTCGCCTTGTTCATAATCATCGCGCGCACCCTGAAAGCTGCCGGCATCGGCCAACAGCCAATGCCCTGGCGATAAAATCATCCAGCGCTGATCAGTTTCTGCAAACACGGCCAATAAGCCGTTGAGCTCATTGTGTTGACGCATCACCGGCGGCACCGGCCGTTGGCTTGGGCTGCTACTCAAACGTACAATCTGGGCACCGGGTGCCTGGCTCACCAAGGTGAAGGCCAGCCCTTCCTGCACATCGGCCGCCGGCATTTGCAGCTCTAACTGATAGCCACCTACGCGCTCTTGCCAAACCACACTGATGCGATGCTCAAGTTGCGCACGCGCGCCCTCGAGCCTGTATACCTGTGCACGCCCGGGCGCACTGGCAGATATGACATAGTCCTGCGGCCGGCCTTGGCGATTACGCGTGCGCAGCACCAGGTGATCGCCACTGGCCACGGCGTCGCGAGCCGGATTGTGGTAGTGCACGTTGCCATCGCGCACGTTGATAAAGGCATACAACTGGTTGCCAAACTCACCCAGTTTGACCTCTGCCTGTAGCTCGCTGCTGCCGCCGGAAAATGCTGTGGCATCAAAGGGGAAGTGCCGCCACTCATCGTCGTAACCGTCTAAGATTGGCGGCGCAATCAAAGGGTGTGCGTATAAAGGTGTTGTGCCAACGGGTGCCAGGTAGCGGCTGGTGAGCGCCAGATATTCGCCATCGCTCGCCAATAATTTTGACACAGCACGGGCACTTGCCTGCATGGCAGAAAGTTGCCCTGCGCGCAGTACCGACTGCATTTCAGACACATACTGTAACGCAGCCCAAGGCAACACCAGGCTTAAGGCCACCAGCAAAAACAGTTGGTGCCTCAGGCGCACGTCAGGCGTCCCACCGGTAGCCCATGCCGTAGGCGGTTTTTATACAATCAAATGCTGCATCTACTTGCATAAACTTTTTGCGCAAGCGTTTGATGTGCGAGGTAATGGTGTTGTCGTCAAGCACTACGTTGGCGGCGTCCATAAGTTGCTGGCGGCTTTTTACGTGGCCCGGGTGTTTGACAAGCGCCTGTAAAATCCACAGCTCGGTAACGGTCAACTCGAGGGTGACACCTGCCCAACTTGCACTCATGCGATCCATATCCAACACCAACTTTCCCCGTTCAATGAGTTCGCTTTTAATTTGGCTGGCATTAGCGAGTGCATCTATACGGCGAAATAACGCGTTTACGCGCGCGAGCATATGGGGCTGGCTAATATCTTTGGTGAGGTAATCATCTGCACCCAAGCGCAAACCCGAAACCACATCAAAATCACTATCGCGTGCGGTTAAAAAGATAATGGGTACCGAACTTGAAAGGCTGCGTAACTCGCGACACAAATCAAAGCCGCCCTCATACTCAGCACCCAGGCCTACATCAATAATGGCCAAATCCGGAAGGCGTGCCTGAAAGGCCGCCAACGCACTTGGGCGATCGGCATAGGTGCTCACCTTAAAGCCTTGGCGCTCTAACGCTGCACGGCAGTTTTCTGCCAGGTCGGCCTCATCTTCAACAACAGCGATATGTCGCACGCGAACCCCTCTAGGTAATTGATTTGGCAGAGCGCATTGTAACCAGTTACAGCCTTTTAGGCACCTTGGCTACTGCATGGGCAATAGGTTGCCACAATTTGCCACAATTGATCACCGTATCATCGCATTTGGCACACGGAAATTACCCAAAGTGCTGGCATAAATAAACCTACCTTAACTTTCACAGATTTACCCAGGCAGGTGTGTGCTATGTGCTTTACTCCCAGAAAAATTCCCAAACATTTAATTTTGGAACAACCCCAAAAACCCAGCGTATGGACGCGCCATTGGTTGTTGATAGTGGCAACCAGTACATTATTTTTGCTGGGGCTGGCACTGGCCGATGCAAGCCAGGCAGCCCTTGGGAGTGACTCTGAGCCACGGCCAACTACCGGGGCATTTAACCCCGAGCACAGCCAATCCGGCACCCTGGCCTTTAAAGTGGGCCAGCAATACCGCCAGGCCACCCATCTGGAAAGCGAAGCCCTCGTTGAAATTAACGGGCTTGTGGCGCGCATGCAGCTTACCCAGCATTTTAAAAACACCACTGATCAATGGCAGGAGGCCGTGTATAGCTTTCCGCTAGCCGAAACCGCTGCTGTCAATCGCATGGAAATGCACATAGGCGAGCGCCGCGTGGTGGCCCGCATTCGTGAACGCCAGCAGGCCCGGAAAATTTACCAACAAGCCAAAGCTGCCGGGAAATCTGCTGCCTTAACAGAACAGCAGCGGCCCAACCTGTTCACCCAGAATATTGCCAACATCGGCCCGGGTGAAACCGTATCCATTGAGCTGCACATTACCCAACCCGTGGAATATCGCGACGGCCTTTTTCATTGGCGCCTGCCTATGACCTTAACGCCCCGTTACATTCCAGGCGCCCCACTTCGCGCCGCAGCCATTGGCGAGGCGAATCAAGAAAACCCGCAGGCACCTGCGGCAGGTGTGGCGGCTCTAGGCCTGAATAATACAGAACTTGACTTCACAAATTTTGGCTGGGCGCTGCCCACCCAAGCGGTACCCGATGCACCGCTCATTAGCCCCAAATACCACCCGGCGGCTACGGCCAACACCAACCCTATGCGGCTACGCATTGCACTCACCGCCGGCCTGCCGCTGGCGCGCATTGATGCAAGCTACCACGATATCAATTTAGTTAAACAAGGCCCCACCCATCACGTGAGTACGCGCACGGCGCAAGTGCCCATGGATCGCGATTTCGAATTAACCTGGCAGCCCGTCGCCCACGCCCAACCGGAGGCGGCCTTATTTAGCGAAACCCTATACGGTGAGCGCTACGGTTTGCTGCTGGTGCTGCCTAATGATTTGCAACCGCAAGCAGCCGAACTGGCGCGCGACATTACTTTTATTATTGATACTTCAGGCTCTATGGATGGCCCCTCCATCGTGCAAGCAAAAGCCAGCCTGCAGTTGGCGCTATCGCGCCTGGGCCCGCAAGACACCTTCAACATCATTGAATTTAACTCCCAGTTCAGCCAGCTATTTAGAACGCCACAGGCGGCCAGCACGTACAACCTTGGCCTGGCCAATGCTTTTGTAAGCAGGCTCTCTGCCAGCGGCGGCACCGAAATGGCGCCGGCACTTGCCGCCGCCCTCGCCCAACCAAAAACAGAAGCAGGGTTGCGCCAAGTGGTGTTTATTACCGATGGCAGTGTGGGCAACGAGCAACAATTATTTTCGCTAATACACCAAAAGCTCGGCACCACCCGCTTGTTTACTGTGGGCATTGGCGCTGCCCCAAACAGCTATTTTATGCGCAAGGCCGCGCAATTTGGACGCGGCAGCTTCACCCACATTGGCAGCACCGCAGAAGTTGCCGAGAAAATGAACGCCCTGTTTACCAAACTCGAAAGCGCGCACCTTACCCAGCTAGCCATTACCCTGCCCGATGGCGTTAGCGCAGAAATCTGGCCTGAACGCATACCGGATGTCTACGCCAATGAACCCTTACTTTTAGCCATGAAATTTTCCGGCGCCAATCTGGAACACTTGGCCCTGAAGCCTGTGCACGAAACACAACTGCACATAGAGGGCATTACTAGCGCAGGCCCCTGGTCGCGCACCCTTTCAATGGCAAACGTTTTTGCGAAAGGCCAAGCCCAACAAACACCAGAAACCAAATCACCCAAAGGCATTGCCACTTTGTGGGCCAGGGCAAAAATTGAGGCGCTTTTGGATGAAAAAACCCGCGGTATTGCGCCCTCGGAAGTGCGCGATAAAGTGCTGCCCATAGCGCTGCAACATGAACTAATTTCACCCTACACAAGCCTGGTTGCCGTAGATGAAACCCCACGGCGCGCACAGGATCAGCCACTGGCCAGCAACGCCGTCACCAACCTGCTGCCCCGCGGCCAACAGGCACCGAGCCTCATGTACCCACGCACTGCAACGGGCGCACCTGTGTGGCTGGCTGCAGCCTTTATGGCCCTCGCGCTTTCGCTGCTGTTACATCTTTTGCAGCCCAGCTCCGCTCGGGCGCGCGCGCAGGCAGCACGCCTTTTGAAAGGCGGCAACCTATGAACGCCGCTTGGTTTTTAAAGTACCCATTGCCCCAAGCTCGGGCAATGGTGGTGGGGCTGCTTGTTTTGTTGGGCCTTTACTGCCTGTGGGCGGCAAGCTGGATACACCTAAAAGCCTGGCTTGCACAACAACTGATTGATCGCGCCTGGGCACAAACCTTACACCAACCCTCGAGCGGCGCACTCACGCCCTGGCCCTGGGCCGACACCCAACCGGTGGCAAAGTTGCGCCTGCCCAGTGGCGAAGAATTGATTGTATTGGCCGGCGCACAAGGCAACAGCCTGGCCTTCGGACCAGGGCTTGTGGAAGGCAGTGATTTACCGGGTGCGGGCTTTGCGGTGATTGGCGGGCACAGAGACACGCACTTTGCGCCATTGGCACACGCCCTGCCGGGGCAAACGCTGGCCGTTAGCACGCGCACGGCTACCACCTTATTTACTGTCCGGTTTGCGGGTGTGGTGGATATTCACGAAACACCCTTGGTGAAAGAAAATAGTAACGCACTGGTACTGGTGACCTGCTACCCCTTTACCGGCTTGCAGAGCGACCCCACGAAACGCTGGGTGGTGCATGCTGTAGCTAAACATGCTGTAGCTAAAGAAGTTAAAGAAGGTGCAATAGAGGAATTGGAAAAACCTGCAGAGCAGCGGGCCAGCTTCCGCGCCAACGCCCGAGGCCGCCCAGGCGGCACAACAAGCTTCCGGTTTTAAGGCGGGCCGTTAAGCCTTAGCTGGCAGGGCCAGGCAGGGGGGCAACACAGGTTTGGTTGCGCCCCCCGTGCTTGCATTGGTAGAGCGCCTGATCAGCCGCTTCCAGCCAAGCTGTTTCAGATTCATAGTGCGAGGAGATTTCAGCCACGCCCAGGCTGATAGTAAAGGTGATAGTTTGATCTTCGTGGGTAACCACTTGCTGCTCAATAATTTTACGCAGCCGCTCTGCAAACACCCGGCCTCCCGGGCCGTCTGTGTGGGGCAAGATTACGGTAAATTCCTCGCCGCCATAACGCCCCACGCAATCGCTATCGCGTGCGCATTCCTTTACCAAGTCTGCCACCAGCTTAATCACCTCATCGCCCGCCTGGTGGCCGTAGGTATCGTTAACTTTTTTGAAGTGGTCGATGTCAAAAATCACCAAGCTGTATTGGCGGTTATAGCGCTTGTGTAACGCCCAGGAAGATTCCAGCTGTTCTTGCCAGTAACCGCGGTTAAACAAGCCCGTAAGCCTGTCTGTACGGCTTAAAATCGCCAACTCTTTATTGGCAGATTCCAGGGCAAGTTTGTTAGTGGCAATATCGGTGACATCGTAAAGCGTCATGGAAACCAGATCGGTTTCACCGCTGGCACTGCGAATGGCACGCAACACAATGTTCTGGAACATGAAGTGGGATTTGGCGGTAATGGGCCGGTAGGCCGAAAAACCCATCAGGTGTGGCACCTGCTCCCAGGTAATAAACACTTCGTTTTCCAGCAGCAGTACTGTATCCAGCTCGCGCTGAAACCAGGGCTCCTTCATGATCGGGTAGACATCAAACAAACATTGCTCGCGCATTTCTGTAGAGCTGAAACCCGAGTGGTTTTCCATAAAATGGTTCCACACGGCAATCTTGCCGTTGCGATCAAACACCACCAGCCCCAGGTCGATGTGGGTCACCATGTCCATCAGCCAATGAATTTCGCGCATTTCCATCAGCCTGCCCCTCCATCCAACAACAAGCCCACGCGATCAAGCATTTTTTTGCCGCTGACCTTTGGCAACAGAATCATCAAATCGCAACCGAAATTCAGTTCAGAAAATTCATAGGGAATTTCAATAAGCAACACATCATCGAGTGCAGAGTTGTATACGAACTCGCTGCCCATCACATTCTGGCCCAGCAAAATAGGTTGGCTTTTACTGAAGGTGAGATCTACCTCGTGACCAAAGCGCGACAAAAACGCACCAATCAGCACGGAGGCTGCATCCAAAATGGGCGCATTGTTGGTTTCGGGTTCCGATTTTAGCGCGGCCATCAGCTTGCGCAGGCCCGTGACGCCATCGCGATCTGCGTAGAGAATGGCTTCACCGGCAAGCCCGCGGGATACAAACCCCTGCGACACCACCGTTTGGCCACCCAGTTGAAACACGCCCATAGCCATTTCAAGCTCCGCCGGTGTTAGCCAGGCCACATTGGGAATCGGCAGCTGAATAAATGTTTTAAGCAATACCGCAAGTTTGGCCGCGGCATCGCCCATGGCGATGTTGGATACTTCGCGCAGGCTATCGAGTGGGCTGGTTTCGGTATCGGGAGTGGTTATAACTGGCTCAGGTGTTGCCTCCGAACTGGCGGGTGTTGCATCGCCAATAAAACCGTAGTCGCGCAGGGTTTTGTGCAGTTTATCGGTATCAATGGGTTTTTGAATGAAGTCCAGGGCGCCCAAGGCCATGACTTTTTCACGGGCCTGGGGCTGAATGTCGCCTGAAATCACCACAATGCCGCACTCGATTTGCCGCTCGCGAATGGCGGCCAGGGTTTCAAAGCCATCCATAACCGGCATGGTTAAATCCAGTAGCAGCAAATCGATGGTTTGCTGCGCCAGCACCTCCATAGCCATAGCGCCGTGCTCGGCAAAGGTGATTTGCTCGGCAAAGCCTGCCGGCAACGAGCGCGCAGCCTGCTTGCGCGCCATGCCGGAGTCATCACAAATTAAAATGCGCACTGATTGCCAAGTTTTCCTGTTCGAAAGCCTGCAATCAGTATGGCAAAGATGGGAAGAATTGCCTGCTTGGCAGGCAATTGAATAACCCTAAGCGCCGATGGGCTGGGTGGCTTGGGTTAGCCAGTGTAAATCTTCCCCCTCCAGTTGCGGGGCCATGGCATCGAACACCCGGCGGTGGTAGCGGTTTACCCAATCAATTTCGGCACGGCTCATGAGCGAGGTATCCATCAGGCGGGTATCCATGGGTACCAGAGTCAGGGCTTCAAATTCGTAGATTTCCCGCTCGGCGCCGGCCAAGGCCTCACAAGGGCGCACCGCTACCAGGTTTTCCAGGCGGATGCCGAAGGCGTGATCACGGTAGTAGCCCGGCTCATTGGAACACACCATGCCCGGGAGCAAAGCCACGGCATTGGGGCCCTTGGAAATACGCTGTGGGCCTTCGTGAACACTCAGGTAGTGGCCCACGCCGTGGCCGGTACCATGGTCGAAATCAAAGCCCGCGGCCCACAGGTACTGTCGCGCCAACACATCGAGCTGGTGGCCGCTGGTGCCCTTGGGAAAGCGCGCCTGATCCAGCGCAATGTGGCCTTTGAGCACGAGCGTGACCATCCGGCGCATGTCATCGGTCACCTGGCCTATGGCCACTGTGCGGGTAATGTCGGTGGTGCCATCTGGGTATTGGGCGCCGGAATCCACCAAATAAATGCTGTTGTTGGGCAGCATGGCCGGTGTGCCGTTCATGTGGTTGTAGTGGCACATGGCCGCATTGCCGCCAGCGGCGGAGATGGTATCGAAGCTTAAATCCAGAAATTCAGGCAGCTGCTGCCTGAACCACAACAGCTTATCGGCAAGCTGGCCCTCGTCATAAAAGCGCCCTGCCGCCACTTCGCGATCAAGCCAGGCCAAAAACCGGCACACCGCGGCGCCATCACGCAGATGCGCCTGGCGAATACCTTCCAGCTCGGCGGCATTTTTGGCAGCCTTCGGCAGGGCTACCGGGTCCATACCGGCAATGAGTTCAGCGCCGGCCTGCTGCGCCTGCTGCTGGCACCAGGCGTTGGATTCTGCCGGGTCTGCCAACAGGCGCTGGCCGCCAAGTTTGGCGAGCGCGCCCTCCAGGGCAGTTTCCGGCTCGAAACGCACCCCTTCGCCCACATGCTCAGCCAAAGAATCTATGCGTTTGGCCGGGTCTACAAAAAATGTCATCTGGCCATCGGCATAGAGCAGTGCCGTACCCAGCACCACCGGTAAGTAGGGGATGTCGTCGCCGCGAATATTCAGCAGCCAGGCGATGGAATCGCAGGCAGTGATGAGCGCCACATCAGCACCGGCCTTGGTAATCAGCCCACCTACACGCTTGCGCTTCTCTGTGCTGGTGGCACCGGCTGAGCTGTGCGGGAACAGGCGCAGCGGCGTGGCCGGGGCGGCCGGACGATCCGCCCAGCTGGCATCTACGGGGTTTGTTGCCAAGGGGGCCAGCGTCAGGCGGGCGGGCTTGAGCGCCTTTTCAGTGGTTTGGGCCCAGGCCAAGGTGTGCAGGCGCGGGTCGTAGCCGATTTTGGCGCCGGCGGGCAGGCGTTCG
This sequence comes from Simiduia sp. 21SJ11W-1, assembly GCF_024138675.1. Taxonomy (NCBI): domain Bacteria; kingdom Pseudomonadati; phylum Pseudomonadota; class Gammaproteobacteria; order Cellvibrionales; family Cellvibrionaceae; genus Simiduia; species Simiduia sp. 21SJ11W-1. The sequence continues at coordinate 1,327,085 of NZ_CP090959.1, read as the reverse complement.
GCCAGCCACTCTGCCAGTGAATCACTCATGCTGTGGTAGCTGTAGCACTCGGCGGGAGCCTGTGAGCGCACCTGAATGGTGTAGCGGCCATCCACAAAGATACCGGCGCTGTCTGCCAGCACCACCACAAACCCGGCCGAGCCCGTATAGCCCGATAACCACAAAAGCCGCTCGTTGCAGGCAGGCACATACTCGCCCAGGTACTCGTCGGCCCGGGGCTGAATGTAGGCCGCAACGCCCGCGCTTGCCATGTGGGCGCGTACAGCTGTGAGGCGTGCCTGGATTTCGGCGGTTTTTGTTGCTTGCTGGGGCATGAAAGACTCCTGTTAACCCGAATTTACTTGCCAGTGTAACGAACACCAGCGGCCTTTACACAATGCAAGCCAGATTGCGCCTTGCATATGGCTCTGGGGCCGTTAAAATTCGCATCCTTTTCCAGTTATCTCAGCGCGGGCACAGGCCTGCAACGGACCTTATGAATATCCGCGAATTACTCACCCAGAAAGCGCAAGCAGCCATGGCCGCCGTTGGCATCCCCGAGGGCGTTAACCCCAATGTGGCACCGGCCAAAAAGGCAGGCTTTGGCGACTACCAAATCAATGGCGCCATGGCCGCCGCCAAGCAGATGAAAACCAATCCGCGGGCACTGGCCGAGCAAATTGTGGGCGCGCTGGCACTCGACGAGGTGGCCGATAAAATTGAAGTAGCAGGCCCGGGTTTCATCAATATTCACTTAAAGCCCGAGTGGCTGGCCGCGCAAGTGGCCCATGTGATTACCGATGCACGCCTGGCGCTGGCACCTGTGGCCAAGCCCGCCACGGTGGTTATTGATTACTCATCGCCCAACCTCGCCAAAGAAATGCACGTGGGCCATATTCGCTCAACCATTATTGGCGACGCCCTGGCACGGTTGCTGGAATTTCAGGGCCACAAGGTTATTCGCCAAAATCACGTGGGCGATTGGGGCACCCAGTTCGGAATGCTTATTGCCGAGCTGGAAGAGCAGCTGGCCACCCAAGACAGCGAAGCCTTTGCGCTGAAAGATTTGGAGCAATTCTACCAACAGGCCAAAAAGCACTTCGACGACGACGACGCCTTCGCCCAGAAAGCCCGCGACTACGTCGTAAAGCTGCAAGGTGGCGATGCCCACATTTTAAAACTGTGGGAAAAGTTCAAAGATATCTCGCTGCAACACGGCGAGGAAAATTACCGCACCTTGAACGTCACCTTGAGCCGGGCAGACGTAATGGGCGAAAGCGCCTACAACGAAGATTTACCGGTACTGGTAAAAGATTTGCTGGCGCGCGGCATTGCCGTGCAAGACCAAGGCGCCTTAGTTGCCTTTTTGGATGAAATGAAAGACAAAGAGGGCAACCCCTCGGTTGTGATTATTCAAAAACAAGGTGGCGGCTACCTCTACGCCACCACCGATCTGGCCGCCATGCGCTACCGGGTAAACACACTCGGTGCCGATCGCATCATGTATTTTATTGATGCCCGCCAATCACTGCACATGCAGCAGGTATTTACCCTTTCGCGCAAGGCAGGTTATGTGTCTGACGCTGTCAGCCTTGAGCACCACGCCTTCGGCACCATGATGGGCACCGATGGCAAGCCCTTTAAAACCCGCTCGGGCGGCACCGTGAAGCTTGCAGAATTGCTTGATGAAGCCATTGAGCGAGCAACCCAAGTGGTAAGCGAAAAAAATCCGGAACTGTCTGCCGAGCAAGCCAAAGAAATTGGCCGCAAAGTTGGCATTGGCGCGGTGAAATATTCAGACCTTTCCAAAACCCGCACCAACGATTACATCTTTAACTGGGATGCCATGCTCGCCTTTGAAGGTAACACCGCACCCTACCTGCAATATGCCTACACGCGTATTCAAAGTATTTTCCGCAAGGCGGGCGAACAACCCGCCGATGCACCGCTGCTGCTTGAGGCAGAGCAGGAAAAGGCCCTGGCACTGCGCCTGCTGCAATTTGGCGAGGCATTAAACCAGGTGGCCGCCGAGGCACTGCCACACGTATTGTGTAATTACCTGTATGAGCTGGCCAGCCAGTTTATGAGTTTTTACGAGGCCTGCCCCATTTTGAAAGACGGCATTCCGGCCCCCGTAAAAGCCAGCCGCCTGGCTCTGAGCCAGGCCACGGCAAAAACCCTGGCACAGGGGCTGGATTTATTGGGCATTGAAGTCAGCGACAAAATGTAATCGCACAGATGAGCCTAGAAACTAGAAACTAGAAACTAGAAACTAGAAACTAGAAACTAGAAACTAGAAATTAAAACTCAGCTTCCAGGCTCAAGAAAAATCGGGCAATTCATCGCCCTCTTCACGGTCTGCCGACCAGGGCGCGGTTTGATACCAACCGGGTACGTCGGCAGCGGGCATGGGCCTGCCCAGGAAATAGCCCTGCGCCTGATTACAGCCCATCTCTTTTAAACAATCGAGCGTGGCCTGATCTTCCACCCCTTCGGCCACCACGTGCAAGCCAAGGTTATGCCCCAGGTTGACGGTAGAGCGCACTATCACTTCGTCTTGTTTATCTTGCAGCAATAAACGCACGAAAGAGTAATCGATTTTCAGTGCCTGTACCGGCAGGCGTTTAAGATAGGCAAGCGATGAATAACCGGTGCCGAAATCATCAATGGAAAGCCGCACACCCAAATCGCTGATTTGCTGCAGCAACAATAGCGCGCGGCTAGGATCTTCCATAATGGCGCTCTCGGTAATTTCAAGTTCCAGCGCCGAGGCGGGCAATTCATTTTTAGCCAGCATTGCCTCAAGTTTTTTCGGCAGGCGTTCATCCAATAAGTTGCGGGTAGATAAATTCACCGCCACTGAAACGTAAAAGCGCCGCCGATGCCATTCGCGGCACTGGCGAATGCTCGCCTCCAACACCCACTCAGTAAGGGGGTGAATAATGTCGGTGGCCTCTGCCATGGGAATAAAATCGCCCGGCGGCACAAACCCCATGGTGGCATGATTCCAGCGCAACAAGGCTTCAAAGCCGTGCAGGCGGCCGGTATGCAGCTCTACCTTGGGCTGGAAATACATCATCAATTCATTGGCGCGAATGGCGCGCCGCAAATCGCTCATGAGCGCGAAACGCTTGGGCGAGTGCGGGTCTATTTCGGGGCTGTAGATTGTAATGCCCGAATACTGCGACTTGGCGTTGTACATGGCTACATCGGCGTAGCGCATGAGTGTACTCACATCATTGGCCTGATCCGGGCGCAGTGAAATACCAATAGCGGCACCTATTTCGCTGTTAAACCCCTCAAGCTCATAGGGCTCGCGGATGGCCTCAAGTAACCTGTGGGCAATCACTACCGCCTGCTGGGGGTTGCGAATTTGCGGCAAAAATACGGCAAATTCATCGCCACCCAGGCGCGCCACAAAGGAATCTACATCACTTAACTCATCTTGCAGGCGCGGGCCAATTTGCTTGAGCAACTTATCGCCTATCAGGTGGCCGAGGGTATCGTTCAAATCCTTAAACCGGTTGAGATCAATGAGCAACAGCGCCATTTTCTGTGACTCCGGGCGCTCGCTTAACTGCTCTTTAATTGTGCGATACATGAAGTTGCGATTGGGCAGGCCCGTTAGGGAGTCGTGCTGGGCCTGGTATTCCATTTCGGCCAAATAGCGTCGTTTTTCGGTGACATCGCGGGTGGTACCCCAGACGTGTTTCAATAAATGGCCGTCGAGAATACCGAGGGTTGATACCGTGAGTTCAAGCCGTTCACCGGAGGCCTTATCACGAAAGGTGTTAATGTCGCGCAGGCGGTAGCCTGAGGCAATAAACTGGCGCATGCCTGCGCGGTGCGCCTCAATCCCGTGATCAAACATCGGCATGCCAAGCAGCGATTGGGCATCTTCGCAATCGCGGAAATCCGCCATCACCTGATTGCACTCGGAAAACAGCGCCCGCTCGGCCAGCTGCTCCACTTGTTTTTCAACGGGTTGACGGGTGTCTATGGGTGGGTCTATGCGGCAACACCAAATGCCATCCATGCTGTTGGCAATAAATGCGCGGTAGCGGCTTTCACTATCTTGCAGCTCACGGGCTATCACCTTTTCTTTGGTGATATCGCGCATCACCAGCAATACGCCGTTAACCTGGCCTTGGGAATCTACCGTGGGGGCCTTATCTGAATTAAACCAGTATTGGCGGTTGCCAAAGTGCAGCGATTCGGTCACCCCCAATTCCGGAATATTGGTGCGCACCACTTGCATCACTTCACGCTGTAATTGCGCCATTTGATGGCAATCGCGAAACACTTCTACCAGGGTTTTGCCCACCAGCGTGTCGCCTTTGAAAAAATCACTCGCCACAGCGTTGGCGTGTTTTACCCGGCCCCACTTATCAAGATAAAGAATGATGTCTTGCACGTTATCCAACAGCAGCCGCAGCTCTTGGCGTTGGCTGGCAATCACCTGGCGCTGCTCGTGCAGATGGGTTATTTCGGTGAGCATATGGCCCACGGCGAAGGTGACATCTTGTTCGTCGCGCACCAAAAAGCTCGACCAAATAAACAAGCCCGGCTGCTCGGCAGCCAACGGTAAACTTTGCTCGGCGGTAATGGCCTGGCCCTGGGCCAACACCTGTTGTTCGCGCAGTGCAATGAGGTTGGCGGTGGCGGCATCAAGCAGGTGCTCGTCGCGCATGCCTTGCACCTTGGTGGCGCCGCCCATGAACAATTTCAGGTAGAGTTCATTGGCAAACAGGTAGTTGCCATCCAGGTCCTTTACCGCCACCGGAGGTGCACCGCGTTGGCCCAACACCCCCGTAAGCAGCTGGGTGTTGCGGGCCAAATCGTAGCTGGCGCGTAATTCTTCCGATCGGTTTTCATACACCACCAATACACAGCGCAGCTGGCCTTCGTGATCCAGCAGGGGTGAATGGGTGGCGCGCAAGTGCAGCGTGGGAGCCTCGGCCGGCTGGATATCCAGCAGCCGTGCCAGCTCAAAAGAAAAGTTAAAGGTTTGCGATTGGCCACCGGTTAACTTTATGGCGATGTCGGCACGCTCGTCATCGGTGAGCGAGCAGCCCGGGTGTTTCAGCAAATCGAAGTGGGTGTGGGTTTGCAAAAACTGGCCCGGCATGTGTTTAAACAGCCGCTCCCAGGCAGGATTAACCCGCATCATGTGGCCTTCTGCATCCAACAGTGCCTTGGGCACATGGCTGTGCTGAAACAGGCCATCAAATAACAGCGCATAGTTATCCGAGGCAATGGGCCCGGTTGGCAACGCACCGGTAATCATGCCGGTGGCGGCCCGGGTAGAGAGATCGAAGTTGCCAAAGAGCACCAGCTGGCAGCCGTTTTTTAGGGTTAGCGGGCACTGAAACCGGGTATTGGCGCCCTTGAGCATACGGCCCACTTGCGCTAACAACACCGCTTGGTGATCCATTGCCACCAATGACAGAAAATCATCCAAACGGCCAATGCGCTGGCTGGCGGGCAATTGGGCAAGGGCAAGAAATTGGGGCGAGAGCAGAAATTCACCGCTGGGTATATGCCAGCGCCACAGGCTCACCTGGTTGTCGTTCATTACCTGCCAGCACAAAGCCGCCGCGGTGCTTTGATCAAGCACCTGCTGGTGGGTGTTGGCTTTGGTCTGGCTAAGCGACGCCGTCATTGCGAGCGAACTTCTCCGCGGTACGTCCGTATTCAGTGTGAGTCTAGCTGACTAATACTCCAGTGCCGGCTAAATACCCGTAAATCCGGGGGCTTTGGCGGATTTTCGTGCCAAAAGTATGAGAAATAAGGTCAATGGCTAGCACTAATTTATATCAATGCACAAATACCTAGCATCTGACTCTAAATAGCGCCCGGCCGGCCTACCTAGTAGTGGGGTGGGCGCTCATCGCTGATTTCACCACGCTGATCAACCCGGTACTGTAAATCCAGGTGCTTTTCACTCAGGCTTTTTACCTGTTCACGCAGTTTGATCAACTCGGCATCCTGGCGCGCCAGCACCTTGTTTAACTCGCTTAACATGTCTTCTTGAAACACCAAGCGAATTTCCAGTTCTTCCACGCGACCCACACAGGTCGCCAAGCTATCGTCAGACATCACAGCCTCCTAAATGACCTGATATAACGCATCTATTAATTTTTGGGCCCGGCTATCAATTAACAAGCTTTGCGCCATGTGATTAGACACAAACCCGAAGCTTAGCTGGTAATCCGGATCGGCAAAGCCCAGGCAGCCACCGGCCCCGGCGTGGCCAAAGGCCCTTTGGCCGCGGCCTAGCCTACGATCTGCCCCCTCCTGGGTGAGCATAAAGCCCCGGGAGAAACGCATTGGGGTTTGCAACACACGATCAACACCCGCGCTTTGCTCGCGCCAGCACTCGGCACGCAGTGCTGCCGGCAACAGGGTTTCGGTATTGATCAGCGCGTCATACACGCAGGCTATATCCCGGGCGCTTGCGTGGCCGTTAGCGGCCGGAATTTCGGCACTGCGCCAAGCCTCGCCATTGGTGCCTACCATCAGGCTCATGGGGTTGGTGAAGGCCTTGTTCACCACCCCTTGCGGGTCGTCTTTCATGGCGCGCCCAAGCTGGAGCACACCCTGCTCGGCCTTGGCACCGCGAATGGCACTCACCTCAGCAAGGTCCGGTTGTTCAGCGGCTGGCACACCAAAGGCAATGGCGGTATCGAGCGGGCCGTTTACCCGCGCATCAAACACCTCGGCAAACTGAGCGGCACCGGTTACGCGCTTGATGACCTCTGCGAGAATCCAGCCATAAATTATGGGCGAGTACCCCTGGGCGCTACCAGGCTCCCACCAGGGCCGCTCGCTGGCAATGCGTTCGGTAATGGCGGGGTTGTCGAAAATAAGCGCGTCTTTCACAGGCTCGTGAAAGGCGTTCACGCCTGAACGATGACACAACACCTGCGCAAGTGTGATGTCTGCCTTGCCGTTAGCGCCAAAGGCCGGCCAGATATCCGCAATGGGTTTGTCCAAATCCAGTAGCCCCTCTGCCACCAGCTGCAGCACCACCAGTGCCACCAGCGGTTTGCCGGCAGAGAATATATTTACCCGCGTATCGCGCTCCCAAGGGCTGCTCTGGGCCTTATCGCGCGCACCGGCCCACACATCCAGCAGGCATTCGCCGTCGCGGTAAACCGCCAGCGCCGCACCTTGCGATTGCGTGCTTTGCAGCCCGGCAAACACCTCGGCTACCGGCTCTAGCCCCGGTGCAATTTCGCCCTCAAGTGGAAAAGCGGCCATAACATCGCCCTGTGCAAAAGCTGGCAATTGTACCGCGAAATCTGCACACTCCGAGGCCGAATTTCAGGAAATGCGTTGAGGTTTACCCATGCTGTTAAGCAGTTGGCTCGCGGTGGCGGGCATTTGCACCCTGGGTGCCATGTCACCAGGCCCGAGCCTTGCGGTGGTAATGAACAATACCGTGTCCCACGGGCGCCAGGCGGGCATGCTCACGGCCCTCGGCCATGGCTTGGGCGTTACCGGCTATGCCGCAGCCACCGCACTTGGGCTGGCGGTGATCATTGCCAGCTCACCCATGATCTTTGATTTGATTCGCTACGCAGGTGCGGCTTTTCTGTTGTATTTAGCCTACAAAAGCTTCACTGCAGGGAAACCCAAACCACAAGAAACAGGCAGCCAGCCCGAGCCCGATCACAAGCGCAAGGGGTTTATCAGCGGCCTCTTGATTGCTGCGCTAAACCCGAAAATGGCGGTGTTTTTTCTGGCGCTGTTTAGCCAGTTCATTGATACCGGGGCAAGCCTGCAAGATAAGCTCATTCTTGCGGCAACCGCCGGTGTGATAGACACCCTCTGGTATCTGCTGGTGGCCTGGGGCTTGGCCACGCCTGCTGTACTCACCTGGCTTTCGCGCCATCAGGGCCGCATTAACCGGGTATTTGCCGTAGTGATTGCCGCGCTCGCGCTCAGTATTGTCTGGCAATAGTACGCGGAGCAGGTGGCGCGGCTAGGTATCGCCTTCAAGCCCATGGCCGCAATGCTTGCAAAAGCGTGCGTCTATATCGTGATCGGCCTTGGTGCAGCGCCCACAGCGCACACTCTGGCGCTGCTGGGTTACCTGTTGCACAAGTTCTGCGGTAAATATCCCCGTGGGAATGGCAATGATGGAATAACCCGTGAGCATCACCAGTGCGGCTAAAAACTGCCCAAAGCCTGTTTGGGGCGTAATGTCGCCATAGCCCACGGTAGTAATGCTCACAATGGCCCAGTAAATACTTTTGGGGATACTGGTAAAGCCGTTTTCCGGCCCTTCTACCACATACATGAGCGAGCCAAACACAGTGGTAAGCACCAACACCGAGCTGAAAAATACGAGTATTTTCCGGCGCGCCATCACCATTGAACGCACCAGCACATTGGCCTCTTTTAAATAGCGGGCCAGTTTTAAAATGCGGAATATTCGCAACACCCGCAGCAGGCGAATGGTGAGCAGGTAATTGATGTCACCAATAAACAGGCCCAAATAACTCGGCAGAATAGACAGCAAATCCACTAGCCCGTAAAAGCTTTTTATGTAGGCCCAGCGGTTATCAGACACATAAATACGCACACCGTATTCCAGGGTGAAAATCAGCGTAAACACCCACTCGGCAACAGTGAGCGCAAACTGCCAGGATTCACCCAACCCACTCACAGACTCCAGCATCATCACCAGCACGCTCACCAGAATTAGCGCAATCAACACCAGATCGAAGGTGCGCCCGGCCGGGGTATCAAAGCCGAAAATCACCTCTGCAATGCGGGTGCGAAGGCTTGCAGGTGTGTGTGGCTCGGGTGTGTGGCTCATTATTTGCCCTGAATTGTGTGCATGATTGAGGATCGTGGTTGCTCGCGTGCTGCCAAGGATTACAATAGCCCACACAATTTGCAATGCCTGCAGGCCGCTCGCCACCTCAGGTGGCCGCTCAAATAATCGAGAATGCCTATGTCACTGATTTTATCCCGCTTGAAATGCCCCTGGTGCGAAACGCCCGTTACCAAGGCCGAGCTCAAAGAGAAAAACCTGTTGCAGGTGTACCTCAAGCGCCAGGCCTTCCCCTGCCCCCATTGCAATCAATCCATCACCCTGCCCGAGCGCGCCGAAAAAATGATCAGCAGCGGCTTGTTTGTGTCTGTTTTTCTGGCGCCGGTTTTCGCCTACGGCGGCTGGCTGTCTATCAACCCTGCCCTGCTGTTTTCTCTGGGCGTGGCACTGGTATTAACGGGCGTTTACTTTCAAAAATTGCAAAAGGTCACCGCTTCCCATGAGTAAAAACAGCCGTCTGGTATATTCCACTGAAACCGGCCGGGTAGATGAAAAAGCCCCAAGCCTCACGCCACCGGCCGGCGACGGCATAGTGCGCATTACCCGCAGCTCCAAGGGCCGCGGCGGCAAATCTGTGAGCGTGGTAACAGGCCTGGGCCTTGGCAAAGATGAACTGAAAACCTTGGCCAAGGCACTCAAGCAGGTGTGCGGCGTGGGCGGCTCAGTAAAAGACTGGGACATAGAAATCCAGGGCGACATGCGCGAGAAGCTCAAGGCCGAGCTGGAAAAGCGTGGCTTTACCGTAAAACTGGCAGGAGGCTAAGGTGCAACCCTTTCCGCCCGAATACCTGCGCTTGCTGGTGACAACCCCTATGCCCTTCGGCAAGTACCAGGGCCAAATGCTAGCCGATTTACCCGAGCCCTACCTCGTGTGGTTTCACGGCCAGGGCTTTCCCAAGGGCAAACTTGGCGAGCTGTTGGGGCTGATTCACGAAATCAAGGTCAATGGCCTTGAGCCCATTCTCGAGCCCCTGCGCAACCGGCCGGCAAGCTTTAACCCCCGCGCCTAAGCGCCCTACCCCCGCTAAACCCCTCTAGCCCCCATGTGGCCCGGCTTTTGCTCTAGTCACCTTGAGTAAGGTAAACATGGGTCGGGTGTCAATTTTTTGGCGGCCCACCCAATGGCGAGGGTTTCCAACATGGATTACGCAACATTCTGGGCGCTGCTCGATACGCTGGCAAAAATTGCGATGGGCGCGCTGCTACTGGGCGTGGGGCTTTGGTTTACCCGCAACCGCACAGCCAACACACCCACATCACCCGATGCGGTGGCCGCCAAGCGCAAGCTCAAGGTATATGAAGAAGTGTCGCGCCAGATGGGCAACGTCAGCCATATTTTCGCCAAATATTCGGCACTGGTGATTGAATCTGTGCGTTTTGGCGCTCGCTGGCCACAGGCGCGCCGGGCCGAGCTTGATAACATCAACAATGAACTGGTGCAGGAGTTCCGGCGCATGGCCGATGCCGAGGCCAACCTGTTGCTAATTGGCGAAAAGGGGCTGGAGAAAAACCTGCGCTTATACGGTGCGCAAATTGCCCTGTTTCGAAAGCAGGTTTACGTGGGCCGGCGCGACATCAGCAACCAGGAAATTGCCGACCTAAAGCAAGACATCTACAAATTGCGCGAGCAGTTTTACGATGTACTCAGCAAAAAATACGACGACAATATTCGCAAAAGCGCCTGACAATACACAGGCTTAGGCGGCGTTAGCTGTCGGCATCGGTATAGGTTGCCAACTGGGTTTTCACCTCTATCCAGCGCGACATAAACTCACTGGCGCGCCGGGCGTTTTGCGCGAGCATTGCACCGGTAATATTTCTGCGCCGGTGCGCAGTGAGTCGCTCAGGTGCCAACAGTGGCAGAACCTGCGCACTGAGCGCTTGGGCCTGGGTTTCAAAGTCGAACAAGGCGTTAAAGTGCGCCACACAGCGCGCACTGGCAGCCTGCCAGTGCGCTTCATTCTGGTACAGCGCCACGGCCGCGGCCACCAAGCCCTCGGAGTCACTGGCCACTGCACCCGGCCAGGCAAGGCGACCCAGGGCCGTCATGCCTTCGGCACCTATTGGCGTTGTTACACTGGGGGTTTCACAGGCCATGGCCTCGGCCAGCTTGCCCTTGATGCCCGCCCCAAAGCGCAGGGGCGCCAAGCACACCCTTGCCGCCCCCAACACCGCCAGCGCATCGGGCGCCCAACCCAACACCCGAAAACCCAGCGCCGGGTTATCGAGCTGCATGGCCTTTTTAGGCGGGTAGGCGCCATACAGATGCAGCTCGGCGTCTGGCAGCGATGCGCGAATGGCCGGCCAGATCTCGCGCAGGTAGCGCACGGCATCCCAATTGGGGGCGTGCCGGTAATTGCCAATGAAGACAAAATGGCGCCGCGCATCAAATGGCTTGCCCTCGCCTTTTTGGGCAGGCGCAAACATAAACGGGCAGTGGTGCAGCAGAAATACCGGCACCTGTAGCCGTTCGGTCAAGAGCGTTATTTCGGCATCGGAAATCACAAGGGTGAGATCGCAGCGGTAAATACTGGCAAGCTCGCGCTGGGCCATTTCGCTGAAAAGATCGGCATCGGTGGGCACAAGCACCGGTTGGCCTGCCTTGTGCGCGCGCGCGCGGGCATCGCGCAGGCAGTGCAGATCTTCAGAATCCAGCAGCCTTACAGCAGTTGGGCAAGCCGCAGCCACGCGCCAGCCGAACTGCTCTTCGCACACAAATCTGTCGAAAATCACCACCGCTGGCCCAAGCGCTGCCACCCAACGATCAAAGCTCGAGCAATTAAGGGCTATGGGCTCACAGGCCACACCCAGGGCTGGCAAATCGGCCGCGCCCTCGCCCGGCTCGGCCGCAGAGGCAAAGGTGACGACATAACCCGCGGCCTGCGCCCACTGGATCAGTTGCACTATGCGGGTACCGGCAGCCGACGAGCGGGGTTCGGGCCACACATAGCCCACAATAAGTAAGTTTTGCTGCATGTGATGAGGCTATTTGGGTTAATTTAAAAATGCGGGCCGCCATTGTAACGGCTCAGGCGCGCCTGCCCACAACCCGGGCTCAGGTATTTGCCATACTGTTCGTCACATGGGCACTAACGAGCCAACCGGGCAAGCCATTTGTGGGGCACCAAGCCCGGCGCTCACCGTTTGAGAGGTTACTATGAGCGTTACAATCATCACCACCGGCGGCACCATCGATAAAATTTATTACGATGCCAAAAACGACTACCACATCGGCCAGCCCCAGGCGCCCAAGATTCTAGAGCGCGCGGGCGTAACACTCGATACCCCCATCATCCCGTTGTTTCGCAAAGACAGCCTCGACATCACCGAGCAAGACCGCGCACTCATTCGTGAAACTGCAGAGCAACAAGCCGGCCACAACATCGTGATTACCCACGGCACAGATACCCTTACCCTCACAGGCCAGGCGCTAAAGGGCATTAAAGGCAAAACCATTGTGTTGATGGGCGCCATGTACCCGGCGGAGTTTCGCGATTCCGATGCGGTATTCAATTTGGGCGCTGCGGTAATGGCGGCCCAAACCCTGCCCGAGGGCGTATACATTGCCATGAACGGGCGCGTGTTCGACCCAGACACCTGCGTGAAAAACGTGGCGGAAAACCGCTTCGAAGAAAAGTAACCTCGCCTTCAAGCCGCAGCTAATCGGCGGCTTGGAGCACCCGCCTCAACTGCAAATTGCCTAAACACCGCACCTCACACCCACTGCGCTACACAGCTTGCTGTGCACACTGTGCCTTGCTCACACTCCTTAAATACAAGGCCAGTTGCACTAAGCACTGGCACAGCACCTGCATAAGCTAAGGCATCTGGTAAAGCCTGACTGTGCAATGCCCGACATGTGCGCACCACCCGGCGCTATAAAATGGCACTTGCCAATGTTGTGCTTTGTTACATTGCGCGTTAAAACAGTTGCGTTCGGGCCAAGGCCTACCAACGGTGATACGGTTAAGCGAGAAAACGCAGGAGCAAAAATCACAATGCAGCAAGCCACACCCTTGCCCGCGGAATTTTTAGCCAGCGCGCCCGAGCACTTCGGCCCGCTGATCAACCACTTGGTGGCAAGTGCCAAGGGCAACACACGCCCAAGGGTAGTCGGCATCAATGGCTGCCAGGGCTCGGGTAAATCTACCTTGGCGCGCTATTTATCCGAACAGCTAAATGCCGCGGGCGTCGCCAGCTTGTGCATGTCGCAAGACGATTTCTACCTAACCAAACAGGCACGCGCGCAACTCGCGCGCACCGTGCACCCGCTGCTGGCCACCCGTGGCGTGCCCGGCACCCACGATGTTGAGCTTGCATGCAGAACCTTACAGCACCTGCTTGCCGGCAAGCACGCACGCATTCCACTGTTTGAAAAACACCTGGACGACCGCGCGCCCGAGCACCTCTGGCGCACACAAACAACGCCTCTTGCAGTAATTATTGTGGAGGGCTGGTGCATGGGTTGCACACCGCAAACGGCAAGCGAGCTGGCCGAACCTGTGAATGCACTCGAAGCGCAAGAAGATGCCCGAGGCCTATGGCGCCACTATGTAAACACAGCCTTAAGCGAACACTACCCGCAATGGTTTCAGCTTATCGATGAATGGGTAATGTTGCGCGCGCCCAGCTTCGCCTGTGTGTCTAACTGGCGCAAGCAACAAGAACAAGCGCTTAAAGCCCAGTGGCAAGCCAGTGATTCCAATGGCACTGATACCCATGCAGGCATCATGAATGATGCCCAGCTCGCGCGATTTATTGCCCACTACCAGCGGCTCACCGAGCATATGCTGCGCACCCTGCCTGAGCGCGTGCAGCACCTGTATAACCTCGATGAGACGCGCACCATCACGCAAGCAATCCACAGGATCTAACCCATGCAGACACTGGTTTTTACCGATCTTGATGGCACTTTGCTGGATCACCACAACTACAGTTTTGAGCCGGCTAAGGCCCAGCTCAATGAACTGCGCGAACAGGGCATACCGCTTATTTGCAACACCAGTAAAACCTTTGCAGAGCTTCTGCCGTTGCGGGAAAAATTAGGTAATCACGCGCCGTTCATCACAGAAAATGGTGCAGGCGTGTATTTGCCGCTGCACTTCTTGCCAGAGCGCGCTATTCATCGGCTGGGCAATGCCAGTTTACAGCACGGCTATTGGCGCTTTGGTTTAAGCCACCCGCGCAGTTATTGGCAGATGCTGCTCGCGCAAGCCAAAGCGTTTCACGGCTTGTATGCAAGCTTTCAACAAATGGGCAGCAAGGGCATTGCACAAACCACGGGCCTCTCGGCGGAAGCTGCGGCACTGGCCAACCAGCGGGAGTTTTCAGAGCCACTGCTTTGGTTGGGCGACAATCAAAGCAAGCGCACCTTTGCCGAACACATGCACCAGATGGGTGCAAAAGTGGTGGAAGGTGGGCGATTTTTGCACATTGTGGGCAACAGCGATAAAGGCAAAGCACTGCGCTGGTTAGCAGGCGTGTATGAATATAAAAATAAATTGCCCACCTGCACCCTTGCCGCAGGCGACGGCGCAAATGATGCACCCATGCTGCAAGCGGCCGACCACGCGCTGGTGGTGCGCTCGCCGGTGAATCCGCCGCCCGAGGTACCAAACCACCCGAGCATGATCATCTCTGAGGCGCCAGGGCCCGCCGGTTGGGCACCGGGCATTGCACAACTTTTGGCACGGGTTGCGCGCGCACACAGCGAGTGCAGCGCGCAATAGAAGGTTGGCAACCTATTTGCAATAGAGTGAATTACACACGCTTTTATTGCAGGAGCCGACCATGGCCGACTTTCATCAAAATGGCATCATTACCACGCTGCACAATTTAACCCGCCGCCCCACCGAAGAAATGGATGCCGAACTGTTGGCGTTTTCCGAACAACGGCCAATGGGTTTGATTCTGCCCTCACTCTACTCAGAGCTTGAAGGCGACGCACTGCCGCACATTGTGGAAGAACTCACCGAGGTGCCCTATTTGTCTGAAATTGTCATTGGTCTGGATCGCGCCAATGAAGAACAATACCGAAAGGCGCTCAGCTTTTTCTCAAAGTTGCCACAACATCACCGCGTGCTCTGGAACGATGGCCCGGAGTTGCGCGCGCTGGATGCAGAGCTATTGCGCATGGGCCTTGCGCCCACGCAGCCAGGCAAGGGCCGCAATGTGTGGTATTGCATCGGCTACAGCCTGGCCAGCCAAAAAGCACAATCCATAGCACTGCACGATTGCGACATAGTGACCTACACCCGCGATTTACTGGCGCGCCTGATTTATCCGGTGGCCAACCCCCGCTTTAACTACCTCTTTTGCAAGGGCTACTACGCGCGCGTGGCAGACGGCAAGCTCAATGGCCGGGTATCGCGCTTACTGGTAACGCCGTTGCTGCACTCGCTGAAAAAAATTTTTGGCGAGCTGAACTACCTGCAATACATGGACACCTTCCGCTATTCTCTGGCAGGTGAATTTTCCTTTCGCACCGATGTGCTAAACGATATCCGCATACCCAGTGACTGGGGCTTGGAAATTGGCGTACTCAGTGAAATGTACCGCAACAATTCAACCAATCGCCTGTGCCAGGTAGACATTGCCGATGTGTACGACCACAAACACCAGGACCTTTCGGCCAATAGCGATGCCGGTGGCCTGTCTAAAATGTCTATCGATATTTCCAAGGCGTTGTTTCGAAAGCTGGCCACCCAGGGCATTACCTTTAATACGGAAACCTTCCGCTCAATCAAGGCCACCTACTACCGCAATGCGCTGGATTTGATTGAATCGTTCCAGGCCGATGCCATTATGAATGGCCTGAGCCTCGATATTCACAATGAAGAAAAAGCCGTAGAGCTGTTTGCCAAAAACATTATGAAAGCCGGCGAATCCTTTTTGGAAAGCCCAATGGAGGCACCTTTCATCCCCAGCTGGAACCGGGTCATCAGTGCCATGCCCGATGTACTGGAGCGCTTAAAAGCCGCGGTTGAATCCGATAACGAAAAATTTTCCTGAGGAATAGCGCAATGGATGCCCAGCAGCACCTACACCAGCGTTTGGTTGATCACTTGCACAGAATTTACCATCAAGTGCGCCCCGATCTTGATACCAACCAACTGGCTGAACAACTGGTAGGTGCCATGGCGCTCACCCAGGGCGCGCGCGATATAGACCCATACACCAATCGCTGGGATGCGGCAGACGCCATTGTCATCACCTACGGCGATACATTGCTGTCTGAAAATGAAGCGCCATTGCACACCCTGAAACAATTTTTGGATACGCATTTAAAAGGTGTGGTTAACAGCGTACACATACTGCCGTTTTGCCCTTACAGCTCAGACGACGGCTTTTCGGTAATGGATTACTCCAGTGTGAACCCGGCATTGGGGGATTGGTCGCACCTGCGCAACATCGCCAACGACTACCGGCTGATGGCGGATCTTGTAATTAATCACTGCTCTGCCCGCAGCCTCTGGTTTGACAACTTCATAAACCAGAAAGATCCGGGCAAAGATTACTTTTACACAGCGCCACCAACGCAGGATACCCGCGCTGTGGTGCGCCCGCGCACTAACCCCTTGTTGCAGGCGGTACAAACAGCCGCGGGCGAGCAACATGTGTGGTGCACCTTCAGTTTTGATCAGGTAGATCTGGATTTCAGAAATCCGGAAGTTCTGTTGCAATTTGTGCGAATTATTCGCCAATACCTGGACAACGGGGTGAAGATTTTCCGCCTGGACGCCATCGCCTTTTTATGGAAAACACCGGGCACCCCCTGCATCAATTTACCGGAAACCCACGAGGTGGTGAGGCTTTTGCGGGCACTGATAGAACAGGCCGCGCCCGATGCCATCATCATCACTGAAACCAACATCCCCAATCAGGAAAACCTCACCTATTTTGGCAACAACAACGAAGCCCACTGGATTTACAACTTCTCTCTGCCTCCGTTGCTGGTACATGCCCTGCTCACAGGCGACAGCAAACATTTAAAGCGCTGGATGATGACCATGCCACCGGCGCGTAACGGCACAACCTATTTCAATTTTATTGCCAGTCACGATGGCATTGGCCTGCGCCCGGTAGAGGGGTTGCTGTCTCAGGATGAACTTATTACCCTCACCGACACGCTGATCCGCTTTGGCGGGCGCATTTCCTGGCGCACCGGTGCCGATGGCGAGCGCCACCCCTATGAAGCCAACATTGCACTCTACGATGCGCTGCAAGGTACAGTGAACGGGCCAGACACCTTTAACCTGGCGCGCTTTATTTGCGCGCACACTATTATGTTGGGGCTGGAGGGTGTGCCTGCGTTTTATATTCATAGCCTTTTAGCCACGAGCAATGATTACCAGCGCATGGAACACAGTGGCCACAACCGCGCCATAAACCGCCACCAATGGCAGGCAAACAAACTCACGGCCGCACTGGCAGACGCGCAAAGCCAACATGCACAAAGCTTTGCCGCGCTCACCCGGCTCATCAAACTGCGCGCCAAGCAGCCGGCATTTCACCCCAATGCCACGCAGTTTACCTTGCACCTTGGCGATGCCCTGTTCGCGTTTTGGCGCCAAAGCCTGGACCGGCAGCAAAATATATTTTGCATCAGCAATCTCAGTAATCAGCCCCAGCAGTTGGCAACCTCATCGGTAAACCTGGTGTCAAACGACCCATGGCAGGATTTGATTGCAGGCGAGGCCTTTGATGCCGAAGCGGAGCTGATCACACTTGCGCCCTACCAAACTATTTGGCTGGCCAATCAGTAGCTTGTAGGGCAGCACTGCTTAAAAGAGCTGGCACTTAAAAAAGCTGGCGCTCGCCCGATGCATCCTGAATAAACGTGGTCAGCCCAAGGCTTGCGAGCTTTTCCAGAAAGGGTTTGGGTGGCAGCTCTTCCACGTTCACCATTTTGCCCACATCCCAGCTGCCCTCGGCAATAAGCAGGGCAGCAGCCACAGCGGGCACACCCGCGGTGTAGGAGATAGCCTGGCTTTCCACCTCGCGGTAGTTATCTTCGTGATCGCAAATGTTGTAGATAAACAGCTCTTTTGGCGCACCGTTTTGCGTACCTCTAATCCAGTCGCCAATACAGGTTTTACCCTGGTAGGCAGGCGCCAGTGATGCAGGATCTGGCAGCACCGCTTTTACAACTTTAAGGGGCACTACACTTTGCCCTTCGGCGGTGGTCACCGCTTGTTCTGAAAGCAGCCCGAGGTTTTTCAGCACGTTGAAAACATTGATGTAGTGCTCGCCAAAGCCCATCCAGAAGCGCACATTGGGTACATTCAAATTCTGGCTGAGAGAATGAATTTCATCGTGTCCGGTTAAGTAAAGGGTTTGGCTGCCCACTTGAGGAAACTCGCGGGTGAGCTTTACCTCAAACATTTCATTGGCGGTCCACTCGCGGTTTTGCCAGGTCCATACACGGCCGGTAAATTCCCGAAAATTAATCTCGGGGTCGAAGTTGGTGGCAAAATATTTGCCATGGCTGCCCGCATTCACATCCAGAATATCGATAGACTCAACCTCGTCAAAATACTCTTGGCAGGCGAGCGCCGCGTAGGCGTTTACTACACCCGGGTCAAAGCCTGCGCCCAAAATTGCAGTTATGCCTTTTGCTGCGCATGCACCTTTGAGTTTCCATTCATAATTGGCATACCAGGGCGGGGTTTCGCATACTTTTTCCGGGTCTTCGTGAATGGCGGTATCCAGGTAGGCAACACCCGCCTCAATACAGGCCTTAAGCACACTTTGGTTTACAAAGCTTGAGCCCAGATTTAACACCATAGATACACCTGTGGCTTGAATAAGGGCCACCAATGCCTGTACATCCATAGCATCAACACTGTGCGCGCGCAGCGTACCTGCAACCTTGAGGCTTTGCTTTCTATCAATGCTTTCAATAATGGCTTCGCACTTTTCGATGTTGCGCGAGGCGATGTGAATATCACCCAAAATGTGATTGTGCTGGGCACATTTGTGGGCCACCACTTTGGCAACGCCACCGGCGCCAATAATCAAAACGTGTTTTTTAGGCATACTGATCCCCTCGAAACCGGTTGCTTCGCTAATGATTTAATGAATTTGAAATTTATTTCAGGCCATGTTGCCAAAGCTTGCCAGGTAATCGGCAAAGCTGTAGCGCTGCACCTGCTGGTAGCTGCCATCAGCGCGCGCCACCACAATGGCGGGCATGGTTAAGCCGTTAAACCAATTCTTTTTGACCATGGTGTAACCGGCTACATCCTGAATGCTAAGCCGGTCGCCCACTTGTAACGGGCTCTCAAAATTAAATTCGCCAAAGATGTCTCCCGCCAAACACGACTTGCCACAAATCTGGTAACGATAATCGCCGGCCTCTGCAAGGCGTGCACTCTGGCGGTAGATCAGCAAATCCAGCATGTGCGCCTCAATGGAGCTATCCACAATGGCGATGTCTTTGTGATTGTGAACTATGTCGAGCACGCTGACCTCAAGGGTGGCAGTTTGGGTAATGGCCGCTTCACCGGGTTCAAGGTACACCTGCACGTTAAAGCGCTCGGCAAAGCGCTTTAGGCGCGCACAAAAATCTGCCAGCGGGTAATCCTCACCGGTAAAATGAATGCCGCCACCCAGGCTTACCCAATCTACCTTGGCAAGCAGCGCGCCGTAGGTGGTTTCTATATGATCCAGCATGCTGGAAAACAACGCGAAATTATTGTTTTCACAATTGTTGTGGAACATAAATCCTGAAATTTTATCAATCACCCGGGCAATTTTTTCAGGGTCGCTCTCACCCAAGCGGCTGTGCGGGCGGGCCGGATCTGCCAAGAGAAAATCTGAGCTGCTTACCTGAGGGTTAACCCTGAGCCCACGCACATGCCCCTCAGATTGTTGCTGAAAGCGCGCCAGTTGCGACAGGGAGTTAAAGATTATTTTATCCGAGTGCGCGAGCACTTCGTCTATTTCGTGATCGGCCCAGGCCACGCTGTAGGCATGGGTTTCACCGGCAAATTTTTCGCGCCCAAGTTTGACTTCATACAGGCTGGAGGAAGTGGTGCCTGCCATGGCCTTGCTCATTAACTCAAACACGGGCCAGGTGGCAAAGCACTTGAGTGCAAGCAGGCACTTGGCCCCGGAATGAGTGGCCACGTAGGCCATTTTATCCATGTTTTTTGTGAGCTTTTGTTCATCAATGAGATAAAAAGGCGTTTGAAACGGTGGCATCACTCATCCATTAGCGGCAAATATAGCCGCACAACATTCTGGGCGGCGGATTTTATCGCCATCAAACAAGCAGTGTAAACCTTTGTTTTTAAAGCATTTTTTACGAACAATTGTTCAACTTATACTGAACAATTGTTCCGTTTTAAAAAACGCGCAAAACCTTGGCCCATAAAAAAGCCGGCACGCCCAGCTAAGGCGGTGCCGGCTTTTAGCTCACAAAAAATTACCAATCAGCGAGCAGCGCTTCCAGCTTTTCTTGATCTACTGCAAACTTGCGAATGCCTTCGGCCAGCTTTTCAGTGGCCATGGCATCTTCATTGTGCTGCCAACGGAACGCCGCCTCGTTTAAGTTCAGCTTGGCTTCGCCCTCAAGCCCCGCGGGACTCAGCTGACGCACCAATGGCGCCTGCTCATCGGCAAGTGATTGCAGCAGAGCCGGGCTGATGGTGAGCCGATCACAACCGGCCAGCGCTTTGATCTGTTCAACATTGCGAAAGCTCGCGCCCATCACCACGGTTCTGTAATTATGGGCTTTGTAGTACTGATAAATGCGCTGCACGGAACGCACGCCTTCGTCTTCTTCAGGGCTTGCCGGCACCTGCCCCTGCGCCTTGTACCAGTCGTAAATGCGGCCCACAAACGGGCTGATTAAGTACACACCGGCATCGGCGCAGGCCACCGCCTGGGCAAATGAAAAAAGCAGTGTGAGATTGCAGTTGATACCCGCACACTCAAGTTCCTTGGCTGCTTCAATGCCTTCCCAGGTTGAAGCCAGCTTAATCAACACCCGCTCACGACTAACGCCCGCGCTTTCATAGGCGTTAATGAGGCTGTTAGCCTTTTCGATCATGGCGTTTTTATCAAACGATAAACGCGCATCCACTTCCGTTGAAATACGGCCCGGAATTTCCTTTAAAATTTGCTGCCCGATTTTCACACCCAGCGTATCAACTGCAGCGCTCATATCCCCCTTGGCGCCGGCGAGTACTTCATCTACCAGAGTTTTATAGGCGGGCATTTGCGCGGCGGCCAAAATCAAACTGGGATTGGTGGTGGCATCCATAGGTTTGAAGCGGCTAATGGCTTCAATATCACCGGTATCTGCCACTACGTCGGTCATACGGGTGAGCTGTTCTAAAACGCTTGTCATTGTTCTACCTGTTGTTAGGTCTTTTAATCCTGTGCGCTGATCATACCCCAATTTGGGGGGCATTGTTCAATGCTGGCCACAGCCGCCGCGCTTGAATTACACTGCAAGAAAATGGTTTCAGTTGTACCTAAATCACCAACTGCAGGACACAACATGTCTAAAGATTTCATTCTCGCCATCGATCAAGGCACAACCAGTTCCCGGGCACTTATATTCAATCGTAAGTTTGAAGTGGTGGCCGCAGCCCAGGAAAGCTTTCAGCAGCATTTCCCCCAAGATGGCTGGGTAGAGCACGATGCAGAGGAAATTTGGCAAACAGTGCTCAACAGTTGCAGGCAAGCGCTCAGTAAAGCCAAGCTTGCGGCTTCACAACTGGCGGGCATTGGCATAACAAACCAGCGCGAAACCACGCTCATTTGGCACCGCGATACCGGCAAACCCATTGCACCGGCCATTGTCTGGCAAGACAGGCGCACAGAGCCCCTGTGCGATGCCTTGCGCCGCGCGGGAGCAGAAGCCGAGATTCAGGAAAAAACCGGGCTGATGCTAGACCCGTATTTTTCAGCCACTAAAATTCAGTGGCTACTCGATAACACCGAAGGGGCAAGGGCTGCAGCAAACGCCGGGAAGCTTGCCTTTGGCACCATCGATTGCTGGCTATTGTGGCAACTCACCGGCGGTGCATCTCACAAAACAGACGCCACCAACGCCTCGCGCACGCAGCTATACAACCTGCACACAGGAAACTGGGATCAACACCTGCTTTCGCACTTCAATATTCCGGAGAGCTTGCTGCCTACCATTGCCGACAATGTGGCCGAGTTCGGGAGCACAGCCCCCGCCGTGTTGGGCAGCCCCGTACCCGTTTTTGCCATGGCGGGTGATCAACAGGCGGCACTGCTTGGCCAAGGCTGCATACAACAGGGCCAGGCCAAGTGCACCTTTGGAACCGGCGCCTTTTTGATGGTTAACGCAGGCAACACAGCCCCGCACTCGCAGCACCGCTTGCTCACAACCTTAGGCTACCGCCTTGACGGCAAAAGCACTTACGCCGTTGAGGGTTCGGTGTTTATAGCGGGTGCTGCCGTGCAATGGCTGAGGGATGGCCTGGCGCTCATCGAATCGGCCAATGAGTGTGATGCGTTTATGCGTGAATACCAGGGCAAACCCAGCCCGATTACCCTGGTGCCCGCCTTCACGGGCCTGGGCGCGCCCCACTGGCAGCCGGCCGCACGGGGGGCGATCTTTGGCCTTACCCGCGATACCGGCAAAGCGGCACTGGTAGTTGCGGCACTTCAATCTATCGCCTTGCAAACACAGGATTTGGTGCGCGCAATGCAGGCCGATGGCATAGACATAGCCAACCTTAAAATCGACGGCGGCATGACCCGCAACTTACCCTTTAACCAATGCTTGGCCGATGTACTCAACACCGAGGTATCCCGCCCGGCGCAAGAGGAAATGACGGTGCTGGGTGTAGCCTTTCTCACCGCACTGCAAATCGGTTGGCTTAAAAGCCTGGAGGATATTGAGCGCTACTGGCAGCCAGCTGGCTGCTGCCAACCTGCCATGGCGCAAGCCACGCGCAATCAGCTGTTAACGCGCTGGGCGCGGGCAATAGAGGCGGTAGAATTATTTGCCACGAGTTCTTGACGGGCTTCTTGATGGCATTTTTACAAGCCAGCGGCGATCCTTAGCAGCTGTCATCACTGGCTTATCAACAAACAAAACAATCACAAGCAGGCAAAAGCTGCGCGTAAAGCCCTCTGGCCCCCTAAGGGGAGCTGAACAGCTTCGCAACAATTACTGCTCGGTTTCCTTAGGGGTATTAAGGTAGTTGTTCATAGCCTTGCTGGCACTGTCTACCGCTGCGCGCAGGCTGGTTCGGGCAGTTTCTAACACCGCTTTGGCCTCGATATCGGCGGGATTGCTATCGAGTTTACGCGCAGCATCTTCTACCCGCGCAATGCGCTGCTGCAAATCAACTGCCCCCAAATTTGCTGCAGAACCCTTTAACGTATGGGCACAAAAAATAAGTTCCGAATAGGCGTCTGTGGCTAGCAGTGCCTCTATATTGTTAAGCGTATCTGGCAGTGATGCCAGAAAAGATTTTACCAATTCTGCCATCCGATCGTGGCGCCCCCTCATACGGCGCAACAGGGCATCGGCATCAAATAGCGGATCTTTTGCGGGCGCCACATCCGGTTTCGCCATTTCCGGTGCACTGCTTTTAGGTGCTGGAGCCGCAGCCTGAGAGCTGCCACCATTGGGCGTTAAGTTCAGCTGTTGGCCGGTGCGCTCAAGCAGTGCCTGGGCCACAGGGTGTGAGCTTTCCTTATTGCTTTCATCGGGCGGAAAATACTGTGCAAGCAGGTCAAGTAACTCTTGTTCTTCGAACGGCTTGGGTAAATAACCACTCATGCCCACCTGCTCTATTTGATCGCGGGTATCCACCAATACATCGGCAGTCATGGCCACAATGGGCATGGCCGGCAGGCAGGCCTCACGCTCAAGATCGCGGATTTTTCGCGTGGCATCCAGCCCGTTTAGTTCGGGCATATGCAGATCCATCAAAATCAGCTTAATGGTTTTTCTATCCGCTTGCGGTTCGTTGTAATAGCTCTGCATATAGCGCACTGCCTGTGCGCCATCGTTAACGCAGTCTATTTCAAGCCCGCAGGCTTCCAGAATTTCGCAGGCGATCACACGGTTGAACTCTACGTCTTCGGCCAGCAGTACCCGGCCTTTAAAGCGCCGCCCTTGTGGCTCTTTTTCCACATTCATCCAATCGAGTGCCGGGCCATCAGAGCGCTCTGCAGCGTACACTATGGCCTGGCGCAATTTACTGCCTTTACTCAACAGTGGCAGTTGCACATTGGAACCCATTTTTTTGAGTTCCATATGAACGCGATGGGTGTCGTCGCAATCGAATGCCGCCTGGCTTGTAAGGAGCACCCAAGGCACCTCAATATTCATTTGGCGCCAGTGGGAAATGCCTTTTTGCAAACGGTCGTGATCTTTCAATAACGCATCACTTTCAGCCACAACCACCAAGCTTTCTTTTTGCGTAGCGCTCAAGGTGTCCAGGTAGTCGCGCAGGTTCTTCGCGCTGTCTACCACCTGCAGGCGGCCATACCACTGGCGCAGCTGGCGCTCTAAGTCTTTTGAGTGGCTCAGCAGGCAAATGCCCAGGTGGTTGGCAACCTCAAAGGCAGGCGGCGCCACTTTATGCTTCAACGGCAAGGCCACGATAAATGTAGAGCCTTTGCCCAAGGTACTCACCACTGAAATATTGCCACCGTGCATTTCAGCCAGGCGCTTACTGATAGACAAGCCAAGGCCTGTACCCCCGTATTTACGGGTGGTTGAACTGTCGCTTTGCACAAAGGCTTCAAACAGGTTGTTTAACTGCTCCGCGCGAATACCAATACCTGTATCTTCTACGCTGATCAGTATTTGTTTTTCATCATTTAACCCCACCCGCAGGCTTATAGAACCCTTGGCCGTAAACTTGATGGCGTTACTTAATAAATTAATCACTATCTGCTTAATGCGCAGCGCATCACCCAGCCATTCACCTTCACAGCGGCAATCAAAAAACACATTTAATGGAATGTCTTTTTCTTTTGCCTTCAGTGCAAACATCTGCACGATCTCCAGCAGCTGCTGTTCCAAATCGAACAGTGCCGACTCCAGCTCAAGTTGATTGGCTTCAATTTTTGAAAAGTCGAGAATTTCGTTAATCAACTCCAGCAGGGTTTTTCCCGATTGGGTAATTAAGCTAAGAATGCCCTTTTGCCGTTCGTCCAGCTGGGTTTTACCAAGAATATTGGCGCCACCCAGTACGGCATTTAACGGGGTTCTGATTTCATGACTCATGGCTGCCAAAAACAGGCTCTTGGCCGAGCTTGCCATTTCAGCCTTGCGGGCAAGCTCCGTTGATATTTGGGTTTGCTTACCCAAAATACGGTTCAGTTGTTCGGCTTCATTTTTGGCAGCAATAATTTCCTGCGTACGCGCTTTTACCCGCGCCTCGAGCTGTTGGTTTTCGTGATCCAAAAACAGCTGGGTGGCGCGAATATTGTGAATGATGTAACCACCCAGCAGGCAGGCGGCCACTACCAACAGCGCAACCCAAAACAACACTACTATCCGCCATTGGCGCTCGCGCTCAAGGGCACCATTGAGGTGCTCATCCAAGATGTCAGCCAGCTGCAATTGGGCGCGGTTGAGCTCGCTGATTTTATCCCAGGTGAGGCCCCGCATTTTCTCTACATCCAGCGCCAGCCCCATGTCGGCCACATCACCTGGCAAAATGCCTACAAAGTCCAGACGGCGCTTCTTTTTAAGCGCCTTTTGTGCCAGATCCACAAGGTCAACATAGCTTAATTGCTGCTGGCTGATGCCCTCGGGGAGCTCAAATTCAACATTCACATTTTCATTGGCCAGCTGGATCAAGGTGATTTGCAGCTGTTGAAATTCGCTCTCGCGCTCGGCCGTAGTTTTGGCTAGCGCAAACTGGGCCAGCGCCTCGGTTGTGACAAACAGCGCCTGCTTGGCATGGGTTAAATCGATAAACAGCAAACGCGCCTGCTCGCGTACCGCGGGCTCTTTGCTCCAGATTAAATTGGCAGCAACCATCAAGCGCTGGGTAAATTCATGTACCGGTGTTTGTAATGTACGCAATTGGTTAAGCTGAGACTGCCAAGACCGGCTCGCCCACAAAGGCTCCAGTTGTGCGCGTAGCGCCTGCCAACCAAGATCCGAATCGCTATAGTGCCGGGCCAGCACTGCATCCATGGCTTGCAGCTGCAGAAGCCAAAGGGCCACATCGGGCTCTGCCCCCAAACCCGCCTCTGCTGCACTCTTGTTGGCCAAAATTTGCACGGTTTCTGGGCTGGGGTAATAGCGGTTGTAGTATTCATCAGTGAGGTGGATTTGCAGCGCAACCAGCTGCTGTAAAGCCTCAATACTGCCGGTTTGCTTTTTAAGTGTTGCAAGCTCGCGGTTAATCTCACTGAAATACAGGTATAAAAGCACCAAAAGCGGCGCGACAAGAATCACAGCCGAGGCAAAAAGCCCCGTACTCATACGGCTGATGTTATTCACCGAAACCTGCGCTTTAGCCTTGCTTGTGCTGCCGTTTGCCATAGAGTTCCGCGTTAAAATGGGCCTGGGCCGCCCAAATTACACGGCGGTCTCCACACGATTGCCGGATTCAGCAACTACACTCACAGGTTAGTAGATAGCAGAACAAATTACCGCCTATGATTTGCTTTACCCTAGCCTGCAAACAAACCATGGCTGCCAGCCCATTGATGAGGGTGAATAGATGGCGCTAACACGCATTGCTTTGGCTTATCTTCTGGTATGCCTTTGGCTGCCGGCACTGTGCGTGAATGCCAATGAGGCAACCGAGGGCACCCTTGCGGGCATGTCGCTCGAAGAGCTGCTAAAACAACGCGCTGCACTGCACAATCAAAGCCAAACGGCCTCACAGCTAAGCGAAACCGTACGCGATGCCCCGGGGAGCCTGGTGGTGGTGAGCGCACAGGAAATCGCGCGGCGCGGCTACCAAAGCCTGGAAGCTCTGGTGGCCGATTTACCAGGCTTCGACACAGTGGTGACCAACGGCACCTTGCAGGTAGTGAGCTACCAGCGCGGCTACCGCACCCCCTGGACCCAGCGCACCCTGCTACTTGTGAACGGCCGGGTAGACAACCACCTGTGGAATCACGCCGCGCAGTTTTCGCGCCAATACCCCATGAATCTCATTGAACGGGTGGAAGTGCTCTATGGCCCGTCGGGCGCTGTGTACGGCCCCAATGCCTTTTTAGGGGTGATCAATATCATTACCCGCAAGGGCGAAGCGCTCGCACCTGACACCAACCGCCTCACCGCCAGCCTGCAGGCGGGTAGCTACCAGAGCCGGGCGCTGGATCTCACCTGGGTTGGCAATCACAACACTGTGAATTTCAGCCTGGGCGCCCGGCTGTTTAGCAGCGATGAAGCCCCCATCGAGCACTACAGCGAATGGGGCTACACAGACGAGGCACTGCTGGCCAACCCCGACATCTGGGGCGCGGGCATTGGCCAAGGCCAAGACCCCGCCACTGGCAACCCGAGCCCTGTGGGCGACATCAATGTTGACGGCAGTGTAAGTGCAAGCGAGCGCGTACGCGGCAAAGCCTTGGGCCGCTATCAAGACCCCAGCGAAAACCAGGGGCTGTATGCCGAAATAGCAAGCGGGCCTTGGGCTGTGGGGGCAAGCTACTGGCATACCGATGAGGGCTACGGGCCCTACTACTCTTTTGCAGACACCCAACCCAACGGCGGCTGGATTCATGAGTCTCGCCAGTTATTCGGCCGCTACGCGAGCAATTGGAGCGAAAATTTGAGCGGCCGCACAGATCTCGTGTACCGCGACAACCGCGTTGGCGGCAGTTGGGTGGAATCTTTCGAAGATCTGGTAAGTATTTCAGAGTGGAACAATTTCAACCGCGCCTGGCGGCTCGAGCAATCGGTGAATTATGTTGCAAGCCAGCGCCTAAGCTTCAGCGCCGGCCTCAAATACGAGCGCAAAGACCTCGCCAAGGTCTATATGGTGTGCAACTACTTCGACGGTGCCGGGGTTTGCCCTGCGCAAGCGGCAAATTCCAGCAACGGCCAATCGTCAGATGGCAGTGGCGTGCTGCCAGCCGATAGCATCAGCTCAACCAACCCTTCACCACTGCCGCCTACGCTAAGCGCACGGGATATTCCCGCGTTTAATCGCATCACCACCGACGATACCGGCGTGTTTGGCCAGGCGCTTTACCAACTGGGCCAATGGCGAATCAGTGCGGGCCTTCGGTGGGATAACAACAGCGAATACGGGGCCGAGTTCAGCCCGCGCCTTGCAGCCATCTACCATTACCGGGCAGACACCACCTTCAAGCTTATTTACGGCGAAGCCTTTCAGGAACCCTCTCCCAAAGACCTGTTTGGTGGCTTTAACGGCCGCGCCGCCAATGAGGATTTAAAGCCGGAAAAAGCGCGTAACCTGGAGGCCATTGCGATTTACCAAGGTGACACCATTTTGCACGAAGCCTCGGTATTTTTAGCCCAATATGAAAACGCCATAGCAGGCGGTGAAAATGTGGGCCAGCGGCGTATAACCGGCCTTGAATACCGAGCCGATGCCCGTTGGGATAACCCCATATACCAACATGCCGCCATTACGGCGAAATTGTATTACAGCATTACCCGTGCAGAGGCTGAGTATCAATACCGGCAAAGCACGCAAGACTGGCAGCGCGACTGGAGCGCACAGGGCGACATTGCGCCCCATAAAATAAACGCCATTGTGAATTTACCCATCACCGCTCACATCAATGTAAATCTACGCGGGCAGTGGCGCTCTGCACGGGAATTGTTTTCCGAAAACCCGCTGCGCGAGCAAGACATAAAAGCAAAAGCCTATAGCCAATTTGATGCAAGCCTAAGCTACAGCCGCGCCAACTGGTCGGTGGGGCTCAATGTGAATAACCTCACCGGCGCAAACTATTTACAGCCCGGGGTGGAGTCGGCATCCAGTGGCAATCAGTTCAACCAAGATAACGACGGCTTTCAAAACTCCCTGCTGCCACAGGTAAATCGGCCGGTTTACAGCCTTAACATCAAGGTGGATCTGTAATATGCAGGCGTTAGTGCGCGCCATGGCCCTGGCATTTTGCCTGCTGCCGTCGCTTGCCTCACAGGCAACGCCCAAGCCCCTGCCTGCAGCCTTAAACAGCATGCTGCTACTGAAGCTTTTAAGCTATGAGCAGAGCCTAAGCCTACGCGAAAACATAAACATACTGGTGATCAACGACGAGCCATTGGCCCGCGCCCTAAAACAAAAAACAGGCATAAAAATCGGGCAGGCACAGCTTGGGGCGGTATACCACAATGAAGCCCCACCAGAGAAAGCCGTACATGTAATATACATAAACGGCGAGCAAAATCTGGATAAAACCCTTCAATACGCCAAAACGCATCACGCCCTCACCGTCAGCAATGACCTGGCTCTGGCGCACCTTGGGGTTGCACTGATATTACACGACGACGAAGGTCTGCCAGGCGTTGTAATCAGTATGAAACCCTCCCGCGCACTAGACCTTAATTGGGACCCAAAGGTACTTGAGATCTCCACCCTGATTTATTAACCAGCAACGGCCGCGCGCATCTTGACGAATGCGTCAAGCCGCCACACACTGGCCGGGCAAATAATAAATTTAGACAGGGATTTGCTATGAACGATGTGGCTACTTCAACAAAATCATTAGATAGCGTAAAACTGGTTTACGTATTGTATTTGGCATCCATATTACTGGGTGTTACCTCGATCATCGGGCTGATCATGGCCTATGTAAATAAAGATGGCGATACAGGCATTGCCAACAATCACTACCGCTTCCAGATTCGCACCTTTTGGATGAGCCTGCTGTACTTTACCGTCAGCTTTGTCACCATTCCGCTATTGGGCCTGGGTGTGTTGCTGATGTTTGTGTCACTTGTGTGGTTTATTATTCGCTGCGTAAAAGGCTTGAAAGCCGTTGGCGAAAATCGCGAAATCGACAATGTAACCACTTGGCTATTTTAGGTTACGCCTGCGTGTGCACACCCTGCACACGCAACCCTCCCGCCTTTACGCCCACGGATTTACCCCCGCCCCGCGCAAGTCGCAAGTCGCAAGTCGCAAGTCGCAAGTCGCAAGTCGCAAGTCGCAAGTCGCAAGTCGCAAGTCGCAAGTCGCAAGTCGCAAGTCGCAAGTCAGTAAGCAAACCCAATATCTACGCTAATTAAAATCAGCCTAAGGCACTTTATTTAGCTGCGTCACCCAAGGGCATTGCAAATTGCAGGCTTGGGTTATGCCCGCACCCGAATGTGCCTAAGCAGGCGGCATGGGCAGGCGCCCGTCTACCAGAAAATCTTCACGGGTAAAGGCAAATATCTCGCGCCCTGGGGTGGCGCCAGGTGCGGCAATAAAGCGCACGGCCTCGGTTGTGGCATGGCAGGTCCAGGCTTGAAAGCGCTGGGGTTGGCTTTTGGCAAATACTTGAGGGTCAAACACCGCGCCATTGAGCGCACTGGCACGGCGGTCGCGGGCAGAGAGGTAAATAACCACCTGTACACCCGCCTCGCGCATGTCACTGCCCAGTGCCTGGGCCGCCCGGTAATCTTCGGGCGATCGCAACGCGTCTGTGTGCTCGGCAAAGGGCGGCAGCGTTAAGTTCACACCCCGCTCACCATGGCCGCGCACCCTGAAACTGGTGTGCTGCGAAACCACAGCTTTCGGGAAGGGTGCTGTCACACCGCTTAAAAATACAAAGCGATAAAAAGCGCATTCGGTGAGCGCCGTTTCAATATTGAGCGAGCCGTAAAACAGCGAGGGTTCATGGGTGCGGCCAAACCGGCTGCCCCATTGCAGCGGCGGGTAGCGAAAGGGGCTGGCCAACAAATAATGCAGGTTACCTGGCAATTGGCCGGGCTTGCTGTCTTCAAGCAGCGACTCCAAAATATCCTGCTCTGCCATGCTGTCTACCAGCGATAGCGTGGCAATTTCCTCTTGGGATTCCACCACCCGCACCAGTTCAAGCGTTAGCGGACCTATGGCCTGTTGCCCATCAAGCGATGCCCAAAGCGCCATTACACGCGCCCACGCATGGCATCCAGGTAGGTCACCAAATTCACAAGGCCCTGCACGCTGCTCATCATGCTCCGTGGCGTGGCCTGCAAGTGGCTATTGGCGGTGTTCAGCCAGTGCTGCATTTGGCTTTGGCTGCCGCCCAGCAGTGCAAACAAACTGCGATACACCCGCACCAGCAAGAGCGCAAGCTCGCCCTCTTTCGAGCCGGGGGAGAGCTGGCCCTTGTCGAACATACGGCCAATGGTGGAGCGATCTTTGCCGATAATACGCCCCAGCTCTTCATTGGTAAGGCCAAAGGCTTGCTGGGTATTCTGCAAGGCCTTACACAACACCGCAGCGGCCTCGGGCTGATTCATTTGCAACGCTGACATAGGGATACCCCACTGAGTTACGAACCTGACCCATTCTAATCAATGCAAACGCACTTTTAAAGCAGTTTTGTTGCGTATGCACAGCTCAGGGCTGTGCCAGCCTGTGCATCAAGAGCGCCGCTCTGCTCGCCTGGCTTTTGAGGGTGTGCATATCGGCCACCTCTTCATCTGTATGGCCACCAGTACCCATCAACCCCAGGCCATCCAGCGCCTGGGCAACACTGCCCGCCACAAAGGAGATATCGGCAGCCCCTGCCCTGCGTGGGTCTACCGCACGTACCGGGCCATAGCCCAAATCCTGGCTTGCCTGGCTGTACACAGCCAACAGCGCGTGGTTGCCATCGGTGGGCGCCATGGCGGGGTAGCGATCGGTATGGGTAAAACGCGTGCGGGTATGGGGCAGCGATTGCTTGGCCACGCCTTCCATAATGCCCCAGGCGCGGGCCTGCTGCTCGGGCGTGAGGGCACGTAAATCACCCTCTACCACCGCCTTTCTGGCAATCACATTGAGCTTGCCAAAGGCGGTGCCGCGGCTGTCGTCGCAGAGTGCAACATCAGTACCGGCCACTACCACGCCCGGGTTAAAGGTTAACAGCTGCTCGTCTTTCAAGGCTGCCCTGAAGCCCTCGAGTACGCGCGCCATTTCATACACGGCGCCGTGGCCTATGTCTTCGCGAAAAATTTGCGAGGAGTGCGCAGGCTTACCCGCGATTTCCAACCGCCAATTGGCAGAGCTGCGCCGCGCCACCACGGCGGTTGTTGGGTCGCCGTCGCCATCTTCAAAGCCAAGCGCAATATCGGCCCAGCGCCCCGCTTTGCGCAGAGGTTCTATGGCAAACAACAAGGGTTCACCACGATCTTCTTCGTCGCCTGTGAGCACAACCTGTATTTGCAGCTGATCCAGCAGGCCTGCATCTTTCAACCCTTGCAGCGCCATCAGCATCACTATATTGCCGCCTTTCATGTCGGTAATGCCGGGGCCTTTCACATAGCGCTCGTCTATGACCTGGTAGCGCTGAAACTGGCTATCGGGGGCAAAAACGGTGTCGAGGTGGCCGATTAACAGCAATTTGGGCCCGCGATCACCGAAGCGTGCCAGCAGGTGGCCCGCGCGCTGAAACGCCTTACCATCTACCCAGGCCACCGAGAAACCCAGCGCCTCAAAGGCAGGGGCAAGCTCATCGGCCACCGCCTTCACGCCCGCGTGATTACCGGTGCCGCTGTTAATGTTCACTATGCGCTCAAGCAAAGTGCGCGCGGCGGGCTCTCGCTCGGCCACGGCATCTACCAGCGTTTGTTCTTGCGGGCTTAACCCACCGGCCTGCAGGCCTAGCGCCCAAAATAGAAAAACTGCACTAAGTAAAATTCGCATAATCACCCCTCGTTTTGCATATGTGCATACTGGCCTAACTGGCGGGTAAAAAAAAGCCGGCACGCGGCCCATAGTTTAACGATCATTTTCGAAGGTGGGGGCTACTGGATCGCAGAGTCTTTCAGCGCGGCCAGGCAGAATCGGGAGCACCGAAAAGTTTACGCATTTGAGCCTATACCACAGGGCGAGGCATGCAGCGAGAGGCCAGCTCCATAAAACTGAGCACAGAGCACAGAGAACAGAGAACAGAGAACAGAGAACAGAGAACAGAGAACAGAGAACAGAGAACAGAGAACAGAGAACAGTGAACAGTGAACAGTGAACAGAGAACAGTGAACAGTGAACAGAGAACAGTGAACAGCAGAAACTATTGGCACAGCCCACGCCACACAAATGCTTTAGGAGTGTGCATGGCTGTTTAAAAACGATTGAAACACACACCGCTGCTTTGCAAATCACACCCCTGTGGTTTGCAAAGCAGCAAGCGAGCAAGTGGCCGCTTAGGTTGGATCTACCGCCACTTTGTAGTTTGGATCTTCCAGCACGTTTACTTCCACCAAATCACCGGCTTTGCGCAGCAAGGTACGGCAATCTTTACTCAGGTGGCGCAAGTGCAGGGTTTTACCCAATGCGCGATATTTTTCAGCCAAGGAGTCGATGGCTTCAAGGGCTGAGTGATCAGCCACCCGCGAGCGCTGGAACTCAATTACCACATGCTCGGGATCACCGGCCGGGTCGAACAGCTCTTTGAAGTTGGCCACCGAGCCAAAGAAGATCGGGCCGCGCAGTTCATACACTTTGTAGCCGTTTTCGTCTTCGTAGGTGTGCACGTGAATGCGCTTGGCGTGCTGCCAGGCAAACACCAGCGCCGAGACGATCACACCCACAATCACCGCAATGGCAAGGTCAAAGAACACTGTCACGGAAGATACCAGAATCAATATCATGGCATCCGAGCGGGGGATTTTCCCGATGATACGAAACGAAGACCACTCAAAAGTGCCCAGCACCACCATAAACATAATGCCCACCAGCGCCGCGAGCGGGATCATTTCAATATAGGTGGCGCCAAATAAAATAAATGCCAGCAACACAAGTGCCGCGGTAATACCCGACAAACGCCCACGGCCACCGGAATTGATGTTAATCATGCTCTGGCCAATCATGGCGCAGCCGCCCATACCGCCAAAAAATCCGTTCACGGTATTGGCCACACCCTGGCCCATACACTCGCGGTTGCTGTTGCCGCGGGTATCGGTAATTTCGTCAATCAATGAAAGCGTAAGTAAAGATTCAATCAAACCCACAGCGGCAATAATTAACGCGTACGGGAAGATGATGCTGAGCGTTTCCCAGGTAAAAGGCACATCGGGAATAGCAAAACTTGGCAGCTCACCTTTCAAAGTGGCGCTGGCGGCTTCTTCTGCCGGTAGCATGTCGCGCACAAAGTCGATTACCGTGCGCGCCTCCAGATCCAGCCCAAGCACTGCCAGGGTAATGGCCACAATCGCCACAAGGCCTGCCGGCACCGCCTGGGTGATTTTCGGCAAAAAGTGCATGATGGCCATGGTTGCGGCAATCAAAATGCCCATGGTGTAGAGCATTTCGCCCTCAAGCCAGGTCATGTTGCCATCTGAAATTTCGTATTTGAACTGGCCCATTTGCGCCAGAAAAATCACAATCGCAAGGCCGTTCACAAAACCCAGCATCACAGGGTACGGCACCATGCGAATAAATTTACCCAGCTTGAAAATACCCGCAAGCATTTGCAGCACGCCAGCCAACACCACCATGGCAAACAAATACTGCACGCCGTGCTGGGCAACCAGGGCAATCATCACCACAGCGGTGGCACCCGTGGCGCCAGAGATCATACCGGGCCGGCCGCCAAAAATAGAGGTTAACAGCCCCATCATAAAGGCCGCGTATAGCCCCACCATGGGCTCCACACCTGCCACAAAGGCAAAGGCCACCGCTTCAGGCACCAGTGCCAGGGCCACGGTGGTTCCCGAGAGGATGTCGTTTTTAACGTTCGACTCTGCGCCGTTAATCAGATTAAACATGGTTGTTCCAGAAGTTTTGATACAGCTTAGCACTGCGGGAAAAGGGCGCGCATACTAGCAGATCTGGCCCTCTAGACCAACAAAGGCACCTTGCGGCCGGCACAAAGCCTGCCCACCGCCACGGCGCCTTTGAGCCCAAAGCAGCTAATGACCCGCGGCAAGGGCTGCCGCGGGGGCGCATCAGGTCGGCTGGGCCTCAATGCGATCGAGGTGCGGGTGAATGGCGGCCAGCGCCTGTGCCGGCAGCAGGTCTTTCACGCAGCGGTTATCCACACAATCGGTTTTGCGGTGGTTGGCCGCACTCACGCACGGCGAGCAGGCAAGGCCCAGGTAAAGTGCCGTCGAGTTGCCAAGGGAGCTATAAAGCGCCGGGGTTTCGGGGCCAAAAATCACAAAGGTACGCAGCGGGGTTACCGCTGAAAAGTGGCCCGGGCCTGAATCGTTGGTGAGCATCATGTCTGCCACAAAATACAAAGGCACCAATTGCTTGAAGGCAAACTTGCCGGCCGAGTTCACACAGCGGGGGTTGCCCACTGCCTCGCACAGCGCCTGGGCACCAGCGTACTCACCGGGCGCGCCGGTAATCACCACTAAAATATCACTATAGCGTGCCAACAAATCCTCAATGACGGCCTGAAAGTGCATGGCCGGCCAGCGGCGCTGGGGCAACAGATCACTGGCGTTGGGGTTAATCAGTACCACGCGCTGGCCAGGCGTGTAATCGGCATACAGGCTTTTGAGCGTGGCCTGCACCTGTTCGATGGCGGCTTCATCGCGCGGTGCCTGGGCCAGCTGGATGTCGTCATCGGTAATCAGGCTTTTGCAAAATGGCAGCTGCTCTTCGGTCATCATGGCAGTGTGAGACAGCGCCATGAAATTCTTGGCGATGTGCTGGTGTGCGCTGTACACCACCGGGCGCGTCAGGAAGTTACCGCGGTACAACCCTTCGCTGTGATAGGCCACAAACCCAATGCGGTTTACCGCACCTGTCACCCGCGAAAGCAGCGCCGATACGCGCGAAAACATTTCCATGTCTATTACGGTATCTATGCCCTTTTTGCGGCACCACACCATAAAGCGCAGGGTATCCCACACCAGGGTGAACAGGTTGTCTTCGCGAAAGGTGTAGAGATTTGCTTCATCAATGGTGTTCAGCAAATGCAGGCTGGCGACATTTTTCTTGAAAATGGCAAAGTGCACCTCGGCATCGGGTTGCGCTTTTACATAGCGCAGCGCCGGGTCTGCAATGATGGCGCTGCCCATTTCCGAGAGCTCTAAAAACAGCACTTTTTTGGCCGGTTTTTTGGCCGGCTTAAACACCAACTCCCACAACCAAAACAACACCGACAACAGCAAGCACAGTGGCATGCCTGCCCAGCGGTCGATTTTGCGCATGGTATCTACTTTCATGTTTATTCACTCTTTGGCTCGTGGGGTGCAGGCACTTCGTCATCTTGCTGGCCATACACCTTAAAAATTAAAAACCCCGCCACTACATAGTTAAACAGGGCGCCGACCAACACACCGGCAATCAGCGCCAGCTGGCTGTGCTCCATGAAGAAATCCATGGTATGGGTTAAACCATAGAAGGTACCCATGCTCGGCACAAAGCTGATCAGGCACATGAGAATATACTTGGCCCACTGCACGCGCTTGCGGCCGTTGTCTGCGTCTTTGAAGGTAAAAATCCGGTTCAGGTACCAGTTCCAGGTGGAGGTGAGCCAGTAGGCAATAGAGCGCGCCACCAACAGGTTCATGCCCAGTACTGAATGAAACAGGGCATACAGGCTCATATCCACCACAAAGCCGCTGCCACCTACCATGCCAAATTTGAACACCCGGGTGAGCGACTGGCGCGCCGATTCGCGAAACAGCTTTTGGGTAAGCCACTCGGCCAGCGGCCACAAGAGTACCGCCAACCAGTAAAACACCACGCCGGCTACCAAGCCCGAAGACACCCAGCGCAAACCGGTAACGCCCGTAAAGGTTTCATAACCGGTGTCGTGCATAAAGCCGTTCACGCTCACCGCACCCAGGAAAAAGGTAAGCACCCACTTACCCCAAGTGGGAATATCTACGGGCTTATCGGCAAAGCACCTGAAAATCAGCACCGCCACCAAAATTCCAATGGCAGAACCGGCCAACACGTCAGCCGGCCAATGCACACCCACAGCCATGCGCGAGTAGGCCGCAAGCCCTCCCACGGCCAGTAACAAAACCGTGACCCACAAACGGCGGCTGGCCAAACCCAGCAGGGTGGCCGCCAGTAGCGCCGAGCCGCTGTGGCCCGAGGGAAAGCTGTTGGATTTGTGGGCCTTGCCCACCACCGAAAACACATCCAGGCTCAACACG
Organism: Simiduia sp. 21SJ11W-1; assembly: GCF_024138675.1. NCBI lineage: Bacteria > Pseudomonadati > Pseudomonadota > Gammaproteobacteria > Cellvibrionales > Cellvibrionaceae > Simiduia > Simiduia sp. 21SJ11W-1. The sequence goes on along the minus strand of NZ_CP090959.1, from coordinate 1,290,078 downwards.
CCGGGCGGGCGGGCTGCATCAAACACATGCTTGGGCACCTGAATTAAAATGCCAGCCACAATGGCGGCCAAAAAGATGTATGCCAAGGCCCTGGGATTGCGAATAAAAATACCGATGGCAAGGCACGCGGCTATTGAGCCGTCGCCAAACACCGTGGCAAAGGCCCAAAAATCCGGCGATTGCCTGGCTGCAGCATGGTTAACTGATAAAAAGAAAGCCTGATTCCACTCAGGCAAGCTGTGCAAGGCGGCACCGAACGCCAGCAACACCAGTGCCGTGGCAATCAGCGTGTTTTCCAGTTGCGGCTTGCGCCCGGGCGCCGTGGCATCGTGTAACAGGCCAAAGGCATTGGCCGGGCTCGGTTGGCTGATCATCAACGGGTTTCCTTTACAGCCCGGGCGCCGGTTTCAGCAGCCGGCACACAGCGGTAATACAAGAAATGGTTGAGCGTGACACCCTCGCGCTGATAGTCGAGCTCGTCTACCAACTTACAGGTCACGCCCGCGGGGGCCTTGGCCGCGAGCCGCTTGGGGCGCTTGCGCTCGGCACGCACCAGCAAACCCGGCGCCTGTGGCTCGCCCCACCAGAGCAAAAACTGGCTGGGGCGCGACGAAACCACCTGCACAGGCGCATTGGCATACCAGGCCAGGCGGCTGCCCTGGGTCCAGTTGGCTACCCACAGCTGGGCCTGTTGGCCCTCCTCTGCCGCCCACTCGGCTTGCAATGCCCGGGCGCGCTCGGCGCCTTCCGGCCAGCCGTGCAAATCGCGCACGGCAGCGGCCGATTGCGGCCAAATAGCCAAGGGCGGTGCCACCAACAGCCACCAGAGCAGCAAACACAAGGCTACTGATAACCCGCCAGTCACCAGCGCAAAAAGGCGCTTGCCAAGCAGCAAACGCCCGTACAGCCAGTTGGCCGCAGCCGGCGCCAATAATACCCAACTCAACACCGTCCAGTGAGGCAGATTTTCGCCATTGCCCGCAGACCAAACCGCCACCAGCAGCAGCACTACGGCCAGCCAATGGCACACCAGGCGGCCAAGTGACGCCGGCATGCCTTCAGCGCGCACCAGGGCGCACAGGGCAGCCAAGGCCAGTAGCGGCCCATAACTCACCACCAACACCAGCACATAGCGCAGCGAATCAAGCAGCGACCAATCGCCCTCGGCGCCATGGTTTACCTGGTAGGTAAACGACAACCAGTCATGCGCCCAGTTCCAATAAAACACCGGCGCCACCATCAACGCGGCAATCACCACCGCCAACCAAGGCCCGGGCGCCTTGAGCCAGTGCCAGCGGCGTCGCATCACGAGGCCTGCCAGCAAAGCGATGGCAATAAATACCGCCGTATACTTGCTGAGCCCAGCCAGGCCCAACAGCACACCCAAGGCCAGCCAGTGCCAGAGTATGCGGCCATCGGTGGCGTCTATTTTGTCTACCAGCGCAACCAACAGCAGCGCCGCCACAATGAGTGGTGTATCTGGCACCAGGCCAAAGCCCAGCACGGCCACAATGGGCGAGAACACGAGCATCGCCAACGCCAAATTGGCCACACCCAAAGCCCCATACCAGCGCCGCGCCTGGCGCCACACCAACAACAGGATCAGCGGCCACAATACCAATGCAGGCAGGCGCACAAAAAATTCGGATTCACCCAGCAACAGCCCCAACCAATGCAACCAGCCCACCATGGGCGGGTGATCGTAATAGCTCCAGTCTGGGCGCTGGCCGTAAAGCGCGTAGTGCGCCTCATCAACACCCAAGCCAAGCACCGGTGCCAAGGCCCAATGGGCGCACACGAATAGAGCGAGCAATATAAAGGGTGCTGAAGAGAGGTTCAGCCAGCGGAATGGGAACTGCACAAAGTGCCTGCTAATGTTGCCGATGAAAGCCGCGCATTATCCCAGCCACCTCCGTTGCCGGCAACTCACAAGCAGGCCCAATCATCACAAATGTGCAAAAAGGGCCGATATGACGCGCCAGCAGCAGGCAGATTAAGCGACCAGCGACTTCACAAAATGGAAGCTTGTAATGGTAAAACCCTGGGCGAAGTAGAATTTATGGGCCTGATCGCGCTGGGCGCCGCTGTCTAAATGCAGCGCCACGCAGCCCTGCACCTTGCCGAAGGCCTCAAGCCAGGCCACCAGCTCCTCGCCATAACCTTGCGAACGCACCCGGGAATCTGTGACCAGGTCATCCACATAGAGGTTTTTGCCCAAGTGCAAGTTGGTACTTACCCGAAAGCCCGCCACCGCCACCACCGCACCTTCGGCTTGGGCCATGGCTAATTGGAAGCCCTCTGCCTGCATCTGGCGAATGCACGAAACAAAGCGCTCGGCAATAAGCTGAGGGCGCAATTGGCGCATCACGCTGTAACACGCCTGAATGTCGGCATCACTTGTAGCCAGTTTGATCATCTCGCCCCCCAACCTTTCTTATGTGGCATTTATATATCGCCCAGCCTGCGCGCGGCAATAAAAAGCCGCCAAAAGCAGCACTTGTTGCTGCATATAGCCCTTGTGTACTAACCTAGTTCGTTGTGTTGCATTTTAAGGGCTAGGGCCCGGTCATTATGAAACCCGTTAAAACCAAAGCCCAGATTCGCGATGAAATAAACAACCAGATTGCCAACTACCTCAGTGATGGTGGCGAAGTGCTGGCCGTGCCCCGTGGAATCAGCGGCCGCGAACCCACCATTCATCCGCCCCTGCCCATCAGCTTCGACCGCGACCAGCAAAACCGTACGCCCGTCACAGAGGTGATCAGCGCCATTGAACAACGGCGCCAGCAAAAGCACCCTCCCGCTCCACCGAGGCGCCGCAACCAACCCCGTAAAAAGCTTATCTATGATGATTTCGGCCAGCCCCTGCGCTGGCAGTGGGTAGAAGACTAGCCCCAAACCCAAAAACCTGGCCACAAGCCACGGCCGCTCCAATTTGATCACCATGATCAAGCGCAATGCCTGCCAGCGGCACCGAAGGCCGTATTAACAGTGCCTTTATGGCGATTTCGCCTAGTGCCAACTAACCTTAATGCACATTTACACAACTCAATTGCGGGCAGCCACACCCATGCCCGGCGTCGCAACCTCACCGTTGCCAGAGGCCATAGAACACCAGATGTCAGACACGATTTATATCGTCATCATCGCCGAGCTCCTGTTCGTGTGCGCACTGTGCGGTTATATGGTTTACCGGCTAAAGCGCAGGCTCAACCGGCTGGCCAAACGGCTAAACCCAAGCGCCACAGGCGGCGGTACCGACACCCACACTGATATGAGCGTAATATCCTATTTTGTAGGCCAGCTTAAACGCACCCGCTCACTTTCCGAAACAGAACTCGGCCAGGAACTGGAGCTGCAACCACTCATTACCAGCGTGCGCTGCGCCTACCTGAACGCCGAGCGCCGGGCACTCAAAAACCCTGAAAACAGCAAAGAGTATTGGCTGGTTCTCAAAGAAGAAATCAACAAGCTCATTGGTATGTTATCTACAGAAGCCAAGCGCACAGGTGTGGAGAACACCGAACTGCGCGAGAAACTGAAACTCCTGCGCGACCGCCTGGAAAAGCTGGGCGATAAAGATTGGGCCGATGCCAACAGCCAGGTTCACGGCAAAGTCAAAAAGACACCCGGCTACGTGCTGCGTTTTGCACGGGATGTTGATGTAACCCACCAATCAGCCCAAAAGGCTACCGGGCGCGGCGCCGAGCTGTTCGAGCGGCTGGAAAAGCAAAAGCAGCACACCAAAAACCTCACCATGATGATCAAGGAGGAAAAGAACTCCGGTGACTTGGAAAAACGCGTGGCCGAATACGAACGCATGCTCTACAAAATGGAGCACGAGTCTGCCAACCTCCAAATTGCGCTGAAAAACGCCCAGAAAAATCTCAACCAGATAGACCACGTTTTCAACCACAAGCCTGTAGACCAAAAGCAAAGCGCCACCATGCTCAGTGTAATACGCGCCAGCAAAGACAAAGACGGCAACAGCAACAATATTTTTGATGACCTGATAGCAGACACCCAAAACATCGGCACACAAAGCAAGAAGAATATCGACGGGCTTCAAAAAACCATTTTTGATCAACGCAAATCCATTCTCTCTATGGAGAGCACCATCGCCAAGCTGGAGTCGGAACTTACAGGTTCCTCAGAGGAAGACAGCGCCAAACGTTCTGAACTTGAAAAATTAAAACGCGCCTTAATGGAATCGGAAATGTGCATCAAGGTGCTCGAAGATGAAGTAGACAACCTCTACACCCACCTTAAAGAGCTGCAAGAGCAGCGTGAAGAACTTCAGCAGCAGTATAAAGATAAATCCGACGAAGAAGTGCTGGAAAACCTATCTCAAGAGTTTGATGCCACAGAAGAAGACGCGCCCGAACAGAGCGCCGGCAACCAGCACAGCGAGTTTCTTGCTGAATTTATGACCAACGCCATTGAGTCTGGCTCGCTGGAAGATTTAATAACCGTATTGCAACACGCTATAAGCGAGCTGGGCTTTGAGTCGCTTATTCGCATTATGGTGGGCAAAAGCAAAGTAGACATCACCGCCATGGGCAAACTCTCACGGGAAGATAAACTGCTGATTGAACACCTGAACTTCGAACCTGACAAACTCATTAAAGATGCCGGCAAACAAATTACAGTGCACTATCGCAACGTACGGGCTTTACTCAAGTTTTCCGACCGACCCAAGCCGCTAGACGAATCACAAGCGCAATTATTGGCTACCGTATTCAGCTTCGCCTCCAACCTTGCTGAAAAAGTCGCCGTGCAAAAAGGCATGAGCAAGCGCCTGACCAACTACGAACAACTTAATGAAATGCTGCAAACCATCAGCAAAAATTTGGAGGCACAATACAAATACCAAAAAGAGGAAACCGTGGGCATCATCCAAAGCATTGTGGATCAATCGCACATGCTGGTGGGTGAAAGCGCCACCGCCGGCCAACAACAGGTGCTGCAGGCCATGGAAGATGAAGCCCTGCAGCGCACAGAGCTACTGGAGGCCAACCGCGCCATTGTGCGCAAGCAGTTTGTAAAAATCATGGAACGCCTCACCAGCATGAGCGCCGAATAGCCAGCGGCCAGCCGCCGCAGCGACTGCCCCCCGATTTAGCTGCCCCGCTACACCCATATAAGACCCATATAACACCCCTATAGCACCCCTATAGCACCCCTATAACACCTCTCTGGCCATTTTGGCTCGAAAATCTGCATCCTCAATTATATCGTAAGCCATTGTTTTTAAATGGCTTTTAAAAACACTCGTAATTATTTTGCACAAAATTCACACAGAGATATTGCGATATACAAAACTAGTGTTATAGTTACGTATAACACCGGATCAGCAAGGAAGTTACTGCGATCCAACCGCAGACAAATTTTTGAGGACAACACCATGAACACATTGCGCAGCATCGCCATTGCAGCCGCCACATTAATCGCAAGCAGCACAGCCCTGGCAGAAACCTCCATTCAGGCGCCTGTGCCCAGCATCAATACCGAATGGGCACTGGCCGCCATTGAAGAGGCACCCCAAAAAGCCCAAACCGTTGAAGCCACACGCCCGGCACTGGTTACAAAGAATACCAACAGCTGGACATTCCGCGATGTGGTTAACGGGCAGCTGATAGAAATTGAAGTCACCGAACTGGCCGCCAACCTCGCGCAAGAAATTGCCAAGCGCGCGGCGCAATCAGCCTTTGATTTGGCTGGCATTTAATCCATTTAACACCCACTAACACATAAGAAATCCCAGGAGATCACATGAAAACCCTGCAAATTATTACCGGCTTTTGTATGTCAGTGGCATTGCTGATGACTGCCCCGCTACAGGCTGAAGAATTGCACAAGAAAAACATCGCCATTGAAGATATCGATCAGGTGGAAGTTGCAGGCCCGGGCTTGCTTACCATTACCCAAGGCGATACCGAAAGCCTGGAAATCATCGCCAGTGAAAAGGTGATGGAGCGCATAGAGGTAGACGCGCGGGGCAGCAACTTGCGGTTACGTATTAAAGAAGGCAATTCCTGGGGCTTTTTCCGCATTGATAACGGCATTCACTACAAGCTTACCGTCAAGCAACTCAACAAAGTGAAAAGCATGGGCTCGGTGGATGTGGAATTTGCCACCGACCTCACCGCCAAGCGCCTGAAGGTGGATACCGCAGGCTCTGGTGATGTGCGCTTGAAATCACTTAAAGCTGATGCGCTGGAAATATCTTCGGCGGGCTCGGGTGACATATCGGCAGACAGCATTAACGTGCAAGAAACCGAGTTAGATACTGCAGGCTCTGGCGACATGCGCATTAAAACCCTGGAAGTTAAAGGCCTTGCTGAAATTACCTCAGCAGGCTCTGGCGACATTCGCATCGGCACCTTAAATGCCGACCGTCTGGAACTTTCTATGGCAGGCTCAGGCGATACGGCCATCAGCGAAGGCACTATTAACAGCCAATCTGTTGATATTGGCGGCTCCGGTGACTACAACGCAAAACACCTGAAAAGCACCATGGCCGAGCTCAACCTCTCGGGTTCTGCCGATGCCAAGGTGTGGGTTACCGATAAACTGCACGTAGATGCCAGTGGTGCCTCGGATGTGCACTACTACGGCCAGCCACTGATCAAAGTAGATACCAGCGGTGCCAGCAGCGTGAAATCCTTGGGAGCAACACCCAAGTGATCACCCAAGCCACCCATACAAGGTAAGAATTATGCAACAGCAGTGGAATGATGATCAGCCTATCTACCGTCAGCTACGCGACCGAATGGTAGGCCTAATTATGGAAGGCGCTTATACCGAAGGGGATGCCATTCCCTCAGTAAGAGCGGTTTCCGCAGAATTTCAAATTAACCATTTGACCGTGTCCAAGGCCTATCAGGAGTTAGTGGACGAAGGTCTGGTAGAAAAGAAGCGAGGTTTGGGCATGTTTGTTATCGAAGGGGCAAGGGAGAAAATTTTGAACGCTGAAAAAGAAAAATTCTTGAGCATTGAGCTGCCAAAGTTAATTCAGCGCATCGTTCAGTTGGGCATCAGCAAGGACGAGCTGGTTGAACACATCAACAACGCAGAGGAAACCGCGTAATGCAACCGATCATTCAAGCCCGCGGCCTATCCAAGCGCTACGGCAATCATCAAGCGTTAAACCAAGTCACCTTCGACATAGCGCCCGGGCGCATTGTGGGGCTCATCGGGCCGAACGGCGCCGGTAAAACCACGGCGCTGAAAGGCATTCTTGGCCTGGCCGAAGTAGAAGGCGAGCTGAACGTACTGGGCATGAACCCCGTTCAACAGCGACGCGAACTGCTAGAGCAAGTCAGTTTCATTGCCGACACCGCCATTTTGCCCCGCTGGCTGAAAGTCAGCGAAGCCCTTGAGTACGTGGCTGCCGTTCACCCACGCTTTAATCGCGCCAAGGCCCAGGCGTTTTTGGAAAAAACCAAAATCAAGCCGAATGCCAAGGTAAGCAGTTTATCCAAGGGCATGATCACACAGCTGCACTTGTCGTTGATTATGGCCATAGACAGCAAACTGCTGGTGTTGGATGAACCCACGCTCGGGCTCGACATCTTATATAGAAAGCAGTTTTACACCTCGCTTTTGAACGATTACTTCGACGAAGAAAAGACCATACTGATTACCACCCACCAGGTGGAAGAAATCGAAACCATCTTGACAGATCTGGTGTTTATCAATGCAGGCGAACTGGTGTTAAACGTTGCCATGGAAGATGTGCCCGAGCGTTTTGTAGAAGTGCACATCAACAAGCCACAACAAGCCGAGGCCGCAGCACTAAACCCCATTCACGTAAGCCCACGCCTGGGTGGTTTTAGCGCTATTTATGAAAATGCCGAGCGCACACAATTGGAAGCACTCGGTAGCCTGCACACACCGAGTATCACCGACTTATTTGTGGCCAAAATTCAACCGAATCTTGCTTGGGGGCACACACAATGAACCGCTATATCACACCTGTGAAGCGCGAATTTTGGGAATACCGCGGCAGCTTTACCCGCCTACCCGTCATTTGTGCTGCATTGATTGCCCTGCTGATGGTTGGCGCGCTTGGCCTTTACGCCAGCGGCGTGATCAATTACCAGTTAGATGACAACGACTTCCACATCACCCGCGGCGGGCACCATGAGTTCCACAGCAGTGAAGAGCGGTTGCACATGGAGCGCGAGGCACTTGTTCAAGCCCGTGAAGATATCCTTCAAGCGCGCGATGAAGTGGCCGAACACTTTGATGAAGAAGTTAACGAAGAAATTCGGCGCGAACTGCAAGCGGCGCAACGTGAGCTGGATCGCCAAGGCATAGACATCACCATCACCCGCGATGAAATTAAAATCGATGGTGAAACCGTACACATGGAAGTACGCCGTCAGCTCGATCGCGAAGCCGCCCGCTTAGACGAACGCATTGCACGCCTGGATGCCAAGCTCGCAAAGGCCATGCCTGAGGCGCCCAAAGCACCTGCGGCACCTGAAGCACCCGGTGCAGCAGCGGCCCCCGAGGCGCCCGCAACCGGGGAAATCCGTCACTTCCCTGAAACCGTCACTGTGATTGAAAAAACCGATGAGCTGGATTTTACCGACGACAATATTGAATCCGTCAACGATGTACTCAAAGGGTTCATGGTGTTGTTTTCAGGCCTGATGCTGCTGGTAAGTTATTACTACCTGCTCTCTTGCCTCTACACAGACCGCAAAGACCACAGCATCCTGTTTTGGAAATCCATGCCGGTTTCAGAAGCCCAACAGGTATTCACCAAACTTGCGGTTGGCCTGGTGGCACTGCCTACCATCGCCACCCTGTGTGCGCTGGCTGTAGGTATCGTGTTTGTGATTCTCACCATGCTCTACGTAGCGGGTTACTCATCAAGCACCACACCTTGGGAAATTTTCACCGGCGTTAATTTGATCAGCATTGCCGTAAGCCACTGGTTTACCGCGCTCGGCGTTGCCCTGTGGAGCCTGCCATTTTTTGCCTGGCTGATGGTGTGCTCAGCGGCGGCCAAGCGCTCACCGTTTTTACTGGCACTGTTACCTCCGGTAGTCCTGATGTTGGCTGAGCAAATCATTTTCGGCAGCAAGCTCCTGGTAGGCGCGATCAGCGCGCGCATTCCCGGCGTTTCCATCGACGACAACGGCTACAGCGGCTATGTGCGCTTTACCGATACCGGCATCAGCCCTATGGGTGAGTTTCTGGCAAGCCCAAGCCTGTGGGTTGGCCTGATTGTGGCCGCAGGCCTAATCTACGCGACCATCTGGTTGCGCAACCATCGCTACGAGATCTAAAGGACGCGATCGTGAAAATTGCAATTGCACTGCTTTTGACAATTTCCGCACTCAGCATGTGGGTGTGTGCGGCGGGCAACTTCCGCCACACCTACGCGCTTGATGCCGTACAAAACGTGCGACTGGATGCCTACGGCCACATCAGCGTGGCCCAAGGTGATACCAACCAGCTCGATGTGATTGCCGGTGAAGATGTCACGCCACACCTCGAACTTGCACTGGAAGATGACCTGTTGGTAATCACCGACACCCGCACCCGCTCCACCTGGTACAAAACCAAGCAATGGTGGCAGCAGGCGCTGGGAGGCAATCAGGTTCAGCAAGACATTCACTATCGCTTAACACTCAAACAACCCAAGGCACTCACATTAAATGGCTACTTTGCAGCCAGAATTGCAGATATCGATGAGCCTGCGCTGACCATTACCTTTAATGGCTTGGGAAAGCTGGATGTCAACAAGCTTACCGCAAGCAATCTTGCCATTACCGTGAACGGCAAAATTGATGTGCAGGCTGATGAGATTCACGGGCAGAGCATGCGCTTGGTAGCCAATGGCGCGGGCCTTGTGCGCGCAGACGGGCTACACCTCAACACGCTGCAAGGGGCGCTCAAAGGCCAGGTGAATTGCAAACTGAGCGGCCAGGCCACCCACGTGCAGTGGCACATGGATGGCGATGGCGAGTGCACGGCCACAGGCCTGCGTGCAAACGATGCCCAACTTCACGTGGCCGGCAGCGCCCGCATGACGGTGAAAGTAAAACGTCATTTAGATGCAAAAACCGCCGACCAAGGTCGCATTAACTACTACGGGCAACCCAAAGCAAAGACCCAGGGCATGCGTATCAACGCCATTGCTGGCGGCTACCAAGCAAGAATTTACTATTAGTAAACCCGGGCACTAAGCGCCAACCTTTTCCTCATCCTCGTGTTATTTCAGGCGGCCATTGGCCGCCTTTTTTTACCTCCCAAATAAGCCACCGGCCACTCAAATGGCGCCCATAAAAAAGCCGCGCCAAAAGGCGCGGCTAAGCATCAATCAATGAGGAGACAATATGAAAAACACACCAACGTTCATTCATATGGTTCTTGGATGTGCCTGCGGCCACTTAGTTCCATTAAATTTCCACTTTTTTCACTTTCCGCACGCTCACCTTTTGGCACCCAACATTTTCTGGCCTTTGGGGCTATTCCTGGCGCGCCCAGCCCTCTCCTTGCCAGGCCCAGTGCTTGAGGCCAATCAGCACCTTGACACAATACTGTGCACCACATAGTATTTACTGTGCATTACACAGTATAAATATCGAGGCACCCAATGGACACGGATGCGCCGCTACACAAAATGACCCAGGAATTGCGCCGGGGTAGCTTGTCGCTGGCGGTATTGCTGGCGTTCCGCCAAGAGCACTACGCCTATTCCCTTCGCAAGCACCTGGCAGGCCACGGCCTGGAAGTAGAAGAAGGCACCCTCTACCCGCTGGTGCGCAGGCTGGAGAAAGACGCACTGCTCACCAGCGACTGGCGCGAAGAATCCGGCCGCAAGCGCCGCTTTTACCGTTTATCGCCCTTGGGTGAACAACTGCTACCCCAACTGGATGCCGAATGGTGCCGCCTGGCCCGGGCGGTAGATCAAATTCGCAACGCCCACAAGGAGATTGCACCATGAGCTGGATTGCCCGCTACATTGCCGCCGCCCGCCCTTTCTTCCCCGCCGCTAGCCGCGAGGATTTATGCGAAGAACTGGGCGCCCAGCTCAACGATCAGCTGGAAGAGCTACAGGCCCAAGACCCGAATGCCCCCAACAACACGCCAAATCTTTGGTGCAACAATTTGGCAATCCGATGCTATACGCCAGCCGATTTCATAGCCGTCAGGCATTGATTAGCCAACCGCTGCTTGAAGTTTACAAACTGGTACTGCAAAACCTTGCCTGGGTGCTGGTGGGTGTATTTTCCGGTTACGCCCTCTTGCACGCCCTTTCCCACACCGAAGTAAGGCCCGTGAGCATGCTGCTGTTTGTGATAAGTAACAGCATCGAGCACTTTGTGTGGTTTTTTACCTTCATTACGGCAGTGTTTTATTTTGCCGAGCAGCCCTTGCAAAGATACCTGCAGGCCAAGCCCTGGCAGGCCGACAGCCTGGCGCCGCTGCGCCCTGCGTGGAGCCTGCGCGCGCGGGGTGAATGCGCGTTTTTACTGGCCATCAACCTGATGTTTGCCGCCATGGTATTTGGCTGGTTTCCCGCACTTGAAGACATAGGCCTTAATTACCCCACACAAAGCAGCCTTGAACTCATTGCTGCGCTCACGCCCGTGATTGGCGGCCTGCTACTGCTCTACAGTGCGCTGCACCTGTATCACTGCTTGCGCCCGCACTGGGACGCGCCGAGCCTTGTGGCCAATATGGTGCTCAACACCGGATGCATTGCCGTAGTAACACTGCTGCTCTGCGTGCCAGATTCCGCCCTGCCGCAACTGGTGAGCGACTACCCTGGCGCTGCCGACATGATGCTGCACCTAAATCAGGCCATGAACAGTGTGTTTGTGGCAATCGGGGCAGTCTCTGGCTACGAGCTGATCCGCGACTTCATGCGCCTGCGCCAATTGCGCAGTTTAAAGGCGCAATAAGCCCAATGCCTGATCCACAGGCTTGGTTTACCCGTAACTTGCCAAGCCATAAAAAATGCCGCTCAAAGAGCGGCACAATATGCCGGGCGCTATGGCACGCACGGGCTTAGGGAGAGACATGAATGCCAGTAAGCGTTCATGGTTTATTGGAGTAACGCCTGCGCCCAAAAGTTCCGGGCCGCGCACGCAATTGTGAGAAAAATGTCATGTAGCCGTACAAACACTTTGGTTTTGCTGTTTAGCAAAAGAGAACCTAGGTTTAAGCTTTAATCCACACAACTGGCCACCACCCTGCCTGCCCAACGCACTTACCCACCGGAGCCTGCATGCACTCGATCATTTTTAAAACCCTGTTAGTTATTGCCTGCTCGCTGGCACCCATGGTGATGGCCAACCCCACGGGCGTTTACGTTCAAAAGGTCGAGCAACAGCCGTTTTCCGATCGCATCGAGGCCTTGGGCACACTCAGGGCCTACGAATCGGTTGTGCTCACCACCAGCGTCACCAATCGCATTACCGCCATAGGCTTTCGCGATGGCGAGCGCGTAAGCAAAGGCCAGCTGTTGGTAGAACTTAATAATCTGGAAGAAAAGGCCCAGCAACAGGAATTGTCGCTGGTGGTGAATGAAGCCAGGCGCCAGTACGAACGGGTAAAAAAACTCGCACAAGACGGCCTGGCGCCCCAGTCGCAACTTGATGAACAGCGCAGAACCTATCAGGCGGCCCAAGCCCGTCTGGATGCGCTGGCCGCGCGCATGCAAGAAATGCAGATTGTGGCGCCCTTTGCGGGTGTGGTGGGGTTGCGCACCGTAAGCGTGGGCACCTTGCTGAGCGCGGGGCAACCCATCACCACCCTTGATGACGATACCGTCATGAAGCTCGACTTTTCTGTGCCCTCTACCTACTTGCCCTACCTAAAACCCGGCCTGAAAGTGACCGCCCAAGCCAAAGCACTCGGCAACCAGGGCTTTGAAGGGGAGGTGGTCAGCATCGATTCCCGGGTAGATCCGATTACCCGATCCATTGTGGTTCGCGCCCTGATCGACAACCCCCACTATAGCCTGAGGCCCGGGCTGTTAATGACTGTCACACTGCAAAAGGCACCCCGCCGTGCACTGATCATTGCCGAAGAGGCACTGGTACCCGAAGGGCGCCAGCATTTTGTGATGCGCGTAAATACCGAAGCCACCCCTGCAACCGTTGAAAAAGTGGCCGTAGAGGTGGGCAGCCGCATACCCGGCCAGGTGGAGATTCTTGCAGGCCTGGCCGCAGGGGATTTAGTGATTACCCACGGCACCGTAAAGGTGCGCCAGGGCAGCGCTGTGAACATTCTTGCCACCCAAGCCCTCGGTGAACGGCTGCCCGATTTACTGCAACGCACCGGGGGGCAATGAGTATGTTGTTGTCTGATATTTCCGTGCGCCGGCCAGTACTGGCCACGGTATTTTCACTACTGCTAGTGGCCTTTGGCCTGGTGGCCTTTGATCGCTTGCCGCTGCGCGAATACCCCGACATAGACCCGCCAGTGGTTTCAATCGACACCCGCTACCCCGGCGCCAGCGCAGCCGTGGTGGAAACGCGCATCACCAAGGTGATTGAAGATCGCATTTCAGGGGTAGAGGGCATCAAGTACATTGAATCGGCCAGTGAAGATGGCCGATCGCGGGTTACCGTAGAGTTTTCCGTTGAGCGCGACATAGACGCCGCAGCCAACGACATCCGCGATCGCGTCTCGCGCGTGCGCGACAGCCTGCCCAGAGAAGCAGACGCGCCGGATATTCAAAAAGTGGATGCCGACGATTCACCCATTATCTGGTTGAACCTTGTGAGCACCGAGATGACACTGCCAGAGCTCACCGACTACGCCGAGCGCTACCTGGTAGACAGCTTCAGTGTGCTGCCTGGTGTGGCGCGTGTTCGCGTGGGCGGCGCGCAAAGTTATGCCCTGCGCATTTGGCTTAACCGCCAGGCGCTGGCTGCACAAAACCTTACCGTGGCAGAAGTAGAAGCGGCGCTGCGCTCTGAAAACGTAGAGCTGCCCGCAGGTTCTATTGAATCCCTAGAGCGGCAATTTACTGTGCGCGTAGATCGCAGTTTTAGAGCTGCAGACGATTTCAAACAGCTGGTATTGCGCCAGGGTACAAGCGGCTACCTTGTACGTCTGGCAGATGTGGCGCGGGTTGAAATGGGCACGGTAGAAAGCCGCACCCTGTTTCGCGGCAATGGCGAACCCATGGTGGGCTTGGGTATTTCAAAACAAAGCACCGCCAATACCATTGATGTTGCACGCAATGCCCGTGAAGCCATGGCCCGCATTAACCCCACCCTGCCACAGGGCATGGCCATTAAACCCAGCTACGACTCCTCGGTATTTATTGAGGCCTCCATCAGCGAAGTGTACAAAACGCTGTTTATTGCCATTGGCCTGGTAGTGCTTGTGATCTACCTGTTTTTAGGCAGCCTGCGCGCCATGTTAATTCCGGCCGTCACCGTGCCAGTGTCACTCATTGCCACGGCCATCGTGTTATTTGCCCTGGGCTTTACCATTAACCTGTTAACCCTGCTTGCCCTGGTACTGGCCATTGGCCTTGTGGTAGACGACTCCATAGTGGTGCTGGAAAATATTCACAGGCGTATTGAAGACAAAAGAGAATCGCCCCTGGTGGCCAGCTTTAAAGGCACCCGGCAAGTGGGCTTTGCGGTGATTTCCACCACCGTGCTGCTAGTCGCCGTATTTATTCCCATTACATTTTTGGAGGGCGACCTGGGCCAGTTGTTTACAGAGTTTGCCCTTACCCTTTCGGCGGCGGTGGTGTTTTCAAGTTTTGTGGCACTTTCGCTTTCGCCCGTGCTCGCCACCAGTCTGCTTAAAGCCAATAGCGCGCCCTCGGCACCGGTTCAGAAAATGGATCATTTGTTTAACGCGTTGCGCACGCGCTACAGCCAGCTTCTCGATAAAAGCCTTGCCAGGCCCTGGCTTTTGGCCGGTGCCACCTTGGCGCTGTTGGCCAGTGCGGTATTTTTTGAACAAAGCATTCCCCGCGAGTATGTGCCTAAAGAGGATCGGGGGGCATTTTTTGTGATAGTCAGCGGCCCGGAGGGTGCAAGCTACGCACACACAGTAGATTACATGAACGAGATAGAGCAGCGGCTGCAATTTTTGCTGGATGATGGTGAAGCCCAACGGCTGCTGGTGCGGGCACCGCGAAGCTTTGGCAATTTAACAGATTTCTCCGGCGGCATTGTGATTGTCACGCTAAGCGATTGGAGCGAGCGCCGCTCAGCCTGGGACATAATGACAGATGTACGCAACCGCCTGTCTGACCTGCCCGGCATTCGCGCCTTCCCGGTTATGCGCCAAGGCATTCGTGGCGGCACCAGCAAGCCCGTGCAATTTGTTTTGGGTGGTGCAACCTATGCCGAGCTCGCCAACTGGCGCGATCAGCTTAACGCGCGCATTCAGGCAGATAACCCCGGCCTCACAGACATTGATTGGGATTACAAAGAAACCAAACCCCAATACAAAATTGCCATTGACTATGATCGCGCAGCCGAGCTAGGCGTTACCGTAAACACCATAGGCACTACCCTGGAAAGTTTACTGGGCTCACGCAGGGTTACCACCTTTATTGATCAGGGCGAAGAGTACGATGTCATCATTGAAGGCGAGCGCAGCGATAAACGCAGCCCCACGGATTTACAAAACATTTACGTGCGCTCAAGCCGTAGCCAACAACTGATTCCCCTGGCAAACCTGGTAACACTGGAAGCCTTTGCCGATGCGGGCACATTGAGCCGCTACAACCGCATTCGCGCCATTACCCTTGAGGCCAATGTGGAAGGCGTATCGCTAGGTGAAGCGCTCAACTACCTGACGCGCATTGTGGCCGAGGAATTACCGGAGTATGCACAAATCGATTACAAAGGCGACTCGCTCGACTACACACGCAGCGGCCAGTCTGTCGCGTTTATTTTCGCGCTCGGTCTAATTGTGGTGTTTCTGGTATTGGCAGCCCAGTTTGAAAGTTTCGTACACCCCATGATCATTATGCTCACTGTACCACTGGCCATGGCCGGCGGTTTATTCGGGCTATGGTCTACGGGTAATTCGCTCAACATCTACAGCCAGATTGCACTGCTAATGCTTATTGGGCTGGCGGCGAAAAACGGCATTTTGATTGTAGAGTTTGCCAACCAACTGCGCAGCGCAGGGCGCACCATCAATGAAGCCATTCGCGAGGCCGCCGCTATTCGCCTGCGCCCGATTGTGATGACCAGCATCACCACCATGGCAGGCGCTGTGCCGTTAATTATCTCTTTTGGAGCCGGTGCAGAAACCCGCACCATGATTGGCGTTACCTTGTTTTACGGCGTGTTGGCCGCCACCTTGTTTACCCTGTTTATTGTACCCACGGCCTACAATTTGTTTGCCAAGCATGCAGCCATGCCCGGCGCGCGCGCCACAGCGCTTGATCGCGCCTTAAGCGAAAACGAATCCAGGTAAAAAAGTGAGCGAAAGGCTCAGGCGGCGGCAGCCGCCTTAGCTTTCCATGGCTATAAAATGCGGTGTTTGCTGCACGCGCTCAATCCATGCACGCACTGCGGGGTATTCCGTTAAATCGAATCCGCCCTCATGGGCCACAGGCGTATAGCCAAACAGCGCGATGTCGGCAGTGGTCAGGCTATCGCCCACCAAATATGGCGTTAATTTCAATTGTTGTTCCATTACGCCAAGGGCGCGGTAACCGCCCGCTTGTTTGGCTTCATACTCCGCGCGCCGGGCCTCTGGCAAACCCAAATATTTATTGATAAAGCGCGCAACCGCAATATAGGGCTCGTGGGAGTACTGCTCAAAAAATTGCCACTGCTGTACCTTGGCCAGGCTAAACGCATCACTGGGCAATAAATCAGAACCCTGCGCCAGGTAATTCACAATGGCGTTAGATTCCCAAAGGCAGCGGCCGTCTTCAAATTCCAATAATGGAATTTTGGCGTTCGGGTTTTTACTCAAAAAATCAGGCGTCTGCGTGCCGCCTTGTAAAACATCTACCGCACGCCAGGTGTGATCAATGTGCAACAGGCTCATCACCAGTTGCACTTTGTAGCAATTGCCGGAGCGTCGGTCGCCGTAAACAATCATTGCCCTGCCCTACACACACCGTAAGAATTGTGCATTAAAATTTTCCAATCACGGCAATACTTGCCTGTGCGATGTCTTTGTCTACATAGGTGTATTCGGCTTCAATCAATAGTTTACCGAAGTCGTAGCCGCCACCCACTCCGCCGCCAAAGGCGGTTTTATCGGTGCGGTCACCACCGACGCTGAGCTGCTTCCAGAGCAACCCGCCACGCACTTTAAAATACAATGCACCGGGTGAGCGGTAAACGCCGTAAAGGCCCAGGGTATCGAGGGTGTAGTCTTCATTGAGGTCGAGTAAATTCACATCGGCTTCACTGCGTGTACCTTCAAGCTCTACGCCAAAACCATTGGCGTAATGCTCGGCCACCAGCAGGCCCACACCGCCTGCGTTATCTGTGGCCTCGGGCGCCAGATCGGTATAAATACCTTTTACACCTAAATAGAAGCCTCCCTTGACTGTGGCCGGGTTGTGATCATCTGCCAATGCAAACGGCGAGGCCACAAGGCTTGCCACCGCTAAAAAAGCGGCATTTATACGCTTTGCCATAAACCTGAACATCCTGTGTGAATGAGTGTAATTCGCCGCCAAATCACGGGGCAGGTACAGTATAGCGCTTGTGAATGGCATCGATTTCTGAAAGTAGCTCATCGCTTAATTGCACCTGGGCGCTGTCGATATTTTCTTTAAGCTGGGCCAAGGTGGTTGCGCCAATAATATTGCTGCCCAAAAACACCTGCTGGTTCACGTAGGCCAAGGCCATTTGTGAAAGCGAGAGCTGGTGGCGCTGGGCCAGAGCGGCGTAGGCCTCGGTGGCTGCACGGGCCTCGGCGTTGTTGTAGCGCACAAAGCGCTCAAAAAGCGTGAGGCGCGCGCCCGCAGGCTTGGCATTGTTAAGGTATTTGCCCGACAACACGCCAAAGGCCAAGGGCGAATAGGCCAGCAAATCCACTTTTTCGCGCACGGCCATTTCCGCAAGCCCCAACTCAAAACCGCGGTTCAATAAATTGTAGGGGTTTTGAATAGAGACGATGCGCGGCATATCGTGTTCACGCGCCAGCCGCAAATATTCCATCACTCCCCAGGGCGTTTCATTGGATAACCCAATATGGCGGACCATGCCCCACTCCACCAACTCCTGCAGCGCCGAGAGTGTGTCTTCAATGGCCACGCCGTCGTCGTCACTGTGGCGATAACTGAACTGGCCAAAGAAATTGGTGCGCCGCTCTGGCCAGTGAATTTGATAGAGGTCGATGTAATCGGTTTGCAGCCGTTCAAGCGATTGCTCTACAGCCGCACGGATATGATCACCCGTTAAGCGCGGGCCTTGGCGAATGTGGGCCACACCGGAATTGGCATCGCCTCTGCCGGTAACTTTGGTGGCCAATACGATGTCTTTGCGCTTGCCACTGGCCGCCAGCCAATTGCCCACAATGGTTTCTGTTTGCCCCTGGGTTTCAGGCCTGGGGGGCACGGGGTAGAGTTCGGCTGTGTCGAAAAAATTAATGCCGCGGCTCAATGCATAATCCATTTGCTCGAAGGCGTCTTCCTGGGTGTTTTGCTCGCCATAGGTCATAGTGCCCAGGCAAATGTGGCTCACTTCCAGATCTGATGAACCCAGTTTTTTATATCGCATTGTCACAGGGTTGCTCCTGAGAATTTAGGTGAATGAGTGCGCAGTTTTCACCGGCTGCCACAGCCAATCGGCCAGTGCATCTTTTGGCGCGGCACACATTCGTGCACGCCCTTCCTTTTCCAGCTTGACCAAGTGCGCCCACAGTGAATAGACGGCCCAGGCGTGCAAAGACTCATCAACATCGTCGTAGGCCTGGGCCGTGAGCGCCGCCATGGTGCGCGGTTCAGGCGCTTGCGCCAGCACTTGCCAGATTTTTTCTTCACGGGTCAATCTGTGTGCCACCAGCGCCGCCAAATAGTTTGCCACATCGGCCATTACATGGCCGTGGCCCGGCGCCAGCCATTGCACGGGTAAAGCGGCCATGCGCTCAACACTTTCAATATAATCTTGCATGTCGCCACTGGGGGGAATAATCACCACCGTGGTGCCCTGCATGACGTGATCGCCGGTAAACAAAATACCGGACTTTTGGTGCAAGAAACAAAAGTGATTTTGCACGTGGCCCGGCGTGTGTATGGCCGTTAGGGTAAATTCCGGTGTATTGAGCCGGTAGCCATCAGTCAGCGCCTGATCGGGGCGCATGCTGGTGTCTTGATGGCCATCTTCCGGGCCCAGCGCACCGAGCAGTTTGGCGCCAGTGCGCGCGGCCAATAATGCCGCGGCCGGCGAGTGATCGCGATGGGTATGGGTCACCAGCACCCAGCGAATATCGCCAAGCCTACACAGGCGCGCTATGTGCTGCTCATCCATCGGGCCCGGATCTATCACCGCCAAGGCCTGCTCGCCCACTATGTAGGTATTAGTGCCAAGGCCGGTCATGAGTCCCGGGTTGTTACACACCAGCCTGCGCACGCCCGGCGCAATGGTAACCACCGTTTCATGGGTGAGCGGGAACTCAACAAGTGTTTGAGGCAGCGATGCCATAGTGAAGGTATGTCCTTTTAAGTACTTGGCGGCCGAAGTTTAGCCACATCGCACAGTGTACGCGCACACTTTGCAACACTCAAAATTAACCGGTAGCGGCCATAAAAAAGGCGACTTGACGTCGCCTTCTGCACACATGCACCCGTAGCACGGGTAATCATGCAACTTAGTCTACAAAGGGTGCCGGCACTACCGGGTCTACATCGGCTTCGTAATCCACACCACTCAAACCAAAACCGAAGAGTTTCAGGAAGTCGTCGTTATAGCCCTTGTAATCGGTAATATCGAACAGGTTTTCCTCGGTAACCTTGGGCCACAAGGCTTCAATTTTTGCTTGCGTTTCTGGCTTGAGTTCCAAGTTATCCATGCGCAGGCGGTTGTGATCGTCCAGGCGCGGTTGATCGGTGTACAAGCCTTCGGTAAACAGGCGGTAGAGCTGCTCAATACAGCCTTCGTGGGTGCCTTCTTCCTTCATAACTTTGTACACCAGCGAAATGTACAAAGGCATGATAGGAATGGCAGAAGACGATTGCGTTACCAGCGCCTTCAATACCGACACATTGGCGCGGCCATTTTGCCCGGCCAAACGCTCGTTAATAGCTTGTGCTGCACGATCCAGATCTTCTTTGGCTTTACCAATGGTGGCGTGGCCATAGATGGGCCAGGTGAGCTTTTCACCCAGGTAGGTGTAGGCCACGGTGCGCGCATTGTCGGCCAGTAAATCGGCCTTTTGCAGCGCATCGATCCATAGCTCCCAGTCTTCACCGCCCATCACTTTTACGGTGTTGGCGATCTCGTCTTCCGAGGCGGGCTCAACGGTGATATCTGAAATCTTAAGGGTGTCGGTATTGAGGTTCTTGGCGGTGTAACCCTCGCCAATGGGCTTCAACACAGAGGAGTGGAGCACGCCGGTTTTTGGGTCTGTGCGGCGCGGCGAGGCCAGCGAGTAAACCACAAGGTCTACTTTACCCATGTGCGCCTTCACCAGCGCCAGGGTTTTCTCTTTGATTTCATCGCTGAAGGCATCGCCATTTATGCTCGCGGCAAACAGGCCAGCCGCCTCGGCCTCGGCATGAAAGGCTGCAGTGTTGTAATAACCTGCCGAACCGGTTTTACGCTCGGTGGGCGGCTTTTCGAAGGCAACACCGATGGTTTTTGCCTGGCTACCAAAGGCCGCGGTAATGCGTGATGCCAGGCCATAACCTGTGGAGCAACCAATAACCAGTACATTTTTAGGCCCATTCTCAATGGGGCCGCGGGCCTTGATGAAATCTATCTGCTCGCGCACGTGGGCGGCGCATCCCTGTGGGTGGGCGTTGGTACAAATGAATCCACGCACCTTTGGTTTTATGATCATGGCATTTTTCCTGTCTGGCCTTAGTGGCTCTGAGCCTTAAATAGCAGTGCTCAGATGTTGCATTCGGTGCATTGACCCTCGGGCTGGCCCAGGGCGGCACTTATTCAGCCGGCTATTATAATGACCAGCTGGCCATAAAACATGGTTTTTTCCGTTCACCCCTCACATCTGGCCAAACACACCGTAGAATGCACTTATGAGGCACCGGGGCACACATTCGTCCCATACTAGGCTGCACAAATGTACTACCCCAAGAATAACGACTGAACCCACAGGATTCCCCATGCAAAAGCCCCCACTGATTTTTGCGCTGTTGCTAAGCACCCTCACCGCAACCGCAACCGCCGATACCCTTATTCACGCAGGCCAGCTGATCGACACGCTGCGCGGCAAAGCCCTGCAACAGCACACTATTCGCATTAACGACGGTGAAATCACCGGCATTAGTGCAGGCTTTGAGGCCCCGGCCGAGGGCGATGAGGTGATTGATTTATCCCAGCACACGGTGATGCCGGGCTTGATGGACATGCACGTGCATCTTGATCACGAAATGAACCCCAAGGCCTACTCCGAGCGCTACCAGCTCAACGCCGCCGACTACGCCTACCGCTCGGTGGCCTATGCCGAGAAAACCCTGCTGGCCGGTTTCACCACTGTGCGCAACCTGGGCGATAATTACCAAGTCACCATTTCACTGCGCAACGCCATCAACCAAGGCCTGGTGGCGGGCCCCCGCGTATACACGGCAGGTAAATCCATTGCTACCACCGGTGGCCATGCAGACCCCACCAACGGCCACAACCACGCCACCATGGGCCAGCCAGGGCCGAAAGAGGGCGTAGTCAACGGCATTGCCGATGCCCGTGAAAGCGTGCGCCAGCGCTACAAAGACGGCTCAGACCTCATCAAAATCACCGCCACCGGGGGTGTATTGAGTGTTGCGAAAAATGGCCAGAACCCGCAATTTTTTGAAGATGAAATCGAGGCCATCGTACAAACTGCCAAAGATTACGGCATGACAGTGGCCGTACACGCCCACGGGGTAGAGGGCATGCAGCGGGCCATTCGCGCGGGCGTCAATTCCATTGAGCACGGCACTTACATGGATAAAGAAACCATGAAGCTGATGAAAAAGCACGATACCTGGTTTGTGCCCACCATCAGCGCCGGCAAATTTGTGGCTGAAAAAGCCGCCATTGAAGGCTACTTCCCGCCGGTAGTGGTGCCCAAGGCCGCCGCCATCGGGCCATTGATTCAGGGCACCTTCGGGCGCGCCTATAAAAACGGCGTGAACATTGCCTTCGGTACCGACGCAGGCGTATTCCCCCATGGCGAGAACGCCCAAGAGTTCGTCTACATGGTGGAAGCCGGCATGCCACCAATGGAAGCCATTCAATCGGCCACGGTTTCAGCGGCCAGGCTACTGGGCATAGAACAGCAAACAGGCGCCATCAGTGCCGGTATGTGGGCCGATATTGTGGCGGTAAAAGGCGACCCGCTGGCCGACATCTCACGCCTGCAGCAGATGGATTTTGTAATGAAAAACGGCGTGATCTACAAGCGTGATGGCGCAGTGGTTGTGCAATAACCCCGGCGCAATTAATTGCCTGTAACAATCGCCAAAACCGCCAAATTCGCGCACACTGCAAGCTCGGCACCCGCCGGGCTTTTTATTGCGCACAGGTTGATGTTTTTAGAGCTATGATCCATCTTGCCTCACCCAGAGCAGCACTGCTGGCGGTTATGCTGGTGTCTTTTATTGGCACCGTGGGCATTGCCCTGCCCTACCCCATTCTTGCCCCGTATTTTCTTGACCCGAGCAGCAGCGCCGCCCTCACCCAATTTGCAGGCCTGCACCCCAAGCTCTTGCTGGGCATCGTGTTGGCGCTTTACCCGCTTGGGCTGCTCATTGGCGGCTCGGCCATTGGTGCGCTGTCAGATTTATACGGCCGCAAGCGGGTGTTGAACATCACCCTGTTCATTGCAGCGTTAAGCTATGGCGGCACTGTGTGGGCGCTGCGTGAAGAATCCTACCTTTGGTTTGCCGCCATGCGCCTGCTCACGGGCATTTGCGAGGGCAACATTTCCATCGCCCGGGCCATTGCTGTGGATCTGCACCCCGCCATTGATCGCAAGCGCGCGCTGTCTTTGGTATTTGCAGCCACCTACGCAGGCTGGCTGGTGGGCCCTATTGCGGGCGGCTATTTAATGCCCTTCGGCGTTGATGCAGCCTTTATTGCAGCCGCAGCCACGGTGGCTGTGTGCCTGGCCGTAGTGGCTTGGGGTATAGCGCCAGATGACGCGCACACCCAAAACGCCCAAGGCTTTTGGCAAGCGGTGCGTGAAAGTAACTCCATTGGCCTCGTGAAAGACCCGGGCATCCGCCCGCTGATTATTTTTCACCTGTTGTTTTCACTGGCACTCAATACCTTCTACGAATACTTCCCGCTGTGGCTGGTGGAAGCCTTTGGCCACGGGCCACAAGAGATCGCCTGGCTATCCGTGAGCCTCTCGCTCACCATGATTATTACCAGCGCGTTTTTTGTAACCCGGCTCAGCCAGCTGGCCAGTGAGCGCCAGATGATTTTGGGCTGTGTAATTGTGCTTGGGCTGCTAACGGGGCTTTTACCCTGGCTAAATACCTGGGCCTGTTTACTTGTATTCACCCTTATGGGGGCCACCATTGCGCTGGAAAACGGCATTTTCCCAGCGTTCATGTCTGCCAACTACGGCCACTATGGCCAGGGGCGGGTGATGGGCCTGCTTACCACGAATTTTTGCCTGGCCAATGTCATTATGGCGCTGGTGGGTGCACTGCTTGCACTACTGGGCGGTCGCTGGGTAATCTGGTGTGCGTCGGCGCTGTTTTTTGCCGCCGCCCTCTGGCTGTGGTGGCGCTACCGGCACACACCCGACGCCGCGCAATAAACGAAAAAATCATACTAAAGAATGAGCCAATACACACTTTGTGAACGGGCAACGCTTTTGCATTCAGGCCCTTACTGTATACTCGTCCCATTATTATAAAGGGTGATGTATGACCAAAACCCGGCTGTTCAGCCTGGCGATAAAAGCACAGTTTATGCTCGGTACCCTGGTGGTGCTGTCGTTGTTTGTGCTGCTTTACTTCCATTGGCAAGAGCAAAACAAACTGGTTGAAGCAGAGCTTACCCAAAGTAAGCTGAACCTCGCGCAGCAGCTGAACCGCACCCTGGACCAAGGCTTTCGCGCACGGGTGCACATACTGCAAGAGTGGGCACAGCACCTGCCTGCAGAGCCACAAAGCCCCATTACCAACCGTTTGATGCACGACTGGAGCCTGCTGCACGCCGCTGGCCAATTCAGCAACCTGCAAATTTTCGAACGCACGGGCCAGGCGTTGCTGTCGCACGATACACGCTGGCCTGCCATTGTGGACGCCGAGTGGATCAACACGCTCTACCGCAGCGACTCCGCCGACGCCTTGCTCGCCTGTGACCGCCGCTGTGCCCAATACGTGGGCGTGCCATTTCGCATAAG
Organism: Simiduia sp. 21SJ11W-1; assembly: GCF_024138675.1. Lineage (NCBI taxonomy): Bacteria > Pseudomonadati > Pseudomonadota > Gammaproteobacteria > Cellvibrionales > Cellvibrionaceae > Simiduia > Simiduia sp. 21SJ11W-1. Next base: position 1,265,577 of record NZ_CP090959.1, on the reverse strand, counting down.
CGGCCACCCCACGCGCATGCTGGTGGGTGAAGTGCCACTTGCGAATTTGGTCACCCACTTTAGCGAGCACCCCAATATTCACGTACTTTTGGTACAAGCAGACGGCCAAGATAACTGGAAACAAAGCTGGTCTCTCAACCCCAACAGCGACTTTTACAATATTCAAAACATTGCCGAGCTGCGCAGCCTATTAAAGCAACCGCTGATAGATTGGGATCTCAACCGCTACCACTACAAATTGCTGCCCATTGCCGGCACCCGCAATCTCAACTGGCTGATCATCAGCGATGAAGCCGCGCCCCTGAATCAGCGCATTGAACTACTAAAACTGCAAGCCATCATTGCCGTGTGCGCGTTGATCGCCTTGCTGTGCCTTAACTGGCTGATCAGCCGCCAGCAAATTTACCGTCTGCGCCGTCACACCGGCACCTTGCACCTGCTGGCAGAACAACAATACGAACCGGCGCGCCAACGGCTGCCCACCAAGGCCAAACGTACGGTGGATGAACTGGATCTATTAGGTGAAGTGACAACCGAGCTCACCTTTCAGCTGGAAGCCGCCGCCCGCTCGGCCGATCACCGCAACCGCGAAATGGAGCGCCTGGCGCTCTACGATCCGCTCACCAACCTGCCCAATCGCAATCTGTTTATTTACGAAATTGAACAGCTACTGGAAAGCGGCGCTGATCTGGATAGATCCACAATTTTAGTAATTGATGTAGACAAATTTCAGCGCATTAACGATTCCCTTGGCCACCAAAGTGGCGACATGCTGCTGGCCAAGGTGGCTGAGCGCATTCGCTCGGCGGTGGGCGGCAAAGATTTTTGCGCACGCCTGTCTGGCAATGTGTTTGGCGTGCTCATCACCAGCCTGAACCCTGCAGATTTAAAAATCCGGCTGAACAAAATCAACGAGATGATTCGCCAACCCATGATCATCAAACAGCAAAAGCTGATGATTACCGCGAGCATGGGGCTCACCCGCCTGGAGCACAGCACTGCCGCTGTTGAACTGTTGCGCAACGCCGAAATTGCCATGTACCGCGCCAAACAAAAAGGCGGCAATAGCTACCTGGAATTCACGCCGGAATTTAAATCCATCTCGCGCAGTAAAGTGTCGCTGGAGGCTGAAATTCACCGGGCGCTCGAACAAAAAGAGTTCCGCCTGTACTTGCAATCCAAAGTGGATATGACCAGCAAAATACGCGGCTTTGAAGCCCTGTGCCGCTGGGATCACCCGGATCGCGGCGTGCTGAACCCAGCGGAATTTGTGCCCATGATGGCAGACCTGGGGCTACAGACCCAGCTCGACAACTGGATGCTAGAAGCCAGCTGCCGGCAGCTGAAAACCTGGCAAAACCTCTACCCTGATGTAAAAGTCTCGGTAAATATTGCCAGCGATCACTTTTCCAGCGCCCACTTTTTGCCGTTTTTACAGCAAACCATCAACCGCTATGGCATACGCTCGGGACAGCTGGAACTTGAAATCACCGAAACCCTGCTGATGGACAACATCACACTCGCACTGCGCACCATTGAGAAGGTGAAATCCCTGGGCGTGAGCATTGCCATAGATGACTTCGGCACCGGTTATTCGTCACTCAGTTATTTGAAAAACCTACCGGTAGATACGTTGAAGATTGATCGCGAATTCATCAAGGATATTCCCTACGATGAAAGCGACATGCACATCTCGGCGGTGATTATTTTTCTGGCCCGCCAACTGGGCTTTCAGGTGGTGGCAGAAGGTGTGGAAACGCAAGAACAGCTGGCGTTTTTACAGGCCAACCATTGCGATTTAGCCCAGGGCTACCTGTTCAGCAAACCCATTCCTGCGCACAAGGCCATGATTGTGCTGGAGAGCCAGCAAGGTGCTGGTGCGGTTCACATCACAAATTAGTGTAATCTGCGCAACACCTGCGCGATAACGCACACCACCGCAAGGCGCCCTGTAAAAGGTTGCACCAATACACCTTGGCCGGTGTACTGGTGCCTATCACCGCAGGGCCTGCCCGCACAGTGGCGCTTAAAAGCCGCGCTACTAAGAAGCTAGCGCGGCTGCATGCGAATGGCGCCATCAAGACGAATAGTTTCCCCATTGATGTAACTGTTGTTTGCCAAATGCACTACCAGGTCACCGTATTCCTTGGGCAAACCCATGCGCTTTGGAAACTGTATGTTAGCCACTAAGGCCTCTTGCACGTTATCGGGCATGGCCAAGAGCATGGGCGTACCCATAATGCCCGGGGCGATTGCGTTCACGCGAATCCCGAGCTTGGCAAGGTCGCGCGCCATGGGCAGCGTCATACCCACAATGCCACCTTTACTGGCAGAATAAGCGCATTGGCCAAGCTGGCCTTCAAAGGCGGCCACCGATGCGGTGTTTACAATTAATCCACGCTCAGCTGCCTCGCCATGGGGGGCATTTTTTGCCATCAACGCCGCCGCCATGCGCGCCACATTGAAGCTGCCCACCAAATTCACGCTGATGGTTTTGGCAAACTCACCAAGTGGCAACGGGTTATTTTCGCGGTCTAGAATTTTACCGGCAGTGGCTATGCCTGCGCAGTTTACGCACACCTGCAGGCTGCCAAAGCGCGCTTGCAGCGCCTCAAAGCCCGCCTCAACAGAGGCCTCGTCGGCCACGTTAACCTGCGCGTAGGCGGCGTTTTCGGCGCCAATGGTGGCAACTGTTTCAGCGGCGGCCTGCTCGTTCATATCAAAAATAAACACCTTGGCGCCCGCGGCCGCCAACTGTTCACAAGTGGCGCGCCCAAGGCCGGAGCCACCACCGGTAACCAGTGCAACTTTATCGTGTAAATCCATGGTACAACTCCTTTAATTGTTAAGCGGTGGCCAGCTCTTTTAATAGTTCACGGGCAATCACAATGCGCTGAACTTCGCTGGTGCCTTCATAAATTGTGGTAATGCGCACATCGCGTGCCATGCGCTCGATGGGGTATTCCTTGATGTAACCGGCACCGCCCAGCAATTGCAGCGCCGTGTAGCAGGCATCGTTGGCCTTTTCACTGGCAAACAACTTGGCCATAGAGGCCGCCTTGCTGAAAGGTTGTTGATTTTCCTTGAGCCACGCCGCCTGCATCACGAGCAGCCGCGCCGCCTCAAGTTCTGTGGCGCGATCGGCGAGCATCCATTGCAGGCCCTGAAAATTTATCAGCGGCTGGTTGAACTGGTTGCGCTCAGCAATGTAGCGGGCCGCGTAATCCATTGCCGCCTGGCCCACCCCGAGGGCGAGCGAGGCAATGCCAATGCGCCCGCCGGCAAGCTCGGCCACGGCAATGCGAAAACCATCGTTTTCAGCGCCGAGCATTTGGCTGGCCGGCACCCGGCAATTATCGAAATGCACTTCATTGGTGGCTGAGGCCTTCTGCCCCATTTTTTCTTCAGCCTTGCCAATGCTGAGCCCTGGAGTATCTGCATCCACCAAAAAGCAACTGATGCCCTTGCCCTTTTTGGCCGCGGGGTCGGTAACGGCCCACACCACAAATACACCGGCGTACTCAGCACTGGTGATGTAAATTTTAGAACCCGAGAGCAGGTAGTGGTCGCCATCTTTTACCGCGCGGGTTTTCATGCCCGCAGGGTCTGAACCTGCACAGGCCTCGGTTAAACAAAAGCCGCCGGCTGCAAATTCGCCACCGCACAACTTGGGCAGGTAGTGCTGCTTTTGCGCATCAGTGCCCACGGCCTGAATCACCTCAGCCACCATGTTCGAAACAGATACAGTTACCGCCGTAGAGGCACAGGCGCGGGCGAGTTCGGTGATAGCCAGGCTAAAAGCGGTAACTCCCGCCTCGGTACCGCCGTAGTCGGCACGAATGTTCAGGCCCATAAAGCCCAATTCCGAAAGCTTCTTTAAGTGCGCGAGCAGTAGCCTGCGCCCCTCGGGGCCCTCAAGCTCTGCAGCCACCGGTGCCAGCTCGCTCTCGGCAAAGGCGCGGGCGGTATCGGCAATCATTTGTTGTTCTTCGGTTAACGCAAAATGCATGGCAGTCTCCGCGATAATTGAACAGCTACGATAACCTAGCTGATGGGCAATATCCGTTCTTTAAAGTTAACCAACCACCAATTCACGCAACATTTTGCTAATTAATTAAGATTTGGGGACAGGTATCGCCGTTTCTGACTTAACTTCCTGAATCACCACATAGGTGTGGGTCTCGCGCACACCGGGTAAATTAGAAAACTTTTCGCCTAAAAATTTGCGGTAGTGATTCATGCCAGACACCCGGATTTTCAGCATATAGTCAAAGCCGCCTGCCACCATATGGCACTCCTGCACCTCGGGCAGCCGGGCTGCCTCTTTATTAAAGCGCTCCAAGTGTTCGGTAGCCGTGTTTTGCAGCGTTACCTGAATATAGGCCACCAGCGACATATTCAGCCGCTCGGCATCCAGCAGCGCCACATAATTGCGAATATAGCCATCGCGCTCAAGGCGCCGAACCCGCTCCAGGCAAGGGGTGGGGCTTAGATTTACCTGCCGGGCCAGCTCCACATTCGACATGCGGCCATCGGCTTGCAGCAAAGCCAGTATTTTCCTGTCTGTGCGGTCTATCTGGGCCTTTTCGGGCTTACTTGGCATAGTCAAACTCTCTGCTAATATTACCTTTTAAAGCACAATATATCGCAAATAAGTAAAAATTGGAGACAAATACTCTTAATTCGTCACGATAATTCGAGCCATATGCTATCTCAATCATAGGCTTAATTGGCCAACTTTTTTGGAATGACAACCATGAATCACACTCTTGAAGCGCTGCGCGATAAAGCGCGCCTGTACACCTACGCCGACGAAGATCAGTGCGTGCGGGAATTGCTGAGTCAGGCCAATCTGCCCGCCCAAACCCGCGAGGGCATTTTGCGGTTTGGCCGTGAGCTGGTGCTGGAGTCGCGCAACCACCGCAACAAGCGCGGCACGCTGGATGCCTTTCTGGAAGAATTTGGCCTGTCTAACCGCGAAGGCATCGCGCTGATGTGCCTGGCCGAAGCGCTGCTGCGCATCCCCGACGGTGAAACCGCCGATAAACTCATTGCCGAAAAAGTGGCCAGCGGCAATTGGAAAGATCACATGGGCCAATCGGATTCACTGTTTGTGAATGCCTCCACCTGGGGCCTGATGCTCACCGGCAAAGTGATTCGCCTGGGCAATGAAATCACCGGCCAAACCACCAACTGGTTTAAAGATTTGGCCGGCCGCATGGGCGAGCCGATGATTCGCACCGCCATGCTGCAGGCCATGAAAATTATGGGCAGCCAATACGTGCTGGGCCGCACCATTAAAGAAGGCATGAACCGCGGCGCAGGCCAGCCTGCGGCCACGCGCTTTTCTTTCGATATGCTCGGTGAAGGCGCGCGCAACCAGCAAGATGCCGATCGCTACTTTGCCGACTACCAAAAAGCCATTGCCGCCATTGCCAAGCACAACAAAGCCAACAACGTGATTGATGCAGACGGCATATCCATTAAAATTTCTGCCCTGCATGCGCGCTACCAATACTCGCAAAGCGAGCGCGTGTTTGAAGAGCTGCTGCCGCGCATCAAACAATTGGCAGCCCAAGCCAAAGACGCCAACATGGGCTTTAACATTGATGCCGAAGAAGCCGAGCGGCTGGATTTATCGCTCGATATTTTTGCAGCACTCGCGCGCGACCCAGACCTTGCCAACTGGGATGGCCTGGGCTTTGTTTTGCAGGCCTACCAAAAGCGTGCGCCCCACATTGCCCGCTGGTTAATTGAGCTGGCACGGGAAACCCAGCGCAACTTCATGGTGCGGCTGGTGAAAGGCGCCTACTGGGATACCGAAATCAAACACGCCCAAGAGCTTGGCCTGCGCGACTACCCGGTGTACACCCGCAAAGCCAACTCGGATTTAAGCTACCAGATTTGTGCGCGTATTTTGCTGGATGCACCAGATGCCATCTTCCCGCAATTTGCCACCCATAACGCCCACACTGTGGCCACCATTGTGCATTTGGTGAAGCCTGGCCAGCCCTACGAATTCCAGCGCTTGCACGGCATGGGCCAACTGATGTTTGAACAGGTACAAGCTGCACACCCGGGCACGGCCGTGCGCGTGTATGCACCCATTGGCGCCCACAAAGATCTGCTGCCTTACCTGGTGCGCAGGCTGCTGGAAAACGGCGCCAACTCGTCGTTTGTAAACCGCTTCATGGACGACGACACACCGGCCGAATGGCTGGTGCCCGACATCGCCTTGAAAGTGGCAAGCTTCAACCCCTACCGCCACCCCGCCATTGCGGTGCCGGCAGATCTGTTCGCCCAAAGTGAAATGCCGCGCCCGAACGCGCCAGGCTTTAACCTTGAACACATAGAGCACAGCAATTGGCTGCTGGAAAAAACCAACCTGCTGGTTGAAAAGCAATACGAAGCCGCGCCCATTGTTAACGGCGAGCAGCTAGAGGGCGAAGCCCGCAAACTGCGCAGCCCCGCCAACCCGAATATTGTGGTGGGCGAAGTGATAGATGCAGACGCCAAGGTTGTAGACGCCGCCCTAAGCGCGGCCTGCAGCGCCCAGCCCAAATGGAACAGCCTGGGGGGCGAGCACCGCGCACTTATTCTCAATATGGTGGGCGAGCTGATTGAGGCGAACTACGCAGAACTCATCAGCCTAATCAGCCGCGAGGCGGGCCGCACCTTGAACGACGGCATCAGCGAAGTGCGCGAAGCCATCGACTTCTGCCATTACTATGCCGCCAGTGCCCGCCAGCACTTTTCAACACCCAGCTCGCTCACTGGCCCCACCGGTGAAGTGAACGAACTTTCCCTGCACGGGCGCGGCGTGTTTGTGTGCATCAGCCCGTGGAATTTCCCGCTCGCCATTTTTGTGGGCCAGGTGGCCGCAGCGCTGGTAGCTGGCAATGCGGTAATTGCCAAGCCCGCTGAGCAAACGCCACTGGTGGCTGCATTTACTGTGGCACTCATGCACCAGGCGGGCGTGCCGAAAGATGTATTGCACCTGCTCATTGGCGATGGCGCAGCCATCGGCAAACATTTGTTAAGCGATAGCCGCATTGGCGGCGTTGCCTTTACAGGCTCTACCGAAACGGCGCGCATCATCAATTTACAGCTGGCCCAAAAACCCGGCCCCATTGTGCCCTTTATTGCAGAAACCGGCGGCCTGAACGCCATGATTGCCTGCTCTTCTGCGCTGCCGGAACAGTTGGTAGACGACGTGATAACTTCGGCATTTTTGAGCGCAGGTCAGCGATGTTCTGCCTTGCGCGTGCTGTTTTTACAGCAAGACATTGCCGATCGCACCCTGGAACTTCTCACCGGTGCCTGCGACGAACTGCGCCTGGGCAACCCCTGGGAACTCAGCACCGACATGGGCCCGGTAATCGATGAAGACGCATTAAAGCTGCTCACCGATCACATGGCGCGCATGGAAAAAGAAGCCAAGGTTCTCTACCGCTACCCGGCAGACAAAGTGCCTGCGGAGGGCTCCTTCTTTGGCCCACACATTGTTGAGCTAAAAGAACTCGCGCAGTTAGAGCGTGAAGTGTTCGGCCCGGTACTGCACGTAATCCGCTACAAAACCGGCGAGCTCGACAAGGTACTGGCGCAAATTAACAACAGCGGTTACGGCCTGACCCTGGGCTTGCACTCGCGCGTTGAAGCCACGGCGAAAAAAGTCTTTAGCCAGGCGCGGGTGGGCAACACCTACATCAACCGCAACATGGTGGGCGCCGTTGTGGGCGTAAACCCCTTTGGCGGCCAGGGCCTTTCAGGTACCGGCCCCAAAGCGGGCGGCCCCTTGTATGTGCGCCGCTTTGCCACTGAGCGCACCTATACCAACAATGTGTCTGCAACCGGTGGCAACATTGCACTGTTTAGCGTTGCCGGCAGCGATGAACCCCCACTGCCGGTGCGCCAACTGTAAACCAACCAACGCACAGGCCCTATCAGGGCCTGTGCTGCTCTCACCTTAATCACCTCGCACCTTCAAGCAGCGTTATAAAAATCGGCAGAAAACCGCCAGCGAAACCTGCAAAGTAATCGCCACAACACGCAGCAAAAAAAACACCGAATACTGCCAACCCTGTATTTTTTCACCCGGCATATTTCACACAGCCCAGGCAAATGCTAGGCTCTTGCACACCCATAATGCCGCACTAAAAAATTAACCGGAGCACCTCATGAGCCACTGGCAATGCCTGGCATTTAACGAGCTTAGCCCGCACCTGCTGTATCAAATTTTACAGGCGCGTACCGAAGTGTTTGTGGTGGAGCAACAGTGCGTCTACCAAGACATAGACGGCAAAGATGCAGCCGCACTGCACCTGTGCGCCTGGGTGGGTAGCGGCCAGCCAACAGCAGCTGACACCGCAGATAATATTGAAACTGCAGAGGTGCCGCAGCTACTTGCCTACGCGCGCATACTGGCACCGGGCGTGAGTTTTGACGATGCCTCCATCGGCCGGGTAATGACAACGCGCGCCGGACGCCGCCAGAAACTTGGGCGCGAACTGATGCAGCGGGCAATGGATACCGTGGCCAAACACTACCCGGGCCAGGCCATCACCATAGGCGCACAACATTATTTACTGAATTTTTACCAATCGCTTGGCTTTAAACCTGTTTCGCCTGTGTACGATGAAGACGGCATAGACCACATAGACATGCGCTACACACCCAAGCCTGAGTAAACCCTAAACGCCAAATGTAAAACCAAAGGTCTGCGCGCAATCAATAACCACGGGCAAAATCAATCGCGTGCAGCAACGGCTTACCCGCCTGGAACCGCTGATAATTGTCGGCAAATATTCGTGCGATATCCGCTGTAAACGTGAGCGCTGAAATGTGCGGCGTCAGGTGCAGGTTTGGCGCGCGCCAAAAGGGGTGGTCTTCGGGTAGCGGCTCTTGTGTAAACACATCCAATACCGCCGCTTGTAATTGGCCTGCTTTTAGCGCGGCCAACAGCGCACGCTCATCTATCAATTGCCCGCGCCCCACATTCACCAGCACGGCGCCGGGTTTTAACGCCTTTAAAAACTGTGCGTCTACAACACCTGTAAGTGCGGGTGTACCGGGCAATGCAAAAACAATGGCATCGGCAGAGGCCAGCGCATCTGACCCCACGCCTTGTTGCAAATCATCCAGCGCATAGCACCCATCAAGGGGCAACCCGCTTTGGCCGGTGCTGTTAACCCCGAGCGTGCGCATGCCAAAGTGTTGGCCAGTGTGTACAAGTTCTGCGCCAATAGACCCTAACCCCACCACCATCAATGTACGCCCGGCCAAGCCCTGGTAGGCGTGCGGGCGCCAAAGCGTTTGCTGTTGTTGACGGTGATAGCAGCCAAAGTGGCGAAATATTTCCAGCAATTTGCCAAATACATACTCGCGCATTAATGGGCCAAAAATACCTTTCACGCCCGTGAGTTGGTAATTGCGCGGCAAGCCCGCCACCATTAACGGCTCTACACCGGCAAAGGTGGATTGCAGCCAGCGAAGCTTTTGCGCAAGGTGCAGATGAGGCGCAAGCCAGGCTGGCTTGCCACACACAATGTCAACTTCGCCAATATATTGGGCAACCTCAGCGGAAGTTACCGCCACATGCACCTGTGCAGGGGTGAGCAACCCTTGATGCACAAGTGCTGCCAATATGTCGCCGGCATCAGGGGCTGCAATCAGGCACTTGGGCGCGCCTGAAGCGCAACTTAGCGGCTGGGTTTTAGGCTCACATTGCGGCATGGCAATCTCACGAAACAGCAAGGGGTGCGACATTTTGTCATATGTTGCGCGCACACCTTAAATTTTATACTCGCGCCAGAGTCACACACCAAGGATTGAACATGCACATCCGGCCACTGCTCGCTGTAAGCCTTTGCAGTACCCTTGGCGCAAGCCTGCCGCTCACACTCGCCGCCAGCCCATCGGTGCTGGAAACCATAACCGTTACCGCCACCCAAGAGGCTGCGCGGCTGGCAGATACCGCAGCCTCAGTGGGCGTGCTTTCCGCTGAAACGCTAGCGGAGCTCAACGGAGTACACGCCGCAGACAGCTTAAACCGCATTGCCGGCGTAAACCTGGCCCAGCTTGGCAGCACCGGCAGTGGTGTGGCCGCAGCCATTCGCCAACCTATGTCTTATGGTCCTGTGTATTTGTATCTGGAGAACAATGTACCCACCCGCTCGGCGGCATTTTTTAATCATAACGCGCTCTACGAAGTGAATACCGCCCAAGCCGATGGCGTGGAAATTATCAAAGGCCCGGGCTCTGCACTCTACGGCAGTGAAGCCATTGGCGGTGTGGTTAATTTGTTGAATGGCCAGCCTGCGGATGCGTCCTTCACCCGCGCCAACCTTGAAGCGGGCGAATTCGGTTTTAAGCGCCTACAAATCAAGGCCGCACAAGTGGATGAAAATGATGCCGTTGGCGGCACTGTGGAATGGCTTTCAAGCGACGGCTGGCGCGACCACACAGCCTATGAAAAAGTCACCGGGGTTTTGAGCTGGGCCACAGAGGTGGGTGAGTTCGAGGTGAACTCGGTGCTGAGCGCGAGCCACATTGATAACGAAAGCGGCGGCAGCGGCCTGCGCGAATCAGACTACCTTAACGAGCCTGAGAAAGCGGGCAACCTTATCGGCTATCGCGACGTGAGCGCCGTGCGCTTAACCAGTGAGTGGCGCACAAGCCTTGGCGCGGGTGAGCTTACCCTGACGCCGTTCGCGCGCCACAACCGGCTGGAATACTTGGCCACATGGGCACTCAACACCGGGCGAGAAACCTGTAAACCCTGGCTCAACCCGGCCTGCCAATTAGACTCCCAAGACGCCCACATTAATGCCAACGGCCACGACTCATTGGGCGTTAATGCAAAATACAAACAAGACACAGAGGCAGCTTTTTGGATTGCCGGTATAGACACAGACCGCTCGCGCGGCGACACCCTGCAAACCTACATAGTGCGCACAGATACAGACCCGGGCGACTACTGGTTAAGCTATCAAGAGCAACAGGCGCTATATGATTACCGCGTAGATTTTTTATCGCTCTCACCCTACCTGCACACAGAGGCCGAACTGTGGGAAGGCCTGCGGCTTTCAGCAGGCCTGCGCTACGACTGGGTAAGCTACAACTATCACACCCGGCTTGCCCCTGAAAGCGCCCTTGAATCTATTCACAAACGCCCGGCCGATACCGAGATCACCCAGTCGCATTTAAGCCCCAAGCTTGGCGCCACCTGGGATATTTCACCTAACCTCAACGCCTACGCCGCCTACCGCCACGCGTTTCGCATTGCCACAGAGTCGCAATTATTTCGCGCAGGCCGCACCGTTAATTCAACGGAGCTTGAGCCAGTAAAAGCCGACAGCGTGGAGATTGGTATCCGGGGGCTCATGGGCGATTGGCTCAACACCGAGCTCAGCATTTACCACATGACACTGCATGATGAGATTATCAGCACTACCGATGCCACCGGCGCACGCCGAAATACCAATGCCGGAACTACCCGCCACCGGGGCCTGGAGTTGGCCTTGGCCGCAGACCTCACCGAGCAGCTGCAGGCCGGTTTTGCCGGCACTTGGGCGCGCCACGAGTATGTTGACTGGCAAGAGGCCAACAACAACTACAGCGGCAAGCAACAGGTCATGGCCCCGGAAGTGTTTACCACACTGTGGCTGAGCTATCGTCCGGGTTGGCTAAAAGGCGGGCGCTTAGAAGCCGAATGGCGCCACCAAAGCGAATCGTTCATAGACGAGGCCAACACCCAAACCTACCCCGGCCACGACCTTGTGAATTTGCGGGCAAGTTACAACATCAGCCAGCCACTTACCGTTTATGCAAATCTGCTCAATGCAACCGATGAGCGCTATGCGGAAACCACCAGCAAATGGGGGCCAAGCTATTCACCCGGGCGCCCACGCACACTGATTGCAGGGCTTAATTACCGCTTTTGATACGGCCTCAGCCAGCTGTATTTACGCCGCCTCCCGGCGGCTTTTTTGACTTAGTTTGTACAACACCACCGAGCACGGCGATATACAACCCATGAAAGCATTTACCCAATGGTGCCTGCGCCATCATCAACGCCTAGGGCTTTGGGCCTGGCTGTTCATTGCCTGTTGGGCACTCAGCGGCCTTGCCCACCCTATTTTGAGCCGGATTAATCCAACGGCACAGGCTACCGGCACACTCCTACAGCCCCAAGCCGAACATCACATTGAACCTCAGGCCATAGCATCTGCACTGGGCCCATTTACGCACTTGCGGGTATTTAATCATCAACAGCGGCTCCTTTTGCAGCTGGATCACACCCGTTTTGCCGATGCCGCAACGCTCGCCCCACTTGCCAATTTCGAACAAAACTACGCCGTTGATTTAGCGCGGCATTTCGCCGGTGAGCCCGAGGCAACAGTGGCCGCCATTACAAAAATTTCGGCCTTTGATGACGACTATCTGACCATCAACCGGTTGTTGCCTGTGTGGCGGGTAGAATTTGCCCGCGACGATAACCTGCGCGTGTATGTAGATACCCAGCAAGGCCAACTGGCAACACTGGTAGATGACACCAAAGCCGCAACCGGCCACTGGTTTCGCACCCTTCATAGCTGGCACTTTTGGCCACATGAACCCAGCAGGGTTTGGCTAATGAGTGCAGCGCTCTTGCTGATCACTGCGCTTGGCTTGATGGGATTTTGGTTGTACTTACGCTGGTGGCGCCAGGGCGTTTTTAACCATCAACACCGCTGGGCGCGCAGCAGGCGCTGGCACGCCCACCTGAGCGGTGTGCTTGCTCTCGCGCTTACCTGCTTTTGCACAAGCGGGCTGTTTCACCTGTGGGCAAGTAACCCCCATCCAGCGCTGGGCCAGGCGCTTGAAAATGATGCACCCCCTTTCGGCATCACCCTACCGGGCGGCTGGCTGGAAGCCCAATGGATTGCGAGCGGGCAGCAACAGCATTGGCGAGTGGTGAGTGCGCCCGAGCAGGGCCTAGATCCCCACACATCGGCACACAAGCAAACGCTGGAGAGCCCTCAAAAAAGCGGCCACCAACACCACAACCCGAAAGCCCGGCCGGTAATGCCGGTTATTCAATATGTTGGCGCCGAGCGTATGGCCTCAGCGCCAGATTCAAACTTTACAGACACAGCACAGGCGCTCGCCCGGGCCCAGAGCCGCCATTGGCGCGGTGAATTAGCGGTAAAAAGTACAGAGTACATGGCACACTTTAATCGCCACTACGGCTTCATTAACAAACGTTTGCCCGTGGTGGCCGTGCGTACCCAAGATGACCGGGGCGCGCAAGGGCCTACCTATTTTATTCAACCCCACACCGGCACCTTGGCCGCCGTATCAAACACCACAAGCGCGCTGGAAGGCGCAAGCTTTGGCTATTTGCACAAATGGCACCACCTGGATTTCCTGGGCCGCAATCTTCGCGATTTGCTACTGGCGCTCACTGTGCTAGGCATCTTTAGCGCCGCCTGCCTGGGCCTGTGGCGCTGGCGGCAGAAACCCCGGGCGCAAGCCGCCAACCCAACCAGAGCAAAAGCCTCTGTTGTCTGCGAGTAGTGGGTGATAGTTGCTCATGGGGAAGTTTCTAGTGACTAGTTTCTAGTGACTAGCCCCCCACTAAAAGCCACCCAAATTACCGGCACGGCTTGTGGCCCTGGCCACACCCATCAGCTACTTGATACCGGCGTACCAAATTCGATGAACATTCAGCAGCAGCGCAAGGCGGCCAAACACTTTGTGAGCTGCGGTTGTATAGAGAAAAACCTGCCCCTGCAGCCTGCGTTTGCGCCACGCTTTTGCACAGCCATCGGGCGGATTTCAATGGCCATTGGCAGCGGAGCCCGGGCACTAAATCTCCGAACATAGGGCCGGCTGCTGTCGTCTCCTTCATTTTCAGCGCGAAAGTGCACCAAAACAGGCCCACCCGATACCACGCTTTTACTTAGCATCATTGAGTAAAAAACCTGATAAAACCTTATGATATTGCGCGATATACCCCTGAACTGGTCGACAAAATCGCTCATCTCAGCGCAAACCAGGCCCGCACCGGAAGCTGACCAATAATTCATTTATTGCACCACTGAGGCGCTTTTCAACATTTTGTACTAAATTCTTTGGCAGAACGCTTTATTTAGTTCTCAAAAAGCCCTAAAGTTGCCCCAAATTTGGCACCCGAGGATCGATGCAAGCGGGCCCACCAAGGCCATGTCTACCCCGTGCAGGCGAACACCCCGCCACACGGCACGTGAACATACGTAAGCACGATCAACAACCAGGGGCTTTCCCATAACATTAACGATCAAAAGTCGCACTATGGCCAACTACATTCCCGATGCAACAGACCGCAAAATCCTGGACATTCTTCAGGGCAACGCCACCATTCCGAACATCGAACTAGCAGACAAGGTGTGCCTGTCGCCCTCGCCCTGTTCACGTCGGGTAAAAAACCTGCGCGATGAAGGTTTTATTCGCCAGGCGGTTACGCTGCTTGAGCCCTCCAAAGTAGGCCTGCCGGTAAGCGTATTTATTCAGGTCACCTTGAATCATCAGGTAAAAAGCGAGCTGGAAACCTTCGAAAACACCGTTAACGAATGGCAGGAAGTAATGGAGTGCTATTTGATGACAGGCGACTTCGACTACCTGATTCGCGTGGTGGTACCTGACCTGCAAACCTACCAACGTTTTCTTGACGACAAGCTCACTCAAATGCCCGGCATAGACCACATCAAATCGAGCTTCTCCATAAAACAGGTTCGCTACAAAACCGAGCTGCCGCTGGAGTTTATGCCCCGCTAAGCTTTACACTTATCGGTTGCAGGTGCGCACTGGGCGCACCGCAACTGATCAGCGCGCCGCACAAAGGATTTACGGATGCCGCCCTGCACTCACTCTTACAAACCCCGCTACCGCACTTTCTTTGTACAACCGCTATTTTTCGTAATCCTACTGCTCAGCGCTGCCACGGCACAGCTTGCTAGTGCCGAACAAATTTTATCCTGTAAAGATGCCAAGGGCAGGCCAATATTTACCGACGATCCGCGCCGGTGCGGCGAGGCTAAAATTGAAACCCGTGAAGTGCGCATCCTAAATAGCCACTCGCAATTTGGCCGGCAGCAATCCAGGGAATACCACAACTACGCCAATCGCGCGCACCTGCCTTTAACAGGTTACGCCATAAATATTATTGTTGAGCGCGAACTGGCTGAAACCGACCCGGAACTTGCCCGCAACAGCGCGCGCAAACTTGAAACCGCTGTGCTGGCAGCCCTTGCGCGATTCCCCAACGCACAAAAGGCGAAATTTTCCGGCATTCGCTATTATATTTTTTCCGGCTCAGATTCCTCCTACGGCGGTAAAGATTCCGGCCTTTGGTATTTCGCCAAGGGCAATCGCATTTCACCGCGCTTTGACGACAGCATTATTATCAATTCCGCCCGTAATTTTATGCGCATGAGTGATGAACTGGCCCTTGCCATCAGCATTCACGAACTGGCGCACGGCTTTTATCACTACCACAAAAAACGCCTCTACCCCTTGGCGCTCAAGGTCTATGAAAATGCAAAAAAATCGGGCCTTTACACCAATCGCAAAACGGCCTGGAACAAAGTCATCGAGAAAGCTTACGCACTGGAAAATCACCGCGAATACTTTGCCGAGCTGAGCGCCATGTACTTTTCCCGCCATTATTACGAACCCTTCGAGCGCAATGGCTTGCTGGCCTATGATCCACAAGGCTACAAATTAATTGACCAAGCCTGGCTTGGCATACCCTAACGGCATACGCAAAGCCCCTTGCGCGCGCGCTACTTAGCTATTACTCTTGGCGCCACACTTGTCGGGGTGCCCTGCAACATCAAGGGCTGAGACCATAGCAATAGGAACCCGCTGCACCTGATCAGGCTAATACCTGCGTAGGAATCAAGTGATGAACAACCCTCTCCCGGTTGTTTGTTGTGGTTGATTGCAGCCCCGAAAGTGAGCCCCTGCCGTGCGCAGAAACTTCACTGAGGGATACTGCAATGCCGAACGATACACACGCCCAATCAAATCGCCACACCATTTCCACGGGCCCATTGCCCGGTTCAAAAAAACACTACCTGCAGGGTAGCCGCCCCGATTTAAACGTGCCTGTGCGCGAAATTTCGCTGGCCGATACCCGCTTAAAAGACGACGGCGTTGAAAAAAACCCTCCGGTACGCGTGTACGACACTTCCGGCCCCTATACCGATGAAAGCGCAACTATTAATGTCAATGCGGGCCTGGCAAAGCTGCGTAGCCATTGGATTAGCGAGCGCGCAGACACCCAACCGCTCAGCGAACCCAGCGCGCCCTACAGCCGCCAACGGGCACAGAACATCGCCTTTGAACAGTTTCGCTTTAATGGCAACCACGAACCCCGCATAGCCAAAGCCGGCCGCAACGTTACCCAAATGCACTATGCCCGCGCCGGTATCATCACCCCTGAAATGGAATACATTGCACTGCGCGAAAATATGGCGCGCGCGCAGCAAAGCAATACCCCTGTGTATGCAGAGCAACACCCGGGCGAAAGTTTAGGCGCCAACATCGGGCCTGAAATAACCCCCGAATTTGTGCGCCAGGAAGTGGCCGAAGGGCGCGCCATTATTCCGGCGAACATCAACCACCCCGAACTTGAACCGATGATTATCGGGCGCAATTTCCACATAAAAATCAACGCCAATATCGGCAATTCGGCGGTGACTTCATCCATTGAAGAAGAAGTGGAAAAACTCGTATGGGCCACCCGCTGGGGCGCCGACACGGTGATGGATTTATCCACCGGCCAGCACATTCACGAAACCCGCGAGTGGATTATTCGCAACTCGCCCGTACCCATTGGCACAGTGCCCATCTATCAGGCGTTGGAAAAGGTTGGCGGTATTGCAGAAGATCTCACCTGGGATATTTTTAAAGAAACCCTCATTGAGCAGGCCGAACAAGGGGTGAGCTACTTCACCATTCACGCAGGCGTGTTGTTGCGCTACATCCCCATGACTGCCAATCGCCTGACGGGCATAGTCTCGCGTGGCGGCTCGATCATGGCCAAGTGGTGCCTGGCCCACCACAAGGAAAATTTTTTATACACCCACTTTGAAGACATCTGCGAAATCATGAAGCGCTACGATGTGTCGTTTTCTTTGGGCGACGGCCTACGCCCGGGCTGCCTGCAAGACGCCAATGACGAAGCGCAATTTTCAGAACTGCGCACACTGGGCGAGCTCACAGAAATCGCCTGGCGCCACGATGTGCAAACCATGATTGAAGGCCCGGGCCATGTGCCCATGCACATGGTGCAGGCAAACATGACCGAGCAACTCAAGCACTGCAAAGGCGCACCCTTTTACACACTCGGCCCGCTCATTACCGACATAAGCCCGGGCTACGATCATTTTTCATCGGGCATAGGTGCGGCCATGATTGGCTGGATGGGTTGCGCCATGTTGTGTTACGTCACCCCCAAAGAGCACCTGGGCCTGCCCAACCGCGACGATGTAAAGCAAGGCATTATTGCCTACAAGATTGCCGCCCACGCAGGCGACTTGGCCAAGGGCATGCCCGGCGCCCAGGTGCGCGACAACGCCCTGTCGAAGGCGCGCTTTGAATTTCGCTGGGAAGATCAGTTCAACCTGAGCCTAGACCCAGACACAGCGCGCGCCTATCACGATGAAACCCTGCCCAAAGAAGGCCACAAGCTCGCCCACTTTTGCTCTATGTGCGGGCCCAAGTTCTGCTCCATGAAAATTACCCAGGATGTGCGCGACTACGCCGAAGCCCAAGCGGCGCAATCGGGCATGGCGGAAAAATCGGCCGAGTTTCGAGACACCGGCAGCGCCCTCTACCAGGAGGCGTAGGCATGGCCTTGCGCGTTGCCGTTGCCGGCGCCGGCCTCTTGGGGCGCCTGTGTGCGTGGCGCCTGGCTCTGGCCGGGCACCGGGTGCAATTGTTTGAAGCAGGCAGCCTCAGCCCAAGCCCGGCCGCCGCCACTACCGCCGCCGGTATGATCTCGCCACTGGCGGAGCTGGCCGATAGCGAGCCGCTCATCCATGCGCTCGGCACCCACAGCCTTGGGCTCTGGCCCGGGTGGCTTGCAGCGCTCAGCCAACCCGTAAGCTTTGCCCAACAGGGTTCACTGGTGGTGGCACACCGGCAAGATCAAACACTGTTGGCGGAGTTTCACCGAAAACTCAAGCACCGGCTGCAACAGGCCGCCGAGCACTCTCGCCCGATCGCAGTGCCCGAGAACCTAAACGCAGAAGCCTTGCACGCACTGGAACCGGCACTTGGGCATTTCAACAAGGGCCTGCTACTGCCCGGTGAGGCGCACATTGATAACCA
This sequence comes from Simiduia sp. 21SJ11W-1, assembly GCF_024138675.1. Taxonomy (NCBI): domain Bacteria; kingdom Pseudomonadati; phylum Pseudomonadota; class Gammaproteobacteria; order Cellvibrionales; family Cellvibrionaceae; genus Simiduia; species Simiduia sp. 21SJ11W-1. The sequence goes on along the minus strand of NZ_CP090959.1, from coordinate 1,247,220 downwards.
GGCGTTGATGGATCAGCTGCTTATTGAACTCAAGTATTTGCAGGTGCCGGTGTTGAGCGGCCAGGCGGTAGAACCCGAGCCCTATAAGCTTGGGGATAACCGGGCAGACTGGGTGCTCGACTGCCGGGGCGTAGGCGCCAAAGGTGCGCTGCATGGCCTGCGCGGTCAGCGCGGCGAACTGCTCGAAATCGCCTGCCCGGAGGTACAAATTACCCGCCCGGTTCGCTGCCTGCACCCGCGCTACAAGCTCTATCTGGTGCCCAAACCCGGCCAGCGGTATGTGCTGGGCGCCACTGAAATCGAATCGGAAGATCGCTCGCCCATCAGCCTGCGCTCGCATTGGGAGCTTAGCAGCGCGCTCTACGCTCTAAACCCCGCCTTTGCCGAGGCGCGCATTCTCGCCAGCCGCGTCAACCTGCGCCCGGCGTTTATGGATCACCGGCCCCGGCTCGACATTCACCCGGGTTTGGTGCGCTTGAACGGGCTCTACCGGCACGGGTTTTTACTGGCACCGGCCATGGTTGAGGCGCTGCTGTTTCACCTAGACATTCACCCCCACGCGCTAACCCCCGCGCAACAGGAGATCAGCCACCATGCTGACTGTCACCATTAACAATGAGCCATTAGAGCTTGCTGATGCCTCGGTACTGGCCGAGGCCCTGGCCCTTTGGCCTGCGCTGCCAGAGCAATACGCGGTGGCGGTAAACGGCCAGTTTGTGCCGCGCCATCTGTACGCTGAACACCGCTTAAAAACTGGCGATCGGCTGGATGTGGTAGTACCGGTAAGTGGAGGCTGAAATGGATTCATTCACACTTTATGGCGAGCCATTTAACGCGCGCCTGTTGCTTGGCAGCGCCCTTTACCCCTCACCGCAAATCATGCTCGACAGCCTGCAAGCAGCCGGCACCGAATGGGTAACCCTGAGCTTGCGCCGGCAAAACCCGCAAGCCAATACACCTAACGACTTCTGGAACCTGCTGCGCACCAGCGGGTGTAAACTCTTGCCCAACACCGCCGGTTGCACCTCAGCCACCGAGGCCGTGAATTTGGCAGAAATGTCGCGCGAGCTGTTTCAAACCCCCTGGATCAAACTCGAGGTCATTGGTGACGACTACAACCTCCAGCCCTGCCCCTTTGGCCTGGTAGAGGCCGCCGCCACACTCATTGAACGCGGCTTCAAAGTACTGCCCTACACCACCGATGATCTGGTGCTGGCAAAGCGCCTGCTGGATGTGGGCTGTGAAGTGCTCATGCCCTGGGGCGCCCCCATTGGCACGGGCCTGGGCCTGATGAACCCCTACAACCTGCGCACCCTGCGCGATCGCCTGCCCGACACCCCGCTTATTATCGATGCGGGCCTGGGTGCGCCCTCCCACGCAGCCCAAGCCATGGAAATGGGGTTTGACGCCGTATTGCTGAATTCCGCCGTGGCCCGCGCCTGCGACCCGGTAGCCATGGCCCGCGCCTTCGCGCAGGCAGTCAGCGCCGGGCGCACTGCGTTTCTGGCGGGCGTTATGGCGCCCGCGCAAACGGCCAGCCCCTCCACACCCACCCTCGGCCAGCCGTTTCTGGAACAGGCGGCACCATGAATCATCACAGGCAAACCCGCACCGGGCCCAGGCCCGTGGTATGCGCCATTGGCGGCATAGACCCAAGTGGCCATGCGGGGCTCTTGGCCGACCTGCGCACGCTGGCCGATCTCGGCTGCCATGGCAGCGCCATTCCCACGAGCATCACCCTACAAAATGGCCACAGCTGCCACAGCGCCGAGCCACTGGCCCAGCCGGGCATTTCCGAGCTGTGGCGCACCCTCGCGGCAGACACCCCCGCGCGGGCAGTGAAGGTGGGGCTGATCTGCAACAGCGCACAATTTGAAGCCATAAGTGCCTGCCAGCGCGCCAATGCGCACCTGCCCTGGGTGCAAGACCCGGTCAGCAGCGCGAGCCAAAACCTGCGCGTACTTGCCCGCACACGCTTGTTGCCCGGTGCGGTGTTTACCCCCAACCTGCCGGAGCTTGCGGCCTGGGCGGGGCTGGATGAACAGGCACTGGCCTGCCCCAAAACGCTTACCGCTAGCGCCAACAAAGCACTGGCGGCCGGCGCGCAGGCAGTGTGGGTTAAGGGCGGGCACGGGGCACAGGCAAACTGGGTAGATAGTTATTTTTGCAGTAGCAACCAGCAATTCTGGCTTAGAAGCCCGCGCCTGAATGCCCCCCATAGCCGCGGCACCGGTTGCGTGCTGGCCAGCAGCCTGGCGGCATTTTTGGCCCACGGCAAAGCCCTGGCCGATGCGGTGGTGTTGGCACATGCCTACGTGTACAGGGGCCTGCGGCTGGGGCAACCGGTGGGCACTGCACCCGGGCCCGTGGCCCAAACCGGCGAGCCGCAAGCACTTGAGGATTTCCCCCTGTGCCTCACCCAGGCCCAATATGAAACACTGCACGCCGGCGTCGGCACCCCGCCCTTTGCACCCTGCCCGGAGCCCGGCCTGTATGTGTTGGTTGACAGCCTCCCATGGCTTCGGCGACTACTAAAATCCGGTGTGCGCACCCTGCAGCTGCGCATCAAAAACCTGCAGGCCTCAGAGCGGCTGCAGGTTATCAAACAGGCCATCGCGCTGGGGCGTGCGCACAAGGCCCAGGTGTATATCAACGACTACTGGGAGGACGCGCTGGCATTGGGCGCCTACGGTGTGCACCTAGGGCAGGAAGATCTGGCCGATACCGACCTGCCGGCACTTGCCCGCGCGGGCCTCAGGCTGGGCATCAGCTGCCACAGCGAGTACGAATGGTGCCGGGCACTGGCCTGCCAGCCCAGCTACCTGGCGCTTGGCGCGGCCTTTACCAGCCACACCAAGGCCGTGCCTGTGCTTGAACCCCGGGATTTACAGCACTGGCACCGCCTATTGCGCCCGCGCTTGCCAGTGGTGGTGATTGGCGGCATCAATGCCCACACCTTGCCGCGGCTTTTGCCCATGGGCGTGCAGAGCGTGGCGGTGATCAACGCGGTAACCCGGGCCGAAAATCCCGAGGCTGCCGTGCGCGGGCTGCAATCTGCCTTGGCCATGGCTCCGCCGCCCGAATAACCTCTTGCCCGTTTACGGGGGCGTGTTAACATCTGTGGTTAGGATAGCCATCACCTAAAAAACCGCGGATTAGGACAACCCCCATGCTCGACGAGTTTGATCGTAAAATACTCCGGACCCTTCAAGAAAACGCCGATTACTCCATGGCCGAGCTGGGTGATCGAGTGGGTTTGTCGCACACACCTTGCTGGCGCCGCATTAAAAAGCTGGAGGCCGATGGCATTATCAAGCAAAAGGTCACCCTGCTAGACCCGAAACAACTGGGCCTGGGGGTCACCGTGTATGCCTACATCACCATCAAAAGCCACGATGAAGATTCGCTCAATGCCTTTGAACAAGGCGTGCAGGATGTGCCGGAAATTGTGGAATGCTACTCCACCAGTGGTGAAAAAGATTACGTATTGCGCGTGGTGGTAGACAGCGTAGAACACTACGAGCAACTGCTGAAAAAAACCATTGTGCACCTGCCCAATGTGGCCTCGGTAAACTCCACGTTTGCCTTGAAGCAAGTGAAGTACACCACCTCACTGCCGCTTTAACCGGGCGCGCGCCCATACAATTGCGCGGCGTTCTGGTAGAGCACCCAACTGGTAAGAATGTATTTATCGCCCGATTGTGGCACGCAACCCCGGTGGGTGTGGGTGAAATCTGTAGGGAACAACACCAAACTGCCCGCCTGTGGCGCAAGCTTTGTGCGCTGATATAAAAACTCCGTCTCGCCGCCTTCGGCCACTGTATTGAGGTAATACATAAACACCAGCACCCGATGCAGGCTTTCCTGGCGCGGGTCTGTGGGGTGTGGGTAAAACTCCGAATGCCAGTGGTGATAACCGCCGCGCCCGGCGGTGTATTTTTGCAAATTCACATTGCCCAGCCGAAACACCGCGCGTATCACATGCAGCAATGTGTCGTCGTCAAATTCGTGCAGGTTATCCACCTGCAAGGCCGTGGGCTCGCCAGTTTTCGGGTGCGGCAGAGAGGGCGATATTGCGCCGCACACAAGGCTTGGAAACTGGCGCACATAACGCAGTAAACCGCGCGCGGTGGCACCGGCAATCTGGGCCAGTTCCGGCTGCCAATCGGGGGCGTTGTTTAACACTAAATCTAGGCTGTCTTTTTTTTGCACATCCACACCCTGGCCGGTTTGGCCAGGGGTTGCCAAGCCGCCCGCTTCAAACTTGGCAATCATCTGCCGGCAGTCTGCCTCGCTCAGGCTATTGGGGTAGGTTTGAATAAATTCGGTCATGGCCTTGGGCTCGTTATTGTTGTGGTGCGTAATTGGGCTATTGGCCGAGCACCTGCTTCACAAACGGAATGGTGAGCTTGCGCTTTTCCTGCAGGCTTGCGCGGTCTAGCTGTTCAAGCAGCCCAAACAGCCGGTTCATGTCGCGCGGCATTCGCTGAATAATAAAGTTGGCCACCTCATCGGGCAATTGCAGGCCCCGGGCCTCGGCCCGGCGGGTGAGTGCCAACGCCTTTTCGGCATCGGTAAGCGGGTGCAGCTGGCAACTCAAGCCCCACTGCAAACGCGATTGCAAATCGGGCAGGGCAATGCGCAGGTGCGCCGGGTTTTCTTCGCTGGTAATCAACAGCGCAACGCCGGCATCACGCAGGCGGTTAAACAAGTGAAACAGGCCAAGCTCCCAGGCATCGATGCCGGCAACTGTGTCTACATCGTCCAGGCACACCAGGTCCATTTGCTCAAGGCCTGCCAATACCCCATGCACGGCCTCTGGCTCAAAGGCGTAGTCGCGCACCGAGCGCAGGGGTAAATACTGTACCTGCCAGCCCTGATTGGTGGCCTCAACACACAGCGCCTGTGCCAAGTGGCTGCGCCCTGGCCCGCCCCAAAGGGTCACAAACTGCTCGCCGTCGGGGCGCAACATATCGCGCACAGCGCGCACGGCAAAGGCGTTGGGCGAGGCCTCGGCTAAATAGAAGTTATCAAACCGGGCATCATCATTAAGGCTGATGCCCAGCGGCAGTTGCTGCAATAAGGCCATGGTGTACCGGGTTACTCACCCGCCCATTCGAACATCAAGGGATTGGTGGGCGAGCCATCGGCGGGCACCAGTGTGGGCAGTGGCGAGAGCTTGCGATCCAGCTGGAAGGCGCGCTGCAGATGTGCAAGGTCGGCCTCGGGGTAGAGGTTCAGCCACAGGCTATCGCCTTCTACCTGTACCAATTGCACATCGCGCAGGGCTTCGTGCTGCTCAAGATAGCTTAGGATTTTGCGGTAGCGATCAAACGCCTTTACACCCTGCACCTGCATAACCAGCTGCAAGCCGTCGTCCTGACCGGGCTGGATGGCATAGCGGGCCGCCAGGGTATTGGCAATTTTATCTACCATAGGTGCTGCCAGTGCCTGCAGGCTATCGCCTTTGGCATCGAGCAAATCTGAATCATCGCCATCTATCCACTCCCATACACCGCGCAGTTCACCGCTACTGGTGCGGCTATACCTGCCCACCACTATCACATCGGGCTGATAACGCGCCGAGGCCGTGCGTAGCGCGTCTTGATCAAAAGACCACAACTGCTCGGCGCTAATGGCCATCTGATCTTCCAGATCCCAAATAGGGAACATCAAGGGCAAACCGCGCGTTAACGCCTGCTCGCGCAGCGCCTGCTGGGTATCGGCATCGCGCAACAGGGTGCGCCCGCCCTGCCATTGATCTTCCACCAGCCACACCAGCAGGCCCGGGCGGTTGTAGGGCCAAATAGGTAGCTTGAGTTTACGCAACAACTTGTTGATGGCCACTTCCGAAAAACTGAAATTGAGCGCGGTGGCCGGCACCTGGGTGCCATCTTCCTGGGTAAGGGTGGCCTCTGTGCGGGCGTAGCCAAACTGCAACACGTAGTTTTGCGCGCGCTTCATGTAGGGTTGCAGCTCTGCATTTTCTGCAATCTTGGGATCACCGGTTACCCGCACCAGCAAGCGAGCCAGCGCCTCGGTGGCGGCGCGCTCGCGCTCGGCGGCGGCTTGGCTGGTTACCAGCGTCTGCACCTTGTATAAATCAACCAGTTGTTCTGCCACTGCCGGGGATGCCAGCCAACATGCGCTGATCAGCAGGATTACGGCGTTCAACAGTGATCTCATCTATATCTCCGAGCGGGGGTGAAAGCGCGCCATTGTAGCAGCCCACAGGCCCCTGCACAGGGTGCTTGGGGGCTAAATTAATACAGCGCGAGCCATGTCACAGGGCATTTGCCGCCAATCGGTGCCACAAGCGCCACTCCCTAGTGCCTCGCGCGCCCACAGCTGCTAGAATGCACGCCTTTTTTCCAACCCCCGATTTGCGGATAGTCCCCCATGAGCAGCGATAAACCCCAATCCCTTAGCTACAAAGATGCCGGTGTCGATATTGACGCGGGCGATGCCCTGGTTGAACGCATTAAAAGCGTTGCCGTGCGCACCCGCCGCCCGGAAGTTTTGGCAGGCCTTGGTGGCTTTGGCGCCCTGTGTGAAATCCCCGAGGGCTACAAGCAGCCGGTGCTGGTGAGCGGCACTGATGGCGTGGGCACCAAGCTACGCCTGGCCATGGATCTGGGCAACCACGACACCATCGGCGTAGACCTGGTAGCCATGTGCGTGAATGATCTCGTTGTGGCCGGTGCCGAGCCGCTGTTCTTCCTGGATTACTACGCCACCGGCAAGCTGAATGTGGATATTGCCGAGAAAGTGGTCATTGGCATTGGCGAAGGCTGTGATCTGGCCGGCTGCTCACTGGTGGGTGGTGAAACCGCCGAGATGCCCGGCATGTACGAAGGCGAAGATTACGACCTGGCCGGTTTTTGCGTGGGCGTGGTGGAAAAATCCGAAATTATCGATGGCAGCAAAGTGGCCGCTGGCGACCTGCTATTGGCACTGCCCTCCTCCGGCCCCCACTCGAACGGCTACTCGTTAATTCGCAAAATTATCGAAGTGAGCCAGGCAGACCTCAGCGAAGAGCTTGACGGCACAACCATTGGCGAGCTGCTCATGGCCCCCACGCGCATTTACGTAAAAGCGCTCTTGAGCCTGATTAAGGGCTCACAAGTGAACGCCATGGCGCACATCACCGGTGGCGGCATTACCGAAAACATCCCCCGTGTTCTGCCGGCCAACACCAAGGCTGTGATTGATCTCGACAGCTATGAAATGCCCGCGGTCTTCAAGTGGCTGCAAGCCAAGGGCAACGTTGAAGCCCGCGAAATGTTCCGCACCTTTAACTGCGGCGTGGGCATGGTGATCGCGGTGCCACCTGCGTGCAAAGATGAAGCCTTAACCCTGTTGCGCAACGCCGGCGAAGCACCTTTTGTGATCGGCAGCATTGCCGAGGCAGGCGCAGATGAAGCCCAGGTAGAACTCAAAGGCCTGTAATGTCTGATTCTCTGCCCCGCGTTGTGGTGCTGCTGTCTGGCAGCGGCACCAACCTGCAAGCCCTGATTGATGCCGAGGCCCGTCAAGCACTGGGCGCTAACATCGTGGCGGTTATCAGCAATCGCCCCGAGGTCAAGGGCCTTGAACGGGCGCAAGCGGCGGGCATTAACGCGCACACGCTCGATCACAAAGGCTTCGACAGCCGTGAAGCCTTCGATGCAGCCCTCATGCAGCTGATTGATCGCTACCAGCCAGACCTCGTTGTATTGGCGGGCTTCATGCGCATTCTTACGCCGGCGTTTACCGAGCACTACCTCGGAAAAATGTTGAACATTCACCCGTCTTTGCTGCCCAAATACCAAGGTCTGCACACGCATCAGCGCGCGCTGGATGCCGGCGACGACTGCCACGGGGTCACCGTGCATTTTGTCACGGCAGAGTTAGACGGCGGGCCCGCAGCCATACAGGCGGTAGTGCCCATCGAGCCCGACGATACCGCCGAAACATTGGCCAAGCGGGTGCAGGTGCAGGAACATGTTATTTACCCAATGGCGGTCAACTGGTTTGCACAGGGCAAGCTTTGCTATCGCGATGGCAAGGCCTGGCTCGACAATGCCCCCCTGGGTGCAGAGGGCTACCGGATCGACAGCCGGCACTGACAGGTTTGCTCATGGATTGGTCTGCAAAGCGTGGCCTTGGCGCGCTGCTTCTCTCACTGCCACTTTCGTTGCCACTCGCTCTGGGAGGCTTATCGGCGCTGGCAGATACGCCCTCACCCGCAACGCCACAGGCCACAAGCGCGCAGGAAACCCCTGCCGCCAGTGACAGCGCGAATACAGACACACAACCCGCACGCCCGAACCTGCTGCCCAAGCCCTTTAAGGCCATTTATAAAACGCGCCTGTACGGCATCAAACTCACCGCCACACGCGAGCTGAAACAACAAGACGACGGCCGCTGGTTTTTGCGGTTTGATATCGACTCCTGGGTGGCCGGGCTCAAAGAGCGCAGCCTGTTCGAGTGGAACCCAGAAGGCCATGCCATCACCCACCACTACGAATATCACCGCACCGGCCTTGCGCCCGACCGGCACATGCAGGTGGTGTTCAACTGGGACACCCACAAGGTCACCAACAAGCTCAACAAGGAAGACGACTGGAGCATGAGCATTCCAGATGGTACCTTGGACAAGCTCAACGCCACCATGCAGATTCGCGCAGACCTCATAAACGGCCGCCGCAATCTGAAGTACAAGGTGGCCGATGGCGGCAAGTTAAAAACCTTTCGCTTTGCCATCGACCGCGAAGAGACCATCCAGACGCCCGTAGGTGAACTGGATACCGTAGTGATCAAAACCCTGCGCAAAAACAAAGAGCGCGAGACCTACACCTACTTTGCAAAAGACTGGGATTACGTACTGGTACGCATTTCCCAAAAAGAACCCAATGGCGACAGCGCCTCGGTGGATATCCAGGAAGGCTGGATAAACGGCGAGGCCATTACCGGTCGCTAATCTCATGGGCGCCGTGCGCGGCCCCAACATTCACCTGCTAAACAGGACTGCACATGAACATCGCCGACAAATCCGTGGCCAGTATTCACTACACCCTTAAAAACGATGAGGGCGAAGTGCTCGACTCCTCTGAAGGTCAGGCGCCGCTTGATTACATCCAGGGCATTGGCAACATTATCCCCGGCCTTGAAAACGCGCTGGCCGGCAAGGCCGAAGGCGACAAAGTAGACGTAGTGGTTGAAGCCACAGACGGCTACGGCGAGTACAACGCCGAACTGGTACAGGAACTGCCACGCACCATGTTCCAGGGCGTAGACACCATTGAAGTGGGCATGGCCTTCCAGGCCCAGACACCTGCTGGCATGCAAGTGGTTGAAGTGATTGAAGTGGACGAAGAAACTGTCACCATCGATGGCAACCACAAGCTGGCTGGCCAGCGCCTGCACTTTGCCGTTGAAGTGGTTGGCGTACGTGCGGCCACCGAAGAAGAACTGGCGCACGGCCACGTGCACGCAGAGGGTGGTTGCGGCCACTAAACTGCCCGCACCGTACCCACAAAAAAGGCCAGTATTACTGGCCTTTTTTGTGGGTGCTTGTTAAAAATTGGCTGGCGTAAGACCCCTAGCGGGTGCGCGATAACAACCAAAAGCCAATGGCGATACACATGCCGATGGGGATCAACACCGCAATCAAGGGCGAAAATCCGAACACCAGGCTCGAAGGCCCAAGCAGCTCCTGCGCCATGCGAAATACTATGGCCACAATCACACCGGTGAACACCCGGTAGCCCATGGTGACTTCACGCAGCGGGCCAAAAATAAATGAAATGGCAATGAGCACAAGCCCGGCAGTTGCCAAGGGTTGCAAACTTTTTTGCCAGAACGCCAGCCAGTAGGGCTCGCTTTTTTGTTCGTGCTCATCCAGATAATTGGCGTATTCATACAGGGTTTGAATGGCCAGGGTGCGCGGCGGCATCACCAGCACGTTAACAAGGTCGGGCGAAAGGCTGGTATCCCAGCGGCGGGTTAAAAACTCACTGTGGGTTAACGGCTCATCACTGGTGGCCGGGAAATGCGTAATCACACCCGATTCTTCCAGCCAATAACCACCTTGGTAAGTGGCGGATTCAGCAAAGCTCGCCGAGCGCAGATTACGCTGCTCATCGTAACTGTAGCGCGACACGCCCAAGATTTTGCCGTTGGGCATTACCACATTGAAATGCAAAAACTCGTCACCTTCGCGCGACCACAACCCCTGCTGGCCCTCTTGCTCTTGGCGGTCGCCTTTGGCAATGGCCTTGCCACTCTCAGCCATGTGGTCGGTCCAGGGGGTGACATACTCACCCAGCAGTGCCGCAAGCAATATGAGCACCCACACAGGTTTCATCACAGCCCAGGCAATGCGGGTAACACTTACGCCGGCGGCGCGCATGATCACAAGCTCACTGGTGGCCGCCAATTGGCCAAGCCCAATCAAGCAACCGGTAAGTGCCGCCAGCGGAATACTGTTGTAAATGCGCGTTGGCAGTGTGAGCCCCACGTACAGCATGGCTTCACGGAAGTTGTAATCCTCATCGAGGTTATCAATTTCATCCACCACCGCAGCAATGACATCAAGCGCAAGTATAACCAGAAACACCACAAAAATAGCGCTGATAACCGTGCGGCCTATATAGCCGTTTAACTTACGCATGGGCGGCCCCCTGTGGCTTTGCGCGCTGTTTTAGCCAGCGCCGCAGATTGCCCCAGTTAAACAACAACACCGCCAGCGCAAAAAATACGCCATGCACTACCCACAAACCCAAGGCTGGATCCAGCTTGGCCATTTTCACCTGATCGCGGGCTGCGTTGAGCGCCACAAGGTAAATGATGTACAACAAAATGGCGGGGATCATACCCAGGTAACGGCCCTGACGCGGATTGGTACGCGAGAGCGGCACCGCCAACATACACACTACCACCACCAGAATGGGCAAGCTCAAGCGCCACTGTAAACCGGCAATGCGTTGCGGTTCAGTTGCCGAGAGCAAAGACAAGGTAGGCTCGGCATCCACCTTGTATTTCACCCGCGCTTGATTGAGGTTGGTTTGCAGCAATTGGCCGAAGGTTGCAAAGCTCACTTCATGGTAATTCAGGCTGCCGGCGGCGCCCGCGTAGCGGCGGCCGTCATCAAGCACAAAATAGCGGCGCTGGTATTGCTCATCAAACCATTGGTGCGCACCGCGCGAGCGCACCACCGCCGACTTGCCGCCAATCACCAGGCTTTCAGCGCCCATGTTGGCGATGAACACCTCGGTTAAATCTTGTTTATCTTCACTGATTTGCTCTGTGTAAAAGGTGGCCTGGCCTTTACTGAGCGGTTGAAACTGCTCGGGCATTATCAGCTCGAACTCACCCCGCGAGCGCTGCTCGGCCAACAGCGTTTCCACAGCACCCACCCCGCGCGGGCTTAAATACAGGCTTAAAAACGCCACCGCAATCACCACCGGCAAAGCCGCCAGCAGCGTGTAACCCAAAAGCCTGCGCTGGCTTAAGCCACAGGCAGACAACACCACCATTTCGCTTTCAACATACAAGCGCCCATAGGCCAACAGCACGCCAATAAAGGTGCCCAAGGGCAAAATTAGCTCTAAAAAGCCCGGCAAGCGGTAGGCCATAATCACCAGCAACGCCTGGGGCGATAAATCGCCGGCCGCGGCGGCCGAGAGGTAGCGCACAAAGGTGCCGCTCATAAAAATCAGCAGCAACACACCGCTGACCGCCAGCAGGGTAAATAGAATTTCTTTGGCCAGATAACGAAAAATGATCACAGTCTGCGTTCAATCCTGAGGCAGTGGCTTGGTTCACCGTCAGACTAGTCTAAGCCGCGCGCAGATTGTTTGACGCGGGCCTGCTAAACTAGTCGGCAATTGTGTTGGCACCCATTGGCCAACGCCATCACCCGATGACACTCATTAACACCCATTTAAAGATTCGCGGCATTATCGCCAATTACGGCATACTTGTCTTGACGCTAAGGACACTAATTTGACCATGAAATTCACTGCCAAACAGTTTGATCTGCTCACCCACAAGTCACCTTGCCTGGTTGTTGGCCTGTTTGAAGGCAAATTAACACCGGCAGCCGCGGCTGTGGATGCCGCCTGCGACAAGGCGCTTTCAGCCTTGTTAAAGCGCAAAGACATCACCGGCAAATGTGGCCAAACCCTGCTGCTGCCCACCGTCAATGGCATTGCCGCCGAGCGCTTACTGCTGGTGGGCCTGGGCAAAGCGCAAGAGGTCAACGATGCAACCCTGCGCAAAGCGGCGGCAAAAATGGCCGAGGCACTGAAAGCGCTGAACATCAAATCGGCAGCCGTGGCCTTTGACGGCTTGGATGCACCGGCACCTGCCAACCAGGCGCGCATTGTGGCTGAAAGCATTGGCTGGGCCACCTACCTCTACCACACCACCAAGGGCAAAAAGCCAGAGGCCCCCACCCTTGCGGGCGTAGAGCTCTTGGCCGCCGACAAAAAAGATAAAACCGCCAAAGACCGCGGCCTGGCCATAGGCGCGGCCATCGCAGCAGGCAGCAATGTCACCCGCGAGCTGGGCAACCTGCCGGCCAATGTGTGCACCCCCACCTACCTGGCAGAACAAGCCAAGGCCTGGGCCAAGGGCAACAGCCAGCTGAAAACCACCGTACTCGAGCGCAAAGACATGGAAAAGCTCGGCATGGGCTCATTGCTCTCGGTTGCCGCAGGCTCCGATCAGCCACCCAAGCTGATTGTGATGGAATACAGCAACGGCAAGGCAGGCGCCAAGCCCGTGGTACTGGTGGGTAAAGGCGTAACCTTCGATACCGGCGGCATCAGCCTCAAGCCCGGCGAAGGCATGGATGAAATGAAATACGACATGTGCGGCGCTGCCAGCGTCTTTGGTGCCATGCACACCGCACTGGAACTGAACCTTAAAATCAATCTGGTGTGCATAGTACCGGCCACGGAAAATATGCCCAACGGCCACGCCACCAAACCCGGCGATGTGGTGACCTCCATGTCGGGCCAAACCATCGAAATTTTAAACACCGATGCAGAAGGCCGGCTGATTCTGTGCGACGCCCTCACCTACGCCGAGCGCTTCAAGCCCAAGGCCGTGGTTGATGTAGCCACCCTCACGGGCGCCTGTGTGATTGCACTTGGCCACCACGCCACCGCCGTGTACGCCAACAAGCAGGAACTGGCCGATAAACTGCTTGAGGCCGGGCAAGCCGCGGCCGACAAAGCCTGGCAAATGCCCCTGTGGGATGAATACCAAAGCCAGCTGGATTCCAACTTTGCCGACATGGCCAACATTGGTGGCCGCCCAGGTGGCAGCGTTACCGCCGCCTGCTTTTTGTCGCGCTTTACCAAGAGCTACCCCTGGGCGCACCTGGATATCGCCGGCACTGCCTGGAAGTCGGGTGCCGCCAAAGGCGCTACCGGCCGCCCGGTACCCTTGCTCGCACAATTTTTGATGGATCAGGCAGGCTAATGACGAAAGTCGACTTTCTTGCCAGCCAGGAAACCGACCTTGAGGCGCGGCTGCGCCTCGCGTGTCGGGTGGCACAAAAGGCCATCCGCAGTGAGAGCCCGGTGTTCATCGCCTGCCAATCACAAAGCCAACTGGCCGAACTTGATGCGCTGCTGTGGAACTTTGAGCCAGAAAGCTTTTTAGCCCACACAAACCTTGCAGAGGGTGCCGAACAAGACGCCCCGATTACGCTTGGCACTGCGGAAAATTGCGGCGATCATCACGGTGTGCTGATTAACCTCTGCGCCCAGGTGCCGCCGTATTTCTCGCGCTTTGAGCGATTATTTGAGCTGGTGGTACAAGTGCCCGAAATACTGGAATGCACCCGTGCGAACTGGAGCTATTACAAAAGCCGGGGCTATCCGTTAGACTTCAAAACCCTCTAAACGCCATTGACGGAAGCACCCATGGCAGGCCCAGATCAGCCTAAAACAAAAGCCGAACTGCTGCGCGAATTGCAATCGATACAGAGCCTGCTGGATGAACAAGGCCAAGATGCATTCGACGCCTTCGAAGACGATGAAGACATCCCCATTCTGGATGAATTCATTGAAGACGATGGGCCCGCCGACGATGACGCCAGCGAACCACTGGCCGCCGATGACGAAACCCTAGACGCACTTAACGCCGCCTACGCCGCACTTACCGGCGACATAGACACAGGCGGGGCGTCCGCACAGGAATACGATCATGAAAAGGACACCCAGCAGGCCCCAGAGCCGGCCCCTAAACCGCACGCGCCGCAACAAACAGCTGCACGCACAGATGCGCCATCGCACCCTGAAGAAACAGGCGCAACGGGTGAGGTTGCGCCAATTGATGCTGAACCGGATTCAGATGAGCCCGAAGATAGCCACGATTTTAGTGCGAGCGCCAATCACCGACGAGACGGACACCTAGGCCAACACACAGATCCGGCGGCCCCGGCGCCACTGCCGGGCCAACAAAGCCTGTTCGACAGACCTGCCGAGGGCTCGCCGCGCCCGGCACAGGTTACAAAGGCCTCGGGCGAAAACCCCTTCCTGCCTCAACACATACGCGCGCGCCTGCGCGGCAATCAACCGCTGCCCAAGGGTGAGTTCAAGCGCCCCAATACACCGCCTGCGCACCTGGAGCCACTGCCTGGCGCCGAGTCCGCCCAAATTCCCCACGAAGCCACCCTGAGCCCGGCCACGGTTTCAGTGCCAGAGGCACCGCTTGCCTCAGCGCCGCGCCCGGAGGCACCGCCAATTGACGATGCAGCCGTGCTGGCACTGGTAGATGCCCTGGTGGCAGAACACCTGCCCAAGCTCGAACAACAGCTGCGTGAGCAATTGCTGGCCAAACTCAAGCAACAAGACCCAACAGACCACTGACCGCCCACGGTGCATCGGGTATAATCGCCGCTTTTGCCAGCCCCAGCCGGGGCCCAACGCGTTGAGAGCCAGATGGACAAGACTTACCAACCTGCCAACATCGAAACTCAGTGGTACCAGAAATGGGAATCCGAGGGTTACTTCAAACCGTCCGGCGAAGGTGACCCCTTCTGCATCATGATCCCGCCGCCCAATGTCACGGGCAGCCTGCACATGGGCCACGGCTTCCAGGAATCCATCATGGATGCCTTGATCCGCTACAACCGCATGATGGGTAAAAACACCCTCTGGCAAGTGGGCACAGACCACGCCGGCATTGCCACCCAAATGGTGGTAGAGCGGTTACTGGATGCCCAGGGCATCTCCCGCCACGACCTGGGGCGCGAGAAATTCCTGGAAAAGGTGTGGGAGTGGAAAGAAGAATCCGGCGGCACCATCACCCGCCAGTTGCGTCGCCTGGGTGCCAGCCCAGACTGGTCGCGCGAGCGCTTCACCATGGATGACGGCTTCTACAAAGCCGTGCAGGAAGTGTTCATCCAGCTCTACAAAGATGGCCTGATTTACCGCGGCAAGCGCCTGGTGAACTGGGATCCCAAGCTGCACACCGCCGTGTCTGACCTGGAAGTCATCAGCGAAGAAGAAAAAGGCTTTCTGTGGCACTTCCGCTACCCGTTAGCAGACGGCTCCGGCCATGTGGTTGTGGCCACCACCCGCCCGGAAACCATGCTGGGCGATACCGCCGTGGCCGTGCACCCCGAAGACGAGCGCTACCAAAAGCTCGTGGGTAAAATGATCAAGCTGCCGCTCACCGATCGCGAAATCCCCATCATCGCCGATGACTACGTGGATAAGGATTTCGGCACCGGCTGTGTAAAAATCACCCCGGCGCACGACTTTAACGACTACGAAATGGGCCGCCGCCACAATCTGCCCATCATCAACATCCTCACCGATGATGCCGACCTCAACGACGACGTGCCGGAAAAATACCGCGGCATGGAGCGCTTTGCCGCGCGCAAACAAATTGTGGCAGATTTTGAGGCCTTGGGGCTGCTGGAAAAAATTGACGATCACGTTTTAAAAGTGCCCCGTGGCGACCGCACGGGTGTGGTGATCGAACCCTACCTCACCGACCAATGGTATGTAAAAACCGCGCCATTGGCCGAGCAGGCCATCAAAGCCGTTGAAGATGGCGAAATTAAATTTGTGCCCCAGCAATACGAGAACATGTACTTCTCCTGGATGCGCGACATTCAGGATTGGTGCATTTCCCGCCAGCTCTGGTGGGGCCACCGCATTCCCGCCTGGTACGACGCCGAGGGCAACATTTACGTGGGCCGCTCGGAAGCCGAAGTGCGCGCAGAAAACAATCTGGGCGACGACATTGCCCTCAAGCAAGACGACGACGTGCTAGACACCTGGTTCAGCTCGGGCCTGTGGACTTTCGGCACGCTAGGCTGGCCTGAAAACACGGAAGAATTAAAAACCTTCCACCCCACCGATGTGCTGGTAACAGGCTTCGATATCATCTTCTTCTGGGTGGCGCGCATGATCATGCTGACGCTGCATTTTAGAAAGGAAATACCCTTCCATACCGTGTATGTACACGGCCTGGTGCGCGATTCCCAAGGCCAGAAGATGTCGAAGTCCAAGGGCAATGTGCTAGACCCAATTGACCTGATTGACGGCATTGATCTTGAAACACTGGTGGCCAAGCGCACCGGTGGCCTGATGCAGCCGCACCTGAAAGAAAAAATTGAAAAGCAAACCCGCAAGGAATTCCCGGAGGGCATTAACGCCTACGGCACCGATGCACTGCGCTACACCTATTACTCGCTCGCCTCTACCGGCCGCGACATTAAATTTGATGTAGGCCGCATTGAGGGCTTTCGCAATTTCTGCAACAAAATCTGGAACGCCACCAACTATGTGCTGATGAATTGTGAGGGCCATGATTGCGGGCAAAACGATGCGCCAGCAGCGACCGGCAGCACCGACTACGAGTTGTCACTGGCCGACAAGTGGATCATCTCCAAATTGCAACTGGCAGAGCAAGCGGTGAAAGACGGTATCGACAACTATCGGCTGGATCTCGCCTCTCAGGCATTGTACGACTTCATCTGGAATGAATACTGTGCCTGGTATTTGGAGCTTTCAAAGCCGGTACTGTGGGATGAAAACGCAAGCCCGGCGCAGAAGAAAGGCACCCGCCGCACCCTGATTCGCGTGCTGGAAACCACCCTCAGATTAGCCCACCCGATGATGCCGTTTATCACCGAGGAAATCTGGCAAAAGGTGAAAGGCCTGGCCGGGCAAACGGGCGAAACCATCATGCACGCGGCCTTCCCCTTGGCCGATGAATCCAAGATAGACCCACAAGCCATTGCCGATTTGGAGTGGATTCAAAAGGTGGTGGAATCGGTGCGCAATATTCGCGGCGAGATGAACATCAGCCCAGGCAAAGCCATTCCATTACTGGTGCAGCTGGCCAACGCCGAGGAGCAGCGCCGCATCAACGACAACCGCAGCTTCATTACCAAACTCGCCAATCTGGAATCCATCACGCTGCTGACCGAAAACGAGGAAGCGCCACTGTCTGCCACAGCACTGGTGGGCAAGATGGAACTGCGCGTGCCCATGGCGGGCCTGATTGATAAAGACGCTGAAATCGCACGCCTGGATAAGGCTCTGGATAAGCTCACCAAAGACATCCAGAAAACCGAAGGTAAATTAAACAACCCGAAGTTTGTAGACAAAGCACCCGCTGAGGTGGTTGCCAAAGAGCGTGAGCACCTGGCGGGCCTGCAGGCCCAGGCCGACAAGCTGCAAGAGCAAAAAGCCAAAATGGCGACACTCTAAACGCCCAACACCAAAGCCCCACACAGTGGGGCTTTTTTTGCGCCTTCAAATACAGGCCAGCCTGAAACCCGCAAATGCCTGCATATTTGGCTACACTGGTGGCGGCAGTAAGACCCGCGTCACATCACAGGGAAAGCCCGTCATGCAAGCTGCACTCGCAGGTTTATACTAACCACACATTTGTAGCGCTACTTGTGCACACAAGCTACACCAATACCACAGAGGAATGATCATGAAGAAACTACTCACAGCTATGGCCCTGGCCAGCCCACTGATGCTCAGCCAAACTGCCCTTGCCGGCGATGACACTGGCTTCTACCTGGGCGGCTCTGTAGGCAGCTCGCAACTGAGCTACAAAGGCGACGGCACCAGCATTGATGATGACGACACCGGCTACAAAGTCTTTGTGGGCTACAACTTCGGCTTGATCCCTTTGATTAACCTCGCCGTGGAAGGCACTTATGTGGATTTCGGCAGCCAGGTGGGCGACATTTTAGATGAAGACCACACCCTCACCAGCACCGCTTTGCAGGGTCACGCACTGGCAGGCCTGAACTTCGGCCCCTTTGGCGTTTTTGCCAAAGCCGGCGTGATGAACTGGGATAGCAAAATCAAAGGCCCGAGCGTTACCGACGATAGCTCAGGTTCAGATCCGGCCTACGGCCTGGGTGCCAAGTTTCAGCTGGCCTCATTTCAATTGCGCGCTGAATACGAACGCCTGAAGCTGGACGATGCCGATGTAGACTTTATTTCAGTGGGCGCCGCTTACACCTTCTAAGGCATAGCTGATCGGCGTTCATAGAAAGCCCGGGCTTGGGCTTGGGCTTGAGCTTGGGCTTGAGCTGAGAAAGACTGCGCACGCAGCCAGCCACCCCAAGCCCTTTAAAACACGCGCAATAGCCTTGAGTCAGGCCGGGTTCTAAAACGGAAATAAAACGCCAAATAAAAAGGGCAGCCACTTGGTGGCTGCCCTTTTACATTAACTTGCCGGCATTATTGTGCTGGCAGCTAACAGATGAGATGCAGGTATTTTTACCTGAGTTAGCTGCGCAAACGGGCATCCAATTCATCGACGGGTTCAGCCCAGTCGGCATCGTACGCTTTTGCCTCTTCCAAAAATTTCGCCTGAGAGGACGACCAAAAAGGCGCATCGTAAAGCTCGCCATCGTCACGTTTGAGCTTGTGGGATTCAATAAATGCTTCAATGGCTTCATCAGTATGCTCTAAGCCGAGCTGCTGAAATAACTCATCTATTGTATGAGAATGTTGCAATTGCATCCTAACCTCCTTAATCACTTACAATTACGAGCCGTCTACTTACTTTAGCCCATAGGCCTGCATGTATCTTGCGATACACGTAGCTTTCAATATAGGTAAAGCAATAACTGTTCCGGATTCGTAAGTTTAAGCAAGACGGCTACCGTTGGGCACCTTGCCATCAGGTACAGCCAGCACTACCGCACCATCCTCGCGGTGAAAGCCGGTAACCAGGCACTCAGACATCATAGGCCCTATTTGTTTGGGCGGGAAATTCACCACGGCCACCACCTGCTTTCCTACCAAAGATTGTAAATCATACAAATCGGTAATCTGCGCACTGGACTTACGAATGCCTATGTCGCCGCCAAAATCCACCTGCAGCTTATAGGCGGGTTTGCGCGCCTCCTTAAAAACCTCGGCGCCTACAATGGTACCCACACACAGTGCAACCTTCTGAAAATCTTGCCATGTAATTTCAGTCACAAGCTCTACCCTTAAATTGCAACCCTACCCATTCATTATCCAACGCTGCTGGCCCAATAAAGGTGCCAGAGTAAAGCGGCCATAAGCTACAATCTAAAAAGACCTTTAATAGCGAAACACCGCCCCTATGCCGAACCTCGCCCAACGGCTGCTCACCGCCGCATCCATCGTGGGCACACTACTTGTGTGGCCCGGTGGCGTGCAGGCGCAAAGCCATGCTGGCAATACTGCCATTGAGGCTCCTGTGAGCATCGGCGTGCCCTCAGACGTATTAACCGATTACTACGCCATGTTCGGCCAAAACCACTCCTTTTACCATAAGCCAGATTACACACACCCCAAAAGCCGGCGCGACGTAGTTGAGGTGGCGTTGGTGCAACGCGCACTGCGTTTGGGCGGCATTAACGCACCCTTGGTGCTGGCACCCATCGATGGCTACCTACGTATCACCCAACAAATCCATGATGGGCTGATATCACTTTCTGGCACCACTATGTTTGCCAACGATGCCGAGCGAACGCCGCTGTCGCTGGATATCAGCCTGCCCATCATTCAACGTGGCGAATTTAATGTGGGCGTATACACCAGTGCCCACAATCAGCATGCAATCAATCAAACTCACCTTCAAGGCTTGCGCACCTTGCACTTTGTGGTGGCCAATAATTGGCTGTTTGACATTGAGCTTTTAAAAAGCATGGGCATCAATAAAATCACCAAGGTCAGCAACTGGGACTCCATGGTTAAGATGGTGCTGGCAAAACGCGCAGACGCCCTGCTCGCGCCCTTCTCCCATCGTAAAGACTTGGCCATTCACGTGCTTGATGATCAACAATTGTTACCCATTCCCGGAATACAAGTAAGCTTTCCCGTTGAGCGGGTATTTTTAATTACCCGGCAACACCCGCAAGCGCAGCTCATTGGCCAGGCGCTGAACGCAGGCATCAAGCAGCTCATCAGTAGTGGGGAGGTGAACGAGGCCTACACTGCCTCGGGCTTTTTTAATCAAGCCGCAAAATCCTGGCGTGTTATCAATAGGCCTGATGCGCCCAGGCCGGGAGGCCTGCCACCAAAAAACTGAAAGCCCCACCGTTTCGGGTGAGGCTCCACACCATCAGACACCTGCAACTTCAAACGCTTATATCACGCCTGCCTAGCTGGCAGCTCGGGGCGAATGAAATCGTCGGGCGATTTGAGCACCTTAATCCAGGCAGGCATCGCCTCACGCACGGCAGCGCTAAAGCTTGGTGCAGGCTCTGGCATATCGCTCTTCACCAACTCGTGTAGCCTGGCCAACGAGTGGAAAGGTACACCTGCAAACATGTGATGCTCGATGTGATAGTTCATATCCCAGTAAATAAACCGCATAAACGGATTCATGTAGGTAGTGCGGGTGGTCAGCCGATGATCGGGTTCATTAATCGCAAGACCAGCATGCTGCGTAGACTGGACAAAAATCATCAACACACCGCCGTAGTAGGCTGCGAAGAAGGTGTACACAATAGGCAGCCAGCTTTCAATCAATACCGCCCAAGCCACAATGCCCAGCGCCACTACAACATACAGGCGTGACGACCAAACAATTTTCCTCCAAGTGTTTTCAGCAACCTTACCCTTGAGATAACCTGGCTGAATGCCGATTGCATGGATAAACGGAATAATGATTTCACGGGGGTAAACCAGCACACCCAAAAATGCAATTAACAGTGGATGCACTGGCGGGCGGCCTGCATAGATTTCCGGATCTTTATTTTCATAAAGTGTGAAAGAGTGGTGCTGTAGATGGCGCCAGCGATCATACTCGGCCTCTTTGGTTATCATGAAACCCGAGATCCAATGTACCACTTCATTTAACCAGCGGCTTTTAAACGCCGTGCGGTGATGGGTTTCATGCAAAGCAGAACTGGCAAATACCACAAGAATATTACCGTAGAGAAAAAACGCCACATAACTCCACAGGCTGCCCAGCGCTAAATACGCCCAGACGCCAAGGGCCACGAGCATGCTCATTCCGCCCAGAAAATATACCAGCCCGGGGGCATCTTTCTTCTCCAGAAGTTTCCGGTAGGCGTCTTTATCTATTGGTGATTTATACCAACGTATCACGGCCTCTGGTGAGTTCATCGCAATTTCCTCGACTGTTTTTATTGGATGTTAAGCCACAACGTATTTGCGCTATTGCGCGTAACGCTCGGCTAGCAATTGATGAATAAACTGGTTCAACTCCCACTGATCAGCCAGTGGCCGACTTTTTTCAACATCGGTAGGCATATAAGGCGCCGGGCCAAATTCGGGGGTAATGGTCAGCTGCGTTGCTCCGGCATCACGCTGGCTGGCTATTATGCTGTCCCACCAATGTAAGTGCGCATCCAACTCAGCCTGCCATTGCGGGGCGCGGGGATCATTTACCTGCGGGCCTTGGGCGTAACCCACGCGCGCGTGAATGTGGCGACAACGGGGAATTACTGCCTCGAACAAAGACTGCTGGTCTTCCATGAGCGATTCGGTAACCACACACCAATGTGAGAAATCGGCATTGAGCTTAAGGCCGGGCACGGCCTCCAGGTAACGATGTATCTCCCAAGGGTTGAAACTAAAGCGCCCGCGATGGGTTTCATGAACAATTTCGACGCCGCTGCTGTCGGCCAAGGCTTGCGCCTCGTTAAGCAACTGCACATTTTGCTCAAAGCTAAAAAAGTCGCGCCCGGTGTGGCAGTTAATCAGGGCGGGCCTGAGTGCAACCAGTGCGGTTAACTCCTCAAGGTATTCTTTGCGATAGGCCTCAAAGGTACGGGCCGGAGCCATTACCGCCTGAGCAATCAAGCGCAGATCAAACTCCCGCACCAGATGCCTCACCACCTCACCGCTGTTGCGTGCGTCGGGTATGGCGGTTTCAACCCCCACGAACCCGGCCGATTTAATTTTGGCCAGTGCATCGGTTATCGGGGTATCTGTTAACCCCCACAGGGGGCAAAAAAACTGGACATTCACAGCGCTCTCCTCCTAGGCGACTTACCGATCTCACGCCGCCATTAGCAGCAAGGTAATACAAACCCACCCCAAAAGTAAAGCAACTGCTTTATTTTTTACTAAGTGCGACAAAAGCCACGCCAATCAACCACGTTGAACAACGCTTTATAGGAAATAGACAGAATCAGCCGCTACCCAGGCGCCAGGGGGTGCAGTGTGAGCTGGGCGAAAAAGATGAAAAGCGCGAAAGCCGCTAGAAACGCAGGCCTTGCACAACATAGCGAATGAGCTCTGGGCGGGTATCTTCCAGGCTTAAAGGGCCAATGTCTGGAAAGGGCGCGGCAGTGATCACATCTACCTCAGCAGTACCATGAACAATACTGTCTAGCGCCAACAGGCTGCGCACGGCCACCTGCTTGGCACTCGCCGACGGGAAAAGTTCCTGTAGATGGCCGCGGAAGCGAACTGCCCGGCTCCCCAGGTGGTGATTCAATATTTGGCGAATATCGGTATCAAATTCCAGCAACAACCGCGACACCAGTTTCACCGCCGACTGCCCCCAATCAGGCACCACGGTCATATGAGCCCAAACCATCACCTCCGCCTCAACCAGCAACTCAAGGTTGCTCGGCTGGGGCTGAGCAAGCGCCACTTCCACCTGGGCCAGCTGATCGCGAATGTAGGCCACAGAGGCATCCAGCAGCCCGAGCTTATCGGTAAAGTGATAGTGCATGGCAGCCGAGTTTTTAGCGCCGGCGGCAGCACCGATTTGCCGAAGGGAAACCCCGTCTAACCCATGCCTGGCGTAGAGGTTAATAGCGGTTTGCATCAGGTGTTGGCGGGTGCCTGCTTTTTTGGATCGCTCAGCCATAGTGTTTCAAACGCGTGTTGGGAGGCAAAGGTTAACACGCTTGCAAAGGCCTGCGCACGGTGTAGTTAACTGTCGAACAAACTTACACATCCGTACCACTTCACGCAGAGAATAAGCCTAAGTTATTGAAATATATAGACTATTAATAATGGTACATATGTTGCTTTACTGATTGCGGCCACAAAAGGCAATCAACGCAGGACCGATTACCAGGCCTTAATAACCAACGACAAGGAAGCACTTATGAAACACACCTCTATTTTTAAACGCACGGCCTGTGCGCTGGCTCTGGGTTTTGCCGCGAGCACAGCTCAGGCAACCACCATTATTTTTGATGGCAACAACGGTGGCACAGCCAAACTTGGCGACGTGGTACTCGGCACAGGCGGCACGGCAAACGGCACTGATGTAAAAGGCACAAGCCTGGATTATGGCCTGTTTTCAACGGCGGCCGGCGTATCTCACAGCATGAACCTGGCTGGCGCCAGTTTCTCGATCTCAGGCGATATCACCACTGGTGGCACTGTCTATCAAGACATTACCCCATCGCATGGTGGCCTGGGTGCCTACACGGGTGCCTCAGGTGGCGTTAATTCCGATAACGACAACCTGCAACCCAACCTGATTACCGCGGCGGTTGGCGATGAGATCATCTTTTTTGATTTCGACCTGTCTGTGATTCTGGATACCGTATGGTTTAACGGCAACCACACTGAAAATACCGGCATGAACGCCACATCTGGCAATAAGTCGATGTTTAACGTGTTTGCCAGTACCGATGGTGACAATTATTTCTCACTACTGGGCAATAACGGTTTGGTACAAAAGGTTCCTACGGCCAATGAGTACCTCAACACCGGCCTGCCAATGAACAGCATGGGTTACACCTACTACGCCATCGCAGCTACCGGCTGGAACGATGCACCGGGCGGCTACATTGAAGCCATCAGCTTTACCAAGGTGCCAGAGCCAGGTTCACTGCTGCTCTTGGGCCTTGGCCTGTTAGGGCTCGCTCAAGCACGCCGCCGCAAATAGCGACGCGGGCTTTTGGCACCAGCCGGTGCCGTAGAAACACACAAGGCGCCTTTCGGCGCCTTGTTTATTTTTAGCTATTGCTTTTAGAACGCGATATTCGGGTGTACTAAATACGCTCGATAACCGTAGAAATACCCTGGCCCAGCCCCACACACATGGTGGATACGCCAATGCTGAAATCGCGATCTTGCATCACGTTCAACATGGTGGTGGTAATACGGGTGCCCGAACATCCGAAGGGGTGGCCCAAGGCGATGGCGCCGCCGTATAGGTTTACCATTTCATCCATTTTGTCGAGCAGGCCCAAATCTTTCAGCACCGGCAATGCCTGCGCGGCGAAGGCTTCATTGAGCTCTAGGTAGTTAACGTCGTTCATGGTAAGGCCTGCACGCTGCAACGCCTTTTGCGTTGAAGGTACCGGGCCATAACCCATGATAGATGGGTCTACACCGGCCACGGCCATGGCGCGAATCTTGGCAATTGGCGTAACGCCAAGCGCTTGAGCACGCTCGGCGCTCATCACAATCATGGCACTGGCGCCGTCTGAAATTTGTGAAGACGTACCGGCAGTCACAGTACCGCCCTTGGGGTTAAAGGCGGGCTTTAATTGCGATAAACCTTCAACGGTGGTTTCAGGGCGGATGGTTTCATCCTGGCTCACCATAATTTTAAAACCGTTGGCATCGTGGCCTTCGCGCGCCAGAATTTCACGGGCGAACTTGCCATCTACTGTTGCCTTGTGTGCCAGGCGGTGTGAGCGCTCGCCGAAGGCATCTTGCTGCTCGCGTGAAATGCCATGCATCAGCGCCAGAAATTCCGCCGTCAGGCCCATCATGCCCGCAGCCTTGGCAGCGTGTTTAGACAAGCGTGGGTTTGGGTCTACCCCGTGATCCATGGGCAGGTGGCCCATGTGCTCAACGCCACCTACAACAAACATGTCGCCGTTATTGGTCATGATCGCTTGCGCCGCTGTGTGCAGCGCACTCATGGATGAACCACACAAACGCGATACTGTTTGGCCGCCCGCTGAATGGGGCACAACAGTCATCAGGCTCATCATGCGGGCAATGTTCCAGCCCTGTTCTTTGGTTTGGTTTACACAGCCCCAAATCACATCTTCAACTTCTGCGGCATCGAGCTTCGGGTTGCGCGCAAACAGGCTATTGACCAAATCGGCTGACAAATCTTCGGCGCGGGTATTGCGAAATACACCACCCTTGGAGCGCCCCATGGCCGTTCGGCCGCAATCGACAATAACCGCATCTCTTGGATTAAGTTTCATGTTCAGTACTCCTTAGGCGAAATATGATTGGCCGGCTTCCGCCTTGGCGCGCAGTTGATCGGTTACCTTGTACAAGCCGCCAAGGTGGGCGTATTTATCGGCGATGGCCACAAAATTGGCCAGGCCCAGGCTTTCCATATAGCGAATAGCACCACCGTGGAAGGGTGGGAAACCGATGCCATAAATCAGCGCCATGTCGAGCTCGGTTGCGCTGTCTACTATGTTGTCTTCCAGGCAGCGTACCGATTCCAGGCACAAGGCCACCATTAGACGCTCGGTAATTTCCTCTTCTGAAAATTCTTTGCGTTCACCCACGTGACCTTTCAACAATTCCCAAACGGAATCGTCTGCCACTTTTTGCAAGCGCCCCTTGCGATCGGTTTCGTAGGCGTAGTAACCCTTGCCGTTTTTCTGGCCGAGACGCTTGGCCTCGTAGAGCAGTTCGCTGGCAGTTTTGTAATCGTAGGCCATGCGGTCAGGGAAGCCCTCGGCCATTACGCCACCGGCGTGCACCCCGGTATCAATACCCACAACATCACACAAGTAGGCAGGGCCCATAGGCCAACCGAATTTTTCCATCACTTTGTCGATAGCGGCAAAGTCTGCACCTTCGTGCACCATCTGCATGAAGCAACCCATGTAGGGCGACAAGATACGGTTTACCAAAAAGCCCGGGCAATCGCGCACCACCACCGGCTTTTTGCCCATGGCCAGGGCGTAGCCCACAGTTGCGGCAACCGCCGTATCGGAGGTTTTGGCACCGCGAATAACTTCAACCAAAGGCATTTTGTGCACCGGGTTAAAGAAGTGCATGCCACAGAAATTTTCCGGGCGCTTCAGGGGTTCTGCCAGGTAGTCGATTGAAATGGTAGAAGTATTAGAGGTAAGAATGGCGTCTGCGCGCATCTTGCCTTCCACTTCGCTCAATACCGCGTGCTTCACCTTGGGGTTTTCCACTACCGCTTCAACAATGACATCGGCACTGTCTATACCATCGTAAGACAAGGTAGGCGTGATATTGGTGAGGGTTTTGGCCATTTCACCAGCGCTCATACGGTTGCGATCCACAAGCTTGGACAACAGCTTGGCTGCCTCACCCATGCCGAGATCAAGACCTGCCTGCGCGATATCTTTCATTAAAATGGGCGTGCCTTTGTAGGCCGACTGATAGGCGATACCGCCACCCATAATACCGGCACCCAGCACGGCGCCCTTCTCAACTTTTTTTGCAGCTTTAGCTTGGGTTTTACCTTTTTTCATGAGCATTTGATCGCCCAAAAACAGGTTCACCAGGTTGGCAGCTACCGGCGTTTTGGCAAGTTTTGCGATACCCGCAGCTTCAACCTTCAATGCCTCATCGCGCCCGAGCGTGCTGTTTTTCTGCATGGATTTAACCGCTGTCACAGGCGCCGGGTAGTGTTTACCCGCCTGGCCTGCCACAAAACCCTTGGCTGTTTCAAATACCATTAACGATTCGATATCGTTAATTTTTAGCTTCTCAAGCTTTTCCTGGCGCTTGGCTTTGTAATCCAGCTCACCACTGATGCAGCGGCCCAACAAATCAAGGCCCGCCTCACGCAGCTTGTCTGGGCTAACCACGGCATCCACTACGCCATCGGCCAGGGCTTTATCGGCACGCTGCTCTTTACCAGAGGCAATCCACTCAATAGCGTTGTCGGCACCGGCCACGCGCGGCAAACGTACCGTACCGCCAAAGCCTGGCATGATGCCGAGCTTCACTTCCGGCAAACCGATTTTGGCAACGTCGCTCATTACGCGGTAGTCGGTGGCCAGTGCCATTTCCAATCCGCCGCCTAAGGCCACGCCGTTGATGGCAGTCACGGTGGGCATGGGTAAATCTTCTACGGCGTTAAAAATTTTATTGGTTTCAAAAACACTGGCGGCAATTTCTTCTTCGGAGCGGCCGAAGTTAGCACCGAATTCGGTGATGTCTGCACCCACGATAAAACCGTCTTTACCACTGGTAACCAGCAGGCCTTTCACCTGGCCGTTCGCCACGATGGCCTGGGTTGCCTCTTTCAGCTCGTTGATTGTCAGCTGGTTGAATTTGTTAACAGAATCGTCAGTCAGGTCAAAACACAGCTCTGCTATGCCCTGATCCAACGCGCGAACAGTTATCGCCTTGCCTGAATAAATCATGGGGGTTCCTCGTTGGACGCCAACCAATGGCGGGTAATTCGTTATTTGCGCTTTTAGTCTACAAACGCCCACCATCTTTACTGGCCTTGGGCGATGCAGCGCCGGGCAGCGTTGCCCAGACTTACTATAGACTCCTGTAAAGCGGCTGCAGGCTCAATAGCAAAACAAACCACATTTGCTTGCAAATGTGATCAAGGGGGAAAAGGCAAGTGACGACTGGCGAGTCAGGCGCTGCGCTCAAGCAACAGCAAGGTAACACCGTGCTTTTTCTCGCGCCCGACGGGCTTGAATTGAAAACGCTCGTACAAGGCTTGGGCGGGTGCATTGCCCTCTGCCACACTCACGCGCAAGGCCGTGCCTTTGGCGCCATAGGTATCGAGTGCAACCTGCAACAGGCGGGCGGCAAAGCCCTTGCGCTGGGCCGCAGGCGCCACACACAGGCCCACGATTTCACACCAGGGCTGTTCGGGCACGGGCTCAACAAGCTCGATAACGGCTTGTACTTCGCCCGCCTGGCTCTCCAAGCCAAGCATGCGGCTGGGGGCCAGGCGAATGGCGGCCGCATCGCGCTGCATTGGCAAAAAATAACGTTTGGCTGCTTCACCCAGCCAGCGCGCCTCTTGGCGATAGGCGTTTTGAAACAAAAAGTACAACTGCTCCGCCGTACGACTGGCACGGTGGTTGATGACCTTGGGCTTCAAGTTAACATTGGGCATGGCAAGTGCTGTGCGATTCATGGCTTTGTACAACGCATGGGTAATGCACCAGTTTAACGAGTCTCTAATGAAGTTAAAAACCGCCAAAAGGACTATTTCAGATTTTTGTGGCCAGCTCGGCTAAAATGGCGAACTTTTGAGGAGGAATAAGATTGTCACCCAGTTATAGCCCCCGCCGGTTTAGCCTGGCGCCCATGATGGAGTGGTCTGATCGCCACTGCCGGTATTTTTGGCGCCTGCTGAGCAAGCGCGCGTTTCTCTATACCGAAATGGTCACCACTGGCGCCTTGATTCACGGCGACCGGGAGCGGTTTTTAAACTACAACCCCGAAGAGCACCCGGTGGCGCTGCAGGTGGGCGGCAGCAACCCACAGGAGCTTGCCGCCTGTGCAAAAATGGCCGAGAGCTGGGGTTACGACGAGATCAACCTCAATTGCGGCTGCCCTTCTGATCGCGTACAGAACGGAATGATTGGCGCCTGCCTGATGGCGCACCCAAAGCTTGTGGCCGACTGCATAAAAGCCATGCAAGATGCCGTATCTATTCCCGTTACAGTAAAGCACCGTATTGGCATCGACGACATGGACGACGATGAAGGCCTGGCGCAATTTGTAGCGCCCATTGCCGAAACCGGCTGTGCCACCTTCATCGTGCACGCCCGCAAGGCCTGGCTAAAGGGTTTAAGCCCCAAGGAAAACCGCGAAGTGCCCCCGCTCAATTACGAGCGCGTACATCGCCTGAAACAGGAACACCCAAACCTTGAAATCATTATCAACGGTGGCCTGAAAACCCTGGCCGAGTGCCAGGCCCAGCTCGCCCACGTAGACGGCGTGATGGTGGGCCGCGAGGCCTATCACAACCCCTGGTTGCTGACCGAGGTGGACGCAGCCATTTACGGTGAGGCGTCTGTTGCGCAAGACCGGCTAGCCATTATGAATGACATGCTGGGTTATATTGATGGGCAGTTGGCGAGCGGCATGCGATTGCACCACATCACCCGGCATTTGCTTGGGTTGTTTCACGGCCAGCCGGGCGGCAAGCAGTTCAGGCGGGTAATCAGCGCAGGTGCCCATAAGGCCGGTGCCGGCGCCGAGCTTGTTGACCTTGCGCTCGATGAAATCAGGAGCCGAATGTGATTGTAGAGTTACTGAAAAACCTGTTCGACGAACCCACTCTGGAAACCCGCCCCTGCCAGCAACTGGCCGGCATTGCGCTGCTGGTTGAGGTAGCCATGGCCGACGGCCAGCTCGACGAAACCGAGCGCCAGGCCCTGGTAAACGCCTTGGCCAAGAGCCACAAATTGGGCAATACCGAAATTGAACACCTGATTACCCAGGCCACAGAGCACCAGGATAAAGCCACCTCTGTGTACGAGTTTACCCGCGTCATCAACGATGAGTTTTCCCAGGCAGAGAAATTTGAACTGGTTCAGGCCATGTGGGCGGTAGCCTATGCCGACGGCAATCTGGATAAATACGAAGAGCACACCATCCGCAAGCTGGCGGAGCTGATTCACGTATCACACAGTGATTTTATTCGGGCCAAGCTCGCGGAAAAGGCGGGCAGCTAGCAATCTTTTTCGAGGGTGGCAATCAGGTCTTTGAAAGCATCGCGGTTATCGGCATTGAGCCCCACCAATATGCGGTGCGCCTCTAGCACCCGCGCCTTCACGTCGCCTTCATCTGCGCAGTCTACACACAGCGCCTCGGCATCGGGTGCCTCGGTGTCGGCATCTCTTACAATGCAGAAAATTTCCGCAAACCCCATGGTTTGCAAGATGCGATCAATGCCCGGATTATTGCTTACCAGCGTAGGCACCAGCCCATGGCGTTCCTGGGCGAGCAGTGAGATTTTTGCCATCAGCCCGAGAGTGGTGGAGTCTATGGCTTCGGCGGCTGTGAGATCGAACACCACGGATATAAAGTGCTCGTCTGCGAACATACGATCGATAAAGGAATCGAAGGAGATACAGAGGGTCAAACGGACGTCGCCCACCAACTTAATGACGTAAACACCCTGGTGATCCGCCACCAGGATCTGCCCTTCACGCACCCGCTAACCCTCGTGAAATCGATAAAACGGCAATGTCATCAGGAGCCTCCTCTATCTGGTCCAGATTGAGCGCCTCACACACCGCCGAAACAGTGCGCGGCATATTACCGAGCCTAGACAGCAATTCAACCTCTTTATCGGCTAAATTGTCGGCCTCCAGCACCTCTAGCACACCGTCTGAAAATGCCTGCAGGCTAAACTGTTCCGGCAAGGCGCAAGACCACACCTCCCAGCTGGCATCTTTGAATATCCCGACCGCCTTGCCTTCCCCGGTCAGAAAGCGTGCGCCCTGGCTATCTATAATGACGGGCATCGGCAGGTGACCCGCAACGCTATAGCGCAACTCGTGGGTTTGGGTATCTATCACGCCGGTAAAGAGCGTGAGGTGATGGCCCAAGGCGGTATCCAGCAGCTCACGGTTCATGACCGATAACAGCTCGCTGGTGCCCTGCTCAAAGGAGCTGGCATCGGCAAACAGCCCTTCTTCACGTACCAGCCGCGTCACCAGGTGCTTTAGCCATACCGTCACAAAGGCAGAGCTTGCGCCGTGGCCTGAGACATCGGCCAGGTAAAAGGCCAGGTAGCGGTGCCCCAGGTAGGCGTAATCTATGAAATCGCCACTTAAAAACAACGAAGGCTCAATGTGGTGGGCAATGTGGTACTCACCCCGGCTTTGAGGGTATTGCGGCAGCAAGCGGCGCTGTACCTGGCGGCCAGCCTTTTGGTCGCGCTCAAGCACACGCAGGTGCTCACGCAAATTGCGGTTGGCTTCTTCCAGCTCCTGGCGGTAGCGCTGGTTTTCGGCCAACAGGGCCTGGCGCTCTAGGGATTTATCAATGGAGTGCACCAGCATCTCCATATCCACCACGGGCTTGATCATGTAATCGCTCGCCCCAAGGCGCAGCGCTTCTACAACATCAGTCACCACGCCTGCGCCTGAAATCACCATCACCGGGGTATTGGGGGATTCTTCATGAATACGGCGCAACACCTGCAAGCCGTCGATGCCCGGCATACGCAGGTCGGTGAGTACAATATCGGGAGTTTCCTGGAAGAAGAGCGTTAGCCCTTGTTGGCCATTGGCGGCCTCAATCACTTCAAACCCGCTGTCGGCGAGGTACACCACAATACTCTGGCGCACGATGGTGTCATCATCAATGATCAGCAGCCGGCGTCGGCTTTCAGCGCTCTGCATTTCTACCCTTAGGCATTGCCACCCTTAGCACCCTGAGACCTCGGCCCAGGCCAACCAAAGCCTGTAAACCGCCTACCCTACTCCCATAAAGTTGATGCTGCAAGCTTCTCAAATGGCGGGAATTGGCGTATCTTTTATGTCCAAGTTGCACAGATTGTGCACTTGGCACAGCCCTCACGAACACAGCCGATGTCGGCGTGCCTCCAACACTCACAAACCGTTACACGCACCTGATTGGGGTGTGCCTTCGAGCCTTATGGCCTGGCCACCACCATAATAACAATGCCCAAACACCGTTTGAGCAATACAAACCACACAGGAAGTACGTTATGAGTCTTGCAAACCGCGCCTACAGTGAAAAACGCAACTTTATTCGCATGCGGGTAGATTCCCCGGTTGCCATTACCCTTGATGACAATCAAACCTTGAGCGGCTTGTGCTGCGATTTAAGCGGTGGCGGCATGTCTGTTGAGGTAGACCGCGCACTGCCGGTAGGCACTGAAATGACCATCAGCCTCAGCTCAAGCCACGGGCACAACCCGATGCTGCGCGCCAAGGCCCGGGTGGCGCGAGTGCTGTCAGGCCCGAACGAATCTTGCACGCTGGGGCTCGAAATCGACGAGTTACTTAATTAAAAAGCCCGCTATTGCGGGCTTTTTAATGCGCCGGTAGTGGCGCGCAATCTCAGTGGTGATGCATTACGGCTCAATAGTCGTAATCGTCACCATAGTCGCCGTATTCACCCGTGTCACCGCCAAAGTCGTCTTCTACTTCTCCATCGTTAATGAGAAATTTACGGTTTTGCAAATAAACCGAGCGGAAAAATACATAGGTATCGCCCGTTATCGAATCTTCCAGCGGCAAAAACTTCGCCCGCAATGCCACAACCCGCAAGCCCAGCACACCGTTGCGGGTTGCCGTATCGTTGATTTGGGCAATGGGCAGGGTATCCAGATCCATGGGAATAGATAAAGTGCGTGTCACAGTAGAGGGGCCCAACAATGGCAGTACCATGTATGGGCCTTCGGGTACCCCCCAAACGGCGAGTGTTTGAGCGAAGTCTTCACCGTCGTTGCGGCGCAAACCAAAGTGGCCGGCAACATCAACAAAGCCTGCCAGGCCCACGGTGGAATTAATTAAAAAGCGCGCTGTATCGTTGGCTGCGGCGTCCCACTTCCACTGCAAAATATCGTTAAAGATATTGGTGATGTCACGCAGGTTCAGGTAGGCGTTGTCTATGCCCTTTTCCACAGGGTCAGGCGTAACTGCACGGTAACCAACGGCGAGCGGGCGCAGCATGTAGTAATCCACCACTAAATTGAAGGTAAACACCTTGCGGTTAAAGCCTTCCCAAGGGTCTTCCGGAATCGTGGCCGTGGCCTCGGTAATATCCGATGGATCTTCTGGCAATAAGCCCTTGTCATCGGCCCAAAGTGCTGCCGACCCCAAAAGCAAAAACACCAGCACTGCAATACGCGCCCTGTAGTGTACAACCTGCTTCACCTGTATCTCCCTAAGTGTCTATGGTGAAAATCGCCGGCCATTGTACGCCGCTCATTAGGCCAAGTCAGCTACTGTCACCTTGCGCCCAGCCGCGCAACGTCACCTGCAGGTAATGCGCGCGTGCAGGTAGAGCTGGCCCTGTGCCTGTTCGGCCCACTCGCGGTCTTTCTCCCAACCGCTCGGGCACTGCGCGGCCATCTGGCTATAAAGGCTCGCTAAGGCCTCCGTCATGCCATTGGGTTGCACCCGGGCACGCAGCAAAACCTCTGTGCCGGCAACATTGCCGGGCTTTGCCTGCTTACGGGTTTGCTCGGGCTTCGGTTCATCGGCTGGTTCATAGGTATTCACAACCGGGGGTGCTTCGTCACACTCAAAGTGCAACCGGTGGAAATCGCCAGATTCAGATAAATCCACCAGGGGCTCGCAGGGTTTACCCTCGGCATCAACCGCTGCCTGCCCGGTGGCATACACCGGTAAACACAACCAACACAACAACCACAATAACCACCAGCGCATCGTTTTCTCCTTTCCAGAAATAGCAAAAGGGTGCCAAGGCACCCTTTTGTGAACGGTAATCTAACAGCAAATTTAGAACTTGTGTTCCATACCCACGGCTAAGTAGTTACCTTCAATCGCATCGTTATCTGCTGCGTTGTCGGTGTAGAAACCGAACACCTTGGTGTTCTTGCCCAGCTTGTAGTCGGCACCCACTGAGTAGGTTTCACCGCCTTCGGCTTTGATGTCTGACTGGCCGAACTGCGCTTTCAGTGCCCAGCTGCCAACCTTGTACTGGCCGCTTAACATCCAGCCATCGGAATCTATATCGTTGGTTTCATCAGTTTCGTACAGCGCGCCCAGCTGGAAGTCGCCCAAAGTTGCCTGTAACACACCGCGGAGCACGGTTGAATCTTCGGCGCGCACACCGTCATCGTAAGCCAGGCCTGCGTAGATCACATCGTTTTCCCAGCCAGCCGCGCCCGAGAAAGCACTGTCGACATCGGCGTCTTCACTCATGATATACGCCGCCTTGGCAAAGAAGCCGCCCAGTTCCGGGGTAGCATACATCACAGTGTTGCTAGGGCGCTGGTCGCTCGCGGTAATGACGTTTTTGATATCGCCTTGCAAATCGTTGAACAGGTCAATTTTGTTTTGCAAAAGCTTGGTGGGTGTGTCGTGCTTACCGGCAATCACGGCGCCAAAGTTGCCAGCCAGGCCAACGTAGATGTTGCGCTGCTTGAACACATCGCTGCCGTCATCGGCCGCCACTTCGTATTCCAGCTGGTAAATGGCAAACAAAGAATCGTTGAGCTTAGTTTTGCCCTTAAAACCCAAACGTGAAGCATTGCTTTCCAGCGCGGTTACGCTGTCGTCGCCTTCATCCTGGTTTTCAACGGTTACGTTTACCTTGCCGTAAATAGTGCCGTCAATCGGGCCTTCGGCTTGGGCGGCAACAGGCAATACCGCTGCAATGGCAAATGGCAGCAGCTTCATCATAGGTTTATTCATGGTTAGTCCCCTTGGCTTTATAGGCTATGTAGTTCATCGGGTGAACGCTTCACCGGATGCGCTGCATTCTGGCGGCGCAATATTGCAGAAAAATGACAGTCCAAGCGAGGCAATAATTATTTGAAATCAAAAATTGTGGGCTAATTCCAAATTTGCCAACTTGCAACGCACAGCGCGGCTGGCCGCCAACGCTAACTGTCACATTTCTGTAGCATTCGCTCTTAAATGCCAAGCATAGACGCAGGGGGCCTATTCGCAAATCAGCAGGACATCGAGGTCTACAAACTGCTGCACAGTAGCGCGCAGCTGTTCGGTAAATTGCGCACCCGGGGGCTCGGGCAGCTGGGCGGAAAAAGCCTCTACCAAGGTGGGAAAACCGGCGTTGGGTTGCTGATCAAACTGTGCCAGCAGCGCGTAGCTCATGCCGTTAAGTGCCATAAAGCGCACTTCGTCTTGGCGATTTCTGTAAACCACAAAAAAACTGGGGGCTTCGGGCGGGTGTTCGGGCTGGTGTTGCTCGCCAATCATGTGCACTGGCCACTGGTAGGCCAGCGGCCAGGCGAGAGGCGAGCGGTTAAGTATGTGTGCGTCACTCACCGGGCCATCTACCGGCGGCGGCAGCTCATCCGGTGCGACATCCAGCGCAAGCTCAACCCACTCATAGTGCATCAGCTCTTGGGTAAACGGCGGTAGCGGGGAGCACTGGGCGCTGCTCACATAGTGGTAAAACTCTTGGCCTATTTCCAGAAAATAGGGCGACTGGGCGCGGTAATCACGCACAAAGCCCCGCACCAACTCACCCCAGCGGGCGTCGCTGATGAGGCTTCTGAAAATCGGAAATCCGCTCGATAAAAAGCCTTCGATGTTGTTATACACAAGCTCCTGGTACACCTTTAGCCGGCGCGGTTCAACGCCGGCTGGCGCAGGCGCGCGGTCCGGGTCGCGCAGGTGGCGGGTAAGCTCGAACTGGCGGGCGCGGGTTTCACTCACAGGGCCGGCTCCAAATGCATTGCCCGCAAATCTTGGGCACCCTTTGCCAGGGCGTCGGCCTGTAGCGATTTGATGTGATTTACTTCAACCAATAGCGCCGGTACCGGCGGAATATTAAAATCGCGCTCAAGCAGTGTGGGCCTTACGCCATAGAGTGCGTAGGCCTCGCGCAGTAGCGCCCATACCGGGTCAATCACATCGGCGCCGTGGGTATCTACTTTTAAATCCGGGGCTTCATCATAGTGACCGGCCACATGAATGTAGCTTGCGCGCTCACCGGGCAAGGCCCGCAGAAAGGCCTGTGGGTCGTAGCCATGATTAATGCTGTTTACATAAATGTTGTTAACATCCAACAACAGGTCGCAGTCGGCCTCGGCAATCACCGCATTAATAAATTCGATTTCCGTAAGTTGCTGCGCAGCCGTCAGGTAGTAAGACACGTTTTCCAGCGCAATGCGCCGCTCAAGGCGATCTTGCACTTCGCGCACCCTCTGGGCTACATAGTGCACGGCCTCTTCGGTAAAGGGGATGGGCAATAAGTCGTACAGGTGGCCATCGTCACTGCAATAGCTCAAGTGCTCGCTATAGGCGCGCACCTTATGGGTATCCAGAAAGGTTTTGATGTTATCGATCAGGGCTGTGTCTAGCGGTTCAGGCCCACCAATAGATAGCGATAGCCCGTGGCACAACAGGGGAAAGCGTTCGGTATATTCACGCAGCTGGCGACCAAAGCGCCCGCCCACACCTATCCAGTTTTCCGGCGCCACTTCCATGAAATCCACATCACTGCGGCCGAGCGCCTTAAAGCTTTGCATTTCGCTGCGCCGTAAACCCAAACCGGCGCCAAGCGCCGGTTGGGAAACTGCTGGTTTAACAAGCAGAGTCATAGGTGAATTCCGGCTTAAGCGGCACCGCCGCACTTGCCTTCACCACACTTGCCGTCTTTTTTGGCCTTTTCTCCGCCGCACTTGCCTTCACCGCACTTGCCATCTTTCTTGGCTTTATCGCCGCATTTACCTTCGCCGCACTTGCCGTCTTTCTTGGCTTTGTCGCCGCATTTGCCTTCGCCGCACTTACCGTCTTTCTCGGATTTTTTGTGGTCGCCGCATTTGCCTTCACCACACTTGCCTTCTGCGTGGCTGCCCGCCAGGTTGTAGCCCGAGCTGAGTTCCTGCGATGCGAACGGATTTTCTGCCGCAACAGCAGAGGTAGACATGGCAGCAGATGCGAGTACAGCAGCACCAATGGCGGTAGCAAACGGGGTTTTCATAGACTTGGACATAGGATTCTCCTTTACGTGCCCTTTTCATTATTGTGAGCAACGCCACGAGGTGTCGCCCGTTAAATCAGTGACTTTTCAGGTGGTTGACGGCAACTATCGGCCCGCAAGTGGTGCGGATAAATAGCGGCCCAACTGCTTGATTAGAGGCCTGTCACCAACCGACGTTACAGTATAGACACGATTTTTTACCGGGCCGGGTTCACAGCTGCGGCAAGTGGAGCCAATTGGGCGACAGGCTGCACAAAAAATCACCTAAACCAGGCCTAGTTGCGTTTTGAACTCCTGCAATTGTTTGTTGATACGCTTGGCCGATACCGGTTGCAGTGTTTTGATTGTTTGTGCAAACAGCGAAATACGCAGCTCTTCCAAGGTCCAGCGCAACGCCATTAACCCCGGTGTTTGCCAGGCGCGGAACTCGCCGGCTTGCTCACACAGCGCTTGCCATTTTTCCGCAACTGCAGCCCACTCGGCCATGGCGAGCTTATCGCGTTGCACATTTTGTGGCGCTTTTTCCAGGCGCACCAATACCGCTTTCAAATAGCGCGGGTACTGGCGCAGGGTATCGGCCGGCATGTGCACCAACACCCCTTTTCCGAATAATTGATCCAGCTGGGCTTTCACATCGCTAATGGCAAAGGCCAGCATCAGGGCGTTGCGATGGCTCTTAAGCACCTTGCGCACCTCCACCAACAAAACCAGCGCCTTGTACAAGCACTCGGCAAGCTCTGTGGCTCTAGGCACCAGCAGTGGGCGCAGGGTATCAACCAGGGTATCAAAGGCCTCACCCTCACGGATATCCGCCTGCGGTAGTTGCTCGTCTATCAACTGCAGCGCGGCCGATAGCATTAACTCGCCCGCCACCTGCTCACGGCTGCCCATTGAGGCCATGGTTAACCCGATATCTTTACCGCGCAACAGCTCTTTTTGCAGGTAGCGGGTTTGCTCTGCGAGGTTTAGCAACGCCAGGCGCGCAACGCCCCGGCGATGCACCCAGCTGGCCTCTTCAAGATTATCGTGCATGCGCAGGGCGACGCTGTTGCCCTCATCCACAAGCGCCGGGTACACCCGAATAGCAATGCCGCCACGTTTGAATTGGGTTTGCTTGGGCAAAGGCGCATCGGGCCATTGCGTTAAGCCTTCGCGCTCCAAATCCGGGCCTGCCGATTCGATACTGGCTTGCAGTCGATCGCGGTAACGATCGCGCAGGGCTTGCAACTGGCGGCCACTGTCGAGCCGCTTGCCCTGTTCATCTAACACGATGATGTTCATCCGGTAGTAGTCATCGAGCTGTACATCCGCCCAAAGCTCTGGCGCAATGCGGTTGCCGGAGGTGCGAAATAATTGCTCGCCCAGGGCCTGGGCCAAGGGTTCGTTGGCGGGCGTCATGCGCGCCAGCGCCTTATCTACATATTCGGGCACCGGCACAAACTGCTTGCGCGCCTGCTTGGGCAAGGCTTTCACCAGCGCCACACACTTTTCTTTTAAGATACCGGGCACCAACCATTCCAACCGGTGTTCGGGAATCTGGTGCAGAATGCTCACCGGCACCTTTATGCTCACACCGTCATCGGCATGATTGGGCTCAAAGTGGTATTGCAACGGCAGCTCCATACCATTCATGGATAAATGATCTGGAAACTGGGCTTCGGTTACGGCACTGGCATCGTGCTGCATGAGGTAGTCGCGGGTGAGGTACAACAGCTTGGCATTGCCTAACTCTGCCTCATTGCGCCAATGTTCAAAGCCTGCAAGGTTGACCACATCCTGCGCCACCCGCTCATCAAAAAAACGAAATAGCGCTTCGTCATCAACCAAAATATCGCGCCGGCGCGATTTGGCCTCAAGCTCGCCCAGGCTTTCAATAAGCCGCTGATTGGCTTTAAAAAATCCGCCCTTGCCCCGGTAATTGCCCTCTACCAGCGCACTGCGAATAAACACTTCACGGGCGGTTGCCGGGTCTATTTTACCGAAGGGTACACGCTTTCGCTCAATCAGCACCAAACCATACAGGCTGATTTTTTCATAGGCCATTACCTGCCCGCTTTTTACATGGTAATGGGGTTCAAAGTGCTCGCGTTTTACCAAATGGCGAGCCGCGGCCAGCACCCATTCAGGTTCAATTTTCGCAACCGTGTGGGCAAATAATTTTGAGGTTTCCAAAAGCTCTGCAGCCACAATCCATTTGGGGGATTTTTTGGCAAGCCCCGAGCCCGGGAAAATCTGGAACTTGCGCGCACGGGCGCCTAAATATTCGCGCTCTTCGGCCTTGGTTGCCACATTATTTAACAGCCCCGGCAACAGCGATTGATGCACAGCCTCGTAGGCTGCAGGTGTTGGGTTGAGGCTGAATTTCAAATCCCTCAGGGCCAGGCGCAATTGCAGGTGAATATCGCGCCATTCTTTTATGCGCAGCCATGAAAGAAATTCACGGCTGCACAGTTTGGCAAATTGGCTGCTAGACAGCGCCTGGCGCTGACTTTCCACATAGCGCCACAAATTTACCCAGCTGATAAAATCGGAATGCTCATCGCGAAAGCGCCGGTGCTTTTCATCGGCGGCTTGTTGCTTTTCTGCTGGCCGCTCGCGGGGGTCTTGCACCGAAAGCCCCGAAACAATGATCAGCACCTCGTCCAGTGCATTGGCCGCAGCCGCGGCCACCAACATGCGCCCGAGCGTTGGGTCTACGGGCAACTTGGCCAACTGGCGCCCGAGCTGGGTGAGGTTGCGCTTGCCATCAATGGCCTGCAACTCTTCAAGTAATCGCATGCCGTCGTTAATAAGCCGGGAATCCGGTGCATCCACAAAAGGGAATTGCTCAATATCGCCCATGCGCATTGAAAGCATTTGCAAAATAACCGCCGCCAAATTGGTGCGCAGAATTTCTGCATCGGTAAACGCCGGGCGATTTTGAAAATCTTCCTCGCTGTACAGCCGGATACAAATACCTTCGCTCACCCGCCCACAGCGGCCCGCACGCTGATTGGCACTGGCCTGTGAAATAGGCTCGATGGGCAGGCGCTGGATTTTGGTGCGGTATGAGTAGCGGCTAATGCGCGCAAGGCCCGGGTCAATCACGTAGCGAATGCCCGGCACGGTGATAGAGGTTTCCGCCACATTGGTGGCCAGCACAATACGCCGGCCTTTGTGGGGCGAAAACACGCGGGTTTGCTCGGCCAGGCTCAGCCGCGCATACAGTGGCAGCACCTCTAGGTGCGCCAGGTTGGCCTTGCGCAAGGCCTGGGCTGTTTCGCGAATTTCACGCTCGCCGGCCAAAAAAACCAGAATGTCGCCGCCGCGCCGGCTACTGCCCTTTTCTGCAGCCAACAGCTCGTTCACCGCCTCGGCAATTTGCGTGGCAAGTTCACCCTCTGCTTCGGCGGCGGGCCGGTAGCGCACTTCAACGGGATAGGTGCGCCCTGAAACCTCAATAATGGGCGCGCCCCCGAAGTGCTCGGAAAAACGCGCCAGATCGATGGTGGCCGAGGTAATAATTAATTTGAGGTCCGGGCGCTTGGGCAGCAGTTGCTTGAGGTAGCCCAGCAGGAAATCGATGTTCAACGAGCGTTCGTGGGCCTCATCAATAATGAGGGTATCGTAACGGCTCAGCAGCGGATCTTGCTGGATTTCCGCCAGTAAAATACCGTCGGTCATGAGCTTGATCAGGGTATTTTCGCCGCTTTGATCATTAAAGCGCACCTGATAACCCACCCGATCACCCAGGCTTGTATTGAGTTCTTCGGCGATGCGCGCCGCTACCGTGCGCGCTGCAAGCCTGCGCGGTTGAGTATGGCCAATGAGCCCGCGCAAACCGCGCCCAAGTTGCAGGCAAATCTTTGGCAGCTGCGTGGTTTTACCCGAGCCCGTTTCACCGGCCAGAATCACCACCTGATGCTTGGCTACCAGTGCGGCTATTTCTTCGGCGCGCTGGCTTACGGGTAGCGCCTGAGGCAATTCAATTTCGGGCACCAAGGCCCTGCGAGCGTGGACGCGGGCCTGCGCGGCCACAAGGCTTTGGTTAATACCCGCCAGAATTTTATCCACCGGCTGCTGCCGGTTAATGCGCCCTTTGACACTTTTCAAGCGTTTGCGCAGCGCCTGGGCGTCATCGATCATTAATTGATCAAGCTCGGCGTAAATGGGGGATAAATCAACAACAGACATGCACACGGCCACTTTTTAAACGAAGCCGAATTATAAGTGCTAGCGGTTATTGGGGATAGCGCCCACCCAAGCTCGGGCGCAGGCAAGCCATACACACACACCGGAACCTCAAGAATTCAAGCGCTGGCATCACCCTTGCCCGTTGAATCACGGGCAGGTTTGCTGCGCGGGCAAGCACCGGCAGCCGGCGGTGGCAAGGCTTTTAAGTGCTGGCGTATGTCCTCGCCTTTTACACAAATCACCTGCACCTTTACCGGCCGCGCTTCGCGCACACCTGAGTCAATGCTTAAAAAATTTACACAAGGCGCGGCGTTGTCTGCCTCGGGTTCGGCCACCGCCCAACCCAAACAAAAAGCACTAACAAGCACCAGGCAAATCCTTTGGAAGCCCTGCCGGGCCAGTTTTTTCTGATGATATGCATCCATGTCTGTGCCTCCATGCCGCGGGTCACGCTTTGCCCCAAAGGCCACTCATGGGCACCGAAACAGGCCACGATAAGTGTTTGGCGCAGGGTTTAAGAGTACGGCAATGAAATGCTAGCCCAAGGGTGCGCAATGGCTAAATATTGAATGCGCCTCAAACTGCAGGCTGATAGAAATATTTTTATTAAGGCGGGTTTGCGCTGAAAAGTGTATCGGTTATGCCTAGGCGCGCGGCGGGCTACGCGTAGCCCGCCGCACGTGGCACGCCGCACGTAGCCCGCCATGACCTGCCGGCATTTACCGGCAGGGCCACAAGGCGCTATTTGGCGAGGTATTTAATACCTTGATCCAGCCCTTCGAGAGTGAGCGGGTACATTTTGTTATCAATGAGTTCGCGCGTCATGCCAATGGATTGGGTGTAATCCCAGTATTTTTCAGGCACCGGGTTTAACCAAATTACCTTTTCAAAGGTATCGGTTAGGCGCTGCATCCATTTATAACCTGGCTCGTCATTCATGTGTTCTACACTGCCATACTGGCTGGCGATTTCGTAGGGCGCCATAGAGGCATCACCCACAAACACTACCCGGTAATCGCTTGAGTACTTATGCAACACATCAAACAGTGACGTGGTTTCCTGATGCCGGCGGTAATTGTCTTTCCACACCCGCTCGTAAATAAAATTGTGGAAATAAAAATACTCCAGGTGCTTGAACTCTGTTTTACAGGCCGAAAACAGCTCCTCGCACAAGCTGATGTAAGGGTCCATCGAGCCGCCCACATCCAAAAACAACAGCACCTTTACGGCGTTGTGGCGCTCGGGCACCATTTTGATGTCTAGCAGGCCTGCATTGCGCGCCGTGGAGCGGATGGTATCGTTAAGGTCTAGCTC
This sequence comes from Simiduia sp. 21SJ11W-1, assembly GCF_024138675.1. NCBI lineage: Bacteria > Pseudomonadati > Pseudomonadota > Gammaproteobacteria > Cellvibrionales > Cellvibrionaceae > Simiduia > Simiduia sp. 21SJ11W-1. Next base: position 1,204,717 of record NZ_CP090959.1, on the reverse strand, counting down.
ATCGGCCGCGCCCGTGCGGGCAAACTTACGCAGCTTGCGCAGCGCCATCTTAATGTTGCGCGTACCCAGCTCTACGTTGTCATCAAGGTTTTTAAATTCGCGTTTATCCCACACTTTTACCGCGCTTTTATTGCGCGATTGGCCACCCACACGAATACCCTCAGGGTTGTAGCCGCTGTTGCCAAAGGGTGAGGTGCCGCCTGTGCCAATCCAGCGGTTGCCGCCCTGGTGACGCTTTTCCTGCTCTTCCAGGCGCTTTTTGAATTCTTCAATGAGCTTTTCAAGCCCACCCATAGATTCAATTTTGGCCTTTTCTTCGTCGCTTAATTGCTTGAGAAACTCGCTTCTTACCCAGTCGTCTGGAATTAAGGCCTCAAAAATATCTTCAATACTTTCAAGGCCCTTAAAGTAGGCGCCGAAGGCCTGATCAAACCGGTCGTAGTACTTTTCATCTTTAATTAAAATGGTGCGCGACAACAGGTAAAAATCATCCAGCGACCCAAAGGCCAGGCGCTGTTCAAGCGCCTCCAGCAGCACCAACAGCTCCTTGATGGATACCGGCACCTTGTGGGTGCGTAAACCATTAAAGAAGTTGAGTAACATTAGCGGTTTTCCCGTCGGCTCATAAACGCCAAACGCTCGAGCATGTGCACATCCTGCTCGTTTTTCAGCAGTGCGCCATACAGCGGCGGGATGGCCTTGGTGGTATCGCGATTGGTGAGAATTTCATCGGGAATATCGTCTGCCATCAGGAGCTTTAACCAATCTACCAGCTCGCTGGTAGATGGCTTTTTCTTCAGGCCCGGCACCTTGCGCACATCGAAGAAAATATCCAGCGCATCTTTAACCAGTGCCTGTTTGATGTCTGGAAAATGCACATCAATAATTTTTTGCATGGTGTCGCGATCTGGGAAGGTAATGTAGTGAAAAAAGCACCGGCGCAAGAAGGCATCGGGCAGCTCTTTTTCATTATTACTGGTAATGATCACGATGGGGCGCTGTTTGGCCTTGATGGTTTCGCCGGTTTCATACACGAAAAATTCCATCTTATCGATTTCAACCAACAAGTCGTTGGGGAACTCGATATCGGCTTTGTCGATTTCATCAATCAACAACACCAGCTGCTCATCAGACTCAAAGGCCTCCCAGAGTTTGCCCTTTTTAATGTAGTTTTTGATGTCGTGTACGCGGTCGTCACCCAGTTGTGAATCGCGCAGGCGCGACACCGCATCGTACTCGTACAGGCCCTGCTGGGCTTTAGTGGTAGATTTTATGTGCCATTGAATCAGCTTCAAGCCCAGGCTTTGGGCCACCTGTTCGGCCAACATGGTTTTACCGGTACCCGGCTCACCCTTAACCAGCAGTGGGCGCTGCAAGGTGACGGCGGCATCTACCGCCATGCGCAGGTCATCAGTTGCTACGTATTGATCTGTACCTTTAAAGGCCATGCCTCACTCCAAGCGTTAACGTCTCAAAACGCCCAGTGTATCAATGGTGCGCCCCGCTGTGTACGACACAGCGGGACTAGCGGGTCAGCCCATGCCGCAACCTTTGTTGGCGGGCACGGCCACATCCATCATTTTGGGGTTAGGCAGTTTCAGGTTTGCCATCAACGCGGCATAGGCCTCGCTATTGGCCACCTGCAGGCGGGGATTGTGAGCTTGTTCTTCTGCAAGCGTGCTGGAGGTCCAGCCTTTGTAATCGTGCCCCGGCCACACCTGGGTATGCCCGGGCAGGGCCAGTAGGCGTTGCAGGCTTTCATACTGCGCGCGCGCATCGCCGTTTTGGAAATCCGTGCGTCCGGTACCGCGGATCAAAAGCGTATCACCGGTAAACAGCATGTCTTGGCCGGGTAAATAAAAACAATAGGAGTCGTCTGTATGGCCGGGGGTAAACAGGGTGTGAATGCGTAGCTGCCCCACCGCCAGCACATCACCGTCGCCAAACCAGTCCGATGCGCAGGCTACATCGCTTTGCTTACCCATGAGCGTGCGTGCGCCGGTGCGTTCACGCAATTTGCCGAGTGCGGTTACGTGATCGGCGTGTACGTGGGTATCCACGGCGTATTTAAGTGTCAGGCCAAGCTGTGCCAGCAGCTGCAAGTAGGCCTCTTCCTGACCCAGCACCGGGTCGATAAGTATGGCCTCGCCGCTTGGAGCATCGCCCACAAGGTAAGTGTAGGTGGAGCTTTCGTGATCAAACAATTGACGAAAAATCATTGGGTAACCTCTCTTGCGCGCGGTGCGCCTAACTTGCCCGCCACTGCAGCCAAAGGGCGCTGGCAGTTAATAGAATCATCAACACAACAAATATTTGCTGCAAAACCGGCCCGGCCAGGCGATGGGCAAGCTTCGAGCCGAGCACCATGCCAAGCACACCCCCAAGCGATAACCAGGCCAGCACCGCGTAGTTCACTGCATGGCCAAGCCACAGGTAGCTGGCAAAGCCGCTTGTGCTGATTACGGCAATCACCAGCAGCGAGGTGGCCACCGCCGCGCGCATGCTAAGGCCCGTGAGCAGCACCAAAAGCGGCACAATCACAAAGCCACCGCCCACGCCAAAAAGCCCGGACAACACACCTGCCATGGCGCCGCCCAGCACAACCCCCGCCAGACACCGTGGCCGCAGCTCCAGCTGGCCGCTGGCACTGAACCGGCACAGGGGTTGCTCGGCAGTAAGTAATTTGGGAGCCTGGCTCGCGCGGGTGACGCCAGCGGCAGCGGGCTCGCGCCGGGCCTGCAGCCACATGCGCAAGGCCACCCAGATCACCAGCACCGCAAAACCTGCCATCAACCATATATCCGGCAATTGAAGCGCCAGCGCGCGGCCGACCGGAGCCAGCAGCGCACCGCTTAGAGCAAGCACCAAGGCCGGCAGCCAGACAACCTCACGGCGTGCAAAGCCTCCGGCCGCCCCCCAGGCCGCACTCACCGCCACTGCGCCAAGGGCCAACCCTGTGGCCTGGCCCGTTGCCAAACCCAGCCCCAGCATCAGTAGCGGCACCGCAAACAATGAGCCACCAGCACCGGTCAAGCCCAGCACCAGGCCCACTGCGGCCCCGATGGCAAGCACTTCGGGCATCAGGCTTTGTTCCAGGGCATGCGCGCCAGCACCATCAGCATGGGGCAGGCATCGGTAATACCAGAGAACATCAGGCCCGCGCCCACGAACCCGCTCAGGCCAAACCACACAGGGTGAATGAAGAAGCCTCCCGCAACGCCCACAAGTACCATTAGGCCTGCGGTAATGCGCATCTGCCGATCCAGCGCAATGGTTTTGCGCGCGCCCTGGCGCAGCAGTTTCGGATCGACGTTTTCAATGCCCCCTTCAATGACCACCAGCTCGCATTTCACTTGGCCTGCCAGTTTTTCACAGGCCATTTCCGCACGCTTTTGGGTGCGGCACATTAAATACACAGGGCCCGTTTCAGCCACATCGTGCACAGCCTGTGGGTGAATATCACTTACTGGCACATTGGTGCTACCGGGCAAAAACACGCTGTTAAATTCTGCCGGCGTGCGTACATCCACCACGGCAAGGTTGCCGGCGGCGGCATATTGTTCGGAAAACTCTTTTGCACTGATTCGTTTCATTTGGTCACCTCTGGGTGGGTTATTCGCTGCAATACAGCTGTTTAAGTACTTCAATTACCCGTACGGCCTCATCGCCTTGCAGGCGGTAAAAAACCGATTGCCGCTCTTTGCGCGTGGCCACCAGGCCCGCCTCGCGCAGGCCACCTAAGTGCTGCGACAACGCCGATTGGCTAAGGGGCACCCGCGCGTTCAACTCGCCCACTGAAAGCTCGCCTTCTATCAGGGTGCACAAAATCATCAGCCTGTGCGGATTGGCCAATTGCTTTAGCAGGCTGGCCGCCTCGCCCGCGTGTTCGGCAAGGGCACTTAGCTCGGCCTCAGTGCTCACTGGCGGCCGCCTTTACCTGGGCGCGAATTGCTGATTCAAAGCCCGCTTTCATGCCCATTGCCCGAGCTTCGGCAAGTGCGCTTTCAACATCTTTGCCTTGTGAAATTTGCCAGAGCGCCCAGGTCATGCCCACGCGGTTGCCCGAGCGGCAGTGCACCAGGGTTTTGCCGTTTTGCAGCAAAGCGCCAAACTCGGCCAAACGCTCGGCACTGGGCAACTCGCCCGCAGTGGGCAGGTGGTGCCACTCAAGGCCCAAGGCTTCTGCTGCCGTCTGCTCGCCTGCCACGCCCTCTTCTTGCGTGCGTAAATCGATGATTTGGGTAAAACCTGCAGCCTTGAGTGCAGCCAGCGCCTCGGGCTTCACCAGCCCGCCTGTTGCCAGGCTTGGCGAATGGCTATGAAAATTCGCTACACCTTGGGCCAGCTGGGCTTTGCTAGCCTTAGCCTCTTGGGCGCCAGCCAAGGCTGCCGCTGCCATCAAAAGCGCGCTACCCGCCCCTAAAATCCAGTATTTGAGTTTCATATCTGCTCCTTGAGTGCGTTCAAACGGCCTATGGCCAATAAGATTGCCCTATTAAATTAGAAATACTTAATTTAGTCAATACTAATATAGTATGTTTTTTAACCTCACCCAGAGCAATAGCCCTACGCATGACGTTGATAGGGGGATAGGGCCCCTGGGTTCTAGAGGAGGTTCAGGAAGGCAGGGCTCGCGAAGAACTAGAAACGAGAAACGAGAAACGAGAAAGTAGAAACTAGAAACTAGAAACTAGAAACTAGAAACTAGAAACTAGAAACTAGAAACTAGAAACTAGAAACTAGAAACTAGAAACTAGAAACTAGAAACTAGAAACTAGAAACTAGAAACTAGAAACTAGAAACGAGTTTCAAATAGTCGAGCCCGAAAAGTGCCGGTTGGCAACTAACCGCGCCACTCACAAACTTGCCCAGCCAAAAGTCAAACGCCAATAGCGGTATTGGCGTGGCGCTTTGTGCAATCACTGCACGCTTGCAACCTTAGGGTTTTGGCAGGTCATCGCCTGCATCGCTGCTTTCATCCGGGTCATCATCTTTGGCGGGCGCCAAATCATCCAGGGTAAATTCCGGCGCGTTGTCAGATACATCAATATCGGCAAGCTCATCGGCTGCGGTTTCACTTTCCAGATCCACAGCCCCATCGCCTAGGTCATCGGCCATGGGTAGCTCGGTTAAATCGTCGAGCTTCGGCTCATCGGATGCAGCGGCCTGCGCTTGCTCTTCGGCCGCCATTTCTTGCTCAAGGCCAGCTTCATCCAGATCATCATCTTCTGATTTTTTGCCGCCCATCACCATGCGCCAGGCAAAGTAGGCAAGGCCCAAAATCAGCAGGTTGCCAACGGCCAGTGCGCCGTATAGCACCCATTTTTTGGTATCGGCGGCAGGCTCGGGGTTAGCTACGGGCTCGGCTTCGGGCTCCTGGGAAGACGCCTGTGTGGGCTCGGGTGTGGGCTCTTGTTGGAGTTCGGGCGTGGATTCGGGTGTGGGCGCAGGTGCAACGGCGTGCTTTGGCTCTCCTTTAAATGGGTCTGCACCTTCTGGGTGGGTAAACGCGATGGGCGCAGGGTGATGATCAAACTTGGCACCTTCGGAATCTATTGCGCTGACGCGCAAATCGATTTCGTACTCCCCTTCCTCTGCGGGGCTTAAACGCAGCTCCCATTGATCAGTGGGGCTTAACACCAGCGGCTGAATACTGGAGCGCCCGCTCGGCTCACGCACTTTCGCCACCACCACCGTGCGCGCCTTATCAAGGGTTTGGCCATTGGCGCTCACGCTAATGAGTTGATCTCCGTTGCCCTGGCGCTCACGCTCAACCTGAAATGGCGGCCGCACTGCCAGGTGGTGTGTGAATTCACGGCTAAAACTTTTGCCATCCACATTCAGGCGCAAAAGGTAGCGGCCCTCGTCCTCAAATTGATCAAGGGTACGGCGGTAAATGCCATCGCCCGGGGGTAGCGCATCAGACAGGGTTTCCGCCCACAGCGATTGCTCGCCCTTAAGCAGCGCAGCCTTGATGTTTAACAACCGTAGAAACCGCGCATCACTGATGGTTTTGCCTTTATCCTGCAGCAAAAATTGCAGCTCTGTGGCTTGGCCTTCAAACAAATTGTTGGCCATGGGTTTTACCAACAGCTTCAAGTTGGTAACTATGGTGATTTTGCTGTCTGGATCTAAATCGGCACGCACCAGCCACTCACCCTCAATGGGCTGTTTGATGGTTATCAGGTCGTGGTCGGAAGCCCGGTGCCAGGCGATATAAGGGTCTTTTGTATTGGCCTTGTAAAACTTTTGATCAGGCGAGAGCAGCTCTGTTTGCTGCTCGGGTTTGGCGCGAAAAATCAGCGCGGTAAACTCTTCAATGCTGGAATCTACCAGGAATTTGTTTTCATCCAGCGCCACTTCATCGGCGGGTGCCGATTGCGCCAATGCGCGCATGAAAATTTTGGTGAGTTCGCTGGCATTATTGGCCACCGCGGCCACGCCGTCGGTACCCAAAGACAATGCATTCATCAGCTCGCCGTCGGCGTTATCAGAAAGTGCCACTGTGTGAATTTTTACCTTTTGCCCCTTAAGGGAGGGCAAGACTTCATCCACAATGCGGCGCCACTCGCGGGCGTTTTCTTCCGGGTTGCGGGAGACATCCACCATGCCATCGGTGAGCAAAATAATATTGGTATTAAAGCCGGGCTCTGGCGGGCCGCCATCTTTATTGGCCCGCTCAAGCGCACCGCCAATGTTGGTGAACAGGCCAACGGAATTCACCTGCTGCACCTTGGCCGCCGCGTCTTTGCGCCATTGGTCGTTTACTTCCCGGTGCGGCACCAGCATGTTGACGTATTGGCCGAAGGTCCACACCCCCGCCTTGCTGCCCTCGGGGATCATTTTAATGAGCAGATCCAACGCCGGGCGCCGGAGATTTTCCGGGTCGTTTTGCTTCATGCTGCCAGAGATATCGATGATAACCCGCACATCGGCCTGTTCGGCTACCAGCGCCCCATCGGGCGCTGGGCTACTAACCTGGGCAATTGCCGCCGGTGCACACAGCACCAGCAGCCACACCCATATCACCGACAACCTGTTCATAGCGCGCCCTCAGACAATCATGTCCATCACGCGCCGGCCTTTTTCGGTGACATACCAGCGCACGCCCTTGGAGCCGCTCACCTTGCCCGCCAGGTTGCGCGCAACCAGCACGTTCAGGGTTTTGGCCATGGTGGTTTCATCGGCACTGGCCTCGTGACACAGGCCTGCCATAGAGCGGAAAATATAGCGCCCGCGCCCCAAGGTTTTAAGCACCTTGGCGGAGGTGACATCCAGCTCGATTTCCGCCTCCAGCGGGCCTTGGTTGCCATCGGCCTCTGGGTCTTGCTCGGTTTCGGTGGCAATCAGCGGCATCAGCTCTTCTTGCATCATGCGCAGGTCGTGATGCACGTTGTCTGAAATAGCGCGCGCCTGGGCTGCTTCACGCAAGATGCGCTCGCCCATGTTCACGATAACAATGCGCGAGGCCACCGCCGCAATCAGGCAGTAACCGGTGTAAATCAAAAGCCGCGATGGATCACCCTGAATCTCCATGATCAGATCGCTGTTCACCAGATTCAAAATAACCGGCACCAAAAAGGCCGCCCCCACGCCCATCACAATGCAGCGCGGCAGGCTGGCTGGGTCGTTGTCGTTTTGATTCATTTGATAAAAGTTGATGAGTCCGCCGAATACCCCTGCGAACAACATGACAAATGCCAGTATAAAGATGTGGTTGGCCATGACGCTCTCCCTGATTGTGATTGCCAACTTGTGCCCATGATTCAGTGCCATAGGCAGTAGTTAGTCACTTTAGTTATAGCAGCTATCGCCTTATGCGCAATTTTGAGAAGATCAATTCCCTACCCCACCCGGGCCAAATGTCACCATCGCACCCACAAGGAGCCACACCATGAGTAATCACCCCGTTGATAATGTTACCTACGCCAATAAAGGCACTGTTACCGGCGGCGCGATTACCGACATTATTGAAAGCCAGCGCAAAGGCGCATTGCGCGGCGCACAGTTGCTGGCCAAGGCGATGCAGGCTGAGGGGGTAGACCTGCTGTTTGGCTACCCGGGTGGCGCCAACCTGGAAATCTTCGACGTGCTGGCTGAATTTGGCATCCGCTGCATTCGCACCGAACACGAGCAAGGCGCGGTGCACGCAGCCCAAGGCTACGCCCGCGCCACAGGCCGCGTGGGCGTGTGCCTGGCAACCTCAGGGCCAGGCGCCACCAATCTTGTTACCGGCATTGCCGATGCCATGAGCGATTCCATTGGCATTGTGTGCATTACCGGCAACGTGCCCTCGCACCTGTTGGGTAAAAATGCCTTCCAGGAGGTGGATATCGTGGCGGTTACCCGCCCCATCACCAAGCGCAATTACCTGGTAAGCCGCGTCACCGACATCCCCGAAGTGGTGCGCGAAGGCTTTGCCCTGGCAGGCGGGCGCAGGCCGGGGCCTGTGTTGATTGATATCCCCAAAGACATCCAGCAACACTACCCGCGCGATCACGAGGGCAACTACACGCCCCCCAGAGTGCCGGCGGTAATTGAACCACCGGAGCCCGCCGCCACAGGCATGACCGGCAACCAGCTCGAACAGGCGCTGCGCTTGTTGAGTGAAGCCGAGCGCCCGGTTATCTACGCAGGCGGCGGCATAGTGGCAGCCGGTGCGCACAGTGAATTACTGCAGCTGGCAGAGCGCGCACAGATTCCGGTTACCACCACGTTGATGGGCCACGGCTGCTTTCCGCCCGCGCACCCATTGGCACTGCATACCCTGGGCATGCACGGGGCGAAATACGCCAATACCGCCATCAATGAAGCAGATCTGGTGATCGCCGCCGGCGTGCGTTTTGATGACCGCGTAACCGGTAAGGTGAGCGAGTTCATCAAGCACGGGCGCATCATTCACATCGACATAGACCGCGACGAACTCAACAAAAACAAAGACGTTACCCTGCCCGTATGCGCCGACATCAAACTGGCACTGGAGCAATTGCTGGCCCATTGCCCGTCAGTCACCAACCGACCCTGGGTGACACAAGTACAACAGTGGAAAACAGCCTGGCCCTACCCGCAGCCTGAATGCGACGCAATCAGCCCGCAGTTTGCGATCAACCTGCTTTCAGAAATAACCAAGGGCGAGGCCATTGTGAGCCTGGGTGTAGGCCAGCACCAGATGTGGGCCATGCAGCACTACCAAAGCACGCGTACGCGCGCGTTCTTAAGCAGCTCGGGCTTTGGCACCATGGGTTACGGCCTGCCCGCGGCCATTGGCGCCAAGGCCGCCTTCCCCGAGCGTACAGTAATCGACATCGACGGCGATGGCTCGCTCAACATGACAGTGCACGAATTGGCCACCTGCCACCGTTTCAAACTGGGCGTCAAAGTGGTGGTGATCAACAACCAGTGGTTGGGCATGGTGCGCCAGTGGCAAGACATGATTTACAACAAAAACCGCGCAGGCTCCTCGCTCTCTGACCCGCTGACGCGCGTTAAAGCCGATAACGATATGGATATTTATCCGAACTTTCTGGCCATTGCCGAAGGCTACCGGGTGAGATCTGAACGGGTGCTGCGCAAAGAAGACCTGCCCGCCGCCTTCGAGCGGATGCTGGCCAATCCCAATGAGCCTTACCTGCTGGATGTGATTGTGGCGCGTGAAGAAAACGTCTACCCCATGATTCCCGCCGGTGGCACCTACAAAGACATTTTAATGTCTGATGCCGATCTCAAAACCGTGCAGCCCCAACAACAAGGCAGTAACATCTAAACACATTGCAGACGGCACGCCTGCCGCCTGCAATATTTACAAGCCAGCTCTCACTCACTACTGACACGCTTGGGCTAATCGCAGACTAAAACTCAAACGCCCACCCAATTTCAAAATCAACACAAGGCTTGCTGCAAACCCATGCGAAAAACCCATAAGAAAATAGACAACGCCATTCGCATCGCGCTCACCGGAGTGTGCGAATCGGCGCTCAAAAAGGTTGACGGGTTTCAGTGGCTAACCCACCTCGTAGACTACGGGAACTTCCCCCAAATCCTGGCCGTGGTTTGCATTTTCGAAAACGAATTCTCTGTTACAAAACTCGCGCAATCAGGCCAACAACCCTTTGAACAAGCCATCATAAGTGCACTAAACACCATCAACATACCCATTAGCGTGCACCAAATTACGTTCACCACCGAGCACCAATGGCGCGCGCAACACTAACCGGCAATGGCTGCGCATTTACGTGGCAATGTCTAGGGCTGTGCGCTTTGTCGCGGGCGCGGAATCTACCTGCAGGGGTTTGCGTGAAGTTTTGAGTAACGCCAGTGCCAGCAAAAGTAGCACAAGGTTAACAGCCAGCACCCCACCGGAAAACGCCGCACCACCAAAGGCCAAGACATACCCGCCCAGCAATGCAACCAATACCGAACCCAAAGCCCCCTGATAACGGCGCTTAACAGTCAGCGCATCGCGCTGGTGCCAGCTGGCCACACACAAAGCCAATAAACTCAGCCCAAATACCCACACGCCTGGCCCGTGCAATAGCACCTGCACCGGCGCACTCAATGCCAAGGCCAGTGGCAGCCCCCACACGAAACCCGCCCATAAGCGATCCATCGCGTCGGCGCGCCCGCGCTTGGCAAGCCAAATGTTAATACCGGAAACAGACACCACCGTGAGCCCCAGCCCCAGCAACACGTACAACACTTTTACCCACAGGCCGCCAAAGTGACCAAAGTGCAGGCGATAAACCGAGTAGATCACTTGCTTGGCGGCCGGCCCATCGGAAAAGCCATCGCGCTGAATAAAATTGCCCGCCAAATCAAAGGAAAAGTTTTCTGAATAGATCAACCGGCCCGGCTGCTGCACAAAAAACTCCATGAAGGCGCTTTCGGTACCGGCGTCGTGCAAAATCATAAACAGCGGTTTACCCTCGGGCGAAAGCTCTGCCAATTGGGTGTAGGCCTTGGCAATTTCCGGCGCAGCAACGGTTTGTGTGATTTGGGGTTCGGCACCAAAGGCCTGTTCAATAATCTTTTCCTGATCGCCACCGTAAAAAACCTGGGCGTACACACTCATCACCAACAATGCACCACCAAAATAGGCACCGGTTACGGCAATCATCAAATAAAAGGGGCTGCCCCACACACTTAACCGGTTGTGCAGATCCACCTGCCTTAACTGGTAGCTTTTATTTACGCGCAACCGAAACGCATCGCGCAAAATGCTGGGGTGCGCCAAAAAGCCCGAAATAATCAAACCCACAAGCAAAGCGCCGGCTGCGCTGACCATAATCATGCCAACGCGCTGCGGCAGGTGCAGATTGATGTGCAGGCCGGTAATTAAATGGGAGAAGTCATCATAGGCGCGGGGGCCCTGCCCGCCACTTTCGGTGAGGTAGTAACCGGCCTGGCTGTCTGCCACTTTCATCATGGGCAGAGCGTCTGAGGGAAACACCAGGTAGAGGTGATCTTCCGGCTCACTCATGGCGCCAAACCAGCGATTAAAGCCGCGCTCGGCAGCCGCCGGATCTACCGCTTCATAGGGCTCGGCCAAGGGCTGCTCCCAGCGTTCGATCTCTTCGTAAAATACCGCCAAGGTGCCGGATAAACAAATGGCGTAGAGCAGCGCGCCTAAAAAAATACCCAACCAATGGTGGGCTTTCAGGGCCGGTTTTACCCAGCCTGATAATTTTTGTTTGAACATATTCAATGAGCCACTTTCTACAAATTTAGAGCGCAATCAGCCACAAGAAAACCGACGAGCACACAGCCGCACTGGCAGACCACACAACCGGCGTGCGAAGCCGCGCCGCGCCGCACAACCAAATAGCCAGGCCACCCCAAAACAAGGTTTGTAGCGCCAGCGCCCATATCAGGCGCGCGAGGTGGCTTACCGGTAAAAGTTGCACCACCGCCACTGCCACCAGCGTGCTGGCAAGTGCGGTAAACAGCAGCAAAGCCAATGCGCGCAGCACAAGTTGCCAGCCCCTGCTTGCCTGTGGGGCTCGCGCGCTTGGCGTGTTCAGAAGCTCTACCGGTTTGCCAGTGGCTTGATTAGCCGCGCCATGATTAATCGCCGCCTGCCTGGGCGTGCGAAGTTTTAATCGGTAATGGGTATTTTTATTGGCGCGCCATTGTGGCGCGAGCAACAGCCACACACACACGGGCACTAAAAAGATTGCGAAAATAATGCCGAACTCAACACCCAGCGCCGCCGCCCAAGGCCAACCGCTTAGCAGCAGTAACACCCAGGCCATCGCCACTACCCCTGGCAATTTTCGGGGCTTCCGCCAACACCAATACAAAAGCCCGACACCTGCAACTGTAAGTAGCAGCGCTGCTGGCAAAAAAATGTTTTCCATAGACATGCGGCCCGCATTCACTGCGGGCCGCCCTCGGTTTCGGCATCAGAAGTTATAACTGGCCTTGGCCACCACAGAGCGGCGCAGGCCCGGGAAGCAGTCGCCACGGGTGAGGCAACTGGTGAGGTACTGCTCATCGCTAAGGTTGCGCGCATTCAGGCTAAACGCCCAGTGATTCACCTGAAACCCGAGCATTGCATCAAACAAGGTGTAGGCCGGCGTTTTGTAGCGCAGGCTGTCGTTTTCGGAAATACTGGCCCCTACATGACGCACACCGGCCCCCACTTTCAAACCGGCAATTCGCTCTGGCTGATAATCAACCCACAGTGCGGCCTGGCTTTCCGGCGTGGCGGCCAGGGCAAAGCCGTTGGGATCTTTGGCATCCAATGACGACAGCGCCGCCTGTACATAAAACTCGCCCAGCCGTGCACGCGCCTCAAGCTCCAGGCCTTTTAACGTTGAAATGCCCTGCTGTTGGCCCGCCGTTGCGGGGAGGCTGTTGGGGTTGGGCAGGTTGGAAATCTCAATGTCGAAATAAGCCAGTGTAATTAATGCAGGCAATCCTTCGGGTTCGTACTTCACGCCGGCTTCATACTGGCGGCTTTCTTCGGGGTTTAATTGATCGCCGTTTGCATCAACACCAATCACCGGGTTGAAGGATTCCGCGTAGCTCACGTAGGGCGAGAGGCCATTATCGAAGGCGTACAACAGGCCCGTGCCGAAGGAGGTGGCGCGATCGGTTTGGGTGCTATTAGCTACATCATTTTTCACTTCATCCTGACGCACACCCAGAGTGATGCGCCAGTTGTGCCAGCTGATGTAATCGTTCAAGTAAATGCCTGCATCTTTTACCTGTTGTTCCGGTTGATCCACATACAGGGCATCCATTGTGGCTTGGTCTGGCACATTGCCATACACGGGGTTTGCCAAATCCAGCGCCAGAGAGAAGTCACCCTGCAGGGCGCCGCCGCCGTAGTAATAGGCGCGATTGGCATCGGTGGTTACCGCTTGGTATTGCACGCCCAGCATCAGCTCGTGGCTTAATTCGCCGGTGCTGAAATCGCCACGCAAACGCACATCGGCAGCGGCTTGGTTGAAGGTGTTATCGGCCTGATAAAAACTGCGCGCTACAGTAGTGCTGGTGGCCACGGGCACACCCACCAAATCGTTTAAATAACGGCTGTTGCCCGCGCCGGTAAACACCGCCCAGGCCTGGTGGTAATCGGCTTCGCCCTCACGCCACAAAAGCGTGCCTTCAAGGGATAACGCATCGGTAAGGGTTTGGTTCATCAAAAAGGTCAGTTGGTTGGCGCGGGTGTTGTAGCGGTTAAAGCCGGGTTCGCCTACGTACACATCCTGATCAAGGTAGCTGCCGTCTGCCAAGGGCTCTAAGGTGCCCTGAATGGGAATAAACTGCGAGGCGGTGTCGCTGTCGGTATCTTGCATCATGCCAATCAGCGTATAACTGCTGTCGTCTGTTGGCGCGTAGGTTACCGAGGGCATGAGCACGCGGGTGTTGTCGTCTACATAATCCACTTGCGAGTCACTCTCACGGGCCAGCGCCACCACGCGGTACAGCCATTGGCCAGATTCACTGAGCGCACCTGTGAAATCTGCCTGCAGCTGCTTGCGATCATGGTTGCCAAAGCTCACGCTCAACTCGCCCGCGCTTTGTGCTTTCGGCGTTTTAGACACATAGTTCACAATGCCGCCGGGCGAGCCCTGGCCATACAGCACAGAGGCCGGCCCCTTCAGCACTTCCACCTGCTCCATAGTGAACACTTCAGCACGGGTGCTGTTATAGCTGCCAAACAATTCCTGAATGGAATCGCGATAGCGCGGCACATCCAACCCGCGCGAGCGCACCCAATCGCCCCGGGTCGCGAACCCGTAAGTTTCACCGGTGACACCGGCCATGTAGGTGGTAGCCTGAGAAAGGTTCAGCGCGCCTTTATCGGCCAGCATGGCCGCCGTTTCCACAGAGATAGAGCGCGCAGATTCGGTAATGGGCGTATCGGATTTGGTGGCGCCAAAGCGCGACTGGCTGGCAATAACGCTGACGGTTTCCAGTGTTTCATCACTGGCAAACGCCTTGGCAGGCAGGAATGCGGCAAAGGTGGCTGCGTGTATGGCAAGCACTAACAGGCGGTGGTTCATATAACTCCCCAATTTCTTTTTGGTAATGATAACGATTCGCATTATACATACGAATTTAATTACCACAATACGGGTAGGGAGATTTAGCAAGGGCAGTAAGTAAGAAGAAGAAGAAAAGGAATACGCCTGCCAGCGTTGGGCCAATGGGAATAGAGCCTAGTTGCTAGTTGCTAGTTGCTAGTTGCTAGTTGCTAGTTGCTAGAGATTGGACAAAGGCACCTTGCATACGCCTCTGATTACCCTCGCTTAGCGGCCGCTGCAACCTGCCCCTCTAAAAACCTCTAGAAGCGCCCGCTGAATTACTTGCACAGATAGCCGGGCCCACGGGCCTGCAGCTGCCCCATTGGCTTAATTTGAGACCAGTAACGCAGCGTCTTTTAATAGCAGGCATTGCAACTATGGCAGGCACAACGCCTGGGGCGCGGTTTATTGCGCAACGTCGATTCCCTTTGGAGCCTGCTTGCACGGGTCTATTTACAAAAAGCCCCTAAACCCAAACTGGTGCTGGCCGCAAACAGCGCCCCAAAGTGCATGCGCCCAATTTGTGAAGCAGCCATGCCCGCCTGCTGGCTTAAGGCCAATTTCCAGCGTTCACCCCATTCCCGTGGCGCAATTAATGCCTGTTGCTGAACACCTGCTGCTTAACCTCACCTTTGATGAACGCGGCCACACACTGGCACCCCGCGCACCGCCAACCTTGGCACTTACGTGCCAAACACCCGTTAGCGCCCGCCAGGCCTGGTTGCAAAGGTGCCTGCAGGTGCCCGGCCCAAGCAGTTTAAAGGCCATTGCACATTATTTTATTGAGAATGGTTATTGTTAGCTTTAACATGCGCAACAACTTGCCAAGGCCCAAAACGATCTCAGGCCCTGCACACCAGCATCATGCCAACGCCGTCACTCACGGCCGTTACAGACAGGAGGTAAAAACATGCAGCCACACGTGTATGACGTCATCGGAATTGGGCTCGGGCCCTTTAATTTGGGATTGGCCTGTTTGTCATCCACCCTTACCGAGTTGGACTGCCTGTTTTTGGAGCGCAAGCCGGAGTTCAGTTGGCACCCAGGCCTGATGCTGGAAGCCGCCCACCTGCAAACACCGTTTATGGCTGATTTGGTGACCATGGCAGACCCAACCCACCCGCTGAGTTTTCTGAATTACATCAAGCAACAAGGCCGCCTGTACGCGTTCTACATACGGGAAAACTTTTTCCTGATGCGCCGCGAGTTCAATCAATACTGCCAGTGGGCCGCCACGCAATTGAACAACGTGGTGTACAACCAAGAGGCAGAGGAAATCACCTGGGATGACCAACACCAGTGTTACCGGGTGCAGGCGCAACATCCCATCAGCCAAAAAAGCACGGTGTATTTCGCTCGCAGATTAGTATTCGGTACAGGCCCCGTGGCCAACCTGCCCGCCCCCTGTGCCCGTGCTCGAGAGCGCGTTATTCACAGCCAGGACTACCTGTTTAAAAAACACGAATTGCAAAAGCAGCGCAGTATTACTCTGGTGGGCAGCGGCCAAAGCGCGGCTGAAATTTTCTACGACCTGCTGCAAGACATAGACAGCAAAGGCTACCAACTCAATTGGATCACCCGCTCGCCGCGTATCTTCCCCCTGGAGTACACCAAAATCACCCTGGAGATGACCTCGCCCGACTATGTGGATTACTTCTACAATCTTCCGGCGCCAACCCGCGCCAAGCTGCTCACGCAACAGCACGGGCTTTACAAAGGCATCAACAGCGAGCTGATCAATGCCATTTACGACTTGATGTATATCAAACAATTAAATGGCCCTCTGGATGCACGCATTACCACCAATGCATCACTGCAACAGGTGCAAGATCTGCCCGGTGCGTTAAAGCTCAGGTTTTTGCAGCAAGAACAAGAACAAACCTTTGAGATAGACACCCAGTTTGTGGTGATGGCCACCGGCTACAAATACCGCTTACCGGAGTTTATTCACGGTATTCAAAATCTGATTAACTGGGAGGCACCGGGGCGCTTTGCGGTAGATCGCCACTACAGTATTGACGATCGCAAAACCCTGTTTGTGCAAAACGCCGAGCTGCACAGCCACGGCTTTGCCGCGCCGGATTTAGGCATGGCCTGCTACCGTAATAGCTGCATCCTGCGGGAAATCCTGGGTTACGCGCCCTACCCCATTGAAGAGCGCATCGCCTTTCAAACGTTTGCAGCCAATTCCGAAGGTGTCCGTAGTTTTACCTATGCACAGCCAGGCTGTGAGGTGCGCGCCTGATGCCCTTAAAATACACACTCATTGCACTGACGCTCATCTCTGTTGTTGCAGACACTCTACTACTGCCTTTTTACCCGCAATTTTTTGCCGAAGCATTTTCCGAAACATCCGCCGCTCATGTGGGTGCCTATATCGCTGCCTGCTGTTTTACGGTGATGACGGCCTTTCCCCTGTGGGCGCGCCTGGCCCGCCGGGTGGATGAAGTGCACCTGTGGGTAGTTACCCAAATTGCCGCCGGCGGCCTTGGCCTTTACTGCGCGCAAACCGAATCACTTGTGGGCTTTTGGATTGCTTCGCAATTGATGTTGGTGTTTAAGGCCAGCTACTTGTTGATCTACCCCTATGTGCTGCGCCTGGAAGAAAAAGATCAACACCTGAATGTGGCCGGCTTGTTTTCAGTGCTGGTGCACTTTGGCGCCATTGGTGGCGCCTTGCTGGGTGGCTGGATAATTCAATACTTTGCCGCACAATCGGTGTACTACGTGATGGCCGCCGCCGATGCAGTGCAGGTACTGATTTGCCTGTGGTTGATTGCGCGCCTTAAATTATCGTGGCGCAAACCTGCTGCTTGCGCACTACCCGAAGCTCGCGCTACAGCGGGCGCCCAAAATCTACCTGCCCGTATCTACCAGCGCTTAGGCTTTAACGCTTGGGTGCTCAAGGTGTGCCTGGTTTCTACAGTATTTTACTTCAGCGCATTTTTGGCGCGCCCCTACTTCTCGCTCTACTGGGAAGGCATCAGCGGTATCGATCACAAGCTGCTGAGTGCGTTGGTTTACAGTATTCCCGCCTGGATCGCGCTCGGCTGCCTCGCCTATGGGCATTTTTTCCAAGGCGCGCACAAACATTTTCAAAAAATACTTCTTGGCACACTGGTGGCCATGGTGGGCTTGGTGCTACAGGGCAGCGGCGAGGCCTACCTGATAGTGATTGGCCGCTGCTTGTTCGGCTATGGGCTCTACCAATTCATGGTGCGCTTGGAGGTGATTCTGTTTGAACGCAGCCAGCCTGAACAATACGCAGCCGACTTCAGCAAGGTGCACTTTTTTCAAAACCTGGGCGTTATTGGCGCGAGCGTGAGCGTGGGCTTAATCGTGGATTCACTGGGCCTGGTGTACACCTTTGGTGCGGCGTTCATGGGCTTTGCAATCGCACTTTTGCTGTTTTATGGGCTGTTTGCTGGCGAGTTTCAAACCACTAAGCCCTGCCCACAAGCCTTGGGCGCAACCTCTACAAGCCCGAGCACCAGGGCATCACCCCAATTACCTGAAGCAGGCCCCCACGCCAGCTCCCTATAACCGCGAACGAACCCGAATAATCCAAGCAGGAGGCCGATATGAATCCTATACCTTTGCCAAACCAAAATAATGCCCGCCAGCCCCGCACAAACAAGGGCGGCAGCAATCAGCACCGTCGCTTCAGTTTTCGCCCGCTTAATCCCGAATCCGACAGTAAACTGATTCACAGCTGGGTAAGCCAACCCTATGCCAGCTACTGGGGCATGCAGCACTTTTCTGAGGCTCAGGTGCAGGCCAGTTATCAGGCTATGTTGGCAGAACCTGGCCGCGCCGTGTTTTTAGGCTGCGACGAAAACTGCAAGTATGGCACCACGCGATTTTTGATGGAGCGCTACCGCGTTGAACAAGATCCGATTGCCGATTGCTACACACCCGAAGCCTCCGACATCGGCATGCACCTGCTACTGGCACCGGCCAGCACACCTGAACACGGGTTTTCTCTGGCGGCAATGCAAAGCGTGATGGAATTTTTGTTTTCCGATGCCGCCATCCAGCGCGTGGTGGTAGAACCGGATGTTCGCAATGAAAAAATACACGCGCTCAACAAACGCGTGGGGTTTTTCCACAGCCAGCGCATTCAACTGGGCGAGAAAACCGCCTACCTCGCCCACTGCACCCGCGCACAGTTTGCAGCCTCACTCACGGTAGCCGAGCGCATTGCAGCACCCGAGGTGTTGGCGCACAAGGCTGCAACGCCTGCCCATGGGCCGCAGGCCTTGGTGGGCACGCCAGCGCTTGCAGCCGAATCATTGACGCCGGAAATCTGGGCTGTGGTAAACCGCAATCTTATCCGCAAGGCGCTGTCGGAGCTTTCACACGAACGCATACTTAAGCCTGAACCTATATCTGCTAACAACACAAAAGCCGCCAGCGAAGAAGAAATCCACCCTGAACATCTACACTGGTACCAGCTTACGCCCTCGCAAATTAATAGTTCAGCGGGTAACACCTCAACAAGCGCTCACCCAAAGAGCGCACCACTTGATGCAACAAATACACAACCCAGGGTGCAATACCGCTTTCAAGCGCGACGCTTATCACTGGATCACTGGCACATTGAGGCTGCCTCTATCAGCCGTTTTATTGACGATGAACCCCAGCCGCTGGATGCAGTTGCCTTTATTCTGGAGATTCGCGGCTATCTGAACATTGCCAAAGAACGCTTTCCCATTTATCTCGAAGAAATTACCAGCACCCTGTGCAGCGCCGCCTACAAACTGCACAGGCCCCATATGAACGCAAATGATCTGGCGCTCGCAGATTTTCAAACCATCGAGTCTGCCATGACCGAGGGCCACCCCTGCTTTATTGCCAACAATGGCCGTATCGGTTTCGATGCCGCAGACTACCGCGCCTTCGCACCGGAAGCGGGCGCCCCCATTACATTGCTGTGGCTGGCAGCGCACAAATCGCGCACGCACTTCGCCTGCACACCAGATTTAGATGCCACCACACTTTTTGAGCAGGAACTGGATCTCAGCACCCGTGAACAATTCAACAACCAGCTGCGCGCAAAAAACCTCAACCCCGATGACTATTGGCTTATGCCCGTACACCCCTGGCAGTGGTTTAACAAACTTGCCAGCGTCTACGCGCCGGAACTTGCCAACGGTAATTTAATCATGCTGGGTTACGG
Source organism: Simiduia sp. 21SJ11W-1 (assembly GCF_024138675.1). Taxonomy (NCBI): domain Bacteria; kingdom Pseudomonadati; phylum Pseudomonadota; class Gammaproteobacteria; order Cellvibrionales; family Cellvibrionaceae; genus Simiduia; species Simiduia sp. 21SJ11W-1. The sequence goes on along the minus strand of NZ_CP090959.1, from coordinate 1,185,007 downwards.
TGACGATGCCTACTTCGCCCAGCAATCCATACGCACCTTTTTCAATGCCAGCCAGCCACATAAACGCTATGTAAAAACGGCACTTTCGATACTGAACATGGGCTTTATGCGCGGCTTATCTGCCTACTACATGCGCGCCACCCCGGCCATTAATCAGTGGCTGCGCGAGCTGGTAGATGCCGATCACTACCTGCAATCACTCGGCTTCGACATACTGCGCGAAGTGGCCTCTGTGGGCTATGAGCTGCCCTATTACGATCGTGCGTTGGTGGGCGACAACCCCTACCGCCGCATGCTGGCAGCCCTCTGGCGGGAAAACCCCACCACGCGGCTTGCACCAAACCAGCGCCTGATGACCATGGCGGCCCTGTTGCACGTGGATGAGCACAATCAAGCCTTGCTGCCTGCACTCATTAAAGCCTCGGGCTTTAGCACCCACGCCTGGCTTGCCGACTACCTGCGCGTCTACCTCACGCCGCTTTTACACTGCTTTTACCAATACAAACTGGTGTTCATGCCACACGGCGAAAACCTCATTCTGGTATTGGAAAATCACAGGCCTGTGGGCGTGTTTATGAAAGATATTGGCGAAGAAATTTGCCTGCAAAACAGCCACATGAATTTACCGGAGGCCGTAGCGCGCATTGCCATCGACCTGCCAGAAGAGATGGAACTGCTGGCTATCTTTACCGACGTGTTCGATTGCTATTTCCGGTTCTTGGCCGCCACAGTAGACGAGCATACCGAACTCACCCACGGGGACTTCTGGCAACTGGTAGCTGATTGCGCATACCAATACCAAGACGATCACCCGGCACTGGCACCGCGCTTTGAACGCTATGATATGTTTGCCAAGGATTTTTCACTGTCGTGTTTGAACCGGCTGCAACTGAAAAACAACTTGCAAATGGTGAACCTGGAAAACCCGGCCGAAAGCCTCACGCTGCACGGACGCCTGGCCAATCCTTTGAGTGCATTTCGCAGGCAACCTAGTAACGAAAGAGATGCCAGAAGCGTAGCGTCGAACCATTTCGCGAAGAAAGCCAGTGCGAAAGTTCCGGCCTGACCGCCCATGAACCAGCATCAAAGCTGCCATTTGCACAAGCACGCAAGCCCCACACAGGTGTATTGGCACAGCCAGCTAAACCGTGTTGCACAGGCCATGCACAGCAGCCTGCAATTGATGGCAAACCCGGCACCATCAACACAACAGCTGAGCCTGAGCCATGTTGTTGAAGGTAGGCAAGCGCAAGTGGCTTGCCTGCTGGATGCAATGTTTGCGCAAGTAAAAACACACGCCCCAAACACGCGACCCGACTACTGGCCTACCGCTGTTTGGCGGCAAATGATCTGGCAGCCCGTGTACCTTTGCATTGCGGCAGTGCACGGGCTGGGCCGTGCACTGCCCATTAGCCACTTGACGATAACACGCGCGGCGGACGGTCGCCTTTGCATACTGGCAAGCGCGCCCAGCAGCGCTACACCTGCGATAAAGAGCAAAGTTTCAATGGGGCCAAATTGCAGCGCACTGGCGCTTACTGCCGCGTCCTTCGCGCCATTTATTGAGCAGTTACTGCAAGCATTTAACAACTACCAACAAGCACAACATCATCAAGCAGGGTACCCAGAGTCAGTACTGGCCAGAACTATCAGGCCTTACGCCTCGTGCCCTAAGCCAGATTTAAAGCCTGAAATAATGATCCAAAATTTTCCAAAAATTAGCCAACCCAATAGCCGAGGCCTTGTTGCCGACACCATTATATTTGGCCTGAAGGCCTTCGCCGAGGCCAAGGGGCTTGGCGACTATTGGCTAGCCCAAACCGGCCGCCGTTGGTGCCTGGGCGCGGGGCTAATTGATCGCAAGGGCAACCCCTTAAGCTACTGGCAAGCGCCAGATTCCAGCTCAGATTTTTCACAAAATCTGCATAGGTCGCAGCCCTCAAATAAACCATTACTCACCGGTACATTAACGCGTCGCGCCTGCTGCAAAGATTTTCTGGTAAGCGTCAACGCCTGCGCCAGCTGCCCGCTTGATCAAACTGCTGCAAAGGCCAAGGGCATTAGTGAAAGGGTTAAACAAAATGATTATGCCGCTGTAAAGGCATAAAGCCCTTGCCTACATCGCACTGATCCACGGCTGAGGCTTTTGATGCCCAGTCACCTAACGTTTATACCGCCGAAGGGATGCCTTTAATGACACCGACTGCACCTGTTACAAAATCAATATTCACGCCCAAGCCAACCTCAATGCAAACGCACACGCCCGCGCGCATTCACGCCATAGATTCCGGCCGGGGCCTGGCGGTTTTACTCATGGTGCTGGTGCACACACTTTGGATGTATGCAGATCACAGCACCCAAACCCGATCGTGGCTAGGCACATTGGTGCACATCATCGGCAAGGGCAGCGCTGCATTTTTGATTTGCATGGGCGTATCACTTGTGCTCGCGCGCAACCAGTCGGCCAGCTACCGCGCCCTGCGCGGGCTATTCATACTTGCACTGGGCTTTATGCTCAACAGCCTGAAATTTGTACTGCCCATTGCCATGGGTGTTATGCCACATGCATTTATTCAGGCCTACGGCTGGCAGGCACCACTCACCTTTACGCAATACCAGTACCTGCTTTTTACCGGTGATATCTTGCAGTTGGCGGGCGTTGCCTTATTGCTATTGGCACTGGCCCAGCCGCTGCTCACAAAGAAGCGATACATCGTGATGCTGGGTTTAATGATGGCTGCATGTGCAAAAGTTTTTGCAGGTATGCAACTGGGTATTACAGGCCTGGACTACCTGTTGCGGTTGCTGTTTTCCGATAGCTGGCAGGTGTATTTTCCAGCATTCCCCTGGATGAGTTTCATATTGTTTGGCATGTTTTTAGGCAGGCTCATAAGTGAACGAGGCCAAGACGCCAACATACTTGCGCGCCTGCCATGGGTTGCTGTGCCACTGCTAATTATTGGCGGCGCACTGTGCTACACAAACTTTAGCTACCACTTTGGCGATTTCTTCCACCTGGGGCCGGGCGGCGTGTTTTACTTGTTGGGCATCAATTTGCTATTGCTGTGGGCCATTCACACGCTGCTAAATAAACCCACAACCTTTACCCGCTTGTTGAGCTATTGCAGCCGCCGGGTTACGAGCCTTTACATCATTCAATGGACGCTTATTTGCTGGGGCATGGCGCTGGTGGGTTATAAAACACTCAACAGCACCCAAACACTTTTGGCCATGGTGTGCACTTTGGCCGCAACCTTTACGGTGCAGCAACTGGTTGATCTAGCGCGATCCTTTCTCGCTCGGCCTAGTGCAGCGGCATTTAACAACTAGGGAAGAGTGGCAGTAGGCCATGCTAGAGGTTTGGCTCTGCCACACAGGCAGCCGAGTTAATAGTAACGTAAGTCCTCGCTCTTGCCCCAAAACACACGATAGGAAAACACCGTGTAGACGATAATCATGGGGAGCACGATCACCACGCCCCACAAGATAAATTGCAGAGATGCCCCATGGCTTGCGGCATCAACAGCCAGCATTTTCCCTGGAATAACATATGGAAAATAGCTGTAGCCCAGGGCAATAAACGCCAGCAAAAAAAGCCCCACCACACCAATAAACGGCTTGCGTGAACTCTTGTGGCACTCAGGTGTAATCTGCAGAACTGCCAACGCTGATTCAACAAACCAAAGGCACCCCATACCCAGCAAGGGCAGCAAAACAAGCAGCACCATGGCATAGCCCTCCAGCCAACGCTCAGCCACCTCTGGGCGCACCACCAAATTAAATGCGCTAATAAATACCAGCCCCAGCAATGTTAGCGCGCCCGAAAGCCGCAACCAGCGCAAAGCCCGTTGTAAAATGGCGCCTTCAGTTTTCATAATTAACCAGGCACTGCCAATGTAAAGATACGCAGCAGCCACACACAATGCGCTTAACATAGCAAAAGCTTGCGCTAACAAGCCACTTTCAAATCCGGCCACAAAGCGGCCAAGCATATAGCCTTGGGCCAGGGCCGCCAGGGCCGAGCCAATGCGAAAACAGTGATCCCACAAAGGGCGTAACGGCGAGATGGCTTTAGCCCGAAAATCAAAGGACACGCCGCGCAGTATCAGCCCCACCAATAACGCCAAGGCCGGCAAATACAGCTCGCGCAAAATCACGCTGTGCGCGCTGGGAAACGCAATAAGTAAAATACCCACGGCCAACACCAGCCAAGTTTCATTGGCATCCCAAAATGGGCCAATGGAGGCCACCATACGATCGCGCTCAGCCTCTGTGCCAGAGAGCAACATACCTACGCCCAAATCGTAACCATCGAGCAGTGCATACATAAATACCGCCACACCCAAGAGCCCCCAAAATACCAGCGCCAGTGTTGAGATATCCATAATCATGCGCTCACTCCTTCTGCCCGCGTAATTTGCACAGGCGTTGCTGTATCATCAGTTTCATATTCTTCAACGGCCACCGCTTTACGTGCCATGTAAAATACCGTGTGCACATAGGCAACCAATAGCCCTGCATACACCAGCCCATACACGCTAAGTGAAAGGCTCACATTGGCAGGCGCAATCGTTGTTACAGCATCTGCGGTTTTTAACACACCGCTTACAAGCCACGGCTGGCGGCCAATTTCGGTAACGTACCAACCCGCCAAGGTGGCCACCCAACCTGAGAATGTCATCGCCACCAGGCTGCCCGTAAGCCAACCAGGTAAAGTGCGCGCCCCCCGCCCGAACCATACGCCCGCCCAAGCCACCAACAGCATTAGCACACCCACTGCAACCATAATGCGAAAGCCAAAAAATACAGGCTTTACCGGCGGGCGCTCGCTAAAGCTACTGAGCCCCTTCAATTCACCGTTCGGGTTATGCGTAAGAATGAGGCTCGCAAGCTTTGGCACCCCCAAGCTTAAGTGATTGGTTTGTGTGGCTTCATCCGGCCAGGCAAATAACAACAGCGGTGCGCCTTTTTCCGTATGCCAAATACCTTCCATGGCAGCAATTTTTTGCGGCTGATGTGCGAGGGTATTCAAGCCATGTAAATCACCTACAAACATTTGCAACGGCGCAAGCAACGCCGCGGCAACCAATGCCACGCGCAGGGCTTTGCGGGGCGCCTGTTTAACATCACCGTGGCGCAGCCGATAGGCTGAAACTCCCGCCACAAAGAAACATGCGGTTAAGCCTGATGCCAGCAACACATGCGTGAGCCGATAGGGCATTGAGGGGTTAAAAATAATTTCCCACCAATCAAGGGGCACAGCCACTCCCTGTTCCATTGCATAGCCTGCAGGCGTTTGCATCCAGGAGTTGAGCGCAATTATCCAAAACGCTGACAGGCTTGTACCCACGGCTACCAATAAAGTGGCCAAAGTATGCAGCCATGTCGGCACTCGATGAATACCGAAGAGCATAATGCCAAGAAAGGTGGCTTCCAGAAAAAAAGCCGTGAGCACTTCATAGCCCAACAGCGGCCCGGCAATATTGCCCACGGTTTCCATAAAGCCAGGCCAGTTGGTACCAAACTGGAAGCTCATGGTAATGCCCGTGACTACGCCCAAGGCGAAGGTCAGTGCAAACAACTTTACCCAAAACCGGTAAATGCGCATCCACACCGGGTGGCCACTCAGCTGGTAGCGTAATTTGAAATAAAACAACAACCAGGCAAGGGCAATGGTGATGGCGGGAAAAAGAATATGAAAGCTGATATTCAGCGCAAACTGTATGCGCGATAAGGTAAGCGTATTGAGCAGTTCGGATTCCACGGTGCCTCCAGTTAGGTAGAGATGCAGGCCTAACCGGCCGCCGGCGCACAAATGACTGCACCAATTTTATGAAGCGACATTATTCTCTTGTGAACCACAAGCTAGCGAAACACCTTGTCTTTTAGCTCCAGCACCCGGCCCACGCCTGCACCAAGCTTTAACAGCGCCTGCAATTGCGCAGGCTTCAAGCGCTGCACATCATCCAACCAGCGGGTAAAGAGTTCGAGTAAATCGTGAATTTCCTGCATGCGTTGGGTTGCGTAGCTGGGAGCTTGATCGTCTTGCAGCATGAGTTGCCCACGCAACAGGCTTAAGGTTGGGTCTACCTCACGTTTGCGACGCTCACTGAGCACCTGTTGCGCCATATCCCACAAACTGCCGTTGGGGCCGTAGTAATCCTTGCGATCACCTGGGCTGCGTACCACGCGAATTAACCGCCAACTTTGCAGCTCTTTGGCTGCCATGCTGACATTGCCCCGCGAAATTCCCAGCGCTTCGCTGATGTCATCCGCGCATAGGGGCGCCTCGCTGAACACCACCAACGCCAGCACCTGCCCCACAGACCGATTAAACCCCCAACGGCTGGCCATCTCGCCAAAATGCAGTACGCAATCGTGAAGCTGGGCTTTGGTCATAGGATCGCCTTCTAAACTTTCAATATTTTCTGAAAGTTTAGAAGGTAATAAAGGGCAGCGCAAGAGGTATGCAACTTTTAAATGGTAATACCGTGGAATGATTTGCGGTGGCCGCCTATCGGCCGGGGGTGCTACAAATCGGGGATGCTGACCAACAACTGCTTTTGTTGGTGATCCAGCAATTCAAGCTCCAGCAGCACTACTCCTGGCCTGGGCTGTGTCAAACGGCACTCAAACACATAGTCCACTCGGGCAAGTGTTGCCACAGGTTCGATAAACACCCCCCAATAGGGGCGATATAAAATCAGATCAACAGCACCTTCAACGGTAAAATCTTCTCTATTCACAGCGATTGCAGCAACCACACCGGACGGCAGCTCTAGCGTTGCCAGCGACCTTTCTGGTGTGCTTTGCCATATCCAAAATTGGATTCCGGTAAAAATAACAGCCACCAGTGCAATCGCTTTTAACACGTCTTCACGCTTCAGTAAAAGCACCAAGCCCAGTGAAAAAACAACCAAACTTCCCACGTCAGCAAGCAAATCAAAAAAGCGATGGTGCTCAGCGAAGTGCCATCTTGCAGTTATGCTTGTGAATGCATTAAAAAACCAGATAACTAGCGGAAAGCAAAGGGCCAACCAGCCAAAAAATATTCTCAATGTTATTGCCTTGGAATAGTAATAGAAGAAACTGCCAGCAATCATAGTCTTCAGCCACAAACTTTAGAAGGGCAAGGCGCAAGGGTTGCCCCCGGCCGGTAAACAGATTGCAAGCCACAATACTGGCGTGTCTATTTTCATAAGGTAAGATGTGGCCATTACCACCAACACAACAATAAATACAGGAACCCCATGGCTCATTCACGGCGCGCAATCATTAAGTACTCGCTCACAGGCCTGATCATCATCCTTATTACCGCGGTAGCCCTGGCGCTTTCCATTGGCCCCGGGCTTGCCGAGCGCAGCATGAATAAGGTGCTGCCATTAAGTGCTACTGCAAGCATGCTAAGCGATGAAGCCAAGGCCTTACACGAGCAGCTATTTATTGCCGATTTACACGCAGATTCGCTGCTTTGGCAGCGCGATCTCACGGAGCACGCCGGGCGTGGCCATGTAGACTTCCCGCGCCTGCACGCGGGCAATGTGGCACTGCAGATGTTTACCGTGGTAACCAAAACGCCCGCCGGGCTTAACTACCACCAAAATCACGCCGATGCCCGCGATAACGTCACCCTGCTGGCCTTGGCCCAGCGCTGGCCGCAAGACACCTGGCAAAGCCTTACAGCGCGCGCACTCTACCAGGCAGAAAAGCTGCACACCTTTGTGGCCCAGGCACCCGGCCAGGCCATGCTGGTGCGCAATCAGGCAGAACTTGTCCAGCTACTTCAACGCCGTGCAGCCGGTGAGCCTGTGGTGGGCGCCATGCTCGGCACTGAAGGCTCGCACGCGCTCGATGGTGAAATCGGCAATATTCAGGTGCTCTACGATGCCGGTTTTCGCATGATGAGCCTGCAGCACTTTTTTGATAACGCCTTGGGTGGCTCGCTACATGGCGCAAGCAATGCAGGCCTTACGGATTTTGGCCGCCAGGCGGTGCTTGAAATGAACAGGCTCGGCATCATGATTGACGTATCCCACTCCTCACCGGCGGTGGTGCGCGATACACTCTCGCTTTCAAGCACGCCGTTGATCGTGAGCCACACAGGCACCCACGGCCACTGCAATAGCCGCCGCAATATTCCCGATACACTCATGCAGGCCATCGCCAACAAAGGTGGCTTGATTGGCATTGGCTATTGGGCGGGTGCCATTTGCGACGACTCCCCAACGGGTATTGCCCGCGCCATTGCCGCAGCCGTGGCACTTTTGGGTGAGGATGCGGTGGCCCTTGGGTCTGACTTTGATGGCGCCGTTGCCACCCGCATAGACACAAGCCAGTTGGTGCTCATTACCCAGGCGCTGATGGCCGAAGACCTGCCGCCTGGCACCATTGCAAAAGTGATGGGCGGCAATCAGTTGCGGTTTTTACAGTCACAGTTGCCGCGTAAATAAGGCAATGTGAGGCTTGAGCACGATGAACGCCCCGTCATTTATTGGGGCTTTGCGGCTGCCAGCCGTCCTATAGTCACCCGTGTACCCGGCCATCTACCGGGTACGCCACACAATAAGACAGAAGAGGATTCAACGATGATTTCCCGCTCTCCCCTGCTATTGGCTACGGCCATCGCGGTATTGGCCACCGGTTGCGGCAAAGAAGACGCCACCCAAGCCAGTGCCACAACAGAGGCGCAAAGCACCACTGCCGCCCCAGCCACTGCCGAGGCCAGCAACCCGTTTTTTAAAGAAAGCGCGCTCTACTTCAAGCTGCCGCCTTTCGATCAAATTAAAGACAGCCACTACGCCCCCGCTTTCGAGCGCGGCATGGCAGATCACCTGGCGGAAATTGAGGCCATTGCCAACAACCAAGAGGCGCCCACTTTCGAAAACACCCTGGTTGCCATGGAGCGCGCAGGCGCCATCCTCACGCGCGTTGCCAATGTGTTTTTCGCCATGACCTCGGCCAACACCAACGACACACTGGAAGCCATCCGCTCAGACATCGCGCCCAAGCTTTCGGCCCACAACGATGCCATCTTGCTGAACAACACCCTGTTTAAGCGCGTGAAGGCCATCTACGACAAGCGCACCCAACTAAACCTCGACCCAGAGTCGCTGCGTCTGGTAGAAATCTACTACCGCGATTTCGTACGTGCCGGTGCCAACTTGTCTGACGCCGATAAAGAAAAGCTGAAAGATTACAACAGCAAACTGGCGAGCCTCTCCACCAAATTCAGCCAAAACGTGCTGAAGGAAGTAAACGCATCGGCCGTAGTGGTAGATACCGCAGCGGAGCTTGATGGCTTGTCTGAGGCCGCCATTGCCGGCGCTGCCGAAGAAGCCAAAGAACGCGGCCTGGAAGGCAAGTATGTGATCACCTTGAAGAACACCTCGGGCCAGCCGCCGTTGTCTTCACTCACCAACCGCGACGTGCGCCAGCGCATTATGGCCGCCTCTTTGGCCCGCGGCTCAAAGGGCGGTGAATTCGACAACCGCGCCGTGTTGGCAGAAGTGGTAAAACTGCGCGCCGAACGCGCCAAATTGTTGGGCTACCCCAACCACGCGGCCTACAGCCTGGAAACCCAAACCGCGCAAACCACTGAAGCCGTGAACAAGCGCCTGGCCACCCTGACGCCAAAAGCCGTTGCCAACGCCAAACGCGAGCAGGCCGATCTGCAAAAGATGGTAGATGCCGAAGGCGGCAAGTTTAAAGTAGCAGCCGGCGACTGGGCCTTCTACACCGAAAAGGTGCGCGCCCAACGCTACAACTTCGATGGCGACCAGCTAAAGCCCTACTTCGAACTGGATAACGTATTGCAAAACGGCGTGTTCTTTGCCGCCACCAAGCTCTACGGCATCACCTTCAAAGAGCGCAAAGACCTGCCCGTATACCACCCGGATGTGCGCATTTTCGAAGTTTTTGAAGAAGATGGCAGCACCCTGGCACTGTTTTTGTTCGACCCCTACGCGCGCAGTTCCAAGCGTGGTGGCGCCTGGATGAACGCCTACGTTGCCCAAAACAACCTCATGGGCCACCAGCCTGTGGTTGCCAACCACCAGAACATCCCCAAGCCACCGGCGGGTGAGCCCACATTGCTCACTTACGATGAAGTGAACACCATGTTCCACGAGTTCGGCCACGCTTTGCACGGCATGTTCTCTGATGTGCAGTACCCCTACTTCGCCGGCACTTCGGTTCCGCGCGACTTCGTAGAGTACCCCTCGCAGGTGAACGAAATGTGGGCCAACTGGCCTGAAGTACTGGCGAACTATGCCAAGCACTACAAAACCGGCGAAGCCATGCCAAAAGCGTTGCTTGATAAAGTACTGGCCACCGAGAAGTTCAATCAGGGCCACGCCACTACCGAATACCTGGCAGCCTCATTGATTGATCAAGCCTGGCACCAGCTCACCGCCGATCAGGTGCCTGCCGCCGAAAAAGTCACAGACTTCGAAGCCGCAGCGCTGGAAAAAGCAGGCGCCAAGGTTAATGCCGTGCCACCGCGCTACCGCTCCACCTACTTCTCCCACATCATGGGCGGCTACTCCGCCGGCTACTACGCCTACATCTGGAGCGAAGTACTGGATGCCGATACCGTAGAGTGGTTTAAGGAAAACGGTGGTTTGAAGCGTGAAAACGGCGATCACTTCCGCAAGACATTGCTGTCGCGCGGTGGCAGTGAAGATGCCATGAGCGTATTCAAAACCTTCCGTGGCGCCGAGCCTAACATCGAGCCACTGCTGGAGCGCCGCGGCCTCAACTAAGCCTAAGCACCCACCGTAACACCCTCACAGCCGGCACCCTGCCGGCTGTGTTGTTTCTGCTAAGCTCAATGTGCACGCAGCCCACGCGTGGCGCATAACGCAACCAGGGACAGCTTCTCACCCATGCCGGCTAACAACCCCGAATTTGCCATTTACAGCAATGTCATCCAACAGGTGATGAAAGGCGAAGAGCAACTGCCGAGCCTGCCCGCCATTACCCTGCGCATCCGCAAGGCCCTTGCCAACCCGCTCACCAGCCACAACCAGCTGGCAAACCTGCTCATGCAAGACCCAAGCCTTGCCGCGCTGATCATGAAAACCGCCAACTCGGCCATCTACAAAACCGTGGCGCAAGCCAAAACATTAAACGACGCCGTGCGCCTGCTGGGCCGGGAAATCATCGACCAAATCGTGATGTCGCACAGTGTCAAAAGCCTGTTTGTGATGAAAAGCGCAGGCCTCAAGCGGCTGTTTATACTGAGCTGGCAGCGCCAGGCCGTAAAAACCGCCATCTGCATACTGCTCACCCAGGCCACCCAATTCAAACCCACATTTCAGCCGGTTACCGGCTGCTTTTTAAGTGAAATCGGCACACTGGCGGTGCTTTCGGCCTTTAACGACAAACCCATGGAGCCCACCCAAGAGGACTACATAGCGCTCTGCAAAAGTTACAGTAAGTCCCTGGGGTTAATTCTGATCAAGAAGTGGCAGCTCGATGAGGTGTATATAGACATGATTCGCAACGCCGGCAATTGGTCGATGCCGCAGGCGCCAAGCATCAGCGCGCTTGAAATCATCAACCTTGCGCTCTATCACTCGCTGGTGATTTTTTCCCACGCCGACGACCTGCCACCCCTACGCGCGCTGCCGGCCTTTCAAAACCTGCCACAGAAATACCAACAGCTCGACGACTTCGGCCTGCTGCAACTGATCAGCAAGCATGAAGATGCTATTGCCGAATACATTGATACGTTACGCTGATACTTGCCAAACAATATAAAATATTTTTGAACCGCCACCGCACTTGCCACGACAAAGCCATAACACCCACACATCGCCAGGAGGCGTACCATGAAATTCATCATTCCACTGCTGTTTATTCTGCTCCCACAATTTTGTGATGCGGCAGCCTATATTAAATTTGATGGCATCGACGGCGAAGCCAAGGCTGTTGCCGAAGCCAACCAGGGCTTCGACAGGCTGGCCGCCACCCGGCCCACGCTGAATGCCGCACCCGGCCAGGAATCGCGCTTGGGCAACGGCTACTTTTTACGTGAAGACGGGCAATTACTTGAAGTGAAACAAGGGCGCGCACGCTGGATCGGCAGCCCGAGCCGAGACGCCGCCAGCGGCCTGGCCACCGGTAAGCGCCAACACAAGCCCGTAAGCATCGCCAAACCCATCGATAAAGCAACACCCAAGCTGATAGAGAAATCCAGCTGCGTGGGTGGCAAAGTAACCACCGGTGAACACAAGGGTAAAAAGTGCGAGCACCGCGGCCACGTAACCGTGCTCAAGTAATCAGGCAAAGCCCGGCCAGCAGCTCGCAAACAGGCGCCAACACCCAAGGTGTTGGCGCCTTCTAACGCCTACTACCACCTACTATCGCCTTTAAAACCGGCACTGCTCACAGCCGCCACGGCCCCCTCATACTTTCTTAAGTTTTGTCAGGTACGCCCACCGCACCACCTCGGGTTAATTTTAAATCCTGATAAGTGCAGCCCTGCTTATTTCCTATTGCCCATATCAACTCAGGCCATAAGCCCTAAAATGGCTGCTACCGGCTTTTCGAGCAATAACGCCCATAGATATTGATGGCTGTTGCCGTAGTTGCATCGTGATCGGTGAATTAACAAGAAAAAATGAACCATTGAAGGCGCACCTGCGACCTACTCACAACGGCGCACAGAACCGTGCGACCCGATCATTCACAAGGAGATAAAGATCATGTTTATGCGTTCACTTTTTATCGCGGCCCTATTTACCTGCGGCGCCAATTTGGCACTGGCCGACAACACCGATCGCCAAGTCGCCAAACCCTGCCCGACACCCGCAGATAGCAAAGTTGTTTCACCCGAGTGCAACCAGGCCAAGGGCTTGCTGTTGCCCGCCATTCAAAAGGCACAGGCAACCCCGGCACCACGCGCAACGCCCATGCGGGCAGCACCACAAAGTGCAAAGCGCGTACTGAAAGCACGGGACTTCGACCGCCTGCTCATGCAGCACCACCGCAGCGGGCGCCCCATTCCCGGTGCAAAACCGGCTACGCCCAGTGGCGCCAATCAGGTAGCGGCGCCCCAGTCTATGCCCAAGTATGAAATTGCCGACTGTGCCGGTGGCGTTTGCTGCTCGTACAACGGCGAAAACTCAACCTGTAACTTGTTTATGTACTTGTGTGAAAGCCAGGGCGGCCAAGCCACCGGCGATCAAAACGAAGCCGTTTGCTCCTTCTAGTGTTGAAGGTTTTACGCAGCCCTGCCCGCCGTCAAACCGGCGTGCAGGGCTCCGGCGCTCTTAAAGAGAAACCTGTGGATCGACGCGGCCTCAGCGCCCAACTTGCATAATTGGAACATCAGTATAATATTCACGCCCAGCCACTGACTTGGCAGTCACGCCAAAGGTTTTAGAACACGGAATTACAGGGGCGAGCGGGTGCTCAAGCACTCGTTCACGCAAGGGGAATTGCATGAAACACTCACACTTTCGCCGGCTATTGCTGGCACTTTGCCTTTCATTGGCAGCCGTCAACGGGCAGGCAGCAAACACCACTCAGCTGGCTTTGAATTTGCCTCAACTGCCCTCACCCGAATCCAGCCTGGCGGTGGAATTGGGCGGTTACGACGTCACCCCGTTTGCAACTATCGCTGATGGGCAACTGCAACTGCGCCTGGATATGGCGCTGGCACCCGGTGACTACGAACTGCAGGTATTGGCCTTCGCGCCCAATGGCGATATCCAAAGCCTGCTGGATCAAGTCCTCACCATTACCGCCCCCAGTGAGCCAAGTGGCCAGTGGAGCAGCCAGCTGTCACTCGACAGCAGCTACCGGCTAGACGCATCAGAACCCGACGACTACCAAGCCGCCCGCCATCTGGCGAGCCAAGGCGGCTGGGCACTGCGCGCGGCACAACTGCAAGACAACCTGAGCCTCACAGTGGAGTTGGACGCCCTCTACGACAGCACCAGCGAAAACCTGGGCAACAACACCGGCACAGAATGGGCGCTACCCAGTTACCGCATTGAGGCCCGCCACCAAGGCGCAACACTCAGCGCCGGTGCCATGGTGGGCAATGTGCGCATTGAACAGCAAGACTTGTTGTTTTCCATGTTTCAGCGGCGCGGCGCCGAAGTGCGCATTGGCAATGCCAGCCAGAGCACCGAGCTGCGCTTGTTTAAGGTCAATAGCGAACCGAGCACGCGCGTAGATGAGGCACTGGTGCTGCCAGGCCAAACACTGCGTGGACAAGGCGCCACACTGAACACCCACTTGGCCGGCGATGCACTGATGCTAAAGCTCGGGTATGTGGATGGTAAAACCCAGCTCGGCGGCGCCGGGGTATATGCGCCGGGCGACCCGGTTGTTTACGGCGGCGACAGCTGGAATCTGGGCCTCGATTCCTATTTGATGGAGCAATCTATCTGGCTGCATGCAGAGTACGCCGAGTCGCGCTTTGATAGCGATGGCATCGATCTCGGCGCCGATGCCGAGCAAGATTCCGCGCTGCAATTGCTGGCCCGCCTGCAATCTGGCGCACTGCCCACTGGCCCGCTGGATTATTGGACGGCAACGCTACAACACCAAAAAGTGGGGGCGCAATTTTACAGCCTGGGCAACCTCACCCTGCCCGGCGATGTGGCGTTAAACAGGTTGGTCACGCAGCTGGGGCGCCAGAGTATCAACCTCAATTTCGAGTGGTCGAGCGAGCAAAATAACCAGGCCGATGATCCCGCACTGCCCACCCAAACTCTCGCGCGCCAAATGCTCACCGTCAATTATGTACCCATGCTCGAGCCCGGCAGCGCATTGGCGGTGCTCGGCGCGCCCTCGGCAACGCTGTACATTAGCGAAACCCAACACAGCCAACCAGACAGCAACGCACAGACCGTGGGCTTTGATCTGGACAACCTCACCCACGAGCAAAGCGTCAGTGTGAACTTCAGCCAATCAACCTGGAGCTGGGGCCTGCAGTGGGCCAGCACCCGGTTCGACGACCGCTCCGAAGCCGTATCGCTTAACGGCTACGACATCTACCAACCAGGCTCCGACATGGAAAACCGCATGCTCGGCCTGAACATGAGCTGGATGCCCTCAACCCGCGCCAATGTGAACCTTTTTACGCAGTTCAACCGACAAACCCAAACAGACCTCGGGGATACCTATTACAACCGCAACCTGGGTATTGATACCCTGCTGCAATTGATCCCCGAAAAGCTGGTACTGAGTTTGAATTACAACTACGGCGCAGACCGCAGCGAGCTTGCGAATCCGGCGTTTATTGAAGACGACTTTTTAAGCCATTTCGGCAACGGGCAGCTCACCTGGATGGCACTGGCAGCCAAGGGCAACACGCCCGGCGTCAATGTGTATTTGCGTGGCAGCTACGGGCGGCAAGACAACCGCGCCTTTGCCTGGGCCCAGGAACAATGGTCGGCCCATGCAGGTATTGAACTGGCATGGTCGGCAGGAGACTTGTAACCATGATGAAACGTATCTCGCACATTTTGTGTTTCGCCCTCGTGGCCTGGGCCATGCCCGCCGCTGCCCTGCTCACGGGCGTTAGCGTGTCGCCCGGCAGTGCAACCCTCAACACCGCCAACAACAATGCACTGGTTGTTAACTGGACGGTAGCAGCAGATGCATCCCACAGCAGTGGCGCCAATTCCAACCCCGGGCAACTGCTGGATGCCACCACGCTCAATGTGCTCGGAAGTTTCGGCGGCACTTTGAACCAAGCCGGCAGCGGCCCGTTTAATTTCACTGAAACCCTGAGCATTAGTGCGGCACAAGTGGTGAGCTGGCAAAGTGCGGGCGTTACCCAAATTGAGGCGCGTCGCATTTTTTCAGACGGCATTGGCCGCCAGGTGGTGGGCACGCTGACACTTAACGTGCCTGCCCGTGGCAGCATCAGTGCCGCCGGCGTCACGCCCGCCCAATCCACACTCAATGCCGTGAATAACAATTTATTGCCCATCACCTGGCAGGTAACCGCCACCCCCACCTACACGGCAGGCGTCTCCAGCGCGCCGGGGCAATTGGTGAACCCCGCCACAGGCCAAGTGCTTGGCACCCTGGGCAGCACCCTGAACGGCACCGGTGCGGCACCCTATAATTTGTCTGAAAATTTGATGATCAGCAGCGCCCAGGTACGCAGCTGGCAATCGCAAAATATCAGCCAGGTACGTATTGATCGCACCTTTACCGACAGTGGTACCGGCGATAACGTACAGGCCTCGCACCTGTTGATCATTCCCGTGCAGGGCAATTTCACCGCCGCGCGGGTTTCACCCATGCAGCGGCAGGTGTATGCCAGCCAAGAAAATTCCGTACAACTCAGCTGGCAAGTCAGTACCGGCAGCGGCCACACCAACGGCGTAGTTTCAACGAGCGCGCGCATTGTAAACCCCGCCAATGGCGCGCTGGTGGCAAACTTAGGCGGCGTGCTAAGTGCGCCCGGCAGCGGGCCGTTTTTATTTAGCGAAACGCTCGCGCTCGGCACCGATTTAATGCAAACACTGCTCGCCAGCAACAGCTCGCGCCTGGTGATTGAGCGGGTGTTCTCCGACCCCATTGGCGGCGGCAATACCCGCGCCTACATGACCTTGCTGGTTAATCGCAGCGCGCTCGACGCCGCGCGCACAGGCTCCCCGGGTGAGTTGCAGGTGCGGGGGCTACAACTGGCCTTTGATACAGGTAACGACCTGGCACTGGTGAAAGAAAACGAGGCGCTCACAGCACAGCTTACCGTCAGCTACAGCGGTTCAGGCTTGCTTGAAGGCCGCTGGCAGCTGGCCGAACCCGGCAGCACCGAAGCGCTGCCGCTGTTTAAAACTCTGGCCCTTGTGCGGCGTCAGGTAACGGGCACACAACGCATTCAGCTGGAAAGCCCAGCGCTGCCCACACAGCGGGCCGGTAAATACCTGCTGCGTTTTTGCGTGACCAACAGAAACCTGATCACCGAAGAGGTTGCCACAGATCCCCAATGCCCGGTGCAGGAGTGGGTGATAGATGCAGGCTACCAAGTGCAGGCGCAACAGGGCTTACTGGCATTGACCGGGCTCTCGCCCAGCCAACAAGCGGTAAGCGCGCAAACGCCCTTTCGTTGGCCCACGGTCACTGGCGCCGCCGTATATCAATTGCAAATTTTTGCGCTGCATCATCAGGCGCCCATCACAAGTGCCACGCCAACGGTGGGCCAGTCAGGCGAGCCACAATTTGTGGTGGGTATGGTGCTGCCAAACTCGGTAACCCAATCGCCCCTGTCAGAATTGGTGCGCAGCAAACTGAACCCGGGCCAACGCTACCTGTGGCGCATTACCGCCCACAACAGTGCTGGTAAAATGCTCGCAGCCAGCGCCGATTACGCATTTGTCTATCAACCGGAGTAAGGCTGTGTCGGATTCAGACGAACTGCTATTAGCCGCCATCGTCAAGGGCGACCAACAAGCCATGGAGCGTTTCTATCGCCGGCATGCTGGCGCCCTGTCGGCGTTTCTACAACGCACGCTGCACAACCCCGCCGACATTGCAGAAGTGATCAACACCGTGATGCTAGAGGTGTGGCACAAAGGCGCCAGCTTTCAGGGCGAGGCCCGTGTGCGCACCTGGTTGTTTAGCATGGCGCGCTTTAAAGCCATTGATGCGCTGCGCGCCAAGCGTCGCCATGAGGATCAGGAAGACATCAGCCTGCACGAAGATCTCAGTTGCGATTGCGATTTATTTGCTGCCGCCAGCGCTTCGCAAGATGCCGCCAGTGTGCGCACCTGTGTTGATGCATTAAAAGCAAAACTCAAAGAGGTGGTTTGGCTCGCCTTTTTTGAAGAGATGCCCTACACGGAAATTGCAGAGGTCATGCAAATTCCAACAGGCACGGTAAAAACGCGAATGATGCAAGCAAAAAATCTGCTGATGCGCTGCTTGGCAAACCAATGAACCCCGGGCGGTATGAAACCGACCAAGGCATGAGACGTAATTTAGCCTAAGGACGTTCAATATGAACACTGAAGATTTATCCGAACTATTGCCCTGGTATGTGAACGGCAGTTTGACTGAGGCAGAAAAGCAACGCGTGGATGCCTGGCTTGCACAATCGGAACAAGCGCGTGCAGAACTGGCGGCGCTGCGCGCTATCCAACAGCAAATAAAACACCAAGGCCAGGCCCAGGCATCAGACCTCGGCTGGGCACGCTTAAAACGCGAACTCAACACACCCAAAGCGCAACCTCAATGGTGGCGCCCTGCAATGGCGAGTGCCGCGGCCTTGGTACTGTGTGTGCAGTTTATTATTCTCGCACGGCCAGCACCGGCACCTGATTTCACCTTGCTTGCAGCAGGCCAAGCGGGTGCACTCAGCAATGGCTGGCTTATTCAGCTGGAGCTGGACGCGAACCTGCGCTGGGAAGATCTGGCCGCCACGCTCACACAACACCATGCGCGCATTGTTGATGGCCCAAGCAGCATTGGCATCTTGCGGATTTTTATTGCCAAAGCGCAGCCAGGCTACACCGACCGCAGCCAAGTTGAATCTGCACTGGGTGAAATGCCCGGCGTGGTGCACGCCGCCATTGAGGCAGAGCTGCCATGAAATGTATGGCCGCTCTGTGGCTTGTTTTGCCGCTGCTCTTGGCGGCAAACCTCACCAGTGCACAAACGCCAGAGCCGGGCACCAGTGCCCCGGCAAGCACACCGGAAGCCACAGCATCATCTTCAACTACACCTACATCAACTACACCTACATCAACTACACCTACATCAACTACACCCACTACTACATCCGCAACAATACCCACAACAACACTCACCTCAACAACAAGGCCCAGCACTTTTTCCACAGGCACGGCCATGCCCACGGCAAGCACTGCAGCTACCAGCGCGCGACCAGAGGCAACCAGCACATCACAGGGCCCGGCAAGGGTGCCGGGCACAGCGCCCCAGAAGCCCGCCACCCAGCTGACAGCCACGCGCGCAACTGCCCCCGGCGCCAATGACGATGCTGCACAAACTACAACGGGCGATCCAACCCGAGAGGCAGCTTCAGGTACAACTTCAGGTTCTACTTCCGGTTCTAATTCCGGTACAACGCCAAATACTGCGGAAAATACAACGCAAAACACACAGCGAGCGCCAATAAAAAATTCACCACCAACGGCCACTGGCACTGCGCCGGATACGCCGCCCGCAACAACGCCCAAAACAGCGCCAGGAACAATACCGGGTAGAGCGTCTGCTACCGCACCTGCTGCAAAGCCCGATACAACATCTCATACAACGCCCAATACGACACCCGATACGACACCCGAAAGCGCGGCCAATACTGCCGCGCAACGAACAGCACCAACCCATCAACAACCAGCCGCCACTGCTAAGACAGCAAGGCCGGGTGATAGCGCCCCCACAGGCCAACCAAATCCACAGGCCACAGCAACAGATGCACCCCATCCCAGCCCACCGGCTGCGCGCCAAAGCGGCCCTCGAGAAGCGGCCCCCATTGTGCGCAGTACAAGCCTCCTGGGCGCTGCACTGCCGCAGGGGCCACAGCCGATGCAAGATAATCCCGACGACAGGCTGCCCCCCTTGCGAGAATTGCTACTGCAGGCACCAAACATGTCTATTGCCGAGCAACAACGAAGGGCCCTGGGCCAGTGGGGCTTGCGCATTCAAAGCCGGCGCACGCTGGCATCTCTTGGCTGGGTGCTCAGCACCTACCGCGTGCCCGACTCAGTGGATCTGGAGGCGGTTAAAGCGCAAATTGCCAACCAGTGGCCGGTAGAAAACAATCAGCGCTACCGGTTACAGCGCAGCGAACAGCGCCAGTACGCACAGCGGTTACTGGGCGCACAGCTGCCCTCACACTGCCCCCAATCGCCCCGTCTGGCTCTGCTAGACAGCGCCGTAAACGCGCAGTTGCCGGTCTTTGAAGGCCGGGTGCAAAGCGTTCACGTGGCCGCACAAGACGCCGATCCCCACCCGCACGGTACCGGTGTGGCAACGCTGATGGTGGGCAAAGATCTGGGCCTGCTGCCCAAGGCGCAACTGCTTGCCGTGAATGTTTTCGCCGAAGACGCCACCGGCAATATGGAAACCCGCACCGATTGGCTATTAATTGGCCTCGATAAAATCGCGGCCTTCAAGCCCTTGGTGGTCAACATGAGTTTTGGCGGCAAGCACAGCGACTTGCTGGCACAAGCAATTACCCAACTCGCCAAACAAGTTACCTTCGTGGCTGCAGCGGGCAACAGTGGCGCTGAACGCCCTATGTATCCGGCGGCCTACCCGGCAGTGCAGGCCGTGGGTGCCACCGATAACCAATTAAGATTGCTGGCACTTTCCAATGGTGGCAACAGGGTTTTCTGGCGCGCGCCCGGGCAAGATGTGTGGACGTATAACGAACGCGGCCAAGGCCGCTACCAAACAGGCACCTCTTTCGCCTCACCGCTGGTGGCCGCCGCCATCGCCACGGCGCTTTACGAAGGCATGCAGACGCCAGAGGTAAACCAATTCTGGCCCACGGGCACCCCGGATTTAGGGGACTTGTGTAACGCACCCCTGTAGAACTCACAAGTAGAACTCACAACCGGGACAGTGCAAAAAGGAAGATTGCAGCGGCCATAGAGACAAGGCGAAACATCAGCAAAAAAATATGAACCGTTTGCCAATGGTCTGCGACACATAAGTAACGGGCCAAGGCGTTCACTGCAAAACAGCAGAACCCAACGGCTCATTAACCGCAAAGCCCAAGGAGGGTCTTACTATGAAACAGCAGCGCAAACTGCACCACACCATCGCCATGGCCGGATTGATTGCCAGCGCACTCATCACCGCCCAATCACTGGCGAACCCCACACTCAATGCAACCAGTGCCAAGCCAAAATTTCAGGTTCAAGTGGCCGGTGCCATTCCAAAACCTGCAGCCTGTGCCCAAGGCTTTACGCCTGTCAGTAAAAAGCTGATCAAGCACGAAGGTAAAGCCTGGTACGAATACACCTGCGCCCGTTCGGAAACCATCGTGCGCACCTGCAACCCGGATACCGATGTCACCAATATTAAAAATGACATTGTGAGCCTGCCATCCGATGGCACTAGCCACAACTCAAAGTTAAACCTCTCGTACAAGTGCTTCCGCTACGTACCTGTGGAATAAATGTGAACCTTTATTTAATCATCGCTTACAGCTAAACCGGAGTTACAAAATGAAATCATCTAGCATCAAAATTACCTCTGCCATTGCACTGCTGGCCGCCGCCACAGCGACATTTGCCGCCGGCAACCCCGAAAAGCACCGCTGCCCTATGGGTCAAACATGGGTTGTTGAAAACGGGATAGGCAAGTGCAAACCACT
This sequence comes from Simiduia sp. 21SJ11W-1, assembly GCF_024138675.1. NCBI lineage: Bacteria > Pseudomonadati > Pseudomonadota > Gammaproteobacteria > Cellvibrionales > Cellvibrionaceae > Simiduia > Simiduia sp. 21SJ11W-1. The sequence goes on along the minus strand of NZ_CP090959.1, from coordinate 1,163,691 downwards.
GACCATTCAGGCCAAAAGTCGCGAGCCAGGTGCAAGCACGCAACCGGCCCGCGCCACAAGTGAAGCCGTACGCGCACCCGCCACGCCAAAGCCGGATTTCACCATTGTTGCGGCCAAGCCCATGGGTGCGCCAGGCAACTACCGGGTGACCGTAAAAAACAAGGGCGGCGCCCACTATGCTGAAATGGTGCTTTGGGGCACCCATCAGAAAAAAGGTGGCCAAAGCTGGGGCAGCGCCGCCAATATCAAAACGGTTTTTGGTGCCGGCGAGCAAAAATACATTGATGTGACATTCGCCCCCGGCGACTTTGCGCGCGGCGATCGCGTGATGTTTGAAGTGGATTACTACAAAGCCATAGACGAGAGCAACGAATCTAACAACAAGTTCGCAACCAACTACTAAGGGCTTTAAACCCATTGCAGGAATCCCCCGGTAAAAGCCGGGGGCATTTTTTCAGATCAACCGCGCCCAGAAACACCGTAAAAACCGCCAAAGCTTTGCGGGCTAACCCCGGCGCGCAATCACACCTTCGGCCACAAGCGCTTGTATCGCCTCAGCAGACAAGCCCAACACCGATTGCAGCACCTCATCGTTGTGGCTGCCCACCTCACCGCCGGGCCATTCGGTTGTACCGGGGGTGCCGGTAAGCTTGGGCAAAATGGCGGGAATATCCAGCGGTCTGCCATTGATTTCTACCCGCTCGAATAAACTACGTGCCTGAAAATGCGGGTCGGCCATTTGATCGGCCACATTGTAAATGGGGCCCACGGGCACACGCTCGGCTTCAAGCACGGCAATAACTTGCGCGCTCGGGTGCTCCAGGCACCACTTGGCGATGGCGTTATCAATGGCTACTTGATGCTCTACGCGCCCGGCGTTATTGGCCATGCGGGTGTCCATTGCCATGTCTGCACGGCCAATGGCCGTCATCAAACGCTTGAAAATGGAATCGCCATTGCCGCCAATCACCACAAATTTGCCATCGGCGCAGCGGTAGGTGTTGGTGGGCACAATGCCGGTCACAGTGGTACCCGAGGCCTCGCGCACCACACCTGCGCCAGAATACTCGGGCACTACCGCTTCCATTAAATTGAACATGGATTCCACCAGGCTTACATCCACCACTTGGCCGAGCGGCTGTTCACGGCCATCACCGCTGCGCTGGGCCAAGAGCGCAAGCGCAATGCCGAGGGCCGCGTGAATGCCTGCTATGGTGTCACCAATAGAGAGGTTCGGGCGTACCGGCGCCTCACCGGGGAAGCCGTTCAAATAGCGAAAGCCGCTCATGCCTTCGCACACAGAGGCAAAGCCAGGCCGGTTGGCGTAGGGGCCGGTTTGGCCAAAACCGGAAATACGGGCATACACAAGTTTTGGGTTGCGCTCGGCGAAGACCTCTGGCCCCAGGCCCCACTTTTCCATCACGCCTGGGCGAAAATTTTCCACCAGCACATCGGCGCTCGCAATTAAATCACCGGCCAATTGCTGGCCACGGGCCTTACGTAAATCGAGGGTAACGGATTTTTTGTTGCGGCCCAATGAGCGCCACCAAAAGGAGGTGCCGGTGTCGTCCAGTTTGCGCCAGTTGCGCAGCGGGTCGCCACCTTCCGGCGGCTCCACTTTAATCACCTCGGCACCAAAGTAGCCCAGCAGGCACCCGGTGAAAGGGCCCGCCAACAGCTGCCCCATTTCAATAACGCGTATCCCTGTCAGCGGCTTGTGCATGGGCACCCCTTGTTAATGCTTGGTGATTTTATCCAGATACCCCATGGCAAACGCCGAGGCTACAAAGGTCATATGAATAATCACGTACCACATAAGCTGCATGTCATCGTAATTTTTAACGCCCATGAATACCTTTAACAGGTGAATAGATGAAATAGCCACAATACTGGCGGCAATTTTCGCTTTCAGTGATGAAGAATCCATCTTGCCCAGCCAGTTGAGCTTTTCATCGTTTTCATCAATATCCAGTTGCGACACAAAGTTTTCGTAGCCGCTCATCATCACCATTACCAGCAAGCCGCCCACCATGGCCAGATCGATCAGGCTCAACACCAGTAGGATCATATTAGCTTCAGCTATGGTGGGAATTTCCACCAACAAATGAAACAGCTCCCTGAAAAACATAATACCCAGTGCCAGCACTGCCACACTTAGCCCCAGGTAAATAGGTGCCAGCAACCAGCGCGAGCGATACATCAATTGTTCAATAAAACGTTCCACTTGTTACCTCAATCGTTAACGGTTAACACAATTTTGCCGATGTGCGCACTCGATTCCATTAACCGGTGCGCCTGTTCTACCTCACCCAGGGCGAAGGTAGTGTGAATAACGGGCGCTATTTTACCCGACTCGATCAGCGGCCACACCTGTTCTGATAAACCGCGCGCCAGCGCCGCCTTGGCCTCATTGGCCTGGGCGCGCAAGGTAGAGCCTGTGAGCGTTAAACGCTTTAGCATCACCGGCAACAGATTCAATTCAACCTTTGGCCCCTGCAAGAAAGCAATGTTTACAATGCGCCCCTCCATTGCCGCCAGATCAATATTTTTGGCGATATAATCGCCACCCACCATATCCAGAATCACGTCTATACCCGCATCCTGGGTGAGCGACTTAAGCTCCGCTACAAAATCCTGCTGGCGATAATTAATGGCGGCTTTGGCGCCCAAGCGGGTGCAAGCCCTGCATTTTTCATCGCTGCCTGCGGTGGCATATACATGCGCGCCCAAGGCCTGGGCCAACTGAATGGCAATGGTGCCAATGCCACTGCTACCACCGTGTACCAGCAAGGATTCACCGGCCTGTAACCGCCCGCGCACAAACACATTGCCCCATACAGTAAACAAGGTTTCCGGCAAGGCTGCCGCTTCTACAAATGAAAGCGAGGCAGGCTTAGGCAAACAAAGACCGGCCGGCACGCACACTACCTCTGCATAGCCACCGCCATTGCACAGGGCACACACGGCATCGCCCACGGCCCACTGGCTCACCCCTTCGCCCACGGCACTGATCACACCGGCCACTTCCAGCCCGAGTATGGGCGAGTGGCCGGCAGGCGCCGGGTAACGGCCCATGCGTTGCACTACATCGGGCCGGTTCACGCCCGCTGCATGCACGCGAATTTGCACTTCGCCTGCCACGGGCGTTGGGGCATCTGTTTCGCTTACACACATCACACTGGCATCGCCAAAGCGCGGCAAATCTATAAATCGCATAGCCACCTCGCGGTTTTACAGGTTAAACGTGGCCGCAGTATGGCATAGCAACTGGTACACAGAAACATTGCCCCAGCAACACAGGCCTTAAGCCAAAAGCTATGTGCCAGAGGCCTGCGGCAATGGTAACCTTTGCTCAATTAAAGCTGCAGCCCATCTGCATACCAGGCTCGGGCACTGCCGCCCACAAGCTTGAACGCACGGGTTGCTGTTCACACAATGTAACTCTCAATGTAACTCTCAATTAAACTCTCAAAGAAAATAGCGAGATTCCCATGCCGGTAACGCCGTTAAATTTGACCGATGACCAATGGGCTAACCTGTTTCGCTTTGGCCTGGTGCTCACAGCCGACACCCAGCAAGCGTTGGATTTACTGCGCGCAGCGATTGAGCGCTGGATGCGGTTATCACAAACAACCGCGCTACAGCCTGAGGCCTATCTACGCAAGGTGATGCGCAACCTCCTGCATGAACGCATGCGCAGCCAAACCAGTGCGCGCGCAAAACCCGACCATGAAAACCCCAAGCAAAGCCTGCAGGCGCCGCTTGAGGCATTGGAACAACTGCAGTTGCAACCCGGGCAATTAAGCCACCAGTGGCCCACACTCGAGCCCGACCTGCGCGACATACTCTACCTTTGGGCCTGGCTTGATCTTTCTATTGAGCAAATGGCCGATGAGTGGCAGCTGCCGCACCAAGCCCTGCTGGAAAAGTTTCACCAACTGCACTTAGAGCTTGCGAGCGCACCACAAGCCACAAGCGCCATCGAAGAGCAAGCCACCACTGGGGAAAAAGCTCAACCGTTAAAAACCTTGTGCAAAAAGGAAATTGCGGGCGCGGCCTTAACAGAGGCCCAATTAAGCGCGCTTAAAGCCCGTAGCCTGCCTGCTTTCACGCCACCCAAACGGCCACTGAGCCACTGGCAAAAAATCGCCTGCCTGCTGTTTTTTCTGGGCGTGGGCTTGGCTGCGCACACCCAGTGGCAGGCCTATCAGCAAACACAGCTGACGGAATCCATCACGGGCGAAGTGGTTAGCCTGCACCTGCAGCAACAGCCACTGGAATATCAAGGCAACAATATTGCAGCGCTCGATCAAGCCTTTACGGCGCTGGATTTCACTCTGGTAAATAGCATCCACCTGCCAGATCTCAACAGCCGGTTAATTGGCGGGCGTTATGTAAGCATTCAGGGTCGAAACGGCGTTGTGCTGCGTTTGGCCGATGGCGCCTCGCTGTTTCAGGTGCCGTTTGCGGAAAGCTTTGAAAAACTGGGGGCCATTAACATAGACGAGCGCCCACTGCTGCGTTTTGCGCGCGGCTTGCAAATCAGCCTGTGGGAAGAAAAAGGGGTGCTGCTGGCGCTGGTGCAGGCACACGCCGAAGATGATACCGGCCTTGGCAAACCCCAAGCGCCTGCACTCCAAGCGCCTGCCCTACAAGCCCCCGCGCAACAGGCGGTTGATGCTCGCTAACACCAACGTAATGAAAGCCGCCTAGGGCGCCAAGCGTTTGCGTTGCCAGCCGCCCTGGGTGCGGGTGTATTGGAAGCGGTCGTGCAGCCGGTTGGCACCGCCCTGCCAGAATTCGATTTCAGAGGGCACTACCCGGTAGCCGCCCCAAAAATCGGGCGCAGGCACAAGGCCTGCGGCGAACTTTTCTTTCATGCGCGCCACCTGCTGCATGAGCAACTGCCGCGTAGCGACCGGGTGACTTTGGTGAGAGGCCCAGGCTGCCAGCTGGCTTTCCTTCGGGCGCGAGAGAAAATACTTGGCCGATTCTGCCGCGCTGACTTTTTCAGCCACGCCACAGATTTTCACCTGCCGTTCTATGTCGTGCCAGGGAAAGTGCAAACTCACTTTAGGGTTTGCGCTCAGCTCTTGGGCTTTGCGCGAACCGTAGTTGGTATAAAACACAAAACCGTGATCCACCTTTTTCAGCAGCACAATGCGTTGCGACGGCTGGCCGCTGGCATCTACCGTGGCCACTGTCATGGCCGTAGGGTCTTTTAGTTGCAGGTCTATGGCTTGCTGCAACCACACCTCAAACTGGGCGATGGGGTCGTCATTCAGATCGCTGTGATCCAGGCCACCCATCAGGTAGTCGCGGCGTAAATCTTCCAGATTCAAACTCATGGCGTCACTCGGCGTAGCAGGTAATTGCCGCTATTATACGGCCAAGACTTCACAACAGACGACAGGCCATGGAAATCAACGGCAACAATATTGCAGGGCTCATTATTGCCGGGGGCGCCGGCACCCGCATGGGCGGCACCGATAAATGCCTGCTCACGCTCGGCGCCAAACCCTTGCTGCACTACACCCATCAACGCCTGGCGCCGCAGGTGGCAAGTGTTGCATTGAATGTAAACGGCGCGCTCGATCGCTTCAACCGTGCCTTGGCAGATTTGCCGCCCATTCCCATGCTGCCAGACACCCCGCCCAGCGCAGGCCCCTTGAGCGGCATTATTGCAGGCCTCACCTGGCTGCAATCACACCCGCAACAATGGCTACTGACGGTGGCGGCCGATACGCCCTTTTTCCCCGCAGACTTAGGCCGCCGCCTGGCCAAGGGGCTGGGCGTCAAATCACATTTGGCGGTGGCCTCTGAGCAGGGCCGCATGCACCCGCTGTTCGGCCTGTGGCATAAAAGCCTGTTGCCGCGCCTTACCCATGCCTACCGTGAAGACCAACACAAGCTGCAACAGCTGGTGCGCGAACTCGGTGGCATTCAGGTAGATTTTGGCAGCTGCCAACCGGCGTTTTTTAACATCAACACCCGGGAGGAACTCGCAGAGGCCCGGGCGTTGATGAACTGATTGCGCAGGCGCGTTATAGGGCAATCAAATAGTGGTAGAAGCCGATACCCACCAGCACGTTGAGGGGAAAGGTAAGCCCAAGCGATGCGAGCATAGCCAAGCCGATGTCGGCTTTGGGAATAGCGCCTTTAATGGCCACCGGTGCGGCAATGTAAGACGCACTGGCGGTGAGCGAGGCCAAAATGACTTGGGTGCCCTCGCTCATACCCAGCGCCTTACCTGCAGCAATACCCACTAGCGCAAGCACCGGCGGCGCAATCAGCGCGAAGCTCAACAGACGCCAGTGCGCCCAGGGGAATGGCCGCAGCGTATTGGCCGCCGTTAAACCCATCTCCAGCAGGAACAAGGCCAGCACAGCCTTAAAGGCACCTGTGTATAAATCGGTAACCGCAGCGCCCTGAATAGGGCCATACATCACACCAATAATCACACCGCCCAGCAGCAAGATGACGCCCTGGTTAGTGAACGCCTCGTGCCAAAGCTTACCCAGGGTAGGTTGCACCGGCCCGCCGCGCTGCAGGCGCCGGTAGATCAAAAGCCCCACCACAATGGCGGGCAGCTCCATGGCCACCAGGTAGAGCGTCACCTCCGGTGCCACCACCAGCTCACGGGCCTCTACATAGGCCAAGGCCACCGCAAAGGTGCCCGCACTCACAGAACCATAGTGCGCGGCAATGCTGGCGCTGTCTTCAAGGTTCAAGCCCACGAGCTTGCGCAGTAACGGAAACAGCACCAAGGGAATAGCGCCGCCCAGCAGCATAACCGTTAACAACTCGGGCACCAGCTGCCAGCTAAGGTTGCCATACAAGGCCATACCGCCCTTCAGGCCGATGGTAAGCATCAACAACAGGCTTAGGGTTTCGTACGCAGCTTTCGGTACGGTAAGGTCAGATCGGAGCAGGCCGGCAATCAGGCCCAGTAGAAAAAACATCACAACGATATCGGGCACAATCGCATCTCCAGTAGTCACAGTGGTGCCGGCATTTTAGCCAGCCCGGTAGATTTTCATAGCCTGTGCCGCGGTTAAATTCTGGCCTGCTTATTTAAGCACTGGCTGCAGTTCAGTAGACTCCCCCTTAAATATGAAAACAGCAGGCGCAATTCATGGCCCCACTACGCAGGTTCAGCCTACCCGGATCACCCCGCTCGCGTATATTTTGGGGTTTAAGCTTATTGCTACTAAGCCCGTTAATAAATGCCCAACCCCACTGGCCCGACGATGGCCGAACGGCGGTCAGCCTGAATTATGACGACGCCCTGCCAAGCCAGCTGGATCACGCCCTGCCGGCACTGAACAGCACGGGCTTGCGGGCGACCTTTTACCTGACGCTCGCCTCCCCCGTCATTCAAGAGCGCTTAGACGAGTGGCGGGCGCTGGCAGCCCAGGGGCACGCGCTGGGCAACCATAGCGTATTTCACCACTGCAGGGCTTCGCTGCCCGGGCGCGACTGGGTGCAGCCTCACCAGGATTTAGACCAGCGCAGCCCCAGGCAAATGCTCGAAGAGTTGCAAGCGGCCAACAGCTTTTTAACGGCCATCGACGGCCAGCAGTTGCGCACCTATACACCCCCCTGTGGCGATACCCACGCCGGCGGCCAACCCTACTTGCCCTTGGTTGCGCCGCTGTTTACCGCCATTCTGAGCCAAGAGCCGCCGGCCCTAAACGCCACCTGGCTGTCCCCCTCTGGGGTTTCGGGCGAGGCGCTTATTGCCCAGGTGAAAACAGCGTCCGCGCACAGCCGCTTGATAAATATTACCTTTCACGGCATAGGTGGCGACCACCTCGCCATCAGCGCGCAAGCACACCAGGCGCTGCTGAACTACTTGGCACAGCACCCCGAAAAATTCTTTGTAGCAACCTACCAGCAAATCGCCAAAAATTTTTAGCTCGCTCGCCACTGCGACCGAAATTATTATTCACAAAATAGCTCAGGGTGTATGGATTCAAGTGCAACCCCAATCGCCTTGAACAACCAGCAGCATACGAGTTGATCGTATTTAACATGCCAAAAGCCTGCGTCATAATTAAACAACGAGAAAATAATAAGACGCCAATTATTGTCACGCCCCGCCACTAACCAGAACGCCACCGATCACAAATATTGCCCTATGTGAGATAGCGTACCGACCCTCATCAGCGGCTTCTCTAAGGTTGCTAATCGTGGCGGCCCTACCGAATGCACAGTGTGCAATGGCCAGCGCCAGGCAATCAGATGCCAACTCACGCACCTGGGCACGCCACAGCGGATCAACAAACAACACTAACGCATTAGGCATTCAAGAATTGAACGCTACGTAAGTATTAACGGAGCAACACCATGAAAAACTTTAACCGTAAAGCAATCCCGTTGGCAATGCTGGTTTCGGCAGCCGCCTTGAGTGGCAGCGCCTGGTCAGATGACTGCACGTCTCAGAATATTCTTGAGGCGCGTCAAGAAGCACAAATCTGGACAACCTATGCCCTAAGCCCCTACCTGAGATCCAATGACATCCAGGTGACCGTGGCCAACGGCAAGGCCACGCTCAATGGGGGCGTCACAGAAGACACCGACAAGGAACTTGCCAAGCAAATTGCGCTGGGTGTGGATGGCATTAAATCCGTAGACAACAAAATCACTGTCTCTGCAGAGCAAAATTCCAAAAATGATGAGCAGTCAGAGAACGACTATGGGCAATACATAGACGACGCCTCCATCACCACAGCGGTAAAATCAAAGCTCCTGTGGGGCAAAACGTCGGACGGCTTAACAACAAATGTGATCACCAAGTTCGGCAATGTAACCCTTACGGGTAACGTAGGCACAGCTGATGCCAAAGAGCTCGCCGGAAAGCTGGCAAAAAACACGCGGGGAGTGAAGTCTGTGAAGAACCAGCTAATCGTCAAAAAGCAGGAGGGCACGCCCGCGCCGGAAAACAAGAAAATTGCCAAATCAAGCGAAAACACCACAGTATCAGATAGCTGGATTACTACAAAAATAAAGTCCACCTATATCTACTCAAGTAATGTAGACAGCTCGGACATTTCGGTAACCACTGAAGATGGATTGGTTACACTAACGGGTAAAGTGGGCAGTGGCGCCGAGCGCGAACTTGCCATTGAAATGGCTCAGAACATTCGCGGTGTAAAACAGGTTAAGCCAGAAGAATTAACCTTTTAAACAGCTATATCACATATTCTCTATGACCGCTGACGGGCTTACATGAAGAATATGTACTCCCAGAGCCATAGTGCGAGAACCAGATTGTAGCGACTCACACCATGCAAAAAGCAGGTATGCACAGTATGAAATCTGCTCAAAAAAATGCTAACCTCCAAAACATCGGGCCTTTTAGTGCACTTAATGTGCTTGCCGAAAGGCTACATACCTGCGCCTCTAGTATGGCACTCTCACTAGGTCTACTAAAATCAGAGAACCAATTCTGCATCCAGAAAAAAACAAGCGCCACATCCAACCAAAACACTCATAGCCAAAATAATCTTACACCAGCTCAATGGCCAGAGCACAACAAAGCGGAACTTCCTACCAACACACCCAGCGGCCCGCTACTGCAATCAATCCTCAAGGATTTTGGCAGTTTCTTTTGTTTCAGATTAAGCCTGGAAAAAACCTGCAGCAATTTAAACTTTGAAAACTGTGCATGGTTGGTTCTTACCGAAGAAAAATCCCTTAAAATTATTGGCATGCCCAATCATGTCAACCCAGCCAAACTTGGAATGACTCCAGTATTTTCGATAGACATACAACTAGCGCGAGGCCCCAACCACACGGCAAGCCGAAAACTGCAATATTTACGCGCCTGGCTGAAACTTGCGAACTGGAAGCCCATGGAGCGGAAGTTCGAAAAAATCATTCGCAACCATCCAAGTACCTTACACGAGTACTTACTTAGCACCGAGCATCACTCTCACACCTTAAACTAGCACCCAGCAACCGAAATAGGGGTTTAAACTATGGTACTACCAATGGAAAACCTTAGCGCGATGCGACCGGGAAACAATTTACTGCAATCAAGCCGACGAAAGGAAGCATTCCTACGCAATACCATTAAAACGCTCCACTATAAAGTAATGAAACTAGAAAAGGATCTCATTGAGGCGCGCCACTTTGCCAATCACGATCTACTCACAGGCCTCGCCAATAGAGGTTTATTAAGAGACAGATTGCTGCAATCAATCAATCAAGCCAACCGGCAAGGCAAGCAAGTTGGGCTACTTATACTGGATCTCAATGGCTTCAAGTCTATTAATGATACCTACGGCCATAACATCGGCGACGAAGTGCTCATCCAGATGGCAAGGCGATTGATTGCCTGCGTACGGGCAGAGGACTCCACCTACCGCTATGGCGGCGATGAATTCGTAGTACTACTACCTGAAGTAGATGGCATAGAAGGCGCAAACGAACTCAAGAAGAAACTTCTCGAAAAACTAGCGGTGTCTTATAAAATTGGAAGAATCAGCATTCTAGCCCCTGCAAGCATAGGGGTGGCCGTTTACCCAACAGACGGAAAGAACCAAATGGAATTAATAAACCATGCCGATGAAAACATGTACACCGAAAAAACAAAGAGCAACGGGTTTTACACTAACAACAGCGGCCGCCATAAATAGGCTGAGAAAATTATTTCTCTCCCGCTGTAAAGCCTGCCGCACACCCACCGGCTGCTCTTCTATTTTTTAATTATCTGACTGCCTACCTGGTATCTAGGAGCCTTTCAGCGGCGAAAAATAGCCCGGCCATTAAAGCACCAAACCTTTGATTATTCAGGCCAAGTTTTACCCAGCACAAAATCGGATTAACGTTTATCTGCAAGCACAGTACATCAATGCTTAACCGGAATATAACAATTACATGATTTTTCCATGAGGCCGGTGCGATTTAATATCCGCAGTGAGCCACGGGTGTAGGAAATAAGTGACTGGGCAAGAAAGCCATGCGCGGCAATACTAACGCCACTACGCCTTACCCCCATTAATCTGGCAATGCTGACATGGGTAAATTCCAGCGCCTCCCCTTGGCATTGATCGCTCACCTCTATCAGCCACCTAGCCAACCTTTGCTCAACAGTGTGGTATTGCACACAAACGATAGATTGCGACAACTCGCCCATCAAATGCATAATATAGCGCCCTACAGATCTATCAAAACCTGAATTGTTACGCAGTATTTTTCTAATATTCCCCACCGAAATGCGCAATGCCTTGCCAGACACCAATGAAACACATTGAAATCTTGCATCACCATTACCCAGCAATGCGGCTACGCCAAGCATGCCTTCGCGCCCGATAGTTTCGATACTCATTGACCTATGGTCGTCGGCTATCGCTCTAAAAGAATACACGCCAGATAAAGGAAAATAGATGTATCGATAAGGCCGATTACGCTCGTAGACCAGGTCACCACGGGCCAGCCATACTTGACGACACTGGCCTATCAGGTGATCTGTCAACCTGCGAGAAAGCGCACAAATCAGCAAATTTTCAATGGGATATGATAATTTTTCCATACAAAACCTTCACATAGAAAACGTAAACCAAAAAAAGATTCAACGATTTCTCACGACAAATGTAGGTCCAGTATGTTTTACCCAGGCAAGAAAATCTGTACGATGGCGAACCGTTGTATCAAACCTAATACACCTCCATCTAGCTGATTAGACACTCGCCGCTTTTCTTAGGACGACATCGTGGTAGCAATCGGTCTGTCTCCTTTTTAACCACTGCGTAACACTCACACGAGAGTGATTCAAGCATATCTCTATCCAGCACCTTAATATGGCCGCGGTGATAGGCAATCACACCGAGATTCTGCAATTTTCCCGCGGCCTCCGTTACACTCTCGCGACGAACCCCCAACATATTGGCTATCAGCTCTTGGGTCATAATCAGGTTATTGCTAGGCAATCGGTCGAGCGACAATAACATCCAGCGGCACAACTGCTGATCCACCGAATGATGACGGTTACAGACGGCTGTTTGAGCCATTTGGGTAATAAGCGCCTGGGTATATCGCAAGAGCAACATCAGCATCTCTGAATGCCTGTCAAACTCGTCTTTAAAGCGTCGCCCAGGTATTCGGTAGGCATAACCCGCACTCTGCACTAGCGCACGGCTGGAGGTACTATCGCCGCCCATAAACAACGCCGTACCCAAGATACCTTCATTGCCTACAACTGAAATCTCTGCCGAAGCGCCATCCTCCATAACGTACAACATGGAAATAATGCAATCTAAAGGGAAATAGGCGTAGCGCAACGTATAGCCAGACTCATAGAGTACCTCGCCTAGCGGCAAATATATTAGCTCCAAATTTTCCTCCAAGCGCCGACGAACATCTAACGGCAGCGCCGCAACGAGGTGATTTTGGGTAGGGCAGTATTTCGCCGCTGTATCGGTGGAAATCATAGAATTATTTTGCCAATTAAGGATTGTCAAATTAGGGAATGATTGACGACATCGACTGACAAATCCGCACCGACAATAATTCTGCCAGCATTATAACCAGCAGCTATTTCACACTATGTACGCTAGCGAACATAACAGAGATCATACACTCACACAGCTTAAATAAGTATTCAACCGACACTTGCCCAACAGACGATGATCGATGCGCCACCCTGCCCTGAACATGGCGACTTACCGACTTCAATGCGCAGCTATAAAATAACAGCCATAAATATTGAGAAAACTAGTGAAACCAAGTTCAACCCCAAGCAATGAGCATTAGGGTAAAAGCTAACTACATTAGCTTATATTTTTATCCAATTCCTGAAACCACACACCTGGATTCCACGCTTTCGTTGCAAGAATCGCCGTTAAATAGAAAAATTAACAACAAACGCACAAACGCCAAGGCACACTTACGGAGATCTCACAGGGTGGCAGCCATTCAAGCCTTTGCTAAACGCCTCTGTTATCAATAGCCTTCTTTGCCAGCACCACAATCACCACAAGCAAAAGAAGGTGGATATACCCACCCACAGTATAGGAAAAAACCAAACCTAGCGCCCAGATGAACAACAATGTAAACACAAGAATATCTTGCATTGAACACTCCATTATTTAAGAAAAGCTTAAGCTTACATAGGCTCACCGATAGGCATCTGTACGCTACAGAACCGACCTCCGCAACCCATTAAGTTATATTTATTGCCTACCGCCACTCACTCCGAAGGTGTCAGAAGAGGCATTGCCCATGAAACTAATAGATAAACTGCCGTTCAATCGTGCATCACCACTGCTAAAACCACAGCCTTCTCACGCTGTTTTTTTTGGGGTTTCGATTATAGCTATCTTGTTGTCGCTAACTGCATGCACAACGAATGCACCACACCCTTATCGCGCCCTGCAAAGCGCTGAGTCCGCTATCGAAAATGCCGATCAGGAACGGGTATCGGATTATGCACTTCCGGAACTCAGCCAAGCTCGAAAGAAGCTTACCGATGCACGCGCAGCGGCTCAGGAAAAAGACGTGGCCTCGGCCACTCGGCTAGCGAACGAATCAGAAGTAAGCGCAAGGCTCGCCTTGGCACGCGCCAATAAAATTAAAGCCAAGCAAGTTAATGAAGACATGATCCGCAGCATAGAGATGCTAAAGCAAGAAATGCAGCGCAACCAAGGAAACACGCAATGAATATACACCTGGTTAAACACCTAAAATTAGCAGCACCCGCCGCTGCGCTAGTGCTCGCCATCGGCTGCTCCGGCACCAGCACAAAACCTGCCAACGCTGTGGAGGTACGTGAAAAACTCACCAACCTTCAATCAGACCAACAACTCGCCAGCCGCGCACAGCTGGCCATCAAGGAAGCGGAACTGGCTACCCGTATAGCCGAACAACCGGAACGTGAAAAGGTTGTGGTAGAGCACCGTAGATTTATGGCCGATCATAAAGTTGAAATTGCAATTGCGATTGCAGAAAGCCGATTACTGGAAGATCAACGTAAAGCCTTGATTGATGAGCGTGAAGCCTCGCGTTTAAACGCGCGCACATCAGAGGCAAATGTCGCCCGTGATAAATTGCAGGAAACGATGGCCCGCAACGCTAAACTTGAACAGGAGCTGGTGGATCTCAATGCGAAAAAAAGCGCACGAGGCATGGTCTTGACGTTAGGCGATATGCTGTTTGAGTCTGGAAAATCTGAATTGAAGTTCGGCACCACTGAGAATCTTGATAAACTCTCACGGTTTCTCAACCAGAATCAAGATCGTCAACTGATCATTGAAGGTTATACCGACAGCACCGGCAGCGATGCCGCTAACTTGGCCCTCTCACAAGACCGAGCAGACTCAGTAAGGGCTTACCTGTTAAAACAGGGTATTGCCAGCTACCGCATGCAGGCTAAGGGTAAAGGCGAAGGCACCCCCATCGCCAGTAATGATTCAGCCCGCGGGCGGCAAATCAATCGGCGCGTCGAAATTATTATTCCAAACGATGCCCAGTGACCGCCATACAGGCCAACTGCCGCTTCACGCGCAAAATAACTGGCAGGCTAGCAGCTAGGTTTTCACAAGATCACGGCGTGCTGCGCTGGCACACCTTTGGGTGGGCTGGAACTTACGGGCTACTCACTTGCAGCTAGTGTTCTTCAGCCTTTGGGGCGCCGGCTTTACCACGCCACTTTTGCCAGGCTATGCGCGCAGCCAAACTCAACAATAGCGCCGCCACCCACACGAAAGCCATGGGCCAGATCACCCGTTCAATGGAATGATCGGTAAACAGGCCATCGAGCACCAGTACGAAAAATGCCGGCGCCCATTGCGGGATTTCAGGGGTGAGCGCCACGGGCGTCAGTAGCCATGCGCCCACGGTAACAGTGGCAAATTGTGCAAGTTCGCTGCGTTGGCGAAACATCCACCAGGTGGCAATCATCAGGCCCAACACGCCAGCCAGGTAGGCGTACCACATAATGGGGATATTCGGGTCTTGCATGTGTTTACTCCAAAATTTTAAGCAGGGCTGTTATAAATCTACCCAATGCACTACGTCTTCCTGCCACTGATCTTCAGGTACTCCGGCCATAGATTTCGCTCGCCCGCGCACTGAAATACCGGCGCTGTGCACGGTTGCAGGTGAGCCTGAAATCAACGGGTGCCACTCGGGTAAATCTTGCCCTTCGGCCACCAACCGGTAGGCACAAGTCACCGGCAGCCAGTGAAACTCTGTGATTTTTTCGGCCCGAAGCTGCAGGCAGTCGGGCACTTTTTGCAGCCTATTGGGGTAGTCTGTACAACGGCAGCTTTCCAGATCCAACAACTCACAGGCAAGGCGCGTGTAGTAGACTTCGCCGTCGTCTTCATCTTCCAGTTTTTGCAAACAACATTTGCCACAACCATCGCACAGGGCTTCCCACTGGCTGTCGGTCATCTCCGCCAGTGGCACCTCGCGCCAGTAATCCCGAAACCAGGCCAAGGTTAAACCAACTTGGAATTTTGCTGGTTGATCTGGGTCATGTAGTCTTCTTTTGGCGGCGGCAGCTGTAAATAAAAACCGCGCTCAGTGAGTGCGGCACGCACCTTGTCTACATCTACCCGGGCAAGCTTACGGCCATCGCGCAGTAACAACGTCATTACATGGGAAGGCTTACCAAACTTTTCCAATAAGGCCTCGGGCACGCGCGCCAAACCTTCGGTTTTTCGCACATACAGGTACATATCCGGGTCTTTGGGGCTTTTATAAATGTCGCACAGGTTTTGAATGGCATCAGACATGGAAGTTCTCTTGCTGGTATTCAGGCACCAGAGTTTCGGCCTCAGCGGCCAACTGCTGACCAACCACAGCATAGCGCCAGCCGGTTAATGTGTCAGGTAATTCGGGCTTACCGGCCAGCACCGAGCGGGTGAGCGCCTCTAAATCCTTTTTGCGCGTCAGCACCTCCGGTGCTATGGCCTGGGTTTCAGAAACGCCGTTTGCCACGGCTTTCAACGATTTTAATACTTCGCCTTGGCGCGGCGTAAAGGGCTTTGGCAAGCGCTCGGGCAGGCCGTTGGCTTCGGCATTTTGCACAATCGCCAACAGGGTTTCGGCGTGGTCGCGCAAGGTGCGATTACCCATGCCATCAATGCCCGCCAGCTGCTTGGTGTGGCCAGGTTTTCTGCGCGCAACTTCCCAGGCCGCACCCTCTTTCATTAATCGGTTACGGGGGATATCCAATTCGCGCGCGGTTTTTTCACGCCAAATACACACATCGCGCAGTATTGCGAGCTGATCTGGGTAGAGTTTCCAGGCGAGTTTGATCTTGGTGTAGGCCTGGCTGAAATCTTCCGGGCTTTCGGCGGCGGCTACCAGCCGCTCGCACTCTTCGCGCACCCAACCGAGCCTGCCTAGCTGTTTGAGCTCAGCCAAAATTTTACCGTAGGCAATGAGCAGGTAGGCCACATCAAGGGCTGCGTAGTGCAACTGCGACTGGCTGAGCGGGCGCTGCATCCAATCGGAGCGCGTTTCGCCCTTTTCCAGCTCAATGGAGAGCAGTTGCTGAATCAAGGCCCCATACCCCAGTGAAAAACCGAAGTTGGCGAAGGCCGCACCTATTTGGGTATCGAACAGTGGTTTGGGCACAACACCCAGTAAAAAGCGGAACACTTCCAGATCTTCCGAACAGGAGTGAATCACTTTCACTGTGCCCGGGTGGGTCATCAGTTGGGCCAACGGGGTTAAATCTTTTATGGCGAGCGGATCAATTAAATAGCAGCCACGGCCGTCGCCCACTTGAATCAAACCCGCGTGCGGGTAATAGGTTTGGCTGCGCATAAACTCGGTATCTATGGCGATGGCCGCTTGATCTTGCCAACGTTCGCACAAGGTGCGGAGTTCATCTTGTGAATCAACCCAAATGGGTGTAGTTGCAATGGTCATTAAACAATTTGCCTGCTTGAGAAGGCGTGCGCCAGGGTGCCGCCATCTATGTATTCCAGCTCGCCACCAAGGGGCACACCGTGTGCTATGCGCGTGACTTTCACGCCCGCTTTTTTGGCCCGCTCGGAAATATAGTGGGCGGTGGCCTCGCCTTCGATGGTGGGGTTGGTGGCCAGAATCATTTCTTCAATATCGCCCGCAGTCCAAAGTGCTTGCAGCTTATCGAGGCCAAGATCCGCAGGGCCAATGCCATCAATGGGTGACAGGTGGCCGTGCAACACAAAATAGGTGCCCGGGTAGGTGCCGGCCTGCTCGATGGCCAACACATCGGCTGGTGTTTCCACCACACAAAGCATTGCCTTGGTGCGGCGTTGATTGCTGCAAATACTGCATTCATCTTGCTCGGTTAGCGTGCGGCAGCGGTTGCACTCACCCACGCCCTCCACGGCAACTGCTAAAGAATTTGCAAGCCGGCTCGCTCCTTCTCGGTCGCGCTCAAGTAAATGCAGCGCCATGCGCTGGGCAGACTTGGGCCCAACGCCCGGCAAACACCGCAGGGCACTCATCAGTTCATCAATTAGCGGGCTAAACATCCAACACTACTCGGTAGGTGCAATCAAAACGGCATTTTAAAACCGGGGGGCATTTGCATTCCGCCGGTGAGGTTGCCCATCATTTCTTTGTTTTTTTCTTCAACTTTACGCACCGCATCGTTTACCGCTGCGGCCAGTAAATCTTCCAACATTTCTTTGTCTTCACTGAGCAGGCTTTGATCCACGTTCACCTTGCGCACGTCGTGACGGCCGTTCATCACCACCGTAACCATGCCGGCGCCAGCGCTGCCGGTTACCTCGGCGTTGGCGAGGTCTGCCTGCATCTGCTGCATTTTTTCCTGCATTTGCTGCGCCTGTTTCATCAGGTCGCCCATATTGCCAAACATTGTTGTACCTCTATTTACATGTGTTACAGGGGTTCTACGGTTGATTCATCAAGTTGGGCCTGAAAACTTGCCTCCAGCGCTTTGAGCAGCGGATGATTTTTTACGCTTTCAAGCGCGCGCGCCTGTTTTTCAGCGCGCAGCCGAATAGCCGTGGCCGCGGGCGTTTCCCGCGTGAGCGGGCCAGGTGCAATTTGCACACTCACTGGCGCATCAAAATAGGCGGTAATCACATCGGCCAGGCGCTGTTGGTGGCTTGGGTCGAACAGGTTGGCGTTTGCCTCATCAAGGGTAAAGCGAAGCTGATTGCCCTCTACCGAATCCAGGCAGCTATTGGCGGCGGTGCTTTGCAGCACACCCCCCACACCGAGCGCTAAATAGAGATCAACCCAGTGCTCAGGCGTAAGGCCTGCCAGTGTTATTTTGGGTGCTTGTTCAGCTTCAGGCGCCGCCACAGGGGCTGCCTGGGGTGCGGGCGTTACAACCTCGCCCACGGGCAGCTGCGGTGAGGATTGTTGTTGTGAGGGTTGCGGTTGTGTGGGCTGCTGCACCGCTTGGGGTGCCTCATTCACCGCAACCGCTGCCGGTGTGCCTACATCCTGTGCGGGTTCAACCGGGGCTACTGCGGCAGTGGCAGGCTCGGGGGGCGCGGCCTGGGGTTCAGGTGCCGGGCTTGGCTCGTCTGCATATAAATTCGATTCGCCCTCATCATCGGCCCAGGGCGGGCTATCTTGCGCTTGAGGTGTGGCCGAAGGCACCTGCGGTTCAGCCGGTGGCTGCACGAGTGCCGATTCTTGCGCTGGCACCGCTGGCGCAGGCTGTTGTACTGCAGCCTCAGTGGCTACGGGTGCTTGTGCGTCCGGCTGAGGTGCGGCCGGCGGAGGTGTGGCCGGCTGAGACACTGCAGCCCGGGCAGGAGTCGCTTGTGCTGTGGCGGCCTCAGGCGGGCGAGCAGCCGGGGCGACAGCTGCGGGCGTACCGGCAGCGGGCGCACTAAGTGCGGCCTTGGGGAGATCTGCCACGCCCTGAGGCTTAAAGGCCATCATGCGCAGCAGCACCATATCAAAACCCGAGCGCGGATCTGGCGCCAAGGGCAGATCACGCCGGCCCAAGAGTGCAGTTTGGTAAAAAAGTTGCACATCTTCGGCAGGCAGTTGGGAGGCCAGCGCCAAGATGCGCTCGCGATCGCCAAAGCTGTTGTCTATGGCCTCAGGCATGGCTTGGGCAATGGCTATGCGGTGCAACACCGATAACATCTCCGCCAGCGCGCCCTGGTAGTCGGGCGCGTGCTCGGCCAGCTGGTTCACGGCCGCAAACAATGCCTGGCCATCACCGGCGGCCAGAGCCTGTAGCATGTCGTACACCAGCCCCTGATCAATAGCGCCGAGCATGGCGCGCACGTCTGCTTCCTGAACTTTGCCATTGCCAAAGGCGATGGCTTGGTCTGTGAGCGACAGCGCGTCGCGCATAGAGCCATCGGCCGCGCGGCCCAGCGCCCAGAGTGCGGCGTCATCAAAAGGCACCAGCTCTTTTTCAAGCACAAACGCCAAATGGCCCACAATGCGCTCGGGGTTCATGTTCTTCAGATTAAATTGCAAACAGCGCGAGAGCACCGTAACCGGCAGCTTTTGCGGATCGGTGGTGGCCAACAGGAATTTAACGTGCGGCGGCGGCTCTTCCAGGGTTTTCAGCAGCGCATTAAAGCTGCTGGTAGAAAGCATGTGCACCTCGTCAATCAGGTACACCTTGTAGCGGCCACGGGTGGGCGCGTACTGCACGTTTTCCAACAGCTCGCGGGTATCTTCTACCTTGGTGCGGCTGGCGGCATCCACCTCAATCAAATCAACAAAGCGGCCTTGGGCAATCTCCAAACAGGCGCTGCACTGGCCACAGGGTTCGGAGCTTACGCCGGTTTCGCAGTTCAGGCATTTGGCCAGAATACGGGCAATGGTGGTTTTGCCCACCCCGCGGGTGCCAGTGAACAGGTAGGCATGGTGTAAGCGGTTGTGATCCAGTGCATTGATCAAAGCCTGCAATACGTGCTCTTGGCCCACCATCTCGCGGAAGATGCGGGGCCGCCATTTGCGGGCGAGTACCTGATAGCTCATGGGCGCTAAACTGCCTGTGTCTGGGTGATAAGTGGCTGAATTGCCGGCCAATTCGTTCGAACGCACTAGTATATCCCAGAGCCGGTTCAGAAACACTGGCAGCCGGCCCGCACATTGGCCCCACCATGCCCCATGCGATGCGCGCGCCGGATCTGGTAAACTCCCCGCACCCTCACCCACCCAATGCCTGAAGTTAGTGCGCTATGAAGATCATTGGCATCACCGGCTGGAAAAACAGCGGCAAAACCACTCTGGTTGCCCGCCTTGTGGCCGAGCTGTGCGCGCGGGGCTTGCGCATTTCAACGGTAAAACACGCCCACCACAACTGCGATATCGATCAACCCGGGCGCGACAGCTTCCAGCACCGCGAGGCCGGGGCGCACCAGGTATTGCTGGCCTCCAGCAAGCGCTGGGCGCTCATGCAAGAGCTGCGCGATGAACCCGAGCCTGAACTGGATGCACTGCTGCCCCAGCTGGCGCCGGTAGATCTGGTGGTGGTAGAGGGCTTCAAGCTTGCCGGGCACCCAAAAATCCAGGTGATTCGCAGCGCAAACAATCGCGCACCCTTGCCCGAACAGGCACAAAACCTGGTGGCCATTGCCACCGACGACCCGCAGCTAGCGCCGGCCGATTATGGCTGCAGTGGGCCGCGCCTTCCCATAGACGATATCGGCCAGATTGCCGACTTTGTACAAGCATTTACCGGCGCAGAACCTTCCCGTTGCGCGCCATCAGGAGCCTTGCCCCATGACTGAATTCCAGCCGTTAAATATTGCCGTGTTAACCGTGTCAGATACCCGCACCGAAGACACCGACAACTCCGGGCGCACACTGGTTGAAGCACTCACTGGCGCCGGCCACACCCTGGCCCATAAAAGTATCGTCAAAGACGACATCTACCAGATTCGCGCCGCCTGCTCGCAGTGGATTGCTAACAATGACGTCAACGCCATTTTAATCACCGGCGGCACGGGCTTTGCCGGACGCGATTCCACGCCCGAGGCCATAGCCCCTTTGCTGGATAAAGAAATCACAGGCTTCGGCGAGCTGTTTCGGCAGGTGTCTTACCAAGACATAGGCACCTCTACCATCCAATCGCGCGCGCTGGGCGGGCTGGCCAATTACACCGCTATTTTTTGCCTGCCAGGCTCCACCAATGCCTGTAAAACCGGCTGGCAACTCATTGCCGAGCAATTGGATGCGCGCCACAAGCCCTGCAATTTTGTGGCACTGCTCATGGAAAAACCCACGAGGCCACAGCCGTGAAAAGCGCCCTCACCCCGGTGGCCGATGCGCTGGCGCGTATATTGGCAGCGGCACAACCCATCACGGCCACCGAGCAGCGCCCGATCGCAGAATGCCTGGGTTGTGCGCTCGCAGAAGACCTGCACGCCCCCATCAACGTGCCCTTTGAAGACAACTGCGCGATGGATGGCTACGCCGTGTGCACCGGCGATTTACTCGCCGCACCGCTGGCAATCAGCCAGCGCATTGCCGCAGGCCAAGCGGCCGAACCGCTGGCACTTGGCAGCTGTGCCCGCATTTTTACTGGCGCCCCCATTCCACCGGGCGCCGATGCAGTAGTAATGCAAGAGCAATGCGAGCGCCAAGACGACCACGTGCAATTTCCCTATGGCGTAACCCCCGGCAACAATATTCGCCGCGCCGGTTCAGACCTGAAAAAAGGCGAACGGGTACTGGCCTGTGGCCACCTGTTGCAGCCGCAAGACCTGGGCCTTTTGGCATCACTGGGGCTCGGCCGCGCCACCGTTGTGCGCCCCTTGCGCGTGGCCATAATTTCCACGGGCGATGAACTCACCGCACCCGGCACACCACTGAGTTCCGGCAAAATTTACAACTCCAATGGCCCCATGCTTTGTGCACTGCTCACCAAACTTGGCATTACCGCCCGGCACAGCCAATTACCCGACAACCCCCAGGCGCTGCGCAAAGGCCTGCAAGAGGCAGCCGCCACCGCAGACCTGGTAATTACCAGTGGCGGCGTTTCCGTGGGCGAGGAAGATCATGTTAAACAATGCGTAGCAGACTTAGGCGAGCTGATGGTGTGGAAGCTGGCGCTCAAGCCCGGCAAACCCCTTGCCTTCGGGCGCATCGCACACACACCATTTTTTGGTTTGCCCGGCAACCCGGTGGCAGTATTCGTGACCTTTATGCTATTTGTGCGCCCGTTTATCAAACGCCTGCAAGGCTTGCGCGAAGTTCAACCCCTGAGCCTTAAGGCGCGCGCCAACTTTGCACGCCCACAATCGAATATTCGGGAAGAATATTTACGCGTGCGGCTACAAAACGACAACAGTATTACCGCCTACCCCGATCAAAACTCCGGCGTATTATCCTCAACCAGTTGGGCCAATGCCTTGGCCCGCATACCACCGCATACCCAGGTAAACAAGGGTGATACACTAGACACATTTTTATTTAGCGAGTTATTAACGTGAGCAAAATAGCCGATCTTGATACCCAAACCCAACTGGAACTGGAAGCCGCTGCCTTTCGCCGCTTGGTACAACATTTGGATGAGCGCAAAGACGTACAAAACATCGACCTCATGAACCTGGCCGGTTTTTGTCGCAACTGCCTGAGCAAATGGTACAAGGCCGCCGCCGAAGAAAAAGGCATTGCAATAGATTACGATGCCGCACGCGAGCGCGTATACGGCATGCCCTACAGCGAGTGGAAAGCGCAATACCAACAACCGGCCACCACCGAACAGCTCACCGCGTTTGCGAGTAAGCCTGAAGAAAATAAGTAACCAAAAAGGCGGGTGCCCGTGGCCATTAGCCTCACAGATCTCTACATCTACCCGGTAAAAAGCTTGCACGGCCTACGCCTGGCGCACGCCCAGCTCGATATCAAAGGCCTGGCAGATGACCGCCGCTGGATGATCATCGATGAGAATAACCGCTTCGTCACCCAGCGCACACTGCCAAAACTTGCCACCCTGCGCACCCGCCTGAGCGAACACAGGCTTGTGATTACAGCTTCCACAGGCGAGTGCGAAATTGCACGCCACTATGAAGGCTGCGGTTCCCCCTTTAGCGCGCGCATCTGGAATGATGAGGTTCAAGTACTCGATGAAGGTGCCTCGGTCAGCCGGTGGCTTACCGAGGCGCTGGCCCACCCTAGGCCCCTACGCCTGGTGCGGCTGAGCAATACACCGCGCCCGCAATCGAAACCGCAATACTTGGGCCAGGCACACACGGTGTTTGCCGATATGGCACCGCTTTTAATCGCCAATCAGGCAAGCCTGGATGCGCTCAACCAGGCACTCATTCAAAAAGGCGAACAGCCAGTGCCAATGAACCGGTTCAGGCCCAATATTGTTATTAACGGCCTGCCCGCCTTTGCCGAACACCGGCTTGCCACATTGAGCGGCCCGCACTTTGAACTCACCCTCGCCTACCCTTGCGAGCGCTGCGTGATGACCACCGTGGATCAAACCCATGGCACCCGGCACCCGGCCATGGAACCCTACCGCACGCTTACGGGTTTAAATGCCATGCCGGCCTATGGTGAAGGGGATTTTCATAAAGCGCCCAACCCCAAAACGCCCGCCTTTGGTGAAAACGCCTACCTCACGGGTACACATACCACCTCATTAAACGTGGGCGAAACATTGCGCGCCAGCTACAAAAAATAGTCACCGATGAACACTTGATTACCCATTGCCGGCGACGGATCGCATGGCAAATTTTCACAGCAATACCGGGCCGGGTTCGCGCGACATTTTCTAATACCTTGGGCTTACATTTACACACATTGAGGGCTAGGCAAGTGCCATTTACTTGCCCCCCGGTCACACCGCTAATCGATAAGTGAGATTTACTCCTAACCAGCCAAGCCTTTATACAAAAACAGCAGAGGAAAAATCGCAGCCGCTGAACCATACTTGCCCCATCATCTTACAAGCACAATAAATGATGCACACCGGAGGCACTGTGAACCGCAACCACACCTTTGCCCTTGCCTTGGCCTTAGCAGCTGCCGGAAGCTTTTCACTGATACAGTTCGCGCAAACTACCCAAGCGCCTACAACGCCCACAAGCACGCAGCCCGGGCTGAATAATGCAACTGGCGCAGCAAGCAGCTCACTACAAAGCACCGAAGGCACGTTAAATCCCGAACAACAGGCATTACTCAAAGCGCCCGAAGTGCAGGCATACTTGCAACGCGAAGCTGATAAAGCCGCCATGCAGGCCTATTTCAATAGCGATCCAAACAACCCCGATACCGCAAAAGCCATGTGGGACTACATCGAGCGGCTTGAAGCCCAGGGCAGCGTAATGGGCTTTGAAGCACTGCACTTAAAGATGGCTTGGCTGCAAAAAAATAGCGCCAATGAAGCCGCTTTCAAAGAGCGTGCAGACGCACTGGTGGCGCACTACCGCGAGCACGCAAGTGCGAGTGCTGCACTGAACAACCCCGAAAACACCCCGCAATTTAAAACCTATAAAGCAGAAGAAAAGGCCATAGTGGCCGAAGTTAACGCCATGAGCCAGATCCCCAACGGCCTGAGCCGGCAAGCTTACCTGCGCGAGCGATTACTGCAGGCCCGCCAGCGCGCCTATCAGCAAGACGATAGCGAAGAAGATTCGCAAAATGGCAATAAAAATAGCCAAGGGGATAATAGCTAAGCGCTGAGATTAGTAAAACCTGCAGCCATGCCGCGACACCTGCGCGACAAAGGCTGCGCTGACTTCAGCAACTTATTCATCTGCACCTTGCTCATCTGCACCTCAAGTGCCCACCCCATACCCACTGTATTTTTTCACAACAAACATCTAAAGCGCGCTTGAGATTGCCATAAAAAAACCGGCGCTCAGCGCCGGCTTATACACAACAAGCTTAAAGCAAACCTTCTATCAAATCGTAAAACCAGTCGTGGTTGTTGACGTAGTCGGAAACCTTATCTGTTTCTACCGCGCGCAATGGCGCACCGCCGCGATAGTTCACCACGTTGTTCATGAAATCGTAAAGCGACAGGCCCAGCTCCTCTATTTCGCCGTAACGGAAATCCAGCACCGTAGTGCAGTGGCTTTCGTTAAAGTTGCGGTACATGGGGAAGTAATAACTCCAGTTACCTGTGGCAGCCAACAGCGGGATCAGGTTGTCTTGAGTGTCTTGCTGCCATTTTTCACGCAACTTGTTGAGCTTGGTATCGGTATCGGGTTTATTTTCAATGTCGTCATAAAAACGCTCGTAGGAATAAGAACTGAAATTGCCGTCGGCCAGAAAATGGGTAATACCCAAGCGATCATTCGGGAACTTGGCCGATAGCCCGCCGTATAAACTCGCCAAGCGGTTTACATCAAAACCGGGCGTGACCTCGCGCAGCATATTTATGGGGTTTTCTTCACTCGGGTCTCCGTTTGCACTGAACATTGTCCATGAACTTAGCACTTCGCGGTGCAAGGGCAAGGAGGGGTGGCGCTGGGTATCTGTGCTGGTGAGCGGTGCATCATAAAGCGGGCCTGAGTCATCTACCAAATAGCCGTAGCTGCTTTCAAAATGGCCCCGCAGCTTGGAGTAATTCATCAGCGCGCCAATGCTGCCGGCACTGCAACCGGTCACCGCAAGCTGCGTGGGCTTTTTCAGGTTGTTTTTCACCCAGGATGTCACGGCCTGCACATTGCGCAACCCGTTATGGTGCCAAATAAGATCGTCATTTTGGCCGGTAGGGTCTTCATACACTACGGTCTTGTCACCTACATAGATATCGCCCGTGCAATAGGGAACGTACACAATATTCCACTCGCCGGTTTTAAATTGGTTGTAGGGATGGTGGGTGTAAATAATGGGTGACGCGGCCGCAGTACCGAGATTGGCGGAGTTTTGAAAATCCAGCAGGTTGATGTTTTGCACATAGTTATCAGGTATGCCGTTAGGGTTGCGCGCACCCCGAATACCCGCCTGCCCCGAGCAACTCTCGTAATCCCAGCAGGCACCGCCGCCTTCAAAATAAAAAACGGTGTTGTTGGTATCTGGCACCCGGTATACAAAAAACTTGAACGGTGAACCATTGCCGCACATGGCACCACTGCTTAAGGGCACATCGACCTTCTGCCAGTTATCGTAGTTGCCCGGGTTAAAGCCGTCGTTAAAGTTTGAATCTTTTTGCTGTAGTGGGTACATACCCTGGGTTTCGGAAAAACTTACCGGATCGTTGGCACGCTCGGGGGCAAACAGGTTGCCCAGAGTTTTCCAGAAGCCATAGTCACCGGGCTCGGCCAGCAGTGGCCATGACGCCACCAGTAGCGACGCCATTAAAAAACAACGCAGTGTATTCATTTAGTTGCCCCTGTTGTTGGTTATTAGATGCGCAGCACTGTGCTACTGCGGCTTTTGTCGAACATCAGGGAGGAAACGGCGTACAAGCCGAGAGTAAATACGCAGTAAAAAACGGGTAGGCAAAAACGCCACAGCCCTCGACAAAGCGTGATAGCAGCCTAGTAGTGCGTGGGTGTGGCGTCCAGAACTGAATTGTCATGCGACTGATAAGTCACATAGCTTGCAGAAATATCACACCTTGGCATGAGCAGAGCGCACGGCGACACGCGAAAGACATAAGAAAAACCTGCACAATGTACACAGGTCACACTGCCAACTGGGCCATAAGCAGGGCCGCCTAACCCACTAGCCGTGCGGTGTTGATTGCGCACGCCGCGCCATCTGGGAAACCTGACGAATGCGCTCGGCGGGAATTTTCAATTGCTCCTGCAAGTAGTGTTTGAAATCCGGGTCATAGGGCATGCGCGCCAAGGCCCTCTCCATACAGAACAGCCAGGCGTCTCGCTCGGCTTCGCCTACATCCAAGTGGGCGTGTACCTTCGGAATATTAATGGGCCCGTAGGTTTCGGAAAATAACCGCGGGCCACCCAGCCAGCCGCACAAGAAACGGGTGAGCTTGTCGCGCCTGAGTGCGGCGTCGTCTGTGTGCATGTGGTGAATTTTTTCCGCAACCGTTTGCGCCGCCATTTCATCATAAAACACATCCACCAGCTGCTTTACGCCCTCATAACCACCGGCAGACTGAAATGAATTATCCATTAATCCAAAGGGCTTTTTCGGGGCAATCATAATCAAACACTCAACAACACAGTGGGAGCGCAATCATACGGGGCGCGCGCACAAGCAGCAAGAAATTGCAAAATTTTCTGATTTTTACGCAATAAAAAACCCCATAAAAATCAGGGGCTTTGAGATTGAAAATACGGAGGTGAATTTACTCGCCCGCGCCCGATAAGGCATCGGACCTCTGCGCCTTAAGCTGCTCCATGAGTGCCTGCGTATCTTGTACTGGTTGCTCTGCTTCACTTTCAACAACTTCGCTCGGCACACCCTGAATAACATTGCGATTGGGGGCAAGGGTCACAGCGGTGGCCGATACATCTTCTGGTGGCACCTCACCAAAGTGGGTAACACCTTGGGCATCTACCCAGCGGTAAACCTGGGTAGCTTCCGCACCAGGCTTTACCCCATCAGGCAGTAAGTTTTCTGCCTGCGCTTTGGCCGTAGCGCCAGCCGCTTGCAACGACTGGCTTACCTTCAAGGCCATCTGATCAATATCCAGTGTGGGCGACACCCGGTTGCCCGCATCAGACCAACTGTGAATACCCAGTAAAGACCAAGGCGTATGCCCCGTGCGCAGGTATAGCAAATAGCTGCTTACGCCCAACATCAGTGCCGTCATCAGCAAGCTCTTGAAAATCCATTTACCCATATAGCCCAACATCTCAACCTCAACTCGCCTGCGGCTGCCCGTAGCGCGCGTACAGCGCCTCACGGGCGGCCGGGTCAATATTCACTTTGGATAAATCGCCCTGCACGTGAGTTAACGCCAGCAGCCGTGGGTTCATCACTTTGAACCAAAGCGCGGGAAAATAGGCCACCAGAAACATGCCGTAGTAACCATTGGGCAGGCGTGGCAAATCGGGAAAGTCGCGCAACGATTGGTAGGCGCGCGCCATATTGGCGTGGTGATCACTGTGACGCTGCAAGTGAAACAACACCTGATTGGTCAACTTGTGATTTGAATTCCATGAGTGGTGCGGCGCACAGGGTTCGTAGCGGCCGTTTTCGCGCTTGGCGCGCAGCAACCCGTAGTGTTCTACATAATTTGCGCTGGTGAGCTGCCACCAGGCAATCACATTGTGAATAATCAGAAACGGCAGCATCTGCCAACCCAACCAGATAATCAGCCCGCCCTGCAGCAGCAACGACACCACATAAGAATGCAATATTTCATTGTGAATACTCCAGGCAGATCGCCCTTGCTTGGCCAAGCGCTCGGCCTCCAGCTGCCAGCCACGCACAATGCCACCGGGGATTTCACGCAGCGCAAACCGATAAATGCTTTCCCCCATGCGCGAGGAGGCAACATCTTCAGGCGTTGAAACGTGGCGGTGATGCCCGCGATTGTGCTCAATCCAAAAATGCCCGTAAAACGGCACGGCAAGTACCAACTTTGCCAACCAGCGATCGAGCTTGCGGGTTTTATGGCCCAGCTCATGGCCGGTATTGATGCCCAGACCCGCAGCCAAACCCACCGATAAACTCACGGCCAAATAGCCCCACACGCTCACGTCACTGGTGGCCAGCCACCAGGCGGCACCGATAAACGCCACATAGTGCATGGGCACCACCAGATAGGTAAGCCAGCGGTAATAGGGATCTTGCTCCAGCTGGGGCACAATTTCTTCGGGCGGGTTATTGGTGTCTTCGCCTATCCACCAATCCAGCAGCGGGAAAATCACATAGCCTTGCAGCAAGGGGTACCACAACAGCAGCTCGATGCCCGTTGCAACATAAAGGCCAATGCCGATCCAGCAAAAAAACGGGTTGATCACAGACCACGCCCAGGCCCAGCGCTTACCGTCGCTGTAACTCAGGGTTTGCCCTTGGGCATTTTGAGCGGTGTAAGTAGGGGTTAACCAACTCATGGAGACTTCCTCAATCCGGTGAGAAAGCCTCCATAATCGGTTAAATAAACCGAGGGTGCAATGGCTTAGAAACGTAGGCCTGCAGCAATACCCCAGGTTGAAAGGTCGGCGTCGCCAGCAACGTCTGTGTTGTAGTTTGCAGATCCCCAAAACCTTGGGGTGAAGAAGTACTTGGCTTCCAGACCCAGAGTAGTGGCGTCTGCTTCATCATATAAGGTGATGTCTGCGCCAATGAGGAAAGCAGCGCTGAAAAAGTAGTTGGCGCCAACGCCGTAGACTTCATCGGCAATGGCAACATCCAGGCCCCAGGCGGTATCGCCAGCCAGCTTGCCCACGTACTTGGCGCGGCCGGTGTAATCTATGTCGTCACCGTTGTCGTCTGCATCCAATACCAGCAACAAACCTTCAGTGGCCACAAAGCCAACTGAGGCGCCCCAGGTGTCGTCGCCTTCATCGGGGAAAGTGCCACGCGCAGCCAAGTACAAACCGCTGTCGAAATAGTGATCGGCCTCTAAAGACCAGGCGTCGAAATCGCCGAAGTCTGTATCAATGCGCAAGTAATCAACCGATACCCCACCTACGCGATCTAAAAATGCCGCTTCGGCCAAAGGGCTGCCCGCGGTAGACACTTGGCGCCAGTGAAAGGTGCCACCCACATTGATAGCATCGATGTCGCTTTCGGTGTCGGTTACATAACCGGCTTCCACTTCCAGCTGATAATCTTGTGCGCCTGCAACTGCGGGCAGGGCTGCAAAACATGCCACTGATAAAAAATTACGAATTGCTCGCATAGTAAAACTCCTTGTAAATAAATCGCCATGAAATGACGGCGCGATACTAGAGAAAACTGCAGCAATTAAACAGCGCCTTTGCGTAAAAATTAAAAGCACACCCGTACCAGCCCGTCAGTAAATTCCAGCGCGCTTAAGTTCACCGGGCCCGTGCAGCTGAAAGCAAAAAATCTTCAAAGATCCGCTCGCCGCCAAGCGTCTCCACAAACCAGCGCACACCGCGGCCCGCACGGGTTTCATCCCAAGCCAAATACAGCATCACACCGTGCAGCGGCACTATGGCATCAAGGGGCACCAAGGCGCCGCTATCGAGATAGGGTTGAATGCGTAGCTTGGGCAGCTGCCCAAAGCCTAAGCCCGATAGAATGGCCTGCTCTTTGGCGTAGTAGTGATCCACCAAAATTTGGCGCTTGGCCGCAAACAACCCCACCGAACGCGGCGGCAACCTGCGCGCGGAATCACGCAATACGATTTGTGCAAATTGCTTGAGTGCTTCATCGGTTAACTCACCGGGGGCCATTAGCGCCAACGGGTGACTGGGTGCACACACAAGCTGCGAGCAAAACTCACCGAGTGGCGCCTTGCTGGCATTAACGCCGGCAGGTTCAGTGGCGGGCACACCGATTAACAGGTCTGCCCGCTGATCAGCAAGCGCTTCCCAGCTGCCGGTCATGGTTTGCTCAGAGACATCAATTTCAATACCCGGGTGCAGCTCTGAAAACCGGGCAATCACCGGCCACAATGGGCCCATAGGCAAGATGGATTCCACCACCAGGCGCAACCTTGGCTCCCAACCGGTGGCCAGCTGGCGCGCCTCAACGGTGAGCTGCTCGGCCCCCTCCAGCAGCCTGCGTGCACGCTTAAGTACCTGGCGGCCGGCCTCGGTCATCACTGCACGCTGCCCTGTGCGATCAAATAATTCCAACTGCAGATACGCCTCCAGCTGTTTAACGGTGTAGGAAAGCGCCGAGGGCACGCGGTGCAGCTCTGCCGCAGCACCGGCAAAACTGCCCTTGCGGTCGATGGCATCCA
The DNA here is from genome assembly GCF_024138675.1 of Simiduia sp. 21SJ11W-1. Lineage (NCBI taxonomy): Bacteria > Pseudomonadati > Pseudomonadota > Gammaproteobacteria > Cellvibrionales > Cellvibrionaceae > Simiduia > Simiduia sp. 21SJ11W-1. The sequence goes on along the minus strand of NZ_CP090959.1, from coordinate 1,132,976 downwards.
GCACTTGCAGGGCTTCCAAGGTAATCATAGGGCACCATTCAAATATTTTGATGAGTTAGGTCAAAATATATCGCTTTTGTTGGCGATGCAACACACCTACAGTGCACCTAACACGCAGCTTCACACACGAAGCTTCGCCCACAAACAGAAAATTCAAGTGACGAACAGGTAAAAAGCCATGCACGCATTGATTATCCGAACCAGTATTCTTGGCGAGAACTCAAGTTCAAATGAGTTGATTAATCACTGGGTTAGCACCCATAACCCCACGCAGGTTACCGAGCGCAACCTGGCGGCAGCGCCCATTCCCCACCTGGATGGCGCACGCTTTGCCGCCATCAATGCGCCTGAGCCCAGCGCCGAGCAACAGCCCATTCAGGCCTTGTCTGATACGCTGATTGCTGAAATTGAACAGGCCGATGCCATAGTAATTGGCTTGCCCATGTATAACTTTGGCGTGCCCTCACAGGTAAAAAGCTGGATGGATCACCTGGCCCGGGCCGGGCGCACCTTCAAGTACACGCCCGAAGGCCCGAAAGGCTTGCTGGCTGATAAGCCCGTCACCATTATTGCGACCCGTGGCGGTGCCTATGCGGGCTCACCCCATGATCATCAGGCGCCTTTTGTTAAGCAGTTTTTGGGCTTTATAGGGCTCACCAACGTACACTTTGTGTACGCGGAAACACTGGCCTCTGAGCGCCGGGCCGCCGTTATTGGCGATGCGCGCACAGCGATTGCGGCCGCGTGATTGCGCGACCCTCGCCACCAATAGCGCCAAAACCGGGCCACTAGACTGTGCGCCCCAACTCCAGGAGGAGCCATGAAACGCATTGTAAAAACCCTTGCCGCCCTACCCACTAAAGATGGCGCAGGCGTGAGCCTGTACCGCTCACTGGGCACCCATTTGCTGCCGGAATTGAACCCGTTTTTGATGCTGGATGAAATTCGCGCAGACGAGGCCGCCGATTATCTGGCGGGCTTTCCCTCGCACCCACATCGCGGCTTTGAAACCGTCACGATAATGCTCGAAGGCAAAATGCGCCACAAAGACAGCCGCGGCAACGAAGGCGTGATTGAATCTGGCGGCGTGCAATGGATGACCGCTGGCAGCGGCATTATTCACTCTGAAATGCCAGAGCAAACCGAAGGCAAGTTGTGGGGCTTCCAGCTGTGGGTAAACCTGCCGGCTGCCAACAAAATGATGACGCCCAGATACCAGGATATTCCGGCAAAAGAGATTCCCACCGCGATTGTGGATGGCGCCAAGGTACGGGTGATGGCGGGCACTGTTGGCACCACCACAGGCCCGGTAAAAGATATTGTTACCCGGCCCAGCTTGCTGGATGTTCACCTAGACGGCACCACTACCCTGGCGCTGCCGCCGCGAACCCTGCTCTATGTGTATGAAGGCAGCATTACCATCGGCGGCAAAGCGGTGAACGAACAGCACCTGGCGGTACTTAGCGACGAGCCTGAGCTGAGCGTTACGGGCAAGGCCCGGTTTTTGGTATTCGGCGCCGAGCCCATGGCCGAACCCATTGCTCGCCACGGGCCCTTTGTAATGAATACCCGCGAACAGCTCATGGCCGCCTTTGAAGATTACCAAACCGGCAAGTTCGGATAAGAAACCGGCCTATGCCGGGCGCCCGGGCCGGTTATTCCTCCCAACCCGACGATTCTTCATCGTCGGGCTCACTTGGGTCTAAGGCGTCAAACTGCTGCTGGAGCCATTGATAGTTTTCACGCACCGCTGCCTTATCGGCCTCTGGCACTGAATCCCCCGCCGACTGCATAGCCCGGGCCATGGCCCGCGCTTCGGCAAAATTTGCCTGCATTTGTGCAATGGTGGCTGCATCTACCCCCTGGGCACGGAGTTCGGCCAACTCTTGGGTACTCAATGCCTGCTCCCCCAGTGCTTCAACGGCCTGCATTTGCCCTGGCATCTGCTCTGCACCCACTGCCAGCATGGCTTGAAACAAGCGTGAACCGAAGGCCGTAAACTCTTCAATTGACTTAAAGCCGTTAGCGGCAAGGCTCGCGCGAATCTCGCCGGCAAAGGGTTGTGCACTCAACTCCCGGGCCCAGGCCTTGTGGTCATACATCAACTGATCCCCTTGGGATACCTCAAGTGCATCAAGGGCTGCCTGGTGCTTTTTCAAATCCACCTGCAGGCTTTCAATCGCCGTAAAATACTGGGCCAAAGCCGCGCGATTCAACGGTGTCTCTGCGTGAGCAAAGCTCACCACCAACAACGCCCAAACCGCAAACACGCGCTTCAACATACATTTCTCCTTAATTAAACCAAACCACGGGCAAACCCCGGTAAATTAGCGCAAGGCGTACAGGCGGCATATAGGTAGAAAGTTAGGCTGTTCACAAAAGATGTTGATTCAGCCTACACTTAGGGCCACAACTTTCGTGAATCAGGTAGTTATTAGCGCATGGCGCAAGCACCAGACCCAGTGACATGCCCCAAGCCCGAGTGCCCGGCAGCAGACGCGCAATGCCCGTTGATTGCAGAACTTACCCAATTGCGGCAATTGGCCCGCACCGATGGGCTGACCCAGCTATTTAACCAGCGCCATTTTCGCGACGCCCTGGCCCAGGAAATGGAGCGCACCCAGCGCTCTTACAACCCCACAAGCCTGATGTTTATCGACCTGGATTTCTTCAAAAAGGTAAACGACACCCACGGCCACGAAGCCGGCAACGCAGCGCTCGTACATCTGGCGCAATTGCTGAAAGATAATTTGCGCATGCTCGATGTGGCAGCCCGCTATGGCGGCGAAGAATTTGTGGTAATTTTGCCCGGCACCGATCTATTCACCGGCCGGTTCGTGGCCGAACGGCTGCGCAAAAAAATTGAAAGCTCGCCCGTACCTCTGCCCACGGGGCCGCTAGTGATCACCGCCAGCATAGGCATAGACACCTACCGTCACACAGATACTGATTCAGCAGAAACTTTCATAGCCCGCACAGACAAGCTGGTGTACAAGGCCAAAGCCCAAGGGCGCAACTGCGTAGTGCACGGCGTGGCCGATCTACGCACAGAAGCGCAGATCAGCGCCGATGAAAAAGCCGCACTGTCTGATGCCTTTCGAAGCGACGATAAATAACCACGAGCCGCGCTTTACCTTACCTCTCACCCATAAAAAACGCTGCGATAAGGCAGCGTTTTTTATGGGTCACCTGTTGGCGCCTAATCAGCCTTGGGCTGCTTGGCAATTCGCTCATGCATGCCCAAGGCGTGATACATGACGTGGTAGATGTAATTTTGCTCGTGGGTTCGATGAAATAAATGCGCCCATGGGCCACCGGCAAAGATGGCAACGTCTTCACCACCGTGAGTCTCGGAGGCCAGGGGAATCAACACCTCTTGATGGAAATCCGCATGCTCGACATCCACCGTTGCATCCAGCTTGCGCCCCGCATTGGCCTGCCCGTAACTGCGCAGGCCACGATGCTCGGGCTTGGAGTAGCCAGGCCCATTTAAGTAGCCAAGGGTGGTGTAGGGCTTTTTATCCAGCGCCAGAGTGAGCCCTTGCTTGCCGGCGTGCTCTACCGGCGGGCGCACGAACCCCAAAATTGGGTTGCCACGGGCGGGGTAACCGCCCATGGTAAAAACGTGGCTATGATCGGCGGTTACAATCACCAGCGTGTCGGCAAGATCAACCTTTTGCAAGGCCGCGGCCACCGCCTGGCTAAATGCCTGGCCTTCGGCGAGGGCGCGTGCGGCGTTATTTTCGTGGTGCGCATGATCAATGCGCCCGCCTTCCACCATCAGGAAGAAACCCTGTTCGCGTTTAGCCAGCAGGTCGATGGCAGTGCGCGTCATGGCCGCAAGCGTGGGTTCCGGGTGGGCCTCATGGGGCCTGTCTACTTCATAGGCCATGTGCGACGGGCTGAATAGCCCCAACAGCTTTTCTACCTTGGGGTTGGCTGCGGCCTTGGCCAACTGCTCGGCGTTCCATACGAACGCATGCGACGGGCTGCGCTGCCATTCGGCAATCAGGTTGCGGCCATCCTGGCGCTTGCCAAGATTTTTACCGTACTCAGGGTCTGGCGTTTGCGCTGGCAGAAAATTGCGTCGGCCACCGCCTAACACCACCTCTATGCCATCGCCGTAATTAAACTCAACAAGCTGGCGCGCAATGTCTTTACAGCCTTGGGTTTTGGCCTCTGCAGGCAGGTCGCTGTCGCTTTCCCAATCGCGCGCCGCACTGTGGGCGTAAGTTGCCGCGGGCGTTGCGTGAGTAATGCGCGCGGTACTCACCACGCCGGTTGCCATGCCCACCGTTTCAGCCTGCTCCAGCAACGTAATGCGCTCGGTGCCTTTAACACTTGCGCAATCACCCAGCACTACCCGCTGATCAACGGATAATACGCCGTGATCTGTTTTTACCCCGGTCATCATGGCGCTCATGGTGCCGGCGGAATCAGGGGTTTGCAGATTGGTATTGTAGGTTTTGGAAAGCGCCACAAAGGGCAGCGCTTCCCACGCCAAGACATTTTCTTCCCCACTTTCACCACGGCTTTGGCCGTCAAAAATACGCGTGGCCGTGATTGTGGAGATGCCCATGCCATCTCCCACAAACAAAATGACATTTTTGGCCTGCCGGGTATTGGGCTTAAGGGCAATGGCCGCCGCAATGGCCGCCTGGCCATCGGCATACCACTGCTCGGGTGACTCTGTGGCAAATACGGGCAGGCTCACCGCCAGGCCCAAGGCACAGGCTGCCGATAAGCCTTTACATCTAATCATCGTATCCTTCCTCTTCTGGCGATAGCGGCTTGCGCTCTTCACGCATGGCAGGTTTCTCTTCGCCTTCCAGCTCGCCATCATCATCCAGCTGTTCGCCCGGCGCTGCGGTAACTTTCGCCACCGGCTCGCGGATACCAATGTGGTAGGCCGCGAAACCCGGCAGCACAAATTGATCAAGCGCCATACCCAGCACGCGCCCGTCGTAGGCCGAGATAATGACCTTTTTATCATTGGTTACCGGGTTAATCACTTCACCGAGTTTATCGCCCTTTTTTACGCGCCCACCGAGTTTTACCGCGCTGAATAAAATGCCCGATGCATTGGCGCGCACCCAGGCCGAGCGGTAGTAAGCCGGTGAAGGCTTGGCCCACAAACTGAAGCTTGGGTACATGCCGTTTTTTTCCATCAAGGTGTTGATGGCCTTAACACCTTCCTGCACCACTTTCACCTGCATACGCATGGGCTCGCCGGCCTCCAGCGTCACCGTGGGAATACCGGCGCGCACTGCGGCGGCCCTGAGCGAGCTGCCGTTACCGCGGGTATTTAACACCGGAATATCGCCGAACAAGCTGGCAAACTCGGCCACCTTGGGATTGCGCATATCGGCGCGCAGCTGGGTGATATTGGTGCGGTAAAACGAGCCTGTGTGCAAATCTACCAAGGCATCGCACTGTTTGATCACATCCTGAAAAAACGCATGCGCCAAACGCGAGGCGACACTGCCGCGCGGATTGCCGGGAAAGTAGCGGTTGAGATCACGACGATCTGGCAGGTAGCGGGAATTGCGGGAAAAGCCCAACAGGTTAACGATGGGCACGCCTACCACCATGCCATGCAGCTTTTCTGGCTCCAGGTCGTAAAGTACGCGCCGCACCATTTCAATACCGTTGAGCTCATCGCCGTGAATGGCCGCGGTAAGGCACAGCGTGGGGCCGTCGAATGCGCCGTTGGCCACCAGCACCGGGGTATCAACAGCCATACCGGCAAAGGATTTTGAGGGCGTCCAATCAAGGCGCGTGGTGGTGGAAGGCGGAACATCCACTCCCAAAAATCTGCGGGCCGTGTTGGGGATGTTGGCAGCCTCTGTAGCACTCAGGCGTACATCACCCTCAATGGCAGGCTGCTCTATAGCGCCGGTATCTTCTTTGGTTTCAAACAATTGCTCGGCAACCGGTGAGTCCACCACGTCACGCAAGTCGATATTTTCAGCCGTGGGGGTATCGCCTGGCGCATCTGCAACATCGGCGGCATCAGCGGGCTCAGGCGCTTGCGGTGCCGTGGCATCTGCACGCTCTTGGCCGCTTGCGGCATCGGCACTCTGCTGGCTTGCATCCTGTGTTGCACCCGGGCTCGAGGGTTCGGCGGCCGCTTTGTGCAAAGCGGCTGGCGCTTGCTTGGCAGGCACTGCCGGCTCGGGCTTAGCGTCAGCTTGGGGCACCTCAGACACGGGGACCGCTTCGGCCGCGGCATCGCTCGCTTGTTCAACTTGGGGCTTGGGTTGAGGCTTGGGTTGGGGCTTGGGTTGAGCCTCGGGTTGCGGCGCCTGTTCGGCGTCAATTTGAGCGTCAGCCTCATGCTCGGCCGGCACTGCTTGAGCCCATGCAGCACTGGTCGCGCCCAGCGCCCACACAAAAAGCATCACGATGGTGTAATTCGGCATAGCAAAAACTGCCCCAGAAAAATTGCCACTATTGTGCTGGCCCTGATTAGAAGTTGCAAACGCCCGCAAGCTTAATTGCGACGGCGTTTTGATAGGTCAATAACGGGGCTTGACCGGCGTTTGGGGGCACAGGCGACCGGCTCCCAGCTCGCCATCCCCCGCAGTGCCTGGTCATCCAGCTTTTGCACCCTAAAGCACTTATCGCCTATCACTACCGCCTGACGCCCGAAGGCATCCGGCGCCAGTGGCACGGCATCCAGTGGCGCCCGGCCTCTGGGCGCCGCTTGTATGCGTGCGCTTAATGCAGCGTCAAACACGGGGCTTGGCTGTGTGGCCGGTGCAGACGTTTGGGGTACCCATCCAGACAATGCGCGCGCCTTGCTGTCTGCAAGGTTGAACCGGGGTCTAGGTACAAGTGCCTCGCGCACAGCCTGTGCCGGCGCGGCTGCGGCTACTGGGGCTGGTGCTGGTGTTTCGGAAGGATTGGCCACCACTGGCCGGGTGTTATTGACGGCTGCCTGGCGGGCCATAGGTGGCGCCGGGGTTTGGGTGGGTTGCGGCACTAAGCGCAGCGCTATGGTCTTCGGAACACTTACCCGAGGCTCGCCCGGCCGGCCCACCGCCACATATAAACAGGCCACGAGCACCGCACACACTATTGCATAAATAGCGTGACCGCCGCCCCCTGAAGGCTGTGCCTGCCAATGCACATTGTGCAGATGGTAGGCACGTACCTCAGCCCAGGATAAACCCACAGGCCGCGCGCGGCGCGCATAAATATGCCGGGGCGCCCCCATAAGCGAATACCCTGATCAAGATGGGCAATTTGACTCAACGCACAGGCGCAAGTTCCCCGAGCGCCACCAAAAGTAAAATGTCAGGCGAAAAAAAACCCGCCAAGCGGCGGGTTTTTTTAAGCGGGGTTGGGCTTACATCATGCCGCCCATGCCACCCATGCCGCCCATGTCAGGCATTGCAGGCGCAGCACCCTTGTCTTCAGGCTTGTCTGCAACCATGGCTTCGGTGGTGATCATCAGGCCGGCAATAGAGCCCGCGGCCTGCAGCGCAGTACGGGTTACTTTTGCTGGGTCCAGAATACCCATTTCCAGCATGTCGCCGTAGGTACCGTTACCGGCGTTGTAACCGAAGTTACCCGTGCCGGCTTTCACTTTGTCTGCCACTACCGAGGCTTCTTCACCGGCGTTGGTGACGATCTGGCGCAGCGGCGCTTCCATCGCACGACGGGCCAGGTTGATACCGGCAGTTTGCTCGTCGTTGTCGCCAACCAGATCTTTGATGGCTTCAACTGCGCGCAGCAGTGCCGTACCGCCGCCAGGTACCACGCCTTCTTCAACGGCTGCACGGGTAGCGTGCAGGGCGTCTTCAACGCGGGCTTTCTTCTCTTTCATTTCAACTTCGGTAGCCGCACCCACCTTGATTACCGCAACACCGCCGGCAAGCTTCGCCACGCGCTCTTGCAGTTTTTCACGGTCGTAGTCAGAGGTAGTGTCTTCAATTTGTACACGGATCTGCTGAACGCGGGCCTTGATGTCGTCGGCATTGCCAGCGCCATCAACGATGGTGGTGTTCTCTTTGCTCAGGGTTACGCGCTTGGCGCTGCCCAAGTGCTCAAGGGTAGTGCTTTCCAGATCCAGGCCAACTTCTTCAGAGATAACGGTGGCACCGGTGAGGATGGCGATATCTTGCAGCATGGCCTTGCGACGGTCGCCGAAGCCAGGCGCCTTACAGGCAGCCACTTTCACAATGCCGCGCATGTTGTTTACAACCAGTGTTGCCAGTGCTTCGCCTTCTACGTCTTCAGCGATGATGATCAGCGGCTTGCCGGCTTTGGCTACCGCTTCCAGCACGGGCAGCAGCTCGCGGATGTTAGAGATTTTTTTGTCTACCAGCAGCAAGAAGGGGCTCTCGTGCTCGGCGATCATGTTGTCTTGGTTGTTGATGAAGTAAGGTGACAGGTAGCCACGGTCGAATTGCATACCTTCTACGATGTCCAGCTCGTTTTCCAGGCTGTTGCCTTCTTCAACGGTGATCACACCTTCTTTGCCCACTTTTTCCATGGCTTCGGCAATGATGCCACCGATGGATTCGTCAGAGTTGGCAGAGATAGTGCCTACCTGAGCGATGGCCTTGCTGTCGGTGCAGGGCTGGGCGATAGACTTAACGTGCTCAACAGCAGCAATTACCGCTTTGTCGATACCGCGCTTTAGATCCATCGGGTTCATGCCTGCCGCTACCGCTTTCAGGCCTTCGTTTACGATGGCTTGTGCCAGAACGGTGGCAGTGGTGGTGCCGTCACCGGCGTCGTCAGAGGCCTTGGAAGCCACTTCCTTCACCATCTGTGCGCCCATGTTTTCAAACTTGTCTTCCAGGTTGATGTCTTTCGCAACAGACACACCGTCTTTGGTTACGGTAGGCGCGCCGAAAGATTTTTCCAGCACTACGTTGCGACCTTTCGGGCCCAGAGTGGTTTTTACAGCATCGGCCAGAATGTTCACGCCTTTCAGCATTTTCTGGCGGGCGTCGTTACCAAATTTTACGTCTTTTGCAGCCATGTTCGAATTCCTCAAAAATTAGTGATTACAGGATGGTCAGTAAAAAGGATTAACCTTCCAACACACCGTAAATTTCGCTCTCGCTCATGATGATCAGCTCTTCGCCGTCTACTTTCAGCGTGTTGCTGTCTGCATAGCGGCCAAACACCACTTTATCGCCAACTTTTACAGCGGGCGCGCGCACATCACCATTGTCCAAAACCTTGCCGGTACCTACGGCAACAACTTCACCCTGATTGGGCTTCTCTTTAGCGGCGCCGGCCAGCAGGATGCCACCTGCAGACTTGGCTTCCTCTTCGTTGCGGCGAACCACTACACGGTCATTCAATGGACGGATTTTCATGGATTTGTCTCCAAATTTAGCGTTGCTAAACAATGATTAATGCTGGCCTGGCGGCCTGAACCCTCAAATAGTGCCCATTGGCAAAAATTCAAGCGCCCAAAACACCAAGCCGTTAAATTTTGTGAAGGCTAGATGGGGGCCACCAAATGAATTTCAACACCCCCAAGTAGAATTTTTTTTACCGCTCGCGGCGATATTCACCCTCAATGGCATCATTTTTGGCCGCACCCGGCCCACGGAACTGATACACGCGCCCGCGCTTGAGGATGCCCGACACAAGAATCTGGCGCACGCCGGGGGTCAAACACAAAAAGCCTATGGCGTCGGTAAAGAAGCCCGGCACCAGCAGCAACAGGCCGCCCAGCGCCAAAAACACGCCCTGCACCAGCTCTTGGGCGGGCAGCTCCCCCGCCTGCATGCGCGCCTGGGCCCGCAGCAGTGCGCTCAGCCCCTGCACCCGCAGCAGGGCCAGGCCAACAACGGCAGTAGCTATCACCAATAAAACCGTGGGCAAAGCGCCTATTACGCCCCCCATCTTGATCATCAACCACAGTTCAACCATGGGTAACGCAATAAAAATCAACAATAACGGCATCTTCGCCTCCTTACTCTGTACCTAGATGGGCCCGGGGCCGAAGAATTCAACCTTTCAAGGCATCAACACAGTTGTGTTAGACTCGCGAGTCCATTTAACGTTCCACTTTTGGCCAGAATCACAGGGGCATTTATGAAACTTTCGTCATCTACAATCGTTATCACCGGGGCGAGCCAGGGCATTGGCAAAGGTATGGCGCTGCACCTGGCAGGCCTTGGCGCGCAGCTTGCCCTGATCGACCTCAATGCAGAGCGGTTAGAGGAAGTGGCCCTGGCCTGTAAAGAAGCAGGTAGCCCCAAAGCGCTGGCACTGGCTTGTAACGTTGCCGATGAAGCGGCGGTCATCAGTACCTTCGCCCAGATAGCCGAGCAATTTGAGCGCATCGACGGGCTCATCAACAATGCCGGAATCACCCGCGATGGCATGATGCTGAAAGTCAAAGACGGCGCCATTGAAAAACGCATGAGCCTGGAGCAATGGCAGCAGGTCATCGATGTCAACCTCACCGGGGTGTTTTTGTGCGGGCGCGAGGCGGCCTCTATTATGGCGCTGCAACAAAACGACGATGCCGCCATCATTAACCTGGCCAGTATTTCACGGGCCGGCAATGTGGGCCAAAGCAACTATGCCGCCGCCAAAGCCGGCGTAGAAGCGCTCACGGTAACCTGGGCCAAGGAACTTGCGCGCTATAAAATCCGCGCCATGGCCATTGCACCGGGATTTGTGGAAACAGAAATGACCCAATCCATGAAACCCGAGACGCTGGATTTAATTCGTATGGCGGTGCCACTGGGGCGTATGGGCCAGCCCGAACACATTGCCCATACCGCGCAATTTATTCTTGAAAACAACTACCTGTCTGGGCGCACCATTGAAGTGGATGCGGGTTTAAGAATTTAGCAGCCCATAAAAAAACCGGCCCTATGGGCCGGTTTTTAACGGTTCTGCAAGCAGGAAATGCGGGCTTAATAGCGGCCATCGCTTGGGGCTCTCGCATTGCGCAAAAATATAAACCCCAGATTTCATGCGCCCCAAGTACAGGCGCTGCTTTCTAAATATCCGCCGCTATACTGCCAGACAGCAGCCGCCCTTAAGCTTGGCTTTTCGCTGCCAATTAAATCACTACCACTGGTAGCCCACACCCACGGTGATGCGGGTATCGAGCTTTTTGGTATCTGGCTGCGGTTGATTGTTGTAATCGTACTCGTGCTTTACTTCACCAAATACGCCACCCACCAAAGGCATAGTGAAGCCTGTGTCGGCATCCAGCTGCCAGTTCTGGTTGTCTTCGTTGGACACGGCGTAGTTGGAGCTGTGAAAGAACTCACCACCAAAGGCAAACTTGTGGCGGTAGTTCAAACCGGCCGTCCAGGCGGCGCGCTGGTCGCGCTCTTCGTAATCCGGTGTTATCACATCGGGCGCTTTAAAATATTCATCCACGTAGCTTGCGCCGCCACGCACCGAGAGTGCGGTGATGTCGTTTTCCCAGAACTGATAACCAATACCGCTACCGGCGCGGTATTTCTGCTCAATGGCTTTGGCATCATCAAAACTGTAGGCGAGCGTGTTAGTCCAGAACCAGCGCTCGGCGAAGAACCAGTCGAATTGATATTCCGCCAGGCCCCGCTCTTGCTTGGGCTCCGGGTCTTTTGATTTGGAGTCAAACTGCAACTTGCCACCGTGGCGGTAATCTCCGCGGCGATATTCGTTGAAGGCATCAAACACCCAGGTGTCTTCAATTTTGTTGCCCCGATCCTGAAAACCGGTGAGGCTTATTTTACCGGTATAGGTTGAAGAGCCCATGAGAAAATCTTCATAGGGTTCTACCTTATTGATGGTGAGTAACGGCGCATCGCCGGAGCTGCCACCTGCGCAGCTGAATTTAACTTTGGGGCCATCCATACCCACAATGGCACAAGCTTCATCGTGACCGTCTATCTTTACCAGCTCGCTGCTTTCAAGGTTATCAATTTTAGACTTGGCAATAACCATTTCACCCAGCGCATCAGACACCCACACCACGTTGCTGGCATCCATACTTTTAATTTCACCAGACAGCGTGTCGCCGTTTTTCAGCGTTAATTTGCCTGCAAAGGCCGACTGCGCCACTATTAGCAGCACGGGGACTAACCACTTCATACCCACTCCAATTCTCATCGCATAAACGTTATCTTGGCGAATTTTAGACGATGTACGTGACAAAATGAAAACAGATGAGTTTAAAACGCAAATCTACCAGCTGCTTTCGAATATTCCACCGGGCAAAGTTACCAGCTATGGGCGGCTTGCGCGCATGGCCGGGCACCCGGGGCGCGCGCGCATGGTGGGTAGCCTGCTGAAACAATTGCCCGCCGGCAGCACACTGCCCTGGTTTCGGGTGCTCACAGCCAGCGGCAAACCCGCCTTCGCCCCGGGTACGGAAAGTTTTGAGCGCCAACGCGCCCTGCTTGCGCGCGAGGGCGTCACCTTCAGCGCAAGCCACAAGGTGAGCGCCGAGCACTGGTGGCAGCAGGCTTAGCTGGCCTGATTCGGCGGCTTGGCAGCACGGAACATTTGCTCAAGGGGTTCACGCATGCGCCAAAGCAACCACAGGCTTGGGGTGACCATTAGCGTTGTGATCACAAAAAACACCACCCAGTTGCCATCCAGCCAATCCACCATTACGCCGCTATAAGCGCTGAGCAGGGTGCGTGCAAAGGTACCCAGCGAGGCCATGAGTGCATATTGCGTGGCGCTGAACGCCCGGTTCGATAGCATCGACAAAAACGCCACAAACGCCACCGTAGACCAAGCCTGACAAAAACCATCAACCAGCACCGTAAAGGCGTAGAGCGGAATATTCGGCCCCACCACCGCCATCAATGCAAACAGCAAGTTGCTACCGGCCATGGCAATGCCACCAATAAACAAGCCGCGCACCACGCCAAACAACATATTGAAATAGCCGCCAATCAAGGCAAACACGATGGTGACCCACCAGCTCATCAACTTTGAATAGGTGGCAATGTCGGTATTGCTAAAGCCCAGCTCTTTATAAAACACCACCGACATGCGCCCCAAAAAGGCCTCACCGATTTTAAACAAAAACACAAACAGCAATATCGAGAGCGCAAGTTTCACCCCGTTGCGCCGGAAGAATTCATGAAAGGGCCCAACAAGGGTCACCAGCACCCACACCAATACCTTGTTGGCACCGGCGCCGGCGCGCCAATCATTTAGGCGGCCGGCATAATAACTGGCCGTTTCAAGGGCGATGGAGCGGCCCTCTTTGGGTTTAGGCACAAACAGTGAGAGCACCAGAATGACGGCCATCATCACGGCCATGAGCTGGTAGAGTTCAGGCCAAGACCAGTTGCCATCTGATAAAAACAGGGGGATAAACCCCAGGCCCGCATACCCCGTCCACCAGCCTGCGGTGGCAGCTGCCGAGGCCGCGGTCAGGCCGTCGCCCTCCTCGGGCTCGAAGCTGTCTATGCGGTAGGCATCAATGGCGATGTCGTGGGTGGCTGCACACACCGCAACACCAATGGCAAGCCAGGCCATCCACTTCAGCGCATCGGCAGGTGATTGCAGGCTCAGCGAAAAACAGCAAACCACAATGCCCAGCTGGCCAAAAAGAATCCAACCCTTGCGGCGGTTCAGGCCCGGCACTTTCAGGCGGTCAACCAACGGCGACCACAAAAAGTTAATGGAGTAAGCCGCGAACACTGCACCAAAGTAGCCAATGGCTGAGCGCGACAACCCGAACTCTTGCAGCCAGAGCGTCAGTGCCGTGCCGATTATCACCCAGGGAAAGCCGCTCGAAAGCCCCAGCAAAAAGACCGAGAGCACCCGCCGGTCGCCGTAGCGGCGCAGTGTATTCACATCTATGTGAGCAAAAATGGCCGGCTCCTTTACGCATAAAAAATAATGCCGCACCCTAGCAGAGTCCCTACCTTGGGCGCCAGTTGTTATACTGCCGCCCACAACCTTGGGGCACGCAGCGGGCATGGCAGTGGCGTATTTATTGGAAGTGAAAAACCTGGTTAAACGCTACGGCAGCGACACCGCCGTCAATGGCGTGAGCTTTGGCATTGCACCCGGGCAATGCTTTGGCCTTTTGGGCCCGAACGGTGCCGGCAAAACCACCACCATTGAAATGATTGAAGGCGTTACCGAGCCCAGCAGCGGCGAAATTCTCTACCAGGGCGCTGCGCGCACGCCTGCGTTCAGGCGCAACATCGGCATACAGTTCCAATCAACCGCCCTGATGGATTACCTCTCGGTGCTTGAGGTGCTGGAATTATTTGCCGGGCTGTACGAGCAAACCCAACCGCTTGCGCTGCTCATCGATCAGTGCCAGCTTGGGGATTTCCTAAAGCGCGATGCCGCCAAGCTCTCTGGTGGCCAGCGCCAGCGACTACTGCTGGCACTGGCGCTGATCAACAACCCCGCCCTGGTATTTCTGGATGAACCCACCACCGGGCTAGACCCGCAATCGCGCCATAACTTTTGGGAGCTGGTTAACGCGATTAAGGCCCAGGGCAAAACCATTGTGCTCACCACCCACTACATGGATGAAGCCCAGCACCTGTGCGATGAGCTTGCCATTATGGACCGCGGCCAGATTATTTCCCAAGGCACACCCAACGCACTGCTGGCGCAGCATTTCGATGAAGTGTTTGTGTGCCTGCACGCGGGCGCGTTAACCAGCGCACAGGTGGCGCAGTTTCAACCCGTTCGCCACCACGACCAATGGCAGCTGGCAAGCAATGATGTGGAGCGCACGCTGGCAGATTTAATGGGCGCTGGCATCAACCTCACCAGCCTGCAAATTCGCCCACCCACGCTAGACGACCTGTTTCTTAAACTCACCGGCCACAGCCTACGCGAATAACCTATGAAGCGATTGTTAACGCTATTTATTGCCCGCAACAAAGAGTACTACCGCGATAAAAGCTCGCTCGTGTGGAGCTTCATTATGCCGCCGTTGATCATTGGCGTGGTGGCACTGGCCTTCGGTGCGGGCGGCCAGCCGCTGTTTAAGGTGGGCGTGCTCAGCGGCCAAACCGCCGAGGCGCTGTTTCAGCCAGGGCTGGTGCACACCGTTGCCATAAACGATGCAGATTACGGCCAAACCCGCGTGGCGCACCACCAGCTCGACATGCTGGTATCTGAAAGCCACTACTGGGTAAACCCCACCAGCCAAAAAGGTGAAGTACTTGAGGCACTGCTCAAAAAGCCCTTGCTTCGCCAAGAAGTGACCGGCCGGGCCGTGCGTTATGTGGACTGGGTTGTGCCCGGCATTTTAGGCATGAACCTGATGTTTTCAGCCCTGTGGGGCATTGGCTATGTGATTGTGCGCTATCGCAAAAACGGCGTTTTAAAACGCCTGCAAGCCACCCCCACCCGCCCCATCGAATTTTTAGGCGCACAAATCGCATCACGCATGATGATCATGCTGATGGTGAGCAGTATTGTGTACATCAGCTGCGATGTGTTTCTCGACTTCCTGATGCTTGGCAGCTATTGGGATTTACTGGTGGTGGCCTTTGTGGGGAATTTGAGCATGCTGGCGCTGGGGCTGGTGGTGGCCGCGCGGGTAACCAGTGAAGAGTTTGCCAACGGGCTGCTGAATTTTATTAGCTTTCCGCTGCTGATGGTCTCTGAGGTGTGGTTTTCGCTCGATGGCGCACCCGCTTGGCTTTCGCAGCTATCTAACCTAAGCCCGCTCACCCACATGGTAAAAGCGGCGCGCGCCATCATGGTAGATGGCGCAAGCCTTGTGCAGGTGGCAGATCACCTGTTGATTCTGTTGGGGATCTCAGCGGTATTACTGGCACTTTCCACCAAGCTGTTTCGCTGGCAGCCCTAGCGCGGCCGGCAGATCCTTAATCCCTGAAGTTTTCAAACTGCAGGGGCATGCCTGTATCTGCCGTGCGCAACAGGGCAATCACCGATTGTAAATCGTCGCGCTTTTTACCCGTCACCCGCACCTGCTCGCCCTGAATCTGGGCCTGCACCTTGAGCTTTTTGTCTTTAATCATTTTGACGATTTTCTTGGCAAGCTCGGTTTCAACGCCCGTGCGCACCGTAACGACCATGCGCGTTTGCTTACCGCTCATGGCCGGTGCCCCTACATCCAGGCAAGAAATATCCACACCGGCTTTGTGCAGCGCACCCTGCAGAATTTCGAGCATTTGCATCACCTGAAATTCGGCCTCGGCCACCAGTGTTACCGCATAGTCCTGGCGCTCGAATGTGGCATCTACCCCTTTAAAATCAAAGCGGTTGGTAACTATACGGGTAGCTTGATCCACACAGTTAGTAAGCACTTGCTTGTCTACGTCAGACACAATATCGAATGAGGGCATGAAAAAACTCCTGAACAATTATGGCGCGATAATACCAGAAGCACCGAGGGCAGACTTGCCAAAGGCTGAAACTGCGCTATTTTTAGGGTTCAGGCGGAGACCAAGCAATGCATAACAACCACAAGCTGACATACCTCCAACTTCACTCCGACGAAGCGCTGCTAAGCCATGAAGACGATTTTCAAGGCGTTCTGGCCGTGCTTGCCAAAGAGGCATCCCACACGCCCATTGCAGCCTTTGCCTTGTTGGAGCACGAAATTCACCTGTTGCTGGTAGAGCCAGAAGCCCGCGCCCGGGTATTCATGCAACACTTGATTGAAACCCTCACAGGCGAGGCCGACCACCCGCTGCTGGCACGCTGTGACTATCAACCCCTCACAGAAGATCAAGCGCCGGGCGGGCTCGTGCGCCTGCACTCGCTGCCCGTATCCATCGGGTTGGTAGCCGCCACCGATGTCTACCCCTGGACGAGCCACCCGCACTACGCGAATTCACAGGCGCACTTGCCATGGCTTGCCAGCGAATTCCTCTGGCAACTGCTGGCTGTTGCCCAACACGGCCGCGCCAGAGCCTACCGCGCACTGGAGCAACGCATTCTTAGCCGCAAGCCCGAACGGCGACAACGCCCACCTGCCGCCTTATGCGTGCAACAAAACACACCTGCCGATGTAGAGCGGGTAATTAGCCAGGTGCTCGCCGATCACGGGGTAACCCATGAGCAACAGCTGCACCAACGCCCCATGCAACGCCGCCGCGCACAGCTGGCAGGTATCAGCCTCGCGCTGTGCAGCTATTTAGGCATTGAGGGGCAGGCAACAGCCCGCTTAGCGGAAGTCTTTCAATTGCCCGAATCTGAACTTGCGGCATTGGCGCGCAGCGCCGCGCGTCAGGCGAGCCAATACATAGTGCAAACGGGCAACAGTTTAGGCTGTAAAGATATTATTCAAACGGCGCCCCTGCAGGCCCCTGAACATAAAACAATGCCCGCGGTAAGGGCGCCAAGGCGCGCGCAAACCCGGCGGGCTGCCGCGAAAGATGGCGCAACCCCGTTAAACCTCAACCAACCCTTCCCGGGCGCAAATGAAACCAATTCACCCCTTAGCCACCCAGCAATAGAGCAATAACCGCTGCCACACACACCCACAAAATCATCGCGCGCGACATAAGGCTAACCAGCTGATCTATCTCTTTAAGTGCCGCTAAATCACCAGCGGCAAGCTCGCGCACCAGCGCGCCATCAAGCCCCAGCGCACCGCGGTTAAAGGCTTCAACCACCATAGGGGTTGGGCTTTTCATGCACAAACCCAATACCCGCCAACGCTCGGCACAGGCTACAAAGTCGCCCACAATGGCCACCGATAAATAGTAAACCCGCGCCACCGGCCATTCCAATATCCACAGCAGCCGGTAACTCAGGCTGCGGCTACCTTGGGGTAGCGCTTCACTGCGAGCAGATTGCGCCGCCAGGCGATAAAGCAGTGCGCCCGGCGCGCCCAGAATGGCAAACCAGAACAAAACGCTGAACATCCGCTCGAACCCGCGGTAGCTCACCGCCTGAAACGCCTCGGCATGCACCCCCTGCCATTGGCCATCGGTTTGGCAGGAGTACTCGCCATCAAGGCGCAGCGCATCTACTGCCTCACAAGCTGCCCCCTTGTCTTGATCTTGCCAGGCATCGCGGTAGTCTTGCACTAGCGCATCCAGGCGCCCGCGGCCGAGCGCATAAAGCAATACGGGTACATTAATCAACAAAAGCAACAACGGGCTCAGGTGTTGATACACAACCAGGCATACCGCCAATAAAACCAGCACCGGTAGAAACACCAATAACCCCAGCTGCACAAGCGCCGACGCGCTGAATGTGGCTACCCACTTTGCCCATTGCATAAATGGGCCATCTTGCTGCAGTGGGCCACCTGAACCCCACCACTGCACAAGAGTCAACACACACACAATACTCAAAAAACCCATTGTTATGCCCCTATCAAGGATTTGTAATAGGCCCAGTCAAAAGCCGGGCCCGGGTCTGTTTTACGCTCCGGGGCTATGTCGCTATGCCCCACTATGCGGCGTGGCAAGATGTCTGGGTAGGCCTGCATTAAAGTGCGGGTGAGTGTTGCCAGTACATCGTATTGGGCCTGGGTATAGGGAATATCATCAGCCCCTTCAAGCTCAATGCCAATTGAAAAGTCGTTGCAGTTCTCGCGGCCTTCAAAAAACGACTGGCCTGCATGCCAGGCGCGCCGGTTAAGCGGCACAAACTGCACAAGCTCTCCATCGCGCCGGATGTAAGCATGGGCCGAAACTTCCAGACCCTCAAGTTCTGCATAAAACGGGTGGGCACGGGTATCGAGGCTATTGGTGAACAGCCGCTCTATATCAGCACCGCCAAACTCACCGGGCGGCAAGCTGATATTGTGGATTACCAGAAGGGAAATAGAGGTTTGCGCTGGCCGATCATTAAAATTGGGCGATACACAGCGCCTGGCGCCAATCAGCCAATGATCATCACTTGTAGATTTAGGTGCCAATATGCCCCCTGCCCAAATTTAACACAGCCAGCGTTCACCTCCGGCCTGAGCAGCAAAGTATATTAACAATTGCGGGGTTTAACGACCGCGCGTTGAACGAAGGTTGCCAATCACCGCCTCAAGGGCGCGATCAAATAACATGCCATCGTCAAGGGACTGCAATTTGCCATCTCGCAGAGCCTGCGCAAATTCAACAGCAGTTTTTTCAGCCACCTTCATGCCGGCTCGATTTACAAAAATGTATTTGCCGGTGGCCTTGATGATTGCCGCCAAGCGGCAGCGGTATTGTTGCCCGTCTTCATGGTGTTCAAACCATGAGCCCGGCGACATGCGCGCCACTTGGGCCAGGTAGGGGTTGTCGTCCTGAGCGGGCGCAGCCGGGGCCGCGGGCACCTCTTCAGGCAGCGCGGCAATCACGGTTTCAACCATGGCCTGCGGGCTGGGTTCCGCCGGGCGCGGCTCGGCCAGATTAGGCTCGGCCAGATTAGGCTCAGGCGCCTTGGGGGCTTGAGCCTGGGTACCGGCTGCGGGCATACCGGCTGCGGGCATACCGGCTGCGGGCATACCGGCAGCGGGCATACCGGCAGCGGGCATACCGGCAGCGGGCGTACCGGCTGCGGGCGTTGCCTGAGCTTTTGCAGGCTGGGCCTTGGCTGCCGCCTCCGGTTTGGCCGCGGGCTGCGGCTGGGCGGCTACTTTAGCGGCCGCAGCTTCCAAGGGCGCCTTCAAGCGTTGCAGGTGTACTGCTTGCAACTGCTTGAACAGCTGGGTCATTTCAAAGGGGTTGTAAGATACGCTCTCAAGGCCCGTACGCAGGCGCTTAAGTAAATCGGGCACCAGCTGCAACATACGTGCGCGCGCTTCTTTGTCGAGTGTGGCACTCACACTCCATACTAAATCGGCGGCGGTTTGCAGCGCCTCTTTCCATTCATCGCTGCTGGTATCGTGCTTGAGGCAAATTAAAAACAACACATTGCCCCATGCCTCTTGCAGCAGCTTCAGCACGGGTGCAGGCATTGTGCGATCGCCAATTAATGTCGCAACACTCTGGTTAACCAGCGCGCGCGCGCGCTCAGCCTTGGCCTTGCCGTCTTCGGCATCCAGGGTACGCTGCTCCAAAATGGAGGCGCGGCGCTTTTCTTTTTCAATAAATGAAACAAAATCCGCCAACATGTCGCTAAAAATCGACACATCGCTTTCAAAATCGGTAATCAGTTTCTGAACAATGCCATCTATCTTTTTATACAGGGCATCCTTTTCACCGCCGTCGCCCTGCCAGCCCAGTGCCGCCGTGGCCAATTCGTTCAACAAACGCCGAGCCGGGTGGCCACCTTTGCTAAAGAAGGTTTTGTCGGCAATGGCCACTTTCAACAGTGGTATTTGCAGGCGGCCCAGCAGCGCCTTCATGGGCGGTGCCAGGTTGCGATCATCGAGAATAAACTCGAACATCATATTCACAAGGTTAATGATGTCGTCGTCTAGCTGGCCCAGCTTTTTGCCGTCATCACGGGCACGCAGCACATGATCTAACACAGATTTAATATTGCGCTGGCCGCTTGGCAAATCACGCTGCTGCAATTGCGACAGCAAGCGCATCACATCGTTGGTGCCAATGGTATCGCCAGTGAATTCGGGGTTGAGCTGATCGCCTGCTACACCCGATTCACCACGCTGTTGTGCCAGCAGCTGCTGCAGGGTAGACAACACCTCGCCCTCATCGGCCGAACCGCCACCGAGTGACGCCCCGGCTCCCGCCTGTGGGCCACTGCCGCCGGCCACCGAACCACCAGGCGCTCGCACGCCCGCCGGGCCTTGACGCCGCTGGCGCAACTGGCCCTTTAATGAAGGCAGTACGTTGTGCTCAATCAGCGTTTTGTTTACTTCCTCGTACAGCTTGCCAAGCTGGGTGACCACCAGGCGATCAAACAGCTTAAACAGCACCAGCCGCGCCTTAATGTCCAGGCTCATACAGCCTGTGGCATCCACAAACCCTTCACAGAGGGTATCTGGCCCCAGCGGGTTATTCTTTTGGTACACCTTCACGGGCACCAGGCTGTCGATGCGAATGGCCAGGTGCTGAATGGGTTCGGCAAAGCGCTCATTGGCCTTTTGGATCATGGAATCTGTGGCAACCAGCTCTTCGAGCTCATCATTTTGAACCAAAGAAAGGCTATCTATATCCAAATCGGATGCGTAGGCGTCGTCTTGCACCTCGGCCTGCGCCTCTGGCGAGGCCAAGCGCGCGAAGGCGGCATCAATGTGGTCTGCAAAATGGGTTTCCACAGCGCGGCGCTTCAGGCGCACTTCACGCATGGATTCAAAAAAGAGGTTTTGGTCTTGGTTGTTGACTGCCCGGTCGGCCAGTTCAAACAGGGAGTCGTCGGCTTTATCGAACAATGTACGCAAAAGGCCTGCAATCACTTGCTTGCCCTTAAGCTGCACAGCGTGTACCGGAGCAGGCAAGCGCGCAAGCAAAGCGCGATCTACCCGCTTGGCATTGGCCTTGGTATCAGGCTTGAGCGGTACTACATTTGCCCCTTGGGGTCCTGTCGACATTACTGCACTCCACGTTGGCATGCGCTGACTGTTTAACACTCGATCAATACGGCGCCATGCGCCAATATGCGTTGCGATTCTACCTGTTTGCGCCCGGATAAAGGCACTATCCCAGTAGTTATTTTGATGGGCCGGGCCCGCTTGCTGTACGCAAGCCAGCCGGCGCGCTGGGGACTCTAGTATAATCAACTGGCCATACATACAAAGTGGCAGGCCATCAGATCGAGAAATCCATCACATCATGTTATAAGGTTTCGTGTTTATCAGAACCAAAGTCCCTAGTAATATCACACGCCGCTACCAGGGAGCTATAACAAAAGGGACAAAAACCCATGAACAACCCGCAAACTGCGCCCATGGGGCGCACCATGCTGATTATTTGCTGGGTACTGGCCCTGGGCCTGCTCACCCTATTTTTTGGCCGCTGGGAAGACAATCAAGCCAACCCCAATCAGCGCCCTGAAAGCCTGCGCAACCAAAGCCAAACCCTGGTGACCCTACAGGCCAACCGGCAGCACCATTATGTTGCCAATGGCAGCATAAACGGCCAAAACGCGCTGTTCTTGCTGGATACAGGCGCCACAAATGTGTCTGTACCCGCCCATTTGGCCGAGAGCTTTGGCCTGGAGCGCGGCAGGCCCATGACTTCGCAAACTGCCAACGGGCCGGTTACGGTGTACGCCACCACCATCAATCAGCTGAGCCTTGGCGAAATCACGCTCTACAACCTGCGCGGCTCCATTAACCCGGGCATGCGTGGCGATGAAATATTACTTGGCATGAGTGCGCTAAAGCAGGTAGAACTACGCCAGCGCGGCGATACACTCACCTTAATCCAACACCACTAAGGCCCCGCCCGGCGGGCCATAAACTGCTACAATGCGCGCAAAAATTCGGATGCACCCTATGATATCCCCAGACCAA
Organism: Simiduia sp. 21SJ11W-1; assembly: GCF_024138675.1. NCBI lineage: Bacteria > Pseudomonadati > Pseudomonadota > Gammaproteobacteria > Cellvibrionales > Cellvibrionaceae > Simiduia > Simiduia sp. 21SJ11W-1. The sequence goes on along the minus strand of NZ_CP090959.1, from coordinate 1,110,679 downwards.
CTCACCCAACAAATCGCCCAGGATCGCACAGCGGCGGTACGCCACGCACTGGCCGAAGACATAGGCTCCGGCGACATCACAGCCCAATTAATTCCCGCAAGCCAAATGGCCCGCGCACGCATTATTACCCGTGAAAACTGCACCATAGCAGGCGCCGAATGGGTGAACGAGGTGTTTAAACAGCTGGACCCAAGCGTTGAAGTAAATTGGCATGTAAAAGACGGCGACCAGGCCCACGCCGATCAACTTTTATTTGAACTCACCGGCAATGCCCGCTCCCTAATGACTGGCGAACGCGCAGCGCTTAACTTTCTGCAGCTGCTCTCTGGCGTGGCAACCAAATGCCGGGAATATGCCGATCTGGTGAAAGGCACTCAAGTGAAATTGCTCGATACCCGCAAAACCATTCCGGGCTTAAGAACCGCGCAAAAATATGCAGTGACCTGCGGCGGCTGCTACAACCACCGCATCGGGCTTTACGATGCGTTTTTGATAAAAGAAAACCACATCATGGCCTGCGGTGGCATAGAGCAAGCCATTCAGGCAGCTCACCAAATTGCCCCCGGCAAGCCTGTGGAAGTGGAAGTGGAAAACCTGCAGGAATTTAATACCGCACTCAATGCCGGTGCCGACATCATCATGCTGGATGAATTTTCAGATGAACACACCCAGCAAGCCGTAGCGCTCAACCGCACCCACAAAAAACCCGCAAAACTTGAGGCCTCAGGCTCCATCAACCGAAAAAACCTACCCAGCAAAGCCGCAAGCGGCGTGGATTACATCTCCATTGGCGCGCTTACGAAACATTGCCGGGCGGTGGATTTGTCGATGAGGGTTTGGTAGTCGCACCAAGGAAAATCAGAATGCAGAAATATCCAAAAACTGTTTTGGGTAACCTGTAGTAGCATCAATTATAGCCACCCAATCGCGCGCCCCTCGAACCATCGGTAGCCACTTACAATTCGGACACTGATCGATAGCCTCATTTACCACAGAATCCATATCCGCCTGCCGCCCCTTTAATTCACGTACAGGTTTTGCCGCCCTTAAAACCTCACCAACATTGAAGCTGGTGTAGTATTCTGGCATCAGGTGTATATCCACGCCTTCCAAGGCAGAAAAAAGAATTCTATTCGACTCCTCGATCGAGTCAGGGAAGCTCACAGAAACAAGGCGTGGCCCGAACCCAAAGGGGTAATCGCCAATTTGCTCGTCAATCTCCTTTCCAGCCAATTCAGAATAGGCAACAACCTCAAACCGGTCCTTTACGAATACTATATACTGGGGCTTGGCCATCAATGCTACATAAACCCCATAAATTAACGCTGAAACCTGCACAAAAACCACGACAAGGTAATCCCTAATCAACTCCGTTTTTGGCTTATTTATATTATAGATGACAAGCGACATAACCGGCCCCAATACCAGCTCTACACCTATCAACACACCATAAATCTTTGCTCCACCCACAAAACTAGACAAACCTTTAGGATACCAAAGGTAAAAAACCAGCATAGCAACACCGGCTGCAACAACAACTGACAGCAACATATGCAACCCAGCTGCGACCAACCTTGCCTTGAGCTGCACAAAATGGCGACCTTCACCTAACATATTTCTTCAGCTCCAAAAATGGCTTTTCAACAACCAAATGCAAAACAAATGAAACAAACATAGTAAGCGAAATATATATCACAAAGAACACCCAAAACTCACCACCCACGAATTCAGACAACTCAATCGATAGTGGTATCATTAAAAGATGAACCAAATATACGGCATAGGACAACTTTGCCATCAACCTAAGAAAGCGGCCCGCCAAAATTCCACGACCAGCCTCTTGCAACCAGACACAAATAGCCACCACAACGGCACACAGCACAGAGAAAAGCAATTGCACAAAATCAACTAAATACCAATTACCTGCATATACCCACGCACTGAAAAACAACAGAAACACCAGAGCAGGAAATGCGCAAAGCATCAATAATTTCAAATTCGATGGAGGTTCAAACACTGGATACTTATGCTTAACCAACCCAACAACAAGCCCCATTAAAATAGGGCAAACAGCATACCAAAACGGCGCACGGTAGAACCAAAAATAATCCTCATAGCCAATAACCCCCCCCATCATAAGCCACTTCAAGAAATAAATTGACAGGATAAAGGAGATTAATAAAAGGATGTAACGCCTGCAATTGACCGCAACTAGCCCCCCGTAAACCAGCAGAGGCGCAACCAAGTAAAACTTCTCTTCCACCCCAACAGACCACAAGGTAACCAGCAACTCCGAATTAAAAAATTCCTGAACAAAGAAGATGTACACCCACAAGGAGGCAGGGTCCCGCTCAACCGACACTTGATAATATGGCACCACACCTAGCCAAACCACGCCAACAATAAAAAGATATAGCGGCAAGATCCGCAACACTCGCTTTAAATAAAAACTACCCACATAGCCAGCAACGCCTGCCTTAGGCCAGGAATTGAGCAAATGATACGAAATAAGAAATCCACTTAGCACGAAAAAAAGGTCAACACCCAGCCAACCATTTACCCAAAGATTAAAGAAAAAACCCTGGGGAGCATCAGGATAAAAATGTATTGCATGCCTCAACAGAACCAAAATAATGGCTATTGCACGCAGCCCATCTAGAGCAGGGAAGTGGCCAGACTTACCAATAACATCGAAATAGCGGCCAACGCCACTAAACATACTTCGAAACCGATTGTTTTCTGAGCTTCCAAATTAACGAATCGACGATATAGTGATGAAAATTTATGGCAGCGTATACAATAACGGCCACTTCAAACACGTTTGCAGCAGAGTAACCGTCTAGTGCAACCTCAATCCCTGAGTACACTACATAGGTAACCAGCACAAAAAATCCAAAATAGATAACTCCCCTTCCTGGCTGACTTAAATAAGAAATAAGCTTCGCCCCCGGCTCAATGCCGGAGCGGTATCTATTCTGGTTAAACAACCAAACAAACATAATATACTGCGCGTTGTGCCAAATATTAATACTCAGCCAACCACTATTGATTTGGTCAATTAGTACATAGGCAACCAAATAAATCGCATAGTGCCCAAGCCCATATAGCAACAAAGTTATCGGCTCCTCATTAGTGCGCCACCCAACCCAGCGGCGAGCCAGCCAAACAACACCCAAAGGCACAGCACAAAGTAAAGCAAAGAAAGCCAACTTATCAGAGACCGGGAGCACCCAAATCGGCATAAACAGAAACTCAGACTCGCCACGAGAAAGCATCCAAATGAATGCAGCCAGAGGTACTGCGTAGAAACAAAGGGTGTCAACGTGGTCAAACCCCTTTGCCTTTTTTGACTTTCGAAGATATGCCTTGGCAATCCCCTCGCTTTGGCGAGAATAGTGAAACCACTGCCAATAGAGGTACACAGTAGCGATAGCGGCACTTCCAGCTAACTTGGAAAGCGCGAAAACACTCACAACCACCAACAACGGGAGCACACTGACTAGCCATAGGTGCCTAGAACGACTGCCAGCATCCATAAGCAGCCTACTATAAGTCGCAATGACGTGATGGTAACCCAGCAACCACAAATCCAGAAGGAACACCAACTCGAAATAGCGAGGGTTAAAATAAACAAAGGCGCCGGATGCTATCGCCACTATAGGCAGCAAAATCAGAAAGGAACAATCTCCAAACCAACCAGAAAACAAGCCTCCACGGCTAAGTGATATCGAACCCATAAACCACCCACCAGCTAGTAGATCAAACAGACAGCACGGGCACGCGGCGGCAGCCCCCAAGAAAATACATGGCCTAGCTGCGCTTGAATAAACACCCAAACGCTCAACCTAACCCCAGCCCATTCCAGCCTAAAAAGTTACCGAACCAAACTGAAGAAAAAGCAAAATATCCAGCAAAAAAAAGGCTGCCAAGGCAGCCTTTCTACTCACACTACAGCAAACATTAAGGCGCAGCAGCTGCAGCTGGGCGACAGTTAGCTGGGCGGTACTTAGCTGGTACAGTACCATTCAGAGAGCAATCCCAAATGATTTGGTTGCCGGCAGAAGCCGCACTGCTCAGATCCAACGCACCACCAGCAGCCGTCACTGGGGAAATTAACAAGGTGCTTTGAGCAGCAGGCAGCACAGCAGGCTTATAGGTAATTGTAATAATACCGCTTTGGGCACTAAGAATTGAAGCTACGTTTTTGTTCGACGTCAATGTGGCTGCGTCTAATGGTGAAGTACCAATAGTTGCACACGATGCAGCATCAGTACACGCCATAGATTGGGGGCCTGCGCTCTGGAAGGTTTCAGAAATCGCAGTTTTAATTGCTGAAGATAAAGTCAAACCCTCAGATACTTTGGCACGAATTGTATAGTCCTGGTAAGCAGGCAGTGCAACAGCAGCCAGAATACCGATGATTGCAACTACAATCATCAATTCAATAAGGGTAAAACCTTTTTGTACGCTTTTCATAAAATGTCTCCACAGACTTTTTAGGTGTTAGGTAATCCGGCTGAAGCAACAAGCATGCCAGAAACGAGAACCCTTGTTCAACCTTGCAGTTGCAAAGGGAGTTAAGCGAGCTATGCGTGCCAGACAGCAGGCTAGGGCCGCAAACAATTGAATTGAAACCTACAAATCAGATCAATAAGTGACAAATTTTGTCAGCTCTGAGGCAACAATACTATCTATAATGGGTAACATGACAAGATTGAATCACTCACCGCAAGCAATAGGCTTGTTTTACATGGGCTTATAAGCCAAAGTTCACCCTAATACACAAGTTAAACCTATGGCGACGTTGTAATGAATGCACCCTCTCCTCAGATTAGCGGCCTTGCACGAAGATTGGTGAAAGATGGTCTCCTCACGGAGGATCTTGCTAAGAACTCGCTCGGGCAGGCAGCAAAAGAGAAAAAACCGCTTGTCCAATATTTGGTCAGCAGTGGCACACTGGATGCTGAATCCATTGCTAACGCCGCATCTGAAGAGTTTGGTACGCCCCTGTTTGATTTGGCGAGCTTAAATGTAGAGTCCATCCCCAAAGACTCCATTGATAGAAAGCTAATCAATAAACATCAAGCCCTGCCCCTATACCGCAGAGGTAACAGGCTATTTGTGGCAATGGCAGACCCTACAAACCTGCACGCCCTGGATGAAATCAAGTTTCAGTCTGGCTGTAGCACCGAAGCAATACTGGTTCACGGCGACAAACTCAGTATTGCCATTGAAAAGTTCCTGAATGCTCAAGAAGAATCCATTGGTGACGCCCTGGGCGGCCTAGACGATGACGCGCTTGAAGACCTGGATATACAAGCGGTAGATGAAGACGGCGGCAAGGACGAAGCTGCCGGCAATGAGGCAGACGAGGCGCCCATTGTTAAGTTCATCAATAAGGTGCTTTTGGATGCCATTAAATCTGGCGCTTCAGATATCCACTTTGAACCCTATGAAAAAGCCTACCGGGTGAGGTTCCGTACAGACGGGATTTTGCAAGAAGTAGCCAGGCCACCCGTGAACCTTGCCACGCGGCTGTCAGCACGTCTTAAGGTAATGTCTCAAATGGACATCTCTGAGCGGCGCGTGCCACAAGATGGCCGCATCAAGATGAAGATATCCAAAACCCGCGCCATCGACTTCCGGGTTAACACACTGCCTACGCTCTTTGGTGAAAAAATTGTACTGCGTATTCTTGACCCCTCCTCGGCCAAGCTGGGTATTGATGCACTGGGCTATGAAGACGCCCAGAAAAAGATCTTTATGGACGCACTGGCCCAACCACAGGGGATGATACTGGTAACAGGCCCTACCGGTTCCGGTAAAACCGTATCGCTCTACACAGGCCTGAATATTCTGAACACGCCTGAAATAAACATCAGCACCGCCGAAGATCCGGTAGAGATTAACCTTGAAGGCATTAACCAGGTTCAGATGAACACCAAGGTGGGCCTTACCTTTGCCGAGGCGCTGCGCTCTTTCCTGCGTCAGGATCCGGATGTGGTGATGGTGGGTGAGATTCGAGACCTGGAAACCGCCGAAATCGGCATTAAGGCCGCCCAAACCGGGCACCTGGTGCTTTCTACACTGCACACCAATAGCGCGCCTGAAACCCTTACCCGCTTGCTTAACATGGGTGTTCCTGCCTTTAACGTGGCCACAACGGTGAGCGTGATTATTGCCCAGCGCCTGGCCAGGCGCCTGTGCAGCAACTGCAAGAAGCCTGCAACCGACATTCCCGATGAAATTCTTACCGAAGAAGGCTTTGATGATATCGGTATTCCCAGGGCAGAATTTGAGCTTTACCACCCGGTAGGTTGCCCACAGTGTAATAATGGGTACAAAGGCCGGGTTGGCGTATATGAAGTGGTTCGCATCACACCTAAGATCTCCAGCATTATAATGGAGGGCGGCAATTCACTTGATATTGCAAAAGCCGCCAAAGAAGAAGGTTTCAACAACCTAAGAATTTCCGCGCTTCGCAAAGCAGCCTGGGGTGTAACCAGCCTCGCAGAAGCTAACCGTGTGACCAAGGATTAACAGCTATGGCAACCGCAAAGGCCTCGGCGCAGGCAAAACCTTCTGTATTTATATATAAAGGTACCGACAAAAAGGGCAGAAAGATCTCTGGTGAAATAGACGGTAGTAGTGCAGCCCTTATTAAAGCGCAACTTTTAAAACAAGGCATCAAGGCAACTACTGTACGTAAAAAGCCAAAGCCAATGTTTGGCGGTGGCGGCAAAAAAATTCAACCGCAAGACGTAGCCATTTTTACACGGCAAATGGCGACCATGATGAAAGCCGGCGTGCCCCTTGTACAAAGCTTCGAGATTGTTGCAGACGGGCAGGAAAACCCGAAACTCAGGGACTTGATTCTAGCTCTGAGGGAGGAGGTAGCCGCGGGTAATAGCTTCGCCAGTGCGCTAAGTAAGCACCCACAATATTTTGACGAATTATTTTGCAATTTAGTTGAGTCCGGTGAGCAATCTGGCGCACTCGAAACAATGTTAGACAGGATTGCAACCTACAAAGAAAAAACAGAAAAAATTAAGGCCAAAATTAAAAAAGCCATGACCTACCCCATTGCGGTAGTTGTAGTTGCAGTGATTGTAACGGGCATTTTGCTTGTAAAAGTCGTACCTCAGTTTGCTGAAACTTTCAGCTCATTCGGCGCAGACCTACCAGCATTTACGGTTTTCGTGCTTAATCTATCTGAATACATGCAAGAGTGGTGGTTCTTTATTTTAATCGGGATAATTGGCTTTGTTTTCCTATTTAAAGAAGCGGTTAAGCGCTCTGAGGCCTTCGCATACCAAGTAGATAAAGCATCACTGAAACTGCCAATTGTTGGGGACATCCTATATAACTCTATCATTGCGCGTTTTGCGCGCACACTCTCCACAACCTTTTCAGCAGGTGTTCCGCTTATCGATGCGTTAACCTCGGTATCTGGCGCTACGGGCAACATGCTTTACAAGGATGCAGTAATTAGAGTGCGCGAGGAAGTGTCTACAGGCATACAGTTAAACACCTCGCTTCGCGCATCAAAAATGTTCCCTGCCATGCTCATTCAAATGACGGCTATTGGTGAAGAATCCGGTGCGCTTGATGACATGCTCGACAAAGTTGCCGAATTCTACGAAGATGCCGTAGACAACATGGTAGACAACCTCACCTCACTGCTTGAACCAATGATCATGGCGGTGCTAGGCATTTTGGTAGGCGGCCTGATGATTGCGATGTACCTGCCAATTTTCCAAATCGGCCAAGTTGTTTAATGATCGAGAACGACTTTTTACGGTCTTTACAAGAACCGCTTTTATTCATGCCCGCCATTACCCTACTGGGGTTGATGGTGGGGAGCTTTCTCAACGTTGTGATTTACAGGCTACCAGAGGTATTAAAGCGCAATTGGGAGGCTGAATGTTGCGAGTTAACGGGCGCGAAACCTAGCGAACCTGAAGAGTTTAACCTAGCCTTCCCCAACTCCCACTGCCCACAGTGCAAGGCCGCCATTAGCCCGATTCACAACATACCGGTGATCAGCTACGTTATGCTCGGTGGCAAATGCCACGCCTGCAGGCAGCCGATATCTGTACGCTACCCGATCATTGAGTTGGCAAGCGCACTACTGAGCCTTGCGGTTGCATGGCATTTTGGGGCAAGCCTTGAAATGCTGTTGATGCTGCCGTTTACCTGGGCGCTGATTACGCTAACCATGATTGACGCAGACACCATGTTGCTGCCTGACGACATCACCCTGCCGCTACTCTGGGCTGGGCTGATTCTCAATAGCTTTGGGCTAATTACCGATTTTCATAGCGCCTTTTGGGGTGCCGTACTTGGTTACGGTGTGCTTTGGTCTGTGTTTTGGCTATTTAAGCTGGTTACGGGCAAAGAGGGTATGGGCTATGGCGACTTTAAATTGCTCGCCGCCATGGGTGCCTGGCTTGGTTGGCAATCACTTCCGCTGATTATTTTGCTTTCTTCACTCGTGGGCGCTGTAATCGGCATCAGCATGATTGTTATTCGTGGCCAGGATAAACAAATCCCCATCCCTTTCGGCCCCTATCTGGCCATAGCGGGCTGGATTGCCATGATGTGGGGCGACCAGATCATCGCAGGCTACCTTGCAGCCTCAGGCATCGCCGACGCAGGCAATGGCCTTTAACACCCCGGTTTTTGGCCTTACAGGTGGCATTGGCAGCGGTAAAAGTACCGCGGCCAGTGCATTTCGCAGCCATGGAATTACGGTGGTAGATGCAGACCAAGTGGCGAGAGAGCCCGTTGAGCCAGGCTCACCGGCGCTTGAAACAATTGAAGAACACTTCGGGCCCAGCATTTTAACCGCCAGTGGCCAACTTAACCGGCCTGCACTCAGGCAGATCATCTTTCAAAACCCGGCCGAAAAACAATGGCTTGAAAATCTACTGCACCCCATCATCCGGGCTTTGATCATCGAACGGCTGCAAGCCGCTGATGCAGGCCCCTACAAAATTCTGGAATCTCCGCTCTTACTTGAGACAGATCAACGCACCTTGGTTAGCGGTGTTATTTTGGTTGATGTAAGCCCGGAGCTGCAAATTGCACGTGCAAGCCAGAGGGATAACAATACGCCCGCACAAATTGAAGCGATTGTGGCAAGCCAAATGCCGCGCGATGAAAAGCTGGCATTGGCTGACTATGTGCTAACCAATGACGGGGCGCCAAGCGCGCTCGTTGAACAGGTGGCTCGTTTACACACCCGCCTTGTGGCGAGCCTGAACGCCCGCTAAGCTAGACGCCTATTCAAATCACAACCTAAAAACGGCTTATGAACGACAGCAAAAAACCCGCCGCACTGGCATGCCCTGTGTGTAAAACACAAGTTCTTTGGACAGAAGCCTTCCCTGCCCGCCCCTTTTGTTCTGAGCGCTGCAGGCTAATCGACTTGGGCGACTGGGCCACTGAATCTCATCGAATTGCGGGAGACCCGGTGATAGATGATTTAATGAGCGAAGATATAGAGGGCAAGCTTCATTGACACCCCGCCTTTAGGCCGCTGATCCGCTATAGGCCACATGCCACCCACAAGCTTAAGCCCACCAGTCACGTACGAATGCCACGCCTTGCCCGCCGCAATCTCGAGCCTTTTGCTCATCAGTCGCGCTCAAGCCACCTAGCGCATAAACAGGAACAGGCGCTTCTGCCACATGTGCTTGAAAACCCTGCCACCCCAAGAGGGATTCGGGGCCATAATCTTTGGTTGCCTTAACTGGCGATAGCAAGGCGAAGGCACAGCCCAAGGCTGCAGCCTGCGCCAGCTCACCCGCACTGTGACAAGATGCAGAGCAATCTACCCCTGCCAAATGCTCGCCTAAGGCCGGCACACCTTGTGCCATTGCGCGAGCAGAAAAATGGCCACCGTAATTGGCAGACTTGCCCAGAAGCGCCGCCATTTTTCCGTAATCACCTTCAAACCATCGCTCATGCCAGTGGATTTTGCAGTGAGTAAGCTCGGCAAGACCTTGGATTATTTTTTCGAGCGAGCCTGCATCATGCACCACCTGCGTAGGCCTTAAAATAAACAGTGATGCTCCGCTGCCCGCAGCCTGAGCAATACGCGCTACATATTGATCAACACTTGTGGCCTCACCACTAATAAAACATTGATGCGGCAAAAGTGCGGCATTCACTATGGGGTAATTGGCATCGGGAAATGTGTAGCCTTTAAGCGCTTTTGGGGTAACCCAACGCACTTCCTGCCCCTCCTTGCCTTCGGCAATGCCATCGAAAGCTGTAACGATGGACACATCAAGGTGCACTGTTTTACCTGGGTAGCGATGCAAAATCTGAATAAGGGGCTCGGTTTGACGTACGTGAATGCCCAGCTCTTCGTGCAGCTCTCGCGTAAGCGCCTCGGTGGCGCTTTCAGTTGGCTCTAACTTGCCACCCGGAAACTCCCAAAGCCCACCCATATGAACATGGGCGGGCCGTTTGGCAATAAGCACTTCACCACGGCTGTTTTTTATGACGGCAGCGGCAACATGCACAACCTTAGACAAACCTTAGCTCCGGTAATCGGCGTTGATTTTCACGTAGTCGTAGGAAAGGTCTGTGGTCCACACCGTATCGTGGGCACTGCCCATACCTAAATCAATGCGGATAGTGATATAAGGCTCGTTCATCACCGCCTGCCCTTGCGCTTCTGTGTAGCTCGCAGCCCTGCCACCATCCTCCACGATGAGCACATCACCTAAATGTACTCTCACTGAATCGGCATTTAGATTGGCAACACCGGCATAACCAATCGCGGCAACAATGCGCCCCCAGTTTGGATCGCTGGCGAACAAGGCCGTCTTAATAAGCGGGGAATGCGCCACAGCATAGGCAACCTTGGTGGCATCGGATTTCTCACGGGCACCAACCACATCAACGGTAACGAATTTGGTAGCACCTTCGCCATCGGACACAATGGCTTTCGCCAATGATTGATGAACTTCAATAATGGCGCTCTTCAGCTGCTCGTAATACTCGCCCCGCGCCTCAGAGAGCTCGGCCAAACCGGTGCCTCCGGTTGCGATAAGCACACCGGAATCGTTGGTGGAGGTGTCGCCGTCTACCGTAATGCGATTAAACGAGCGATCGGTTGCTTCGCGCAGCATGGCTTGCAACAAAGGCTGCGCCACTTTGGCATTGGTAGCCACGTAGCCTAGCATGGTGGCCATATTTGGCTTAATCATACCCGAGCCTTTGGCGATACCTGATACCACAATGCGCTCGCCCTGATACTCAAAGCACACACTCGCGCCTTTTGGCCGGGTATCGGTTGTTAAAATGCCATGGGCGGCATTTTCCCACTCGTGCTCTGAAAGGCTTTTTACGGCCTCTGGCAGTACCGCAAGAATTTTTTCAACGGGTAAGGGTTCACCTATCACTCCTGTTGAAAATGGCAGCACCAGGCTTTCTTCTGTGCCACACAACGAGGCAACAGATTGGCAAACGCGGCTTGCATTTTCACGCCCGGGCAAACCCGTACAGGCATTAGCATTACCGGTATTGGTTACGAAAAAGCGCGGCTGGCCTTGTGCCAAACGCTCTTTACACAGCGTTACAGGTGCCGCGCAGAATGCGTTGGTGGTAAACACACCGGCCACGGTGGAACCCGCCTGCGCCTCCATTACCACAACGTCGCGGCGGCCAGGGCGCTTGATGCCGGCACTTGCAACACCTAGTTTAAAACCCGCAACCGTGTGCATTTCGGGAAATGTTGCTTCACCTATTGCCATATTGCCACCCATTCCTTTTAAAGATGCCCGTTTAATCCGCCTTAGTAATTAAAGGCGTACTGTAATTTTGCCAAAAAAAAGGCTGCCAAGGCAGCCTTTTTATAGAGAGTGCTTAAGTTAACTTCCCGTGGCACTGCTTGTACTTTTTACCAGAACCACAGGGGCAGTTGTCGTTACGGCCCACTTTCTGCCCCGGGCGCACAAACGGCTTGGCCTGATCAGGCTCTGCTGGTGCCTCACCCATGGCATTCATCTCCGCGTGTTGCAGCTGCATTTTCTGCTTGGCCAGGGCCTCTGCACGCTTGCGCTCCATTTCATCCATTTGCTCTTGAGTGATAGGCTCAACGCGCGCTAACACCTTAATTACCTCAAGCTTGATGGTGTTCAACATACTTTGGAACAGCTCGAAAGCTTCACGCTTGTATTCCTGCTTGGGGTTGCGTTGAGCGTAAGCACGCAGGCCAATACCCTGGCGCAAGTGATCCATAGCAGCGAGATGCTCCTTCCACTGCATATCCAGCACTTGCAGCATGATTTGGCGCTCGATGTCTTTGATCACATCGCCAAAACGGGCGCACTTTTCATCGTAGGCACGTTGCGCTTTTTCAAGTACGCGCTCGCGCACAGTGGCCTCATGCACACTCTTGTCTTCGTCCAGCCACTGCTGAACGGGTAACTTCAAGCCAAGCTCCACCTCTAAGGCAGACTCAAGCCCGGCAATATCCCACTGCTCTTCCATACTTTGAGGCGGAATGAAGCCATCGATAATGTCGTTTACCACATCGACCCGCACCGCGGTAATGGTTTCAGAAATGGTTTCCGCTTCCAGTAATCCATTGCGCTGCTGGTAAACAATCTGACGCTGATCATTGGCGATGTCATCGTATTCCAGCAACTGCTTGCGAATGTCGAAGTTTCGGCCTTCAACCTTACGCTGCGCCTTTTCAATGGCATTGGTTACCATCCGGTGCTCGATGGCTTCACCTTTTTCCATGCCCAGCGCTTTCATGAAGTTGCGCACACGATCTGAGGCGAAGATACGCATGAGGTTATCTTCAAGCGACAAATAAAAACGAGACATGCCCGGGTCGCCTTGGCGCCCTGCCCGGCCGCGAAGCTGGTTATCGATACGGCGAGACTCGTGACGCTCTGTACCAATAATGTGCAAACCGCCCGCCTCAATCACCAGATCATGGCGCTTTTGCCAGTCGGCTTTTAAAGCATCTTTTTGTGCATCGGTTGGCTCTTTCAGCTCGGCAAGCTCTGCCTCCCAATTGCCCCCCAGCACAATATCAGTACCGCGGCCCGCCATATTGGTTGCGATGGTAACCGCACCCGGGCGGCCTGCCTGGGCAATAATTTCGGCTTCTTTTTCGTGGAATTTTGCATTGAGCACCTGATGCTTGATACCTGCTTTTTTCAAGCGCGCAGACATCATCTCGGAGGTTTCAATAGACGCCGTGCCCACCAGCACCGGCGCATGCTTTTCAATGCAGGCTTTTACATCTTCAACAATGGCGTCGTACTTTTCCTCAACCGTGAGGAATATCAGGTCGTTCAAATCCTTACGCTGGATAGGCTTGTTGGTGGGAATAACCACCACATCCAGGCCGTAGATCTGCCGAAATTCAAAGGCTTCGGTGTCGGCGGTACCGGTCATACCTGAAAGGCCATCGTACAACCGGAAATAATTCTGGAAGGTAATGGAAGCCAGTGTTTGGCTTTCATTTTGAATGTTTACACCTTCTTTTGCTTCCAGTGCCTGGTGCAGGCCTTCTGATAAACGGCGCCCGGGCATCGAGCGGCCGGTGTGCTCATCAATGAGCATCACCTGGCCTTCCTGCACAATGTAGTCCACGTTTTTTTGGAATAGGGTGTGCGCTTTGAGCGCCGCGTGTACGTGGTGCAAGAGGCTTAAGTTAGTTGCAGCATAGAGGCTGTCGTCTTGCTGGAGCATGCCCGCCTGAATCAGCATATCTTCAATGGCCTGATGGCCATCTTCCGTCAGCTCAACCTGGCGCGCCTTTTCATCCAGTTGGTAATGGCCCGGGTCTTCTTCTGTGGGCGCTTTAAGCTTGGGAATCATGCCGTTCATGAGCTTGTAGAGCTCGGAGCTGTCTTCGGCTGCACCTGAAATAATCAGCGGCGTGCGCGCCTCATCGATGAGAATGGAGTCAACTTCATCGATCACGGCAAAATTTAATTCCCGCTGGTAGCGATCGTCTTTACGCAGCGCCATATTATCGCGCAGGTAATCAAAACCAAACTCGTTGTTGGTGCCGTAGGTAATATCCGCCTGATAGGCTTTGCGCTTCTCCTCCGGGTCTTGCATGGAGCGAATAACACCCACGCTTAAGCCCAGGAAGTTATACAGCGGTGCCATCCAGGCGGCATCACGGGCGGCGAGGTAATCGTTCACGGTGACGATGTGCACACCCTTGCCTGAAATAGCATTCAGGTAAGCGGCCAGCGTAGACATCAGCGTTTTACCTTCACCGGTACGCATTTCGGCAATGCGCCCTTCGTGCAGCGTCATGCCGCCAATCAGCTGAACATCAAAGTGACGCATAGACATCACCCGGCGCGAAGCTTCACGGCACACAGCAAAGGCCTCTGGCAGTAGGTTGTCTAGGCTTGCGCCGTCAGCATGGCGCTGCTTGAACTCGCCGGTTTTGGCGGCAAGGTCTGCATCGCTCAGCTGTTTTAATCCGTCTTCAAGGTCATTTATTTTATTTACGACCTTGCCCATGCGCTTCAGTTCACGGTCGTTTTTGGTGCCAAAAATGGCCTTTAGCATCTTGCTAATCATGATATTTCCGAATGTACGTACAGGTTGCCGCCAGCGGGCGGTTAAAGGGTGTCAAGTAAACAGAAAGGTGCCCTTGAACGCAAGGGCTCTGGGGCCTCAGCGGGCCGCGCGGTGGATATAGGCTGCAGGGTCGACTGGGCGACCGTGTTTGTATACTTCAAAGTGAACGTGCGGGCCGGTAGAGCGGCCGCTGGTGCCCATCAGGGCAATAACCTGCCCTTTTTTCACGATATCACCCACTTTCACTTTAACTTCAGAGTTGTGAGCGTAGCGGGTAGAAAAACCATTGCCGTGGTTTATTTCAACCAGGTCGCCATAGCCATGACGCTTGCCGGCCCAGGTAACTACACCGGCGGCCACAGAGATAACATCAGAGCCCATTTTACCGGCAAAATCCACGCCTGAATGCCAGGCAACGCGGCCTGTGAAAGGATCTGTGCGGCGGCCATAGCGTGAAGACATCCAGCCTTTGGTCACCGGGCGCCCGGCCAGAAAAACATCATTTTGGATTTTACGCTTGGCCAGCAGGGCCTCGAGTATTTCGAGCTGCTGTTCGCGGTTTTCAATTTGGTCTGTCAGCTGATCGATGGCATCAAGGAATTCGGGGGCGGTGAAGGCATCGCCAAGCGACGCCGACTCAGGCCCACCAAGGGCGGGTGCCTGGCTAAAATCGAACTCGCCTTCATCAAGCTTAGCGATAGTGGTTAATCGCTCGCCCAGGGCGTCAAGGCGAACCAAGCGGGCCTGCAGCTCAGCCATGCGCAGGGTAATGGCAGCCAGCTGCTGCTGTGCATGACGGCGGGTTTCTTCCACCTGGACACGCTGGTCAGCCAAATCCTGATTCCAGGTTTTAGCGGTATCTGGGGTAAATAGATCTGCACCGTCGCCCTTTGCCCACTCAAGGCCCGCCACCACGCCTACGCCTGCAGGCAGGCCGATGAGGCACGCCGACAAGACAGCACGGGTCCAGCCACCCAGCGTAAAGCTGCGTGTACTGCCGTGGCGTTGACTGACCAAGATTACTTTCATCAGGCCTTCTGGGTTCGATTAAACAACGGTGAAATAGTTGTTGTTATGAATTTACGCTCATAACGCAAGTTAAGCACATCTGCTCGGCCTCTTGCCGAGGGCAGCGCATTTTACGCGCCAAATGGCATCACTTCCGTCTATGGCATCACAATCACCGTGGGCAGCCAACGAAAGTACCAGACCTTCGCGAATACCCAATATGCCATATTTCAATTATCAGCAACTGAAATATGGCATACAAATCAAGGAATTACCAACGATACGCGACAAGCTACCTTAACAGTAGATCACATCGCAAGGATGGGCTTTATGTAGGAGATAGGCGCAACCTTTTCATCTTCAAAGGTCACCACTTCCCAGGCGTCTTCTTGCGCGATCAGCTGGCGCAACGACTTGTTATTCAATGCATGGCCCGACTTATGCGCCTTAAACTCACCAATCAAGCTATTGCCCAACAGGTAAAGGTCGCCGATGGCATCGAGCACCTTGTGCTTTACGAACTCGTCTTCGTAACGCAGGCCATCCTCATTAACCACGCGGTAATCATCTACCACGATGGCGTTGTCCACACTGCCACCCTTGGCCAGGCCCTTGGAGCGCAGGTACTCAATTTCGTGCATGAAACCAAAGGTACGGGCACGGCTCACTTCTTTTACAAAGGAGGTGCTTGAGAAATCGAGGCTTGCATTGAGCGTGCGGCCGTTAAATACCGGGTGATCGAAGTCGATGCTAAACGTGACCTTGAAGCCATCAAAAGGCAGGAAAGAGGCCACTTTATCGCCATCTTTCACAACCACTGGGCGCTTGATGCGGATAAACTTCTTGGCAGCCTTCTGCTCTTCAATACCGGCAGACTGAATAAGAAACACAAAGGGGCCGGCACTGCCATCCATGATAGGTACTTCAGAGGCAGACACCTCGACAATGGCGTTATCAATACCTAAGCCCGCCATGGCACTGAGCAGGTGCTCAACAGTAGACACACGCACATCACCCTTCACCAAAGTGGTAGATAAGGTGGTATCCCCAACGTTGGCGGCTTTCGCCTCAATTTCCACAACGGGGTTTAAATCGGTTCTGCGGAATACAATGCCCGTATCAACAGGCGCTGGCTTCAACGTCAGGTAAACCTTTTCGCCCGTGTGCAGGCCTACGCCTGTTGCGCGGATGGGGTTTTTTAAAGTGCGCTGTCTGATCATATTTCACCGTGTCTTTAACATGTTGATGGCGCATCCATTACGCACGGGCGCCGAAGTTCATACCTTTCAGGAAGGCCAATATTGGCCTTCATGTGCGGATGTTGCCGCTCGCGCCATTAACCCTTCCTTAACAGAGGGGGGTAAAAGGGCTAAAGCACTACCGCTGCCCGCTTTTGGCTACTGAACTTCGGCGTTCACACTCGCTTTCTAAAATAAGCAGCATGAAGTCGAATAATTCGTACCAGAGGCTCGCCATTTTGGCCAAAAAGTCGTGACGATACGGCCAAAGAACCAAAATCCTCTGGAAAGCGGCGAATATTACCAAAAATTGGACACTTAAACCAACACTTAAGTTCCAAGCGCCCTTTGGCGAATAATCGCAAGCCTTCGAATTAATCCGCTTGCCGACGCAGGAAAGCCGGGATATCAAACAGCTCCATATCCTTTTCCTGGGCCGCAACCGCCGTGCCACCACCACCGGCAGCCGCTTGCTTGCGACGCTGGTAGGTTGGCGTGTCGAAATCCTCCGGCGAATTCACCTTCTGGCGCGCAGTGTTATCTACCACTACAGAAGCCTTGGGCTTTGGGGCCTCTTGCTTCACTACCGGGCCCAAGCCTGTGGCCACAACGGTTACACGCAGCTCGTCTTTCATTTCCGGGTCGATCACTGTGCCAACCACAACAGTAGCATCTGCCGAGGCAAACTCGCCCACGGTATCGCCCACTTCGGTAAATTCACCCAGCGACAAATCAATGCCGGCGGTAATGTTAACCAGAATGCCACGGGCGCCTTGCAAATCCACATCTTCCAGCAAGGGGCTGCGAATGGCGGCTTCGGCGGCTTCACGTGCACGGTTCTCGCCAGAAGCAACACCGGTACCCATCATTGCCATGCCCATTTCAGACATCACCGTGCGAACGTCGGCAAAGTCGACGTTGATCATGCCCGGCCGAATAATGAGATCAGCAATGCCCTGTACGGCGCCCAACAACACGTTGTTGGCAGCTTTAAAGGCATCCAGCAAGCTGGTTTTTGTACCCAATACCGACAGTAGCTTCTCGTTGGGAATGGTGATCAGCGAATCAACACGCTCAGACAATTCGCGAATACCCGCATCGGCGATGGCCATGCGCTTTTTGCCTTCAAACGGGAATGGCTTGGTAACCACAGCCACGGTCAAGATACCCATTTCACGGGCGACTTCGGCCACAACCGGCGCGCCACCGGTACCCGTACCACCGCCCATACCGGCAGTTACGAATACCATATCGGCACCTTCCAGAATTTCAGCGATGCGCTCGCGATCTTCCATAGCCGCCTGACGCCCCACCTCAGGGTTGGCGCCAGCGCCAAGGCCTTTGGTCATGGAGTTGCCAAGCTGCAACACGGTTTTGGCATCTACATCTTTTAACGCTTGAGCATCGGTGTTAGCACACACGAACTCTACACCCTCTATGTCGCTGGCAATCATGTGCTTCACAGCGTTACCGCCGCCACCGCCCACACCAACAACTTTAATTACCGCGTTCTGCGGTACGCTATCGACTAGTTCAAACATGGTATATCCCCTCTGTTGTAGCGATTTCCAAATCTTTTAAAAACACGTTATGAATGCAATTTTGATGAATCATGAACATCACACTCTAAAAATTTTCTGCCAACCAGGCTTTTGCTCTGGTCCACCAGCTTGCGCCTTGACTGCGTTGTGATTGCACGGGTCTCCCTTCCTGTTGCTTCATTCCATAAAATAACAAGCCCACACCTGTGGAATAGATAGGATTGTTGACGATATCGCTTAAGCCGCGAATATTTTGCGGCGCGCCCAGGCGTACCGGCATGTGAAATATTTCTTCGGCCAACTCAACAACACCCTCCATTTTTGATGTGCCACCGGTTAACACAATGCCGGCGGCCACCAAATCTTCGTAACCACTGCGGCGCAGCTCTGCCTGCACCAAGGTAAACAGTTCGTCGTAACGCGGCTCTACCACTTCTGCCAGTGCCTGGCGGGAAAGCTCTCTGGGTTCACGATCCCCCACACTTGGCACTTTAATGGTTTCATCGGCGCCGGTAAGTTTCGCCAGCGCACAGGCGTATTTGATTTTAATTTCTTCTGCGTGCGCAGTGGGCGTGCGCAACGCCATGGCGATATCGTTGGTTACCTGGTCGCCGGCAATAGGAATAGACTTGGTATGACGGATACTGCCATCGGTAAAAATGGCGATGTCTGTGGTGCCACCGCCAATGTCCACCAGGCAAACACCCAGGCTTTTTTCATCATCGGTCAATACGGCGTAGCTTGAGGCCAGCTGCTCTAAAATAATGTCGTCTACTTCAAGGCCGCAGCGCTTAATACACTTTTCAATATTTTGGGCAGCGTTGACTGCGCACGTAACCAAGTGCACCTTTGCCTCCAGGCGCACGCCCGACATCCCGAGTGGCTCGCGCACACCTTCTTGATTATCAATAAGGTATTCCTGCGGCAAAATATGCAAAATCTTTTGATCTGCCGGAATGGCCACGGCTTGTGCAGCGTCTATTACACGGTCTACATCCTGGCTAAACACTTCGCGATCTTTAATTGCCACAATACCGTGGGAATTAAGGCTACTTATGTGACTGCCGGCTATGCCCGCGTAAACGGCATCAATTTGGCAGCCCGCCATCAGCTCAGCCTCTTCTACCGCCCGCTGAATGGAATGCACGGTGGATTCAATATTAACAACCACGCCCTTTTTCAAGCCGATGGATTTATGCGAGCCAATACCCACGATTTCCAGCTCACCATCACCAGAAACAGCGCCGACGATTGCCACCACTTTTGAAGTGCCAATATCCAGGCCTACGATCATGCGGCTCTCGTTCACCGGGGGCATAGTGTTAACCTCATTTTGTCCAATCCGTCATTCATGCTTTGCTGCCTGTTGTGTTAACTTCTTCCTGAATTTTTGCAAGCTTCGGGCGCCAGCCCACGGCCGCACCGTTGTTATACCGCACATCCACACTGGCGACATCCGCCCAATGCTCAGAAAGCTTGGTATCGTAAATTTTTGCGAACAACCGCATACGTTCTTGCAACCTATGACGGCCGAAAATCACTTTCACGCCATCGCGTAAGGTAATTCGCCAGCTGCCACGCGCATCCAACTCTATGTGCGCAAGGCGAAGGTTACGTGCACCTAGCAATTCTGCAATAGTTTGATAATTTTGCATCAACTTATCGAGCGCACGGTCTTCGGCATCTAGCCTCGGTAGATTTGCAAGTGCGCTACCTAAATTGTCTACCAATATCAATTCGGCGGTGTTGTTAACGTAGCCTCTATCTCCCCAACGGGCGATGGGCGTTTGCTCTTGTACTTCAACCATTAACCGATCCGGCCAGCGACGGCGAATTGATACAGCCTTTATCCAAGGGTCTTGCTCTATTGCACGCTGAAGCGACTGAATGTCCAGCTTCCAAAACCCTGTGTAAATATTCTGGCTTAACAATTGCGCAATGCGCTCGCGAGGCACCATCTTAAAAGGCCCCTCAATGGACACTTCCTGTACGGGCCTATCCCATAAATTGATTGCCTGCTCGCCCACTACCGGTGCCAACCAAACGCACAAAGCCGCAAACACAACCAACATCAAACAGCGCCGAATCAGGCCAGGGCGTGCCTTGGCTTGTTCAGCTTTTTTGTTGGACGCGGGCGTATTCATTACACCAAAGACCCCGCTAAAATTTGTACCACCAGCTGGTCAAACGCCAAGCCCGCCTGTTTTGCCGCCATTGGCACCAGGCTATGATCGGTCATGCCCGGCACGGTATTGACTTCCAGCATGTAAAATTTGCCCGCCGCATCGGCCATCACGTCAACGCGCCCCCAACCTTTGCAACCGATGGCATTAAATCCCTGCAACGCCAGAGCTTCCAATGCCTGCACATCATTCTCCGGCAGGCCGCAAGGGCACACATAGCGTGTTTCATTGGAGTGATACTTTGCCTGGTAGTCGTAAAAGCGATTGGCCGCTTCTAACCGAATAGGTGGCATCACCTGCCCGTTAACAATAGCCACCGTATATTCCGCACCTTCTATTAAGCGCTCAAGAATAATGGTGCTATCAAGCGCCTTGGCCGTTTCAATGGCTTGAGTAAGCTCTGCCAAATTATCGGCACGCGACATACCAATGCTAGACCCTTCGTGACTTGGCTTGACCATCACTTTACCGCCAAGTGAAGCAAGCGCTGCACCCAAATCCATGTTGGGCTCTACCACCAGATATTCCGGGGTAGACAAACCTTCGCCACGCCAAATTTGCTTGGTGCGCCATTTATCCATGGCGATGGCTGAAGCCTGCACGCCGCTGCCAGTGTAGGGAATACCCAGATACTCAAGCAGCGCTTGCATGCGCCCGTCTTCACCACCCGGGCCATGCAGGGCAATAAAGGCGCGGTCTATATTTGCTGCGCGAATAGTATCAACGGCATCGCGCGCGGTATCTATTTTTACTGCGTCTACACCCTGTGCCACCAGGGCGTTAAAAATGGCATTGCCAGAGCGCAGGCTCACCTCACGCTCTGCGGAATTTCCGCCCAACAATACGCCCACACGCCCGAATTGGGATGGGTTAATTTGAGCGGTGTTATTGGTCGTTGTACTCATCTTTGGGCTACCAATCCATTGCCGAAAGTTCTGCAGACAACTGCCCCACGTTACCGGCGCCTTGCGTGATAACAATGTCGTTAGGCTTTAATAGGTGGCGCAATGCCTCTGCCACGTCATCTGTACGCTCTACGAATACCGGGTCTACCACGCCGCGCGTGCGAATACTGCGGCTCAGGCTTCGCCCGTCTGCACCGGGAATAGGCTCCTCTCCGGCGGCGTATACCTCAAGCAGCACCAACGAATCAACACCGCTGAGTACGTCTACAAAATCTTCGTATAAATCGCGAGTGCGGCTGTAGCGATGCGGCTGGTACACCATTACCAAGCGGCGATCCGGCCAACCCTGCCGCACGGCTTTGATGGTGGCAGCCACCTCGCGCGGGTGGTGGCCGTAATCGTCAACCAACAGCGCGGTGCCCGCTTCACTAATGGGCAGCTCACCGTAAATCTGGAAGCGTCGGCCCACACCTTCAAAGCCTGCAAGGCCCGCTTGAATGGCGCTGTCGGCAACGCCTTCGTCGGTTGCTACCGCAACAACTGCCAAGGCATTCAACACATTGTGTTCACCCGGCATATTCACAGTTACCGAAAGCAGCTCTGTTTGTCCGCTGCGCACCACATCAAAGGAGGTTTGCATTTTATCCTGGCGAATATTGATTGCCCGGACATCACAATCTTCACTCAAGCCGTAGGTAATGGTAGAGCGCGACACCTGCGGCAACAGCTCGCGAATAATCGGGTCGTCACCGCACAATACCGCCAAACCGTAAAATGGCAGGTTGTGCAAAAACTCGAGAAAGGTTTTCTTCAAAACGTTGAAATCGCCGCCATAGGTGTCCATGTGATCGGCATCAATGTTGGTCACCACAGAAACCATGGGCTGCAAGTGCAGGAAAGAGGCATCGCTTTCATCGGCCTCTGCCACAAAGTAGCGGCTCTCGCCCAGCTTGGCGTTGCTGCCGGCACTGTTTAGCAGGCCACCAATCACGAAGGTGGGATCTTTGCCATCGGCTGCCAATACAGAGGCCATTAAACTTGTGGTGGTGGTTTTACCGTGAGTGCCCGCTATGGCAATGCCGTGGCGGTAGCGCATTAGCTCACCCAACATTTCAGCGCGACGCACCACGGGAATGCGCTGCTCTTTCGCTGCCAGCATCTCTGGGTTATCGGCTTTTACCGCGGTGGAGTTCACCACCACATCGGCACCCATCACATTGGCCGCGTGATGACCGATAACAATTTGCGCTCCCTTGCCTTCCAGGTGGCGGGTAGTAGTAGATTCACGAATATCCGAACCCGATATTTCATACCCCATATTGATCAGTACTTCTGCAATGCCGCTCATGCCGGCACCACCAATACCAATAAAATGAATGCGGCGTATACGACGCATCTCCGGAATTTGATAAACCTTAGACTTAACCATTCATTACCTCCTGGCAGACATCCGCCACTGCTTGGGCCGCACCCGGCATCGCCTGCGCACGTGCTTTGTTTGCCATTTCTACCAACAGTGGGCGATCGCTACCCACTTGCTGAAATAATTTACACAACCGATCCACACTCAGCGACGCCTGCGGCATTAACCAGGCCGCACCGGCCTGCACTAACCACTGTGCATTGGCGGTTTGATGGTCATCTATGGCGTGCGGAAACGGGATAAACACCGCGGGCACACCCACCGATGCAATTTCCGATACCGTAAGCGCACCGGCCCGGCACAGAACAATATCCGCCCAAGCGTAGGCTTCTGCCATATCGTCAATGAACGCCGTAATTTCTACCGTTTGTTCAGAAACCTCGCAGTAAGCCTGCTGGCACTCTGCCAAATTGCGAGTGCCGGCCTGGTGACGCACCTCCAAGCTATTTACGGGCATGGCGCCACACACCTTGGGCATAACGTCATTGATTGCCTGCGCTCCCAAGCTACCACCCAGCACTAACACCCTGAGCGCGCCACTGCGGTTTTTATAGCGCAGGCCTGGCGCCGGTACATTGGCAATAGCCTCTCGCACCGGATTACCCACGCATACCGCGTTCGGCAAGCCCGAAGCAAAGGCTTCAAGGGTGCGACTAGCAATGCGAGCCAGCCAGCGGTTGGTGGTGCCGGCGAACGCATTTTGCTCATGAATCACCAAAGGCGTGTTCAACAACCAAGCTGCAACCCCGCCCGGGCCCGAGGCAAAACCGCCAAAACCCACTACTACATCCGGGCGCAGCCCACGCACTACACAAAGCGATTGCCATAAGGATTTCAATAATTTGAACGGCGCAGAGAGCAACGCTAACTTTCCTTTGCCACGCAGGCCTTCAACACTAATGGTGTTAAGTGCGATACCCGCTTCGGGCACAAGCCTGGCTTCAATTCCCCGAGCGGTACCCAACCATTGCACCTCAAAGCCACGGGCACGCAGCACATCGGCAACAGCCAGCGCGGGAAACACATGGCCACCGGTGCCGCCTGCCATCATCAGGGCAAGAGATTTACGCATCATCGCCCTCCACTTTTTTAGCAGGCCTGGCAACGGCTTTGGTGGCGCGACGCTTAGCGGTTTTTACCACCGAGCGCACCACCTGCACTTCAGATTCCCAATCAACGCGCAACACCAGGCCCATCAGGGCGCAGCACAGCATCAGGCTACTGCCGCCATAGCTTACGAACGGCAGCGTTAAACCTTTGGTGGGCAAAAAGCCCGAGGCAACGCCTACGTTAATCAATGCCTGCACCGCAAACAGCACAGCAATACCAAACATAAGTAACGCAGCAAAGCAGTCGTTGTGGGCCATGCGGCGCTTGCAGCGCTTTAATAGCTCAACAATCAGGGCACCAAAAAGCGCCAACACCAAAATACCGCCAACCAAGCCCAGCTCTTCGGCAATTACCGCAAACACAAAGTCAGTGTGAGACTCGGGTAAATACATCATTTTTTGAATGCTGTTACCTAGCCCCTGGCCAAACCACTGGCCATTGCCAAACGCAATGAGCGATTGGGTAAGTTGATAACCGGTATTAAATTGATCAGCCCACGGGTCCAGATATGTCACCAGGCGCTGTAACCGATAGGGCGACAGTAACGCCATGGTTGCAAACAGGCCGCCACCCAGCACCAATAAGGTGAGCATTACCCATAACCGCAGGCCCACAAAAAACAACATGGCCATAACGGTTGCCACAATTACCACAGAGCTGCCGAAATCCGGCTCTAGCAGTAACAGAACGATAAATACGCCCAAGATAGAGAGCGCGCGCAGCAGGCCTTTATTGTGGCGGCTGAGCTCTGCGGCGCGCTTGGTAAAGTAGGCGGCAAAAAATACAATCAGGCAAAACTTTGCCACTTCGGACGCCTGCAATGTTAGCGGGCCCACAACCAGCCACCGCTGGCTGCCATTTACACGTCGGCCAATGCCAGGCACCAACACGAATACCAACAGCAAAAACGCAAGCACCAACAACACCCATGCGTACTTCTGCCACACCATCAATGGCACCAGCGCCACGGCGGTGCACAGGGTAAGCCCCATGCACAGGAAAATCAGATGGCGGCGGGTAAAGTACCAACCATCACCATAAACGGAATCAGCAAAGCCTATAGAGGAAGAAGCTACCATCACCACGCCAAAGGTGATAAGTGCCGCCCAAATAATGACCAGACGCGAAGACAGCAGCTGCAAGATATCCGGGCGCAACTGCGCCAGCATATCAGGCTGCCACTGTGCACCCAGCACAGGTTTGAGAGCGGCTGCAAAACTCATCCCAACAGCCCCCTTACCGCAGCAACAAATTGCTCACCGCGATCGGCGTACCCTTTAAACATATCGAAGGAGGCACAGGCCGGCGATAGCAACACCTTATCGCCGTGCTGGGCAATACCGTGCGCTTGTGACACTGCATCGCACATATCGCTTGCAAAACCCACCTGCACCTGATTATTAGCCAGTGCGGCCAACGCCTTGGCATCTTTGCCAATCACTATGAGCGCACGCAAATGCTTGCCAAAAGCTGCCTTCAAGGGCGAAAAATCTGCACCCTTGCCATCACCACCGGCGATGAGCACAAGCTTATGCTCGTTGTCGGCAAAACCCTCAATGGCGGCGAGAGTCGCGCCCACATTGGTGCCTTTTGAATCATTGATGTAGGTAACACCGCGCACCTCGGCCACCCACTCGCAACGATGGGGCAGCCCGGTGAATGTCTTAAGTGTTGCCAGCATACTTTCAATTGCAAGCCCGGCCGCTTTGCCGATGGCGAGTGCTGCAAGCGCGTTGGCCAAATTATGCCGGCCGCGAATTTTTAGTTCATTTGCAGCAATTAGCGGTTGAAACTGGTAGGCAAGGTATTGTTCACCACCTTTTTGCATGATGCCGAATTCGTTGAAATCCGGGCGCCCCAAGCCAAAGCTTGACACCTGCATCGAGGCCGTCATGGGTGGCTGGGTTAGCGGGTCGTCACGGTTAACCACCACATTGGATGCACCAAAATAAATGCGCTGCTTGGCGGCGTGATAAGCTGCAAAACTTTCATAGCGATCTTGATGGTCGTCGCTAAGGTTTAACACCGTTGCCACTTTAGCACCTATGCGCTGCGTGGTTTCCAGTTGAAAACTGGAAAGTTCCAGCACGTATAGCTCTATGTCATCTGCCAGTAAATCAAGCGCTGCAGTGCCAAGATTTCCACCAACGCCTACATTAAGCCCGGCATCGGCAGCCATCTTTCCTACCAGTGTGGTCACGGTGCTTTTAGCGTTAGAACCTGTAATGGCCACAATGGGGGCTTTGGCATGGCGCACGAACAGCTCGATATCACCCACAACCGACACGCCCTGCTCCAGCACTGCCTGAATTGGCGGCTGCTTAAGCGAAAGGCCGGGGCTTAAAATAATCTCATCAAATTCA
Source organism: Simiduia sp. 21SJ11W-1 (assembly GCF_024138675.1). NCBI lineage: Bacteria > Pseudomonadati > Pseudomonadota > Gammaproteobacteria > Cellvibrionales > Cellvibrionaceae > Simiduia > Simiduia sp. 21SJ11W-1. The sequence continues at coordinate 1,084,331 of NZ_CP090959.1, read as the reverse complement.
GATAGCAGCGCCGCATCGAGCGGGCCCAAATGAATTTCTACATTGGGAAACTCTGCTTGAAACTGGCTCAGCTGGGCAGGCGCCATACGCGAATCGAACAGCGCAAACGGGCTGCCCGACTGGGTAAGAAAACGCGCTACGGAGAGGCCGGTAACTCCCAGGCCCACAACAGCGGTTATTTTACTTTTCGCGATCAACATAGCGATGCCGATTCCATTACCTTAGTTTCAACGTTGCCAAGCCCACCAACACGAGCATGACGGTAATAATCCAGAAGCGCACAATCACGCGCGGCTCTGGCCAACCTTTGAGTTCGAAGTGGTGATGCAGCGGGGCCATGCGGAAAATGCGGCGCCCGGTTAATTTGAATGAGGCCACTTGCAGTATCACCGAGACTGTTTCCATCACAAATACACCGCCCATGATGAAAAACACGATTTCGTGGCGCACAATTACGGCGATCACACCTAGCGCTGCACCCAGAGCCAAAGCACCCACATCGCCCATGAACACTTGTGCGGGATAGGTGTTAAACCACAAAAAACCTAGGCCTGCACCAGCGAGCGCACCGCAAAACACCACTAATTCACCTGCACCTGGCACATAGCCGATGTGCAGGTAATTGGCGAATTCCACGTGGCCGGCAAGGTAGGCAATAATACCCAGGGCGCCGCCTACCATTACCGACGGCATAATGGCCAAGCCATCCAGGCCATCGGTTAAATTCACGGCATTACTTGAACCCACCACAACCAGGTAGGTTAGCAAGATGAACCAAGGCCCCATATTGAGGGCCACATCTTTAAAAAACGGCACAAACAATTGGGTTTCTGCGGGCGAGACTGCGCTGTAATACAAAAATATTGCAGCACCCAAACCACCAACAGACTGCCAAAAGTACTTCCACCTTGCTGGCAGCCCTTTTGAATTGGATTCAACCACTTTGCGGTAGTCATCCACCCAACCCACAGCACCAAATACCAAAGTTACCAGCAGAACGACCCACACATAACGATTGGTTAAATCAGACCACAGCAGAGCACTGGTAAAGATTGCCGCAAGAATTAACGTACCGCCCATGGTGGGCGTGCCGGATTTACTTAAATGACTTTGCGGGCCATCGTCGCGTACCGACTGGCCAATTTGCAGGTAGTTCAAGCGGCGGATCATCCAGGGGCCTACCAGCAAAGAAATGCCAAGAGCCGTAAGCACACCCAAAATTGCGCGCACCGACAAATAATTCACAACACCAATGGCGTTAATATATTGCTGTAGATATTCCGCGAGCCAAAGTAACATCAGGCGTTCCTCGTTTGGTCTTTTATGGCCTGCACAACCAACTCCATCCGTGCACTGCGAGACCCTTTAATTAGAATATTGATACGCCCAGGCTCACCTGCAATCAATTGCATAAGGTGAGCAACCGCACTTTTATGATCTGCAAAGTGAATACCGCCTTCAAATGCAGCCGAGGCATGGCGGCTTAGCTCACCCACGGTGACGAGCGCTTGCACGCCTGCAAGGTGTGCATAGCGGCCAATGTCTGCATGTAGCGCTTGTTCGTCTGCGCCCAGCTCGCCCATATCGCCCATAACCAGCACGCGGTAGCCTTTAAATTTTTGCAAGGCATCAATGGCTGCACGCAATGACCCGGGATTAGCGTTATAGGAATCATCAATCACCGTAAGCATTTGATTGATGCGCTGAACATTCATGCGCCCTTGTACGGCCTGAAATGCAGACAGCCCCTTTACGACATCTTCAAGTGAAATACCTGCAGCCAAAGCACAGGCAGCGGCAACCAGTGCATTGCGCACGTTGTGACTACCAGCCACGGGCAAGTGAATCTGCGCCTGTGTATCACCGCTGCACAAAGTAAATGTTGAATGCTGTTCGGCACAGGTAAGATCTTTCGCAAATACGCTAGCGTCTGCGCCATCCAGCGATACTGAAATCACCGAACGCGTGCTATTTTGCTGCAAAAACTGCTTGGAAAAATCATCGTCCAGGTTTACTACAGCAGTACCTTGCGCCCCCAACCCCTCGTAGATGGCACCCTTGGTGTCTGCCACACCCTGCAGGCTGCCAAAGCCTTCTACATGTGCGGGCATTACATTGTTCACCACTGATACTGTGGGCTTTGCCATATTGGCGAGGTAGGCGATTTCACCCGGGCCACTGGCCCCCATTTCGACAATGGCAAAGCGGTGGCCGCTATTTAGCGCCAACAGGGTTTGGGGCACACCAAAGTGATTATTTAAATTGCCTTTGGTGGCCAACACTGCATCAGCACCAAAGCGCGCCGATGCAATGGCCACCAGCATTTCTTTAACAGAGGTTTTACCGCAGCTGCCGGTAATTCCAATAAGCGGGCCAATGAATGCCTCCCGGGCGAGGAGTGCTATGTGGCCCAAGGCTTGGTTGGTATCTTCTACTATCCAGGCATTAGCAGTGCCCAGCGACGCGCTGTTTTTAGCAGCCCAGGCTTTGGCTGCAACAATAACGGTTGCACCTGCATCAATCACCGCGGGTAAAAATTGATGCGCATCAAATCGCTCGCCCACCAAGGCCACAAACGTACAACCTGGTACCACGGCGCGGCTATCGGTAATTACATCGCCCAGGCGTTGTTCTGCATCACCTACTATGTTGCCACCAAAACGGGCGCAAAGCTGTGCAAGCGTCAGCGGCATCATTGCTGCACCCCCGCCCGATTCGCCAAGGCCTGTATCGCCTGAGATTTATCGCTGAAGTAACGCTTTTCCGTGCCAATAATTTGGTAGTCTTCATGGCCTTTGCCGGCAATCACAATTAAATCGCCAGCAGCAGCACCTGCAATAGCAGATTCAATGGCTGCTGCCCGATCTACAATAATACGGTGTGCACTGCCACTAAAACCTTGGCTTACATCGGCCACTATTTTCTCAGGTGATTCGGTGCGGGGGTTATCGCTGGTTAGCACACAATAATCCGCCAGCTGTTCAGCAATACGTGCCATCTCCGGGCGTTTGCCCGCATCGCGATCGCCGCCACAGCCGAACACGCACAAAAGTTTACCCGCGCAATGCACACGGGCCGCAGCCAGTACCGCTCGCAGTGCATCGGGCGTGTGGGCATAATCTACCAACACTTGCACATCGGCGCCGCTCTCCACTCGCTCCATACGCCCGGGCACAGGCTTGAAGGTGGTTGCGGCGGCAAGCACTTCATCAAGCGAGTAACCATCGGCACAGGCAGCCGTTACCACTGCCAGCAAATTCGACAGATTGAATTCACCCAGCAACCCAACCCGTAATTCACCGCGCCCCCAGGGCGTGATCAAGTTTGCCTGAATACCGGTAGCCTGGTAGTTAATGTCCGTTGCATAAACATCGGCCTGGGTATTTGCCAGGCTATAGGTAAACATTGAAATACCGGGCGCCACCTTGGCCAGGATTTCAGCACTGAAAGGATCATCTAGATTCACAACGCCGCGCATCAGGCCTAAATGGCTAAAAAGCTTGCGCTTGGCCTCACCATAGGCCGCCATACTGCCGTGGTAATCGAGATGATCGCGGGTGAGATTGGTAAAAATGGCAGTGCGCACGGGCACGGCGGCCGCACGTGATTGCTCAAGTGAGTGCGATGATATTTCCATCGCCACGTATTCTACTTCTGCATCGTACATTTCACGCAAAATACGCTGCAGTGCCACGGCATCCGGTGTTGTCATGCCGGTATCTGTGAGCGGTTGATTCACAGCGCCATAACCCAGCGTACCCAACACGCCGCTACGCTTACCCAGCGCGTAGTAAAGCTGCGCCAAAAGTTGCGAACAGGTGGTTTTGCCATTGGTGCCGGTGATGCCGGTAATATTCATGTGCTGGCCGGGCAGGCCATAAAAACGCGCCGCGATTTCACTCATCTTCGCCTTCAAACCCGGCACACCAATGTGCGCGCCGGTGCTTTCATCCAAGGCAAGGGTTAGCTGATCTGATTGCGTAAGTGAAATTAACGCACCTGCAGCAAAGGCTTGGGGCAAGAAATCCCGGCCTTTGTGTTGCAAGCCATCGACGGCCAAAAACACGTAGCCTGGCTGCACAGTGCGGCTATCCAAACTTACGCCGGTAACGGTGCGTTTGGCCCAGGCGGCCGGCAAAGAAATCTCAGGCAACAAAGATTGCAGTGAAATACTCATGGGCGGCCTCCACTGCGCGCGGCCAACAGCGCCTTGGGCTCGGGCGGCACTTGCAGCATGCGTAGCGCACCCTCGGTGACACGGGCAAATACAGGTGCGGCCACATCGCCACCAAAATATTTTCCTGCGCCCGGCTCATCAATTACCACCACAATGGCAAGCCGTGGATCATCAGCCGGCGCCATACCGGCAAATAACGAACGGTAGCGACTTGCCTCATAGCCATTGGGGCCAACCTTGTGAGCGGTGCCGGTTTTACCCGCCACCGTGTAGCTATCAAGCTTAGCGCGTGTAGCGGTGCCACCTGGCTCCACTACCGTCTTCAACATGCTCACAAGGCTCTGGGTAAAGTTCGGCTTTACCACCTGTTTGCCTTCGGCATGAGCATCCACCTTTAACAATGAAACAGGGCGTTTAACGCCACCGCTGGCCACAACTGAATAAGCTTGTGCCAATTGCACAGCTGTCACAGTTAAACCATAACCGAAGGCATAGTTGGCCTGCACAATGGGTTGCCAGCGTGTGTAATTTGGCAACAGGCCGGCGCTTTCACCGGGGAAGCCCGATTCAGATGTTTGCCCAAACCCCAAGCGCACGTACATGTCGCGAATTTCTTGCGGGTCCATCTTTAACGCAACTTTAGTCAGGCCCACTTGGCTAGACTTGGTGATAATTTTGGTCACATCAATCAAGCCGTAGTTGACAGGGTCTAACAACGTTTTTTTGCCCACACGAATGTAACCGGGTGATGTTTCTATGGGCGTATGGGCCTGCACACGGCCCGCCTCAAGTGCGGCCATAACCGTGAGCGGTTTCATAGTGGAGCCCGGCTCGAATTGATCTGTCATGGCGCGATTGCGCATCGCCGCAGGCTTCAGGTTGCTGCGATCGTTGGGGTTATAACTGGGCTGATTGGCCATAGCCAACACTTCGCCGGTGCTCACATCCACCACCACAATAGAGCCCGCGCGCGCTTGATGCGCCTGCACCGCCGCTTTTAGCTCACGGTAGGCCAAATACTGTAAACGTAAATCAATGCTTAATGCCAAGTCGTTACCGGGCTCGGCGGCACGCAACAATTGCAACTCTTTAATGTTGCGCCCACGCAAATCGCGCTGCACTTGCTTGGCGCCTTGGGTGCCGGTGAGCCATTCGTCATAGGCAAGCTCCAACCCCTCCTGACCGCGCTCATCCACATTGGTAAAACCCACTAAATGCGCGGTGACCTCTGCGGCCGGGTAATAGCGACGGTATTCAAGCTCGGCCGACACGCCAGCGATATCCAGCGCCATCACGGCCTCTGCATCTTGCGGCGGCAGGTGGCGCTTTAAATACAGAAATTCCCGGGCCTGATTGGCTTTTACCTTGCGCTCAAGCGCTTGCGCATTAATACCTAACGCACGCGCCAGACGAGGCAGCTCTTCAAGAGAGACCAGCTGAGGATTGAGCCACAACGAATGTACCGGTGTGCTAACAGCCAAAGGCTCGCCGTTGCGATCGGTAATTACACCACGGTAAGCGGCAATGCGCTCTTCCCGCACAGTGCGCGCCTCGCCCTGGTGCTGTAAAAATTCGAAGCCCTTTTCTTCGCCGGGCATCACCTGTACACGCGCCAAATGCCAAACCATCAGCACCACCAGCACTGCCAGTAACACAACGGCGAAGTAAAAGCGCCAAGGGGCAAGCTCGAAGGCTTTAGCTGCGCGCTTCATGGTGCCACCATAATAATTTCAGCGGGCTCAGGCACGCGCATGCCAAGCTTGGATTGCGCAAGCTTTTCAACACGACTGTAGGCAGCCCAGGTGCTTTGCTCAAGCAAGTATTGGCCGCGCTGAACCTCAAGTTCGGCAGCTTCACGACGCAGGGATTCCAGCTCAAAATAAGACAGGCGCGCGCTATGGGTGGTTTCCACCACCAATAGCGCAGACACAGCCACCAGCAACCAAAGCGCCACAGTAAACACTGTAAGCGCGTTGCCGGGCTGCGACTTGACTGCAAGCTTCGATTGCACTCTTTGCCCCTAAATTATTGTTAGCTAAACGTTTCTGACCTAGGCCAGTTTTTCTGCACAACGCATGACTGCACTGCGCGAACGCTGGTTCTCTGCCAGCTCTTGGGCGCCGGCCTTTACGGCCTTGCCCAGGCTTTTAAGCCTTTTATTTAAATCTTTATCCATCACCGGCAGCCCTTTGGGCAGCTGCTGGCCACGCTCGTGATTGCGAATAAATCGCTTTACCAAACGGTCTTCCAGTGAGTGAAAGCTGATCACCACCAAGCGCCCACCAACCTGCAACGCATCGAGTGCGGCATTCAGCACCCGCTCTAAATCTTCCAGCTCACTGTTAATAAAAATCCGAATACCCTGAAACGCGCGCGTAGCCGGGTGCTTACCTTTTTCCCAGGCTGGGTTTGCTTCGGTAATAATTTTTGAGAGGCGCCCCGTAGTCACAATGGGGGCCACTTCGCGCTCGCGCACAATGGCGCCTGCCATGCGCTTGGCGAAGCGCTCTTCACCGAATTCTTTCAGCACAAAGGCAATATCTTCTGCATCTGCCGTGGCCAGCCAATCGGCCGCACTTTGGCCGCGGGTGGTATCCATGCGCATATCCAAAGGGCCATCATTCATAAAGCTGAAGCCGCGCTCGGCCTGATCCAGTTGGGGTGAAGACACCCCCAAATCCAACAACACACCATCGAGCGAACCCGGCGCCACCCACTCCAGCAGCTGTGCAAACGAGCCGTGGCGAATACTAAAGCGGGCATCCTGTTCAGCCAGCGCCTGAGCCACAGCAATGGCTTGCGGATCTTTATCGATACCCATCAAGCTGCCATCGGCGGCCAATCGGGACAGTACGGCACGGCTGTGGCCACCCCGGCCAAAGGTGCCGTCCACATACCGGCCAGACGGATTGTTCACCAGCGCGGCTACCGACTCCTCCAACAGCACGCTGTAGTGCTCGGGCGCAGTCATTGGGAAGCTCGCTTACAACGACAGCGATTGCATTTCATCAGGCATCTCTCCGTCGTCGTCATCTTGATCCAGCCAGCTGGCCCAGCTTTCCTCACTCCACAGCTCAAGCTTCTTGCCCTGGCCCACCAGCATCAGCTTTTTGTCGAGCTGGGCGTATTCGCGCAAAGTGGGAGGGAGCAGCACGCGGCCGTTGGCATCCACTTCCAGCGGCGTTGCATAACCGATAAGCAGGCGCTGGGTGCGGCGGGCCACCTTGTTAAAGCTGGGCAGCGCTTCAATTTTGGGGAGAATTTCAAGCCACTGGGGCTCTGGATAGACCAACAGGCAACGCTCTTCGGTATGGGCAGTAATCACCAACTTGCCGCCACACAGCTCCACCAGCGATTCGCGAATGCGCGCTGGAATGGCCAGACGCCCTTTGGCGTCCATGCTGATGGAATGGCTTCCGAGGAACACTATTTCCCACTCACCTTGTTGCTCATACCACTAAATTCCACTTTTACCCACTTTTTACCACATTGACACACTATAAATCCGCGCCCTTTAAAGTCAAGAGAACAGGCGCGAACTTGCTAACAAAATCAGTGATTTAGCGGCGAACTGGGCGGTAAAATCTAAAAAACAAGCCGGTTACGGGCGGGGAATTCCTGTAAATACATCAACATAGAGCCAACACTTAAAGTAATACTTTAAGTGTGAGAACAAATCAGGCTAATAAAGGAAAGGGATATAACTGATTTAACAGACCAAAGACGCGCTCGCGCCTTTGTAGAATTTGGATGAGCCAACCGATAAGCCGGGTTCTGTCGTGGACAGTCATTCATCTGGGACAGATGTCACCATCTGCCTCAAGCAACCTACCCGCCTTCAGTGCGGGTCGCACCATAGAAGGCCTATTTGGTCTTGCTCCGAGTGGGGTTTACCTTGCCACAGACTGTTGCCAGCTGCGCGGTGCGCTCTTACCGCACCATTTCAACCTTACCGGCGCCGAAGCGCTTAGGCGGTATATTTTCTGCTGCACTTTCCGTAGGCTCGCGCCCCCCAGGCGTTACCTGGCACTCTACCCTATGGAGCCCGGACTTTCCTCCCCCTTGCGGGAGCGACTGTCTGGCTGGCTCGCGCACACGATAATCGAGCCCGGGCACCAATTCAACCATCTTTTATGGGCGCGCGCCTCAACATTGCCACACAGCGCCTGTAATTGGGCTATCTTTTGACACTAAAGCCTGTAGTCAAAGCCGCGCACCAGCGCCATACTCAACCCACTGCGACCGAGCGCTCGCAGGCTCAAAATACAATAAAGAGAAGCGGAGCAAACCATGAACAAAGCTATGAAGTGCCTGTTACCCCTGTCTATCGCCAGCGCATTGAGCGTTGCGACCCATGCTCAAGATTTAGTGCTGGAAGAGGTTGTAGTTACCGCACAAAAGCGGGTAGAGAAGCTGCAAGACGTACCCATTTCCGTGAATGCCGTGTCTGGCGCCAAGATGGAAGAGGCCGGCATTACCAACCTTGAAGGCATGACCGCCTACGTGCCCAACCTCACCATGAACCAAACCGGTATCGGCACCATCATCGCCATTCGCGGCATCAGCTCAGGTATTAATCAGGGCTTTGAGCAATCTGTAGGCCAGTATGTAGACGGCGTCTACTACGGCCGCGCCCAACTGGCGCGCGCGCCTTTTATGGACCTTGAGCGGGTAGAGGTTTTGCGTGGCCCGCAAAGTATTTTGTTCGGCAAGAACTCCATTGCCGGTGCCATCAGCATGGTTACCGCCAAGCCCACCGAAGAGTTTGAAGGCCAGGTTACGGCACTGTACGAGCCCAACCACGGCGAAAAAGACCTGCGCGTTATTGTTTCCGGCCCCTTAACAGACAATTTGCGCGGGCGGCTCTCGCTCATGGGCCGCGATATCGACGGCTACTATGAAAACACCACGCTAGACCGCGACGAGTCGGCCGAGAAAGAACACGTGATTCGCGGCCAGCTGGCCTGGGATGCCACCGACGATTTAAGCCTTAACCTCAAGGTCGAAACAGGCTCCTTTGATACCAAAGGGCGTTTTTTAGAGCCGATTAACCCCGTGGAAGTACCGGGCGGCCTGCCCTACGCCACCGCACTCTTGGGCGCCACCGGTGGCGCCTATGTGCTCGATACTGAGCAAGATTTTAAACGCCAATCCAACGGCGATTCCTCCGAGAACGACACGCAAAACGCCACACTCACCATCGATTACGCATTGGGTGAGCACACACTTACCGCTGTGACTGGCTACAACGCCTACAACTATGAAGAAATATGCGATTGCGATTTTACCGGAGCACCGGTGTTTACTGCAGACAGCCGCGAAGACTTTGAGCAATTCAGCCAGGAAATTCGCATAGCATCACCGCAGGGTGAAACCATCGATTACATTGGTGGCATTTTTTACCAAACCAGCGAAATGACCTTTGACGATGCCATTCGCGTACCCACCAATAGCTTGCTTGGCGGGCTTTCAGCACTGTTGCCCGGCACTGCCTCACAACGGGACTTCACACAAGATTCAACCCTGTGGGCAGGCTTTGCCCAGGCCACCTGGAATATCAACACCGATTGGCGCTTAACATTAGGCGGCCGTTACACAACCGAAGATAAAGACGCCACACGCACCCAACACCACACCAATGTATTGGGGGCAGATGTAGGTTCCAGCGACTTACTCCTGAACACCGTATACACCGCATTCTTAATTGAGCCCTACCCTGTCATTAAAGATAAGCGCTCAGAGGCGGCCTTTACGCCACTGGTTACCCTACAGTGGGACGCCACAGACGACATGATGGTATACGCAACCTACACCGAGGGCTTCAAGGCCGGCGGCTTTGATGTGCGCTCGAACGCCAATCCAGATCCAGACTACGGCGTCAGCATCATTGCCAACCAATCGCCACTGGTGATTGTGCAAACCACCGCCGCCAATGGCTTTGCCCCGGGCGTATTCGAATACGAAGAAGAAAAGGCCCAAAGCTTTGAGCTCGGCAGCAAAATGACACTGGCAGACGGTGCTGCCGAGTTAAACGTTGCCCTGTTTCGAACCCAATACACAGACCTGCAAACCTCACAGTTTGATGGCGTACTGGGCTTTAACGTAACCAACGCCGGTGAAGCCACCACCCAAGGCCTTGAGCTCGACGGCCGCTGGCTGGTCGCCCCGGGGCTCACGCTCAGTGGCTCGGTGGGCTATCTGGATTTCGTGTTCGACAGCTTCCCCAACAGCCAGTGCTACTTTGGCAAAGCGCCAGATAGCGCAGCCTACCCCGGGCTGTGTGATTTAAGCGGCGAAACCCGCGAATTTGCACCCAAATACCAAGGCACCGTGAGCGCCGATTACAGCAGCGAACTTGGCGAAGACATGGAGTGGCGTGTAACCGGCGATATCAACTTCAGCGACAGCTATTACGCCTCGCCCACCCTTGATCCAAACCTGGAGCAAGATGCCTACGCCAAGCTCAACCTGCGCCTGGCGGTGGGCGCCATTGATGGCGGCTGGGAGGTAGCCTTGGTAGGCAAAAACCTCACCGATGAAAAGGTGGCCACCTTTGGCAACCAACTGCCGGTTTCCACCACCTTAACGGGCGGCACGGGCACGGCCTATTACAGCTTCTTTGATCGCCCTCGGAGCATCGCCCTGCAAGGCACCATGCGCTTTTAACAGGCGATAAGTACCACACCAAAAGGGAGAGCTTGGCTCTCCCTTTCATTTTTCACACCAGATTTCACTAACTTGCAGCCGTAAAGCGCCAGCACTTACGCCCATGATTTATACCGGCATAAACTCAAGGCGCCGTTTGCAGCTGCACAATCCCCTCTTGAATCAACTGCCATGCTTGCTCTGCGGTTTCTACATATTGAAACAACTGTACATCCTCCGGGCTGATCATGCCGTCTTCCACCATGGCATCGAAGTTCAGCAGGCGCGCCCAATACTCCTTGCCAAAGATCAAAATAGGCAAGGGTTTGATTTTTTGCGTTTGTACAAGCGTTAAGGTTTCGAATAGCTCATCAAGCGTGCCAAAACCGCCCGGGAACACCACCAGCGCTTTTGCGCGCATTAAAAAGTGCATTTTGCGCATGGCAAAGTAGTGAAAGCGAAAACACAGCTCGGGCGTGATGTAGGGGTTGGGGTACTGCTCGTGTGGCAGCACAATATTCAAGCCGATGGATTTTGCGCCCTGCTCGCTGGCACCACGATTAGCGGCCGCCATCACTCCCGGGCCGCCGCCGGTAATCACGTGCAGCTCTCCACAGGCACTGGCTGGCGATTCTTTGGCAATCAAGCCCGCCAGCCTGCGCGCCTCTTCATAATAGGCCGCGCCGCGCGTTAGGGCGCGACGCTTGTGCTTATTTTCTTCGGTATCAGGTAGCTCTGCCAGTTTCAGTTTTACCGTTTCGGCATCTACCGTGCGCGCACTGCCAAACATCACCACCGTTTGCTCTATGTTGTTGGCACGCAGTTCGGCTTCAGGCTTACTGAGTTCAAGCATCAAGCGCACTGCGCGCATGTCTTCACTCAGTAAGAAATCGTCGTCTGCAAATGCCAGGCGATAGGCCGGCGTCTGCAAATGCCAGGCGATAGGCCGGCGCCTGCAATAGCGGATGCGCTTGTGCGGCTGCATCAGATTCGCGCGCCTGCTCTAAATCTTGCGCTGCACTGTTGAATAAATGCTGGCGCTGCTCACGAGATCGCTTTCGTGCCATTACATACTCCTTATATTAACCGCCAAGATATTAGGCTTACACAAACCTGACTGCGACAAAATACCATAGGCGAAAAATTCACATTCTGGAAAGGTATAGCGCGATATACGCAAGACTCACCCCAGCCGATGAATACGCATCAACACGGCAACGGCGAGTTATGTACGAATCAGGAAGTTAACGGGCAAGTTTCACGCGGCCCAATAACGCATGCCCAAGCCAGGTTATGGGCGCGTTTCCACATACCACTGGTAGAGCTGCTTTTTCTTTACGCCGGTGATTTGCTCGGCAAGGGCGCTGGCCTTTTTAGGGGGCAGCTCGGCGGCCAGCAACGTCATCACCTGTTGGGCGCGCTCATCGAGCGCCACTGTTTGCACTTTGGGTGCGCCGGCTACCAACAACACAATTTCGCCACGCTGCTGGTTGCTGTCGCCAGCCACCCTGTCTCGCACCTCGCACGCGCTGCCTGACAAAAACGTCTCGAAGGTTTTGGTGAGCTCGCGGGCTACCACCACCTGACGCTCTGGCCCAAAGGCTGCAACCAGGTCTTCCAGGGTGGCCAGAATCCGGTGCGGCGCCTCATAGAAAATCAGGGTTTGGGTATCGCCGGCCAACTCTGCCAGACGCTTGCTGCGCGCCACCTGTTTGGCCGGCAGAAAGCCCTCGAAACTGAACCTGTCTGAGGCCAGGCCCGAGGCCGACAGCGCCGCAATTACAGCGCAGGCCCCGGGCACTGGTACCACCCGCACGCCAGCGGCACGGGCGGCGGCCACCAACTGATACCCGGGATCAGAGACCAACGGGGTGCCGGCATCACTGATCAAGGCCACACTCTCGCCCGCCTGCAGGCGCGCTATAAGCTGGGCAGTGCGGTGTGAATCCGAGTGGTCGTGGTAGGCCACCAGGGGCGTCTTGATGTGAAAATGTTCCAGCAGTTTGGCGCTATGACGTGTATCCTCAGCGGCTATTAATGCCACTGTTTGAAGAGTTTCAACGGCTCGCGGTACCATATCGCCCAAATTTCCAATCGGCGTGGCAACAACATACAAAGCGGGTTCGTTCATGGGCTACAGCTTGGCAACATATTAGGTAGGAAGCGGATCATAACATGATACTCAGCAACTCTTTACGCGGGCTCGTGAGGCTTAAACCAATGGCCACGGGCCTCCTGTGCCTGTGGCTTGCAGCCTGTTCTGCGCCGGTTAAAAAGACCGAGGTAGATACCGCCCAAGCCCTGCCAAGCTACTCCATGGAGAGCGTGCAAACCCTGCTGCTGCAAGCCCGCGCGGCATTGTCTCCGGAAAAAGAGCAGCTGCTGATTCAATCGGCTGAACAACTGCAGCACCTAGGCGATGCCGATTGGGCACGCAACCTACTGGGCTCTATTGATACCAGCCGGCTGGCACCGGAAGATCTGTGGCACTACACCACCCTCTACAGCAACCTGCTGCTGGCACAAGAAGCCAACTTTCTGGCCCAGGAAGTGCTGATGAACCCCAAGCTCACCGAGCAGTGGGAACTGATGCCCAAAGACACCTACATCAGCTTGCGCAGCCAGCGCGCAGCGCTGCTGGCCACACTGGGTGAAACAGAACTGGCAGTGCAGGAGTACATAGCGCTCGATCACGCGGGCCTGGCCCCTGAACAACGCCAGCAAAACCAGGACGCCCTTTGGCAAACCCTGATGGACCAACCGCGTACCCACCTGCAGCAGTTAGCGCGCAATAGCGGCAATCTCGAGCTTCAGGGCTGGTACCAACTGGCGGCGCTGTCTAAAAACAACCAGCACCAACTGGAATCACAATTGCGCAGCGTAGACGACTGGTTAATGCGCTGGCCCGGCCACCCCGCAGCCAGCCGCCTGCCGCGCGATCTACAGCTGCTGCAACAGCTCATTGCCGAAAAACCCCAGCACGTGGCCCTGCTGCTGCCGGTAAGCGGTAAGCTTGGCCGTGCTGGCCGCGCCATTCGCGACGGTTTTTTTGCCGCCCACTACCAGTCGCTGCAAGCTGGCAGCCCGGCCGGGCGCATCAGCCTGTACGACACCAACCTGGGCGACATTCAAACCCTCTACCAGCAGGCGGTGGCAGACGGTGCACAACTGATTATCGGCCCACTTGATAAAGACAAGGTGGCCGAGCTGGCACTGTTACCTGTGCTGCCAGTGCCCACGCTTGCACTCAACCGCATTGAACAACCGGCAGGCCTGCTGCCCACCCAGAATTTAATGCAATTTGGCCTGGCCGCCGAAGACGAGGCCCGCCAGGCTGCGCGCCGCGCGTGGCTTGAAGGCCACAGGCTTGCCATGGTGATTGCCGTAGATGCCAGCTGGGCTGACCGTTCGGCAGTGGCCTTTATCAGCGAGTGGCAGGCACTCGGCGGCACTGTTGTGGAATACGCCAAATTTACCGGCAAAGCGGATTACTCCAAGATTGTGCAGCGCGGCTTGCTGATTGATCACTCCAATCAGCGGGCGGCGAATGTACGCAACATTCTTGGCCGCGCCATGGAGTTTGAACCTCGCAGGCGCCAAGATGTAGACATGATTTTCATCACCGCACTGCCCAATCAGGCGCGCCAGTTAAAGCCCACACTCAAATTCCACCAGGCCAGTAATATTCCCGTGTTTGCCACCAGCCATGTGTATGCCGGTGAGGAAAACCCGAAACTCGACAGCGACCTCAACGGCATTCGCTTCAGTACCCTGCCCTGGATCTTTAATGAGCAAAGCGAAGAGAAGCGCGCCATTGAACGGTTCTCGCACGATCCCTCCTTCAACCGCCTTTACGCCATGGGCGTAGATGCCTACCACCTATACCCGCGCCTGCGCCAACTGCGCGAAATTCCAAACGCCACGGTTTTTGGCGCCACTGGCAATTTACAGCTCACGCCTGAAGGCCACATAGTGCGCGAGCAAATGTGGGCGTATATTCGCCGGGGCCTTGCGCAACCGCTGCCAATGGTGATCTCCAATGAAGCAGAACTCAGTGACAGCTAAGCCAGGCGCCGAGGCCGAGGCATTGGCCGAGGCCTTTTTGAAAAATCAGGGGCTGAGCCTGCTTGCGCGCAACTTCAATGTGCGCGGCGGGGAGCTTGATTTGATTATGGATCACCAAGGCACCACCGTATTTGTGGAGGTGCGCCTGCGCACAAACAAAGCCTTTGCCAATGCCCTAGAATCGATTACGGCAAGTAAACAGCAAAAGCTCCAGCTCGCAGCCCAACATTATCTGGCTCAAACTCCGCAGCGCCAACAAACCCCCTGCCGCTTCGATGTGATTGCCTTTAACAACCTCAACCAGCCACCGCAATGGCTGCAGGCTGCGTTTAGCTAAATACCGAAACACGAGGAAACTGCCCACTATGGAACAGCGCGTTATACAACTGTTTCACGAAAGCATTGAAGCCACAATGAATGCCGGCGAGCTGTTTGCGCCCTTGCTTGCCGATGCCAGCCAGCTGATTGTGAACGCCCTCTTACAAGAGCGTAAATTACTGGTGTGCGGCAACGGTATCGCCCACGCCAATGCAGAAATTCTCACCGCCTGCCTGGTGAACCGGTTTGAGCAAGAGCGCCCCAGCCTGCCCGCCATGACCCTTGGCTGCGACGCCACAGTGCTCAGCGCCGTGGCCAATGAAACCAGCTACCACGATGTGTACGCAAAACAGATTCGGGCACTGGGCAACCCCGGTGACATATTGGTAGTATTCGCCACAGGTGGCAGCAGTACCAATCTGGTTCAAGCAGTGAGTGCAGCCCACGATAAAGAAATCACGGTGGTGGCATTTACCGGCCAAAATGTAGGCGATACCGCCGCCATTCTGGATGCCCACGACCTGGAACTCCGCGTACCGGCAGAACAGCCTGCACGCATTCAAGAAGTGCACCTGCTAAGCGTGTTCTGCCTGTGTGACTTAATCGATCGACAATTATTTGGAGGCTACGCCTGATGCGCTTGTCTGTATTGTGTTGTGTATTGTTTTCTGCCCTGGCGTTTACCAGCGGCTGTAGTCATGTGGTGGGCATCGCCTCGGAGGAGCCCGTCGCCCAAGATCGCAGTAAACGCAGCCTTGGGGCTGCACTGGATGACGAGAAAATTGAAATTGCGGCCTTGGTTAACATTCGCAAGGCCTCGCCGCTATTAGAAAATGCCAATATTTCGGTAACCAGTTTTAACGGCATAGTGCTGCTAACAGGCCAGGTACAAGCCGCCGACCTTAAAGCACTCACAGAACAGGAAGTAAGAAAGATTCACCGCGTGCGCGAAGTGCACAACGAACTGGCGATTCGCGGCAATGCCACGCTGCTCACCGCCACCAGTGACACCTGGCTTACATCAAAAGTGAAAACAAAAATGATTGCCGACATGAATCTCGAAAGCGGGCGGGTAAAAATCGTGAGCGAAGCCGGCACTGTTTACATTATGGGCTTACTTACCCGCAAAGAAGCCGACCGCGCCACCGAAATTGCCCGCAACACAGGCGGCGTGCAAAAAGTGGTAAAAGTGGTGGAGTACATCGACTAACGCCAATACCCAACAAGCACAGCTCTATAAAAAAGGCCGCAAAAATGCGGCCTTTTTTATTCTTTATAGTGCCCTCTCCGGGCTCAAGCTACCTACTTGAAAAGTCGCAGCCTAAAGTATCGACGTTAAGCCAAACGCTCAACGGCAATGGCAGTTGCCTCGCCACCGCCAATGCACAAACTGGCCACACCCTTGGTTAAGCCCCGGCGTTCTAACGCTCCTAACAAGGTCACAATAATGCGCGCGCCCGATGCACCCAGCGGGTGACCCAAGGCACAGGCGCCACCGTTCACATTCACCTTGGCGTGATCCAGCTCAAGCTCTTTCATGGCAGCCATAGCCACCACCGCGAAGGCCTCGTTAACTTCCCATAAATCCACATCAGCGGCAGCCCAGCCCACCTGCTCCAGCAGTTTTTTCATGGCAGTTACCGGTGCTGTGGTAAACCACTCAGGCTCATGGGCATGTTGGCTCGCGCCACGAATAACCGCCAGGGGCTTTAGGCCCTGGGCATCTGCAGTGGATTGCCGCATTAACACCAGTGCCGCCGCCCCATCGGAAATGGAACTGGCATTGGCCGCGGTTACCGTGCCGTCTTTTTTGAAGGCGGGTTTTAATTGGGGAATCTTATCGGGGCGTGCGTTACCGGGCTGCTCATCAACGGCAACCGTTTGCTCACCTTTGCGGGTGGCAAAGCTTACCGGCACAATTTCGCGCTCAAAATCTTTTTCACCAATGGCACGGTTGGCCCGCGCCAGAGACTCCAATGCGTAGTCATCCTGGGCCTGTCGGCTAAAGGCGTATTTATCAGCGCAAATCTCGGCAAAATTGCCCATCAAGCCGCCCTCATAGGCATCTTGCAGGCCATCAAAGAACATATGATCCAGCAATTCGCCGTGGCCCAACCGGTAGCCGGCACGGGCTTTGGCGAGCATATAAGGCGCGTTCGACATGCTCTCCATGCCACCGGCCACCACCACATCGGCGTGGCCCGCGCTCAGGCTATCGGCGCCCATCATGACGGTTTTCATGCCGGAGCCGCACACCTTGTTCACGGTGGTACAAGGCACACCCACGGCAAGGCCTGCCTTGAGCGCGGCCTGACGCGCTGGAGCCTGGCCAAGGCCTGCTGGCAATACGCAGCCCATCAACACCTCGTTAACGGTACTTGCATCTACTTTTGCATCCGCCAGCGCACCCTTGATAGCAGCGGCGCCCAACTCTGGCGCACTCAAACCGCTCAGCGCACCCTGCATGCCCCCCATGGGCGTGCGTGCCATACCCACAATTACAATCGGATCACTCATCTTTTATTCCCTCGCATTTGCGCACAAGCGCCTATTCAACAGGCAAACAATGAATGGCTACGGAAAAACCAGCCACGTTTGCACCCGTTATCTAGGAAGCGGTGCCAGGTACGGCCACTGCAACCTGATGTGTCGCCAAACAGTGATTTTCAAGAAAGCAATTATACCAGACGGCCCCCACACCTCCGCTGCAGGAAAGCAGCCCACCTTTGAACAGCAAGATATAGGCCCAAACCACATGAGTTGCGAGAAAAAATGCCAGCACGGTTCCCCTAGCGCCCCCATTTAGCGACAAAACCGTGCATAAGCGGCTGCATCCGGGTAGCTGTACCCAGATGCCACACACAGGCACCCGTGCTAATATTGCGGCTCATTCATGGAGGACGATCTATGGGCACATCAGCCATTGTTACACTCGTTATTCTTGCGCTTGTGGTGTTTTACGTTGTTGGTGTTTACAACAAACTGGTGGCGCTAAAAAACCGTTTTGAAAACAGCTTCGCGCAAATTGAAGTGCAGCTGAAAAGGCGCTACGACCTCATTCCCAACCTGGTAGAAACCGCCAAGGGCTACATAAAGCACGAGCGTGAAACCCTTGAGGCTGTCATCGCCGCGCGCAACCAGGCAGTTGCCGGGCTGCAGGCGATGTCAAATCAGGTGGGCGATGCCGGCAGTGCCGCCATGCTCAATCAGGCCGAAGGCATGCTGTCGCAGGCGTTGGGCAAGTTGAACGTGGTGGTTGAGGCCTACCCAGATTTGAAGGCCAACCAGAATATGATGCAGCTTTCCGAAGAGCTCACCTCCACTGAAAATAAAGTGGCCTTCGCCCGCCAGGCATTTAACGATGCCGTAACCGAATACAACAGTTACAAACAAAGCTTCCCACCGGTGGTGTTGGCCGGCATGTTTGGCCACGGCAAAGATGCAAGCCTGCTGGAATTTGCAGACAGCGCCGAAATCCAAGCCGCTCCGAAAGTGGCCTTCTAACCACGCCCACGCTAAAGCGGCGCGCATGCGCGCTGCCCGGGCCACCGGGGCCCACGCGGCCCTTTGCACACAGCCCGGCCTATCACACATGGATGGCGACTATGAACTTCTTTGAACACCAGGACCAGGCGCGGGCACACACCAAGCGGCTGGTTTTTTTGTTTGCCTTGGCGGTGGCTGCACTGATTGCCATCACAACATTATTTACTGCGCTGTTACTGCATTACAGCCAAGGAGCGGCAACCCCCAGCACTGAACAGGCGCACTTTTGGCACAATTTTTTTAATCAGCTGGACTGGGCACTTTTGGCATCGGTCGCCGCCGCTGTATTGGTGCTTGTTGGCCTTGGCAGCCTCTACCGCCTGGCGCAGCTTTCAAAGGGCGGCACCGTGGTTGCCGAATCGCTCAATGGGCGGCTTTTGAATGTGGCGCAATGTGACGTGCGTGAAAAACGCCTGCTTAATGTGGTAGAAGAAATGGCCATTGCCGCCGGCGTACCCGTACCCCCGGTGTACCTGCTGGATGAGCCTGGCATCAACGCCTTTGCCGCGGGCTACCAGCCGAAAGATGCCGTGATTGGTGTTACCCAGGGCTGCATTGATCACCTTACCCGCGATGAACTGCAAGGCGTGATTGCCCACGAATACAGCCATATTTTGCACGGCGACATGCGCCTGAACTTGCGCTTGGTGGGCGTATTACACGGCATTTTACTGATTGGCCTGGCAGGTGAAATGCTGGCCCGCTCAGGCCGCCACTCCCGCAAAAATGGTGGGGGCATTGCCCTGTTTGGCCTTGGGCTTATGGCCATTGGTTATGCGGGCACGTTTTTTGGTGGGCTCATTAAATCGGCCGTCAGCCGCCAGCGTGAATACCTGGCCGATGCCTCGGCTGTGCAGTTTACCCGCAACCCCACAGGCATTAGCGGCGCCTTGAAGCGCATTGGCAGTGCCAGCGCTGGCTCACAACTGGCTGCCAGTAACGCGGCTGAATTCAGCCACTTTTATTTTGCCAGCGGTATCACTAGTTGGTTGGGCGGCATGATGGCCACCCACCCGCCCCTGGCTGACCGAATAAAACGCATAGAGCCGCGCTGGGATGGCAAGTTCCCAACCCCGAAAATGCAAACCCTAGATGAAAGTGAAGCAAGCCCCAGAGCCGCCACAGGCGGCCAACAAAGCCTGCAAGGGGCGAGCGACATGGCCATGGGCTTTAGCGCTGGTGCACCATTAAACGCCGATGCCATAATTGAGCAAGTGGGCAACCCGGCACCGGCGGCACTGGCAAAAGCAGAAGCGCTGTTAGGACAACTGCCCGCACAAATCCACGAGGCCACCCACAATACCGCCAGCGCCATGGCGCTGATTTACGGATTACTGTTTACCGACAAAGTCGCAGACGCCCAACAGGCGCTCATCAACAGCAACGCACCGGCATCGGTTGCCAAACTTTGCCAACAACTGCTACCTGCCCTACAAAAGCTGCCTGCAGATCAACACATGCCGGTGATCGAGCTATGCCTGCCGGCGCTTAAGTCGCTCTCTGGCCCGCAACTTAAGCAATTTCAACGCAACCTGGTTGCACTGATTAAAGCAGACAACCATTTAAGCCTGAAAGAATGGTGCGTTTACCGGTTGCTGCAACACAATTTATTTCCCGCAAGCGGCACGAAAACTTCATTGGTAGATTTATCACAGGCAAGTGATGCCTGCCGCAGCCTGCTGTGCCTGATGGCACGCCAAGGCGAGCAAAGCCTGCAGCAGGCAGCTTACGAACAAGGCCTGGCGCTGCTCAATTTGCCCACACGCCCACTGCACCCCGAGCCCGACAACTACCCCACCCTCGATAAACACCTGGCCACCTTGCGCCGGTTAAAACCGCTGCAAAAGCCAAAGCTACTTAAAGCCTTGATGGCAACCCTGCAAGCAGACGGGCAAATACAAGTTGCAGAGTATGAACTGCTACGAGTCATCGCAGATTCACTCGATTGCCCCATGCCAATTTTGCACTGAATCCACAGGCAAAAAAAAGCCCGCTTACGCGCACGTTGTCCCACAAATCTATAGGCATGGAATTTGGGGTGGAGTTTGTGACCGTCACCCGCAGGGACGCGGGTGTCGAGACTACATGGGTATGACAAACGTTTGCAAAGCGCAGCTTTGCGTGCCGTCATACGCCAAGAGCTTTGCTCGCAGGCCGGCCCCGAAGGGTATTTACGTCGTGTCACAAACTGCGCCCCAGATTTCATATCCAGACATCGCTTAGAGACTCCGCAATACAGGTAGTTTCAACGCCTGTCTTCTATGGAAATTCCAACTCTGGGACAGAGGTGCTCTTACGCGGGCTTTTTTACGGAGTGCTTATGGGGCCAAATCTTCCGGCGCTTCAAACTTTGCTACCACCGGGTTGTATTGCTTGCGGGTATCAAAGCCACGCAGCTCTTGCTTATCGAACATGCCGAAACTCAGGATGTTCACCCAGCTACGATCGTTCACATCTACGCTGTACTGGTAGTTAAAGCTGCCATCGTCGCTCAGGTTGGGGTAATCAGGGAAGTTGGCGCGCAACACTTTCACTGCACCTTCGGCCAGCTCTTCCATGCCCAGCAGGTGATAGCCTTGGGCCATAACTGCCAGCGCATCAGGTACCGCCGGTGTTTGCTGAAAGTTCTCCACCACATAGCGGCCACGGCTGGCAGCGGCCAAGTAGGCGCCGCGCTTGAAGTAATAGTTGGCCACATGAATTTCGTAGCGCGCCAGAATATTGCGCAGGTGGATCATGCGCTTGCGGGCATCGGGGGCGTACTGGCTATCGGGGTAACGGGCCAGCAACTGGGCGAAATGGGCGAAGGAATCGCGCGCCGCACCCGGGTCGCGATCGGTCAGGTCTGAGGGCAGAAAGCGCTCGAACAAGCCCTGGTTTTGCGTGTAGGAGGTCAGGCCCTTCATGTAATAGGCGTAATCTACATTGCGATGCTGCGGGTGCAGGCGAATAAAGCGATCGGCCGCTGCAATGGCCGCCTCAGGCTGGCTACTTTTGTAGTAGGCGTAAATCAGCTCAAGCTGGGCCTGCTCTGCGTAGGCACCGAAAGGGAAGTTCTCTTCCAGCAGCTGCAAGTTGCGAATGGCGGTATCCCACTGGCTGCTGTTGAGCATCCGCTGGGCGGCATCATAGAACTCTTTTTCTGTGGTGTGCTTGGGTTGATCATCGGTACTGGAACAACCAGTCACCAGCAGCGCTGACAATAGCGCCAAAACAGAGATGAGACGGAAGGTCATGTTACTACTCTTGGAAGCGTCTTTAATCTTATTCAATACAAAGCGCAGGATCGGGCGTCTGCGCCTTGGGCCAATCTGTGCCTCAGATTCCTGTGATGCTAGGGTTATTGGGCCACAGCGCGTAAACTAGGCAGCCATTTAAACACAGCCGCACAAGATACCAAACCCCCATGTCAACGGATAGCCACCAAATCCAACTTGAAGCTCGCGTACCCCTAACTGCGGGCGGTTCACGGGTAGACGCGCTCGCCAGTGAGCTTTTCCCCGACTTTTCACGATCGCGCCTGCAGGGCTGGATCAAATCGGGGGCACTGCGCCTGGACGGCAACAGCTGCAAGCCTAAAGACAAATGCTTCGGCGGCGAAACCCTCACCCTCAACGCCACCCTGGAAGCCGCAGGCGTTTGGGCGCCACAGGCCATGGATCTGGACATCGTCTACGAAGACGAGCACCTATTGGTATTGAACAAGCCCGCCAACCTGGTAGTGCACCCGGGCGCCGGCAATGCCGACGGCACCCTGTTAAACGCCCTGCTACACCATTGCCCGGGCCTGCAGAATATCCCCCGCGCAGGCATCGTACACAGGCTGGATAAAGACACCACAGGCCTGATGGTGGTGGCCAAAACCCTGCAGGCCCAAACCGACCTGGTAGCACAGCTGCAGGCGCGAACCGTCAAGCGTGAATACGACGCCCTGGCGCTCGGCCGCATGATTGCCGGCGGGCGTGTAGAGCAACCCATAGGCCGCCACCCCACCCAGCGCACCAAAATGGCGGTGGTTGATAACGGCAAAGAAGCCATTACCCACTACAGTATTCAAAAGCGGTTTTTGCACTACACCTTGGTGCGCTGCCAGCTGGCCACCGGCCGCACCCATCAGATACGCGTGCACATGGCCTGGCTTAAACACCCATTGGTGGGTGATCAAACCTATGCCGGCGGCCGTCAATTGGCTGCAGGCTTAAGCAAAGAGCTGCGTGAAACGCTGTTGGCGTTCCCGCGTCAGGCCCTGCATGCAGCACAGCTGGGCCTGATTCACCCGGCCATCGGCGAGCCCATGCAGTGGCACGCACCACGCCCGGCCGACTTCGATGCCCTGCTGGCGCGCCTGAAAGAGGAAGACAGCCTTGGCCAATAATGTGCCCCCTATCACCTTGGTCACGCCCGACTGGCCCCTGCCCGAAAACGTGGGTGCGGCCATCACCACCCGGGCCGGCGGCGTGAGCAGCGGCCCCTATGCCGGCGCCAACATGGCCCTGCACGTTGATGATGAACCAGCAAACGTGGCCGCCAACCGGGCCCAGCTAATGCAACAGCTGGGGCTTGAGCACATTCAGTGGCTGGAACAAATTCACGGCACCGATGTGATTGACGCCGAAGTAGACGGCCTGACCCGCACGGCCGATGGCTGCCTCACAGATCGTCCTGGGCTCGCCTGTGCGGTGCTAACCGCCGACTGCCTGCCCATCCTTTTGTGCGAGCGCAACGGCGCGCAAGTGGGCGCACTCCACGCAGGCTGGCGCGGCCTGGCCAAAGGCATTGTGGCCCGTGCGGTAACGCGCTTTGATGCACCCGCGCGCCAACTCATGGCCTATTTGGGCCCGGCCATTGGCCCGAGCCAGTTTGAAGTGGGCGTTGAGGTACTGGAGGCATTTTTCGAGCTGGCCAACACCCAAGCCTCAGCCGACGCCGTAGCCGCCGCCTTTACCCCCGCCCAAAAGCCGCTGAAATTTCATGCCGATCTCTACCAGCTGGCAACCCTGGCCCTGAAGCAGGCGGGCGTGCACGCGGTATATGGCGGCAACTATTGCACCGCGTCAGACCCTGAGCGCTTTTACTCCTACCGGCGCGCGGCCGTCACCGGGCGCATGGCCTCGCTGATTTGGCGCAAAAAATAATGCTCTGGCACTTCTTGTAAAGGCTGCATGTCACGCTTGAATTCGCCCTTGCCTACCCATACTTAAAGAGTAAACCTGATCACTTTCGAGGTGTGGCATGCGAATTGACCGACTCACAAACCAACTGCAAATTGCGCTCTCAGACGCCCAATCTCTGGCCGTGGGGCGCGACCACGCACAGCTGGAACCTGCCCACCTGTTGCTGGCACTGCTAGACCAACAAGGCGGCATGGTGCGCCCGCTGCTCGCGCAAGCGGGCTTTGATGTCACCGGCCTTCGCAACGAACTGGCCAAGCGCCTGGATCATCTGGCGCGCATACAAAACCCCACGGGCGATGTACACATGTCGCCCGAGCTTGGCAGGCTCTTGAACCTGGCAGACAAACACGCCCAAAAAGCCGGCGACAAATTTATTTCCAGCGAAACCCTGCTACTGGCCGCCATGGAAGAAGGCAGCAGCGAACTGGCCAAGATGTTAAAGCAGTTTGGCGATGTGAAGCGCCTGCGCGAGGCGGTTGAAAAAGTGCGTGGCGGTGAAACCGTTGAAAGCCCAGACGCCGAAGGCAATCGCCAAGCGCTGGAAAAATTCACCATAGACCTCACCGCCCGCGCGGAATCCGGCAAGCTCGACCCGGTGATCGGCCGCGACGATGAAATTCGGCGCACCATTCAAGTGCTACAAAGGCGCACTAAAAATAACCCCGTATTAATTGGCGAACCCGGCGTGGGCAAAACTGCCATTGTGGAAGGTCTGGCCCAACGCATCATCAACGGCGAAGTACCGGAAGGGCTAAAAAACAAACGGCTGTTATCACTGGATTTGGGCTCACTGCTGGCCGGCGCAAAATTTCGTGGCGAATTTGAAGAGCGCCTTAAAAGCGTATTGAACGAACTTGCCAAGCAAGAAGGCCGCATTATTTTATTCATTGATGAATTGCACACCATGGTGGGCGCAGGCAAAGCGGAAGGCGCAATGGATGCTGGCAACATGCTCAAGCCCGCGCTCGCACGCGGTGAGTTGCACTGCGTAGGCGCCACCACACTCGATGAATATCGCCAGTTTATTGAAAAAGACGCAGCCCTTGAGCGCCGCTTCCAGAAGGTGCTGGTGGATGAACCCAGCGAAGAAGACACCATCGCCATTTTGCGCGGGCTTAAAGAGCGCTACGAGGTGCACCACGGTGTAGACATTACCGATTCCGCCATTATAGCCGCGGCCAAATTATCGCAGCGCTATATCAGCGATCGCCAGCTGCCCGATAAGGCCATCGACCTGGTAGACGAAGCCGCCAGCCGCATTCGCATGGAGATCGACTCCAAACCCGAAGAGATGGATCGCCTGGAGCGGCGGTTAATCCAATTGAAAATTGAACGCGAAGCGGTCAAAAAAGATGAAACCGAGGGCGCCAAAAAGCAGCTTTCAATGCTCGATGGCGAAATAGAAAAGGTCGAGCGAGAGTTTGCCGACCTCGAAGAAATCTGGCGCACCGAAAAGGCCGCACTCAGCGGCTCGCAGGATATTAAAAGCAGCTTGGAACAAGCCCGCATGGACATGGAATCGGCACGCCGTGCCGGCGACCTGGCGCGCATGTCTGAGCTTCAGTACGGCATTATTCCCGAGCTTGAAAAGCAGCTGGATATGGCAAGCCAGGCAGAAATGATGGAAATGAAACTGTTACGCAACAAAGTAACAGAAGAAGAAATTGCCGAAGTTGTCTCCAAGTGGACGGGCATTCCCGTAAGCAAAATGCTAGAAGGCGAGCGCGAAAAACTGCTGCAAATGGAAGACGCGCTACACAAAAAAGTAATTGGCCAAGGCGAGGCTGTACACGCGGTGGCAAACGCTGTGCGCCGCTCCCGTGCAGGCCTGTCAGACCCTAATCGCCCGAACGGCTCCTTCCTGTTTTTGGGGCCAACGGGAGTGGGCAAAACCGAGCTGTGCAAAGCGCTGGCAGAATTTTTATTCGACACCCCAGAGGCCATGGTGCGCATCGACATGAGTGAATTCATGGAGAAGCACTCGGTTGCACGCCTGATTGGGGCGCCGCCGGGCTACGTGGGCTATGAAGAAGGCGGCTACTTGACCGAAGCCGTCAGGCGCAAACCTTACTCGGTACTGCTGCTCGATGAAGTGGAAAAAGCCCACCCGGATGTCTTTAACATCCTGCTGCAGGTACTTGATGACGGCCGCCTCACCGACGGCCAGGGGCGCACGGTGGATTTTCGCAACACAGTGGTGGTGATGACATCAAACCTGGGCTCGGATCGTATTCAGTCTATGAGCGAGGGCGGCGAGGCGCAGTATGAGGCCATGAAGGCTGCCGTTATGGATGTGGTGGGCCAGCATTTCCGGCCGGAGTTCATTAACCGAATCGACGAGGCGGTGGTATTCCACCCGCTCGGGCGCGAGCAAATTCGCGGCATTGCCCAATTGCAGTTGGCGCATTTGGCAAAACGCCTGAAGGAGCGCGAGCTGGCCCTCACCCTTGCCGATGCCGTGATGGAGAAAATATTGGCCGCCGGTTACGACCCGGTATACGGCGCGCGCCCACTCAAGCGGGCCGTGCAGCAAATTATTGAAAATCCTTTAGCCCAGGCGATACTCGCTGGCGAATTTGGCCCTGGCGACACCATAGCAGCGGCGCTGGATAACGACCGGGTCGTCTTCTCCAAAGCAGGCTGATCCAAAGGATAACACCCACAAAAAAAAGGCGCCATTGGCGCCTTTTTAACGTGAACTGATTGTTGCTGGCACCTTGCCAAAAGCTGCTGGCGACAATGCCTGCACAGCCGTCACGCAGTGAATGGCCAGCATTTTGCCACTGAACGGCCGTTCAACAGATTCACGGCAAGATTACAGTGACGAACAGCCGGTTAACCGCAGCTTTCGCGAATGGCAGCTTCGGCCTCTGCCATTTTTTCATTGCGCTCAGCTTCTGATAAATAGCGAATGCTGCCATCAGACTCCGTCACCCTGATGCGCGCGTTGTTTTGAAGCGTGGAAATATTTGATTTGGCAATTTCGCACCGCTGGGGATCCACGGGCTGACCTTGGGCGGCCGACTGGCTGGCACGCGCTTTGGGCGCAGAGCCTGTTTCATCTCCGGGCATGGCCCGGCTGGCGGGAATTGCACCGGTTTTGCTCTTATCACCCGAGCCACCAATGCGAGTATGCACGCGCGTAGACGGACGATCTTTCGGTGCGGTAACGGTGTAGTGCGTTACGCCGTCATCATCAACCCATTTATAAAATTCCTTTGCCGTAACAGCTTGAGTGGTTACGATGCCAAGCATCAGCGCGCCGGCCAGAACAAAAATACGCATGACGAGGTCCATACTCCAAATTTGCAAGAACAGTATAGGACTATACTACCTGTAAGCAACAAAACCTACCAAGCGCCTCACAAATAGCACACCAAACGATACGTTTGCCACTTTTTCGGCTAAGCACTTGACTTTATTTGCTAAATTGCCAGAATTGCTGGTTCGCTAGATGGCTATAGACATACTGGTAAACCCGGTTCTTTTCTACCCCGGTAGGTCAACCACCTACCTCACCATCCAGAGTTGCGAAGATGCGTCCACCGACGCCATCTTGTTCCGACCTTGCAGCGTTAAAAGCGCGCAGTGCCGGTTAATCAAAAGCTAATTCAGCATTGAGTTAGGGCATACCTGTGTGGTTGGGTGCCCAGTGGCGCATTTAGCGTAGATTAATGCAAATTCTATTAAGGGGATTGAAGTGGAACTGCTTTCCGGCGGCGACATGCTCATTCGCGCTCTTCAAGATGAAGGCGTTGAGTACATATTCGGCTATCCAGGTGGATCAGCCCTGCACATTTACGATGCGATTTTCCGCCAGCAAAAAGTCAAACATATTCTGGTAAGGCATGAGCAAGCGGCCACCCATGCGGCCGACGGCTACGCGCGCTCCACGGGTAAAGTGGGCACAGTGCTTGTGACCTCAGGCCCCGGTGCCACCAACGCCATTACCGGCATTGCTACCGCCTACATGGACTCCATTCCCATGGTGGTAATTTCAGGCCAGGTACCGTCTGATAAAATTGGCGAAGACGCCTTTCAGGAAACCGACATGGTGGGTGTATCGCGCCCGATTGTTAAGCACAGCTTTCTGGTAAAAGATCCGGCCGATATTCCAGCCACTATAAAAAAGGCCTATTACATTGCAGCCACCGGCCGCCCAGGCCCGGTAGTGGTCGATTTGCCAAAAGATGTGACTAATCCGCACGACAAATACGAATACAGCTACCCCAAGAAAATCAAGCTGCGCTCTTACACGCCCATTGAAAAGGGCCACAGCGGGCAGATTCGCAAGGCCGTGCAATTGCTGATGAGTGCGCGTCGCCCGGTGATTTACGCAGGCGGCGGTGTGGTTCAGGGCAACGCCTCCGAGCTGGTTACCCGGTTTGCACGTGAGCTGAATTTCCCCGTTACCAACACCCTGATGGGCCTGGGCGGCTACCCCGCTTCGGACCGCCAGTGGCTTGGCATGCTGGGCATGCACGGCACCTTTGAAGCCAACACTGCCATGCACCACGCCGATGTCATTTTGGCCGTGGGTGCGCGCTTTGATGATCGGGTTACCAACACGCCCAATAAATTTTGCCCGCAGGCGAAAATCATTCACATTGATATCGACCCTGCGTCTATTTCAAAAACCGTGTCGGCAGACATCCCCATCGTGGGTTCAGTTGCCAGCGTCATGAAGGAAATGCTGGCATTGCTGGGTGAAATTAAAGAGCGCCCAGACACCAAGATGCTGGGCGACTGGTGGCAACAAATTGAAGACTGGCGTGCACGCCACGGTATTTACACCAAGCCGCGCTACGCCACCGATGGCGAACGCATCATGCCGCAGGATGTGATCAAGGCGCTGCACAAGGCCACCGGCGGCGACGCCTACATCACCTCGGATGTGGGCCAGCACCAGATGTTTGCCGCCCAGTACTACGGTTTTGATAAGCCGCGCCGCTGGATTAACTCCGGCGGCCTGGGCACCATGGGCTTTGGCTTGCCATCGGCCATGGGCGTTCAAATGGCGCACCGCGATGCCACCGTTGCCTGCGTTACCGGCGAAGGCTCTATCCAAATGTGCATCCAGGAGTTATCTGCTTGCACCCAGTATCACCTGCCCGTGAAAATCATCTGCCTGAACAACCAGGCGCTGGGCATGGTGAAGCAGTGGCAAGACATGCAATACAGTGGCCGCTATTCGGAATCGCTGTATGAAGATTCACTGCCCGATTTCATCAAGCTTGCCGAGGCCTATGGCCACGTAGGCATTCGCGTTGATCGCAAAGAAGACTTACAAGCCAAAATGGAAGAGTGTTTCGCCATGAAGGATCGCCTGGTATTCATGGATATCCAAGTGGACCCCGCCGAGCACGTTTACCCCATGCAAATTGCGCCAGGCACCATGCGCGACATGTGGTTAAGCAAGACGGAGCGCACATAATGAGACGCATTATTTCAGTGTTAATGGAAAACGCCCCCGGCGCCCTGTCGCGCGTAGTGGGCCTGTTCTCGCAGCGCGGCTACAACATCGAGAGCCTGACGGTCGCACCCACCGAAGACGCCACGCTTTCGCGCCTGACGCTCACCACCATTGGCGACGATCACAAGATTGAACAAATCACCAAGCACCTCAACAAGTTGATTGATGTGGTCAAGCTTGTTGATTTAACCGAAGGCGCACACATCGAGCGCGAACTGATGCTCATTAAAGTGAAAGCCATTGGCAATCAGCGTGAAGAAATCAAACGCTGTGTTGATATTTTCCGCGGCCAGATTGTGGATGTCACGCCCAGCGTGTACATCGTGCAAGTGGCCGGCACCTCCGACAAGCTGGACGCCTTTGTGCAGTCTGTGGGAGAAAGCGCGGTACTTGAAGTTGTACGCACCGGCGTCTCGGGTATTGCGCGCGGCGAGAAGGTGCTGAGCCTTTAAAGGCTCCACCCAAACCAGTAACAACATTTAACCAATTAACAACGCACCACCAACAATAGGATTTAGCCATGCAAGTTTACTACGACAAAGACTGCGACCTTTCCATCATCAAAGGAAAGAACGTTGCGATCGTGGGTTACGGCTCACAAGGTCACGCCCACGCGCAAAACCTGAAAGACTCCGGTGTAGCCAACGTCGTGGTGGCACTGCGCAAAGGCTCATCCAGCTGGGCCAAAGCCGAAAAAGCCGGCCTGAAAGTGGCTGAAATTGCCGATGCAGTGAAAGATGCCGACGTCACCATGATCCTGTGCCCCGATGAGCACCAGGCATCAATTTACGCAGCCGAAATTGGCCCGAACCTGAAATCAGGCTCTGCTCTGGCCTTCGCCCATGGCCTGAATATCCACTTCCAGCTGATTCAACCACCGGCGGATGTAGACGTGATCATGGTTGCCCCTAAAGGCCCGGGCCACACAGTGCGCTCTACCTACCTGGAAGGCGGCGGCGTACCCACCCTGATTGCCATCTACCAGGATGCCACCGGTAAAGCCAAAGATCTGGCACTGTCTTACGCATCTGCCAACGGCGGCGGCCGCTCTGGCATTATTGAAACCAACTTCCGCGAAGAAACCGAAACCGACCTGTTCGGCGAGCAGGCCGTTCTGTGTGGCGGTGCGAGCGCCCTGGTTGAAGCTGGTTTTGAAACCTTGGTAGAAGCAGGCTACGCGCCTGAGATGGCCTACTTCGAGTGCTTGCACGAACTGAAGCTGATTGTAGATTTGATGTACCAAGGCGGCATTGCCGACATGCGTTACTCCATCTCCAACACCGCCGAGTATGGCGACTACGCCACCGGCCCACGCATCATTACCGCCGAAACCAAAGCGGAAATGAAGCGCGTTCTGACCGACATCCAGGAAGGCCGCTTCGTACGCGACTTCATTCTGGAGTGCCAGGCGGGCTACCCGGTAATGAAGGCCAAGCGCCGCATTGCTGGCGAGCACGGCATCGAGCAAGTGGGCCACAAACTGCGCGCGATGATGCCCTGGATCAAAGCCAACAAGATCATCGACAAAACCGAAGGCAACAACTAAACCTTGGTTGCAAGCCAAAAAAAACCCCGCATCTGCGGGGTTTTTTTTGGGTGTGAAATTCGTCAATCCACGTACACCGGGCCTACGCCCATACCCCACACAATGACCGTACCTACGCGCACAATCACGAGCATCACCAGGCCCACGGTAACCACAGACGTGGCGTACATGAAGGCGCGCTCTTTATCGATATTCATGAGAATCGGAATGCCCTCATACACCAGGTAGACGGCGTAACATCCGGCAATAATGGTGGCGGCGGCATTGAGCCAAAGCTCGGGGTAAACACCCACAATGCCCGCCAGAAATACAGGCGTGGTAACGTATACGGCAAGGGCCGTGCCCTCATAGTGACGCTGCTCGGCAGAGTCGGCAACGCCGTAGGTTTTGGCCATCCAGTTAATGAATTCGCCCAACACATAAACGCCCGCCATCAGGGCGAAGTAGGTCATAATGCAGAGCGACAAGGCAGACTCGGCGGTAAGCTTCACCACCTCCCCGTCGCCCACGGTCCAGCCCACCTGGGTGACGCCAAAGTAGGCAGCTACCGGTGGAATAAGGGCTAAAAACGGGACATGGCTTAAGAATACTTGCGCAAACGAGTGGCGCTCATTGCGAATGGCTTTCCATTCGCTGTCTGGGTGCAGCAGAATACCGAGTGTATGCTCCAAAATGGCCATAGAGCCTCCTTCTTTATAATTTTGGCTACTTCTCTAGCTGGCCGCCACGCCTTAGGCGCTTTGGCACTTACCAGAAGCACCCTCAGTATTATGGAGGTGAAGGAGCATCACCAATAAGAATTCGCTATGTAAATAGTCGTTATAATGCAGGCGTGATATAAGAAATTTAGCTAACTTTGGCATTTTTCACGGTTTTATACGCAAATAACTGTGATATTCGAACTGATAGTCACATTTAGGCGCACATGCAGGTGAAGGGTATTCAAACCACCCATTGCGCCGTACATCGCAAAGTCACAAAACCTGTCACACGGAGAAGGAAACCCCATGAGCAATATATATCGCGACAACTCCATGACCATCGGCAACACCCCGCTCGTGCAGCTCAACAGGCTCACAGACCACAAGGTGTTGGCCAAACTTGAGTCTCGCAACCCCGCGGGCTCCGTTAAGTGCCGCATTGGCGCAAACATGATTTGGGAGGCCGAAAAACAAGGGCAACTCAAGGCCGGCATGACCGTGGTAGAACCCACCAGCGGCAACACCGGCATTGCGCTTGCGTACGTTTGTGCCGCTCGCGGCTACCGCCTAGTGCTTACCATGCCAAGCTCCATGAGCCTCGAACGTCGCCAGCTGATCAAAGCCCTGGGCGCGGAGCTGGTGCTCACTGCGCCCGAGAAAGGCATGAAAGGTGCCATTGAAAAAGCACAGGAAATCGCCGCCCAAGATCCCAAGGCGCACTTTATGCCCCAACAATTTGCCAACCCCGCAAACCCCGCGGTACACGAGGCCACCACCGGCCCTGAAATCTGGAACGACACCGATGGCGACGTGGATATTCTGGTGGCAGGCGTTGGCACAGGCGGCACCATCAGCGGCGTGTCGCGCTACTTCAAGCGCACCCGCGGCAAGGCCATCCACTCAGTGGCCGTTGAGCCCACACACTCGCCGGTGATCAGTCAAACGCTGGCCGGTGAAACACCGGCACCGGCGCCCCATAAAATTCAAGGCATAGGCGCAGGTTTCATTCCAGACAATCTGGATTTGGAAGTGGTAGATGAAGCGGTTCAGGTGACCAACGATGAAGCCATCGACATGGCCCAGCGCCTCATGAAAGAAGAGGGCATTTTGGCCGGCATCTCCTGCGGCGCCGCGGTGGCTGCGGCGCTGAAGGTAGCGGCCCGGCCGGAAAACAAAGGTAAAACCACGGTAGTGATTTTGCCCGATTCAGGCGAACGCTACCTTTCAAGCGCGCTGTTTGCCGGGCAATTTACCGATAAAGAAACCCGGCAATAAACCCGGCCAAGCAAGCGCGATACACATCACGCTTGCTTGCCTGTCGCCCTAATGCCGTCGGATTCCAAGGCCAGCTCACCGGCTTTATACAAGCTGCCAATAGTGCGCTTGAATGCAGCCTTGCTCATGCCCAGTGCGCGGCTGATTTCCTCAGGTGTAGATTTGTCATGCAGGCGCGCGAAACCGCCCTGCTTTGCCACATAGGCCATAACCTTATTGGCAAGCTGATCGCGCTGGGCACTTTTATGCTGCAAGGTCAGGTCGATCTTGCCATCGGGCCTCACCCGCTTGATAAACCCTTTGAGCTGCTGGCCAAAACTCACACGCTGAAACACCTCAGACTCAAACAACACACCCCAATGTGAGTGATTAACTATGGCCTTAAAGCCAAGATCTGTGGAGCTGCCAATAATCAAGTCTACGGGCTGGCCTGGCTCGTAGCGAGGGCGGTATTTATCCAGAAATTTATCGAGCTTTGAGCTGGCCACTATGCGGCCATCTTGATCATTCACAAACACGTAAACCAAATAGCGCTTACCCTCTTCCATGGGGCGCTGCTGCTCGGCAAAGGGCACCAGCAGCTCTTTGCCCAAACCCCAGTCCAGAAAGGCGCCCACACGGGTAATGGCAGTAGCCTCAAGCAACGCGAACTTGCCAACCTGGGCCTTGGGCGTCTCGGTGGTGGCCACCGGGCGATCTTCCGAATCCAGGTATACAAATACCCGTATAAAATCCCCAACTGCCAGATCATCTGCCACAAAGCGCTTGGGCAATAGAATATCGCCACCCTCAGGCAACGATAAAAACGCACCAAAATCCGTGAGCCTGGCAACGGGCAATGTATGAAACTGGCCTAAACCTTTCATGGGAAACTCTCTTGTTAAGCAATGTGCCTGCGGCAAAGCCCGCCCAGGCTTGCAAACTAAAACGGGGGCCGAAGCCCCCGATATCTGCCAATGGCAGGCTTATTTTACCACGCGCAAACTGGGTCGGCCGCTGGCATCCGGCTTGGCCGGTGGGGCATCCGGGCGGGGCTTGCCTGGTGGGCCCGGCGGCGTGGGCTCGGGCTCAAGCTCCGGTTCAAACACCATACCCTGGCCATTTTCGCGCGCATAGATGCCAAGCACTGCCCGGCTGGGAACATAAATGTCTGTTGGAATACCACCAAAGCGTGCGTTAAAACTGATGGACTGATTATCAAGGCTCAACCCCATCACCGCGTTCGGGGAAATATTCAGCACAATCTGGCCGTCTTTATTTACGTGCTGCTGAGGTACCTCCACCCCGTTGCTTTGGGCATCCACAAGAATATAGGGTGTGCAGTTGTTATCCACAATCCAATCGTAGAGTGCGCGAATCATGTAGGGCCGACTGGACGTCATTGCCATGCTGGGGTAACTCCTGGTATTTCGTCTTCCGGCAGACTGTGCCCTGCCGTTGAAAAAGGGGGCCCTGCCCCCTTAATTAATGCTTACTTCTTCTTGCCAGAGCGCATGTCTTTTTCAAGCTCAGTGAGACTTTCACGGAACGACTCGCGGGCAAACAAACGATCCATGTAGTCAAACAGCGGTTTGGTAGCCTTGGTTTGCGGGATGTTGATTTCCAGCGCATCCAGGCGCCAGAAAATAGGCGCGAGGCAGCAATCTACCAAAGTGAATTCTTCGCTCATGAAAAATGGCATTTCGGAGAAAATCGGGGCAATGGCGGTAAAACTTTCACGCAACTCTTTGCGCGCTTTAGCAACCGCATCTTTGCTGCTGTTTTCCAGAATTACGTCAATCAATGGGCACCAGTCGCGCTCAATGCGGTACATCCACAAACGGCTCTGGGCGCGCGCCACCGGGTACACCGGCAACAACGGCGGGTGCGGGAAGCGCTCATCCAGGTACTCCATCATGACCTTGGTTTCATACAAGGCAAGGTCACGATCAACCAAGGTGGGCAGCGAGTTGTAGGGGTTTAAATCCGCCAACTCTGCAGGCTTGGCCTCTGGGTCGACATCTTCAACCTCTACTGTTACACCTTTTTCTGCCAATACAATGCGCACGCGGTGGCTGTAATGGTCACTCGCGTCCGAAAAATAGGTCATAGATGATCGCTTCGCGACTGCACCCATTGGATTCACCTCAGTTCTATCAAATCAGTAATAAACAAGGGCGGCACTGTGTTCCCACAGGCCGCCCCGGCAGTGCATGCGATTAATGAATATCTTTCCAGTACTCGCGATTGAGCAAGTAGACAAACACAAACAGCACTAGCAAAAATAGCAATACGTAAATGCCAATGCGCTCGCGATCAAGCGCGTAAGGTTCGGCGATATATTCCAGAAAGTTCACCAGATCATAAATCGCCTGATCAAACTCTTCTGCACTCATGGTGCCTTTGTGCTCGCCCACTTTCAGGCTGCCACAAGGGTCATCTGCAATAACACTCCCTGTAACCGGATCGCGCACCGGGCGACCATCCACAAAATGCGGGCCGGGCGCGCACTCAGGCAAACCTTGCAATTCAATCATCGCGTGCGGCATGGCCACCTTGTCGAACACCCGGTTGTTGACACCGGTTGGGCGCGTGTCATCTTTGTAGAAGTTGCGCAGGTAGGTGTACAACCACTCGGGGTTGCGCGCGCGCGCAACCAGGGTCAGGTCTGGCGGTGTTGCACCAAACCAGGCCTTGGACTTATCGGCATCCATGGAGATGGTCATCAGTTCGCCAATGCGACGATCACCAAACACCAGGTTATCCATCATCACTTCATGGGGAATGCCCAAGTCATCAGCTACGCGCTCAAAGCGTGAGAAGCTGGCCGCGTGGCAACCCATGCAGTAGTTGGTGAACAACTGGGCACCGCGCTGAAGCGATTCCTTGTTCTCCAAATCCGGCTCCATTACATCGCACTGGATGCTGCCACAGGCGTACTGCCCTTCAGCACCCACCGCCTTGATTGGCACAATGGTCAGCGCCAGGAACAGGAAGAAACCGCCCCACACAAGGCCTGCACTCAAGCCTTTGGCCTGTGTACGGGTAGGCTCTGGCAGTACTTTATCTTTGCCGGTCAACCAGGGTGACAACAATACGAAGGCACCGAGCGCAATACCAAACAGAACAATAAGCACAGGCACCTTGGCGGCCCAGGCAATGGACATGTAGATCATCATGCCGCCCAGCACTGCGGCGATCAGCCAGTTCAGCACTGTGCCAGAGGGCTTAAGCGGATTGGTGAACATGGGCATTTGGATGAAGTAGGCAAAGTAGTACACCGTTGCCAACTGCGCCAACAGGGTGCGGCCATCGGTAGGTGACTTAACACCCAGGTAGCCCAACACCACGAACATGGCCGCAAAAATCATCAGCGATACACGTGGCATGAAGCCTTTGTAGCGCATGGATTTCACTGGGCTCTTATCCAGCCAAGGCAGCACAAACAGGATGGCAATGGCGCCGCCCATGGCCACCAGGCCAAGGAACTTGGAGCTCAGCGGGCCTATGTCGATAGTTACCGCACGCAAAATGGCGTAGAAAGGCGTGAAGTACCATACAGGTGCAATGTGCGGTGGCGTTTTGAGGTTGTTGGCCTCTTCAAAGTTTGCGTACTCCAAGAAGAAGCCGCCCATTTCTGGCATGAAGAAGATCACGAAACAGAACGCAAACAGGAATACCGTTACACCTACCAGGTCGTGCACTGTGTAGAAAGGATGGAAAGGCACACCGTCTAGGGGAATACCGTTTTCATCTTTATTCTTTTTAATCTCGACGCCATCGGGGTTGTTTGAACCCACTTCGTGCAACGCGAGAATGTGCAGTACAACCAACGCCAGCAACACGATGGGCAGTGCCACCACGTGCAGCGCAAAGAAGCGGTTCAGGGTAATGCCGGAGATCAGGTAGTCGCCGCGAATCCACTGCACCAGGTCGTCGCCCACCACAGGAATTGCACCAAACAGCGATACGATCACCTGCGCACCCCAGTAAGACATCTGGCCCCAAGGCAATACATAACCCATAAAGGCCTCAGCCATGAGGGCGACGTAGATGGTCATACCGAAAATCCACACCAGTTCACGGGGCGCCTTGTACGAACCGTACATCAGGCCGCGGAACATGTGCAGGTAAACCACAAGGAAGAACGCCGAGGCGCCGGTGGAGTGCATGTAGCGGATGATCCAGCCGAAATCCACATCGCGCATGATGTATTCAACAGACGCGAAAGCACCTTCGGCAGTGGGCGTGTAGCTCATTGTAAGCCAGATACCGGTTAACAGCTGGTTAACCAACACCAGAATTGACAGCACGCCAAAGAAATACCAGAAGTTGAAGTTCTTGGGCGCATAGTACTTCGCCATGTGGGTATCCCAAGCGCGCTGCACCGGCAAGCGCTCGTCTACCCAACCCCAGAGACCTGTGAGCCAATTTTTCATTGTTTTAAGCCTCCTGATCTACGCCGACCAGTACCACTGAGTCGGTTTCAAAGGTGTAGGGGGGAACTTCGAGGTTGACCGGCGCAGGTACGCCTTTAAATACGCGGCCAGCCAAGTCGAACTTGGAACCGTGACATGGGCAGAAGAAACCGCCGAGCCATTCATCACCACCAAGGTCGGCAGCGCCCACATCCGGGCGATACATAGGCGCACACCCCAAGTGGGTACACAGGCCCATCAACACCAGGTACTCAGGCTTGATTGAACGGAATTCATTTTGCGCATAGGCGGGTTGCTGCTGCTCAACAGACTCCGGATCGCGGAGCTTATCGGCCATACCCGTCAGTGTATCGAGGGTTTCTTTGGTCCGACGGACGATGTAAACCGGCTTACCGCGCCACTCAACAACGATCATCTGACCGGGTTCGAGCTTGGATACATTCGCTCGCACCGGCGCGCCTGCGGCTTTCGCCTTGGCACTTGGGTTCCAGGAACCAACAAAAGGTACCGCTACACCTACGGCGCCCACAGCGCCAACAACGGAGGTGGCTGCAGTCAAAAAACGACGACGCCCCTCGTTTACACCGTCATTGCTCATGACGTTTCTCTCCCATCACAGCTACAAGAGCCAGTAAATGACTGAAATAAAAAAAGAAAAAGCTTAATTTATGCACCCCAAAAAGTCGCACAATCTTAAAGAAAATGACCACAACTGACAAGGATAACCACGGATCGTGCCGTGTTTCGGGGCAAATGGGTAGGTTGGAAACAAAAAAGGCGCACCCACGGGCACGCCTTTTTGAGTCCACCTGCAAGGCAGGTTGCGAATTAACGCTTGGAGAACTGTGGTTTCTTACGTGCTTTACGCAAGCCCACTTTCTTACGCTCAACTTCACGAGAGTCACGAGTTACATAACCCGCTTCACGCAATGAAGGACGCAAGGCTTCGTCGTACGCCATCAGCGCGCGCGTCAAACCGTGGCGAATAGCACCGGCCTGACCGAAGCTGCCGCCACCTTTCACGGTAACGGTAACGTCGAACTTCTCAACGTTGTCAGTCAGCTCCAATGGCTGACGAACGATCATACGGGCAACTTCGCGGCCGAAATAGGCCTCTAAGGAACGCTCGTTGATAGTGATGTTGCCACTGCCCGGCTTGATAAATACACGCGCAGTTGAGGTCTTGCGGCGACCCGTACCGTAGTATTGAGTATCTGCCATTTTCAGCTTCCTTAGATATTCAGTTCTTTAGGTTGCTGTGCAGTGTGCGGGTGAGCACTACCAGCGTACACTTTCAGCTTGCGGAACATGGCGCGTCCGAGAGGGCCTTTGGGCAGCATGCCCTTAACAGCACTCTGGATAATGCGCTCGGGGGCATGATCACGCAGCTTTTCAAAGCTCATGGTCTTCAAGCCACCAGGAAACTCGGTGTGACGGTGATACAGCTTGTCCGTCTCTTTGTTTCCAGTAACACGCACTTTCTCTGCGTTGACTACAACGATGTAGTCGCCAGTGTCCACATGCGGAGTGTACTCAGGCTTGTGCTTGCCACGCAGACGACTAGCGATCTCTGTAGCCATACGGCCGAGAGTCTTGCCATCAGCATCGACAATGAACCAGTCACGCTGGACTGTTTCGGGTTTAGCACTGTAAGTCTTCATGTTATATAGCCTTTAACGAGGGTCTTCCCACAAAAAGAGCGCGCATACTACAGATTCGGCATAGCCTTTTCAAGCGCTTTTTCACCCGGAAATCAAGGTTTATGGGGCTTGGCCAGGTAGTCTTTGCTCTGCATCTCCAGCAGGCGACTGCTGGTGCGCTCAAACTCGAAGTTTAGCCGGCCGCCGCTGTAAAGCGCGGTTAATGGCACTTCGGCGGAAATGACCAGTTTGACGTTCCGGTCATAGAATTCATCCACCATATTAATGAAGCGCCTGGCCTGGTCATCCTTCTGGCCGCCCAGTACCGGCACATCGGTTACCAGCACCGCATGGTAGATCTTGGCAAGCTCAATGTAGTCGTTCTGTGAGCGCGGGCCATCGCAGAGCACCTTGAAGTCGAACCACACCACGTCTTCGCCCTCAAAGCGCGCCCGCAGTATGCGCCCCTCTACTTCCAGGTCTACATCCTGCTCAATCTCTTCATAATCCGGCACCAGCGCCTCGAAGCTTTGCTTCATGGCCACCTCGGCCTCAGGCCCCAAGGGCGAATGGTAGAGCTCGGCCTGCTCGAGCGCGCGCAGACGGTAGTCTACCCCGCCATCCACATTAACCACCTGGGTATGCGCGTTGAGCATGGCGATGGCCGGCAGAAAGCGGGCGCGCTGCAGGCCGTCTTTATAGAGGCCATCGGGCACAATATTGGAGGTGGCCACCAGGGTTACGCCGCGGTTAAACAGCGCTTGCAGCAAGGTGCCAAGAATCATGGCATCGGTAATGTCGCTGACAAAAAATTCGTCAAAGCAAATTACCCGGGTCTCGGCGGCCAGTCGGTCGGCCACTTTCTCTAAGGGGTTTTTAACCCCACCCAGCCCTTTTAATTCCTGGTGCACACGCTTCATGAAACGGTGAAAGTGCACCCGCATCTTTTGCTCAAAGGGCAGCGAGTCATAAAACACATCCATCAAATAGGTTTTGCCGCGCCCTACGCCACCCCAAAAATACAAACCGCGCAACGGCGCCTGCGGCTTGGGGCCTGTGAATTTGGCCAGCAGCCGCGCCACCGGCCCGCGGGCGGGCGGGCGCGAGGCCCGCAATCGCTCGTAGAGGTCTTGCAACAAGGCTATGGCGTGCTCCTGGGCGGCATCGCGCTTGAAGCCCTGGGCGATATCCTGCTGGTAGCGCGCCATTGGCGTTGGGGGAAGTTCACTCATCACTCAACGGGTCTCCATGCTCTGCAATATTGGCCCACTGGCTCAAGGTGCGCTGCACCCAGCCACGCACGGCATGCAACTGGCCGTGAAAAAAATGGCCGGTATCGGGCAACACATCAAACTGAAGCTTGGCCACCGTCTGCGACCAAGCGGTAAGGCCGCCCACTTCAACCAGCTCATCGGCACTGCCCACAAGCACCGCGGTTGCGCAAGGAAACTGGCCGGCCCGATCATAGCTGTAACGCTCAACAGGCGGCGCAACCAGCAGCAATTGCAAAGGGCTCAACACCCAACTGGCAGCCGCGGCCATGGCCGAACCAAAAGAAAACCCGGCCAGCAACAGCCCCGCCTGCGGGCGCGCTGCCTGCGCCCACTGGGCCACGGCAAGCACATCGGCCTGCTCACCCTCACCGTTATCGAAATGCCCCTCGCTTGCCCCTACGCCGCGGAAGTTAAAACACACCGTTGCCACGCCCAATTGCGCATAGGCACGCGCCAGTGTGGCCACTACTTTGTTCGACATAGATCCGCCGTGCAGCGGGTGCGGGTGCGCAATCACGGCCACCAAATTCAGGCCGGCAAGCGGGCCTGCCGCGTCACCAAGACGGGTTGAAACTTCAAGGGCACCGGCCGGCCCTGCAATCAGGTGGCGCTGTGCGTGATCTGCAAAAATTGTCATCACGGGGGTTACTTCAATTCAGTAATATGGGGCCTGAGCCTGGGTATTTACGTTTCAGATTGTGATCCATTCACACTGATAACAGCATATAATAGAAAGCAGTGCTGGCTTTGCCGCCAGCAACGGGCGCGCATTATGGCATGGAGCGAGGCGCGCTTTAAGCCGCAAGTTGTGTATTTGGCACCCTAAAGGAGAACCCTGTGTTTTCATTGAGTACTTTGATATTGACTGTTTTAACCTGCAT
This sequence comes from Simiduia sp. 21SJ11W-1, assembly GCF_024138675.1. Classification (NCBI taxonomy): domain Bacteria; kingdom Pseudomonadati; phylum Pseudomonadota; class Gammaproteobacteria; order Cellvibrionales; family Cellvibrionaceae; genus Simiduia; species Simiduia sp. 21SJ11W-1. The sequence goes on along the minus strand of NZ_CP090959.1, from coordinate 1,043,198 downwards.
ATTGGTGGGCGGCGTGATTGGCGCCTTCTTGATGTTCGCTTTGCGCCCCCAAGAAAAAATCAACCGCGAACTTGAATCACAACTGCTGGATTCCGAAACCCGACTGCGCGAATACCAACAGGAAGTCACCCAACATTTTGTAGACACCTCACAACTGATCAACAACCTGACCCGCAGCTACCGCGATGTGCATGAGCACCTGGCTGAATCCGCCATGAAGCTTGGCAATGCCGATTTAAGCCGGCAAATCGCCCAGGCAGGCGATGGCAAACTGCTTGAGCAGGCCAAAACCAAAACCGCGCCGCAAGACATCAAGCCACCCACCGACTGGGCACCCAAAGTGCCTGGCAAAGAAGGCACCCTGAGTGAATCTTACGGGCTTGAACAAGACCCTACAGAAGAAGACGACACTCTGGTTATTCAACGCCAGCAGGCCTAACGCACCCCGGCGCTTGGAGCCCCAAGCGCCGCACTTTGGCTTATAATGCCCGCTCGCTCGCCCATTGGGCGCCAAGCACTAAACCTGACGGACCTAAGCCTGGTGAAAAAAATCCTCAACTATCTGGCCTGGCCTGTGGCCTGCGGCCTATTGGCGGCGCTGGCCATCTTGCTTACCCAGCCATCACTCAGGCAGCTCATCCCAACACCAACCACAGCGGCCAACACCCAAACGGCCCCGCACTCCTACGCCGATGCCGTAAGCCGCGCGGCACCGGCTGTGGTTAATATTTTTACCCAGCGCAAAGTGCCCAAGCAGCGCCACCCGCTGATTGACGACCCGCTGTTTCGCCACTTTTTCAACAACGCCAACGTACCCCAACAAGAGCGGCTGCAAAGCTCCCTTGGCTCTGGCGTCATCATGAACCGCGAGGGTTATGTACTCACCAACCACCACGTGATTAACGGTGCAGACCAAATTGTGGTGCTGTTGAGTGATGGCCGCGAGGCTCAGGCGAAATTGATTGGCACAGACCCGGATACAGACCTTGCCGTACTTAAAATCAATCTGGACAACCTGCACGCTATCGCCATTGGCGACCCAGCCAATGCCCGCGTAGGTGACGTGGTGCTCGCCATTGGCAACCCCTTTGGCGTTGGCCAAACCGTCACCCAAGGCATCATCAGCGCCGTGGGCCGCTACGGGCTTGGCATCAACACCTTTGAAAACTACCTGCAAACCGATGCCGCCATTAACCCCGGCAATTCCGGTGGCGCACTGGTAGATGCCAAGGGCAACCTGATTGGTATTAACACCGCCATTTTGGATAAAACCGGATTTTCTGTGGGCATCAGCTTTGCGGTACCCATAGACATGGCCCTGCGCACACTGAAAGACATCGCCGAGCACGGCCATGTGGTGCGCGGCTGGATAGGCGTTGAAGCCCAACGCATCAGCCCGCAATTGGCGCGCAACCTCGGAGTGAGTGCCGATCTCGGCGTGATCGTAACCGGCGTTTACAAAGACAGCCCCGCCCACAAGGCAGGCATAAAGGCAGGCGACATCATCACCCACATGAACGGTGTGGCGCTGGGCGATGGCGGCCGCGGTGTACAGGTAATAGAACAAAGCAGACCCGGCGATACCATCACTCTGCGCATTCAGCGCGGCCTACAGGCTGCCGAAGTGCAGCTTACAATGACCGCCCAACCCACAGCCTGAAGCCCCCACAACACTCAAGCAAACAGGCACAGCCCTGCCGTTAATTGCAGGGCTGCATCTTAGGCGTCAGATTCCAGAATGCGGTATTCCGCTGAGCGCGCATGGGCTTCCAGCGACTCGCCGCGCGCCAACACACTGGCACAACGCCCAAGCCTACTGGCACCCGCCTGCGAGCAGTGAATAATTGAAGAGCGCTTTTGAAAGTCGTACACACCCAAAGGAGATGAAAAGCGCGCAGTGCCCGAGGTGGGCAGCACGTGATTGGGCCCGGCGCAGTAATCGCCCAGCGCCTCTGCCGTGTGGCGCCCCATAAAAATGGCGCCGGCGTGGCGAATTTTGGGCAAGTAGCTTTCAGGCGAGGCCACAGACAACTCAAGGTGCTCTGGCGCAATGCGGTTTGACAGCGCAATCGCCTCGTCGAGGGAGTCCACATGAATCAACGCGCCGCGCGCCGCCAGCGATTGGCGTGCGATGTCGGCCCGCTCAAGGGTTGGCAGCAAGCGCGCCATGGCCGCTTTTACTTCAGCAAGGTAGGCGGCATCCGGGCAAATCAAAATCGCCTGCGCCTGTTCATCGTGCTCTGCCTGGCTAAATAAATCCATCGCCACCCAATCAGCCGGCGTTTGACCATCGCAAATCACCAGAATTTCTGACGGGCCGGCAATCATGTCGATGGCCACCTGGCCGAATACGGCGCGCTTGGCGGTTGCCACATAGATGTTGCCGGGGCCTACAATCTTATCTACCTTGGTGAGCGTTTGCGTACCGTAAGCCAACGCCGCCACTGCCTGGGCGCCACCCACGGTTAACACCTGATCAACGCCCGCCAGGTGCGCCGCCGCCAGCACCATTGGGTTCAACTCGCCACCCGGTGCCGGTACCACCATAATCACCTCGTCCACACCGGCCACCTTGGCGGGGATGGCATTCATCAGCACAGAGGAGGGGTAAGAGGCCTTGCCGCCGGGCACGTAAATCCCCACCCGCGCCATGGCAGTCACCTGCTGACCCAGCACTGTGCCATCGGCCTCCTGGTATTGCCAGGACGTTTGCAGCTGGTGCTGGTGATATTCGCGCACGCGCGCGGCTGCCATTTCAAGGGCTTCACGCTGCGGCACAGGCAGCGACTCAAAGGCGGCTTTCAAGCTCGCCTGGGGCACGCACAGTGCGCTCACATCGGCCACCTCACGGTGATCAAAGCGATTGGTATATTCCACCAGCGCTGCATCACCGCGCGCACGAATGTCGGCAATGATGTCTGCCACCACCTGCGCAACACCAGCATCACTGATAGATTCAAAAGCCAGCAGCGCCTCAAGCGCTGCATCGAAGTTGGCGTCTCGGGTGGATAGCTCGGCAATCATGGGTTGTTTCACACTGAGAAAGTTAGGCAGATACCGCGGTGGCAATATCGTCGATAATGCGCTGGATCTGGGCGTGCTTCATTTTCATCGACGCCTTGTTCACTATCAGCCGCGAGCTGATGTCGGCAATGTGATCGCGCGCCTCCAGCCCGTTGGCCTTGAGGGTATTGCCGGTATCGACAATGTCCACAATCTCATCGGCCAAATCCATTAATGGCGCAAGCTCCATACCACCGTACAGCTTGATGATATCGGCCTGACGGCCCTGGGCTGCGTAGTAACGCTTGGCAACATTCACGTATTTGGTGGCCACCTTAAGCCGCCCGCTAGGCGCACTGGCCCCCTTGATGGCAGCCGTCATCAGCCGGCATTTGGCAATGTTCAAATCCAGCGGCTCATAAAGCCCCTCGGCGCCATTTTCCATGAGCGTATCCTTACCAGACACCCCCATGTCAGCGGCACCAAATTGCACGTAAGTGGGCACGTCAGAGCCACGCAAAACCACCAGATGTACACCCGGCTGATTGGTACCAAAAATCAATTTGCGCGATTTGCTGATGTCTTCCTCAGGCTCGATGCCGGCGGCGGCCAGCAACGGCAAGGTTTCCTCCAGAATGCGCCCCTTGGTGAGCGCAATAGTCAATTTGCTCATCAGCCTGGCACCCTCCGGATATTGGCACCCAACAATTGCAGCTTTTCTTCAATGCACTCATAGCCGCGATCGATGTGGTAAATGCGATCAACCAGCGTATCGCCCTCTGCCACCAGGCCCGCAATCACAAGGCTTGCCGAGGCGCGTAAATCAGAGGCCATCACAGGGGCGGCTTTCAGCTGCTTAACGCCCGTAATCAAGGCTGTATTGCCCTCAAGGGAGATATTGGCACCCATGCGATTGAGTTCATGCACCTGGATCAGGCGGTTTTCAAAAATGGTTTCGGTTACCGCACCCACGCCTTCGGCAATGGCGTTCATGGCGGTGAACTGGGCCTGCATATCGGTTGGGAAAGCAGGATAAGGCGCGGTTTTGAGGTTGACCGACTTGGGGCGCTTGCCCTTCATATCGAGCGCGATCCAATCGTCACCGATAGTAATTTCCGCACCGGCCTCTTCAAGTTTCAGGATCACCGATTCAAGAATGTCTGCGCGGGTGTCTTTAAGCTTAACCTTGCCGCCTGTGGCCGCAGCCGCCACCAGGTAAGTGCCGGTTTCAATGCGATCGGGCATCACTTTGTAGGTACAACCTTTGAGCGACTCCACCCCGTCAATCACGAGTGTTGCGCTGCCGATGCCTGAAATTTTGGCACCCATGGCCACCAGGCACTCGCACAAATCCACCACCTCGGGCTCACGCGCGGCATTTTCAAGCACCGTACGCCCCTCGGCCAGCGCGGCGGCCATTACCAGGTTTTCGGTACCGCCCACGGTTACGGTATCCATAAAGAAGTGCGCGCCCTTAAGGCGGCCATCGCAACGGGCGCGAATGTAACCTTGGTCTACCTCAACGGTGGCGCCCATGGCCTCAAGGCCTCTCAGGTGAATATCTACCGGGCGGCTGCCAATGGCGCAACCGCCAGGGAAAGACACATTGGCCTCACCGAAGCGGGCCAGCATGGGGCCCAGCACCAAAATGGAGGCGCGCATGGTTTTCACCAGCTCATAAGGCGCGGTGAACTCACGCATCGGCTCGGTGTTGGTTTCAACACACATTTTTTCATCAATGGTGATCTCCACCCCCATGCAGCGCAGCAGTGCGAGCATGGTGGTGATGTCGTTCAGATGGGGCAAATTGCAGATATGCATCGGCCCTTCGGCCAGAAGCGTGGCAGCAAGGATCGGAAGGCCAGAGTTTTTGGCCCCGGAAATGCGGATTTCACCGTCGAGACGGGCGCCGCCTTGGATGAGCAATTTGTCCATATTTTTCTCTTACAGGTATGACTGGGCCCTAGCGGGCACGTGTTGCGGGCTAGCCGGCCTCTGCAGGGGTTAAGGTCTGCATGTTTACAGCGTGAATTACGCCGCTGGCAATCTGCTCAGACAACGCCTTGTACACCAGCTGCTGCTTCTGCACCGGGCGCATACCCTCAAATGCAGGGCTGACCACCACCAGGTTTACATGGCTGCCGGCAATAGACACCTCTACCTGGCTCTCTGCGATGGCGGCTTCTATCAGCGCCTTGATTTCTTGCGGTTGCATGGTTTGCCTCTTAAAACTTGGGGCAACGGGCGCCGTGTGACGCTCATCACGAAAACAAAACACCCCCATTTCAGGGGGTGCCAAGTCTACTGGTTTACCGGCTTTTTTGCACGGCTCGCGGCAACTTTAGGGCTTGGCGGGCAGCTCTTTGGCCCACTCGGCTATCACCAGATCCACATTGCCCTTGTGCTGCTTGTACGCCTGGGCAAACTGGCTGCGGAATGTCTTGCCGAGGTTGATGCCATTAAGCACCACATTGATCAACTTCCACTCACCGGTGGTGCGGTTCTTGGCCATGGTGTAGTCAATTACCTGCACGCCGGATGAGGTGGTCACCTCTTGGCGCACCGCCACGCGGTTTTGGCCAGCGGCCTCGGGGGCCAGCGGCGGGATGGCCATTTCGGCCTGCACATAGCCGGTCATGCCTTTGGCGTAGGTGGATACCAGGCTGTCGCGGAATATGCTTTCAAACTTTGCCATCTGCTCGGGCGTGGCCTTTTTGGCTGCAGGCCCCATCACCACCCGCGCAATAAAACCAAAATCCACCACCGGCTCCAAAATGCCTCGCATTTCAGCCAACAGTTTCACGGCCTCTGGGTCTTTTTCAGCATCGTGCTTGTTCACCGCAGCCTTCAGGGAATCTACAACGCCCACCACCACTTCACGCGGGCCAACCTCAGCGGCACCCTGTGCCGATGCGGCAAACAACAAGAAAGCGCCCAACAGCGCACCTAAAATCCGGGAACCCATAGCCAAACCTCTCCTTTTCTTCCAAACCTTACGGTTAAAAACCTGGCAGCATCTGCCCGGTACCGGGCGGCCATTCTACCTTAAGTGCAGAAAAAACCACCGCCTATTTTAAATATTCGCCATTCAGCTACCGGCGTTTTACGCTAGTTTATCGCACGCGGTTTAGCTGACATTCACGAGTAGGCACTATACCATTACGCCCCTTAACCGAATCTGAATCAGTGCGAGTAAGCCCCATGAATCAACACTTTGCCTTTATTGAAGCCGGAAAGCGCACCGTCAAGATTGAGCTCGATGCCATTGCCGCGCTCGACGCACGCATGGATGCCAATTTTGCCCGCGCCTGCCAGCTGATTCTTGCCTGCCAGGGCCGTACCATTGTGACGGGCATGGGCAAATCCGGCCACATCGGCGGCAAGATAGCCGCCACATTGGCCAGCACCGGCACCCCGGCCTTTTTTGTACACCCGGGTGAGGCCAGCCATGGCGACCTGGGCATGGTGACCCGCCAGGATGTGGTCATCGCCATTTCCAATTCCGGCTCATCATCGGAAGTGCTCACGCTGATCCCCTTATTCAAGCGTATGCAAATTCCCATCATCAGCATGACCGGCAACCCCAACTCGCCGCTGGCGCAGGCTGCCGATGTAAACCTGGACATCAGTATTCAGGCCGAGGCCTGCCCGCTGGATTTGGCGCCCACCTCATCGACTACCGTCACCCTGGTGGTGGGCGATGCCTTGGCAGTCGCGCTATTGGAAGCCCGCGGCTTCACCAAAGAAGAATTTGCCTTTTCGCACCCGGGCGGCGCCTTGGGCCGGCGCCTGCTTGTGCGCGCTAGCGATCTGATGCACGCAGGCCAGGAGCTGCCAAAGGTCAGCCCCGATACCTTGCTGTCTACGGCGCTCGTGGAAATGACCCGCAAGGGCTTTGGCATGACGACCGTTGTGGACGAGGCAGATCAATTGATTGGCGTTTTCACCGACGGCGACCTGCGCCGCTGCGTGGATCTAGGGGCGAATCTGGCCACCGCCACCATGGCCCAGGTGATGACGCGCAACCCGCTTACGGTAACCACAGACCTGCTGGCGGCCGAAGCCCTCACCTTGATGGAACAGCGAAAAATTACCGCGCTGGTGGTTGAAGACCACAACAAACACCCCGTAGGCCTGCTGCACATGCACGACATTTTGCGGGCAGGAATCGTTTAGTATTCAGGCGCGCACAACGCCAACCTAAGTTGCAACCCAACATTCATTTTGCATTTCGGACCCACCCATGACTCAAGCACTGGCCTCGGCAAAAAACATCAAACTGCTGCTACTCGATGTAGACGGCGTACTCACCGACGGCAAGCTCTACTTCGACAACCAGGGCAACGAGATGAAAGCCTTCAACACCCAAGATGGCCACGGCATCAAGCTGCTGCAAAAATCGGGGGTACAGGTGGGCATTATTACCGGGCGCAAAAGTGAGTTGGTGGCGCGCCGCGCGGGTGATTTGGGTATAAATATTTTGGTGCAAGGCCGCGAAGATAAATTTGCCGCCCTGCAGGAAATCCTCACAGACCTGCCGCTTGCGCTCGAGCAAATCGCCTTCATGGGTGACGACCATCCGGATCTCACCTGCATGGTAAAAGTGGGCCTGGCCATGACCACCGCCAACGCTCACCCGGATGTGGTAGCCCGCGCCCACTGGCAAAGTGCGCGCAACGGCGGCGAAGGGGCCGTGCGTGAAGCCTGCGATTTCATCATGCAGGCACAAGGCACGCACGCAGCGCTACTGGCTAAATACACAGGCTGAAGCCGGCCACGGCCCGCTCTCACTCAATCCTGGCGCACAAAGGAAAACAGCGTTGGCAAAACTTAAAAAATTACTGCCCGTTATTGTTGCCCTGATCGTGTTCATCTACCTGTTTATGGTGGAGACACCCTCTACACGCCTGTTCGAGCAGCCCCCAAAAGATGCAGAGCAACAGGCACCGGCATTTTTCATGACCGACTTCGTGAGCGTTCATTACGATGAAGCCGGCAAGGTAAGCCGGCGCGTGACCGGCGTGCGCGCCGATCACTACCAACCCGCCGGCAAGGCCAGCAACAAAGATTTCACCCTGGTAGAGCAGCTGCGCGCTGAAATCTATAATCCCGATCAGGCGCCCTGGATTATTGTGGCCGATCGAGCGCGCGCAACCAACAAGGATGACCGGCTTGAACTCACCGGCAACGTACACCTGTTTCAACAGGATCCGGTTGAGGGCACCACGGAACTCTTTACAGAAAAGTTGATCTACTTTACCAAGCGCCAGGTGGCTGAAACGGATCAGCCGGTGAAAATACTTTCGCCCCAAGGCATTACCCACGGCAATGCGCTGAACGCCAATATCAAAACCCAGACTTTTAAACTTACTCGCGGAGTCACAGGCACTTATGAAACACAATAACCCGCGCCGCAGCCACGCCTGGCTCGCCCTTGCCGCCTTGGCCGTGATGGTTACACCATTGGCACAAGCGCTGCCCACCGATCGCGATCAGCCCATTAACATCAAGTCGGACGATTTCGATCTAGATAAAAAAAAGGGCGTTCTAACTTATGTGGGTAACGTCGTCATTGAACAGGGCAGCATCTACATCGAGGCTGAAAAAGCCGTGTTTTACAGCAAGAACAACGAGGTTTACCGCGTGGTAGCCACCGGTGCACCGGCCCACTTTCAACAGCAACCCGAGATCGATAAGCCACTGGTAAAAGCCCGCGGCGAATTACTGGTGTACGAAGTGGGTAATGAAAAGCTCACCATCACAGGCAAAGCCCGCGTAGAGCAAGACGGCTCACTGATCACCGGTGATCAAATCAACTACAACATTCACCTGGCCACCGTTGAGGCCGGCCGCCGTACCGATAGCAAGGAGCGGGTCAACGTTATTCTGCAGCCTCAAAAGCGCACGCCCGCGGAGCAAAAAGACCAATGAGCCAGTTGCAAGCACTGAACCTGGCCAAGAGCTACAAGGGCCGCCGGGTAGTAATCGACGTATCGATGGAGGTAAACAGCGGCCAGATAGTGGGCCTCTTGGGCCCCAATGGCGCCGGCAAAACCACTTGCTTTTACATGATTGCGGGCCTGGTAGAAAGCGATGCCGGGCGCGTGAGCATCGACGATCAGGACTTAACCCCCCTGCCCATTCACGGGCGCGCACGGGCGGGCATCGGCTATCTTCCGCAAGAGGCCTCGGTATTTCGCAAACTCACCGTGGCCAACAATATTCTTGCCATTCTGGAAACCCGCAAAGAGCTCAACCGCAAACAGCGCTTAGCGCGCATGGAAGATTTGCTGGAAGAGTTTCACATTACCCACATCCGCGACAGCCTGGGCATGGCGCTGTCGGGCGGCGAACGCCGTCGGGTGGAAATTGCCCGGGCCCTGGCCACCGAGCCACGGTTTATTTTGCTGGATGAACCCTTCGCCGGAGTCGACCCCATTTCCGTGGGCGATATCAAAGGCATCATCAAGCACCTTAAAGATCGCGGCATCGGCGTACTGATTACCGACCACAATGTACGCGAAACCCTCAGCATCTGCGAAAAGGCCTACATCGTTAGCGAAGGCCACATTATTGCCGAGGGCGATGCCAGCACGGTGCTCGCCAACCAGCGGGTACGCGAGGTGTACCTAGGCGACCAGTTCACCCTCTAGGCCTGCACATCACCGCACTGGCGCGCAGAACAACAACGCTTTACGCGCCAACCTTAAATCACCCATAAAGGCATGGTGCTTGCTTGTCAATATTGCCTCGCTATTGCCGGATGACTACACTTAGGTTGCGCCCGCTGGAGTTAAGGCCACGTTTTGGGCAGCAACCAAGAGGATGTAAGTCATTACCCCATGAAGCCATCTCTACAGCTAAAACTCGGTCAGCAGCTGACCATGACGCCGCAGTTGCAACAGGCCATCCGGCTGCTGCAATTGTCGACACTGGACTTACAGGCCGAAATCCAGGAGGCGCTGGAATCCAACCCTATGCTCGAGATGGCAGACGGCGATGACACAGGCGCCGATAACGCCGCAGACCACCCAGACAACAGCCAATCTGCCCAGCCAGACGGCAAAGACGCAAACGACAACGCCCCGGATACCCCCGCAACCGACACCACCAGCGACACCTCGATGGATGCCGACTGGAATAACGACATTCCAGACGACCTGCCGGTAGATACCAACTGGGACGACATCTACACCTCGGGCCCCGCCAGCGCAGGCCCGGCATCGGACGACGATCGCGACTACGAGCGCGACGACAGCGGCGGCGAAACCCTGCAAGAACATTTGCTGTGGCAGCTCAACCTCACGCCCATGTCTGATCGTGATCGGGTGATTGCCATGGCCATCATCGATGCCATAGAGCCCAGCGGGCTGTTGGCCTCACCTCTGGAAGAAATAACCGAGGGCCTGGGCCAAGACGCCGATCTGCAAGATGACCCCCTCGAACACGATGAAGTACTGGCGGTGCTGCACCGGCTGCAACAATTCGACCCGCCAGGCGTTGGCGGTCAGGATTTATCGGAATGCCTGCTGATTCAGTTGCGCACACTACCGGCCACTACACCTTTTCTGGATGCTGCTAAACTGATTGTTAAGGATCACTTGGCCCTGCTAGGCAGCCGCGATTACAAGCAACTCATGCGCCGCTGTAAGCTCAAGGAATCAGAGCTTGCCGAAACCATCGGGCTGATCCAAACCCTTAACCCGCGCCCGGGCGAGAGTATCAGCCGGGCTGAAACCGAGTATGTCGTCCCGGATGTCTTTGTCAGCAAAAAACAGGATCGGTGGCTAGTGGAGCTCAATCCAGATATCGCGCCCAAGATCCGTATCAACTCAGGCTACGCGTCGCTGGTAAAGCGCGCCGACACCAGCAAAGATAACAACTTCCTGCGCGATAACCTGCAAGAGGCCCGCTGGTTTTTAAAGAGCCTGCAAAGCCGCAACGAAACATTACTCAAGGTGGCCAGCTGCATTGTTGAAAAACAGGTGGGCTTTTTCGAACACGGCCCGGAAGCCATGAAACCCATGGTGCTGCACGACATCGCCGAAGAAGTTGGCATGCATGAATCCACCATATCCCGGGTGACTACGCAAAAGTACATGCACACCCCCCAGGGCATTTACGAACTCAAGTATTTCTTCTCAAGCCACGTGAGCACAGACTCAGGCGGCGAGTGTTCCTCAACGGCAATTCGCGCCATCATCAAGAAGCTGGTGGCCGCAGAGAACCCCAAAAAGCCCTTGAGCGACAGCAAAATTACCAAGCTCTTAGAAGAGCAAGGCATTCAGGTGGCCAGGCGTACCATCGCCAAGTACCGGGAGTCTCTCGGTATCGCGGCCTCGAATGAGCGAAAGCGACTGATTTAGCAAGCGAGTATTGGTGCCCCGCAACGGTATTGCACCAATGCGGGGCGGGTGCAACGCAAACGCAGCGACAAAAGGAGCAGCAAATGCAAATCAACATCAGCGGACACCATCTCGACCTGACCGACGCCATCAAAAGCTATGTCAACACCAAGCTTGAAAAACTCGAACGCCACCACGACCGAATAACCAGCATCAATGCCATTTTGAGTGTTGATAAACAGCGACAAAAGGCAGAAGCTACCGTCCACGTCAGTGGCGCCGAGTTTTTCGCTGACTCTCAGTCCGAAGACCTGTATGCTGCCATCGATCTACTCACCGATAAGCTGGATCGCCAACTTATCAAGCACAAAGAAAAGCTTCGAAGCCACCGTTGAATTTATGCAGTTTGAAAATCTCTTGGCCCCACGCCGTGTGCAACACGGCGTGGATGGCGTCAGCAAAAAGCGCGCGCTGGAAATTCTGGCCGACCTGATCTCTAACGATATCCCCTCCCTCGCCGCCGACGACCTCTTTCGCAGCCTGGTTGCCCGCGAACGCCTGGGCAGCACCGGCCTCGGCCACGGTATCGCCATACCCCACTGCCGGGTTGCCAACTGCGAGGCCACCACCGGTGCGCTGATTACACTGTCTCACTCCATCGACTTCGACGCCATTGACGGCGAACCCGTCGACGTTATTTTCGCACTTCTGGTGCCGGAAGATGCCGATGGCGATCACCTGCAAACACTGGCCAGGCTTGCCGAGCTGTTTCAGCGCGAGGAATTTCGTGAAGAGTTGCGCAGTGCTGGCTCAGACCAGCTGCTCTATAGTAGGGTAGTGCAACACCTCACTGCAGCCTAAGGAATCTGCCACCATGCCCACCGAGCCAAGCACACCGCGATTAATTGTTGTCAGTGGCCGCTCGGGCGCCGGCAAAAGTACAGCGCTACACGTGCTGGAAGACTTAGGCTTCAACTGCATTGACAACCTGCCGCTGCGCCTGCTGCCGGAACTCGTCAAGCAACTGGAGGCAGACCCCACCGACCAGCAATCGTTTGCCATTAGCGTGGATGCCCGAAACGCCTGGCGCGAGCTGACCAAGTTCCCGCAGATTATTGCCCACGCACGCGACAGCGGCATTCACATTGAAGTGATGTTTCTCGATGCGCGCTCGCCCGCGCTGATTCAGCGCTTTAGCGAAAACCGCCGCAAGCACCCCCTCAGTCGCGACGGCGTGGCACTGCGCGATGCCCTTATAAAAGAACGCGAACTGCTACAGCCAGTGGTGGATTTGGCGGATCTTGTGATCGACAGCACCAACTTAACCCTGCACCAGTTGCGCGATCTGGTAAAAGTGCGGGTGCGTCAATCCGATGAAACCACCATGGCACTGCAATTAATGTCTTTTGGCTTCAAGCGCGGCGTGCCCGTGGATGCAGACTTCGTGTTTGACGTGCGCTGCCTGCCCAACCCCTACTGGAAACCCGAGCTGCGCGCGCAAACAGGCCAGGACCAAGGCGTGGCCGACTTCCTGGAGGCACAGGAAGACACAAGCCTCATGCTAGACGACATCTACCAGCACATTCACAAGTGGCTGCCAAGATTCGAGGCCAGCAACCGCAGCTACATGACAGTGTCCATCGGCTGCACCGGCGGCCAGCACCGCTCGGTATACATCGCCGAGCAATTGCACAAAAAACTGATGGCCGACTACCCCAAAGCGCAATTACGTCACCGAGAGTTGGTGGCCAATCACGGGCACTGAGCATGGAACGGCAAATTGAAATCATCAACAAGCTTGGGCTGCACGCCCGGGCGGCGGCAAAAATGGCCACGCTGGCAGCGCGCTTTGGCTGCAAAATACAGGCAGGTGTGGGCGACAAGCGCGTTGATGCCAAAAGCGTGATGTCGCTCATGCTGCTTGCCGCCAGTAAAGGCACCCAGCTCACCCTGGTCACCGAAGGGGAAGACGCAGACGAGGCCATGGCCGCCCTGTGCGAGCTCATAAACGACCGCTTCGGCGAAGGCGAATAGCCCCTGTCACTGGCGCCGCAAGTTAGATACCATGCGCGCCCAACCCCACTTGTACCAAAGGCTGCACGCAGGCCCTAGCACTTCGGAAGGCACCATGACGCAAGACAATCAATTCGAAGACGAATTTGAACAAGAGCAGCCCAAAAGCCGCACACAAATCAAGAAGGAAATGCTGGCGCTGCAGGCGCTGGGTGCCAAGCTGTGCGAGCTCAACAAGGAGCGCCTGGCAAAAATTCCGCTTCCGGATTTATTGCGCAACGCCATTGTGGAGATGGGCCGCATCAAAACCCACAACGCCAAACGCCGGCACATGCAGTTTATTGGCAGGCTGATGCGCGAGGCAGACCACGAGGCCATCGAAGAAGCCTATAACGCGCTCACCCAGGTATCTGAGCAGCATGTGCAACAACAACACCTGGCCGAGCGCTGGCGCGACCGGATGCTGGCCGAAGGCGACGACGCCATCAACGCCTTCTTACTGGATTTCCCCGCCGCCGACCGCCAGCAGCTGCGCCAATTGGCCCGGGCCGCCAAACAGGAAGCCGCCAAAAGCAAACCGCCGGCAAGCGCTCGTAAACTGTTTCGCTGCTTGCGAGACAGTATCGTAGGCGCCTGATGCTTTTTGAAAGCACGCTCTATTTTGCAGGCCTCATAGGTTGCGCTGTGTTCGCCATTTCCGGCGGGTTGGCTGCGGCAGAAAAACGCCAAGACATCATGAGCTTTATTCTGCTGGGTGTGGTAACCGGCCTTGGTGGCGGCACCGTGAGAGATTTAGTGCTGAACAAGCCCGCCATTTTCTGGCTGGCCGAGCCTTTGTATTTGTACGTGTGTGTGGCCGCTGCCGCACTGACTTATTTCCTTGCCCCGATTTTAGCCTCCAAGCACCGCGCATTAATCTGGATGGACGCAGCCGGCATGGCGCTGTTTAGCGTTACGGCCGCCCACTCAACCCTTCAATGGCACGATGCATGGCTTGTGGCTATGGCGATGGCCATGATTACCGCCTCGTTTGGTGGCGTTATGCGCGATGTATTGCTGGATCAAATGCCGGTGATACTTGAACCTGAAATTTATGTGTCGGCAAGCCTTTTGGGTGCGCTCACCTATCTCATTGCCAATGCAATGGCGCTGCCAACCCACTGGGCCATTGCCATTGGTGTGCTGGCGGCCTTCAGCTTGCGCGGCGCGGCCATCATTTGGGATTTGCGCCTGCCCAAATACAAGGATTAATCGGCGCCGGCCGGCGCATTTTCGATCACGCGTTGTGCGGGAATAAACTCTAACGCCGCCGAGTTAATGCAGTAGCGCAAGCCCGTGGGTTTGGGCCCGTCTTCAAAGACATGGCCCAAGTGCTCGCCGCATTTGCTAAGCACCTCCATACGCCGCATGCCCCAGCTGAAATCTTTTTTGAGCACCACGTTTTCCCGGTTAAACACTTCCCAAAAACTGGGCCAGCCAGAGCCGGATTCATACTTATGCCGGGCGTGAAATACCGGCAACTTGCAACCGGCAGTCACGTACACGCCGTCACGCTTTTCCTCAAGCAAAGGCCCTGTGAAGGGGCGCTCGGTGGCTCCCTGCCACAACACCTTATAGCTAAGCGCAGGCAACATTTCAGCCCACACGGCATCAGGAATCGTCTCCATTGCACGCTGTTCGGCCACCAGCCGCTTGGCCTGGGCCACACTCATGTCGCTGTCGCCGCCTAAGGATTCAGAGGCACAACTTGAAACCAGCAGCGCACACATACAGTAAAAAGCAGACAACTTCACAGGCAACACCTCACCGCGATCAATAACTTCAGGCCATTAGAGCAATGTTGGCGCCTGTTGTTACAAGTAGTGATACAAGGACTGCTACAAAGGGCGCCCGGCATTAGGGGCTTGCGTCAGACGCGACCGCAGGCAGCGGGTCTGAGGTTTGCGGTTGCCGGGTGGCCTCGCCTCCATCGCTGGCAGAATGATTTGGGGTTGGCTGCGGCTCAGGTACCGAGGTGCCGCCATTGGCATCGGGCGCCGGGGCTTTGGGGGCAACCCGGGGCTTGGCACCGGATTTCGGTGCCCGCCCACGGGCATCGGAAATTTGCATAAACTTCATTTCAGGGCTATCCAGCGAGCCAGTTACCCGGTAATTCACGCTGGTCATTTGATCGAATTGTTTTTCAAACAAGCGGCTCGCCACAAACACCCCCGCAGCCACCGGCAAACCAGCCGAAACGGCCGCAATAAAGGTTAAGTTATCGAGCACAGGTAAGTTGACTGTAAGGTCTGTATCGAGGGTGTTTTCAATCAAATTCACACGCCCTGCCATCTGCATTTTGCTCGACGGTGTGCGCACGGCTACCGGGCTTGCCAAGGTCAGCAGGCCGCGATCAAACGCGAGCTCACCGGTGACTTTATCGTAGGCCATTCCACTTGCGTAGACGTCAGAAAAATCCAGCTGCAAGCGACGAATCCAGGTATCGAAGTTCAATATGCCCATCAAGCGCATCAATGCGTTGCCGGCCGATGCATCAGCCCGCAAAAATCGACCTTGCTCGATGGTAAAATCCACGTCCCCTTGCAGCCCCACAATCTGGGCCTGCATGGGTGCGCCCGGCCAACGCACGGCCATATCAAAATTCGCGCTCCGGCTCTCAATAAGTTTTTCCATTGCCAGCGCAGACATCACCTCACCCAAATCGCCGGCCTCTAAGCGCCCGTTAAAGGCACTTTCGTGACGCCCGTGATCCCACACCAGTTGCGCACCGCGCCCGGTTTCTGCATCCACCGCGAACTGCAAACCATAGAGGCTGCCCTTAATGTCGCCAAGGGTCAGGGTTGCGCCGCGCACGCTCGCATCAAATCGCACTTGGCCGATATTTTCATCCTGCTGATACAGGCTCGCCACTGCCACACGTATATCAGGCAGCGGGGCAATAGCAGCCCAAACGGCTTCGGCATCGCGAGCAATGTTTTCTTGCACAACGCGTGCGTCTTCAGGCGAAGGCGCGGCTTCTGTTTCATTTTGGGCGGCGTCACTGTTTTCCCACAGCGGCAAGCGCAAATAATTCAGGCTTAAGTCCAGCGGCCTGTCTGCGCTATAGGGTAAATCCAAATCGCCGGCAATGCGCTCGTTGCGCAAGTTGATCCTCCAGGCGGCGCTGGATTTAATCGCCTCTATGTGCGATTCACCCAAACTGTGATCGGCCTTGGCAATCAGCTCTGGGGTATTGATCACCACATAAATGGGCACAGCTTGCGCCACCGGCGTGCCATCAACAGGCCCGGGCGCTGAACTGGCGGTGCCCTGCGCAATTGCCTGTGTATCGCGCAGGCCCGCCCACTGGCCTTCAAAGGCGTTGATCCATTGGGCCACATCAATCTCGGGCAGGCGTCCGCGCACGCGCAACATAGGCTGTTTGGGAAGCTGCGAGTTGCCAAAAAAATGTACATCGCCACGCTCAAACACCATCGCATCGTCACGGCGCTGCCAAGACAAACTGCTTGCCAATAAATCGCCCAGGCGCGCAGAGACTTCCAGCGCGTCTTCACCTACAGGCACCTGCACCACCAAGGGCAGCCGGCTAGTCGCAGGCTTGTTAAATGGCGCAGGCAGATCCACCTGCAGCCCCGTGAGCGGGCTGCTGATCTCCAATTGCACCTGCGCGTTACTGCGCTCTGGCTGATTCACCCGCCAGGGCACATGCACCTGCACCCGGTAGGGGCTTACACCGCGAAACTGCGGCAAGGGTGCAGCACCGGCCCAGGCCAACAGCGCCTGCACATCGGCGCGGGTATTCGCCACAAAACGCAGGGTGTCATTGTTGAGCGACGCATTAAGATTTAAAGGCTCACCCCACAGCTCGGCACGCAGGTTATCGGTTTGCACGCCCAGCCTATCGGCAATGCGTAAACTGCCGGTCACCTTTTTCAGCGGCAAATTTAACCCGCCAATTTCCACACTGGCATCGGCAAGTACTGCATTTACATCAAAGCCCGGCGCCGACTGAGCGCCGCCCATGGGAATGTCTAACTTAACCGAAGACTGGTAATCGCCCACTAAACGCCAGTTACTAAAGGCGTCACCGGTGATGTCTGCCAAGGGCGATTCACGCAGTAACCGCTGCACATCTGAAAGCGGGCCTGCCAGATCTGCATCAATCGCTAATCTCAGCTCCCCTTCTGCACCGGGTGCAAGGGTTACCCGCGCGCGTGGCAGGCTAGATTCATGCAGGCGCCCCTGGCTTGCGGCAACCACCAGGTGGGCGTTGTCCAACATCAGCTCTGCATCTACCTCATGCACCGCAGGCCATGGGGGCTGATAATCCAAGCGGGCGTTTTGGATGTCTAACCACAACTGCACATTGGGTTCAGGGCCGCCGTCTTTTGATAAAAAGCCGTGCAACATGAAGCCGCCCTGTGACACCTGGCCATCACCCACCGCAGTCTTTAGCCAATCGCGTAAAGTATCCGAGACCACAAAGGGCACATACTTTTTGTGGTATTGGGCGGCTGAGTTTTTAATGCCAATTTGCAGCAATAACTCCAGGGTTTTATCTTCACGCCCCATGGGGGCATCAATGTAAACGAAGCCTGTAGCCTTGCCATCGTCGCCGGTAAAATTCACAGGGCCGCTGTTTACAAATACCGATTCGCGCGCGCTATCCAGCCACCAGGCAACCTGCCCACGGGCGGTGTGGTACTCCATGGGCTGCTCATACACAGAGGTGTAGTGCATGCTAAAGCCGTTGCTGCTATCGAGATCCAGCCAGCCGCCGTGTTTCATGGCGCGCAGGTAGCCATTCACACCCGTTAAGGCGGGCGCACCCTGCCAGGCTTTGACTGCCACATCCTGTAAATTTGCCGACAACACAAACTCATCAAACGCTACCTGCGGCCACTGCAGCTGAACATTGGTTAACGCACCCGAAGGCGTGAGTGCGCCGAGCACTTGCTGCAGCTGTTCGGGTACAAGGGCGCTGTCTGCCAGCCATCGATTCCAGGTAGCAAGCTGCACAACATCCGCCTGCACGGCCAGGGTTTTATTAACATCCATAGCTGCCGAAATGGCGAAGGGCGGATGCCGTTCGCCAGCCCACTCAACTTCGGCATTTTGCAATTGCAGCTGCCAACTGCCATCAAAATGCCAGTGCCCCGCCAACTCGCCCGCCAGTGATTGAAAACCCAGCTGTTTATCCGCCACTTCAAAAGGCAGGCCCGCCAAGGCCACACTGCCAACGCCGGCAAGGCCCACGCCGGGCGTTAAATCCACCCAGGCCTCCAGGCTTACTTTACCGCCGGCGCGCCATTCACCGGCGGGCAAACCCTGCCAGAAATCGCGCGCCACCATGGCCAACAACCGCTCACTGGGAAAGCCATCAACGCGCACATAAGCGCGCGAGCCAAAGTCATCTATCTCAAAGGGATCGCCACTGCCTTCCATGACGATTTGCACAGCCTCAGCGCGCTCATCAAGCTGCAGGCTGGCACTGAGCCTGTGCCGCCCCTGGCCGTGTTCAAGCAACACGCGATTAACCACCACAGCCCAGGTGTGGCCGCTTTGCAAGGTGACGTGGGTTTGCAAATCAATCAGATTGATTTTTTGCCCCACCAAAAAGAGGCCGCGCAAATCATCGAGGCTATAGTTGGTGGCAGCAGGCGTTTCATTGGCCCTTTGCAGGCCCTCCAGGCGAATAGCGCCGCTTGCCGACTGCACAAAATTACTGCGCACGCCCAAAAATTCCATATCGGAAAAGCGCAACCTGCGCTGTAAAAGGGAGGCCAGCAAATCCACTTCTGCCAGCGCACTTTCCACTGTGAGCACAGGCTTGCCGGCGGGCGTAGAAACAGATAACCCCTCCAGGGCAAGTTCGGGCATCAGGCTTTCCCACTGCCCGGCCAGCGCGCCTATTTTTACATCCAGCGATAGCTGGCTTGATAAGTAACGCGCCAAGGGTTCGCGATAGTCGGCCACCATGGGCATGGCCATGCGCCCCAATTGCACGAGCAACGCGCACAAAATCAACAGCAGTGCAGCAAGCTGCCAAAAGTGCCGCCAAAGGCTCGCGAAAATTGTTGCCAAGGGTTTCATAACCTGCGCTTACACCAAAATGATGTCGTATTGTTCTTGGCTGTAGAGGGTTTCAACCTGGAACTTCACTGGCCGCCCGATAAACTCTTCCAAATCGGCCACATTGGCAGACTCTTCATCAAGCAGGCGATCAATCACCGATTGTGCACCAAGCACCAAAAAGCTTTCGTTTTCATAGGAGCGGGCTTCGCGCAAAATTTCGCGAAACAATTCATAGCACACGGTTTCAACCGACTTAAGTTTGCCGCGCCCCTGGCACACCGGGCAGGGCTCACACATTATCTGGCCCAATGACTCACGGGTGCGCTTGCGCGTCATTTCCACAAGCCCCAGCTCAGACACGCCGGTAATGCTGGTTTTGGCGTGATCGCGCTCCATCATCTTCTCAAGAGTACGCAGCACCTGGCGCTGGTGCTCGCTGTCTTTCATGTCTATGAAATCGAGAATAATAATGCCGCCCAGGTTGCGTAACCGCAGCTGGCGGGCAATCATGGTGGCGGCTTCAAGATTGGTTTTGAAAATGGTTTCTTCAAGGTTGCGGTGGCCCACAAACGCACCGGTGTTTACATCGATGGTGGTCATGGCTTCGGTTTGCTCAATCACAAGATAACCACCCGATTTCAACGGCACCTTGGTTTCCAGCGCACGCTGCAACTCATCTTCTACGCCGTATAAATCGAACAGCGGCCGCTCACCCGGGTAATGCTCCAGTAAATTAGCGATTTCCGGCGAATACTGAGCCGCAAACTCGCTCATACGCCCAAACACTTCGCGCGAATCCACCCGGATTTTTTCAAGATTGGGTTTAACCAGATCGCGCAGCGTGCGCAAGAACAACGGCAAGTCTTCATGCAGTACCGAGGGCACAAATGCACCGGCAATGGCGCCGTTGAGGTTATCCCAAAGCTGATACAGAAACGGCACATCGGCCATAATTTCTTCTTCGGTGGCCACCTCGGCCACGGTGCGCACAATAAAACCGCCTTTGCCGGCACCGCTATTTTCGCTGATGGCGCGCTCCACCAATTGCTTTAAGCGCTCACGCTCTGCATCGTCTTCAATGCGCGTGGATATGCCAATGTGCTCGGTTTTTGGCATGTACACCAGGTAGCGTGAAGAAATAGACAAGTGGGTGGTCAGGCGCGCGCCCTTGGTGCCAATCGGGTCTTTGGTGACCTGCACCACCAGGGTTTGGCCTTCGTGCACAAGGTTTCGGATATCGGGCACTTCGGCGGTGCGCGCCTCCATACCGTTTTCATCTAGCGGGGCGATATCTGCAGCGTGAATAAACCCCGCGCGCTCAAGGCCAATATTGACGAAGGCCGCCTGCATGCCTGGCAGCACGCGCACCACTTTGCCCTTGTAAATGTTGCCCACCAGGCCCCGGCGCTGCGGCCGCTCGATATACACCTCTTGCAGCACGCCGTTTTCTACCAGCGCGACCCGGCTTTCGGTAGGTGCCACATTAATCAGTAATTCTTCGCTCATAATCGTGCCTCAGCCCGTGGTCTGCCAATAAGGCACCTGTAGTTGCGTAAGCATGGGTACCAGTTTTTCAATGGGCAGGCCCACGACCCCTGAATAGCTACCTGCGATGCGTTTTACAAACACTGCACCCAGCCCTTGAATAGCATAGCCGCCGGCCTTGTCTTGGCCCTCACCTGTGGCCCAATAGGCCTCACACTGGGCTTCGGTCAGTGGCCAGAACTGCACTTGTGTAACCGAAAGCTCCTGCAGGCATTCCCCCTTGCCCAACAGGCAAACGGCGGTCATCACCTCATGTGTACGGCCCGATAAGCGCGCCCACATGGCCAGCGCCTGGGCTTTGTTGGCGGGCTTTTCCAGAATTTGATCATCACATACCACCACGGTATCAGCCCCGAGGACCACCCGTTCAGCACCGGCGGCGGCCAGGCCCGCGCGGGCTTTGGATTCAGCCAGGCGGCTCACGTATTGGGCGGGCGTTTCACCGGGTTCTGGCACCTCGGGCACAGCCACCGAGACAACCTCAAAGGGCACGCCAATCTGCGCCAACAGCTCGCGCCGACGGGGGGATTGAGAGGCCAATATCAATGCGGGCACGCCCATGAGGCACCTTTAAATTATCCTTAACGATCAAAGACTTGGAATTATATTAGTTTGGCAGCGCTTGCGGGGGAAATATCGCTAGGTGACACGGTACCGGCGGCGTACAACCTGCTGGAGTTTATAGAGCAAGGGCCAGCAGAGCGCGCTGGTAAACGCCGGCCACAAAAAGCCTAGGCCTTGGTATTCGTGGCCTGAGAGCGAATTCACCCAATTGCCCACCACCTGATGCATACCCACAAGCACAAATAACCAGCCCGCCTGCTGCCAGGGGGCATAGTTGCGCAAGCGCTGGTAAGACAACAAGCAGACATAGCCAATGAGCACTAACGACAGGGCGTGATAACCCAAAAGGCTGCCTGTGATGACATCTTGAACCAGCCCCACAGTGCACAAGGCACCCAAACCAAAGCGGTAAGGCAGCGCCAGTATCCAGTAGACGCACACCAGCACCACCCAGGCAGGCCGGTATTGGCTAAACAACCCCATGGGCCAAACCGCTAACAGCAGCGCCACCACCAGCAGTACCCCTACCAGCCAAAGGTTATTGGCTTTCGGCGCCTGCATGGGAGGCCTCGTTATCAAATACCAACAATACGTGGCGGCTGCGGTTGAGCTGGGCGCGGGGCTTGGCGATTACATCGGCGAAGGGTTTGCCCGGCGACATAGACACACTCATCACCTCGGCCACCGGGTAACCCACGGGAAATCGCTGGCCCAGGCCCGAGGACACCAGTACATCGCCCACGCGAATATCCACAGTGCTGGACACATGGCGCAGCTTGAGCGCGTAGAGATCACCAATACCCTCGGCAATAGCGCGTACGCCGTTGCGATTAACCTGCACGGGCAGCGCGTGGGTTGGGTCGGTAATGAGCATCACCCGGCTGCTGATGGGTGTGAGATCAATCACCTGCCCCATTAGCCCATGGGCATCAAGCAAAGGCTGGCCGATATACACACCGTCGTCGCGCCCCTTGTTCACCACCACAATGTGCGATTGCGGATCGGGCGATACGCCAATCAGCTCGGCCACCAGCACCCGGTCTTCAAGCAAATCCGCCGAGTTCAGCAGCTGGCGCAGGCGCACATTTTCTGCAGCCAAGGAGGCCATTTGCTGCAATTTGCGCTTGAGCACCAGTATTTCACCCTTGAGTGCCGCATTCTCGCTTTCCACCTCTGCGCGCGAACGGGTGGAATCATCCAGCCATTCGCCCAGGCGCGTGGGCACGTTGGTTAGCCAGTAAAAAGGCACGGCAAGTTGCCCCACCTGCTCGCGCACCGGGTCTAGCCATGGGGTAAATCGGTTGATTAACAGCAGCGCCAACATGGCTGCAAGCAGCACGCTGGCGCGCGACGCAGGAGACGGGCCTTTGGTAAAAAGCGGTTTGATCGTCCAA
The DNA here is from genome assembly GCF_024138675.1 of Simiduia sp. 21SJ11W-1. NCBI lineage: Bacteria > Pseudomonadati > Pseudomonadota > Gammaproteobacteria > Cellvibrionales > Cellvibrionaceae > Simiduia > Simiduia sp. 21SJ11W-1. The sequence goes on along the minus strand of NZ_CP090959.1, from coordinate 1,020,259 downwards.
CCTCCTGCTTGAGGGCCTTAAGAGGAGAGTAAATCGATATTGCGCTTATCCATTAAGTCCATGGCTTTACCGCCACCACGGGCCACGCAGGTGAGCGGATCTTCTGCCACTATCACCGGCAAACCGGTTTCTTCCGATAACAGCTGGTCGATATCGCGCAACAGCGCGCCACCACCGGTGAGCACAATGCCGCTCTCGGCAATATCAGAGGCCAGTTCAGGTGGCGATTGCTCAAGGGCACTTTTTACCGATTGCACAATACCGGCCAAGGGCTCTTGCAGCGCTTCCAGAATTTCATCGGAATTGAGGGTAAAGCTGCGCGGTACACCTTCGGCCAGGTTGCGGCCGTGCACATCGATTTCGCGCACTTCACTGCCCGGGAAGGCACAGCCGATTTCCTGCTTGATGCGCTCGGCAGTGGCATCACCAATCACCGAGCCGTAATTGCGGCGCACGTAGTTCACAATGGCTTCATCAAAGCGGTCGCCGCCAATGCGCACGGAATCGGAATACACCACGCCGTTAAGTGAAATAATGGCGATTTCAGTTGTGCCACCGCCAATATCCACCACCATGGAACCGGTGGCCTCTTCAACGCGCAGGCCCGCGCCAATGGCGGCTGCCATGGGCTCCTCAATCAGGCGCACCTCGCGGGCACCGGCGCCCAGGGCCGATTCGCGAATCGCACGCTTTTCCACTTCGGTTGAAAGGCAAGGCACACAAATCAACACCCGTGGCGACGGCTGGAACCAGCTGTTTTCGTGCACTTTGCGAATGAAGTGCTGGAGCATTTTTTCCGTGACCTGAAAATCGGCAATTACGCCGTCTTTCAAAGGCCGGATGGCAGTAATGTTGCCCGGGGTACGGCCCAGCATGCGCTTGGCTTCAACGCCCACAGCTTCAACAATCTTGGAGCCGTTGTGCTGGCGAATGGCCACCACCGAGGGCTCGTCTAAGACAATGCCGCGTTCACGTACGTAGATGAGGGTATTCGCCGTGCCCAAATCGATGGACAGGTCGTTTGAAAAAACTCCGCGCAGGCGTTTAAACATGGGTGGGTCGCACCTTACTGCTAGATAATCAGAATAATTATTGGGATTCGGGCCTTGTTCATCCTGGCGCAACTGGTAGCCCGGCTATGTGGTTACGGGCCCTTGCAGCAGGCGTTGGCTCAGGTTAATGGCCACTTCGTCCTTAATCCACGCACTCTAACAACGGCAGGGATTTTGAGCAAGGCGCAAATATGGTAACTTTAGCGCCCTTTTTCACATTCCTGTGCCCTGCACCAACTTCTGGCGCCACCGGCGTCTGGCGGTGTACTGCCGTTTTGCGGCAACACAGACTGAATGATCCAACACAGTGGAGATAAATAATGGCCGTGGATCGCTCCGATATCGTCAAGCTGGGTGAACTCGCTCGGCTGCAAATCAGCGAGGAAACCATCGACGAAGTGACCCGTCGACTGGGTGATGTACTGGCGCTGGTAGATCAGCTGCAGGCGGCAGATACCGACGCCGTAAAGCCAATGGCGCACCCCTTCGACGCCGTTCAGCGCCTGCGCGCCGACGAGGTTACCGAGCCCAATCAACGCGACGCATTCCAAGCCATCGCCCCGGCCACCGAAGATGGCCTGTATCTGGTTCCCAAGGTTATCGACTAAGGCCGCACAAGGATTAACACCATGCACAACAAAACACTGGCCGAGCTGTCCGCGGGCCTGCAGGCAAAAACCTGGTCGAGCGTTGAACTCACCCAACACTTCCTGGACCGCATCAAGCGCCTTGATCCGAACTACAACAGTTTTATTACCGTTACCGAAGACGTGGCACTGGCACAGGCAAAAGCCGCCGATGCGCGGTTGGCGGCGGGCGAAACCCACCCACTGTGTGGTGTACCCATTGCCCACAAAGATATTTTTTGTACCCAAGGTGTAAAAACCACCTGCGGTTCAAAAATGCTCGACAACTTTATCTCCCCATACGACGCCACAGTGGTGGCCAACTTCCAGGCCGCGGGCGCGGTGATGTTGGGCAAAACCAACATGGATGAATTCGCCATGGGGTCCTCGAATGAAACTAGCTTTTTCGGGCCAGTAAAAAACCCGTGGGCTACCGGCTGTGTACCGGGCGGCTCTTCCGGTGGCTCGGCTGCGGCCGTGGCCGCACGTCTTGCACCTGGCGCCACCGCCACCGACACCGGCGGCTCCATTCGCCAGCCCGCTGCACTCTGTGGCCTCACGGGCCTCAAGCCCACCTATGGGCGCGTGTCTCGCTGGGGCATGATCGCGTTTGCATCAAGTCTTGATCAGGCAGGCCCCATGACCCGCACCGCCGAAGACGCGGCCTTGATGCTGAACACCATGGCCTCCTTTGACGCAAAAGATTCCACCAACATTGACCGCGAAGTACCCGACTACACCGCCAGCCTCAACGACTCCCTGGCAGGCTTAACGCTGGGTGTGCCAAAGGAATACTTTGGCGAAGGTTTGAACCCCGGCACCCAGGCGGCCGTTGAAGCGGCCATCAAACAATACGAAGCGCTGGGCGCCACCATTAAACCCATCAGCCTGCCCCATTCCCACTTGGCGGTGCCGGCCTACTATGTGATTGCCCCGGCGGAGTGCTCGGCCAACTTGTCGCGCTTTGATGGCGTACGTTACGGCCATCGCTGCGAGAATCCTGCAGATCTTGCAGATCTGTACAAGCGCTCGCGCAGCGAAGCCTTTGGCGAAGAAGTTCAGCGCCGCATTTTGGTGGGCACCTACTGTTTGTCTGCCGGTTACTACGATGCCTACTACCGCAAGGCGCAAAAAGTGCGCCGGTTAATCAAGCAGGATTTTGTGGACGCCTTTAAAGAAGTTGACCTGGTAATCGGGCCGACCTCGCCGTCACCGGCCTTTGCCTTTGGCGCCAAGGGTGCAGACCCGATCGCCATGTACCTGGAAGACATCTACACCATTGCCACCAATCTGGCGGGCCTGCCCGGCATGTCGCTGCCGTGCGGTTTGGTTGACGGCAAGCCTGTGGGCTTGCAACTGATTGGCAACTACTTTGAGGAAGCGCGCATGCTGAACGCCGCTCACCAGTACCAACAGGTGACCGACTTCCACCAACAAGCGCCCGCCGACATCGCCTAGGCCAAACCAAAAATTAAGGAGCACACCCATGCAGTGGGAAACGGTAATCGGCCTTGAAGTACACGTACAATTGGCCACCAAAACCAAAATTTTCTCGGGCGCCAGCACCGCCTTCGGTGCCGAGCCCAACACCCAAGCCTGCGCCATAGACCTGGCCATGCCCGGCACCCTGCCGGTGGTGAACGAGCAGGCCTACCGCTACGCCACCATGTTTGGCCTGGCCATTGATGCAGAAATTGGCAAGCACTCGTTTTTTGAGCGCAAAAACTATTTCTACCCCGATCTCCCCAAGGGTTATCAAACGACCCAGCTGGAAGCCCCCATTGTGGGCGCGGGCCACGTAGACATCACCCTTGCCGACGGACGCACCAAGCGCGTGCGCATTCACCACGCCCACCTGGAAGAAGACGCCGGCAAATCTTTGCATGAAGGCGCAGCACTAGGGCTGAGGCACGGCATGAGCGGTATCGACCTCAACCGCGCCGGCACGCCACTGATCGAGATAGTCTCAGAACCTGATATGCGCAGTGCCGAAGAAGCCGTAGCCTTCGCCAAAAAACTGCACTCCATCGTGACCTCGCTCGGCATTTGCGATGGCGACATGTCGCAGGGCTCCATGCGTTTTGACGTGAACATTTCCGTGCGCCCGGCAGGCGAAGAAAAGCTTGGCACCCGTACCGAAACCAAAAACCTCAACTCGTTCCGGTTTATGGAAGAGGCCATCAAGCTTGAAGTGGAGCGCCAGATAGACCTCATTGAAGATGGCGGGCAAGTGGTTCAGGAAACGCGCCTGTACAACGGCGACCGCAAAGAGTCACGCTCCATGCGCTCCAAAGAAGAAGCCAACGACTACCGCTACTTCCCCTGCCCGGATTTGCTGCCAGTGGTAATCGATGACGACTACATAGACGCCATTCGCAAAAGCCTGCCAGAGCTACCCGATGCCCGCCACGCGCGCTTTAAAGAGACTTACCAACTGTCTGACTACGATGCCAGCCAGTTGAGCGATGACCTTGCCACCGCGCAGTATTTCGAGGCAACCGTAACCGCTGCAGGCGATGCCAAACTGGCCGCCAACTGGATCATGGGTGAACTGGCCGCACGCCTGAACGCTGCCGATCTGGCCTTGGCCAACAGCCCCGTGAGCGCGACCCAGCTCGGCGGCATGATTGCCCGCATTAAAGACGGCACCATTTCAAGCAAGCAGGCCAAGGAAGTGTTCGAGGGCATGTGGGCCGGTGAAGGCGATGCCGACAGCGTTATTGAAAAGCGCGGCTTGAAGCAAGTATCGGATACCGGCGCACTGGAGGCCATGGCCGATGAAGTGATTGCGGCAAGCCCCAAGCAGGTGGAAAACTACAAAAACGCCGATGCCGATAAACGCCCCAAAATGCTCGGCTATTTTGTCGGCCAAATCATGAAGGCCTCCAAAGGCCAGGCCAACCCCACGGCAATCAACGAGATTTTATTGAAAAAGCTCGACGCCTTACTGTAAGCGAAACGCGAGCGCACAGCGCTCGCACTCCCCTTTTTAAAATTTACAAAAGATACAGTCACAGGAATTTACATGGCACTTAAGAAAGACAAGCAAAAAGTACTCGGGCAGGTGTTCTCGGATGAGCAGGTTCGCACCTTTCTGGATTACCAGGCACCCGAGGGTGTAGATGGCGATTTTCACTGCCTGGAAAAGGCTTACCGTGGCATGGTGGCAGAAAATTTCGCAACATTCGTTGAGTTTTTCCTGGCCGAAGGCCGCAACCTCAACGCCACCAACCCCGAGGGCCACACACTGTTAACGCTGGCCAGCCAACACCGCCAAAGCGAAGACTACGCAGAAATACTTAAAAAAGCCGGCGCCCGATAATCGCCACCACGCAACAAGGATTTTGCACCATGATTAAAATTAACGGCTCGCCCATCTCAGCGCCCGAGGCGCTAACACTCGGCTTTCGCCTGGTGTTACAGCCGGATTTGCGCGTTTTTATTCTGGTGCCGCTACTGATTAATCTGGTGCTGTTTTTTATTCTTACTGCGTGGTTATTGCATGAGTTCGGCCTCTTGATGGACGGCCTGATGGGCTGGCTACCAGGTTGGCTGAGCTTTTTGGGGAGCATCTTATGGCTGATAGCCGCATTCTTATTGATATTTGTCTACGGCTACAGTTTCAGCATTATTTCCAATTTGATCGCCGCACCTTTTAACGGCTTTTTGGCCGAGCGCATTGAAGTTAAGTTAACCGGTGTAGCGCCGCCGCCCGAGCCTCTAAGCGCCATGATCCCGCGCACACTGGCTCGAGAGCTGTTAAAACTTTGGTATTTTATTTCCCGTGGCCTGTTGTTGATGATCGGGCTGTTGGTCTTGTCGTTTATTCCCATTCTGCAACTGCTTACCCCGCTCATAGCCGCCTTGTGGGGCGCCTGGTGTATGGCCATTCAATACACAGACTACCCGGCAGACAACCACAAAACGCCCTTTAAACAATTGCGCGGGCAGTTGATGGATCAATCTATGGGGAGTTTCAGCCTGGGTGGGCTAATCATGCTGGGCAGCATGATTCCGTTGGTCAATATTTTTGTGACACCCATTGCCGTAGCAGGAGCCACGGTATTTTGGCTAAGAGATATCAACGGCCGGCCGCTTAATCCCGAGGCACTGCTGCCGCTTAAACGCTAGCAGGCACTAGAAGTCGTCGTCATCGCCCACCACCAAATCGCGGCCAGCCTCTTTGGCGCGTATCAGGTATTCGTCAGCTTTGGCAATTTGATCATCCAGAGAGTTGCCAACAAGGTTGGTAACCCCGGCGCTAAAAGTGCAATAAAGCTCTGTGCCATCGTCAAGCACCAGTGGCCGCGCGGACACAATTTGCCGCACTTGCGAAATTAATGATTGCGCCTGATCGTTATCGAGGCCGGGCAGCAGGGCAAAGAACTCCTCGCCGCCTGCGCGTGCCACCAGAAAACGTTTGAGCGCTTGCTGCAGCAATTCCGCCACCTGCACCAGCAAACAGTCGCCCACCTCATGGCCATACTGATCATTGAGCCGGCGAAAGTGATCTAGATCAATAATGGCCGCGGCAATTGGCTTGCCTGCTGTTACTGCATCACTGTAAAGCAGCTCGCCGCGTTCGTAAAAATAGCGCCGGCTCCAGATACCGGTGAGGTAATCTTTAAACGTGGCATCGCGAATTTGGCGAATCAGCTCAAGCGATTCCACATTGTGGCGCACACGGCAGTTGAACTCTTCGTAATTAAACGGCTTGATCAAAAAATCATTCGCACCGTTTTTAATAAACTTGGCCGAGAGGGCTTTGTCGCTTTGGCCGGAAAGCCCAATGATCACCAGGTCGCTCTTGCCGTACTTATGGCGCAAATTTTTTACCAGCTCAACGCCGTCCATTTCCGGCATGTGGTAATCGGTAATCACAAGGCTCACATCCTCGTGCGCTAATATCACCTTGATGGCCTCCTTGCCATTGGCCGCGGTATACACCTTAAAGCCCTGGCGCACCAGCAGCTCTGAAATGTAGCGGCGCGACGTTGCGGAGTCATCCACCACCAATACCGCCAGCGACTGATTGCGCTCCAAGCGCTGCACCATACCCACGGCGTATTCATAGGAGTAGCGGCCCTCTTTAACCACATAATCCACAATGCCCTTGCTAAGAATTTTATCGCGCCGCTCATCGTCGTAACTGCCGGTAAGCACAATCACGGGCACACCGGCATCCAATACCAGATCTACCACCTCGCCGTCTGGGGCGTCTGGCAGGTTCAAGTCGGTCAGGGCGGCGAACAGTGTGTCTTGCTCATTGGCCAACACCGCTTTGGCCTCGGCGAAATTGGTGGCAAACACCGCCTCAATATCGCCCTGCTGCTTCACCACATGCTTGACGATTTTCGTAACCAACTGACTGTCTTCTACTACCAGAATCCGCTTCATGGCGCTCTCAACCCAATTGCCCAGCCCTCAGTCTAGACAAAAAATAAAAAACCCGGCAAAAGCCGGGTTGATTATTTCAGTGCTTAGCGCCTGTGTCGCGAACCGCCTGAGCGGGGGCTGCGATTGCCGCCGGGCCTGGGGCCACGGCTACGGCGCGCCGGTGGCAGCAGATCCGGCGTGGGCGCCAACAGCACCTCTGGCGGCTGCTCGCATTTGAGCTGAGCACCCAACAGCTCGCCGATGGGCATCAGGCGCAGGGCGTCGTCTTCACAGGCAAAGCTGATTGAAGTGCCATGGCGCCCGGCGCGACCAGTACGGCCAATGCGGTGTACGTAGTCTTCGGGCTCTTCGGGCAAGGTGAAGTTCACCACGTGGCTGATACCATCAATGTGAATACCGCGGCCAGCCACATCGGTTGCCACCAGTACTTCAATGGCGCCCGATTTGAAGTCGTCCAGCGTGCGCACCCGTTTGTTTTGCGCAACCTCACCAGAAAGCAAGCCCGCTTTAAAGCCGTGGGCCTCCAGCTGCTCGTGCAAGCGGCGGCACTGATCACGACGGTTGGCGAACACAATCAGGCTTTCAACATTTTCCTGTTTAAGCAGGTTATACAACAACGTGTACTTTTCTTCCGTGCTTACCAGGTATACGTGCTGTTCCACTGTATCGGTTGCTACAGATTCGGGCTCGATTTCCACGCGCACCGGATCAATGGTCCATTGGCTTGCGAGGTTGAGCACGTCATCGGTAAAGGTGGCCGAGAAGAGCATGGTCTGGCGAAGGTTCTTCGGCGGCGTCTGGCGAATAATGCGGCGCACCTGGGGGATAAAGCCCATATCCAGCATGCGATCGGCCTCATCGAGCACCAGAATTTCTACGTGATCGAGGTAGACATCGCGGTTGCCGGTAAAATCAATCAGCCGGCCAGGGGTGGCCACCAATATATCTACAAATTCCGAATGCAAACGCTGCTGTTGCTTGCCGTAATCCATACCGCCCACCAGGGTGTGCACGGTGAGATCGGTATACTTGGTGAGCAACTTGGCATCGTCTGCAATTTGAATCACAAGTTCCCGGGTGGGCGCAATGATCAAAGCACGCGCCTCGCCGGCAAAGCGCTCACCCTCAATGGGGTTGTTCAGCAGCTCATCAATAATGCCAATCAAAAAGGCCGCGGTTTTACCGGTGCCGGTTTGCGCCTTACCTACCAGGTCGTCCCCATTCAAGGCATAGGGCAAAGACTGAGCCTGAATGGGCGATGCGTATTCAAAGCCGATGTCGGCAATGGCGTGCATCAATGGCAAGGGCAAATCCAAATCGTGAAAGCGGGTTTTGCCTTCTGCTTTCGGCACTTTAAATTGCGATAAATCCCAACTTTCTGCCGCAGCCTGATTGGCCGGGTTGCCAGCCCGCAGGCTGCGGTCACCGCCCTTGCGGCCGCCACGGGGTTTGCGGGCCCGGGCAGGTTTGCCATCGCGCGACTCGTTGCGAGCGGGCTTTGCGGCCTTGTTTTCACTGGCACGCGGGCTGGATTCACTGTTCTTGGAGCGCGGCTTATCGCGCCCAGACGCCTTGCCTGCAGGCTTAGCATCAGCGCCTGAGACCAAATTTTTTATTAACTTAACAATCAATGTCGATTACTCACCTATTTTAGGCGCAGGAGTATAACACGCACCACGGGCTGGGTGTATTTTAACCAGCACTGGCGGGCAAGCGCCCCATGCAAGCGCGGTTGCGGCCGCCTCGCTTGGCTTCATAGAGCGCCTGATCAGCGGCTTTGAAGATGGTGCGCAGGGCAGTATCCTGGGCTAACTGCCTCACCTCCGGTTCGCTGGCATCCACGCAGATGCCGCCAACACTCACAGTCACCACACCCGCCTCAGACACCTGATGCTCCAGGGCCCTGTGTACAATACTCACACAAATGCGTTCGCATAACGCCTGCAGTGCACTGGGCGAGATTCCTGGCACCACCATACAAAATTCCTCACCCCCATAGCGCGCGGTAAGCGCATCGCGGGCCGGCTGGTGATCGTGAATGGTGCGCGCAACCTCTTGCAAAATACGATCGCCCGCCGCGTGGCCATAAAAATCGTTATATTTTTTAAAGTGGTCTATGTCTATTAGCACCAAGGCGTAGGTAGATGCCTGCGACAAGCTCCGGAGCCAAGCCTCATCCATGAACTGATCGAGATACCGGCGGTTGGCAAGGCCCGTTAAGGCATCCGAGATAGACGCCAGGTGCAGTTCCTGATGCTTGCGCCTGGCCTGGTTTTCCCGCTCGCACACCTCACCCAGCAGCACATTGAACTGCTCGGCCAAACGGTTGAGCTCTTGGTAACTCTGCACAGACAAGCGGTGATCGTAGCGCGCACCGGTGGTGATGAACTCCATCTGCCGCTCCAGCTCATTGAGCGGTAAAATCAACCAGCGCCGCACCACCCAGGCCAAACCCAACAATAAAAATATTGCCGCCAACAGGCCCGCCACCAAGGCATCGGAAAACAGCGCTGTTTCAAAGGCCAACGGCTCAAGCGTGAGCCAAAGCATCATCAAGGGTTCGTCTTTTACATCCCGCAGCAACCAATAAATACGGTCGTCTTTGTCTCTGGGGCGCACGTCTTCAGTGAGCAAATAGCGCCACACTGGCGCCAGCGACGCCACGCCCTCTGGCAAAAATTGGCCACCTATATTGAAGCCCGTTTGCGTGGCAATGGCATTAACGTAATCGCGATCCACCCAAGACCACATCACCAAGGTACCCACGCTGGCGGTAGTGCCATCGCCATAACCCGTGGGAAAAATCGGTGAGGCAATCACCTCTACCGGGCTTTTGGGCGTCCGAAGGTAGCCCGCCAGCCGCTTTCGCGCACCGTCATCTGGCAGGTGAGCTGCAATATGCACCTGGGTGCGCAGCTGTTCATCGCTCATGGGCGGGCGCGCTACGCGGCGCTTGGTATCGGCGGCTGCGCCAAACTCAAAACCGTACTGCCAAACGATCTCAGCCTGGGTATTCAAAAAAATAACGCCGTCTACTTCGTTATCCAGCAGTGTTCTGTCATCAAAATTACTGGCAAGAAATTTTTCGTTGGGGGCCAGCATATAGTTGTAGGCGTCGTCCCACAGGGCGTTGTCTGACACCCGGTTGGCCTGCATTGTCAGGCGCTGTGTAAACGCATTATTCACACGAACAACATCTTTTTTATCAGACTGCTCAATCACTAAAAACAAGGTTGGCAAATCTATGAAATAACGCACCGCTAATTGCGCAGAAAACAAAAACAAAAAGGCCGCAAAACCCAACAGCAATGCGCGTGAACGCAGCAGATAGCCGGATTGGTGATGCTGTAATGAATTGCCAACTTGCCTATGTAACAAAGTGCAGCCCCCGGAAACCCCTCTGCAAGTGTAGCTACAAATGCTGCAAGCGCCGCCATGGGCCTGGGCTATGCTTAGTGAAAACAGAAAGGCGACGACCGTGACAAACCTGTTATCAGATGCCATCTACCAGCTGCCACAAATGCCGAAGGTGGTGCAATCGCTCATTGCCTCCTTCGATGCACCCAACATCAACGCAGACCAACTGGCCCGGCAGTTAGCCACCGATCAAGTGCTCACCGCCAAAGTATTGCGCCTGGCCAATTCGGCGCATTACGGCGCCTCGCGCCAAATTGCCTCGGTGAACGATGCAGTGGTGTTACTGGGAGTAGATGCCCTGCGCACTCTGGTACTGGCATCGGGGGTTGTGGGCACCTTACAGGCTCCCGAAGGGTTTGATATCCGCCAGTTCTGGCGCAACAGCTTTGACATGGCAGCCCTGTGCAAGTGGCTTGCGGGCTTTACCTCGCTCAACAAAGAAACCGCCTTCACCTGCGGCATGATGCACAATATCGGCGGGCTGATCATCCATATAGCCGCCAATGAAAATTCAGACACAATAGATGCAGCCACCACCGAACCCAGCCTGTTTGCCGAACTGGGCGCTGAACTTGCCGAACACTGGAAGTTCCCGCAATCCATAAGCGAGGCAATCCGCCACCAGCTGACCCCCGAACAAGCAAAACCCCCGGGAGACTACGCCCACCTGCTTCTGCTGGCGAATTGCCTGAATGCACTGCACCCGCACAGCCCTCTGCATGTGGCAGATAAGCTGCCTGCGGCCCCGCTTAGGCATTTACACATTCAACCCAGCGCAATAGACGGCAATTTAGCGGAGCTAGATCAGCTTAAAGGCGACTTTGACGCCTTGCTTGACCCCTAGGGGCGCGGCAGGGGCGACTGTTCACTTGGCCATGGAGCGAGTGGGCGCCACACAGAACCAAGGCCCGCCTGCCCCGTCACAATACTCAAGCCCTCATTGCCGGGCCCACCGGCGAGCCCGGTAACCTGAAAGCCGTCTATTCGATAAGCCTGTTGCCAGGCCCTGGCATCAAGTGCGGCGCGCCAGATCGTTGATCCCTGCTCGCCGTTCGCGGCCAGCCATAGGGTATCCCCCTCGGCATAGAGCGCGGCCACCTCCTGCCTCGCTGCCAGCTCGCCTATATTGGCAGGCCCCCGCGCGGTTTCGGCAAGCTCATAGCCCGGCAACACCCAGCTTGCGCGCCACAACGCTTGCGAATCGGTAAGGCCCAGCAGATTGATCGCCTCTCCGGTGGCATTCCCGCAGGCAAGGGCCGTGAGGCGGGTCGGCACTTGGGCCACACCCAATACCGCAAACTTTGGCGTTTTATCCCAATTGCGTAACTGCACATGCACCAAGCGCTGCTCGGTGCCCGCATCTACCAAAAACACCACTTCGCCGTGGTAGCGCGGTACACCGCACACCGCCCGCGTGCGGCCATTGAGCGCGCCATCCCAATCGTTAAACCGCAAAGCGCGGTATTGTGCCGCGCCAGACTGGCCCCGCAAGAGCCCCAGCACCGGCAACTGCTCACTTGCGTGCACCACCAGATAGTTATTGGCATCCAGTGAGGCCATGGCACTCATGGGCCCCCGTGGCTCTGGCGGCTCGGCGGCAAAATTAACCCACACCAAAACGGCAATGAGACCCCAGGCGAGCGCATGGAATGCGGCGTGAATCATGACAGAGCACCCTTGTTGATGGCAGTTGCTATATAAGAAGGAGCGCCATGTTAACCACATAAGGGCGCACGGCCAAATACGCAGTTGCGCTTGGCAATGGCTGTCCTATAAACTGCCGCCGAGATGTAACGCAATGCCCGCCCAACTGTGCGCCTTCAAGGGATTTGCACACATAACAACAAATATCCAACTAAAGACAACTTCGGTACATGGCATTATCTAAAAAATCCATGCTTGAACAGCTCTTTGATAGTCATGCGACAGGTCTGGTGCGCTACCTGACCCGCAAGATGAAGAGTGCCGAAGACGCCGAAGATATCGCTCAAAATGCGTTCATCCGCATCCAGAAGCTGGCTGAAGCCGGCGAACTGGAGAACCCCAAAGCTTACCTGTATCAAACCGCCAGCAACCTTGCGATTGATCAAATCCGGCGTGAAAAACTGCACAGCAACTACCTGCAAGGCGAAGTTACCCGCCAGCTGGCAGATTATGAAGTACCTGGCGCCATGCCCGACTACTGCACCCCAGAGCGGCTTCTGGGTGCCAAGCAGCAACTCAACGAAATGGAACGCGCCATTGGCAAACTGCCCCTTAAGTGCCGTCAGGCATTTCTGTTGCACAGGCTTAAGGGCCTCTCCTATGCAGAAATTGCTCAAGACATGGGGATTTCAGTGTCCAGCGTCGAAAAATACATTCTGCAAGCACTAAAAGCGTGCAGAAAGGCCCTAGAAAGGGTCGGCGCTAGCGAAATTTAGAGGCAGTCGACTTTTTTCACCATTCCTATTGCGTTTTATTTTCTTCGGTTCGTCTAAATCACATAGAAGGCACAACAAGTGTGCCATTTAGGTTTTGGCTGTGCTATTATCGCGCGCCTCAAACAAGACACAAATGCAATCAAACAAGCGTTTTAGCGCAACATTTGGCAAGCAACTTGGCCAGTTACGATGAATCGCAGCTTTTGCATGATGAAAAGAGCTTCCAGCCGAAGCTGAATTGGCGAACAATTGGAATCGCCAGCTAGGGTTAACAAAGCCCGCCCAACCTCAGGCTGGAAACGAGCAACACCCATTAGTGATATCGCACAGTGGATATCCCGACTTAAAAATTATTGGACATAGCGTGAATACATCAGAGCACAACAAACTATCCGAAGAGGCCAACCGCTGGGTTGTTCGTCTTCGCTCTGATAATGCTGACGCTATAGACAAAGCCAGCTTCTCGCGCTGGCTTAACCGCAGCGATGCGCACGAGCAAGCCTTCGACGCCGCACTGGCAGACTGGCAGATACTCGGTGCACTCGAGCACACGCCGGCCGCCAAAGCCACCTTGCGCCATTTCGAGCCCACACCGTCCTCTTGGGGCTGGCTGTGGCAATGGCAGAGCGCAGCTCTTGCCTCATTCGCGTTGGTCGCCGTGCTCAGCGTTGGCTTCCTGCAAGCGTTAAATCCGCCCGCAGAAACCGCCGCAGGCCAGCATTTCGCCACCGCACGGGGCGAACAGCGCTTGATTCGCCTGGAAGATGGCTCAGAGGTGAAACTCAACACCAACTCCTCATTGCATATTGAATACACTGAGGCGCAGCGGTTTCTGGTGCTGGATAAAGGCGAAGCCTTTTTTAAAGTTACCACCAACAGGGCCCGCCCTTTTGTGGTTGATGTTGGCGATGGCACAGTTACCGCCGTTGGTACTGCATTTGCGATCAACAAAACAGACACCAATATAGAAGTAACCGTTCTTGAGGGCATCGTTAGCGTTAAAGAGCGCGAAACCCAGCCCCAGATCAAGCCTGAATCTCAGGTGGTAAAAGCAGACGAGCGCTTAACCCTGGATAAACAAGGCCTCTCCGATGTGCGCGTTACTAACGCACAGCAATTGCTGGCCTGGCGAGACAGCCTGCTAGTACTTGAAAACCAGCCTTTGCCCACCGCACTGGCCGAGCTGAACCGCTACCTGGACACCCCGGTAGATACCAGCCACCCCTCACTTGCCAAGCTGAAAGTATCGGGCACCTTTAGCCTACAAACGCCCGAGTCTACCTTGGCTGCATTGGTCACCACCTTTGGCCTTCAGCTGGATGAAAGCAGCGCCACCCCGCGCTTGTACGTTGACGGCGAATAAGATATAACTTCTCTTTACCTTCGTCCCGTCAGAGCTTGCTCTGAGCGGGTCTTTGCCTATTTTTATAAGAATCAGTTATAAAAATACTGAACTTAAAGGCCAGCGATCGAGCCACAGAAGCTTGGCGCTGACGATGCGAGAGAGATGCACAAAGCGCAACAAGCCCTAACGCTATTGACAGGGATTGCCATAGGCGCAAGCCTGCCCTACCACAGCGCACAAGCAGCACTGGACGGCAAAGTTGTGCCCGCACAAACGCTGGCAACAAGCCCCCTACTGGCCGACCACCTGATCGAGCTCGGGCGCAAGAGCGATATCAGCATCGTATTCCCCAGCAAACTCTTAGCCGGCAAGCTGGCCCCTAAAATCACCACCGGGCACCACAAACTGCCAACCCTTGAAGCGCTCTCACAACTGCTTGCGGGCTCAGGCCTCACCTACAAAATCATTAACGACCAGGTGATTGCCATAACCGAGCTACGCGCCTCCAACAAACCCGCCGAGGCGCCGCCGGTTAATTACTACCTTGAAGAGATTGCCGTGGTTGGCCAGCAGGTCACCGGCAGCCGGATTCGCAACAGCAACCTGCTGGGCGCGTCGCCGGTTGATGTTATATCCCAGCCTGAGCTCGCAGGCAGCGGCGCACAATCATTGGGAGAATTTTTAAAGTTCATACCCACTGTGGCCGGCAACTCCACATCAACTGCCGTAAGTAACGGCGGCGACGGCACGGCCACCGTAACCTTGCGGGGGTTGCCGGCCAACAACACCTTGGTACTGCTCAATGGCCAGCGCACCGCTTACGCAGGCCTGGCCGGTGATGCCATCGATTTGAACTCTATTCCGCCGGCCGCCGTTGAGCGCATCGAAATACTCAAAGACGGCGCCTCCGCTCTGTATGGGTCAGATGCCATTGCCGGTGTTGTGAATATCATCATGCGGCAAAGTTTTGATGGCTTTCAGCTAGAGCAGTTTTATGGTGAAACCTCGCGCGCCGACCTGGAAACCAGCACAACAAATGTGTTGTGGGGGCACAAAAGCACCAGTGGCAGCATTATGCTGGCCGGCTCTCACTACCAACAGCAGGGTATAAACAGCCGCGACAGGTCGGTAAGTGCCAGCGCAGACAACCGCCCGCTAGGCGGCACGGATTTACGCTCCAGCGCCACGCCTGATGGCCGCTACCAGCTGAGCGATGGGGTATATACACTGCGCGACGGTAGCGATGGCAGCACGCCCGCTGACTTCAGGGCAGCCACCAACGAAGACCTCTTCAACTACTCCCGCTTTACCTCGGCTGTTTCACCATCTACGCGCACCAGCCTATACAGCTCAGGCCGCCTGGAGCTCAATCACAGCCTCACAGGCTTCTTTGATGCCTCCTATACCGCAACAAGCGCCACCATTACACTGGCGCCCACACCGCTTTTTACCGACTTTGAGCGAGAGCCGCTGCCAATCAGCGCCACCCAACCCTACAACCCCTTTGGCGAGCCAGTAGAAGACCTGCGAAAGCGCCTGCTGGAGATGGGCAACAGGGACCAAATCAACAAAGCCCAGAGCTACCGGCTCAACTGGGGGCTGGATGGCGACACCGATACCCTGCACTGGCGGCTCAACCAATTCTGGAGCCGCACTGATGCCAGCGTTGACTACACCAACCTGGTAAGCGGGCAACAGCTGCAAAATGCGCTGGCCGACGAGTGCAACGCCACGCCAGATTGCGTGCCATTAAACCTCTTTGGCCCCACGGGCAGTATCACGCCCGAAATGGCGCACTATATTCGCGCCAGCAGCAAAATCACCGGCCACAGCCAGCTGCTTGGTGCAAATCTGGTGATGGACACCGCGGTAAGCGACTTGCCTGCAGGCCAACTACTGGCGGCCGGCGGCGTTGAAATACGCCGCGAAGACACCCGCCGCCAGCCTTTCGGCACCGAAGACTTTCTGATCGGCGGCGGTGAAACCAGCGAAACGCAGGGCGCGCGCAGCATTGTAGAGATGTTTGCCGAAGCGCAAATCCCCCTCATTAAAGATGCCTCATGGGCAAAAAGCCTGGATGTGGAAGTGGCTGCAAGGTCTTCCTATTACAGCGACTTTGGCACCGCCTCCACACCTAAAATTGGCCTGCTCTACCAGCCCGCTGCCGGCATACTGTTGCGCGGCACTGCCTCCAAAGGGTTCCGGGCACCTAGCCTGAACGAATTACATAAAGGCGGTAAAACCACCCAATCGTTTCTTGATGACCCCTGTGCAGACCCACAGAACGTAGGCGTGCTACCCGGTTGCAGCCAGCAGAGCGACCCAACCCGCACCCAGTACCTGACGGTTTTTGGCGGTTCACAAGAGCTGAAGCCCGAACGCAGCACCAACCGCACGCTGGGTGTAGTCTGGACGCCGCCACGCCTGCCCGGCCTCTACACCAACCTGGATTTTTTCTGGATTGAACAAAAAAACGTAGTAGACGCCTCAGCGCAATACATCATCGATCAAAATGCGGAAAATGGCGCCTTTAGCGACCGAGTGAACCGCAACACCGATGGCGAACTGGAATCCATCAACGCGAGCTTCCTTAACATTGGCCAACGCAGCCTGAGCGGAATAGACCTCGCCTTGAGATACCAACAACTCCTACAGGATGGCGTTGTCACCTATTCGGTAAACGCCGCGCACCTGCGCAACTTCAAAGACCAGCTCACCCCTGGCACGCCCGCCGAAGACATAGCCGGCACATTTTCAGACGAAGCCTCCGAAGGCAACGGCTCGCTCCCCAAGTGGAAGGCCAACGCGGGCCTCAACTGGAAGCAGCACGGCTTAGACCTGCACTACACACTGAATTTCATCAGCAAACTTGAAGAAAATATTCCCAAAAGCGCCAACACGCGCTTTATTAAAAGCTGGGTAACCCACGACATCCAGCTCTCCTATGTACTGCCCGTACAAAAAGGGCTCACCATCACCTTGGGCGCCGACAACCTCCTGGACGCCCCCGCCCCTTTCGCAGCCTCTGCCTTCAACGACAGCATGGACGCCCGAACCCACGACCTCAAAGGCAGGTATTGGTATGGGCGGGTTAGCCTTTCGCTCTAAGCTGTTGTTTTCTAATACCATTTTTATAGTAAAAAAAACTTGAGGCCCCCTCATACCGGTTCGTCTTAATGGCTGAGGTTGGATTTTGCCCAGGCAAACCAGCCCTTATATAAGAACTCATAAATGAGGAAGCCATAATGGTTAAACGCACTAAACTAGCTACAGCTATCAAGCTTGCCGCGTTAGGTGTCACCAGCTCAGCAATGCTGCTTGGTGGCAACGCGTATGCACAGGACCAAGGCCTTGAAGCTCTTGAGGAAGTAGTTGTTACCGGTTCAAGAATTCAAAAAGCCAACTTAGTTACTTCCAGCCCAGTAACACAACTCGACTCAGAGCAGCTCGTATTGACAGGTTCCACCAAAATGGAAGATGTCATGCGCAGCATGCCTCAGGTTACACTGGATCAAGATTCTGGCCAGGCAATCGAATCCAACGGTACTGCTACCCTACAGCTTCGCAATCTGGGCTCGAGCCGTACGCTGGTACTGCTTGACGGTAAACGGCTGCCAATTTCATCTCCATCCTCTTCAGAGTCCGGGCCGGACATCAACTTTATTCCGATGGCGCTACTTGAGCGTGTCGAAGTTCTTACCGGTGGCGCATCTTCTACCTATGGTTCAGATGCTGTTGCAGGCGTTGTTAACTTCATTATGCAAAAAGATTTCGAAGGCGTAAAAGTTGACCTGCAAACTAGCCGAAATCGTCATTCGAACGACTCCGGTCACCCAGTGGCCGAAGCCGCAGAACGCCGTGGGTTTGACTACGCTACTGGCAGTGGCTTCGATGGCGATATCACTGACTTCACATTCATGGTCGGCGGTAACTTTGACAATGGTAAGGGCAACTTAACCGCATATGCCACAAAACGTGATGTGCAAGGTGTAACGCAGTCACAGCGAGAATCTAGCGCGTGTGCAGTGCGCTCAGAAGGTGGCAACTGCCTTGGTTCTGGCACAAAAGAAGAAGGCACCTTCTACTTTGAGAATGATGGCTTTGACCAAGCATGGCAAACTGAGGGTGACCAATTTATTCAAGACAATGGTAGCCGATACAACTTTGCCCCACCTAGCTATTCACAGCGCCCCGATGACCGCATCACAATGGGCGTACTCGGCCATTATGAGTTGAATGAGAATGCCGAGCTCTACACCCAACTGATGTTCATGGACAACCGCTCAATCACACAGTTCGGGCCTGCGGGCATGTTCTTTGACAGCGGCGTAAGCATTCCTTGCTCAAACCCACTGCTATCTGCCCAACAGTATGCAACTATGGGCTGTACAGATCCCTCTGATCGTGTTGCAGTTTATTTAGGCCGGCGTGCAGTTGAAATTGGTCCGCGCTTCGGGGATCTACGCCACACAACCTACCGCGGAGTCTTCGGCGTTCAAGGCGACATTAACAACGCATGGCGCTATGACCTTTCATATCAGTATTCTGAAGTTGACATGCGCAATCGTAATGGCAACTACTTCGATATTGGCAAAGCTAAACGCGGCCTAGATGTGACCACCGATACCGATGGCAACCCTGTTTGCGCATCAGTGGTTGATGGTAGTGATAGCAACTGCGTACCGTGGAATGTATTTGAAACGGGCGGAGTCACTCAGGAGCAGGTTGATTACCTTTCTCAACAATATTTTGAGCGGGGAACAACCGATCAGGAAATTTTCTCCGGCTACGTTCAAGGCAGCTTGGGCGAGTATGGCATTAAACTGCCTACCGCAGAAAACGGTATTGAGGTCGTGTTTGGCCTTGAGCACCGCATGGAATCGCTGCAGTACTTCCCTGACGACGCGGCGATGGCCAACCTAGTCGGCGGCCTTTCAGCAGCCCTGGTACCCGTTGATGGCGACTTCAGTGTTGACGAATTCTTCATGGAAGCTAGCATCCCACTTCTGGAAGGAAAGTCATTCGCTGAAGAAGTGACTCTCGACTTGGGTTACCGCTTCGCTGATTACGACTCAGGAAAGTCAACTGATACATACAAAATCGCTGGATCTTGGGCAATCAATGATCAAGTGAAGTTACGCGGCAGCTATCAAAGGGCCGTTCGCATGCCCAACATAGTAGATCAGTTCCAGCCACAGCAGGGCTCCCTGTTCGGCATGGACGATGACCCATGCGGTGGCGTAGATCAAGTTACAGGCTTAAGCCAACGCGGCTACACCTTCGCCGAATGTGCACGCAGTGGTGTTACCCAAGCCGTTTGGGACAACGGTGGTCCAAGTGACTCTCCAGCAGCGCAATACAACACTCTCATCGGGGGCAATCCTGATCTTGATCCAGAAGTGTCGGATACCCAGTCGTTTGGTATATTGCTTTCACCAAACTTCATCGAAGGGCTGACAATCAGCGCCGACTGGTACGACATTGATGTTCAGGACGCAATTACCTTCGTTGGACAAGAAACCACATTACTCGAGTGTATCGAAAACGACGCCTTCTGCGATAAGGTTAAACGCAATCCAGTTGGTGATAGTCTGTGGCTTGGAAACTCTGGCCCAGATAATGGCATCCAAGCGCTTAGTGACAATATCGGCTTCTTCCGAGTAACTGGTGTAGACCTTGAGATCAACTACGATTTAGATCTCGACTCTATGGGTAGCATCGTATTTGCAAACACCTTGGGCTACATCTCAAAGTGGGAGCAAGAAGAATATGTGGGTGCCGGCGTATTGGAATGCCAGGGTAAATATGCAGGTAGCTGCGGGGTACCGACTCCAGACATGAAAAATCGCTTCACTGCCACCTGGCTAACGCCTTGGGATGTGACGGCAAATCTTACCTGGCGCCACATTGGAGCCATCGACAGCTTGGCAACTACTCCAGTTGACATTAAAGCTTTCAACTGGTTTGATTTGTCTGCCACATGGGCAGTAAACGATTGGGCATCGGTTCGCGGCGGGATAAACAACATCCTAGACGAAACACCTCCATTCGTGCCCCAGGGTATAACCGCCCGCGAGAATGGCAACACCTACCCAGGCCTGTATGACCATCTTGGTCAATACTGGTTTGTTGGCGCTACTTTGAAGTTTTAAGATAACGCTAACCAACAACAAAAAGGGCCGACAAAAGTCGGCCCTTTTTTTTGGTTAGCACTAAAAATTAATTAGATTTAACACAATGGACATTATGAATATTGAAAAGCTATTGATCGGGCTCCCTAACACCATGAATGACGCCCTCAACGCTTCAATTACCATGATCCGATCCGGCAGAGAACGCGAACTTTTGCAGATCCTTAGTAAATCTAAAAATCAACCATACACAAATCTTTTAAAGGCGCAAATACTTACAGCGGGCAACATGCACAAAGAAGCACTCAGCCTATTGACTGACCTAGAAGGAAAATTTAATAAAAATCCCTCGATTACTCTCGAGTTAGCAAAGCAATATTTGAAGTTAGGCCTAATAGATGAAGCCAATATAAAAGCTAGTGAGTTAATTAGTATAAACGAAAGAGACCCTATCAGCTGGATCACCAAAGCAACATGCCAGCAGATGGCCGGAGAGAACGACGAAGCAATGTCAACGATAGAGCTGGGGCTATTAAGAGCAGGGGGTCACCCAAAACTAACATATGCCATGGCTCAACTTCAACGCCAACAAAATCTTTATAAAGAGGCAATTAAAAACTTTGAAAAGGCAATAGCGCTGGGCATCAAAGACATCAACTGCTATAAAAATCTTGCCGACTGCCACTGCAATCTGAACAACCCTGATAAGGCTGTTTCAGAGATAACAAAGGGACTAGATGTTTTTAAAGATAACATCGAGCTTCATAAGCTACTGATAAAAATTCAAATTGAATATAGCACATCATTAAAACCCTACAATAAAATAGAAAATGCAATTTCAAAATCAGCCGACCCAACCCCCCTTATAACCCTTCTGGCACGCCACCACGCTAGGGATAAAGCATGGTCAAAGACTGCCATGTTATTGAGAGGCCGAAATAGCTTAGTTTCCGCCAATCCTGAATTGAGATTCCTGGAAATACAAAGCGCTCACGAAGACAAAGTAAATAACCTAAACAAAGAGGCATTAGATAATTTAATAGCTGAGCGCCCTAAGGACCTATCGCTACACCAAGAGTACGGAAGAATGCTCTTAGAATCAGGCTATATCAAAGAGGCAGAAGAAATTTTTAAATCGGCTCTACGCATATACCCTAACGACTTTATTTGTACTGGCTATTTGGAGTCCTGCTGGAGGCTACTCAAAAGTCAAGAATCGAAATGGCTCTGTGACTACGAGAAGATGATATCGATCATAGATTTTAAGGAGCAAGCTAGCACACCAAGAATAAAAGGAATTGATGAATATATATCAACAATAAAAAAAATACACAACACAAAATGTGCACCTCACGATCAAACGGTGAAGGGAGGCACACAATCAAATGGCCACCTTTTCAAGAACCATCCTGATGATTTAAATGCTCTAGAGCTGCATCTTAAAAATTTGATTTTCCAATCAATTTCAAAATTCCCGAGTGTAGAAGGCCACCCATTTTGGTCGACGGCAAGTCGCATAAAGCAAGCAAGCGACTTGGAATTTTCTGGGGCATGGTCAATAATCCTCCGAAATGAAGGTTTTCATACCAACCACATTCACCCACAAGGCTGGATGAGCGCTGTACTATATCTAAAAGTACCTAGCGAAATAAGTGACACCTCAACCTTTGGGCACATCCAATTTGGCAAACCACTTGGCATTGATCTACCGCCACAAAGGACCATCAGGCCGAAGCCGGGAAGACTTATCACTTTTCCGTCATACATGTGGCACGGAACCATTCCCTTTGAATCAACGGATGAACGAATAGCTATAGCTTTTGATATAATTCCAAAATGAAAGAAAATTACGATATAGATAAATTAATAAACATTGGCCGCCACAATCTTGCAAAAGGTGACCTAAGTGGCGCCCAACGCATTTCTAAAGCATTAGAAAAATCGCAACCATCGAACTCCAGAGCCACTTTGTTCATTTCCGATACCGCCTATCTGGCAGGGGACTTTGACTCTTCACTCAGCCACCTATCATCACTACCCACTGACCTACAAAATTCGATTCAGATAAAAATAAAAAAAGCTAAACTGCTGTATTTAACTAGAAATTATACCCAAGCAAAATTACTGCTAAAAGACATACAACCAAAGCTTATAGGTGGAAACATACATCTATTAATTTTTATTGACACATTAATAGATTGTGGACTCATCAAAGAAGCCCATAAGGCGACAACTTGGGCGATAAGCAATCTACCTAGAAATGAAAAAGCGCTATTTCAACATGCATTAACATGCTTTTACCTGAACAAACAGATGGACGGAAGAGAGACATGCAGACGGATTTTAGAAATAGATCCAATCCATGCTGGAGCCATAAAATTACGCAGCATGATTGAAAATCAAACCCCCTTAGAAAATAACATTGAAGACCTCAATAGAAGTCTGTCAATGACCGATAAGCCGGACATACTGTCTACAATTTACTTTTCGCTCGGCAAAGAGCACGAATGCATAAATGATTACGAAGCTGCATGGGAAAACTATGCAAAGGCCAACAGAATTAAAAGAGACACGCTGAAATACGATATCAATCACGAACTGGATGTCATGCAAAAACTTGTCTACAATTTTAAGTCTGATCAATCCCAGAGAAAGGGGTTTGAGAACACCGGAGAAAAGCCCATATTCATTGTAGGCCTTCCTAGAACCGGCACAACCTTGATCGAACATGCGATCCTTCAAAACTTTCAAGCTGAGTCCATCGGAGAATTTACAGACTTCCCCATCGAACTACAAAATCAATTCCAAAGGCCGGAGCCAATTAATTTCCTAACACTAGGAAAGAGCTACCTAAATCATGCACGCGCCTTCGCCAAAGGAAACCAAACCACCATCGACAAACTACCTTACAACTTTTTATATTGCGGCTATATACTTATGTCTATACCAGACGCAAAAATCATTCACGTCAATAGAAACCCGCTTGACGCCGCCTATGCAATTTTTAAAACCGATTTTAATAGAAGTTATTTTTTCTCTTATAACATTGACGAGCTTGGTAGATACATGCTCGCCTATCTTGACATCATGAGGACTTGGAAAGAAAATTTTCCTGACGATATTATTACAATTAACTATGAGGACTATGTGTCCAACCCAGAAAAAAACCTAGCCAAAATAAAAAATTTTTGTCAACTCGAAGAAAACCAAAGTATCACCGAATCAGTAGCACCTTCGAAAACAGCAAGCGCCGTACAAATACGCCAAAAACCACACAAACGATCAATAAACTCATGGAAAAGGGCTGCGCCTGACTTTTTGAAAAAGATGTCTGAATATTTTCCATCATGAACCACATGCAAAGGGAAATCCTAAAGAACCCTCCACGAATCAGAGCTCTTCATAAGCTTACTAACAAACTCAACCTCTTCAACCGAAAGTAAAGGATTCCAAACATCAAAAATCAAAATATATCGGTCAAGTGATGAATCGTTCCAAGCTTCGTGCTCAATAGTATCATCAAAAACCCATGCAGATCCTACTTCCCATTTACGCACCTCATTTCCAACTCTAAAACCGCAAGACTCCGGCACTATCAAAGGTAAATGAACCAAGAGCCTTGCATTAGTAGATCCATTATGCGGTGGAATTTTTGTCTCAGGCGCCAAGGCTGAAAATACCGCGTTTGGAGCAAGACCAAGTTGATGTGCCATAGGTATATCAGACAAAATTTGAGTGCTCTTTGGGCACTCATTCGAAGCGCGCTCCTGAACGTCGCCATCTCGCCACAAATAATATGTAGACCATTTTCTTGAACCATCCAGCTCTTTCCACTGATTTACAGGCGTACCCTTTGCATAATTGATGTAGGGATTAAAACCGGCCTTACCGCCAACCACCAATGACTGCAACTCATTAAGAAAGACATCTGTGCATGACTCAAGCCCCTCAAGCCAAGGGAAATACTTACGCTCAAAGAACTGGATGGCCGGAAGCCCGGGAACCAGCAAATCAACGGGCTCTGAACGATAGCTCTTCTTCCGACCGGTATAGAGCTCCATACACTCACGCATACGTTTTCGCTCAAGCCCAGATAGAGAACCCAGATCATCATCTAGCTGACTTTTAATATACTCATATTTTTCCTGCTTGACACGCGCCACAAGCTGTTCGGCGCTTTTGATGGCCTCCTGCATACCCTTTGGTAATGTATCTATTGGCGGAGCGACCATTAATGCATTGGTATAGACTTCTGCAGAGTCTTTATTCTTACCTAAGCACTCAAGCACATACCCTTTAGAGAGCAAGGCAGTAAAACTGTATGGATTCAAAGCTAATGCATTATCGAGCGATCTTAGCGCCTTGAGCATCTCTCCAGCGGCACGGTAAATCATTGCTCGATTTAACTCTCCATCCACTGAGGAAATCTCACCAACCTCATCTGCAATAGAAGCCGCTCCCTTTACATCTCCCTGGCGAAGCGCATTCAACATTCTATCAGTGCTCACTTTCTAAACCACCCAGATCAAAATCTTCCCACCTACTCAACATGCTTGGAGAGAAAAGGCTTTCATAGTTCTTCCACCTTCCAACGGATTCTTTGTGTAACGGCCGCCTAACTTGCCAAACACTCGCCGTAGATGCCAACACGCTAGACTTATAGAACTCTGACATCTTTTGACTATAATCGATTGAAGCGAAACTACATACACTCCGCACTGAAGCCTCAAAGTTTCCTACAACATCTTCGTACCTCACTACCTTAAACCTGTTCGATCCAATCAATTTTTTCGACTCTACAACATTTTTAAAGTGAATATTCATATATGCATTTATCGACTCAATACTACGCGCATACCAAATAGCGTCATCAAACTGCTGAAAAACAATTGACAGACACACATCCAACGGATTCCTAAAGCAATAGAGGAATTTCGAATTTGGAAAAGCACGGGCCAATATAGGGGCCAAGTCTATGCTATTAGGCTGCTTATCCAAAAATTTTCGATCACCACCATATAATTGATTTACTCTACAGTGATAGCGATGAACCCAGGCGTTTAACGTAGCGACGCCAGCGGACATTTCGTCAACATCAAAATCAACACTACTAACCAAACCTAACTCACCCGCTGAGAAGACCTGATTACTTTGGGACAAAATTTGAGAAAGCAAAGTAGTACCAGATCGGTACATACCGCAAACAAACAAGATATCTTGCTCACTAACCACTTCCACCTTCTTTAAAACTTCACTTTCACGACAAAATCTTGAAAATTTCGAATACCTGCCAACACTATTAACAGAGTCCGACGTTTCAGAATAACTTCGACTCTTTTCCTGAGCGCCCTGCAAAGATAGCAAAGCACTGGAAAAATTTTTCAACTTGTCGTTTAACCAAGCCCTAGCATATAAAAGACTGCCCTCATCGAACTTGCTAACACTTCCATTAACCAACAAACCATCGATTTTATACAAGCACTTTTTACATTCAGAATCAGAGTCAGCCATGTAAGAAACTCTAACAATAGCAAGGCAATAAAGTTCACAATCGTCTGGAATTTGTAAAAACAAATCGTAAGCCTGCTTCTTTCTGCCCATTTCTTCATACGTGAGCGCTAAATTATAATACGCAGGCCACCAAGAAGAATTACACCTAATCGCTGCCGTGTAAGCATCCTCTGCCTCCGCGGGACGCCTTAACTCTCTGAAACAATTGCCAATATTAGTATACACCTGCTCCGGACTATCGTAACCGTTGCTTAACGCTGACTCATACAGTTTGATTGCATCCACCCATCTACTTGCCTGATGAGCATAATATGCGCAATTGAATTCCATAACTGCACAATCGTTGAAAAGCTTTTCACAGGCTGAAAAAAAGCGCCCAACAAACTCACTCCTACCATATTCAAGCAATCGATTGGCATACCATAAGCAAAATAATTTGCTCTGAGTTTTATCTTTCCCAACCATTGAAACTAAATATTGATGCATATACTTTGAATCCATCAACAAAAGACATGCATCAAGATACAACGCACTTACATCTCTATATGAGAACCCTTCTTCAGTAAGCCGCTTAACCCAAGAACTTAGCTCATCTAAATCTTTCCTTTCAACAATCGAGCTATATTCTTCATAATTCAGATTTACACTTTCCAACACTTTTCACCCATCACATAGAGTCTTTATAAATCTTCGATATTTTTTCTAGTTTCTTTTGATAAATATCTCTATCGCTCAGAGTGGCATATTTTTCAGCATTGATTATATCGATTTTAGCCAACTCACCATCTCCAATCTTTACATGTATTTTAGCTCTAAGATGAAAAAACTTGGCTTCCTTTACTTCTTTTATTGCACGATTTACCAAATTCATTGACTCATCATATCTAGCCAAATCAAAGGCTCTCTTAGCCATATAAAAATTGTAGTATGGGTTTCTGTTAATGTAAGAGCTAACCATGTTTTCAAAAAAAGTAGCATGCTCACGTCCTTCCGATCTTAGTAACCTAGCCAAATTGCTAGCCGCCGACATTTCAGCACTATCAATCTTTAGCGCATGCAAGTAAGAAGCCTCGGCATAGTCAAAGAACTGGTGCTTACTATATAAAGCCCCTAAATTTACCCATAAATGTGCTTCCTCTGGCGCGAGTTTTATCGCCTCCACGAGATATCTCGCGGATTTCAGCATATGCTTTTCTCGCATCGCTTCAACGCCGACATTTCCATAAAAAAGCGCCTTTACCACTCTATCAGCAACTATCTTTTGAGGGTAGCTTGTAGAAAACGCATCAAGATTGATGTCAACAAATACATCCCGCTCAAAGGGCTGCTCTACAATAACATTAACATGTTTATAGCTAACCCAGCTCCCATCCCGTAACTCATCCCACGCAGGCGGAACGTCGACTTCATTAAAATCCACCTTCAACCCCTGTAACTGGGCCAGTTTCGCGTAGAGTATGGAAAAGCTGAGGCAATTGGCTTCCCTACTCTCAAAGGACTCTTTCGCTGTGTAGGTATACTGAGACTGGTAGCGAAGCGGGCCGCCACCAGCATCTAGTAATAGGGCCTTAGTTAACGCGATAGTGCGACTGCGAACGGAAGAATCTTTAGGCGCATGATTTTGCGCAAAGCGCCGCATCTCGTCACTTATTTCAAATGGATCCTTGAGTTCCAAGCTATAGAATTGAGGCCTGGCAATATTGTAATGAGCTAAAATTGGCTGAACCTCAAGCAGTGTATGTCTTTCTAACCGAGGACTGAAATTTGCCAAATTACTATGCTGGCACCCCATGAGCAAAAGGATAAAACAATAGATAAATAACTTCTGAGTAAGCATGTTGAAATCCGAGCTTAAATACGGAGTCGATAATTGCACTCGCACCTCTTTTTTTGAGGGCCAATTGACGATATTCGTCACACTAAACTGCATTCGCAATAACCATAACGAGGATAAGGCATGACCACTGCCACTGTTTCAGCGCCCGGGGAGTTCCTGGGTCACCCGAAAGGGCTTTATGTATGCTTTGCCACAGAACTGTGGGAACGCTTCTCCTTCTACGGCATGAAGTACCTGTTACTTCTTTATGTCACAAAATACCACCTGTTTACAGACTCAGCCGGTTATGACGTATTGGGTGCTTATGCCGGTTTGGTATATGCCCTACCCCTGATCGGTGGCCTGCTGGCCGACCGCTATCTCGGCATGCGCAAGGCCGTGATCTTTGGGGCGCTGCTGCTTACCGCCGGTCATGCCACTATGGCATACGAAGGCTTTCAGGCCATGAAATTTGCGGCGGGTACTACGCTGGTTGAGGCAATTACACTCAATGACGGCACAGTCATCGCCGCTGGCACCCTGCTCACCGAGGATGTGATCATCCAGGACGTGGTGGCATTGAAGGTATTTTTCTTTGCCCTTGCCCTAATCACCGTGGGGGTAGGCTTTCTAAAGCCCAATATCTCCACCATTGTGGGCAAACTCTATGGCAAAGATGACCCACGCCGCGATTCCGGTTTCACCATCTTTTACATGGGCATTAATATCGGCTCATTCACAGCCACTATTTTGTGTGGCTGGCTGGGTGAAACCTACGGCTGGAGCTACGGCTTCGGCGCCGCGGGTATTGGCATGCTGCTGGGCCTCATCACCTTCCTTAAGTTCCAAGACACCTTAGAAGGCCACGCAGAGCCTGCAGAGCCTGCCCGCCTGAAAGAGACCTTTTTGGGCCCTATCAACAAGGAATGGGCAATTTATTTGGGCGGTTTGTTGTCGCTATCTGTGGTTTGGCTGCTGATTCAGAATGAGCCGGTTGTGCACCTTGCCCAAAACAGCATGCTGATCATTGCGGTGGTGGGCATTATTTTGTACTCCATGCTCTACCAGCCCGACAAAGGGCAAGACTGGGTAGCCATCGCCATGGCCGCGCTGACAATGGTGGTAGGCCTGGCTTGGGCCTTTACCGGCGACGACACCTGGCTTGGCATTATGCTCTTGGGCCTTGTGGTATTTATTGGTTACGGCTTTAAATCCCACAACAACGCTGAGTACAGCCGCACCGTGGTACTGATGGTATTGATTGTTTCTACCATCGTGTTCTGGGCACTTTTCGAGCAATCCGCCGGTAGCATGACGCTCTATGCCGACCGGGTGCTAGATCGCAACCTGGGCGATACCGAAATCCGCGCCTCTATGTTCGGCTCATTGAATGCAGGCTTCATTATGCTGCTGGCCATTCCGTTTGCGGCCCTGTGGGTATGGCTGGCGAAGCGTGGCTGGGAGCCTTCCACCCCCGTGAAATTCGGCCTTGGCATTATGCAGGCGGGCCTGGGTTTCGGCGCGTTAGTATTGGGTGCCGAGTTTGCCTATGACGCAGGCAAGGTGGCTATGATCTGGCTGGTACTGGCCTATTTGCTGCACACCACTGGCGAGCTGTGTTTGTCGCCCGTTGGGCTTTCTGCGGTAACCAAGCTTTCAATTGGCAAGGTTGTAGGCGTATCTATGGGCACCTGGTTCTTGGCTACCGCGCTATCTGAAACCGTTGCCACCCGCATCGGCAAGATGGCCGCTATCGACACAGGTGGCGCTGAATCAGCGGATGCCGTACAGCTACTCACTACCTATACAGAGCTCTACGAGTTCCTGATGTGGACAGGCGTAGGCGTTGGCATATTTATGATTGTCATCTCCCCAATTCTGAAGAAGGGAATGCGCGGTATTCACTGACCGAAAAATGATCACAGTGGCAGCCTTTTGCTCGCCACTGTGACTCTATATGCCTGCAGGCGGAAATGAAAACCACCCAGTCAGACGCAACTCTTGACACGCAACAAAAGTAAAAAAACTCCCGAACCATTGAAGTCAACCACCAATACACTCGTCTCACCGCACTAATCCTTCCTTTTACCTCAAATATTCTTGAGGCAGCCCCACCTCTCAGCGTTAAGCCTATGAGCCTGATTCGCTTTAGCGATAAAAGCCATAATAAAAATCATGACTTATATATGAGGATTTAATAATGATAAAACTCAACACGCTAGCCGCTGCCGTTCGGATGGCAGCATTAGGTGCAGCCGGATTGACTTTATTGGGGACACAGCAGGCAGTAGCCGCTGACGGAGAGAACGTAAACACACTTGAAGAAGTTGTGGTTACCGGCTCCAGAATCAGTAAACCAGACCTCGTAACAACCCGACCTATCGTTTCGGTAGACTCTGGCTACATCGCAGAGCGCGGCCTGACCAACGCACAAGATGCCGTAACTCAATTACCAGGCGTCTTCTCTGCTGCGAGCCCAGAAATTGGTGGCAACACTGCTGCCGCTTCAAACGGTGTCGGCCAGCGCACGATCAATATTTTTGGCCTAGGCTCACAGCGCACGTTGACCCTCGTGAACGGCGGGCGAATGGTTTCAAGTAACTCCGCTATCGGCGGCGCTAGCAACCCAGGCTCACAGGTTGACGTAAACAATATCCCCGTATCACTCATTGAACGCGTAGAAGTCGTTAAAGTAGGCGGTGCCGCAGTGTATGGTGCCGACGCGGTATCGGGTGTAGTTAACTACATACTTAAAAAGGATTTCGAAGGCGTAGAAGTCACTGTCGATAACCACTTTATCGGTGGCGACCTCGGCAGCGACACCTCTATCAGAGGGCTGATTGGTGGCAACTTCGATTCTGATCGCGGCAATGTCGTAATTGCCATGGAATACAACAAGATGGATAACATCTTGGCCAAAGATGTTGATTCCTTAGCGAATGGCTGGACTGCCCAAACCCCTAAAGGGGACGACCGGGTGCTGGACGCTGACGGAAACTTCTTCGCTGGGCAGCGCCGCCTGTACCCAGATCCACGCGCGGGAATTCTTTCGTTTTCCGGCCTCGTAACACCTGGCCCAACAGCTGTAACCAACCTTGGCCTCGGCGCATGGGATGATGGAAACTTCTATCAATTCAACCCCGACGGTTCAGGCACGCTTGTCAACTATGATCCAGGTGTAGCCACTGGTAATGCTGTTTGGGCTTCCGGCGGCGACGGCCTTGATCTAGGCGCTACCAATACCGCTCAGGAAGGCTACGAGCGCTGGAACATCACTGCGATGGCCAACTATGAATTCGCTGATAATCTGCGGTTCAACACCACAATCTTTACCAACTCCATGGAAGCCGACAACCCTGGATACCAGGCTTTACAGTACAACAGTGGTGTATTTGGTGGTTTGGGCGGGTCTCTGGAGTTCGACACCAGCTACCCTTTCCTGAATGATCAATCACGTGACCAGCTTGAAACATTGGCAGGTGGACCGACCACTTTCTACATGCACAAAGGCTGGGTTAACCTTGGTCAGCGAGAAGTTCGCAATGAAAGCGAATTGTTCAGCCTGCGTTTCGCCTTCGAAGGTGAGTTCGCAGTTGCGGACAAAGAGTGGAGCTGGGAAATGGCTTACCAGCGTGGCTGGAGCTCTGTTTACTCGCAGTCTACCTCGATTCATGACGCACGCTTCCTTGCCGCCATGGACGTAGGCATAAATCCCGAAACAAACGCCATTGACTGTAAGTACAATTATGAAGACGACTATGGCGAAGACCTGCGTAATGGCGGATTTGGTCTTGCTTCTGACGATCTGACCCTAGGGGCTGCTGGCACTTGTGCACCACTCAACCCCTTCGGTGACGTAAGCGCACAGGCATTTGACTACGTAACTTATAACTCTATCGGTAAAGCCCGCAATGAACAGGAGATATTCAGTGCCTTCTTGACCGGAGATCTCATTGAACTGCCAGCAGGTGCACTTGGCTTTGCAGTAGGTGCGGAGTTACGCGATGAACAAGCACGCTACTCGGCGGACGGAACCAACGCTCTGAACGGTACCGCGGATGACTCTATCAATGGCGGCTATGACACTACTGACTTCTACGGCGAGATTTATGTACCCGTAGTTTCAGAAAACATGGACATCCCGCTGATGAGCAGCCTGTCCTTTGAGGCTTCATATCGGACTATGGATAACAGCCGTTCTGGCGAAGATGATGCGTGGGCTGTAGGTTTGAATTATCGTCCCATCTCAGACGTAATGATTCGTGCGAATGTACAGAAAACCGTTCGTGCACCGGCGGTTACTGAACTGTTCCAACCTCGTGTTGATATCAGCGATTTCGCTTCTGACCCATGTGACGCACGATTCCTTGGAAATGGTCCAAATCCAGAAGTTCGTCAAGCTAACTGCGCAGCAGAAGGTATTCCTGCTGACTTCAACAGTATCGCAGTTAATGCGTCACGCCGTGGGTACTCTGGCGGTAACGATGAACTGGTCAACGAGAGTTCAGACGCCTCAAACGTCGGGATTATTTATACCCCTTCGTGGATGGAAGGTTTGGCCGTTGGTGTTGACTATGTTGAAATCGACATCGAAGATGCTGTTGTAGAGTTTACACTGACCGACATTATGGAAGCTTGTTACGATGGTTCCGACTATCCGAACAACTTCTGCGGCATGTTTACTCGTGGCTCAGACTTCCAGCTTCCAACAGCAAACGCCTTTGAATCTGGTTACGTAAACGCCGCACTTCGTAGCTTCCGCGCCGTAGAATACAACATCTCGTATGGCGCGGGCGTAAACGATATGCCACTAATTGGGAATATGTTGGGCAGCACTGACGCTGGATTTTTCAATGCAGACCTGCGCTTCTTCAACCTGAAGAAAGATGCCATCTCAAATACTGGGTTCGATTTCTCTGACGACACAGGCCAATACGATTCACCAAAATGGCGTTCTGAATTACGACTCCGTCATGAAATTGGCAAACTCACCACAATCGTTGATGTTAGCTATCACGGCGAAGGCGATCGAAACGTAGAGCAAACTAACCCTCTGCAGTACATCGACCAGCACGGTAAGCCGTTTACAGAAATCCAAAGCCGCACGTTGGTTGACCTAGGCATAAACTATGCGCTGACAGACAAGTCTCGCGTAATCCTATTAGTCGATAATGTAACCGACTGGAAGCCTAGCGCTCGTGAGTCCAACATTGGACGTTGGACTTACGGCACTTCCTACACTCTGGGCTTCTCTACGAAGTTCTAAGATCAGGCTAGGCGGTTAACCATACTTTGGGCCGGCATTTGCCGGCCCTTTTTTATGATTGGCAATCAACTCAACATTTAACTCAGACCGGGCGGGCGAGCAGAGCCCGCCTACAGCTGGCGCTGAAACCAGCAGGTAAGTATGTACTTGGCACCATTCTTAATTGGAGCTCCAGAATGTAAACTTAAAGGCAATAGCTCCATAGATCGCTCTTCAACATTTCGAAACGAAATAAGCTTTCCACGCTCCGGCTCAACCTCGAGCTTTAATCGAGGGAAGCATGTTTTACCTCCTTCAAAACAATCATTTAAATAAATAATAGCTGTTTTCACACGCTGCACCTTTAACTGCCTCATGGCTGAGAAAGAATATGCATCAAAATGGGGGCGGCACTCTTCACCAGGCCGATACCGTATAAAAACCGGAGGCTCCTCCTATTACTATGGACAGCGCCTCAGCATTACCTGTCAGCGCTGAACATTCTATTGAAGTTGCGTCCTCACCACCCGCACTGGCGCCCTTCGTTTTGCTCATCAAGCCAAACTTTAAGCGGGGCGAAGTAGTCGGCTATGGCTGAGGCATCCAGGTTTGGCTGGCCTGTGAGTGCTTCCATGGCGTTTTGCCAGGGTTGGCTGCTACCCATGGCCATCATGGCTTGCAGCTTTTCACCGGCAGCTTTGTTGTTGTAGATAGAACAGCGGTGTAACGGGCCTTGGTAGTTGGCGGTTTCACACAGCGCGCGATGAAACTGGAACTGCTGGATAAATGCCAGGAAGTAACGGGTATAAGGCGTATTGCCGGGAATGTGGTACTTGGCACCCGGGTCGAAATCGGCCTCGGTGCGGGCAACCGGCGCGCTGATGCCCTGGTACTGCTCGCGCAGCTGCCACCAACCCTTGTTGTAGTCTGCCGGCTGAATTTCACCGTTAAATACCTGCCAACGCCATTTATCTACCATTAAACCGAAAGGTAAAAAGGCAATTTTATCGAGCGCCATTTGCATCAGGTAGCCAATGTCTTCTGAAACAGGGGGCTCTTCTTTTAACAGCCCAAGGCTTACCAGGTAAGAAGGCGTGATGGAGAGGGAAACCGTGTCGCCCAGGGCTTCGTGGAAGCCATCGTTGGCGCTGCCTTGAAACAAAAATGGCTGGTGATTGTAGGCGCGCTGATAATAGTTGTGGCCCAGCTCGTGGTGCACAGTCTGGAAATCTTCGCCATTTTTCTGAATGCACATTTTAATGCGCAGGTCGTCTTTGCCATCCAGATTCCAGGCACTGGCATGACACACTACATCACGATCGCGGGGTTTGGTAAACTGTGAGCGCTCCCAAAAGCTCTCGGGCAACGGCTTGAAACCCAGCGACGAAAAGAAGTCTTCTGCCGTGCGCACCATGCCCAGCTCGTTCATGCCGCTTTTTTCAATTAAGGTAGTGAGGTTATAGCTTTGCTTGCTGTTTTCAGGCTTTACCTTGTCGTACACATTACCCCAGGTTTGCGCCCACATATTGCCTAAAAGGTGTGCGGGAATTTTGCCGGTGGCGGGCACAACATCTGGGCCGTAGCTCTCGCTTAACTTGGCTCGCACATGGCAGTGCAACGCATCGTATAAAGGCTTTACTTTATTCCACTGGGCATCTACGTCGGCTGCGAAGGCATCGGGGGCCATATCGTAATTGGAGCGCCACAGTACAGAGAGGTTTTCAAAGCCCAAATCCTTGGCGCCGGCATTGGCAATTTCCACCTGGCGCTGGTAGAGCGGGCGCATAGGCGGCGACACAGTGCGCCAACCGGCCCACATTTCCTGCATTAAGGCCGGGTCTTTACCCTCGGCCAAAATATTGCTCATTTGCTGTAAGTCAAAACACTCGCCGCTTTCACGGCAGTATTTGCCAGAACCGTACATGCCCTGCATTTTTGAGCCAATATCGGCAAGCTCGCCGGCCAATTGCTCATCGTCTGGCGATGGAAAGCTCAAACCTAAACGCAAAGCATCGAGCTTGCGGCGCACAACCGGGTCTAGCTCTACGCCATCCCAGTTTTTTACCTGTTTGGCATACTTCACCACCTGCAAGGTGTATTCCTTGCCGGCTTTGGCCTCAACAAATTGGCTGTCCATGTTGATGTAGGTTGCTGCCAACCAGCTTGCGCGCGAGGCGTACTCGGCCGTTGCTTTGAGCGCTTGCTCGGCCTCCGCCACAAACGCCTCGGCGCTGGCCTGATTGTAAACAGGGGCCGCGGCCACGGTGGCTTTTTCGGTGCCCTTTGGTTGGCAGCCAACCATCAGCCCTACCGCCACGGCGGCTACGAGCGCTTGCTTGCGGGATATTATTTTCATTGTTGCTCCTGGTTATTGTTGACTATGGATTAATCTTGCCATTCGTCAGCGGTGACAATTTCAGATTCTTGCCGGGCGTCTGCCACCCAGGCCTGCAGTGCGGGCAGGGCCAGCACCTGTTCTACGTAGGCCTGGCAGCGCGCGCTAACAGGCAACTGGTAGGTGTGAATACGCAGCGCCACGGGCGCGTAGTAGGCATCCACTATGCCAAGCTGGCCACCCAGCCAAGGCCCGCCACTGGCTTCAAGCAGGCTATGCCAGAGTGATTCAAGGCGCGCCAAATCCCGCTCCACATGGCCCCTGAGCGGCGCCTTGAAGGGCGTTTTACGGCAGTTCATGGGGTAGTGATTGCGAAGCTCAGGGAAGCCTGAGTGCATTTCCATCACCGCCGACATGGCGAGCCCCTGCACTACCGGATCTTTGGGCCAGTTGGCGCTGTCAGGGAAGTTTCTGTAAACATATTCTATGATCGCCAGCGAATCCCACACCCGCACCTTGCCGTGAATAAGCGCCGGCACCTTGCCAGAGGGCGAGTAGGTGTAGATTTCCTGTTGGAATTGGTGGGTATCCAGTGGCAGGCGAATTTCATCGAAGGCGATGTCGTTGAGTTTCATATAGAGCCAGGCGCGCAGCGACCAGCTTGAATAGTTTTTGTTGCCAATTACGAGGGTTAACTCAGCCATACAGGTTCCTCGGCTTATTCTGCTTGGGTTTGGTACAAATTAAAGCCACACTTCTGGTAGTTGGGAAGTGCCGCCGGGTGATCCAGCTCGCAAGTGTGCACCCACAAGCGCTGTGCACCCGTCTGCCAGCCCCGGGTAATAGCTGCACTCAACAGCGGCCGCCCGAGCCCCTGGCCCACAGCCCATGGGCACAGGCCGAAATAACGGATTTCCGTATCAGCCCCGCGTAGGCTGAGTTCAAAGTAGCCGGCCGCACGCCCGCTCAATGAAAGCACCACTGTGATTATCTCCTCAATGGGCACCTTTGCAGGTAATTCAGCCTCCCCCAAACCCGCCACATAGGCCCGCCAACGCGCAAGAGGCCATTGGGCTTTATCCTGCCATTGCCAGGGGCCGCCTACCTCAAGGTACATGCGCCGGTTTACCTCAGGCTGCGGGGGCGAAAGCTCCTGCAACTTAGCGCTTTCGTGGTTAAATGGCGCTAAAACGTGGGGGTTTGGGGTTAACAATTCCAAATAATAGGTTTTTACCGGCACCAGGCAATGCTCACTATCAAGGCAGTTACCATAGGACGTTGGGGCAGCCGCTTTCCTCATAGGGCAGCTCTCTGCCCCGAGCTTTGCTAACCTGTTAACCATAGCCCCACCGAGCTCAACCATGACCAATCGCCCCATTAAGTTCACCCTTTTAGGCCTTGTGACTGGCGTGTTACTGGTGCTGCCGGGTATTTGGTACGCGCAGGCGGCAACTAAGGCCAAGCCAGTACTGAAAGTGTGTGCCGATCACTACCCGCCGTTTACCATCTACGATACTCCCGCCGGCCCACCGCGCGGCTCTATAGTAGAAATTTTGGAAACCTTGGCGGTGCACCTTGAGTACGACCTCACCTACACCGCCAATACGCCATTTCGGCGCTGCCTGAGCAAATTGGAGCAAGGCGAGGTAGACCTCATGGGTGGATTACTGTTCAGCGCCGAGCGCGCCAAGTACTTACACTTGTTTCCCTACCTTACAAGCTCAAAAAAAAGCTTCTATGTGCGCCATGACAGCTTGCTGGAGATACGGGGGCTGGAAGATCTCACGGGGCTGACAGTGGGCACCACGCTCGGCCATAAATACTTCCCCGCTTTCGATAACAGCCAAGGGCAATTTGTAAAAGCCAATGCCGGCCACGTTAAGAATAGCTTCCAGCGCTTACTGGCGGGCCGTGTAGATGTGGTAATTGCCACCGAGCGCCAGGCAATGTTTCTGATTGCCGACACCCCGGAATTCAAAGGCAAATTTAAAACCATGCCCTTTAGCTACTCAGGTGAAAACCGCGTGTACATTGGCCTCTCAAAACGTTCACCGGCAGCCGAGCGGTCTGCAGAATTTGCAGATGTGATTGAGCAGCTGTTAGCCGACAACACCTTCGAGGCCATCAGCCGTGCGTTTTACCAACGCTATTTCAATGAGGAGTCTAGCTTTGCGACGCCTTAGCCTATTGCTTTTAGCACTGCTCGGTCCGCTCACCTGGGCACAGGCACCCTCACCTGCCGCAGGGAAAAACGTGGCCAAGCTGTGCATTGATGATTACCCACCGCTCACCTATTTTGTAGACGGTAAAGCAACCGGTGCGATGATCGATACCATGAATATCATTGGGCAGCGGCTCAACATAACCATTGAGCCCACACCCAACACGCCCTTTGCCCGCTGCCTGCGAATGGCTGAGGCAGGCCTTGCCGATTTCATGGTAAGCCTTGTACCCACGCCCGAGCGGCTTGAATACCTGGTAATGTTCCCCTACGCCGACATAGAGCCGCTGCGCTTTTTAACCCTTAAGCAATTCGCCCATAAATATAACGACCTTAAAACCATTAAACTTTCGCGCCTTGGGCTGGTAAACGGGTTTCTCTACCCGGATGAATTTCACGCTGAAACGCTTTCAGTACTACTGGCACCCACTGCCGAAGCGGGCATCCGGCTACTGCACTCGCGCCGTGTAGACATACTTTTGTTGAATGAAACCATTGCCGTGCACCTGGTAAAACGCGACGCACTCAAGGTTCAGCTGCGCAATCAGCAGGTCGTGATGTTGCCGCTCACCTATGAGCGTGGCGGCAACGCCAATTCAATTGCCATTTCAAAAAAATCGAAGTTTATTGGCCTGCAAGACGCGCTGGCAGAGGTGGTGGAGGAGCTAAAAAACGATGGCACCATAGATAGGCTTATAGAAAAATACCAGGCACGCCCCTAAAGCCCAAGGTGTACCCGGCAGGTTTTTGCTTCGGTTAAAGAATTAAAACGCGATGCGCCCGGTTAGCATATCTTTGAACATCACCCAATCACCAATAAAGCTGTAGCGAGGGTATTTAAAGGTTGCCGGCTTGTTTTTCTCAAAGAAGAAGTGGCCAACCCAAGCAAAGGCATAACCCTGCACCAAACCCGCAAGTACAAACCAAGGGTTTAACGTCACAATGGCGGCACTTAAACAAACCAGTCCTAAAAACGAGCCAATAAAATGCAGGCGACGGCAGGTGCGATCGGAATGCTCGGCCAGGTAATAGGGGTAAAACTCTTTAAAGCTTTTAAATGTAGCGTCTGCCATACCAACCTCTTGTTATATTCTACTTCTCAACATTATTCAGTGAAAACAATCCCATAGCCTTCAGGGCCCATGCAGCGCGGCCATAAAAATTTGGCTTAAACAGCACACAACTAAAACCACGGTCGCATATCATCAGGCTTTCGCATATTCTGGCTTGCCGCCAGGCCAGATGGCCACACCAAAGCCCTTGCCTGTGAGCCCTAGCTACACGCCCGAAGTGACGCCAGCACCCAGTGCGAAATGGCGCCTTCTGGCAAATAAAACAAACGCTGCCGGCACAAATAAAAACGACAACAACGTGGTTAATACCGTACCACCGGCAATGGCAATAGCAAAGGGGGGCCAAAAACCACCGCCGGCCAGGATGAGGGGCAGAAAGCCACCCACGGTGGTAATGGTGGTAGACACAATGTGACGCGCGCAGCGCATCACGCCGGCTACAATATCCACTTCATCGCCGCGCACAGAATTCGGGTCTGATTTTAATTCAGCCAAAATTACTATGGCGGCGTTAATCGCAAGGCCCATCAACCCTAGCAATCCGATAATTACCGTAAAACCAAAGGCATAGCCGAACAAATACACACACAGCAAACCCAAGCCCACAGATTGAAAGGCCACGGCAAAAATAATCATACTAATACGGAAGGAGTTAAAACTCAGCACCACCACCAATACCAGGAGAGTAATAATCAAACCCACAGATCCCATAAGGTCATGCACGGCCTCGTCGCGCTCGGCGCCCTCGCCCCCCAATTCCAAACGGTAGCCGGCAGGCAGGCGAAATTCCCGTGCGGCAAGCGCTGCTTCAATATTTGCCACCGCAGCGGCGGGTAATACACCATCTCGCACAAAGGCCTGCACGGTATTTACCCGCTCGCCATTGCGCCGGGCGATGGTGCCTTGGGTTGGCTGCAGGGCCAGCGCTGCAATACTCGAAAGCGGTACCCCCTGATTGCCGGCGCTGGCTGGCGTTACAAACTGAAAATGCTGCAAGCCTTCTAAATCTTCACGGCTGGCCTCTGTTAAGCGTACCCGCACCGGTATTTCCGTGGTGCCCTCAATCAGCGAGCCACGCACCACACCATCCAGGCCACCTTGCAGCTGCTCTGATAAATCCACCAGCTGCAACTGCGCACGCCTGGCTGCATCTTCATCAACATCCAGCCACAGTTTGGGCGCGGCTGCCGAGAGCGATGCCCGCGTGTGGGAGATAGCTGCAACCGCCGACATAGCCGCGCGTACTTCTTCACCTTTCGCTTTAAGCACATCAAGGTTGGGGCCAAACAATCGCAATTCTACGGGCGCCTCAAAGGGCGGGCCTTGCTCAAGCTTGCGCACCAAAATTTGCGCCTGCGGGAAGGCCTGATCCAAACGCTGCTGAAGATCGGGAATTAAAGCGTTGGCCACGCTGAAATGCGGCGTTTTAATCATGGCCTGCGCATAGTTGGGCGAGCCGTCGCGGCCAAACATCAGGTTGTAATAAAAAGACGGGGCAGCACTGCCCACAAACCAGTGGGCAGAAGAGATTTCCGGCACTTGGTCTGCCAGGTATTGATCGATCTCAGCCACCAGCGCGCGGGTTTGCCCAAGGGATGCATGCTGCGGCAGGTACAC
Organism: Simiduia sp. 21SJ11W-1; assembly: GCF_024138675.1. Classification (NCBI taxonomy): domain Bacteria; kingdom Pseudomonadati; phylum Pseudomonadota; class Gammaproteobacteria; order Cellvibrionales; family Cellvibrionaceae; genus Simiduia; species Simiduia sp. 21SJ11W-1. The sequence continues at coordinate 980,053 of NZ_CP090959.1, read as the reverse complement.
CTCTATGTGAAACATGTCGCGATCGGAGGCGGGGAAAAACTGCTCGGTTAAATGACTCGCCGCCACAAAGCCCAGCAGCGGTAAACTCGACACCGCCACCAAAGTGGCCACCGGGCGACGCATGGCCGAGAGGATAGACTTTTCAGCCCATTGACTTAGGCGGGCGCCGGAAAATCCGCAGCGCATCCAGTGGCCCTGCTCGGTATCTTCGGGCAACCAGCGCCCGGCCAAACCGGCAATCAATGTGTGAGAGATTAACCAGGAGCCGATAAGTGAAAAAATCACTGAAAGCGCAATGCCACCCACAAACTCCCCGGCCGGGCCGGGCATTAATACAATGGGCATGAACGCCAGAATAGTCGTTAGGGTAGAGCCCAGTAATGGCAACCACAAATGGCGTACAGAGCGCAGCACGGCTTCTATGCGGGGCTGGCCCGCCTGGCGCTCACGGGCGATGGAATCGACCATCACGATGGCGTTATCCACCATAATGCCCAGCGCCACAATTAACCCGGTGACCGACATCTGATGAATGGGCAGGCCATAAAATTTCATCACCGCCAAGGTAAAGAGCGCGGTTAGCGGCAACGCCAGGGCCACGAGCACAGCCGAACGCCAACCCAGGGTAAAAAACAGCACCAGAAATATGAGCGTGAAACCCAGCACTACATTGCCCATTAAATCACTCAGCCGCCGCTCGGTATAACCGCGTTGATCAAACAGGGTTTCAAGCCCAACATTGGCCGGCAGTATTGCGCTCACATCCTCAAGGCGCCGGTCGACCTTTTCGCTCCACCTGTCGATGCGCTCATCGGCGAGCATACTGATTGCCACCACCACCGCGCGCTCGCCGTGGATCAACGCAAGGCTTTCCTGGGGTGTTTTCTCACCGCGATACACCCGCGCCACATCACCCACCAGCAAACTGCCCTGCTGGGGCGATTGCAAGGGCACACGCCGCACCCGCTCAACACTGTCGATAGCCCCGCGCACTTCCACTGCAATATTTTGCGCACCGGCGCTCAGCTCGCCGGCGGCAACTTTGCTGTCTGCCCGGTTGATGGCCTCGGCAATCGCCGCGGTAGAAAGCCCCAGCCGGCTCAGCACGGCGTTATCCACTTCCACCTGAATTTCTTCTTCAGCCGCACCAAAGCGCTCTACCCGCCAACTGCCGGGCAGGCTGCGCAGGCGGCTTTCCAGCTCTTGGGCATAGCGCCCGAGAATGGCCATATCCGGCTCGCCAGCACCCTGCCAACGGAGCGCCAGAATGCGGGTAAAGGCGTGGGTGCGATCGTCTATCAAGCGCGGCGCCAAGGCCCCTTGGGGCAACTGGTGCTGAACTTCATCCATAAGCGAGCGGGTGCGCGACCAAAGCCCGGCTACTTCATCCCCCAGAATACTGCCCTTAAGCTCTACCACTATCACCGAAAGGCCGGCCTTGGAAGTGGAGGTTACGGTGTCTATTTCAGCGAGTTCGCGGATTTTATTTTCAATTTTCTCGGTAACCAGCACTTCCACGCGCTCGGCACTGGCACCCGGAAAGGGCGTGAGGATGGTGGCATGACGGCCGGCAATATACGGATCTTCCGACAGCGGCAGGGTATTGACCGCGGCCAGCCCACCCACAATCAGCACGGCGATAACCATAACCACCAAGCGCGGGTTTTCAACGAAGCTTTTCACCAGCATCAGTGGGCCTCCAGCGTCTGCCCTAACTGGGGCGCCGCCACAGGATCATCGAGTGCCACCTGCTGGCCCGGCACCAGGCGGTGTACGCCGGCGGCCACAATGGTTTCACCGTCGGCCAGCGCGCCGGTAACGAACACCCGATCTGCGCGGGCGTGGTGAATTTGCACGTCGCGCGCCTCAACGCGCTGGGCTTGCGGCTCGGCTACCAGCGCATAGACTGTCCAGCGCCCGCGCACGCCATCGGTAATGGCATCGGCGGGAATCCAAAACCCTGCGGTGGGCACAGTGTCGTTTACCAGCAGCTGGATGATGTCGCCATTAAAGGCGCGCGCGTCGCTTGGCAACAACGCCCGCACGGTGACCGTGTTGGTCACAGGATTTACATCGGCGCCCACGGTGAGTAAGCGCCCCTCAAGCCGCTCACCGCGCAACAGTAAACTTACCTGCTGGCCTGCGGCCAGGCTGAGAGCGAAATCAACGGGCACGCCAACCTCGGCCTCCATGGCGGCCACCTCTTGCAGCCGTATCACCGGGCTGCCCGCACCCACCACCGTGCCTACATCGGCAAAGCGCCTGGCCACCACGCCTTCATAAGGTGCACGCAAGGTGGCCTTGCGCAGGCGGCTGTCTACGTTTTCAAGCGCTGCACGCAGGGCGTCGCCACTGGCTGCCAGGGTTTTCTGCTCGGTGAGTAACTCATCAAGGCGCTGCTGGGAGGCAAAGCCGCTGGCTTGCAGTGATTGGTGGCGCTCTGTATTGGCAAGGTTTAACTGCAGGCGCGCCTGGTTATCCGCCAGCTGCGCCTGTAATTGTGAACGCTCTGTCACCAACAGCTCGGTATCCAGAGTGGCCAACACATCACCCAGGCGCACCCTGTCGCCGTCGTTAACGCGCATATTGGCAACGCGGCCACCCAGCTCGAAACCCACATCGGCATCTTGCCTGGCGGCCACCCGGCCGGCAAAACGCCGCTCCAGGCTGTAACTGGCCTGCAATTGGAGCTTTTGGCTTGCCGCCTTCAAGAGGTAGCCGCTTGCAGAGTTATCATCCGATGAGCGCACAGCCGTAGACACAAGCAGTGCCAAGGCCACCGCCAACACGGGTGCAAACACCCAATAACGACGCACAACGCGTTTAATCACAACCACTTACCCCAATATTGAAATTTCTCTGGCAGCCCAAAAGCGCCGGGCCCACAGCAAAAGCCAGCCATAACAGGCCATCAAGTAGACTAGACGGTAGAGTCTAGAATATTAAAAATAGACTAGCCCGTCCAGTTTGTTTTTAAGAGATTGTTTCAGTTAAACTTGCCCGATGAATACACCCGTGAAAAAGGCCACCCGTGGCCGCAGTGAAGAAAAGCGCCAGCAAATCATTGCTGCAGCCAGCCATTTGTTTACCGAACAAGGCTATTTGAGTACCAGTATGGATCAAGTGGCCGAGGCTGCCGGGGTATCCAAACAAACGGTGTATAGCCACTTCGGCACCAAAGACGACCTGTTTCGCTTTTGCGTGGAAGACCGCTGCATTGCCAATGCCATGCACGAAGGCGTGTTTAACGATGACGCCCCCCTGCGCGAGGTGCTCATACACTTTGCCCAACATTTTCAGGAGCTGATTCAAAGCCGCGAGGCCATTCAGCTGTGCAGGCTCTGTGCTACCAATGCCGAACTGCACCCGGAAATTTCGCAAATGTTCTTTGCCGCAGGCCCGGCCCGTGTTGAGGAAACCCTGCAAGGCTTTTTGGCCCGTAAAACCCAACAAGGCCAACTTGAGTGCGACAACATTGCCATGGCCGCTGAACAGCTGCTGAGCCTGTTTAAAACCCACGATCACTTCAAAGCCATGATCGGCCTGCCCACCGAAAATAGCGCCGAACAGTTACAGCACTATCTTGAGCGCTCGGTTGACATGTTCCTCGGATTTTACGGCAACACCCAATAAGCGGTTTGCCGTTTCGGTTATTGCACATTGAGGCTGGCACACGCGACATCTGCACTATGAACGCCGCCCGTTACGCTTAAATCCACCAAGCAGCCAAAGCCAATCGCCAGCTGCGCCATCACCCTCTGCGCGCGAGCAAAAAAAAGCCCTCAAACCCCCTATTTGCGATTAAAGATTGCACAAAAGGTGTTTATAATGCCGCCCGATTTTGTAGTCGTATTACAAACCGAGGCCCAAATTGAACCTAGAAAACGCCAGTCACGAACAACTTCGCCAGTGGGAAGCCCAACTCAGCGCCGATTACGAGGCCATTGTGGCCCGCAAGCTCAGCCTGGATCTCACGCGCGGCAAGCCCTCAGCCGAGCAGCTCAGCCTTGCTGATGCACTCGACGGTATTTTGAAAGGCAACTACAAAAGCGCAGACGGCACAGACACGCGCAACTACGGCGGCGGCGATGGCCTGCCAGAGGCGCGTGCACTGGGCGCGGCCATTCTGGGCACAAGCCAGGCCGAAACCCTGGCGCAGGGCAACTCCAGCCTCACACTGATGTTCCAATGCCTGCTGAACGCCGTGCAATTCGGTTTTAACGGGCCAGACAGCGCCTGGGGCAAGCAAGGCAAGATGACATTTATCTGCCCGGTACCCGGCTACGACCGCCACTTTACCCTGTGTGAGCAATTGGGCATTGATATGGTCACTGTGCCCATGGGTACCGACGGCCCCGATATGGACCGCGTTGAAGCACTCATCCAGCAAGACCCGAGCATTCGCGGCATCTGGTGCGTGCCCAAGTATTCCAACCCCACTGGCGTGATTTACAGCGACGCCGTAGTCAGCCGCATTGCGCAATTGGGCAAGCTCGCCCAGCCCGGCTTCAAAATATTTTGGGATAACGCCTATGCTGTGCACGATTTGGGCGAGCCACAGCCACTGGCCAACATCATGGATGCCTGCAAGGCGGCCGGCACTGAAGACACCATCTTGCAGTTCGCCTCAACCTCCAAGATCACCCACGCAGGCGCAGGCATTGCCTTTGTGGCCATGAGCGAGCAAAACCTCAAGAGCTTCCGCGCCTTCCTGGGCGCCCAGAGTATCGGCCCCGATAAGGTCAACCAGCTGCGCCACATGCGGTTAATTGCCAATGCAGATCAACTGGCCACTCACATGCAGGCCCATGCCGCCATATTGCAACCGCGTTTTGACGCGGTATTAACTGCACTGGACAGTGCCTTTACCGGTAGCGATTTAGGCCAGTGGGAAACGCCTGCAGGCGGCTACTTCGTCTCATTCGACACCCGCCCGGGCTGCGCGAAAGCGGTGGTGAAACTTGCGGCAGATGCAGGCGTAAAATTAACGCCCGCCGGGGCCACCTTCCCCTACGGCAAAGACCCGCAAGATGCCAACATCCGCATCGCACCTTCAGTGCCAAGCGTTGCCGAAGTGGTGGGCGCCATGGAAGTGTTTGTAACCTGCGTAAAACTGGCCTCTGTTCGCCAAAAACTTGCAAGTTAATAGCGAACCAAAAAAATAGCAGCCTAGGGCTGCTATTTTTTTTGGTTATTTCTTATCGGGATCAAAGGGCTCTTCGGGCAACTTGTGCTCGGGCTTTTCCGGTGGCAGGCCCGGTACCTGATCTTTAAACCACGCCGCCGATTGGGTGAGAGACTCCATCAGCGAGCCCACCGAAGACGGCAGGTAAATAACGTCGCTCGACGACTCATCGGATTTCACACCAAAACGCAACACCAAATACCCCATCACACCAGAGAGCAGTGAGCCAACCAGCACAGCCAGGCGATCAGCACCCTGAAACAGTTGATCATCTTCAAAGGCCAGTGAGTTAACAAACAAACTCATGGTAAAGCCCACACCGGTGAGCAGGCCCACGCCGTAGAGCGATACCCAGTTGGCGCCCTTGGGCATTTCGGCAATCTTGCATTTAATGGCCAGCCAGCTAAAGCCAAACACACCTAACTGCTTGCCAATGAACAACCCGAAAATAATACCCAGTGGTGCACCGGCTGAAAGCTGGTCTACCGAAATACCGCGCAAATCAATACCGGCGTTACAAAACGCAAACAGCGGCAGAATAAAAAAGCTCACCCAGTAGTGCAGGTCGTGCTCCATTTTTTTCGACGGTGAAAACTGCTCACCCACATCGTTGGTGGCTTTTAGTGGAATCATAAACGCCAGCGCCACACCGGCAAGCGTTGCGTGCACACCGGATTTGAGCACGCTCACCCACAGCACCACACCCACAATCACATAGGCTGCACGCCTGAATACGCCCAGCCTGTTCATGGCAAACAACACTAACAGCGCAATACTGGCCACCCAAATAGAAAGCGTAGATAAATCTGTTGTGTAAAACAGCGCAATAATCACAATGGCGCCCAGGTCATCAATAATGGCCAGGGCCATCAAAAACACCTTCAGCGTAAGCGGCACGCGGTTGCCCAGCAACATGAGAATGCCCAGGGCGAAGGCGATGTCTGTGGCGGTGGGAATGGCCCAGCCACGCATGGCAACCTCATCACCACTGTTTACATACACGTAACACAGCGCCGGCACCAACATACCGCCAATGGCGGCTATACCCGGCAAGGTCATTTGCGAAACCGAGCTTAAATTGCCCTCCATCAGCTCGCGCTTCACTTCCAGCCCGATCAACAAAAAGAACACCGCCATCAGGCCATCGTTAATCCAAAGTAACAATGGCTTGGCAATTTCCAATGCGCCAAATTGCACCTCAACTGGCGTGCGTAAAAACAGGTTGTACCATTCGGCCAGAAAGGAATTTTTAAATACCAGCGCAAGCACGGTGGCCACAATCAGCACAATACCGGCCGAGGTATCTTTTTTGATGAAGCGATGAAACATCGCACTAAAGGACTGGGACATAATCCCTCCGCATTAAGTAGTCTGGCAAGATTACCAAACTGTTAACTATCTTTGAAATATACGCGCAACCGCTTAAGCCGTAATCTACGCAACCAGCGCCTTGGCAGATTTACCCAGGGGCCTTTTACGCACCACACAGCAAAGCGGCGCCAGATGCGCCGCTTGAAAAACCCATACAACTATCAGGCTTCACTGGGCGCAGACGGATTATCGCGCTCGGCTTCACGGGCACGGGCTTCCTGCAGTGCACGCTCGTCGGCTTCTTTTTGCAGGCGGGCAGCTTCTTCACGGGCCTCGCGTGCGGCCTTTTCTTCCGCAGTTTCAGGGGTAATGAGGCTCACAATTTGCCAATCGGCCTTGGGCTTGAAATCGTGTGAAATTGTGTAGAAAAACACCTTGCCGTTCGGGTCTAGCGCGCACAAAGGCAGCGCGCGGGCACCGTAGGTTTCGCCATAGTTCTCCATGGTGAAGGAATCTGAAATGCGCGTGGTTTTGATGGTGGCACCCTTGGCCACCAACGCCGCCAAGCGCCCGTAAGTTGCGGTTTCAGAAAACAGGCCCAACTTTTTGGCGTAGGCCTCGGATATCTGGTGCGAAGCGCGATTTTCCTGCTCGCTGGCGCTCAGGCCCAACACCGAACCTTTGCCCATGGCGTGCTCAAAATGATAGGTCACCAACGGGTTGAGCTGGCGGTACGGCGACATCACCAGTACTTGGCCCGTGGCCGATAAATCCATAGTGCGCCGTGCGTGTTCGGAAATGGGGTTGCCGTAGTAGGTGGGAATGTTATCCATGCGCGCCTGCCGGATAGAATCCCAGTTGGTATCGGCAATGCGCACGGGGATGTTTTTATCCATCATTTCCAAGGCAAACATGCGTGCAAACTTGCTGCCACCGAAAATCAGCAAGCCGTTGGGCGTAGGCGCGCGCTGGCCCAAAAAGTTTGCCACGTGCACGGCGGTCAAGCTCTGCAACACCACGGTGGTGATAATCACCAGAAACACCATAGGCACCAGCAGGTCGGCCTCGGCATAGCCCAGCTCTTCAAGCTTTAAGGCAAACAGCGCAGACACCGCTGCCGCCACAATGCCGCGTGGGGCAATCCAGGAAAGCAAGGCAATCTCGCGCCAATTGAGCCCGGCACCCACAGAAGACACCAGTACAGACAAAGGCCGGGCAATAAAAATAATGGCAAACAGCACCAATATTGCGCCCCACCCCACCTGAATAATGGAGCCAAAATCGAGCCGTGCGGCAAGCAGAATAAACAGCGCCGAAATCAGCAGCACGCTCAGGGTTTCTTTAAATTCCAGGATGTCATCCACATCCACATCTTTCATGTTGGCCAGCCACATGCCCATCACAGTGACCGTGAGCAAGCCCGACTCGTGGGCCAGCGCGTTAGAGACGGCAAACGCACCCAGCATCAAGGTTAATACGGCGGTGTTTTGCAGGTAGTGCGGCACCCAGTTTTTGCGCACCACCATGCCCAGGAAGTAACCCATGATCGAGCCCAGCCCAAGGCCAATGGCCAGTACCAGGCCGAAGGTCATGAGGGTGTGCGTCCAGGCGTCCTGAACGGCAATCACATATTCATACACCAGTACGGCCAACAGCGCGCCCACCGGATCGATAATAATGCCTTCCCAGCGCAGGATATTGCCCACTTTTGCCGATGGCCGCACCGAGCGCAGCATGGGCACAATCACCGTGGGGCCGGTTACCGTAACGATGGCACCAAACAAAAACGACATCTGCCAAGACATCCCCAGCGCGTAGTGCGCAACGGGCGTTGCCACAAACCAGGTAACGATGGCACCCACCGTGCACAGGTTGCGCACCATGGTGCCGTGGCCGCCCAGGTCTTCAAACTTCAAGGTCAGCGCGCCCTCGAACAGGATGATCGCCACCGACAGGCTCACCAGTGGAAACAGCAAATCGCCAAACAGGGCATCGGGATTTAACAGGCCCAGGGTCGGGCCCAGCAAAATACCGCACACCAGCAACGGCAAAATAGCGGGCAGCTTTACTTTGTATGCCAGGTATTGGCACGCAATGGAAAGTAAGCCAACGGCAACCAACAGGGCCATAGGGTCCATCATGTAACGTCCTCGTCCAAATACTTCATAGGGCTCAGTGGTCGCTCGAGTGCAACGCAGGCGCCGATTGAGTGGCGCGAATAATCGCACCTTGTAACTTCACCAAGGGCACCACCAGGATCTCGCCCCCGGCAGACTCCAGCAGCACGCGCTGCATATTTTTATGAACCAGCCGGCCAGTGATGGCCTGCTCGCCAAAGGTCAATTCTATTTCACGCCCCACGGCAAAGGGCATCAATTCATCGGTTAAATCGTCTGAGGGGCCCACCAACGGCTTCTGCTTCAGGCGCACCACAGGTTTTTGCAATATCAGGTTGTTCGGGTAGGTGATGAGCTCCCCGCGCAGGTTGCGAATTAACACGTGAAACAGGGTGATATCTTCCACCTGGCCGCTGATGTCTACATCTTTTTCCACCACCGATACCCAGTCGCCCACGCGGTAGGGAAAGCTGAAAAAGATTATGGAACTTGCGGTGATGTTACTTAAAATCGACCACTGGGCAAAAAACGCCACGCCAACAACGGCAAACATGGAACTCAGCAATACCTCTATATCACTGAAATCCAGCCCCAACAGGCCCAACAACACTAAACCGTAGACGATAAACAGCACCGTGTTAATGGAGCGCAGCGCAAAAGCCAGGCCCAGCTCGCTCACCGCCTGCTTCACCGCCAGTTTACGCAAACCCGCGCTCAGCAGATGACGGCACAGCAACAGCCCCAGAGTTGCGCTGACAATCAGCACAATGGTGGTTAACATCTTTGTCTCAATACCTTCTATCAACACCCGTGAGCCTCCCCCGCGAGTTCATTACCCAAGCGCCAACCAAACGCCCACCACGCCCATCAGGCTGCCGGCAATGCGGTTCAGCCAACCGGCACCGCCCGAACGCGCCAAAAAGCGGCTTAGGTGTTTGCCGCCGCTGGCATAGAGCATTAACGAGCTGAATTCTATAATGACGATAACCGCCAACAGGCCTGCCATCTGGCTCCACAGGGGCAAATCGTCGCGCAAAAACGGCGGCAGCAAAGCCACCATAAACGCCCAGCCCTTGGGGTTGCTAACGGCGGTGGTGAAGCCCTGCAAGGCGAGATCCCAGCGGGTTTGGGGGGCCTCACTCTGGGCCTCAAGGTTCGGGGGCGGCGCATGCCAAAGCTTCCAGCCCAACCACAAGAGGTAGGCACCACCCACATAGCGCAACACCGTAAACAGCCCCGGATAATTAAGCATCAACGCCGCCACCCCCAGCACCGCGGCCAAGGCCACCAACGCCACGCCCGTGAGTTCGCCGGCCATCATCCACATACTTCTGCGCACACCCACAGCCATGCCCAGCGTTAATGCCAGGGTCATGCACATGCCGGGGGAGATAGAAACCAGAAAAAATGTGGGTATGAATAACGCCAGTAAACCTAGGTCCATGAGGCTGTCGTCGTCGCAGTGGGTGGGCCATTGTGGGGGATGGCTTTCCCCCCTGTAAAGGTTTGGCCCGGCTTTTTGTACGCCTTGCACGGGTGCAGGGCTTGCGCCCTAAAAACGGGCATCAATGCCAATGACAAAGCCAGGCAAGGCAATAGAAACTGCATGAGTGGACGACACCGACAGTAAGCAAGTACTTACTGCTATCAGGCATCGCTCTGGGGCTTGGGCACACCGCTGAAGGGGAATTGGGCCACTTTATCGCCGCCTTTGATATCCACCACTTTCGCTGCACCTTCTTTTTCTACTTCATCGATGCGAATGATGCTGTGCAGCGGAATATACGAGCGCTTGACCTTGGCGAACTCGCCTTTGAGCTTTTCTTCGCCCGGGTCAACGATCATGGCCGACTTTTCACCGAATACGAACTCCTCCACCTCAATGAAACCGTACATTTCACTTTGGTAGATGGCGCGCGCGTACACCTCATACACCTGATTCTGGTTGTAAAAGATCACTTTATAGGTGGGGTTTACAGACATAGCACAAACATACCGATTGTAAGGGGGCGACCTCAGACACGGGCGGGCCACCCGAAAGGCGCGCAAGGATACCATAAAACCCTAAGCTGCCAACTGGGCAAGCCACCGTGCGCCCGCTATAATGCGCGGCTATTTTTCGATTGTTCAAGTTTTATACAGGTATCACCTTATGTCTACATCTGAAAAAGCCGTAAAGAAGCTCTACATCAAGACGCACGGCTGCCAGATGAACGAGTACGACTCTGCCCGCATGCGCGATCTGCTGGGCGACGCTCATCAAATGGTGACCACCGACAACCCGGAAGAAGCCGACGTACTACTCATCAATACCTGCTCTATTCGTGAAAAAGCCCAAGAGAAGCTGTTTCACCAACTGGGCCGCTGGAAGCACTACAAAGACACCCGCCCCGATGTGGTTATTGGCGTGGGCGGCTGTGTGGCCAGCCAGGAGGGCGCGGCCATCAGCGAGCGCGCGCCCTTTGTAGACCTGATTTTTGGCCCCCAAACCCTGCACCGCCTGCCCGAGATGATTGAAACCAAGCGCGATTCGGGTGCCGTGGTGGTGGATGTGAGCTTCCCGGAAATTGAAAAGTTCGACCGCCTGCCGCAGCCCGAAGCCGATGGCGCCACGGCGTTTGTATCAATCATGGAAGGCTGCTCGAAATACTGCACCTTCTGCGTGGTGCCCTACACCCGCGGTGAGGAAGTCTCCCGCCCGCTGGACGCCGTACTCACCGAGGTGGCGCACCTGGCGGCGCAGGGCGTGCGCGAAATCAACCTGCTGGGCCAGAACGTAAACGCCTACCGCGGCGACATGGCCGATGGCCAGGTGGCCGATCTGGCCGAGCTGATCACCTATGTGGCCGCCATCGACGGCATCGACCGCATCCGTTTTACCACCAGCCACCCGGTAGAATTTTCAGATTCGCTGATCGAGGTGTACGGCAAGGTGCCAGAGCTCGTAAGCCACCTGCACCTGCCGGTGCAATCGGGTTCAGACCGCATTCTGGCGGCCATGAAACGTGGCCACACCGCACTGGAGTACAAGTCCAAGCTGCGCCGCATCAAGAAAATCCGCCCCGACATCTGCTTTTCGTCAGATTTCATTGTGGGCTTTCCCGGCGAAACCGAGGCCGATTTCGAGGCCACCATGAAGCTTATTGAAGACATGAACTTCGATTTGTCGTTCAGCTTTATCTACAGCCGCCGCCCGGGCACCCCCGCCTCAGACCTGCCAGACGACACCCCGGAAGAGGTGAAAAAGCAGCGCCTGCAGCGCCTGCAACACCAGATCAACCAGCAGGCGCAAATCATTGCCCGGCAGATGGTGGGCAACACCGAGCGGGTACTGGTTACCGGCGTGTCCAAGAAAGATCCGGGCCAGCTCTCGGGCCGTACGGAAAACAACCGGGTGGTGAACTTCCGCTGCGATCAGGCCGAGCTCATTGGCAAGTTTGCCGATGTCCTCATTGAGGAAGCCCTGCCCAACTCCCTGCGCGGCACGCTCATCAGCTCTGAGTTAGATGCCTAAGCAGCCCCAGTGTACGGCGGCCAGCCATGGCCGCTGTGCCTTTAGGGAATAAACGCGCACAGTTTTATAAAAAATTGGCCATTCCACGGCGTTCCCCCACTCTGAGCCTTAGGGTAATCTGGAACTACCGCAGACTTTAAAGGAAGACATCTTCATTTGAATACCGCCGACACCCAAACCCCCGAGGCCCCGGCCACCGAAACCCGCAATACATTCACCTTAGAGCCCCACGACGCCAACCGGCTAGCCAGCCTTTGCGGGCCCATGAACGAACACCTGAAACAAATCGAGCAGCGGCTGAATATCAGTATTCACAACCACGGTGCCGATTTCGCCCTTATTGGCGAGGCCAGCGCCGCCAATGCCGGCCAGCACATTCTCAAACGCCTGTATGCAGAGCTTGGCGAAAAGCCCCTGCTCACCGCCGATGAAGTCCACCTGGCGCTGCAACAATCCGATGTTGAAGCCATCAATGCAGAGAGCCCCCAAAGCCCCGCCGGCATGACGCTCATTCGCACAGCCAAGTGCACCGTGCGCCCGCGCGGCGCCAACCAGCAGCGCTATGTGAAGGCCGTGCAGGGCAACGACATCAACTTCGGCATTGGCCCGGCCGGTACCGGTAAAACCTACCTGGCGGTGGCCTGCGCGGTAGAAGCGCTGCTTAAAGATGAGGTAGAGCGCATATTGCTGGTGCGCCCGGCGGTGGAAGCCGGTGAAAAACTCGGCTTTTTACCCGGCGATTTATCCCAAAAGGTAGACCCATACCTGCGCCCGCTGTACGACGCCCTCTACGAAATGCTGGGGTTCGACACAGTCGGCAAACTCATTGAGCGCAATGTGATTGAAGTGGCACCGCTGGCCTATATGCGCGGGCGCACCCTCAACAACTCCTTTGTGATTTTGGATGAAAGCCAAAACACCACCCGCGAGCAAATGAAGATGTTCCTTACCCGCATCGGCTTTGGCTCAACGGCCGTGATCACTGGCGACCCTTCGCAAATCGACCTGCCCCGTGGCCAGCATTCCGGCCTGAAGCATGTGATGGAAGTACTCAAAAACGTGGCGGGCATCAGCTTTACCCACTTCCTCTCCAAAGATGTGGTGCGCCACCCGCTGGTGCAGCGCATTGTAGAGGCCTACGAAGAACACGAAGAGCAACAACCCGACGACCAGCGCCGATGATCACAGTCGATACGGAAATCGAAAGCCAAGCACCTAGCCTGCCCACCCAAACCCAGCTGGAGCGCTGGGTGGGCGCGGCCGTCGGCAACAGGCGCCCTGAGGCAGAGGTGAGCCTGCTGATTGTGGATGAAGCCCACGGCCAACAACTCAACCGCGACTACCGCGGCAAAGACTACCCCACCAACGTGCTCTCTTTCCCGGCGGATCTGCCGCCGGAAGTAGACCTCCCCTTGCTGGGTGATCTGGTGGTGTGCGCCCCGGTTGTGGCCCGTGAGGCCCGCGAGCAAAACAAGGCGCTAGAGGCCCATTGGGCGCACATGTTGGTGCACGGCACCCTGCACCTGCTGGGCTTTGACCACCAGGAAGATGACGAGGCCGATGCGATGGAAGCCCTGGAAACTGAGATACTTGTGGCATTGGGCTACCCTGCCCCCTATGCAGACCGCGATTCTTAAGTAAAATGGCCCTTTCGCCGCAAGAACTGCGGCCCAATTTTTAACCACAAGGATCACACAGGCGTCATGAGCGACGAACCCCCCAGTAGTTTGAAGCAGCCGGAGAAGTCTTGGCTGCGAAAATTACTCGACACCTTCACCACCGAACCCACATCGCGCGCCGAATTGCTGGCCATCATCAAAGAGGCCGCCGAGCGCAACCTGTTTGACCAGGAAGCCCTGCACATCATCGAAGGCGCTCTGGAAGTCTCTGACCAGCGCGTGCACGACATCCTGGTACCGCGCTCCAAAATGGTGGTGGTGCGCATTGAAGAAACGCCCGAACAATTCCTGCCCCGCATTATCGAATCCGGCCACTCGCGCTTTCCTGTGATTGAAGAATCAACAGATAACGTGCGCGGCATTTTGCTGGCCAAAGATTTGCTGCCCCTGGTACTTGGCGGCAAAGAAGAATTCTGCCTGGAAAACGTGATTCGCCCGGCCAACATCATTCCCGAGAGCAAGCGGCTGAATATTTTGCTGCGCGAGTTCCGCGAAAACCGCTACCACATGGCCATGGTGCTCGATGAATACGGCGGCATCTCGGGGCTTGTGACCATTGAAGATATTCTTGAGGAAATCGTCGGCGAAATTGAAGACGAAACCGATGAAGAAGATCACGACACCGACATCCGCAAGCTCGATGAAAACGCCTTCGTGGTGCGCGCACTCACCGCAGTGGAAGATTTCAACGAGTACTTCAGCGCGGGCTTCCCCGAAGATGAGTTTGATACCATCGGCGGCGTGGTGCTCAACGCCTTCGGCCATTTAGCCAAGCGCAATGAATCTGTCACTATCGATGGCTACAGCTTCACCGTACTCTACTCAGACAGCCGCAAGCTGCACCTGCTGCGGGTTTCTCCCCCACAGGAAGCCTGAGCCACGGCGCCTGCGAGCCAATAAAAACAGCAACAGGATCAACCGCCCGTGCCCAATTTACCCTCTCGCGGCCCCCTAGCCTGGGCCGCTGCCCTGGCCGCGGGCCTGTGCCAACCCCTGGGGCTTGCACCCTTTAACCTGTGGCCGGTGTCACTGCTGGGGCTGATCGGTTTTTTTGCCCTGTTAATACGCCCCAAAGCACAACTGGCGGCACTCGCCTTTGCCTTCGCCGTGGGTATGTACGGCCTTGGCGTAAGTTGGGTGTATGTGAGCATCAACACCTTCGGCCAGGCGCCCGTCTTGCTCGCATTGTTGCTTACAGGCCTGTGGGTGACTTTTCTGGCGCTGGTATTTGCCCTGCCCTACGGGCTCTGGCAACGCCGGCTGCCCGGCCCCCTGCCACTGTGGGCGCTGCCGCCTTTGTGGCTGCTGGGCGAGTGGCTACGCAGCTGGCTGTTTACGGGCTTCCCCTGGCTCTATGCAGGCTACGGCCACCTCACCTCGCCGTTGGCAGGCTGGGCTCCGGTGCTCGGCATCTTTGGCCTGGGGCTGATCATCGCCACCACCGCCGCACTCGCATTGGCCCTGTGGCAGCGCCAGCCTGGCCGCTGGCTGGCATTGGCCGGGGTTGCCGGGCTTTGGGGCGCAGGCGCCGCGCTACAGCAGGTTGCCTGGACAACACCGGCAGGCCCTGTGCGCACCGTGGCCATGGTGCAACCGAATATTCCACAGCAGCACAAGTGGGACCCAGACTGGCTCATGCCCACCTACGACAGGCTGCTCACCCAAAGCAAAGCATTGTGGGGGCACAACTGGCTGGTTTGGCCAGAGGCTGCACTGCCCACACTCATGAGCGAGGCCCAACCCTTCATGGCCCGCCAGGCCGAAGTGGCGCGCGAGTCTGATACCAGCCTGGTGACGGGTGTGATCGTCAACGAACCCCATGTCATTGAGCGCGACGGCCGGCGCTTGCTCGGCCAGCGCTATTACAACAGCCTGGTGGTGTTAGGCATGGGGCAAGGGGTCTACCACAAGCAGCGCCTGGTGCCCTTTGGCGAGTACGTGCCCTTTGATCAACAGCTGCGCGGGGTGATTGAATTTTTCGATTTGCCCATGTCGGTGTTGCACCGTGGGCCTGCAAACCAGCAACCACTGATGCTCGGCCACACACCCGTATGGCCTGCCGTGTGTTATGAAATTGTGTACCCGGATCTCATCGCCGCTGGCGCACGCCGCGCCGAGGCCATACTCACGGTAAGCAACGATGCCTGGTTTGGCCGCTCAATCGCGCCCATCCAACACCTGCAAATGGCGCAAATGCGCGCACTCGAAACCCGGCGCCCCGTGGTGCGCGCCACCAATAACGGATTTTCAGCCATCATCAACGCACGCGGTGAAATCACCGCCCAAGCCCCGCAATTTGAGCTCACCTCCCTAAGCGGCAGCCTGCTGCCTGCGCGCGGCAACACCCCCTACATGCTTACCGGCAGTTGGCCGGTGGTGTGCCTGAGCCTACTGGCCCTGACGCTGCTGATCTGGCGGGCGAAGCGGGCGCGCCCCTGACTACACCATCAAAATACGCACATAAATAAAAAGGCCGGGTAACGTTCACCCGGCCTTTGTTGTGGCATTTTATTGTGTTTTAACTGCAGCCTTTACTTGTAACGCGCCCGCAACCCTGCCTTAGCCATCAAAATACTTGCGTGGTAAAACAGGGCAGTTCGCGGCAGATGGAATCATCTTTAAGCGATAACGCGTAGGCATCACCCCGGTGATCAGTACCAAAGCTGCGCGCAACCAACCGGCGATCGGCATTGACCACCTGCTGCTCGTACAGCGCCACAATATCCTCGCGGCTCAGCTTCTCCAGGTTGGCCGCAAGCTGCTCGCGACTGTCGAAGGTATAAATACCCGAAACCATATCGTTCCAATATCGGTTAGCACGCTGCATGAGAACAGTATCGTTACGCCGCAGGCCGTTTAAAAGCGCCGTTTTATATTGGTCAAACGCTTTGTCGTCCATCGCCCGCAGCGTGGCGCTATAGCCCTGCACAAAGTCATCGATTCTGCGCGCTAACTCTTGTGGGCCGGCTTTTGGCGACTGAATCATAAACACAAGCCCCGGCACCTCAGGGCGACCCCCGAAGAATGCCGAAGAGGCATTTACCGCATAACCCATTTGCTGTTCGGTACGCAGTTCAGTGTAGAACGCCTCACGCAAAAGCTGACCAAGCAGCAAATAGCGCGCCCTCTCCGCGAAGGACGCATCAACGCCCTGATAATAAATACCGATAGCGGAATCTGTGTGGTCCACATCCAGTTCTACCAGGGTTTCCCCAACCGGCAGTGCGTGCACGTCACCAAGCACCAGTTTGCCCGGTGTCTTCCCTTGCATAAACTGGGCATGCAAATTCTCGCCAATTTGCTTTGCTTCTTCGGCGCGGTAGTTGCCGTACACCATCACTTCCATGTTGATGCGATCGTAGAAATGGTTGACGTAATGCTGCAGCTCTTTGAGGGTAATGGCTTCCATTTCCGGAATCAGGCCCGCCCGATCAAAGGGGCGTGTTAGCACGGCATCGCGCGTAGCATTCAGCACCTGTTGGGCCGGAATATTTTTTTGCCAATCTCGCCACTGCTGTAAGAACTGCGCCTTTTTGACTTCGAAACGCTCGGGGTCGATTGTGAAATTCTTAAACCCCGCCATGGCAAGCTGCAACAACTCCGGCTGCTTTTCCGTATAGCCCTCTACACCAAAGGAAAAACCGGCACTGTTTGAATCCATGTACAAGCGCATACCCGACTTCTCGGCAGCAGCCTTGGTTTCCTGAAGGGAATCGCGCAACAAACTGGAATATAAATTGGCCAGGGCGCGATGCCTTAATGAATTTGATGCGACATCTGCGTGAATAAACACCGCCACGCGACCCTTGGGCACCTTGAACTCGGTATCCTGCTGGTGATACAGCGCAAAGCCCGGAGCCTCCATCACGGGCACCGGGTGATCTGTTACCTTGGTGGCTGTTTTTACAGTTTGCTCACCGGTGGCAAAGCGGTTTTGCGCCGGCAGCTGGTAAGCCACGTAATTTTCGGCCTTGCGCCAGCGTGCGAGTTCCTCTGCACCAATCTGCGTTACCTGGTAGTGCACGTCATAGAGCGCATCGTAGCGATCGGCTGCCAGCGCCGGGCCCGCGATAACCACGCGCACATTGTCAGGGTTCAGGTGACCTAGAAATTTTTGAATGCCCGCTGGATCATAAGCGCCAACCATATAGGGCCAGTGCAGAATGTCCTCCGGGTTCGCCTTCAGCATTGCCTCAACAGTCCCCAAAACGGCACCCATGGAGTGAGGCGGTTCGGCAGACGCCAGGGCAAGCTCGATGTGCTTGCGCATTTCCTCAAAGCGCCACTCCTGCACGCCCTGCTCGCGAATTACCCGCAGCCAATCAAATACCGCAGCGGTGATTTTATCGGTATGCTTTGCACCTTCGTCAGTCAAGGCAAGTGCAACACTAAACACGCTTTGACGCTGATCAATAACGTTCTCCCAGGCGTTTAGCTCGTGCGCCCATCCCTTTTCCTTGAGCTGATCAAACAAGCCTCCCCGAGCTTTATCTGTCAGCAGCTGCGTAACATAGTGCGCCTGGCGCTTGGCGTGCTCTGCCAGCATATTGGGAATCGGGAATTGCAGCGATAACCTGTTGCCCTCCTGAATCGTTTTAACGTGAATTTTTTCCCCCAGATCTTCACTGCCAAGCCAGGGTACATCAGGAATACCTACGCCGGCGCTTGCGCTGTTGCGCCCCGGCAGCTCACTGAAATGCTGGCGCACCAACTGTGCAAGTTCAGCGGTTGAGCGGGTATCAATGATCGCCAGCACCATGTTTTCGGGCGTGTAGTGGGCGGCCATAAACTGCTTCAACTCGGCGTAAAGTTCGCCGTTTTCGCCAACCGCCAAGGTATCGTGATTGCCTACCGAAAATTTGTTGTAGGGGTGCACGGGGTTAGCTGTGAGCTTTTCAACCTGCGCAACGCGGCGCGCATCGGTTTTCAGCTTCAGCTGGTACTCCGCGTGCACGGCGTCTTTTTCTTTGTCGATCTGGCTTGGGTCCAGCAAGGGCGCACTGAAAAACTGCGACCAGCGGTCAAGGGCAGTTTCAAAATTGTCTGGCTGAATCACGAAGAAATAGCGCGTATTGGCCGAACTGGTAAAGGCATTTGTGCCACCACCGTGTTGGGAAACAAACGTCTGAAACTCACCCGGTTTGGGGTATTTTTCCGAACCCATAAACAACATGTGCTCCAGAAAGTGTGCCATGCCAGCCCGGTGAGCCGGATCGCCCATATAACCTACCGCAACATCCAGTGCCGCTGCAGATGTCTCCGTCTTTGGGTCGGAAATCACCACAACGCGCAGGCCATTTGCAAGCGTCAGGTATTCATATTCGCGATGATCAAGGGGCGGCTTACCCTTGGTGATGGTGCCAGCGAAGGCCTCGGGTGAAGGTTTCATGCACCCGGAGGTGCCAACCAGCACTAGCAGGGCGAGAAGGCCCATGTATAGAGAGCGAGCGTACATAGCAGAGATTCCCTTCTGTTATAGAATTTAATATTCCAGAGATAACAAAAAGGGAGAATAAAGAGTCTTCAGGCAAGATACCAGCCGCTGGATCAACTTCGCTGGCACTCTCTGCTTAATAACCAACTGGCGATCGGCATAGAACGCCCTTGCACACAGTTAGAAGGCGGTTCGGTAAAACGCCGCAAAACCAAGCGCGACCAGGCAGCCAATTGTGGCGCGCCCTTAACGATTGTGGCTGCCGTCGCAAAAGGGCACTTTCTGGCTCACCTTGCAGCCACAAAAGAATTTCTTTTCGGATTTTTCGGCTTTGAAGGCCACTGGCTCAAAGCCCGAGGCCTTGTGGCTGCCGTCGCAAAAGGGTTGCCTGGCACTTAAGCCGCAGGCGCACCAAAAATAGGTTTTTCCAGCTTCTACATCTACCACATAAGGCTGGTTTGCAGCGCGGGTTGGCTGGCTCATGGCGGGCTCCTTGTTTGAATGCCCGCAAAGTATAGCCCGTTAATTACCGCCACCTCCCAAAGGTCAATGGCTTACATAAACAGCTGCCCCGATCAATAGAGATCAATAGGGTCAGAGTCATTGATCCTTACCAACCCCTCTGTATTCAGCCGATTTCCTATCACCACCTCGCCCAGATGGTGAGGCTCTGCGCCCGGTCTTGGCTTCGATTTGCGCCTTAAATCGATCATCACCTAAAACCCAGGCTATGAAATCAATGACTCTGACCCCATTGATCGGCCCGTGCCCGAACACATACATTAGCTTTTATTCTGAACCCAATCACTTGGCTTATCACTGCATTGTTTCGACAAACCGTTGATGCATTTGCTTTATTGTGGCTCTTCGCATTTCCAAAGAGTCAAAGTCACAATGCCCGACGCCACGCAACCAGGTAAATTTAGCGTCTGACTTCGGATTACCTCGATCGCTGAGCATTTTTTCGTATACGTACATGGCATTGTTTAAGTAAAAATTATCCATATCGCCCATCCATATATGCAATTTTCCGGCGAGCTTCGGTCCTAACTCCGCCCAGTTTTGTTCGGTGTATAGACGCAAATCATACTTTGACCATTGCACCGCTATCGCCTTGTCAATCTTGCCGGTTTGAGGGTCCCAAATGGTTGCAGGCTTACCGTTACTGTCGCGAGGACTATATACTGCATTCCAACCACCCCATTGCCCACCCGAAGTAGCGAAGCTATTCCCGCGCCCCAACGCGTTTTCCATTTCGATCTCATGTTGAATGGAGAATATGACCTCCCCATCTTTGGCACGGTATGACGGGCGCACTTGACCGTACTCATTCACAAATGCATTGTCATCCTCGTATACATTTACGAGCTGAAAATGACGAAAATCAACACCATCAGCACTATATGACCAGGCGCCATTAAAGGTATCAGGGTAGAACAGTTGCACCGCTAAGCTTACCCACCCACCGGTTGAACACCCACTTACAAAACGCCCCTGAGCAGACTCAACAACATTCAGCTTGCTGGTAATATAAGGTAACAGCTCATTCCATGTGGCATCACCGTAGGGCCCATTGTTCGCCGAATTAATTTGATAAGGATCACCATAGGGCGCCTCACCATCGAGAAAAACAATTACCATCTGAGGCGTATCATCTCGCGACCAATAGGACTGAAACGCCTCATCGTTATGCCAACGTTGCGCCCGCGTGTAGCGTGCTCCATAGCCGCCTATATCAAAAAACAAAGGAAATCGTTTTGATGGCTCGTCATAATAGCTATGCGGCAACAATATCGCTGCTCGTAGAAAAATATCCCTCCCCCAGAACGCGCTTAAGGCCGGGCTTTTAAATTTAATGTACTTCAGGAAGCGCTCATCATCAGGCATTGTTTCCAACGGGATGGTTTTATTCAGATTAAAGGTCAACGACAATGACTGGCCATCTTCAACCGATATAATTTTCGACTCAGAATAATAATTACCTTCTGAATTAATCCCTGAGTCAATGAAGTTGGTGTCATAGATTGCCTGCACCGCGTATAAACCTGGTGATACATCTGAGAAATGAGCAAGTGGGAACCCCTTAAACTGCGACCCCGAAATCACCTTGGAACCTTCCAGTTTGGGCAAATCTACAGCAAACATAAGCTCAACATCCTGTGTCGGCCAAGCGCTGTAAAAGCGAGGCTCAGAGGACTGTACCGCTTTTTCAGAATTATCCATTTGGTTTGCTGGCACTAGCACCAAGTACAATCTTCCGGGTTTCTCAACAGTAGCACTGGGCTCAATTATTATTCGTGCCTCATCAGCAAAAGCCGTCAAATAGCCGCCAGCTGATACCAATGCGACCACCAGAACGAAGTAGACGCGTATAGACATGGAGCAACCCCATCAATGTAGTCGCTTCATCATAGCTCAAGGTTTACTTTATGGATAATGGGTGGCTTGTTTATAGATCAATAGTGATCAATAGGGTCAGAGTCATTGATCCTTACCAACCCCTCTGTATTCAGCCGATTTCCTATCACCACCTCGCCCAGATGGTGAGGCTCTGCGCACGGTCTTGGCTTCGATTTGCGCCTTAAATCGATCATCACCTAAAGCCCAGGCTATGAAATCAATGACTCTGACCCCATTGATCGTGACCCCATTGATCGAAGCCGCAGGCGCACCAAAAATAGGTTTTTCCGGCTTCTACATCTACCACATAAGGCTGGTTTGCAGCGCGGGTTGGCTGGCTCATGGCGGGCTCCTTGTTTGAATGCCCGCAAAGTATAGCCCGTTAATTGCAGCCACCTCCCAAAGGTCAATGGCTTACATAAACAGCTGCCCCACCCAAAAGCTCATCCAATAGCCCACGCTATAGGCCACCAGCAGGTAGCCGAACATAGACAAGTAGCTAATAAAATTAAGCTCTTTCACCTTGCTCATGGCAATAATGCCCGCCGCCGAACCGATCACCAGCAGCGAGCCGCCAACGCCCGTAGCGTAAGTGAGTGCAAGCCAACTGGCAGGCGACATAGCCACATCGGTTTTCAACAGCGCGGCGGTGAGCGGCACATTGTCGATCAATGCCGAGGTCAGGCCCATCAGGTAGTTGGCATAGTGCGGCGCCATGGCATCGTAGACGTTGGTCAGCGTGTTGAGCACGCCAATCTCCTTAAGCATGCCCACAATCAACAACACCCCCAGGAAGAACAACAAGGTGTCGAATTCGATCTCGCGGATGTAATGCATGATGTTGCGGTTGGTTTTGCGCATCAGGTATTGCGCAATCAAAAACATGCAGCTTAAGCCAAATAAAAAGGTCAGCACCGGGGGCACCTGATACGCAGCATTCAGCCCGAGTGTTGCGAAAATGGTGGCCACAAACACCAGCGCAATAATTACATCGGTGCGCTGGATCGGTTTGATTTCAGCATCAAAACGGATCCGCCCGCGCATGCGCACCCCCAGCATGGCCGCCAGCACCACCACACCACAAAGTGACGGCACAACAAGCAACAGCAAATCCAGCACCGAAACCTTGCCCGCAAGAAAAATCATCAAGGTGGTGACATCACCGGTAATGAGCGACACACCGCCACTGTTAACCGCAAACACCACCAGGGTTGCGTATTTCAGCCGCTTGCGCACCGCCACTTTCAAATTGGTAATAACCGCAAGGGAAACAAGGGTGGCGGTAACATTATCGGCAAAGGATGAAAACACAAAAGCAAAGGCGCCCAGTATTACCATCAGGGTGCGCTCGTGTAACTCCGCCGGCAGCATGCGCTGCACCAGCGACGACACAAAACCCTGGCTATTGAGGTAGGCCACAAAGGTCATGGCGGCCATTAAGAACAGCCAAAGGGTGGCGATTTCCAGCAGGTTTTCGTTGAGCTGGTGGGTTACCGCAGCAGAGCTTGCGCCCTCCATGGGCAGGATGTAGGCCAACAACCAGCAAAGTGTGCCCAGAAACAGCGTCGATTTTGCTTTGTTAATATGAATAACTTCTTCAAACACCACCAGCACAAAGGCCAGCAGCGCCAATCCAATAATCACCAGGCTCATAGTTCCCCCAATTTCAGGCGCGGCGATTCTACGCCCGGCGCGCCGGGGCATCCAAGGTGAAATTACCAAATGGCCACAATGCCTCGGCCACAGGGCACAAAACCCGCAGCCGCTGCGGCAGGCGGGTCAAAGGGGAAGTTTTTCAGGGGCGAAAAGGCTTAAGCGCTCGGCAATCAACCAGTACTGCCTCAAAGGCAACTCATTGATGAACGATATGAGGCCTATACGCCCTACACAGCCGAGGCGAGGTTGCGCAGCTTTGCGTAGGAAACGGGCACCTGGCGGCCTTCGGTAAGAAAGCGGCGAATGCTGATATCTTCCAGTTGTGGGGTCATCATGGCGAAGGTGTAGTGGCTGATGGTGCCGTCGCTCTGCCAGCCCAACTGAAAGCTGCCGAATACGCTGCCTTGGTGGGGCAGGTAAATGTGGCGGAAGAATTGGGTGTCTGCCACCGGCAGCTCCAGCCGCTCGGCCAATTGGGCAATCAAGGTGGCAGCGTTGCGCGCCAGCACAGGCTTGGTGGCGGTATCAGACATAAACAGTGCATATTTGCCCTGGTACTCAAACAGGCGAATCTGCAGCTGTACGGGATTGCCTTCTTTGTCGTGCAACTCTACAGAAGACAGGGTGGGCAATAAATTGGGCTTCATTCTGGGCTCCGCTAAAACTCGATTGACGCGTTACAGATGTAGTTGCCAAATTCCGTTCAGGCGGCAGCGGCCGTAAGGCTGCTTAGCAATCCGTTTATATGCTTGTGGTGCCCTGCTTTTACAGGCACGAGCTTGGCATCCAAGGGGCAATCCGCCACCCAGTTAAAGCGCCAACGCCACAAATTTGCACCGGATTCTTGTTCACGCCATTCCACAATTTGTAATCGCGCCGGGTCGCTTTCACACAGGCCCAGCAGCTGCTTGGCGAAGTGTTCGATGTTCTTGGCTAGCCGCCGGCCGGCCACATCGTCTTCCAGGCGCACAATCACTAAATCGGTACTGGCATCGCGGTGGCACAACAACTCTATGGCCACCAGCTGGCCCAGGCGGTTGCTTAATTCCACCCGGGTAAATTTGCTGTCACTAATGCACATCTCGACTCGCAAAACATTTCTTATCGTTATATTTCAGGCGCTCGGGCAAGCGAGAGCCTGAGCATCTGTTTCATCACACCTAAGGCCGCGCAGTCTACCATAGCGCCAAACGGAGCCAAGACCTTTTGCCCTTATTCCAAACTGGCTCACATTTTCGTTTCGAATTGTGACAAAAAGATGTTACCGGCAGCCCCAACCCCGGGGAAAGCCCGTAATACCCCTATAAAACGCCGGGAAATGAGATATTGCGGCCCTAAACAGAGCCGAGGGTGACGCGGTTGCGGCCGGCCTCTTTGGCGGCATAGAGCGCCTGATCGGCGGCCTCGATGAGCGCCCGGCCATCGCCAGTGCCGCTGGCCGCGCCGCCGCTCAAGGTCAGCACACCAAGCGGGCTTTCAGCGTGGGGCAAGGCCCGCGCCTGCACGGCGGCGCGCGCGCGCTCGGCGGCCTGTAGCGCGCCTTCGGGGTCGGTGTCGGGCAGCAATAGCATGAGCTCTTCACCGCCAAAGCGGTACAGCCGATCGCCCTTGCGCAGAGTGCCTTCAATGGCGCGGGCCACCGCTTTCAGGGCCTTGTCGCCTTTGGGGTGGCCGTAGTGATCGTTGTAGCGCTTGAACCAGTCGATATCGAGCAGTGCCACGCCGAAGGCTGACTTGCTGCGCCGGGCCGCGGCCTGGGTGTGGCCCAGGTCGCGCTCCATGGCACGCCGGTTGCCGATGCCCATGAGCGGGTCTATCAGGCTCAGGGCCTTCAGGCGCTCGTTATCGGTTTCAAGGGCCAGCTGGCGCTCAAGTATATGGGCGTAAGCGCGCACCAGATCCGTTTGGGTAATTACCCCCACCAGGCTGCCGCTGGCCGATAGCACCGGCAAATGCCGAATAGAGCGCTCCATGCAGGTGTTCAGGGCCGCCACCAGGCTGTCGTCTTCACACACGGTAACCGGCTCGGCGGCCATAATATCTGCCACGCACCCCAGTGCGCTGGCCGGTACCGCACCTGCCTCGGCCAGCTGGGCATCAAAGCAGTTCACCACATCGCGCTCGGTCACTATGCCCTTTAACTGGCCGGCCTCAACCACCAGCAGGCAGGAAACCCCGTGGGTGCGCATGGTGTGCACCGCCGATTGCACCGGGGCATCGGGCGGCACCCGCACTAGCCTGCGCGACATAAACTGCGCCGTGGGGATCTCTTGCAGTATGGGCATGGGTTAGTGAGCCGCCTGTGGCTGGAACATTTCGCAACCGCAGGCCTGGCAAGGCGCCAGCGTAACCAGCCCCCGCACCCGCGTAACCGCACCGCAGGCAAGGCACTGGAGGCGGCAATCCTGGGCTACCTCATCGGCCATCACCAGCTGCTCACCGTGGCTGATGTGCCGGTGCAGCCTTAGCCAATCAAGCCGGGCCGGGTCTGCCGCTTCCAGCAACCAGTAACCCGCGCGCGCCTCCAACATCAAAAGCTCCGAGCGCAGTTCGGCCAGGTAAGACTGCGCCTGGGCCACATCGTCTTTCAGGTAGGCTCCAACCAGGGCGGCCTCATCTTCCAGCATTTGCTCTGCGGCAAGCTCCAGGCGCACAAAGCTGTTTATTTCTTCGGCCAGGCCGTCACCGAGCTGGCGGCCCAGGTCTTCCGGTTGGGTTTCAGGCTTTGGTTGTTCGTGCATGGTTCACCTCCTACGGGCATTGCGGTGCGAATTACCCCTTCGCCGTACCATTCTGGCGGGCGAGGCCCTATAATTGGCCGCTTTGCGCAGCCTGCGCCGCACTCATTACCAGTAAGTATAGGCCCATCGTGACAACTAACCTGCCGCTCGAAGAACACTACCATCCAGACCAGATTGAATCGGCCACCCAAGCCCACTGGGATGCCAACAAAAGCTTTAACGTAGCCGAAGATCCAAGCCGCAAAAAGTTTTACTGCCTGTCGATGTTCCCCTACCCCAGCGGCAAGCTGCACATGGGCCACGTACGCAACTACACCATTTCCGACGTGATTGCCCGCTACCAGCGCATGCAGGGTAAAAACGTGCTGCACCCCATGGGCTGGGATGCCTTCGGCCTGCCGGCAGAAAACGCGGCCATCAAGCACAAAACCGCACCGGCCAAGTGGACTTACTCCAACACCGATTACATGCGCAACCAGCTCAAGCGCCTGGGCTTTGGCTTTGATTGGAGCCGTGAAGTTACCACCTGCAAACCGGATTACTACAAGTGGGAGCAGTGGTTCTTCACCCGTCTGATTGAAAAGGGCCTGGCCTATAAAAAAGTCTCGGCGGTGAACTGGTGCCCCAACGACATGACGGTACTGGCCAACGAGCAGGTAATTGATGGCTGCTGCTGGCGCTGCGATTCAAAAGTCGAGCGCAAGGAAATCCCCCAGTGGTTTATTAAAATCACCGACTACGCCGAGCAACTGCTGAAGGATCTGGATCAGCTCGACGAGTGGCCAGAGCAGGTGCGCACCATGCAGCGCAACTGGATTGGCAAGAGCCAGGGCGTAGATATGACCTTCGCCCTAGAAGCGCCTGTGGGCGAACACACGGCATTTGATGTGTACACCACCCGGCCCGATACGCTCATGGGCGTTACCTACGTGAGCCTGGCCGCCGAGCACCCCATCAGCAAAAAGCTTGCAGAAAATAACCCGGCACTGGCGGCGTTTATTGCCGAGTGCAAAATCCAGTCTGTGTCTGAAGCCGATATGGCCACCATGGAGAAAAAGGGCGTAGACACCGGCATCAAAGCCCTGCACCCGCTCACAGGCGAGCCGGTAAGCGTGTGGGTGGCCAACTATGTGTTGATGGATTACGGCTCGGGCGCGGTAATGGCGGTGCCCGCCCACGACCAACGGGATTTCGAATTCGCGCAAAAATTCAATTTGCCCATCACCCAGGTGATTGACGGTGAAGGCGATTTAACGAAAGCCGCCATGGTGGAAAAGGGCACGCTGATCAACTCTGGCGAATTCAACGGCCTGGATTTCACCGCCGCCTTTAACGCCATCGCCAACAAACTTGAAAGCGAAGGCAAAGGCAAAATCACCACCAACTTCCGCCTGCGCGATTGGGGTGTGTCACGCCAGCGCTACTGGGGCGCGCCCATTCCTGTGATGTACTTGAACGGCGGCCAGGAAATTCCCGTGCCGGCCTCGCGCCTGCCCGTGCTGCTGCCGGAAGACGTCACCATGGATGGCGTGCACTCGCCCATCAAGCAAGATGAAAACTGGCGCAAAACCGAGATCGACGGCCAGGCGGCCGAGCACGAAACCGACACCTTCGACACCTTCATGGAGTCTTCCTGGTATTACGCCCGCTACACCTGTGCCAACTTTGAGGGCGGCATGATTGATAAAGCCGCCGCCGATTACTGGCTGCCGGTGGATCAATACGTAGGCGGCATCGAGCACGCCATTTTGCACCTGTTGTATGCGCGCTTTTTCCACAAACTGATGCGCGATGAAGGCCTGGTAAGTGGCGACGAGCCCTTCAAGCGCTTGTTGTGCCAAGGCATGGTGCTGAAAGACGGCACCAAGATGTCTAAATCAAAAGGCAACACCGTAGACCCGCAGGAACTGATCGACCAATACGGCGCAGACACAGTGCGCCTGTTCACCATGTTTGCCGCGCCACCGGAGCAATCGCTGGAGTGGAACGATGCAGGCGTTGAAGGCGCGCACCGCTTTTTGCGCAAGCTCTACAAAGCGGTGTATGCACACCAACAAGCAGGCCAGGCACCGGCACTGGATGCCAGCGCCTTGAGCGGTGCCCAAAAAGATTTGCGCCGCAAAACCCATGAAACCATTGCCAAGGTGAGCGACGACTACGGCCGCCGCCAAACCTTCAACACCGCCATTGCCGCGGTGATGGAATTACTCAACGAGGTGTCGCGCTTTGATCGCAAGGCCGAGCAGGATTTGGCCGTTGAGCGCGAAGCCTTGGAAGCCGCTGTGCAATTACTCGCACCTATTGTGCCGCACATTTGCCACACCCTGTGGCAGGCGCTGGGTCACGCCGACAACCTGCTGGATGCAGGCTGGCCCACGGTCGATGAGCAAGCACTGGTGAAAAGCGAGCTGGAACTGGTGGTGCAAATCAACGGCAAGGTGCGCGCTAAAATCACTGTGGCCGCCGATGCCGATAACGACAGCATCATCGCGCAGGCGCGCGCCAACGAAAACGTACAAAAGTTTTTGGAAGGCGTTGAAATCAAAATGTGCAAGGTAATCCCCGGCAAACTGGTGACCTTTGCCGTTAAATAACTTTCGGCAATGCGGGCAGCCGCCCGCTTACCCGAATCAAGCAAGGTTGTTATGAAAAATATTCTGGTTGTATTTTGCCTGTTACTGTTAAGCGCTTGTGGCTGGCACCTGAAAGGCTCACTGAAGCTGCCGGCGGATTTCACCCACATCGCCATTGAAGGCGCAAGCACCGAGCTGCATGCGGCACTGGCCAAACAGTTAAATGCAAGCGGCATTGCCATTGAGCCTAATGCTGCCAACGCCCGCTACCATTTGGTGGTAAGCGATGAAAAAAGTGATCGCCGCACCGCAGCCCTGGGCAGCGATGCCCTGGCCGCCCAATACGAGTACACAAGCCTTGCCCAATTCGAGTTTCGCAATCAGGCAGGTGAGCTGATGGGCACCCCCGATCAGGTGCAGGTAACCCGCACCGTTAACTTCGACAGCGGCCAGGTTTTGGGCGCGGCCAGCGAGGCTGAACTTGTTAAACGTGAAATGACCCAGGAATTGGCGAGCCAGATTATTCGCCGCTTAAGCTACCTGGCCAGCCGCACACAGGCAGACACACCTGCCACCGAACCCAAGGGTGCCGATGGCTCGCCTGCGTCCTGAACAATTAGCTGCCGCCCTTAAAAAAGGGCTTGAGCCCATTTACGTCATCAGCGGCGATGAACATCTACTGGTTCAGGAAGCCTGCGACGCCCTGCGCGCTAGCGCGCGCCAACAAGGCTTTACCGAGCGCGAGCGCTACCAGGCCGACAACCAATTTGAATGGCACCAGCTCAGCAACGCCGCGGCCAGCATGTCGCTGTTTGCCGATAAAAAAATCATTGAACTGCACATCCCCAATGGCAAGCCCGGCACCGAGGGCGGCAAGGCGCTGCAGCAATACGCGCAAAATCCGCCGGCAGATAACCTGCTACTTGTGGTACTGCCCAAGCTTGATCGCAATAGCCAGAAAGCCAAATGGTTTGGCGCGCTGGAAAGCGCTGGCGCCTTCGTGCAGGTGTGGCCCATCAACGCAGCCCAGTTGCCCCAGTGGCTCAACGCGCGCATTCAGCAGGCAGGCCTAAGCGCCGATCGCGCAGCCGTTGATATGCTGGCCACCCGCGTAGAAGGCAACCTGTTGGCGGCCGCGCAGGAAATCGAAAAACTCAAACTGCTTGCCGAAGACGGCCAGATTACCGCGCAGCTTTTGGCGAATGTGGTGGCCAACTCGGCGCGCTATGACGTGTTCGGGCTGGTAGATCGCGCGCTCATGGGTGATGCGCAGGGTGCGGTGCGCAACCTGCAAGGTTTACGCGGCGAAGGCACAGAACCTTTGGCCATTCTATGGGCGCTGGCCCGCGAAATCCGCAGCCTGATCCAGGTGGCCTATGGCGCGGCCAACGGCAGCAATTTCGATTGGGCCTGCAAACAGGCAGGCGTGTGGGATAGCCGCAAAGGGCTGGTAAAAAATGCCCTCAACCGCCTGCGACCGGCCGAGTTGGATGCACTGCTGCGCAAAGCCAATGGCATTGATCGCGCAGTAAAAGGCATGCGCAATGCAGAGCCCTGGGATGAGCTCCTGGATGTCATCTTGCACCTGGCGGGCGTGCGCAGCCTCACGCCCGCCAACACCCGCATGAGTTTGAGCCTGTAATTTTGGTGCGCGCAAGGTATGGGCGCTTACCGCAAACAGGAAAATCAAGCGCAACAAGATACTTGCCAACCCCTCGCGCTTGATTTCGCCTTTACAGCTTAAGTTTTTTCTTACTTTTCTACTTTCTTACTTTCTAGCTTTTCAAAAGCCAGAATAAAGCGGCTGCTTTTACCACGCACAGATTTATCAAACACGCTGATGCCCAGGTCATCTGTGGCATTTTCCAGCAATGCACTCTGTGAGTGCAGCGTGAATCCCGCCGTTGTTAACCTGTCTATCACAAAGGCTTTCTCAATTCGGTGTAAATTCTGCGCGGCTTCCACACCAGTACCGGCCTTAGCGTGATGATCCACAATCACCAAACGCCCACCGGGCTTTAGAGCGTTGTACAACTGCTGAATAAACGCTGCATCATCAATGGCGGGCCAGCTGTTTTCTTCACTCACAAAATACAAATCGTGAAAGCTTAAACCCATATAGATGAGATCCAGGCGCTGGCTGCCCAAACCCAGATCGGCCACTTCGCGATCGTGAATCACCGCAGCCGTGGGCTCACCTTCAAAACGCACGCCCACATCCGGGCCAACAAATTTCCGATAGGCTGCATTGTTGTGCACCAGCACCTTACCGGCGGGCCCGACGGCCGCTGCAAACAACTCGCTCCAGTAGCCGCCACCGGCAAAGATGTCGGCAATGGCAAAACCTGGCTTGATGTTCATCCAGGCAATTAACTCCGCCGCCTTGTCGCGCTGATCACGGGCGCGGTCTGCCTCTGAGCGATCTGCCGCGGCCAATACGCCCTGCACGTCATCGGAGCTTGCATACACACCCCAAGGCACAGACACCAATAACGCCAAGGCCAACACCTGCAGCCACACCCGCTTAATTACGTAATGCATTTCACCCTCCATTTTCTTTTTATATCCGCAAGCCCAAGTAACCGGGCCCAGAGTGGTACCACTTGGCACACTAGAAGCCCCTGCTGCCAGCTGCAAGTTATCTGCGACCAACCACCCTTGCCCCGTGCCAGGGTGAGCGCCCTCACAGGCCCGAAGCTGCGCCAGATCGCAAACCCCAAAGCCACAGCCTGCGCAAAAGCACACTGCCCGGTATTTCACCTACCAGAAATTCGGCTGCAATTTGGCACAAGCATGAAATATTAAATTCCTACAAGCTATAGCCACAATAATTATTGATTCAATCCCGCCAATGCCTGAAAATTGGCTGAAAAAGGACACACTCCATGAAGCTGCGCTACGCGCTACTGATTTCAGCACTCCTTGCAAATTACTGTTACGCAAACCCACCGGTCAACCTGGAGGGCTGGTATCTCTACAAAATGGGCAGCGTCGAGTTGTATTCCGACATGCATGTAGATGTTGCCGAGGAGATACTCTCCGACTTTTCGAGCACCAAACTGGCAATAGATAAACTCTTACGTGCTCCAATAGCTAGCACCCTGAAACCATTTACCCTCTATATATTTGAGCGTAATTCAGACTACACAGATCTCGTAGGTCACCAGGCTTGTGCGCTGTTTAACACCCCGGATTCCAGGAATTCGAGCATTGTTATCTGGCAGATACCAAGACAAAGTTCACTCAACACACTACTGTTGTTTAACTATCACTATGCCCAACATCTGATGCATATCGAAAAGACCTATGATTTTCCACAGTGGTTTAGTGTAGGCGCCGGGCTTTTTTATGCCACACTGGAAGAAAAACGGGGAAACTTCACTCTTGGCGGACTCTCCAGATACCAAATTTCAATCTTGGAGCCTGATCCTAAGATTAGAAATAAATTATTACCCATTGATATTTTGCTTGCACCACGGCATAAAAAATCACTCCATAACAAAACCGGATTTCACTTTACGTCTCTGTTATTAACGCACTATTTATTTCTAGGCCATCACAACGGGTTTTCGGATAAAACCGGGCAGCTAACCCATTATTTAGCACTTACCAACACCGGCATCACCTCTGAACAAGCCTTTGAGCAAGCATTTTCTCTCACGCTGGATGAGTTGGAGGTTGAATTCAAAAGATACACCATGCTTAGAAGCTTTCCGGTAATCACACTACCTATAATAACCAAGAAAAATCCGCACATTGAAAAAGCGGCCCTTGAACCTGCGCAGGTTGCCATGCTGCTTCACCCCCTTGCAGTCGATCGCAGCAACCATCAACTCGCCCAGAATCTGCTTAATTTTGCACATCAGAAACATAAAGAAACCAAGGCGCAGGCGCCAGACAAAGCCTATTGAGTAAATCACCGTGCATGGGCAAAGCCTTGGCACAGAGCGACAGCCAAGCGCAATAGCCAGCAAAAACCAGCAACAACTTATCGCCACAACCGATAGCTGCCATCGCGCAGACAAATGGCATACACGGCACCCCGCTTAAAATTTAAAATTCCAAAATAATACGCAACTATTACCCATTGATCCCAAACCCCAATCGTTCGAAAATTGCCAAAAAAAGGACGAAACACATGAAGTATTTTTTAAAAGCCATTTTGGCCGCACTTTTGTTGGCCGGCGCCCCCGCCTTTGCCGGTGTGAACCTTGAAGGCTGGCAGCTGTATAAAACCGACGGGTTTGAGATTTATACCGACATTCACGAAGACGAAGCCCGTGAAATGCTCACCGATTTCATGCGAATCAAGCAGGTCGTCGGTGATGCACTCGGCGTTAAATCCGATAGAAGGCTTGCGCCCTTTACCTTGTATTTGTTTGATAGCCGCAAAGACTTTCTTCAAATGGGCAAGGGCCCGCTAGTTGCAGGTTACTACACAGAACTATCGCTGGAACCCACCATGGTGATGCGCCAGCAGTCAAAGCGCAGCAGCTTAAGCACCATAGAAGTGCTAAGCCATGAATACCTTCCTTATCTGGTAAGGGCCATGAGCGGCCAACGCTTTCCCCGCTGGTTCGACGAAGGCATTGCCCACTTCTACTCCACCCTTAAAGTTAAGCGCGGGGAGATTTACCTGGGTGATGTACCTGAAGACCTCCAGTGGACACTGCAGCGAGGCGGCACTTTTAACGGTCGCCTGCTGCCCGTTGAAGCGCTGTTAGCACCCAAACCCGAACATCAAAATATAGCCGATTACACTAGCAGGCTGTATGCAACCTCATGGCTGCTAACCCACTATATGTATTTGGGCCACCTGAACGGTTTTTCAGATAAAACCGCGCAATTGGCGCGCTATTTAAGCCTGACAAGCAGCGGCCTTGGCTCTGAAGAGGCATTTAATCAGGCCTTCTCCCTGTCTATGGATGAGCTTGAAAAAGAGCTTAAACAGTATGCAGCGCTCAAGAGCATGTCTGTTATGGGGCTGCCCTTTGTGGAGCCAAAATTTAAAATCAAGCATCAGCCCATTGATGAAGCCGGCATGGCCATTCATATTTATTACCTGGCGCAAGCCCGGGGCCAGCAGGAATTGGCGCAAGAACTGCTGGACTTTGCCCTAGAGAAAAAGCACCCAACGGCGCTCGCAATAACAACCAACCGCAAGGTTTTGGCGGAAGACTATGCAGGCGCACTGGCAGATATTACCGCCTTTAAAAAACACAGCAGCGATGTGCGTGAGCCATTTGCCTTAAGCACAATGGCCGATGCCATGTTACGTATCGCAAACGTCCAGCCGGGCCTGACAGATTTGCGTGATGATGCCATTACACTACTTAACCAGGCCGAAAAACTGAGGCCCTCCCCCTACCATCACTTTCGCTCCATGCAGGCGCACTGGGATCAAAACCGGCACAACCAATCCATTCGCTCGGCAATACAGCTGATTAAAATGATGCCTTCCAGCGCTGCAGTAAACCTGCACGTGGGTAACTATATGCTAAAGGCCAAGCATTACGACTACGCAGAACATTTTTTACAAAATGCCCTGAACTGGTCTCACAGCGAGTGGATTACCGAGGAAGCCCAGCGCTATTTAGATCAGCTAAACCTGCAAAAACAACAGGCCGCAAGCAACGCTCCGGCTGCCAAGGCCAAGCACGAAAACACAAGCAGCTAGGCCACACACAGGCAGCCAGGTGCCTGGCTGCCTGCACTCCCCCCCCAAATTCACAGGCAACGCGACTCAATCAAGGGGCACCCGAAGCCCCACCTGCAGTCACTCATCTTCTTCAAACACCCAGGCCCTGCAAGGGTTTACCGCACCCGGTAACGCTCAGGGCAGTGTGCGGCCATCGAGCGCCACCAAACCACCTTGCCGTAAAACTGCACAGGGGCATGGGCCTTAAAAAAATGTTTCACGCCTTGGGAATAAAACCCAAGCCCGCGCGTTAACAGGGTGAACCAACCACAAAGAGGATTACCCAATGTTTAAACACACTTTGTTATTCGCCGCTTGTACGTTTATTTCCAGTGCAGCCTTCAGCCAACAGGCAAGCCTGAACGCTGAGGCCTCAGCCAGCGCATCCATGCAGGCAGACAACGGCCGCTACAGCGCCCAGCTAAGCAGCCAGCAATCTGCCGAGGCAAGCTCTGAAGCGCCGGCGAATGCCCAAACCAATGGCGAGGCAAGCGCAAATGGCAATGCCACCGCCGGCGATACCAACAACACCGGCGCCGAAGCCCGCGAAAACGCAACCAGCCAATCAACCATGGCCGCTGCGATGCTAACGGCAACCGGCACGGCCACGGCTAACGGTGCCTTAACGCAAGCCTCTGACGGTGTCGCAAACCTGCAAGCGGGCCTCAATAGCACAGCCCAACTGGCCACAGCTACAAGCGCTGAATTAGCTAGCAAGAGTACTGCTACCGCTCAAAGCCGGTTAGTGGATGGTGCACAAATGGGTGCCGAGCTTACCAGCGAGCTGAATACCGGTGCCGGCCAGGCAACAGCGATTGATGCCCCTGCGAGCAACAGTGAGCTGCCCGCCCAGCCCGAGCTTGCCGGCAGCGGCAATGGCGCCTTGGCTGCTAACCAAAAGGTTGATGGCTCGGCTGCCTCAACCCTGGAAACTGCAATGAATTCCGCGGCATTGGAAACCGCCACCACAGGCGCCGTTTCAAGTGCCGTGGAGGGCTCTGTGGGCGGTGCCATTGATAACGCCATCAATGGCAGCGTTACCGCAGCGGTAGACAGCGCGGTAGAAGCCGCCGTGAGCGAACAGCTAACCGGCGCGGTTAACGACCTAGTGGCCGCAACGGTCAGCGAACAGGTAAATAGCGCCGTTAATGCAGCCGTTGATGCCTCTGTAAGCGATGCCATTACCGGCCAACTGTAACGTTTATGCGCGGTGCCTAGCACCGCGCTTTTCTACTGATACCTCACAACTTTTTGCCCGCTTCTGGAGAACACCATGAACACGCAGCCCACCCCCTTCGCCAAGGCTTTGGCTCGCAAAAACAACGCCCGCCTCAACCAAACCATCAACTTCAAGCAAGCCCATTCCTTGGGGCTGGCATTGGGCGCTGGCCTCTTGGGTGGCCTTTGCGTGCTTGCCAGCAGCGCCACATTGGCAGAGGCAACCCCCAAACATAAGCCGAACGTTCAGTTAAACCTTGCGCTCGGTGCCGAACACGATAGCAACGTAAGTCTGAAAGAGCTGGATCAGGCAACCAACGAGTCAGATTGGGCCACCACAATTAATGCAGGCCTTAAAGGCCAGTGGCAGGCATCACCTACCTTGAAGCTGCGCGCAGGCCTTAACCACAGCGGCAAGTACTACCAAACCTTTGATGAATTCAATCTTGATATCAGCGCGGCCAACCTGGAAGCCAGTTACGATTTTGCACACCTTACCTTGGGCGCGACCGCTCATTACGCCTATGCCCGGCTAGATCAGAAAGCGTTTATGCAGTTAACCCAAACAGAAATTTTTGCCAGCAAGTTAATTAACCACACGGTTTTTGTACGTGCCAAAACCGCCCGGCAACAAAAGCAATTTGCAGACCTGGATGCACGCAATGCCCACAACCAAGCCTGGGGCGCCGATGCCTTTTGGTTTTTAAATGCCGGCAGAAGCTTTTTGCATGCAGGGGTTGATACCGATTCAGAAACTGCAACAGATAGCCAGTTCAACTACGATGGCCTAAACCTGCGCCTGGGTTACACCACCGAGGTGGCAATAGCCGGCGTTGAAAACACCCTTAAGCTCGGCATGCGCTATGTGGGGCGAGACTACGCAGGCCACGTAACCTTAAACGAAACCACCAATGCCCTCGGCCAAACCGAAACAACCCAAGGCCGCCGCGCCGATCAACAGTACCACTATGAAGCCAGCTGGACTCTGCCACTGGGCGACACATTAAGCCTGGCAGCCAAAGTACACCTGGCCGACTACCAATCCAATTTGGCCAGCGCCGATTACCGCGAAACCCTGACCTCACTGCAACTGCAGTCTCATTTTTAGCGGGCCGCAAGCAAGGCTTGCCCGCTTTTTCTATCGCGCCGGCATGTGTTTGCATGCCGGCTTTTTTATTGCTGGTAAGGCGCGGCCTGCACAGGCATAAAGCTAGAAAGTAACGCTAGGGTAACAGCACTGCTGCCCCACAAATTTACAGGCATGGAATATGGGGCGGAGTTTGTGACCGTCACCTGCATGGGTTTAAGCGCCCGCTGGCAAAGCAAGGCTTTGCGGGTGCTTAAACGCCTACACGCTGTGCTTGTAGGCAGGCCCCGAAGGGCGGGTGTCGAAACTAGATGGGTATGACAAACGGTTGCATCGCAGCAATGCCAGCCGTCATACGCCAAGCGCTTTGCTCGCAGGCCGGCCCCGAAGGGTATTTACGTCGTGTCACAAACTGCGCTCCAGATTTCATGTCCAGATATCGCTTGGAAACTCTGCGATATAAGTAGTTTCAACGCCTGTTTTGCATGGAGACTTAAACTATGGGACAGCAGTGGGGGTAACAGCAGGTATTTTCTCCCGCTGACAAATATTCAAAGCACGCTATACAAATCAGCGAAAAACATCTAACGCCAAGAAACACAGCGCGCGCGCAAGCCCAAGCGGGAAGAATTCAAGCAAAGGGGCTGCGCGCGCTATTGCACCCAGCCAACACCAAACACAGGGTCGCGCCCGGGCATGCCCAAATCCACTGCCGCTTGCTGTAAATCGTCAAGGGCTTGAGCCAGGCTTTTGCCCTCTGCCAACGCGCAGGCAAGCCGCGCTGTAACCAAGGGTGCCGCCATTGAAGTACCCGTTTCATGGCCCCAAGGCCGGGTTTGTTGGCTGCTCATTGCGCGTGCGGTGGCGACACTAACACCTAGCGCCGCAAAATCCACCTGCTCGCCCTGATTGGCCCAGCGATACACCGCCTGCTGTTGATCAATTGCCGTAACCCCAACCACGCCGGGAAAAGCTGCCGGGTATAGGGGTGGCGATGCCGGGCCTTCGTTACCCACCGCCGCCACCACCGCTATCTGCTGGCGTGAAATACCGGCAATGGCCGCAGCCAGTAATTTGTTGGGTGGGCCTGCGAGCGACAAATTAATGGCCACAACGCGCTCGCTTGCCAGCCAGTTCAGCGCCTGCAGCAAACTTTGGGTTGTGGCCCCCTGTGAGTAATCCGAGCGCCCGTAAAAGGCCGAGGCCGCATACAACTGGCTGCCAGGCAATCTGGCTTGCGCCTGTGTGCTGCCCTCTGGCCGCCGCCCTACTAGCAAACCCGCCACCGCTGTACCGTGCGCCTGCTGCTGCGCCAGAGGTTCGGCCAAACCTTCGGGTAAAAAGTTTTGGTGGGTAATTGCCACCGATTCAAAGGCAGGGTGATCCGCTTGTACCGCGGTATCCACCATGCCCACGCGCGCCGCCACCGGGCACTGAAAGCCAGGCGCGGCTGTGGCAGGCTCAAGGTCTTGGCTGGGCGCACGCTGGCTTGCATAGGTGTGATTGCGATCAAGGCCTGCGTGGGTTGCCGCTGGCAGCAAGGCTTCCAGTGCCTGGCGGTTATCCAGCTCTGCGCTTACCTGTATACGCACCACCGTCAAACCCAGTGCCGGCAAGGCCTGACGGCTAAGCTCGGCAATGCCTGCCTGCACCAGCGAAGCCTGCTCGCCATCGGGCAGCCACACCAACCACTCGCGCGCAACAGCCCGCCAGCCGTCTTCCACGGTGACTTCTTCAAAGGCCGGGGTGCCATCAGCGCCCATAATAGGTAGCGCACCCGGGAGCTTGGCCAAGGGGTTGGCAAGGGCGCGGGTAACCGGGTCGAGGGCGGCTTCCCGGGCTTGGGCCTCGGCAATGCGCGCCCGATCACGGGCAGCCTCGGCGGCCTGATCCAGGCGCTCGCGCACAAGGCCGGCAGGCGCACCCAAAGGCTCAAGGGGGGTGGTCACGGCCTCGGTATTCACCAGCTGGGCCTGCGCCTGCCACGACAAAAGTGCGGCAGTTAGCAAGCTTGCTGCGCAGGCGGTGCGTTTTACATTCATGATGGTTATCCTTGGGGCCGCTTAAATGCAGCCGACTGATAGGCTAGAGGATTAACGGGCTCAGGTTCAAGCGCCTAAAAAGGCCCGGCCCTATAGCACTAACGGCCCGCCTCAAAAAAAATTCCGATTAAATGGAATAAAACCTCTACTGCCCCGTTAACAGGGTGAAACAAGGGGAAATAAACCAATGCACCAAGAACTTACCGAACTCCTGCCAGCGCTCAGACGCTTCGCCTACTCCCTTACCGGGCAAATGGCCGATGCCGATGACCTGCTGCAAAACACGGTTGAAAAGCTGCTCAGCAAGCCCGTGCCGGCAGATGTTCCACTGGCAAAGTGGGCTTTTAGAGTGTGCCGCAATCAATGGATTGACGAATACCGCGCCCAGAAAGTGCGCCACACCGCAGCCGCAACCGGCGAGCTGAGTGAAGGCCAGGTAATCGACGGCGCCCACGCCGTTGAACAGGAAATCACGCTCGAGCGCGTCAACCGCGCCATGGACACACTGCCAGACGATCAGCGCTCTATTTTATCGCTGGTATGCCTGCAGGGCCTGGCCTACAAAGACGTAGCCGAGATTTTAAGCATCCCCATGGGCACAGTGATGAGCCGCCTGGCCCGGGCCCGGGCCGCACTCGCCAACGCAATGAATGCCAAAGCACAGAGGATTACCGCATGAACATTACCGATGAAACCCTGTCTGCCTTTTTGGATGCAGAACTTGCACCTGATGAGATGGAAACCGTGCGTGCACGCATTGCCGACGACGAAACCCTGGCCAACCGGCTGGCGGAACTGGCCAGTGCCGAAACCTTGGTGCGCGAAACCTACAGCGCAATAGACGAAACCCCTATGCCCGCAGCCATCACAGAGGCAATTGCAAACGCCGCGCGCCAAACCGCCGAGGCCCCCACGCAAACCAAAGCCCGGGTACTGCGCTTTCCCACCTTTGGCCGCCAGCATTTGGCCATGGCCGCCAGCATCGCCTTTGCCGTGGGCTTTGGCCTGAGCCACTTGCTAGACACACAACAGGCAGGCACCAGTGCCAGCTGGCACACCGTCGCCCAGGCCCTTGAAACCACGCCCAGTGGCAGCACCCTGGCACTCGGCAAAAGTACTGCAGTAACACCGCGCGTCACCTTTACCAACGCCCAAGGGCTGGTTTGCCGGCAGTACCAGGTAGAAACGGCGCACAACAATACCCAGGCCGTGGCCTGCCGCGGTGCCAATGAATGGCACAAGGTGGCCGCCATGACCACCGAAGCAGCAGAGCCCGGCACCCAATACCAAACCGCAAGCGGCACCAACCCCATCAACCTGGTGGTAGATCAAATGGCGGTTGGCCCGTTTTTAAATCAAACCCAAGAAGCAGACGCCATTGCCAATCAATGGCAGCTAGCGCAATAGCAACCCGTAACTTCGTGAGGTGAGCCATGAAAACTCTTATTACAGCAGTACTTATTTCTCTGGCACTGGCAGGCTGTGCCAGCCACAGCGGCTACAAAGCAGCCAAGGGCGGCAGCTACGGTTACTCGGAAACAGAGATCAGCGAAAACCGGTACCGCATCGACTACAAGGCCAAAAGCCGTCAGGTAAGCAAGGCGAAAAACTACGCACTGCTACGTGCAGCCGAACTCACACAGGAACAAGGTTTCGACTGGTTTGTGGTGGTAGATCGCGAAACCCGCGTTGAAAAATCCGAAGAGCGTGTGAACACCAGCATGCAAACCGGGCAAACAGTCACCAAAAGCTGTGGCCTGCTGGGCTGCACTACGCAAACCCGGCCAAACACCCAATACGGTGTGGGCGTAAGCAGTTCACTGGGCACAGATGAAGCGGTGGCAAGCCTTGAAATCCGCATGGGTAAAGGCGTCAAACCCGCCAGTGGCGATGTGTACGACGCCCGCGAAATTCAGGCAAGCCTCGGCTCACAAAAATAGCCCAAGGCCTGCAAAAACCCGCGCTATATTAACTGGCAACGCCAGATACACACCGAACACTTAAGCCAATAAAGTGCTCGGTGTGTTTTGCATTAACGCGTGAAATTTCGCGACGAGTATCAAAAGGAAAATAGAAAATATCAGCGGCAGCCGGTGCGGGCCTTAGCCTTCGTAAACAAACCGGTAGCGGTGCTTGCCGCTTTCAATATCTATGTGCAGCACGCCGCGAATGCCTGCCAGCGCACCTGTGCCTGAACCGGGCACCACTTGCACATTAAGTTCAGATTCACCGCCGTACATAATGCCCAAGTGCATCAAGGTAAAGCTGCCCTCACGCCCGTCAAGCCTGCCCTCGAACTCCTCCAGAGCCACATAGCCTGCAGCGCCATCTTCGGTTCGCTTGCTGAGCATCTGGCCCTTGCCGCAACCGATCAGCGCGCCCGAGTATTGCTTTTCAATTAACACGCGCCCCACCGGCACCGGGTCATCCATTTGTGGCACAAGCTCAACTGAAAATTCACCACTGACTTCTTTCATGTAATGCCTCTGTATTTGGGTCTAAATTTTGAAAAAGAGATGCCTGTCGACTGCTAGTCTGACAGCAGCTTGTTTAAATGTATTACCAATGATTGCGGCGCGCCGGAATAGGCAACCTTGGCATCTTTAAACGCGGGCGGGCCAAATCTGCCTTGCACATTGTTGCTACTGCCAACGGCTTCCGCAGGCAGGCCAAACCAGTGGGTATCAAGGGTGTTGTTAGCGTTCGCATCATAAAACACGCTTACCGCCAATTCAGGCGGCAAGGGCTCGGTTA
Organism: Simiduia sp. 21SJ11W-1; assembly: GCF_024138675.1. Classification (NCBI taxonomy): domain Bacteria; kingdom Pseudomonadati; phylum Pseudomonadota; class Gammaproteobacteria; order Cellvibrionales; family Cellvibrionaceae; genus Simiduia; species Simiduia sp. 21SJ11W-1. The sequence goes on along the minus strand of NZ_CP090959.1, from coordinate 938,644 downwards.
TGGTGATGGAAAATCGCCCGTCCAGGGCAAGTACCGGCGGCACGGGATAAACTGCCCGCCAGGCGGCTTGCTTGAAATAGGTATCCTTAGAGCCCCAAATACTTACCATCACCTGCCCCTTACCGGCCGTGACACCCACAAATTCAAGGGCTAATTCAGCCCGGGCAAAGGGTGTGTAGAGCGTTGCTGCTACAAACAAACACCGCACCGCTGACAACACCGCGGTTCGTGCGGGCTTTCTGCGTAGTCGCACAAAAAAATCCGGGCCACCTGGCATCACAAACTGCCTACCCACAAACAACGCAACCCTCGTTTATCGGGTAATGGGCCGGGCATGCACACCTGACCATCTTGGTATGAAGCCGGTGAGGCAGCCTTGGGGCTGTAAGGGTTTATCAGTTCATCGACATCACGATGTAATGAATGAACTTGATTAAACAGGGAAATTTTTACATCCAGGTCATGAACCCGTGCGATGTACTCATCGAACTCGGGGCCGTCTTGTAACAGCTTGTGCCCTAGGTAATTTAGCCAGCTACTCGTTTCGGGCTGGGGCACCACACCGGTCTCCATCACCTTGGCGAAACCCTCAGGGCTTAGCAGCGCCAAACGTTCCATGCGGGCATAAATGGGAATCAGCGCATTTAAGGTCATGTTGGGTTTAAACAACCAGCGGCTCACGAAGCCCGGCATATTGCCGCCACTTTGCAATAATTCCGGATGGCCATCCATTTCCTGAGCCAGGTTGTGAACCAATGCAAATTCACGAGCCACAACAGGGTGAAAACGCTTAGCCTGCTCACCCAGAGGGTCTAGCATCACGGTATTGCGCTCACTCTCTTGCAATACCGCACTGTAAACATCAATGGCGTCTGACAACATCGCAACAAACACCATACGACCAATCAGATTATCTTGCAGAGCCAGGTGTCTGTGCAGTTTTTCTATGAACGTGCCAAGCGCATGTGTGCTTTGCTCAACACGCCCGGCTTTCGCGGTTGTTAGCGCGTTAATCAAGGCGAGTCGATTGGCGGCCATCAAATACTGATAGGGCGGAAATACCTCATTGGCAAGGGGCTTCGCTAGCGTGATGTATTCGTCGTATGACAGAAATTTCTCAAACCTGCCCAGCAAGACGTCATAGCCTTGAAGCAGGGCCGCACCCTTGTCTGAGCTTGTAATCAAGCTCTTTATGCAATCACCGGTATAGGTGGCGCAAAACGCTGTAAAATCCGGCATGGGCAAGTTAACGCCGGCTGGAAACGGCTGGATGTCGTAATCGGCGTCGCGATCACGCTTTCGCGACTCAGCCAGTGCCCAGCGCCCGGCCTCAACAGGGTCTGCTGCAGCCGCAGCATTCATGCCCAACAAAAATAAATAGACCTCGCTTTCACCCGCAGGGTTCAAACTACTCAAATACTCTGCAGCGTTTTCCACAATACGGGCTTCATAGCAATATCCTATCTCTTCACGCGGTATGCATTGCACTCAGCACACAGGTGATAATCAGTGCACCCATTAAATTAATAATGAGGCCTTCGCGCGCCATGCGCGCCACACTCACCTCTCCTGTGCCAAACACAATGGCGTTGGGCGCTGTTGCCACTGGCAACATAAACGCACAGCTGGCCGACAATGCCGCAGGCAACATCAACAATAACGGATCAACCTGTGCGCCAATGGCGGCGGCGGCCAGTATGGGCATTAGCAGCGTGGTGGTTGCGGTGTTGCTGGTGATTTCTGTCAGAAATGTCACCGTGAGCGCCACACACAAAATTAACAGCCATACAGGCAAGTGGGCCAAGGCGCCCAGCTTTGCACCAATGGCGGCAGACAAACCCGTTGCAGTGAAGGCGCTGGCCAGTGCGATACCGCCAGCAAATAAAATTAATACGCCCCAATGAATTTGGCTTGCGTGCTCCCAATCCAATAGCCGCCCGCCCTCCCCGTCTGGCAGCATGGCCAATACAATCACGGCCGCAAATGCCACCGCGGCGTAATTGGCGGTGGGCACATCCAGCCAGGCGCGCCAGCCGCCGGCAGGTTCTGTGAGAGTCATCCACGCAAGTGCCGTTAGCGCAAACACCCACAGCACACGCTTTTCTGCCGGGCGCCAGGCCTCGGTGGCCGGCAAACTGAGCTGGCTGCCCTTGGATAAATTGCGCATTAGCCACCAGGCAGCAGCCGGCAAGAGCAAGGCCACCACGGGCAGTGCCATCATCATCCAGCCCAAAAATGAAATGTGATTGCCGGTGTTATCGGCATAAACCTGCAGAAAAATCACATTGGGCGGCGTGCCAATGGGTGTGCCCAAGCCGCCAATACTGCCGGCGTAGGCAATGCCCAACAGCAGCGGAATTGAAAACTGCTTATCGTGCGCGCGCTCTATCACCGCCAGTGCCACGGGCAATAGCATCAGTACCGTGGCGGTGTTGGAAATCCACATGGAAAGCAGTGCGCTTGCCAACATAAAGCCGAACACCAAACGCCGATAACTGCGCCCGCCACACAAACGCACCATGGCCATCGCCAGGCGTTGGTGGGCACCGCTTTTTTCCATGGCTTTGGATAGCATGGCACCGCCTGCTAACAAAAGTATCAGCGGCGAGCCATAGGCTGCGGCCACTTGCTTGCCATCTAATATGCCCAACAGTGGAAACAACCCCAGCGGTATCAGCGAGGTAATGGGAATAGGTATGGGCTCAAACACCCACCACAAGCCGCACACTACCGTCAGGCCTGCGGTCATACAGGCGGTGTTTTGCCAGCCATATAAATGCATGACATAACCCACAGCCAGGCCAAGCAGCGGGGCCAGCCATAACAGTTGTGTTCGAAAGTGCGCCATTGGGTTAATCATCCTTGCAGCGATTTTATTATTGTATTGCGCGCGCTATTTATCAGCGCCTGCCTCTGCCTGCCAGAATTGCTTGGCAACCCGGGCACTGTGAGACGCCCTATCGAGTGCAAACTGGCGCGCTTTTTGGTGTAGCGCATCGCGCGCGCTTTGCGAAATTTTTTGGCCGCGCACATCAAACAGGTGGTCTACCACGGCAAAATAGTCATCCCAACCAATCGGGTAAAAACTGAGCTGTAGCCCGAAGCGATCAGCTAACGACAGCTTTTCTTCAATGGCATCGCCCAAGTGCAGCTCGCCACCGTGAATGGCCACTGCGCGATTATCTTCACTGTGCTCTGGCATTAAATGGCGTCGATTGCTGGTAGCGTAGATCAACACATTTTCCGGCGGCAGTTCAATGGAGCCCTCAAGCACACTTTTTAAATGTTTGTAGCCGCTCTCGCCTGCGTCAAAAGAGAGATCATCGCAAAAAATTATAAAGCGCTGGGGCAATTCACGCAGGTCATCAACAATATCGGGCAAATCTGCAAGGTCGTCTTTATCAACCTCTATTACCCGCAGGCCACGGCCTGCAAAACCATTGAGCAAGGCTTTAATCAAGCTCGATTTGCCGGTGCCGCGCGCGCCCCACAACAGCGCATTGTTGCAAGGCGCACCCTTCACAAAGCGCTCGGTGTTGGCCACCAGTGCACACTTTTGCCTTTCAATGCCGAGCAGGTCGTCCAGTGTGATGGCATCCAGCCTGGCCACAGGGCGCAAGATGTTGCGCCGCGCGCGCCACACGGCGGCAACACTGGTTGACCAATCAATACCGGAACTAGACCTTGCGTTCATTGGGCCTCCGTTTTGCCTCGGTTTCGGGTGCTAGTTTGTGGCCAATATTTCCTTAAGGGCGCTGATTAACGCCTCCATATCCGATTGTGCGCCAATGCTGATGCGCAGGTAATCACCAATGCGGGGTTTATCGAAGTAGCGCACAATAATTGAACGCGCGCGCAGTGCTTCAAACACGGCCTTGGCACTCTGGCGCGTGGGTTTGGCAAACACAAAATTGGCCTTTGAGGGCAGCAGTTCAAAATCCAGCTGCTGCAGTTCGGCCACGGTGTAGGCGCGCGTGTTGATCACCTGTTGGCAAGTGTATTTAAAGTATTCGTCATCTTTAAACGCAGCCACGGCGGCCACTTCGGCCAACCGGTCTATGGGGTAGGAATTAAAGCTGTTTTTTACCCGCACCAGCGCTTCAATCAGCCCCGGGTTACCAAGGGCATAGCCCAGACGCAAACCCGCCAGCGAGCGGGATTTTGACGTGGTTTGCACCACCAGCAGGTTATCGAATTCGTTAATGAGCGACACCGCCGATTCCGCGCCGAAATCCACATAGGCCTCATCTACCAGCACCACCGAATCGCGATTGCGCACAAGTAATGCGCGGATTTCCGCAAGGCCCAGCGCCATGCCCGTGGGTGCATTGGGGTTTGGGAAAATAATGCCGCCGTTGGGTGTGCTGTAATCGTTCAGCACCAGGCTGAAATCTTCACGCAGGGGAATGGGATTAGCGGCAATACCGTATAAATTGCAGTACACAGGGTAAAAGCTGTAGCTGATGTCCGGGTACAACAAGGGCTCTGGCTGTTGGAAAAAGGCGTAAAACGCGTGCGCCAATACTTCATCCGAGCCATTGCCCACAAATACCTGATTGGCCTCAACGCCAAAATGCGCAGCAATGGTATCTACCAGCGCTTGCGAGTTTGGATCCGGGTACAAGCGCAACCGATCCACTTCACCGGCAGTCAACGCCTGATGCACCGCCGATGATGGCGGGAAGGCGTTTTCATTGGTATTGAGCTTGATAAGCCTTTGCGCCTTGGGTTGCTCGCCTGGCACATAGGGCTCCAAGCGGGTAACGGCGTTGCTCCAGAGTCTGCGGGTATCGGTCATGGCGATGCGTCTGCCTGTGTGATGGTTGTGGGCCGAGTGCGGCCTAAAGGGCGCACAAAGCGCGCAGTATATCGCAAGCCAAAGGCCCTGTGGCGCACAGGCCGCGGCTGGGTATACTGCAACCTTTATGAACTGCGCAGGCTAAAGCGCGATACAACCACACAACCCAAAAGGATGCGGGCTCATGCCGTTTTTTATTCTGGCCATTTTTATACAGGTACTGCTGGTAGTACACGTGATTAAAACCGGGCGCGACAGCACCTGGATCTGGGTACTGCTCATGGCCCCGTTAATTGGCGGGCTGGCCTACCTGATAGTGGAGCTGCTGCCCGGCTTGCGCCGCTCATCTGGCGCTCAAAAACTCGCCAAAAAAGTGCGCGACACCACAGACCCAAACCGCAACCTGCGCACTGCCCACAACAATTTGCGTAAAAACGGCACAGTGCAAAACCTCATTACCATGGCCGAAGAATGCATGGAAAAAGGCCTCTTTGAGGAGGCCGCAGGCTTTTACCAGCGCGCACTCACAGGCCAATACCAGCAAGACCCGAATATTCTTGAGGGCCTGGCACGGGCGCAATTTGGCGCAGGCCACTATGACCAGGCGCGCACCACACTTGAAAGCCTGATAAACGCAAACCCGGATTACCGCTCAAAAATTGGCCATGTACTCTACGCCCGAAGCCTGTACGCGCTGGGTGAATTTGACGATGCCTTCAAAGAGTTCAGCGCACTCAATGCCTACCACGCCACGGCGCTGGTGAAATACCACCTGGGCGAGCTGCTGATGCAACAACACCGCCCCACCGATGCCCTGGCGGCCTTTCGCAGTGCCGTTGAAGAAGAAAACGATTGGGACCCAACCGGCACCCCAGATAAACCCTGGCAAGATAAAGCCCGCGCCCGCATTCAAAACCTCACCACCCATTAAGCGCTGCGGGCACCAGGCGATGGCAAGCACTTTGACAGCCGGAAAATGTGGGCACAGGGCGCTCATGCCGCGCGCCCACGGCCTTTTACAACAAAAATTATTGCGCTAAGCAGCCCTACAACTGGCTATAGGCCTCACCCAGCGCCTGCATGGCGCTGCGCAATTGATGGTCTGCCAGGTAGGGCGCCGGGCCAAAGCGCAGTGCTGCACCGCGGGCATCGGTGAATACGCCCTGCTTTACCATTAACTCACTTAGTTGCATGGCCCTTGGGGTTTGTACCACCAAAAAACCCGCCCGCTCAGAGAGCGCCAGTGCGTGGTCTAGGTTTATTTCGGCCTCGGGCAAATTCAGTGCCTCAAACGCCGTTGCCAGTACGGCAATCTGGTGCTGGCTGATCTGGCGCAGCAAGGCAGGTGTGAGCCCTTGCTCTTCAAAAAACGCAAACACCCGCGCGGCGCGGTAGTGGCTGGTTGGATCATAGGTAGAGCCCGCAAAACGCGCGCCGCCTTTGCCGTAGTGCACTTCGTTGTCGGGTTGCTCGGCCAGCAAATCGAACTCTGCATACCAGCCGGTATTCACCGGGCGCAATTCGCAATTGGGTGGCACGCGCAAGAAGCAGTTGCCCTCGCCCAGTTGGCAGTACTTGTAGCCACCGCCCACAATAAAGGCGTTATCTAACCCCAGTGCGTGCACGCTTACCGGCAACACGTTCAGCGAGTGATACATGTCTACCAATAAGTGCACCCCGTGAAAATCGCACTGCTGGGCCACGGCGTGAAAACCTTCCACTATGCGCGCAGAGTTAAAAAACACCTGCGAAACCATCACCGCCGCGGTTTTTTTGTTTACCACTTTGGCCAGCCGCTCACTGAAGGTATTGGCCGGGTATTGGGGCACCACCACTAACTCTACGCCCTCTTCTTTTAACCGGGTAAGCTGGCGGCGCAAGGTGTGAAACTCGCCATCGCTTGTAACAATGCGCGGGCGCGCGGATAAATCGAGCGCGGAAATAAAGCGCATCACCAACTCATGGGTGTTTTGCGCCAGTGCAAGCTCCGCATCTGGCTCGCCCAGCAAACGCCGAAAGCCCTTGCGCACGGCCTCGGCCTGTTCCATGGCCCGGGCCCACTTGTGATCCACATGCAAGGCTGCATCCTGCCAGGCCTGGGTGTGTGCGCCGAGCGAGCAGTCAGGCCAGGCCTGGTGGGAGTGGCCGGTGAGCAGCAGGCGCTCGCCCACCCGAAACTGGGAATAGTGCGCAGCCAAAGGGTTATTGGCGGCTTTCAGATCTGCAATAGTAATAGTCATACAAGCATTCTCACAGGCGGTAGCGAATGTTCCAGAGGTCTGGGTATAAAGGCGCGAACAAGGTTGAGCGCAAATATTCCGCGCCGCTTGAGCCACCGGTGCCGGGCTTCATGCCAATGGTGCGCTCTACCATTTTTACGTGCCGGTAGCGCCACTCTTGCAAACCTTCATCTATGTCTACCAAGGCTTCCATAATTTCCGAAAGCAGCGGTTCGTTGCGATAAATCTGGATCAGCAGCTCTTGCAGGTCTGAATCGGGTCGCACGGATTCAGTGACATCGCGCTGCATAACATCCATAGGCACGGCGAAACCGCGGCGCGATAAAAACGCCAGAAATGCATCCCACAAGGTGGGCGCCGCCAACCGCGCCAAAAGGCGCTCGCGCTCTTTACTGCCTTGCGGGTAGGGCGACAGTTTGGCCGGGTTTTTCATGCCCAATAGAAATTCAAGCTCGCGGAACTGGAAAGATTGAAAACCCGAGGCGGTATCCAAAAACTCGCGAAACGATGAAAACTCTAAAGGTGAAAGGGTTTCAAGAATATCCACCTGCTGCACCAGGGTTTTAAATATGGTGCGCACTCGCTTTAAAGTATGCAGGCAGCGGTAGCGCTCGTCTTCGGCAAACAATACCACCAGGTGATCCAGTTCGTGCAAGAGTTGCTTGAACCACAGCTCATAGGCCTGGTGAATGGTAATAAACAGCAATTCATCGTGCTCGGGGCCTGTGGATTTTGGCTCTTGCAGGCTGATTAATTCGTTGACCTTTAAATAGTCGCCGTAGGTTAACGCCATGGAAAACTCGCTTGGTGTCTGGTTTAAAAAAAGCTGCTGGTTTGATCCAGCGGTAATTTTTCGATGTTAGGCACTTTGGTGCCTGCCTTGGGGTAGCCCACCACCAGTAAAATATAGGGCCGCTCGTCAGTTGGGCGCTTTAAAATGGTATTCAGAAATTTCATGGGGCTTGGGGTATGGGTGAGCGTGGCCAGGCCCGCCATGTGCAGGGCGCTTATCAGCATGCCCGTGGCAATACCAACTGATTCACTGGTGTAGTAATTTTTGTGTTTGCCGCCATCATGGCCTGAGTTAAATTTTTGCAGAAAAATACCAATCAACACAGGCGCGGTTTCCAAAAACGGCTTTTGATCATCGGTACCCAGGGGCGCCAAATCCGCCAGCCACTCCTCACTTGCCCGGCGCTCGTAAAACTCGCGCTCCTCGGCCTCGGCGGCAATGCGAATTTCGCGTTTGACGGCGGGGCTGGTTACCACAGCAAAGTGCCAGGGCTGCTTGTTGGCGCCACTGGGGGCCGTACCGGCGGTGCGGAGCGCCTCGTGAATCACCTCCATGGGTACCGGGTCTGGCGCAAAATCACGCACACTGCGCCGGCGCCTCATCCTCTGATAGAATGCGCGGGCCTCTTGGCACATGGCATCTTCGGGCAAGCGTTCAAATTCCAGTGGAATAAAAGCTTCTGCATTCATTGGAGGCTCCTGTGCGCTGGCGGCACTAACGCGTAATTCACCCGCACTCACGGGTTTTCATTATTGTAGGTGTGTGGTGCAGGCCCGGGCCCATAGGCGCCAAGCCGATCACCGGCCCGGCCGCTGCCCGACGATGATTGCATGATAAGGTTACATATGAAACCATTGTGCTCCCCGATTGGCAACCACAATCACGGCTGCTTTATAACATGACCACAGAAAAAGACGACGCAACCCAGCTGCAGCTGGCAGACTTTCTGCCCTACAAGCTCTCCATACTGGCAAACCGCATTTCCTATGCCATTGCCGAGGCCTATTCCAGCCGCTTCCACCTGACCATTCCCGCATGGCGGGTTATGGCGGTATTGGGGCTTGAGGATAACCTCACCGCGGCCGATCTGGTAACCCGCACCGCCATGGATAAAGTGGCCATAAGCCGTGCGGTGGCAAGCCTTTTGGATATGGCCTGTATTCACCGCGAGCTAGACCCAGACGATCGCCGCCGCTCGCTGTTAACCCTTACCCCCAAAGGGCGCGACATCTACCAGCGCATCATTCCGCTGGCACGCTGCTACGAGCAAGATCTGCTCAACCAGCTCAGCGAAGAAGACCAGCGCGCGCTCAAGCAGATTACCAACAAACTTATGAAACGCGTAAACCAGTGGGAAAAGCACAACGTGAACCCCGCAAGCCTCCAGGAGACCCAAGATGTTTGAAGTATTGACCGCGCTCCCCGCCGACCCCATTTTGGGCCTTTCGGCCGCCTACAAGGCAGATACCAACCCCAACAAAGTTGACCTGGGCGTAGGCGTTTACAAAGACGAGCAAGGCAATACGCCGGTGCTTAAGGCCGTGAAACAGGCAGAGGTGGAGTATCACAATCGCGAAACCACCAAGGCCTATATTGGCCCGCCGGGTTCAGCCGAGGCCAACACCCTGCTGCAGGCACTGATTTTTGGGGCAGATCACCCGGCCGTGGCCGCCGATCGCGTGCGCACCATTCAAACACCGGGCGGTTGCGGCTCACTGCGCAGCGCCGCCGAGCTGATTAAAAAGGCCAACCCCGCCGCCACCATTTGGGTATCAGACCCAACCTGGGCCAACCACATTCCATTGCTGGGCGGTGCGGGCCTTTCGATCAAAACCTACCCCTACTACGATCACACCACCAAGCGCGTGAACTTCGCCGCCATGATGGACACCTTAAAAACCGTGCCCAAGGGCGATTTGGTGTTACTGCACGGCTGCTGCCACAACCCTTGCGGCGCCGATTTAAGCCAGGATCAATGGCAGGCCATTGCCGAGCTCGCTGTTCAAAACGGTTTCACGCCCTTTATCGACATGGCCTATCAGGGCTTTGGCGAAGGCCTGGATCAAGATGCCTACGGCATTCGCCTGATGGCCAACACAGTGCCGGAGCTGCTGGTTTCCAGCTCGTGTTCTAAAAATTTCGGCCTGTACCGCGAGCGCGCCGGTGCCCTCTCGATTGTGTATGCCAGCCCCGCAGACGCCAACAAAGGCCAAAGCAACCTGTTTGCCCTGGTGCGCGGTATCTACTCCATGCCACCCAATCACGGCAGCGCCATTGTTGAAACCATTTTGGGCAGCCCGAACCTTACCGCCACCTGGCACAAAGAGCTGGCCGAAATGCGCGAGCGCATTAAATCCCTGCGCGCCCTGCTTAACCAGAAACTGCAGGAAAAAGGTGCCGAAGGCGATTTCAGTTTTATTGAGCGCCAATCGGGCATGTTTTCATTTTTGGGCATTAACCAAGCGCAAGTGCACAGTCTGGTGAACGACTACAGCATTTATTTGGTAGACTCCAGCCGCATCAATATTGCCGGCATTAGCCTGGCCAACGTGGATTACCTGGCGCAATCTATTGTCGCCGTGTTGAAAAAATAAGGATTTAGATGAAACCCTGGAGCCCGGACAGCTGGCGTTCAAAACCCATTCACCAGCAGCCCACCTACCCCGACGCGGCCGCGCTGGCGGCCGTTGAACAACAACTCGCCAAAATGCCACCACTGGTATTTGCCCAGGAAGCGCGCGATCTGCAAGATCAGCTGGCGCGCGCCGCCCATGGCGAGGCGTTTTTGCTCCAGGGCGGCGACTGCGCTGAAAGTTTTTCGGATTTTTCCGCCAACAGCATTCGCGACACCTTCAAAGTGCTGCTGCAGATGGCCGTGGTGCTCACCTACTCGGGCCGCAAGCCCGTGGTTAAAGTGGCGCGCATGGCGGGCCAGTTTGCCAAGCCGCGCTCGTCGGATACCGAAACCCAAGCGGGCATCACCCTGCCTGCCTACCGGGGCGACATCGTCAACGAGCTTGAATTTACCGAAGCTGCGCGCATGCCAGATCCAAAGCGCATGTTGCAGGCCTACCACCAATCCACGGCCACCTTGAACCTGGTGCGCGCTTTTGCCACGGGCGGGCTTGCAGATTTACACAAGGTAAACCAGTGGAACCTGGATTTTGCCGAGGCCAATCCGCTGCGCGAGCGCTACCTGGAAGTGGCCGAGCGCATTCAGGATGCACTGGCGTTTATGGAAGTGTGCGGTGTGAATTCAGACAACACGCCACCGCTGCACGCCACCGCGCTTTACACTTCGCACGAGGCGTTGCTGCTTAATTACGAACAGGCGCTCACCCGCCAAGACAGCCTCACCGGCAACTGGTACAACTGCTCTGCGCACATGCTGTGGATTGGCGAACGCACCCGCCAGCTGGATGCAGCGCACATTGAATTCTTCCGCGGTATTCACAACCCCATTGGCGTAAAAGTGGGCCCGGGCATGCAGCCCGATGAACTCATTGCGCTCATTGATGCACTCAACCCCAACAACATTGCCGGGCGCCTTACACTCATTACCCGCATGGGTGCCAGTACGCTGGCCGATAAACTGCCGCAACTTGCCCAAGCGGTTAAGGCCCACGGGCGCCAGGTGGTGTGGTCGTCAGATCCAATGCACGGCAACACCGTGAAAGCCAGCAGTGGCTATAAAACCCGCTCCTTCGACGACATTCTCACAGAGATAAACTGTTTCTTTGATGTGTTGCGCGCAGAGGGCCAAGAGCCCGGCGGCATTCACCTGGAGATGACCGGCCAACACGTCACCGAGTGTACCGGCGGCGCTTATCAAATCAGCGAGGCCGATTTGGCCAACTGCTACCGCACCCAGTGTGACCCGCGCCTGAATGGCGATCAGGTGTTGGAAATGGCGTTTTGCATTGCAGAAAAACTGCGCATATAAATATTTAGCGGTTAAAAAAACGCCTCACTTTGTGAGGCGTTTTTCGTTACCGCTTATGCCCACCGCTTGAAAATCAAACTGGTATTAATGCCGCCAAAGGCAAAGTTATTAGACATCACATACTCGGTATCAATGGCGCGCATCTGGTTCTGAATATAATCGAGCTCGGCACATTCCGGATCTTTGTTCAGTAAATTCACCGTGGGGTGAAATTCCCCCTGGTTCATTTGATGAATTGCCGCCCAGGCCTCAATGGCACCACAAGCGCCCAAGGTGTGGCCGGTGTAGCTTTTCATAGAACTAATAGGTATGCGCGCACCAAACACCCGGTGTGTGGCGGCAGATTCAGCCACGTCACCGCGATCGGTGGCGGTGCCGTGGGCAGATACATAGCCCACGGCCTCGGGCGCGAGCCCCGCATCTTGCAAGGCCAGACGCATGGCCACTTCCATGGTGTCTGAATTGGGTTGGGTAACGTGTGAGCCGTCGGCGTTGGTGCCAAAGCCCACCACCTCGGCGTAAATTTTCGCGCCGCGCGCGCGCGCAGATTCCAGCTCTTCGAGAATCAAGGTACCGGCACCCTCACCGATCACCAGGCCATCGCGGTCGCGATCAAAAGGGCGAGGGGAAAGCCCGGGGGTGTCGTTTTTCACGCTGGTGGCAAACAGGGTATCGAACACCGCCGCCTGGGTTGCGCACAACTCTTCAGCACCGCCGGCCACCATAAATCGCTGTTGGCCATTGCGCACGGCTTCATAGGCGTAGCCAATACCTTGGCTGCCGGAGGTACAGGCGCTGGATGTGGTGTACACCCGGCCTTTTAAACCAAAAAACACGCCCACATTCACAGGCGCTGTGTGGGCCATCATTTTAATGTAGGAGTTGGCATTCAGCCCGCCGGTATCTTCTTCTATGAGCATGCGGCCAAAGTCCACAAAGGCGCTGGTGCTGCCGCTGGAAGAGCCATAGGCCACGCCCATATCGCCCTGGGTAATGCAAGGGTCGCCCAATAGGCCCGCCTGCTCTAGGGCAAGCTCGGTGACGCGGGTGGCCATCACCGCCACCCGGCCCATACTGCGAATGGCTTTGCGGTTGTAATGGGCGGGCTTGTCAAAATCTGCCGGCCCACCCAAGCGGGTGTTCAGGCCTTGGTACTTATCCCACTCGTGCATATAGCGAATGCCCGAGCGCCCCTCGGCCAGACGCGCGTGCACGCTTTGCCAATCGCTACCGATGGGCGAGATTGCCTGTAAACCTGTAACTACAACCCGCTTCATTAACACAACCCGCCGTTGACCGAGATCACCTGACGGGTGATGTAACCTGCATCTTCAGACATTAAAAAATCCACCGCCGCAGCCACTTCCTGCACCTGACCCAGGCGCTGGGCCGGAATCATTTTCAGGGCGTGCTCGGCCACTTCTTCATTTACCATTTCCGTTTCAATCAAACCCGGCGCCACACAATTTACGGTGATTTTGCGCTTGGCAAGCTCCAGCGCCAGCGCCTTAGTGGCACCAATCAGGCCCGCCTTGGCGGCCGAATAATTTACCTGCCCGCGATTGCCCATCACGCCAGACACCGACGACATCACCACAATGCGCCCGGGCTTGCGACGGCGCACCATGGGCATGGTAAGCGGCTGCAAGACATTGTAAAAACCATCGAGGTTGGTGTGCACCACGGCGTCCCAATCTTCTTCGGTCATGGCCGGAAAGGCGGTATCGCGATTGACGCCTGCATTGCACACCACGCCGTAGTAGGCACCGTGGGCCTCTACATCGGCCAATAAAATTTCGCGCACCCGGGCGCGATCGGCGATATCAAATTGCACAATGCGTGCACGCTGGCCTAAAGATTCAACATGGGCTTTTACCTGCTCGCACTCGGCGCGCCCGGAGCGGCAGTGCAGCACCAAATCAAAACCCGATTGCGCCAGACGCTTGGCAATGGCCGCGCCAATGCCCCGGCTTGCGCCCGTAACTAATACCGTGTTGGACATAAACTCTTGTACCCGTTAAACCTTAGCCTAGGCCTGCGCTAAAAATTGCGCCGCATCCTCTGGCTGAAATACATTTAAATTTGCCTCAAGCTTTGCCGTGTGCGAGCGGATCTGGCATTCAAATACGCTCAGGCCGTTGTCGCCCTGCACCAGCTCTTGCACGTGCACCCAGAGGGTTTCACCCGGCGCAAAGTGCGCCACATTGCTTTGGTAGCGGCGCGTGCCCACCAGAAAACCCAATTGCACCCTTTCACCCCGGGCAAGCGCTGCGTGGCCTGCAAAGGCGGCAATGGACTGGGCCATATACTCAATGCCCACGTGGGCTGGCACACCCTCGGGCCCGGCAAATACGCTGTCTGGGTTGAGCGTCACCTTGGCCAGTAACTCGCCCTCGCCAATGCGCACCACCTCATCCAACAAGCTCATGGGCTTGGCGTGGGGCACCAGATCCGGCAGCGGCCAGCGTGGCGGCTCGCCTGCCACGCCCTCAATAAATGTGGCCAAATTATCCATATCAACCCTTAGTTCGAAACCCGCGACAATAACAACGCAATGTTGTTGCCGCCAAAAGCGAAGGATGTGCTCATGGCATGCACGCAGGCTGCGTGCGTGCCCGGGCGCACCAAATTCAAGGCGGGCAAGGCGCTGTCTGCCTGGCCATCCCAATGATGTGGCGGCAGCTCACCGGTTTGCAGCGCCAGCACGCACAGGCCCGCCTCAAGGGCACCGGCGGCCCCCAGTGTATGGCCCGTAAAAGGCTTGGTGGAACTGCAGGGCAATGCCTCGGGGAACACCCGGGCGACGGCGTGGGCCTCCATTTTATCATTGAGCTCCGTGGCCGTTCCATGCAAATTCAGGTAGCCCACATCGCCCGGGGCGAGCCTCGCATCGGCCAGCGCTGCACGCAGGGCTTGCTCGGCGCCTGCGCCTTGTGGGTCTGGCGCGGAGATGTGGTGGGCATCGGAGCTTTCGCCCACGCCTGTGACGGCAATCTCGGCGGGCGTGCGCGATAACAAAAACAGCGCCGCCGCCTCGCCGATATTAATGCCTGCGCGGTTAGCACTCATGGGGTTGCAAGGCGCATCAGATATGGCATCGAGCGCCGAAAAGCCCTGCACCGTAAGCCCGCACAAGGCATCTGCCCCGCCCGCGATCACCCAATCCACCACGCCTGCCTGCAGCAATCGGCGGCCAGCGGCAATGGCCTTGGCGCCAGAAGTACAGGCTGTAGAAAGTGTATAGGCCGGCCCACTGATACCAAGCTCACTGGCCAAAAAGCGCGCCGGTGCGGCGATTTGCTGGCGCTCATACAGGGGCACCGTATCGGCACCGGGGGCGAAATCTGCCTCGTTGTCGCCAATACCCGAGGTGGAGGTGCCAATGATCACCGCCACCCGCGCCGGATCAACAGCAAGGCGCGCCCAGTGCCCGGCCAGCTGCAACCAGGCAGACCACAGCAGCTGGTTGTTGCGGCTTTGGGCGGCCTTGGGGCTGTGCGATAAATCCGGCAGCGCGCAGTTAACCACGCCCAGCGGGCGCACTTGCGCAGGGCTGTAGGCCCGGGTTTCGCTCAGCTTTGGCGCACGGGCAAGCGCCTGGCGGTGGGCTTCCAGGCCTGTGCCCATGGCTGAGGTTAAACCCAGTGCGTGAATGTAAACCGTTTGACTCATACTCAATCTGCACCCGCAGCGGGCGCGCTCACTTCAGACGCCGACAGCGTATCAATTTTCATTTGGTAATGCTCAAAGTGCGACAGCCGCACACTGGCAGGCCAGGCGCCCTGCACAAAATGGTACTTAATCTGCAGGCCTTCGGGGTTGGTGATCACCCGCGTGTTGGCGGTGGTTTGCAAGCCCCAGCCTGCGGCCTGCAGCGCTTGGCGAACGTCGGTTTCCGGCCAATAGGCCCACTGCAGCTCGCGCACAAAGCGCTCGCCCGAAAAACCACCGGGCAAGGGCACCTGGTGTTCGCTGTGCAATTGCTGGCCATCGTAGCGCAGGCTAAAGAGCTTGCGCCCTTGGGCCGTTAGGCCCACCACCTGCAACGCCTGTGCATCCACAGACCACACCACCAATAGATTGCGCCGCCCAGCCTGGCTATCAATGGCGAGCTGCTGGCTCACCTGCAACGTGTGCCCCAGCGCCGAGGGGGCCAAGAGCGCGGGCACAGGTTCAGCAGGTGCACGCGTAAGCTGGCAGCCACTGGCCACGAGTATCAACGCGCACAATATCAGCCGGGCCTTGCGCACTAGCCTTGCTCCTGCAGGCGCACCATTTGGGCCAACACATCCAGGCGGCGCTCACTTTCTGCCACAAAGGGATTGCTCATGTCCCAAGCGTAGCCTGCCAAAATCGAACAGATCATGCGGCGAATTTTTTCGTTTTGATCGCGGGCAAAAATAATGTCCTGGAAGCGGCCGTCGTACCAGGCGTTTACGTAGGCGCGAAAGCAATCAACCCCTGCGCGCAGGGGCTTTTCATATTCAGCTTGCCAATCTACCCCGGCACCGGAAAGCTCCCGATCAACCGCGGCCACCGCCAACTGTGCCGATTTCATTGCAATGGTGACACCGCTTGAGAAAACCGGGTCTAAAAATTCACCCGCGTTGCCCAACAGCGCAAAACCCGCACCGGATAACTGCGATACATCGGCGGCGTAGCCCACAATCTGGCGCGCCTCCATGGTGTATTTTGCGCGC
Organism: Simiduia sp. 21SJ11W-1; assembly: GCF_024138675.1. Lineage (NCBI taxonomy): Bacteria > Pseudomonadati > Pseudomonadota > Gammaproteobacteria > Cellvibrionales > Cellvibrionaceae > Simiduia > Simiduia sp. 21SJ11W-1. Next base: position 922,170 of record NZ_CP090959.1, on the reverse strand, counting down.
GCTAACAGTTGGCGCAAATTGGGCGCGGCCGCCACCAGGGCTTTCAGCTTTTCAGTGTGATCGCCAGGCATTGCCGCCAACACCGATTCCTCTGCCACTACCCCCAGCGAGCAGCGCCCGCCAGCAAAGGGAATAAGCCAGTACCACACATCGCAAAATTCTGGGTGCACGGTGATCAAAATTTTATTGCGATCAAATTCGCCATCTTCTATGCCGTCTTCAATATGGCAAAACAAGGAGGCGCGCACAGGAAAGCTGCTGGGTTTATCGAGCTTGAGCAGCCTTGGCAATACGCGGGCGAAGCCGCTGGCATCTAACACAAAGCGCGCAGACAGCACCGAGTGATTGCCGGCACTGTCGCGAAGTTCAAGCTCGCTCACCTGGCCTTTGCGCTGGAAAGCCAGCACTTCGTGGCGGTACTTTACCAGCGCACCGCGGCGGGCGGCTGCTTCAATTAACAGGTGGTCAAAGCGTGCTCGCTCTACCTGAAAGGTGGTACCGGGGCCTTTGCTGAATTTATCCTGAAAATCGAAGGCGGTATCTGCGCCCTGCCGATGAAAAGCCGCGCCATTTTTAAACTGGAAACCGGCCTGCTCGATCACCTCGGCAAGGCCCGCCTCCTGCAAAAATGCCATGCATTGGGGCAACAGGCTTTCACCAATGGAAAAGCGCGGAAACTCTGCGCGCTCAACCACGGCCACTTTATAGCCCCTGTCTAACAACATTGCCGCCGCCACACTGCCCGAGGGCCCGGCACCAATAATCGCCACATCCACATTCGTCATTGCAATTGCCCTTGGCCGCGCGCCTTAAGATCGTTCATATAAAATATTGTAAAGTTAATAACCCGGCCGAATGCCTGTTAATGCTGCTCGCCCATAGCACGCACGCCTTTGTACACACAGGGGATACCAAGCCACACCAACGCCAAGCCGCACAACACCGTTACGCCAAAAAAGTGCAGCACCGGCGTATTGCTAAGCGCCAATAAGCCAAAGGAAATGCCGCTGGTTACTACCGACAAACTGGTGGCCTGCCACACCTGTGCCACATCACTTGCCCGCCACAAAAAAATACAGCTGTCAAAACCAATACCCAGCACCAACAACAGCGCCAGGCAATGAAATAAGGTGAGCGACTGGCCATAGGCCAAGCCCATAGCCACCAGCACCACAGCAACCACCGGCACCGCCAATAGCGGCAACGCAGCAACGCCCAAGCGCCACACTAGCAAGCCCAAAACCAGCACTATGGCGGCCGCCGTCCAGAGTTGCAGTTGCAACCGGTAATGCCCCAAAAGCTCGCCAATCATGGCCGGGCGATCCACATAGTGCACCTGCGCGTTATGTAACGCCGCAAGCGGCGCCACATCGTTTACCTGCTGCAAAGCCACAATGGCAAAGTGATGGCCATCGCGCTCAAAATACCACTGGGGTTGCGCCATGGTGGCACGCCATGTTGCCAAATCCAGTGGTGCACTGGCGTCTTTAAATGCTGCTAAGGCCTCGCCAAAAAGTGAGGGCGCCCCAAGCGATGCATAAAACGCCGGGCCAAATTCGGTGAGTAATTTTTCATAGTGCGCGCGGTTGGCAGCTTGTTCGCCAAGGGCCGGGCGCCAATCGTGCAGCGATTGAAAACCGCCGATTACCCCCGCATCCACCAAGTTTTGCAGTGCTGAGCTAAGGCCGAGTAATTGTTCATCAAGTGCGGCTTCGGTTTGCGCGACTACCAAAAAAAACCGGCCTTGGCCTGTGCGCTCAAATAATTGCTGGAATGTCTGCTCTTGTTTTATCAATGCCTGCGGTGAGGTTTGCAAGCTGGTTAACCGGTCGTCACCAGGCAGTTGCCAAAACACGAGTAACGCCCCCACAAGCACGCCCAGAACCAATGCCCGCGGCAAGGCAAGCGGCGGGCACCTGCGCCAAAACAATAAAACCCAATGTAACAACGCGCGCGGCTGTACCTTATGCTTAGGCAGCAGCGGCAACCACACACAGGTGCTTAGCCAGGCGCCCAGTAACCCCACGCAGGAAAATAACGCCATTTGCTGCAAGCCCGGAAACGGCAACGCGCCTTGAATACCGTAGGCCAGCAAGCTGGTAACCAAACCCAATACAAGCGCAGGCATGAGTTTACCCATGGGCTCGCCATTGTTGAGCGCCATGCGCGCGTGTATGCCGTAATCAATGGCAACACCAATAAGCGATGCACCAAAGGCCAGCGTAATCAAATGCAGCGATTCAAACCACCACACACTCGCGGCCATCGCGGCCAGCACACCGGCACCCACGCAGGTCAAAAGCGCAAGTACCGAGCGCACGCCCAAACTCGCACCCAAAAGCAATAACACACCAACGAGCGACCCGACACCCACGGTTGAAATTTCTTGCTTGGCCATGCGCGCGCCGTATGCCGCATGCACCACCAGGCCCGAGCTTAGCAAGTGCACACCCGCGGGCAATTCTGCGTGCAACGCATCCAGTTGATCGGCCAAATCACCCTGTGCGCGCGCATCAAAGGCACTGCCAACAATGCGAAAACGCAGCAGCCGGTATACCCGTGTATCGCCATATAAAGTAGGCCAACCGCCTACCCACTGCACCGGCGACTGGGCGGCCAGTGATTGCAAATAGCGCTGGAACAACCAAAACGGATCGTCTACCGCCTGAAAGCCCGCCCCCATGGGTGAATAGAGCTGACGGCGGGCAGCTTGCACAAGCTGCTCGGGAGAACTTGCAAGTCGCGCGCGATCTTCAGGGGCCAATAAAAAATAGCGGTAGGGAAAGTAAGCCTCTGCCAATGCCTTGGCCTGGCCTTGTTCAAAGGCTTGCACCTGGCGTTCGTTCGAGGCAAGCCTTGCTTGCACCTGCCCCGCCCAATGGGCGCTTTGGGCTTCGGTTTCTGCACCCACCAACACCAGCAACTCGCGATCTACCAGCTGTGTTAAATGGGCGTTGGCCTGTGCTGCACGCTGATGGGCGATATCCTGCTGCTGTTCAACGGGCAGCAAGCTTAACAGCGATGCATCGAAGCGATAATCTGCAAGGCGCACGCACAGCAACACTGCGGCTGCGACCAACAGCAGCGCCCAGCTTGCAGCCATAATTAATCGCGCCTTTGGTTTCACTGTGCAGGGCTCAAGCTTATCTCGGTACGATCACCCGAAGCCTCAGTAAACGCGAGGCCCGTGACCGTTGCACACCCGTTAACGTGAACCTGAGTGATGTGGGCGGCCAGTAGCGCATCAACCGGCTGCAACGCCAGTTGCCAGCAACCGGGCGCGGGCTCTGAAACATTTTTTACGCGAAACAAATGCGCCATGGCATCAACATCACCTGCCACCAGGCTCAACATAACCTGAGCCAAGGTTGCCACCATGGGCTGGGCCTGGGCGTCTGCCTGCCACACTTGTATACCCTCTTCCCAATGGGACACTTCGGTGGGTGTAATGCGCAGCTCACTTGCAAAAGGCGTGCGGGTTTGCCAGCGCAGCACTGATTGCACAATGGCAAAACGGCCTTCGGAATGTAATGGCAGTGGCAAGCCGGCAATGTGCTTAACCTGTGTAAATTCGCCCTCGGTCAACGGCTGCGCCAGGTGGCCCGCCACGCGCGCCCAGGCATCGGCTTGCGCGAGCGGGCTGCAAAGCAGGCAGCACAGCACAACGCAAACCCGCGTTAACAGGCCCGTCAATTGCGCGCGTGGAGTCATTGCGGCTGCCCTTGCGATGTTGCAGGCGGCAACCAGGGCGCCAGTTTTTCGGCCAGCACAGGCGGTGAGACAAATTGCATTTCACCGGTGGCAATGGCCACGGCCACCTGCACTGTGTGGCCATAGGTTGTGCGCAAGCCTTGCGCGTTATGCACCGCATATTCAATGCGCAAACGGTTTTCCCACTCCACCAACGCGGCGCTCACCGTAAGGCACTCGGCAAATTTCGCCGGCGCCGGGTAGCGCACAGCCAGATCGATCACAGGCCAGGCATAGCCGCTGTCGCGCATTTCGCGGTAGTTGTAGGCAAGCTTATCCAACAGCGCACAGCGCGCAATTTCAAAATACTTTACATAGTGGCCATGCCAGGCCACATCCATGATATCCACATCGTGAAAAGGCACCTTCACTTCGGCGCTGGCAGTCACGAGTGCGGGCGCTTTACGCTTGGCCATAGCAGGTAAACTTCCGCGTTTCGATGGCATGGCAAAGCGCGCGCAATTCATACTCCAGTGCGCGGTCTTCTTCAATAAAAGCGCTGTACTCGCGCACATCGGCCACCAATTGATGCAGCGAGCCAGACACGCCTTCGGGTGCAATATCGCCCTGGGCAAAACGCAACTCCAAGCCTTGGCACATGGCCAGCAGTGCACCGGCTGCCACTTGTTCTGTTAGGGTAATCACCCGCAGGCAATCGCGCGCGGCAATGGTGCCCATACTGACTTTGTCTTGATTGTGGCATTCGGTTGAGCGTGAAAACACACTGGCGGGCATGGTGAGCTTGAGCGCTTCGGCAGTCCAGGCGCTGGCACCAATTTGCACGGCTTTCAAACCGTGGTTAATGGCCCGGCGCTCGCCTTTGGCGCCCGATAGATTTGCGGGCAAACCGTGGTTAAATTTTGGATCTACCACCATGGCCATCTGCCGGTCGAGCAAATCTGCCACATTGGCTACGGCGTTTTTAAGGCTGTCCATGGCGAAGGCGATGTGACCGCCATAGAAGTGGCCGCCGTGCAGTACGTGCTCGCCGGGGCCGTCGATAATGGGGTTATCGTTGGCGGAGTTAATTTCGTTTTCAATGAGCTGGCGCATAAACGGCAGCGCATCTTGTAGCACGCCGATTACGTGGGGGGCACAGCGCAGGGAGTAGCGATCTTGCAGACGTTGCGGGTTGCGCGGCGGCTCGCCTGCATGTAAATCCTCACGCAGCCAGCTGGCAATTTGCTGCTGACCCGGGTGCGGTTTTACGCTGAATAAAATTTCGTCGAAGTGGTGCGCGTTGCCTTTGCTGGCCAGTGTGGCCAGCGCGGTAATGCGGGTGGCCAATTGTGCCAGATACTCGGCGCGCTTGTAGGCAAGCGAGGCGATGGCGGTCATCACCGCGGTGCCATTCATGATGGCCAGGCCCTCTTTCGGGCGCAGTGTTAGGGGCGTGATGTTAAGCTCATCAAACACCTCAGCCGTTGGGCGCCGCTGGCCACGGTGGAAAACTTCACGCTCGCCACACAATACGGCAGCCACATAAGAAAGCGGCGTTAAATCACCACTGGCACCCACAGAGCCCTCTTGCGGTATGAGCGGCACTATGTCGTGGGTGATGAGCCGGGTGAGCTGCTCAAGCAATTGCACACTCACGCCCGACACCCCCTGACACAAAGACTGCAGGCGCACCGCCAGTACCGCGCGCGCTGCGGGCACCGGCAATAATTCACCTAAACCACAGCCATGAAAGGTGTAGAGGTGTTGCGGTAAATCTTTCACAAGCTCCGTGGGAATGGTCACCGTGCAAGAGTCGCCGTAGCCTGTAGTCACGCCGTAAATATTGCCTTCTTCTGCGAGCAGGCGATCCAGAAAATCGCTGCCGGCTTTTATTTTTTGTAAAAATTCCGGCGCCTCTGAAAGCGCCACTGCCTCACCTTGGGCAACGGCTACGATGTCTTCAATGGTTTTGGCGTTGTGGTCGAACGTGATCATGAAAGTTTCCAGTTAATTGCACTTGGCGTTTACCACGCCAAGTAAAGCGGGCCGTTAATCGCGGCGCCAAAAATCGTAAAAATTGCCCCACTGCAGAGGGTAGCGCACGGCGTAATGGGCAAGCTTATCGGCATAGGTTTGCACGTAACCGGCCAGTGAGCCCAAGCGATCGCTGCGCTTCATTTTAAAGCGCTCGGCCAACGGCTCTACATAAATGTCGTAGCGCTGGCCGGTTTTTACCGCACACAAAAAAAACACCGGCCGCCGAAGCAGTGCCGCCAATACAAACGCGCCCTGGGGGAACTCCGCCTCGGCGCCCAAAAATTGCGCGGGCATTTCGCGTTTGCGCGCGGTATCAGAGCCCCTGACTGGCGTGCGATCTGCGGCAATGGCCACAAATTCACCCGCGGCAAGTTTTTCTTCAAGGGCCATGGCCGTGGCCGGAGTGACGGCGGTAACCGGCACCAAATTTACACGCTCGGCCTGCTCTTTGGCGCTCAACAGGCTGTTAAATTTTTGCGCATGCTCGGTGTGCACCAGTACATTTACCCGCGCCACACCCAGTTGCTCTGCCAGAGATTGGCACACTTCGGTATTGCCCAGGTGCGACACCAACAACACGGCACCGGTGCGCGCGGCAATGTTATCGAGTAGCAGCTGGCGCCCGTGCATCACCACCTCGCCTTCAAAAGCGTTTTGCCACACGGCCAGTTTATCGAGCGCCATATCACCAAAGGTGAGAAAGTGCCGCAAACTTTGCCAAAGGGCATGCAAGCCCCTTTTGGGTGTGCGCCCGGCAAAGGTGTCTGCGCGCTGTAAGAAATCCAGCGAGGCCCGGCGCGCAGCCCGCCTGCGCACAAAAAAGTACACAATCACCGGCCATAAAAATACCCGGAACACCCGCCGTCCAAACAACCGGAAGCACGCAAGCAGCAGGCGAATGCCCCAAACAGCCCCTGCCTCTGCCATTTCAGACCAATGCGCCTTCGCACTCACAGGCAGCGCCCCCGGCGGGCTAAGCCCAGTAACCACAGTGGCGCGCGCCACAGCATGCCAAAAAACAGCCGCGTGTGCATGCAGCTGATCAGCCAGTTATCCAGCCCCGGCAAAAAATGCGACACCCCCTGCTCAGGGTAGTGTACCGCTGTAGGCAGATTAACGAGATCGCCGCCGGCCCAAAACCAGCGCACCAGCACCTCGGGATCAAAATCCATGCGATTGCCGGTGTAGGCATTGGCGAGCAGTGCACACACTGGTGCCAGCGGGTAGACGCGAAAGCCGCACATGGAATCTTTAATGCCAAGCGAGAGGGTGTTGATCCACACCCACACGTGGGTAAGGTAGCGCGCATAGTGGCGCAAGGTGGGCACACTGGTATCGTATTCGGGCACACCACAAATCAGTGCAGCAGGTGTACGTGCAGCTGCCGCTAAAAAGCGCGGAATATCTTCCAGGTTGTGCTGGCCATCGGCATCCACCTGCAAGCCGTGGCTGTAACCCATCGCCAAGGCAGCTTGCAGGCCAGCTTTCACCGCCCCACCCTTGCCGCGGTTTTGTGCCAGGCAAACCAAATGCACCTGTGCATGTTCATCTGCCAGCGCCTGCATCACTTGTGAGCACGCAGGCCCGCTGCCATCGTTCACCAGAATAACCGGCAGCTCATAGGTGAGCACCTTGGCGAGCGTGGCGGGCAGCAAGGTTTCGTGATTGAAAACCGGAATAACAATACAGGGCTTCACTGCGCTGGCACCATGCGCCCGGAGGCAAATTTTTTGGCGTTATTTTGGGCGCAAACGTAGCTGAAGCCCAGCCGCTTGCGCGCCTCATCAAGGGTAAGGGTTAGCCGCACGGTATCACCCGGGCGAATCACCTGCTGGAATTTAACCGCCTCCATGCCCGCAAGCCGGCTCAACCAGTTACGGGATTCTGGCCACAGGCTGAGCGCCTGCTCGCGTGCCCAGGTAAGCTGCACCACGCCCGGCAAAATGGGCGCCTCGGGAAAGTGGCCCTGAAACCAGAACAAGGTGGGCTGAATATCGAGCACCAGCTGCCACTCGTTGGGCGCAAGGGCCTGGGCGCTGATAATGTTGGGCTTGCGTGACTGCATGGTGATTTCCGGCGCCTGGGCGCTTTTTCTAATGCGTGGTTTTTGTTATTCCGCCTGGGGTTGCCCGGCGATCAGGGCATCCAGATCGGCGAGGCGCATTTTACCCTGACTATTGCGCGGCAGCTGCCCTAAAAAGCGCCAGCGCCGGGGGCGCAATGGCCGCTCTAACACCTGGGCGAGCAATTGCGAAAGCGCCGCTACTAGCTGCTTGCGGCCTTCGGTGGCAAGCTCTCTGGCGCCAGTTGGCGACAGCACCAGTAACACCACCAGTTCATCGCGCTCGGCCACCTGTGAGCTGCGAGAAACCGGCTGCACGCGCACATCCTGCACCCAAGGCGAGGCCAGCAGGGTGCGCTCAAGCTGTTCTAGTGCCACGCGCTTGCCTTCAATTTTTACAATGCGATCGGCACGCCCCAGCAATTCAAACCCTGTGCCCTGCAGGCGGATTACATCGGCGCTGCGATACCAGTCATCTGCGGCCAGAAACGGCGAGCGAATCAACATTACAGACTCCGCATCAGGTTTAACCTGTACAACCTCGAAGGGCTGCCAACAGGCTCCTTGCGCATGCTGGATACGCCAACCAATGCCGCCGGTTTCGGTGCTCCCCAGCACCTCCAGGATATCGCTGCCAAAACAACTGTTGGCCGCGTAACTGGCGCGGGCGCTTAAGGGCGCGCCCGAGCTGAATACAATTTTGGTGCGGCCAGCGGGAATAGCCAGTGGCTGCGGCAAACGGGCGAGATGTGTGGGGCTGGATACCAGTACAAAGGCCTGCAAATCCACGTGCAGCAGGTCTTCCAGAAACTCCAGAGTTTGGCGGGCGAAGGGGCGCCCAGCCGCCAGCGGCCACAGCACCCGAAACAACAAACCGTATATGTGTTGATGGCTTACCGTGGCCAGCACCGGCGCACACCCAAGCGCCCCACCGAACTGGCGCTCTAATTGCTCGACTTCAAAAGCCAGCTGGCACAGCTGCTTGGCTACCTGCTTGGGCTCACCGCTACTGCCTGAGGTAAACAGCACCAAACGCGCCGCAGCGGGCAGGCACCAGCCTGCAGGCAATGGCAATGCATCAGCCGCCGGTGCGAAGGGCGCCACATCTGGCGTGAGTGCTGGAAATTCACCAACAAAATCATCCACGCGATCCTGCAACTGGCCAGTGGTGGCGGGCAGGTTATTGGGGGCCAGCCACACTTCGCGCCCGCACGACCAAAGCGCAAACACTGCCGCGGCGAACTCGGCGCTATCGGCCAGAAATACAGCCACCTTTATACTTGCCGGGCGCGCGCTTATCGCAGCGCGCCAGCGTGCCACTTGCGCAAGCCAATCCTCTGCGCGAAGCACACCACTGCCACCGTGCGCCACCGTGGCATTAGGTGCCGCCTGCAGCGCAGCCAGGGTTTGATAGAGCTTCACGGTTTGGGCCTCCCGGTGTCACCGGTGGGTGCAGGCTGTGTGGCCACATCGGTCACACCGCGCGCGTGACGACGCTGGTGGCGCAAACGCACCAGGTATTCCACCAGAGCCAACAGCCCCATGAGTACATAGGCAACAAAGCCGTTGTACAAAAGCCACAGCTCTTGATCGCCCCACCACACGGTAAGTGCCGCCATGGAACCATTGAACAGAAAAAATCCGCACCACACCCAGGTTACCTTGCGGGTATAGGCAATGGCGGCCACGGGCAAATTTGGGTCTTGCAGGCGCGCTAGGCGCTCCACCAATGTTTGCTCCTGCAACAGGCTTGCGCCAAATAACAGCAACAAACTCAGGTTGATGGCCACCGGGTATACCAGCAACCCAAGAAGGCTATCGGCCCAGAGTGAGAATGCCGCCAGCAACGCCACCAGGCCCAGCCACACGGCCTGCAACCAGCCGGGAAAGGGCGTACTGCCAAACCAGCGCAGTAACGCCAGGCATAACAGCACCAATACCAGGTAACGGGGAGAGAAGGTTTGCGCACCAAAATAGATGGCAAAAGGGTATAGCAAGCTCAAGCCCGCAAAGATCCCTTTTCCGAGGCTGCTCATGGATTTACTTCACAAGAGTTTCAACAACATCCACAACATCTGACACAGTGCGCACGGCTTTAAAATCGTCGGGTTTGATTTTTTTACCGGTGAGGTTTTTAAGCTCAACCACCATGTCTACGGCATCGATGGAATCAATATCCAGATCATCGTAGAGGTGTGCCTCCAGGGTAACCTCGGCGGCATCAAGTTCAAACATATCAACCATAATATTTTGGATGGTTGCAAAAATTTCTTCACGGGTTTCCATTAATTGGCCCTCGCAGATTCTACGAATTTGGCCAACGCCGTGACCGAGGCAAAATGCTGGCGGGTTTCTTCTGAATCTGAATCGAGCTTTACACCGTAGGTTTTTTGCAACGCCAAACCCAGCTCCAGGGCGTCGATGGAATCCAGCCCCAGGCCCTCCAGAAATAACGGCTCGTCTGACACTATGTCATCGGCTGTAATATCTTCCAGATCCAGGGTGTCGATAATCAGCTGCTTAAGTTCTTGCTCTAGCGCCCGCATAGTGGGTCAATTCCTCGGTAAAATATTGTTCTAATCGCTTGGTTAATTGCCTGGCAGCCAAACTGGCGGGTATGTCTGCCTGCATTTCTAATTCGCCCGGCGCAAGCTGAGGCTTTACCGCCAGCGCCATGTGAAACGGCCCAGTGGGCGGGATCTTATACCAGGGCACATACTTGGTTAGCGTGGGCGGCGTTACCACTATCACCACCGGGCGAATGGGTAAATTCAACCGCAAGGCCACGTTGGCGGCGCCGCGCTGCAGTTTCAGCCGCTGGCCTGGCACTGTGCGCGTACCCTCGGGGAAAATAATCAGGCTATTACCCCGCGCGAGCGACGCCCGAGCATCTTGCAGCACTTGCTCGGGATTGTCATTGGCAATGTAGCCGGCAAGCTTAATGACCGTGCGCATAAACGGGTTGCGCAACAAGCCCCCCTTCACCACACAATCGGCCCGTGGCAACAGGCCAATCAACAACACCACGTCCACAAGCGACGGGTGATTAGCCAGAATCAACTGCCCGGGCGCCTTCAGCCGCTCTAAGCCTTGCAGTGAATAGGTCATGATGCCCAATGCGCGCATCATGTTGATAAAAAAGCGGAAGTGAATGTGCACAAGCCAGCGCGCCCGGCGCTCGCGGACCTCGCCTGCGCGGGTCATCAGCAGCCAAGGTACGGCGTACAAGGGCACAATGAGCCCGCCCACGCCGAACAGGGTGAAACTAAACCCGGTAGCCACTAACCGCCAGCACCAGTTGATTTTTTGGCCTACTTTTTCCAGTGCCATCTCTGCAACTCACCTTCGAGCGTAAGCGCAGGCTGATCGCTCGCCAACCAACGCAGCCACGCCAATCCATCGTCTAACCCGGGCGCGCAACTCGCCTGCTCCCAATTCCCTTGCAAGCACATAGCTTCATTATGGGCAGCCCGCCTAAGCCGCATCGTCAGTGCATAGGCAGGCAGGGGCTCGCTTGCGCCATAGGCCTCCGGCAGGGGCTGATCGTAAATCACCACCAAAACCGAGGCCGCGCCAGCCATCAACTGGCCCCAGGCCTCAAGCACCGCCGATGAAACCAGCTGATCATGGGCGGCAAGGGCGGTCATGGGCCCGCGGGCTTTCTTGGCGATGGAGAGCACGCCGGCTACGGCATTGTGTACCGACATGCTGAAAGCCGCAGGCGACAAGGGTTCACCAGCATTAAGCTCTCCCATAAGCTGCAGGGTGCGGCCCTGATCACCGTGGCGGGAGGCAAACACCATGGGCTCTGTAGACCCCTCGGCAATCATATCCCAGCTGACGGCGGCCACTTGGCGACCCACCCCATTCAAGCGCCGGCGCATCATGGCGGGCACCGCAGTCACATCGGGTTGTTCGGCATTATTCGGGGCCAGTTGCCCGGCAGCCCACTGGCGACAGGCCTCTACGCCTTGAATGCCAGGCAGCCACGCATTCCACTGGCTTACCGCCACCGCAATACCCTGTGCCTGCTCTGCCGCTGATTCCGCCACGCAATTCCCCGAAAACACCCTCACATTTAGGGCGATACAAAACCCGCCATTTTACAAGTTGAACGGCCGTGCGGAAAGCGATGTGAACCCGTGAACGTCAAGTCAGGCAGATTATTTTAGGGCGGGAGAATTAAAAGCGGCGACACAGGGCATTTCGGGGAGAAAAACAGCTGGATCGAGGGGGTATAAGTGGGCAGGAAAAGTGCCAAAGCCTGCAATTTAGCAGACTTTGGCACACAGCTTGGCAAAGGCTATAAATCAGGCGTTCGGGCGGTACACCAACGCCACTTGTACAGGCACCTGGGTGGCAATGGAGCTCAGCTTGGCCACAGCCTGCAGCGCCTGCACACCGGCCGCCAGGCCAAAATCCGCAGCCTGTACCAGCACCGGCGCCAGGCTCACTACGCTGTAGCCGCCACCTGCCAAAGCCGTTACCCGGCAGCGCGCACTCAGGGTTTTACTGGTGCCGTGCAGCGTGAGGGTGAGCGGCTGGTCGATATCCAGAAATTCACCGGGCTTTAGCGCCAAAGCTTTTAAATCCACCTTTGCCGCCACTTGGGCCGAGGCAAACTTGGCAGTGTTAAACAGCATTTTCTGCATGCGCTCATTGCGAATGGCAATGCCTGTTTCCACTGAGGCGAGATCAATATTCAGCGTTGCCTCACCGGCGTCATTCATCGCGCCTGTGAGCTGGGTGAAGTGGTGAACTTCAGTCACGGCTGCATTTTTGACAGACACAAATTGCACAGATGACGCCTTGGCATCCAGCGCCCAATCGGCCCACGCCCACTGCGACGCCATACAGCCCAAAACCACCCACATCAATCGCTTCATAAAAATCTCCTTGTATGCATGTTAACCAGCGCTCGCCCGTACGCATTGACCTAGCAAACCCCGGGGAAAAAGACGCTATAATTTGCCAAATGACAGGCAGCGCCGCGTTACAAATTTACGCGCCAACCACACACCGCCGCCCACAGCGTTATACCACAGGGAGCCCCCATTGCCAGCGGACATTCAATTCTTCATTGCCCAACAGGCAACGCTCGACAATTGGCCGGCACCCAACACCTGGCTCGGTGAAGATGAAATAGCCCGCTATGTTGCCATGGGTTCAGAGGCCAGGCGCACTGAATTTTTGCGCGGCCACTGGCTGATACGCTTAGCGGTAGGTTATTTAACCGGCCGGGCGCCGGTCAGCTTTGAAATTCGTCAACCGGAAAAATCTCCGCCCATTTTTGCAGACGTGCCGGGCTTGATTACCAGCCTGTCGCACTGCAAAGGCTGGCTGGCGCTTTTGGTGCTGCAAAACGAACACACGCCCACCTTAAAAGTAGGCATTGATATCGAAACCGAAAGAGACAGGCCAAACCTTGCGCGCTTGGCCGAGCACAGCTTCGGGGCAGACTGGCTCAACCGCCATCAAGATCAATTACAGCCGGCTTTTTTTGAACGCTGGACCCAATGCGAGGCAGTGGTGAAAGCCAGCCACCTGCCATTGGGCACCAAACTGCTGCGCCAGCAGCGCTTTGCAGCCACCAGCGAATGCAATGAAGGTTTGTGGCTGTACCACACCCGGCTGCAAGAGCAACCACCGCTGCACTTGAGCCTTGCCACACCCTACCCGGTCAAACCCGAAGGTTTCCAATGGGTGGGCCACAAGTTCAGCGCCATCGGGCCAACGCTTGCCGCCACCCGCGCGCCCATTGGCACCCACGCACCGGCTTAAGCCGAAGTACCTCTAGCCGCACCTGCAAGCGCCACCTTGAATCACGCGCTAATCGTCGTCGTACTTGCGTTCTTTGCCAATTAAATTGCGCACATGCTGGTATACGCCCCGTGAAAACGCCTGCGAATAGCTTTCCAGGAAGTCCACACCGGAAAGAATAAACACCACCAGCACACTGAACTTGAACGCCACAAATAATTTACCAATGGCAATGCACACGCCAATGGCAGAAAGCACCCAAATGGCTGCGGCCGATGTAACCCCCAACACCACACCCTTGCGCGCAAGCATCACACCCGCCCCCAAAAAGCCCACACCGGTAATCACCTGGCCAATAATCCGCGACGGATCCGTCATATGCGACGACACACTCATAGACGCGGTGATAAAAATATAGGTGCCCAACACTATTAAAATAGAGGTGCGAATACCCACAGGCTTGCCCCTCAGCTGGCGCTCCAAGCCAATCACCCCACCACTGGCCAATGCCGTACCTACGGCTGCCCAATCAAATGGCGCTATACCCAGTATTAGCTGCCAATCCATGCCACCTCCTATTATTGTTTAAAGCCCGGTACACAGGCCGCAATACCTATTGTAGCGCTGCGGGGCAGCGCGCAAAACCGAAGGATTATTTTATTTGGTTCCACTTGCATGTTTTTTCTTGACCGGGTAAAAAATTGGTCTTAACTTTCGCCACCTCAAACGTCCATGCTGGCACGCTCCACCCACAGCTGATACGCTGATTTTTCAGCAGCCCAAGTGAGGATACGGATAGAGAGTTAGCAGGCCCCCTGCACCATTCTCGGGCGTTTACTGGTTTCGGCTTGCCGCAACCATTACACAGTGTCTCAAAGTTCACCAAAATTGGAGCGACTACCAGCATGCAACAGCGAATCGACGTCAACGATTACTTTTCACCCGAAGCCTTCCAACGCATAAAAACCCTGGCCGACACACAGGAAACCCCGTTTGTTGTGATCGATAAAGCCACCGTTGAAACGCACTACGACGATTTGGTTGCAGGCTTTCCCGTTGCCAAAATTTACTACGCCGTAAAAGCCAACCCCGCCGATGAATTAATTGCCCTGCTAAACAACAAAGGCTCAAACTTCGACATTGCCTCTATTTATGAATTAGACAAAGTCATGAAGCACGGCGTAGGCCCCGAGCGCATCAGCTTTGGCAACACCATTAAAAAGAGCAAAGACATCCGCTACTTTTACGATAAAGGCATTCGCCTGTTTGCCACAGATTCAGAGGCAGACCTGCGCAACATCGCCAAAGCAGCACCCGGCTCCAAAGTGTACGTTCGCATTTTAACGGAAGGCTCACAAACCGCAGACTGGCCGCTTTCACGCAAATTCGGCTGCCAAACCGACATGGCAATGGATTTGCTGGTAATGGCTCGCGATCTGGGCCTCACGCCCTACGGCATTTCATTCCATGTGGGCTCTCAGCAGCGCGACATCGGCGTGTGGGATGCAGCCATTGGCAAGGCCAAGGTTATTTTCGAACGCCTGAAAGAAGAAGATGGCATTGAATTGAAGATGATCAACATGGGCGGCGGCTTTCCGGCAAACTATGTAACCAAGGCCAACAGCCTGACAACCTACGCTGAAGAAATTACGCGCTTTTTGGAAGAAGATTTTGGCGATGACATGCCTGAAATTATTCTAGAGCCCGGCCGCTCGCTGGTAGCCAATGCGGGCATTTTGGTCAGTGAAGTGGTGCTGATTTCCAAAAAATCGCACACTGCGTTAAACCGTTGGATTTTTACCGATGTGGGTAAATTCTCTGGCCTGATCGAAACGATGGATGAATCCATCAAGTACCCGATTTATGTAGAAAAGACGGGCGAGCTGGAAGAAGCGGTTATTGCAGGCCCAACCTGCGACAGCGCCGACATCATGTACGAAAACTACCTCTACGGCCTGCCCCTCAACCTGGCCATTGGGGATCGCATGTACTGGCTTTCAACCGGTGCCTATACCACAAGCTATTCAGCCGTTGAGTTTAATGGCTTCCCACCGCTTAAAGATTTTTACGTTTAGCGGTAAAGCCGGCGATTACCCCACTGCTGTCCAACAAATCTACAGGCATGGAATATGGGGCGGAGTTTGTGACCGTCACCCGCATGGACGCCTTCCATGGAGACTTAAACTATGGGACAACATTGGCGATTAGCCGGCTTTTTATATCTGGCTTGCAGTACACCAAAGGCTTTTTACATTGCCTCTGAAACAAAAGTATTTGATTTGTAACGGAGCCAAGCAATAGTGCTTGAGTGCTTGGCTGTGAATTTAACTTTTGCTATGTAACGTTCGATCTATAACCGATATATAACTTTTCGTTAATAACACTGTTCGCTGTACCAAAGGGCAAAAAGCGTGTTTAACCGGCAATGGCCCTAGCGAACAACACTGCCCCACAGGTCGTATTCATCCGAGTGTTCAATGGCAACATTCACAATATCGCCAGGCGCCACATCGAACTCATCATTAAGGTAAACCACGCCGTCAATTTCCGGGGCGTCGCCTTGTGTGCGGCCAATGGCGCCTTCTTCATCTACCTCATCAATAAGCACGGGCAAAGTGCGGCCTACTTTTTTCGCCAAGCGGGCAGTGCTGATTTTTTGCTGGGTTTCCATAAAGCGCTCCCAGCGCTCTTGCTGTACGTCTTCGGGCACATGGTCTGGCAGATCATTGGCCGTTGCGCCATCAACGGGGGAGTATTTAAAACATCCAACGCGATCGAGTTGCGCCTCTTCCAGGAACTCCAGCAACTCCTGGAAGTCTGCCTCGGTTTCCCCGGGGAAGCCCACAATAAATGTAGAGCGGATAGTGAGATCCGGGCAGATTTCACGCCACTGCTTGATGCGGTTCAGCACCTTTTCCGAATGCGCCGGGCGCTTCATTAATTTCAAAATGCGCGGGCTTGCATGCTGGAACGGAATATCCAGGTACGGCAGAATTTTGCCTTCGGCCATAAGCGGAATCAATTTATCAACGTGAGGGTATGGGTACACATAGTGCAGGCGCACCCACACGCCCATCTCACCCAGTGCCACCGCCAAATCCTGCATGCGGGTTTCAGAGCCGCTGGCCAAATCCAGTTTGAATTTTACATCTACCCCGTAGGCGCTGGTGTCTTGTGAAATTACCAGCAACTCTTTGGTGCCCTGGCTTACCAGGTCGTGCGCCTCTTGCACTACATCGGCAATCGGGCGGCTGGCCAAATCGCCGCGCATGGCGGGAATGATGCAAAAACTGCAACGGTGATTACAGCCTTCTGAAATTTTTAAATAGGCGTAATGGCCGGGTGTTAATTTTATGCCCGCAGGCGGCACAATATCGTGCCGGTGTGGATTCATGGCCTCGTTGGGCACATATTCATGCACAGCGTTCATCACTGTGTCGTAATCTGCCGGGCCGCTCACGCTCAATACTCCGGGGTTGGCCGCCTTGATGGCCTCGGCATCTACGCCCTTGCCCATGCAGCCGGTCACAATAACCTTGCCGTTTTCTGCCATGGCCTCGCGAATGGCATCCATGGATTCCTGCTTGGCGGAATCAATGAAGCCACAGGTATTCACCACCACCACATCGGCGTTATCGTACTCTGGCGCCACTGCATAGCCGTCGAGCTTGAGCTTGGTAATGATGCGCTCGGAATCCACCAGCGCCTTGGGGCAGCCGAGTGATACAAAGCCGACAGTGGGTTGCTTGGACGTCATGAAAAACCTCAGGGGGTAGGAGCAGAAAGGGCGCACATTCTACTGGCTTGACCTGCCGATTGCAGCCCCAAACTGGCCATATTTTAAACAATTTCGCATCTGTGCAAGCCCCGGGGCTAATGCCATACTGGCAAGCACTGCATGGGAGGGCGCATGACTCATCGGTTACTGAATATTGCACACCGCGGCGGCAACTCGCTGGGGCCGGAGAACAGCCTGCAAGCCATTGAGGCAGCGGTTGCACTGGGGGTAGACGCCGTAGAGATAGATCTCTGGGCACTGGCGGGCAAGCTCTGGGTAACCCACGACAGGCGCCTTGGGCGGGCCCTGCCGGGCCAGGGGCTGCTGCAAACACTCCAAGCCGAGCAGCTGGCAGCACTCAGGTTGCCCAATGGCGAGCCCCTGCCCCAACTGCACGAGGTGTACAACCTCACCCGTGGCCGCTGCTTGCTGAACATTGAAATCAAAGGCCCGGATACCGCGCCTTTGCTGTGCGAGTGGATTGCCCGGCAGCTGGGCTGTGAGGCGCGGGCAGAAGATTTTCTGATCTCAAGTTTTGATCAGGTGCAGCTGCTTTATTGCATGCAGCGGCTGCCCGACATTCGCCGAGCACTTTTGGTAGAGGGTATTCCACTGCGCGCGGCCGAGCTGTGCACGCAATTGCAGGCCTACAGTTTTAACCCATCAATTAACTTCATTAACCGGGAACTGGTGCGCGAAGCACACAGGGCAGGCATGAAAACCCTGGTGTATACGGTTAATCACCCGGAAGATTGGCAATGGCTCTACGACTTAGGCGTAGACGGGGTGTTTACCGATGTACCCGAGCAATTAAAAACCTGGGTGCCTAGCGGTCCTTAACATCCAGATACCCGCGTTGAATGGCGGTTTCAAAGGACTTTGAGCCCTCCACCAAATCCAGAAAGCGACTCCGCAATTGGGCGAGCGCCTGCATTTCATCATCGGTGGGCAGGTTATCGGTGCCGGCATACTGCGATGCCAAATCGTGCAAATGCTTGAGGTAAGTGGCGCGCGCACGGGCCACCAATTCTGCCATGGGCTTTAACTGCTCAAGGGTAAGCTCATCCAGAATCGGATTAATAGCCGCGCGGTTTGCCTCGCGCAGCAAGCGCTCAAATTCCATTAACAGGCGGTTAGTGGGTATGGCCATATCACACCTCCTCTATGGGTGTTGGCATCAATGCGTCATCAAGGGCGTGCATTAAACTTTCAAGGCTTTCGTGGCCATCCTGGCACAGGTCTGCCTGGCAAATCACCCCGGTGTTTTCATCCATCACCATCACCTCTGGCGGATGAAATTCCGAGCTTGTGGGTACGCGGTAAACGTACACCTGATCCTGATATTTGGCGTGCAGTTTTGCCTGCCAGTCACTCATTGCCTCATCGCCCAGCAAAAGAATCACAGGCTTTGGCAGCAAGCCTTCACGCATGGCCTGCAATAAGGTGTAGTGGGTTTCCGGCTGGCGGCGCAGCAAGGGCATGGCGTGGCTCACAGTGGCATTGGCGGCATCCACATAGCGCGGCTCGGCGGTGAGATGGCCAAAGCGGATGAGTGCAAGCGCGGCTGCGCCATTGCCTGCCGGTGTCATGGTGTCGGCAAAGGGTTTGGGTTTAAAGGGTAAGGGTTCGTGATCGTGCGCCACAAAAAAGAAGCCGCCCAACACATCATCGTAAAAATGGTTTAGCAGCCCCTCTGCCATGTTGCGCGCCATGTGGTAGTCGCTATCGCGCCACTGCACTTGCAGCATGTCTAACAGGGCCAGCAACATGAACGCGTAATCATCCAAAAATGCCGGCAGCCGCTCGCCACTGCGCTTCACAATGCTGAACAGGCGCTTGTTGTACCAGTGGCGTTTTACCAGCGCATCCATCAATTCCTGCGCCTGCGCGATGGCTTGCCCATCACCCAGATGGCGAGCCACCTGCGCCATGGATTTACACAACAAGGCATTCCAACTGCAAATGACCTTTTCATCGCGCGCCGCCAAGGGCTTTTGGTAGCGCAGCACACGCAGTTTGTCGCGGGCACTTTCAAACAATTGCGTTGCTTGGGCCATGTCGATGCCGGCGCGCTCGGCGGCGTCTTCAGGCGGGCGAATGCAATGCAGCAAAAAGTCCTCGTTGAGCTTGCGCTCTAAACCGTAGAGCTCATTTAAGAAGGTGTATTCGGCGTCGGTTACCGCCGTTTTGATTTCCGCGCGGGTGTAGCTGTAGGCGGTGCCGTCACCATCGCCGGTGCTGCTATCAAGGCTTGCGCTGTATCCCTCTGGCAAAGCCAGCACGCGGCGCATCCACATCAACGTTTGGCGTGCCACATAACCGTACAGCGGTGCCTTAAGGCGCGCGCCCGCAGCAGC
Organism: Simiduia sp. 21SJ11W-1; assembly: GCF_024138675.1. Lineage (NCBI taxonomy): Bacteria > Pseudomonadati > Pseudomonadota > Gammaproteobacteria > Cellvibrionales > Cellvibrionaceae > Simiduia > Simiduia sp. 21SJ11W-1. Next base: position 902,486 of record NZ_CP090959.1, on the reverse strand, counting down.
GAACAGGCCCAATACAATGGCGTTATCAAACAGCATTTTTTCGAAATGCGGTTGCTCCCACTCGGCATCGGTGGTGTAGCGGAAAAAGCCGCCATCTATGGCATCGTGAATAGCCGAGGCGCCAATGTGGTTTAAACTCAGGCGCAAGTGCGCCTCGGCGGGCAGAGCCAACTCCGAGGCCTCGGACACGGTTTCAAGTAACCGGAACAAACTGAAGGGCAAAATAAATTTTGGCGCGCCGTTAAAGCCGCCGTGTTTGGTGTCTGCCTGTTCCAGCAGCCTGCGCGTGGCCTCGTGCAGCAGGTACAAATCGGCAATTTCCGGCGCATCGGATTTGGGCAAATCGTTTAAGGCCTTGAAGCTTTTACCCATTTGGTCGCGCAAGTTCTGGAAATCTTTATGTTGCTCGCGGTAAAAGTGATTCACCCGGTACAACAAATCCTGAATGGGAATGCGCCCGTGCGCAGGCTCGCGCGGGAAATAGGTGCCCACCACAAAAGGTAAAAATGTTTTGGGGCACAAAAATACCGTGAGCGGCCAGCCGCCAGGCTGGCCGTTGAGCAGCTGGTGCGCGGTTTGAAAGATATCGTCTAAATCTGGGCGCTCTTCTTTATCAACTTTTATGCTGACAAAGTGCTCGTTCATTTGGGCGGCAATCTGGGCATCGGAAAAGGATTCCCGCTGCATGACCTGGCACCAATGGCAGGCCGAATAGCCTATTGAAAGCAATATGGGTTTATCGAGACGACGGGCGGCCTCGAGGGTTTCTGGCGACCAGACTTGCCAAGCCACCGGGTCTTGGGCGTGCTGCTGCAGGTAGCGGTTTTCCTGGTCTTTTAATTCGTTGCGCAAGCTCATTGAGCGCTGTCTTCCCTCTCGTCCAGCTTATAGGTAAGGCGATTTATTGTGCGCCGGAAGTCTAGAGCATAGCACTTGGGGGCCAATAGAAAGCGGTTCCCAATCAATACCTTAGCTCAAAATGCAAAATAGCCGATGAATGGTTATGAGGGCGCTGTACGCAGGCGGGCCAAGGGGTATGACAGCAACGCAACCGGCTGCCCCGCAAGCATTGCCTCGCGCACCAGTTGCCAGCCCAAGCGGCGGTAGTAGTCACGGTGGCTGCGGGTGTAGAGCAAGACTTCGGGCGCGCCTGACTGCGCAGCTTGCTTGAGCAGGCTGGCAATGAGCGCGGCACCCAATCCCTGGCCGCGCGTGCGGGGGTGCACCCAAAGCTCGGACAGCCAAAGGCTTTTGGCGCAGGCCAGCAAGCCCTGCTGACGCCTTAAGGTGGCAGCCCCCACAAGGCTTTGGGCCCTGTGGGCCACCAGGGTGAATGGTGTGGATGCAGTGCCTTCAAGCTCGACTTCAAGCTCGACTTTAAGCTCGACCTCAAGCTCTGCTTCAAGCGCAGCCTGCCCGGCCGCCAGATTGGCGCTTAAGCCTTCGCGGGCGCGCTCGTGGGCGCGCAGCCGGGCCAGTTCAGGCAGCCATTGGGGTGCTGCGCGCAACGGCATACACTCAACGCCGGCAGGCCATAGCATCCTCAGCCTACACTTGGCAGCGCTTCACCGTGGGCCTGCTTGTCGGCATGGTAAGACGAGCGCACCAGCGGGCCGCAGGCTGCGTGTTTAAAGCCCATTTCGTGGGCCACGCGGGTGTATTCGGCAAACTCGTCCGGGTGTACGTAGCGGTCTACCGGCAGGTGGTCTTTGGAGGGCTGCAGGTACTGGCCGATAGTGAGCATATCCACATCGTGCTCACGCAGGTTCTGCATCACCTTAAATATCTCTTCTTTGGACTCACCCAGCCCCACCATCAGGCCGGATTTGGTGAGCACATCGGGCCTGCGCGCCTTGTATTGCTTCAAGAGCTTCAGCGACCAGGCGTAGTTGGCGCCCGGGCGTGCCTGGCGGTACAGGCGCGGCACGGTTTCGAGGTTGTGGTTAAACACATCGGGCGCTTCGGCTTCCAGAATATCCAGGGCGATATCCATACGCCCGCGGAAATCCGGCACCAGTACTTCCACCTGTAGGTTTTGCGACAGCGCCCGCGCCTCGCGGATGCAATCGGCAAAGTGCTGGGCGCCGCCATCGCGCAGGTCGTCGCGGTCTACCGAGGTGATCACCACATATTTAAGGCGCATTTCGGCAATGGCCTCGGCAAGCTTTAAGGGCTCATCGGCATCCAGCGGGTTGGGCTTGCCGTGGCCCACATCGCAGAAGGGGCAGCGACGGGTGCATATTTCACCCATGATCATGAAGGTTGCCGTACCGCCGCTGAAGCACTCGCCCAGGTTGGGGCAGTTGGCTTCTTCGCACACAGAGGCCAGCTTGTTTTTGCGCAGGATCTTTTTAATGCGATCCACCTCGGGGTTAACCTCCAGGCGCACACGAATCCAGTCGGGCTTGCGCTGGGGGCCATCTGTGGCAATCACCTTAACGGGAATTTTCTCTAACTTGTCGGCATCGCGCAGCTTTTCGCCCTGTTTGAGCCGCTGACTGCGCTTAACGGGTAGTTCTACAGCTAGCTCTGATGGGGTGTTTGAATCGGTCATGATTGATCCTCTGGCCGTGCGTCGGCGTGAGTGTGGCCGGCATTGAGCGCCGCCTGTAAATTGGGGTGCATCTCGCGGGTGTGGGTAACGCGGGTATAGCCTAACTGCCGGGTAAATAATGTGGCCATTTGTTGGGCCACGGCCTCTACACTGGGGCGCTGGCTGCTTAGATCGGCCAGCTGGGTCATCTGCAGGCCCTGGTAGCCGCAGGGGTTAATGCGCCCGAAGGGGGCTAAATCCATATCCACATTCAACGCCAGGCCATGATAACTGCGGTGCTTACGCACTCTTAACCCCAGCGAGGCAATTTTGGCGCCGGTGTAACCGGGCAAATCTACGTACACACCGGGTGCATCGGCCTTGGGGTAGGCGCTCACACCGTAGCTGGCCACTGTATCTACCACCAGCTGCTCTATGGCCGTTACCAGGTCGCGCACGCCTAGGCCGCGGCGTTTGATGTCTATCAAGGGGTAACCCACCAGCTGCCCGGGGCCGTGGTAGGTTACCTGGCCACCGCGGTCTACCTTTACCACCGGAATATCGCCGGGCATCAGTAGGTGCTCGGCCTTGCCGGCCTGGCCCTGGGTAAATACCGGCGGGTGCTCAAGCAACCACAGCTCGTCTACCGTGCTGTCGTCGCGCTCGGTGGTTAACTCAGACATAGTGCGCCACACAGGCTCGTAGGGCACAGAGCCCAGCCAGCGCACAATCAACTCAGGCGCCTGGCTCAATTACAGTACCATGCGCACAATGGGGTTCTTTTTAAGATCCTGGAAAATGGCCTGCAGTTGATCTTCGCCGGTGGCGGTAATCATTACCGTGAGCGACTGAAAGCGGCCTTTGCTGGAATCCCGAGCGGTCACAAGCCCCGGATGAAAGCCTTCCACATGGCGCGCCATCACTTCGTTAACCAGCAGGTGCAACGCCTCGCCGGCATCGCCCATTACTTTAACGGGGTAGTTTTCGCAGGGAAATTCGATTTTTGGGGGTTCTTGCTGGGACATCAGCACCGGTACCTAAGCGCATAAAAATGGGCAAAGATTATAGCGCTTTGGCCGTGCGCCCTCTACCACTGTGGCCAAACTGCCCCGCCCCCGCGTCAGCAGGGGCAGGCAATGGGTGGGGGTCAGTTAAACAGCTGGAAGAAAAACAGCTTGATGCCATCCCACAGGCGGGCGAAGAAGCCGGCCTTGGCGATGTCGTCTTTTACCACCAGCGGCTCTTCATAGAGGGTTTCGCCATCAAGGGTAATGGTGAGTTTGCCCATCTGCTCGCCGGCGGCAAGCGGCGCCTTGATCACCTCGGGTATTTGCAGCTCGGCCTTGAGCTTGTCTTCAGCGCCGCGGGGGATGGTTAACGCCACCCGTTGCGCTACGCCCAGGGCCACTTCATCCAGCTTGCCGCCCCAAACGCGCGCGGTAGAGAGTACGTCGCCTGCGGCATACACCTGATGGGTTTGGTAGTAGCGAAAGCCATAGGCCAGTAGCTTCTGGGACTCGCTGGCGCGCGCTTTCTCGCTCTTGGTGCCCATCACCACGGAAATCAGGCGCATGCCATCGCGCTGGCCCGAGGCCACCAGGCAATAGCCCGCTTCATCTGTGTGGCCGGTTTTGATGCCATCTATGCTGTCGTCGGTAAACAGCAATTTATTGCGGTTGGGCTGGTTAATGCCGTTGTAGGCGAAGTACTTTTCCGAATAGAGCGCGTAGTGCTCCGGGTGATGGTTGATCAGCGCCTGTGCCAGCAGCGACAAATCCCGCGCGGTGGTGAGGTGGCCCTCGGCCGGCCAGCCGGTGCTGTTTTCATAGTGGGTGCTGGTCATGCCCAACAGCGCTGCCTGCTGGTTCATGATATCTACAAAGGCGCCTTCGCTGCCGGCCACATGCTCGGCCAGTGCCACACTTGCATCGTTACCCGATTGGATGATCACCCCGCGCAGCAGGTCGATCACCGGCACTTGGGTGCCCTCGCGGATAAACATTTTAGAGCCGCCCATGCGCCAGGCTTTTACGCTGATGTCTACCAGGTCTTGCTCGCCGATCTTGCCGCTCTCGATATCACCGGAGACGATGTAGCTGGTCATCATTTTGGTGAGGCTGGCCGGTGGCAGCTGTTCATCGGCATTGTGCTCTACCAGCACCTTGCCGGTGTCGGCATCCATCAGAATGTAGCCGGTAGATGAAATTTGCGGCGGCGAGGGAATAATGACCGGGGCAGCTAACGCCGGCAGGCAAACCGTGGCCGCCAAGGCTGCCACCGCGAATGTACGGTTGAGGGTGTTAGACATCCAAACCTTCATGAAATTTTTCGTTCCCTTTTTAGTCAATGAGTTACTGGTAAACCACGTGGGGGCGCACGCCACCCTTGCGAAATACCAGCTCGCGAATTTGCATTAAATCGTAGTTATCGGTAATCGGGCCGATGCGTACCCGGTACAGGCTGTTCTTGGTGGCCTGCGCCACAAATACCGGGTAGTGGGTTAAACCGCCCAGCTTTTCCCGCAAACTGTTGGCCGAATCTTTAGAGGAAAAGGCACCGGCCTGCAAAAAGGTGTTGGCCGGTAGCTGGTAGCCCTCCACGCTTTCCGGAAGCGGCGCTTTGTTTTCAAGGGTTTGGCCGCGCAATTTCGGCGGCTCACTGGCCGCCTGGGCCATCACCTCGGTTGAGCCATCGCGACTATTGGCCCAGGCCACCGGGTCTATAGCTTCCACCCGCACCCGCGCCGTGCCGCGCTCGGCGTAATCGAGCTTGCGCGCCGCGGCATAAGACAAATCAATAATGCGATCACCGTGGAAGGGGCCGCGATCGTTAACCCGCACAATCACACTGAGGTTGTTGTCGAGATTGGTGACTTTCACGTAGGTGGGAATGCGCAGGGTTTTATGGGCTGCGGTCATCCCGTACATGTTGTAAATCTCGCCATTGGAGGTTTGATGGCCATGGAACTTGTTGCCGTACCAGGAGGCCATGCCCTCTTCCACATAGGGCGCATCTTCAGGCAAGAGGGTGTAGGTGTTACCCAGCACCGTGTAGGGCGATTTATTTCCGGCGCTGGTGCGCGGCTCTATTTTTGGCACGGCATCGGGCACATGCGAAACATCGAGCGGCGCGCCCGGGCCGTAATCTTGCTGCACCTGGTAGCGCGAAGCCTGATACCGGTCAGATTCGCTCTGCGTGGGCTGGTTGTTACAGGCAGCCAGACCCAAGCACAGCACACTAGCCATGAAAGCCCTAAGGCATGGGCGGGAAATATTGAGGAATCGATTCATTACTTGTACTTGCGCTCAATCGCTTGCGACAGTTGGTAGGCCGCCAGGGCATACATACGGCTGCGATTATACCGGGTAATAACATAGTAGTTTTGCGTGCCAGCCCAAAATTCGGCGCCATGTTCACCGTCAAGCTTGTACAGCGTAAGCGGCTCATCGGCTGGCAGCGGCTCAATGGGGGTAAAACCGGCCTGTTTGGCAGCTTTGGTTGTGGTATCGGGTTTGAGCGTGGTGTTAAGCAGGCTTTCATTGAAGTTATCGCTCACGCGCACGCGCAGGGTGACAGGCTTACCCGCTTGCCAACCGTGCTTGGCCAGGTAATTGGCCACACTGCCGATGGCATCTACCGGGTTGGCCCAAATATCTGCAATGTTGTCGTCATCAAAATCCACGGCGTAGTTGCGAAAACTTGAGGGCATGAACTGCCCGTAACCCATGGCGCCGGCGTAAGAGCCCTTCAGCGCCAGCGGGTCTTGCTTTTGCTCTTTGGTCAGCTGCAGAAAGTGCACCAGCTCTTTGCGAAAAAATTCCGCCCGCGGCGGGTAATCGAAGGCCAGTGTCGAGAGTGCATCCAGCACGCGGTAGCTGCCCATGTTGCGCCCATAGCGGGTTTCCACGCCGATGATGGCCACAATCATCGACGCCGGCACGCCAAACTGCTGCTCGGCACGGGCCAGCGTTTCACTGTGCTCGGCCCAGAAATCCACGCCGCGATTAATGCGATCTGCGGTGAGAAATATCTTGGCGTATTCGGCCCAGGTGAGTGCCTTTTCTGCCGGCCGCGCTATGGCATCCAGAATAGATTGCTGTTTCTTAGCGCTCGCAAACCAGGTATCGAGGTCTGCCTGCGTGGCAATTTTTTCAGCCTGCATTTCTTTAATAAATGCCTGCGCCTCACTGTTGCCGCGGTAATCTGCAAAGCTTGGCTGAAACGCTGCAGCCAGCAGGGCTGCACTTAACAACTGTTTAACCATTTGTCCCTCGTTTACTACCTCTGAATGGACCCGCACCCAAAAGTGCCAGGTTGAATTTTTGCGGGCTAAAGGGTCACGCGCCGCCGCTCGGTACTGATGGCCATGAGCACACCAAAACCCGCCATGAGCGTAAGCAGCGAGGTGCCACCGTGGCTGACCAGCGGCAGCGGCACGCCCACAATGGGCAACAGGCCCGCCACCATACCCATGTTTACAAACACATACACAAATAACGTAAAAGTGAGCGCGCCGGCCAGCAGCCGGCCAAACGAATCCTGCGCTTTGACGGCTATCATAAAGCCACGCGCAATAATAAAGACATAGAGCAACATCAATAATATGACGCCCAACAAGCCGAATTCTTCGGCCAGTACCGCAATAATGAAATCCGTGTGACTTTCAGGCAGAAAGTTCAAGTGCGATTGGGTGCCGGACAACCAGCCCTTGCCCTCCAAACCGCCAGAGCCAATGGCGGTTTTGGATTGAATAATGTTCCAACCGGCGCCGAGCTTGTCGTCTTCCGGGTTCAGCAACGTCAGTACCCGCTGCTTTTGGTAGGGGTGCATCACATACTGCCACATGGGGTAGAGCGCCGAGGCCACCAACACCATGGCACCCAGGATGTAGCGCCAACCGAGGCCCGCAAAAAACAACACAATCAAGCCCGACTGCGCAATTAACAGCGACGTGCCGAGATCGGGCTGTTTTAAAATCAGCACCGTGGGCAAGGCAATTAACACCAGCGCCCAGGCGATGTGTTTGAAGGTGGGTGGCAGCACGCGGCGGGCAAGATAGGCTGCCAGCAACACAGGCACAGCAAGCTTCAGAATCTCCGACGGTTGAAAGCGAAAACCGCCAATGCCCAGCCAGCGCTGGGCCCCCTTGGCACCGGTGCCCACGGCCAAAACCAGCACCAATAAAATCAAACCGCCGGCGTACACCCAGGGCGACCAGCGCTGCATCATGGCCAGAGGAATTTGCGCCACAATGAACATGCCGATGTAGCCCAGCACAAAAAACACCGCCTGGCGTTTCACATAGTGCAGCTCGGAACCGGCGGCGCTGTAGAGCACCACCAGGCCGATACAGCTGAGCGTGAGCAGCAACACCAGCAAGGGCAAATCTATGTGCAGCGATTGCAGCACACCGGTTTTACGGCGCAAATCGGCGTGCGCCTCGGGCATGCGCCGCCTGAAATCACCACTGTTCACGGCTGCCCTCCATTGCCAAGCCATACGGAACCAGACGCCTGGGGCGCGCCTTTGAGGTAGGCATCAAATACCTTGCGCGCAATGGGTGCTGCGGTAGATGAACCGTGCTCACCGTTTTCCACCACCACTGCAACCGCAAGCTTTGGCGCCTCGGCCGGGGCAAAGGCCACAAACAGCGCGTGATCGCGCAGCCGCTCGTCAATTTTTGATGCGTCGTACTCTTCATCCTGGGCAATGCCAATCACCTGGGCGGTACCGGTTTTACCGGCAATGCGGTAATCCAGGCCGCCCTTGCGAATGCCCTGGGCCGTGCCGCGCACACCGTGCACCACGGCCTCCATGGCCTTGTCGATAATCAACCAGTCTTTGGTATCCACTTGCTGATGGCTCAATACTTCTGGCTCGTGTACCTCGTTGCCCACGCGCTGCACCAACTGGGGCCTGCGCCTGATGCCTTTATCGGCCAGCGTGGCAGTCATTACGGCCAGCTGCATGGGCGTGGCCAATACGGCGCCCTGCCCCAAGCCCACGTTCAAGCTGTCGCCAGGAAACCACGGCAGGCCCCGGGCCTTGCGCTTCCAGGCTCTGGAGGGCCAAATGCCGGTGCGTTCGTGGGGCACATCTATGCCGGATGATTGGCCCAGACCATAGTGGCTGCCGAATTCGTGCATGCGATCTATGCCCATGCGAAACGACAAATCATAAAAATACACATCGCACGATTGTTCGATGGCCGTGTGCAAGGCTACTCGCGCGCCGTGACCGCCCTTCTTCCAATCACGGTAGAAACGCTCGTCGTTTTCAAGCTGGTAGAAACCCGGGTCGCGCACGCTGTAGTTGGCATCAACCACCTTGTAGTGCAGCCCGGCCAGGGCCAACATGGGTTTCAAGGTAGAGCCCGGCGGATACTGGCCTTGCAAGGTGCGGTTAAACAGCGGCAAATCGCGGCTTTCATTGAGCGCCTTGTAATCGGCAAAGCTGATGCCGGTCACAAATAAATTGGGGTCAAAGGCAGGCGTAGACACCATCGCCACCACCCCGCCTGTGGCCACTTCAATGGCCACCACCGAGCCGCGCATATCGCCCAGCGCCTGGTGCGCCACCAGCTGTAAATCGGCATCAATGTGCAGGGTCAGGTTTTCGCCGGCTTCGGGCGGGTTGTAATCAAGCACGCGCAAGATGCGCCCACGGGCGTTAATTTCTACGTGCTGGCTGCCTACCTGGCCGAGCAACTGCGATTCGTAAAACTTCTCAAGCCCCAGCTTGCCGATGGTGTGGGTGCCGGAATAGCGGGCGTATTGTTCTTCGTCAAACCCAGCGAGCTCGCGCTCGTTAATGCGCCCTACATAACCGATACTGTGGGCAAACAACTCGCCCAGCGGGTAATGGCGCACCAGTTCGGCACTTACCTCTACACCGTCAAGCTGGTATTCATTCACCGCCAGGCGCGCAATTTCATCCTCGGTCAAACGGTAGCGCAGCGGAATGGCCTCGTAGGGGCGGCGGCGCTGTTTTACCCGTTCGCGGAAAGTGGCCAGGTCTTCGTCGTCAATGGCCACCATTTGCTGAATGCGCGCGAGGGTTTGCTCAAGATCATCGGTTTGCTCGCGCACAACGGAAAGGGTGTAACTGGGGCGGTTATCGGCCAGCAGGCGGCCGTGGCGATCGTAGATAAGGCCGCGCGTGGGCGGGATGGCCTGCACCTGCACGCGGTTGCGGTCTGAGCGGGTAACGTAATCGTCGTGTTCGATAATTTGCAGGCGGTAATAGCGCAGAAACACCACCGTGAGCAAACCCAACACCAGAACGGCAGCGACCCCAACCCGACGGGCAAAAATTCTTGCCTCGCGGTGGTGATCTTTTATTTGCAGATGGTCTGACATTCAGTCGCTGTTTTTATGGTGAAACCCGCGCAACGTTACCACAATTCACGCCACTTCTGGGTTTGAGACCGCAGCGTAAAGAAAAAATTCCGCTACTTGTGGTAGGGATGATTGGCGAGAATTGTCCAGGCGCGGTAAATCTGTTCAGACAACAACACCCGCACCAACGGGTGCGGCAGTGTTAAGCGCGAAAGCGACCAGTGCACATCGGCGCGCGCGCGGCACTCATCGGATAAGCCATCTGGCCCGCCCACCAATAACGACACATTGCCGCCATCCATTTGCCACTTGGCCAGTTGCTGGGCCAGCTGCTCGGTAGACCAGTCTTTGCCTTTGACCTCCAGGGCAATCACCCTATCGCCCTCGCCAATGGCCGCCAAAATGGCCGCCGACTCTTTGGCAATGGCATTTGCAGTTGAGCTGGATTTATTGCGCGGGCCCAAGGGAATTTCAACCAACTCCAAAGACAGCTCGCGCGGCAAGCGCTTGGCGTATTCACCGTAGGCACTTTGCACCCAATCGGGCATGCGGGTGCCCACGGCGATCAATCGGATGCGCATTATTGCTGGCGATCGCTCGGCTTCATCGACCAGAGTTTTTCCAGATCATACAGCTCGCGGGTGGCGGGCATCATCAGGTGCAATACCGTATCGCCGAAATCCACCAGCACCCACTCGGGTGCATCCATGCCCTCCACACCAATGGGGCGGATGTCGTGCTTTTTGGTTTCTTCAATGGCGTGATCGGCAAGTGATTTCACATGCCGCGACGAAGTACCGCTGGCAATAATCAGGGTGTCCATCACGTCTGACAGCTCGCGCACGTCCAGGGTTACGATATCGCGGGCCTTGGTGTCTTCCAGGGCGCTAATAATAATGTCGTTCAGGTTGTCAGCCATGGGCTACGGTTCCAGTGTTGTAAAAGCTATTGTCATCGCAGGCGGGCAGTGCCTGGGTTATTCGGGGCGCGCAGCGTACAGGTTATGGGCGCGAATGTAATCTACTACCGGTGCACTTAGCCATTGATCCACAGGCTTACCCGCCTGTAGGGCTGCGCGCACCTGGGTGGCCGAAATCGGCACCAGGGCCTCGGCCATCAGCCATACACCGCCGGCATGCCGTGCCAGTATTGCCTGCTGATCGCACTGCACCTGTAGCAGCCAATCGCCCACCGCCGTGCCGGGCCCCGGCGCGCAGGCACCGGGGCGCGCCACCACCACCAGGTTGGCAAGCGTCGTTAAACGCCGCCATTGGTGCCAGCGATTCAGCGCACAGAGCGAATCCATACCCATCACAAAGTAGAGGCCGGCATCCGGCCCGAGCTCTTCACGCAGCGCCGCCAGGCTATCCACAGTGTAAGAGGGAGTAGCGCGATCGAGTTCTCGAGTATCGAGTGTTAACTCAGGGTAGTCAGCCAGCGCCAAACGCACCAGTTCTGCACGCACCCGGGCGTCCACTTGGGGGCTCGCCCGGTGCGGCGGAATGTGCGCGGGCATCAGCCGCATCTCATCGAGTGCCAGCTGCTGGCGCACCGCCTCGGCATGGGCCAGGTGACCGAGATGAATCGGATCAAAGGTGCCGCCAAGCACCCCCAGGCGCTGCACTTACTGGCGCACCTGGCCTGTGCCGAACACAATCCATTTCTGTGAGGTCAAACCTTCAAGGCCCACCGGGCCCCGGGCGTGCAACTTATCGGTAGAAATACCGATCTCGGCGCCCAAGCCATATTCAAAACCATCGGCAAAGCGGCTGGAGGCGTTCACCATCACCGAGCTGGAATCTACCTGGCGCACAAAGGTGTGAGCGCGGCCATAGTCTTCGGTCACAATCACCTCGGTGTGGCCTGAGGAGTATTGATCAATGTGGGCCATGGCATCGGCCATGTCGGCCACCACTTTAATAGACAACACAGGTGCCAAATACTCGGTGGCCCAATCTTCATCGGTGGCCGCCTGGGCATCAATTACCGCGCGGGTTTTCTCGCAACCGCGTAACTCAACACCTTTGGCGCCATAGGCCTCAGCCAGGCGCGGCAGAATTTCAAAGGCCACACCCTCGTGTACCAGCAGGGTTTCCATGGCGTTACACACGCCGTAGCGGTGGGTTTTCGCATTCACTGCAATGTTGAACGCCATGTCGAGATCGGCGCGATCATCAATGTACACGTGGCAAATGCCGTCCAGGTGTTTGATAACGGGCACGCGGGCATCGGCGCTGATGCGCTCAATCAAGCCCTTGCCGCCACGGGGCACAATCACATCCACATAGTCTTTTTGGGTAATCAGCTCGCCAACGGCTGCGCGGTCGGTGGTTTCTACCACCTGCACGCAGTGCGCCGGCAGGCCCACCTTTTCAAGCCCGCGCGCAATACAGGCGGCGATGGCGCGGTTGGAATGAATGGCCTCACTGCCGCCACGCAAGATAGTGGCGTTGCCGGATTTCAGGCACAGGCTTGCGGCATCGATGGTCACGTTCGGGCGGCTCTCGTAAATGATGCCAATCACGCCCAACGGCACGCGCATCTTGCCGAGCTGAATGCCCGAGGGGCGATAACTCATATCGCTGATTTCACCGCAGGGGTCCGGCAGCGCGGCCACTTGGCGCAGACCCTCCATCATGCCGTCAATCACCTGCGGGGTTAGCGCCAGGCGATCGAGCATGGCGGCCTCCAGGCCGTTGGCGCGCCCGGCATCCATGTCTTTGGTATTTTCAATAGCTAACTGCTCGCGGGCGTTCGCCAGTTCATCGGCGATGGCCAGCAGGGCCGAATTCTTCAGGGCGGTGTCGGCACCGGCCAAGATGCGGCTGGCGGCCCGGGCTTGTTTACCCAGGGTGTGCATGTAGCTTTGTATATCCATTAACTTAAAAACCTTTTATTGCGGGACGCGCATTATACCGATTTTAGGGTTTGGACGAAAACCGAGGGGATTGTGGTGCCAACTTCGGCAAAACTACTCTGAACTGAGGCTATCTATCACGGTAGAGAGCCACACAAGGCGATCGGCTGGCGACAGTGGCAGTGCCTTCTGGCGGGCGCTGGCCTCAAGGGGCAGCAGTTGCAGCAGCTGCCAACCAAGGGCGTTGGCATCGGTCACCTCGGGCAGCGCGAGGCTTGCCACACTGGGGTGGGATTTAAGCTGCGACAGCACATCCAGCAGGCCATCCCAATCGTCCAGCGGCTCCTCTGAGCGCTGCTCGCCCAAACGCTCACACTGGCCTTGCACCAAGCCATCCGGCTCGGATTGATGGGCGTGAATGCGCACCACCTGGCGGCCTTCAATGGTCAGGCCCAAAAGGCCATCGGGCAATGGATCCCAATCCACTATGGCCACCTCTACCGCCAGCGGGAAGAAACTGGCCTGGCCCACTTCGGCACCCTCGTAGATTTGTGCCACCACAAAGCCCGCGCCTGCGCGCAGCTGGCGGCTGATCATCGAGAGATAGCGCTGCTCGAAAATCCGCAAGGGCAAACGCACACCGGGCAGCGGCATTTGCGAGAGCGGAAATATCGGCAACAGCTCGGTCATTTAAGCCGCCCTGGGCGCTTCGGCACCGAAGGGCTTCAACACCAAAATCAGCTTGGGCAAGAGTGTGAGGGCCGCAAGGATAGCCGCCAGCATGGCGAGCGCCGTCAACAGGCCGAAGTACACCGAAGGAATAAAGTTAGACAGCGCCAAAATCGAGAAGCCCTGAATAATAATCACCGAGGTGTAAAACAGCGCCCGGCCGATAGAGCCGTGGGCGCGATGCATCGCGGGCAGGTACTCACCGCAGGCGGCAAACTCGTGGCGGAACCTGTGCATGTAGTGAATGGTGTTATCTACACCTATGCCCACCACAATGGCAGCAATGGTGATGGTCATCATGTCCAGCGCGATGCCTGCAAGGCCCATGGCGCCCAGCACTACAGCTGCGGCCAAGAGGTTCGGCAAAATGCCCACCAAGGCCAACAAAAGGCTTCTAAACAGCAGGCTCATCATCAACGCAATACCCAGAAACACCGCGCCCAAGGTCACAATTTGCGAGTGAAACAGGCTTTGCAGCATGTTGTTGTAAAGCACCAGTACGCCCGAGAAACTCACCTGCTCGGGCGCGAAGCCCATGGTGCCGTCGGTGGCGCGAGTGCGAATTTTTTCGATCAACTCAGCCCGGCGCAGGTTCGGGTCTGTTTCTTTTACCCTTAAGGTGATGCGCGCCTGATTGTGTTCGGCCGACAGATAAGGCGCCACCAACAATTTGTAAACATTCTCTGGCAAGGATTGGCGCAACACGGCCAGTTCAAAATCGTTGAGCGGTGCCCCGTTGATATCGCGCGCCACTTTATAGGCCGTGGCCAAAGACTGCACCTTACCCACCTCGGGCAGGGTCTCCAGGTAGTCGTGCAGCTGTTCAATTTGGGTGAGGCCGGCCCCGGTAAACCAGTAGCTTTCACGGGCCTGGGTATTGGGGTTTTGCTCGGAGAATGGGTCCACCTCGGCAAAGGGATCTGCCTCAATCACGGGCTCTGGCGCATCGAAGGGATCGGGCGTGTCGAAGGCGTCTACCTCATTGAAAGGGTCTGCCGCGGCATTGTCGTCCAGCGGTTCCGACGCCGGGCCTTCAAGCAGAATGTCCAAGGTGGCGGTGCCGCCCAGGTTCTGATCGATCACAGTCATGCCCTGATAGATTTCCGTGGATGAGCGGAAGTAATCAATAAAGCGGTTTTCCACTTTCAACTGGCTGATGCCCACACCGGCTACCACTGCCAACAGCAGGGCCAGCGTGAGCACCCAGGCGCCGTAACGCTCGGTAAAGCGGGCAAAAATCAGGGTAAAGGCGGGGTTGTCGTCGGCTTTGGCTGCCGCCGCCAAGCGCGCCCGGCCAGCCCACATGAGGCCTGCGGGAATGATCACAAACGCAAGCAAGGTAGCCACAGAGAGGCCAATCACCATCATCCAGCCGAAATCCATCACCGGGCGAATGTTGCTTACCACGAGGGAGGCAAAGGCCACCATGGTGGTGAGCACGGTGTACACAATGGGCTTGAACATCAACTGTACGGTGGCTTCCACCAGCTGTTGCTGGGTTGCATCAGGCTGGTGGGCGGCCAGCTCGCGGTAGCGCACAACCAAATGAATGGTAATGGCAAGGCCAATAATCAGCAGCAATGCCACAAAGTTTGAAGAGATCACCGTCAGGCGCCAGTCTACCCAGCTCAACCAACCCAGCATGGCGAGTACCGCGCCTACGGCGGTCATCAGCGGCAACACCACAAACACCCAGTTGCGGAAGATGATGGTCATCAGCACCACAATGAAAACCAAAATAGCGGAGCCAAACACCAACAGGTCGCTCTTGATGAAGGCGATCATATCGGCGGTAATCATGGTGACACCGCCGAGATAAATCTGCGCGCCGCCTTTGTAGCCTGCCACTATAGAGCGCACCTGGGCCACGCGGGCGGCGGCCTTTTCAGCCTCGGCGGTTCGGTAGGCCAGAAACTCTGCACTTGCCTGCCGAAGCTGTTGCGCTTGTGCCGGCGTAATGCTGCCCTCGCGCGCCAGCTGGCGCAGCCGGTCGCGCTCGCGCACCAGGGCTATGTAGGTTTCATCGACGGCCAGATTTAACAGCAGCGCCGTGGTTTGGCCGTCTGGCCCAAGCAGCATCTCTTTGTAAACAGGGCTCTGCAAAAACTCCGCCCGGGCAAGCTCGCGATCCACATCCCCTTCGGCCAGGGTGGGCGGGTTGGCCAGCTCTCCCATACCTATAAGCGGGCTATAGAGCAGCGGCACATTCAAAATACTGTTGACACTCACCACGCCCTGCACTTCGGCGAGCGCATTTTGCAGCTGCTCAAGTTCTGCCAACACCGCATCAGACATCAAGGGCGCAGACGGTTTGTAGGTGACCACCAGAAAATCGCCCGACTGGTAGCGCTTGCTGATTTCGCGAAAGTAATCCACGGCAGCGTCTTGCTCCAGGGTGAGCGAATCGGCCGAGGCATCCAGCTTAAAATTGGGCAAACCAGAAGCCAGGCCCGCCAGTATCAGCACAACAAGGGCAAGCGCTGTGCGCGGGCGTAAGATAACGAGCCTGTGATACAGGCGGTATAAGAAATCAGTCATGAATAGTCTGCAGCTGTTAGCCGTCCTTGAGGCCGACATTATGGTGCCTAGCAGGCCAAATTTAAACTGGCGTTTAAATTTTATCCCCAGATGGCGCGGGCCGGTGTGTGCCTGCCCATATGGTGGTGCCCCTCACGCGTTTCAAGGCCCGGCTTGCCGCCTTGTACTAGCTGGTACGGCATTACCACTGCTGTAGATGAGCCCACCCTGCAATTGCCTGGGCAAAGCGGCAGCTATCTCATAATTTTCGGTTATAATCGCCGCTCATCGCCGTCTTGATAGACGACTCACGCGCACTGGCACTTGGTTGGCATGTATAAAATTCAGCTCAAAGGTCAATCCGGCGACTCCCATTGGGTCGCAGAAAAAAACGTGGTGCTCGGCAGCGCCGCCGATTGCACGCTGGTGGCCACCGGGGCCGAGCCCCATCACGCACGGCTGATCACCCAGAACAACCACCTGGTATTGCGCGACAACCGCAGCCAGTCGGGCAGTTTTGTGAATGGCCAGCGCGTCACCGAGCGTGAACTCTTCCCCGGCGATACCATTCGCCTGGGCACTGCCGAGCTTGTGGTGCTGGGGCCAGATGACGCCCTGGCCACCGATAACACCCACATGGCCAAACGCTGGTGCCTGGTGAGCGACTCGAGCTGGTTGTCTGGCCAGGAGTTCGTCATTGCCCCGGGTGTGTCGGCCATTGGCCGCGGCGCGCAATGTGAAATCGTCATTCCCGGCACCCACCTTTCGCGCCAACACGCCGAGTTTGAACTGCATGAAAACCAGCTGCGCATCCGCGACCTGGGCTCTGCCAACGGCAGCTTTGTAAACGACCACCGCATAGAAGCCAACCAACCCATACGCCTGGTACCGGGCGACCGCCTGCGCTTTGATGTGTACAGCTTTCGCGTAGTGGGCCCAGGCATGACCACCGGCAGTACCCGCTTGCGCCAGAGCCTGTCGGAAAGCGCCATCCGCGAGCGCAAAACCGTCTCCACAGACCCGAAACACTGGAAAACCAAGCCCACCTCCCCCGGCAACCGCGAAGAACCGGCACCCAAGAAACACGGCCACGTACTCGCCTGGTTGATTATTATTGCGCTGCTCGGCGCGGCGGGGTTTTACCTGGGCACCATTTTGAAATGGTGGGGCTAGCTCGCGAGCCTTACCCTGAATAAATAAGGCGAATCAATGGCAACACCCACCCGCTCCGCCCCTACCCGTGGCGTATTGCTCGATGCCGACAGCCTCGGCCCCGAAGACCTCAACCTGGCGCCCCTGCTCGCCACCCTGCCCCACTGGCAGTGCCATGGTGCAAGCGCACCGCACCAGGTGCACGAACGCCTGCTGAACGCAGAGATTGTAATCACCAACAAGGTAGAGCTTAACGCCGAACTTTTGGCCAGGCTGCCCAAGTTGCAGCTGGTTTGCGTGGCCGCAACCGGCACCAACAACATAGATTTAGACGCCGCCAAGCGCCAGGGTATAACCGTGTGCAATGTGGTGAACTACGGGCCGCGCTCGGTGGCGCAGCACGCCCTGATGCTGATGCTCACGCTCGCCACCAAGATGCCCGCCTACAGCCAGGCGGCGGTAAACGGCCAGTGGAGCCGCAGCCCGTTTTTCTGCCTGCTCGACTACCCCATTATGGAACTTGCCGGCAAGACCCTCGGCATTGTGGGCTATGGCGTATTGGGCCAACAGCTCGCCCAACTGGGCAGGGCACTCGGCATGGAGGTAATCATCAGCGCACGCCCGGGCAGCAAGGAGGTACCCGAGGGCCGGGTGGCATTTCACACACTGCTGGCCAGTGCCGATGTCATCTCGCTGCACTGCCCGCTCACCGAGGCCACCGCCAAGCTGATCAACGCCGCAACACTTGCCCAAATGAAACCCGGTGCGCTGCTCATCAACTGCGCGCGCGGGGGGCTGGTAGACGAACCCGCCCTGGCTGCGGCACTGCGCGCCGGCACCCTAGGTGGTGCGGGGTTAGACGTTCTGAGCCAAGAGCCACCGCCCGCCGACCACCCGCTGCTGGCAGGTGATATTCCAAACCTGATCATCACCCCTCACACCGCCTGGGCAAGCCGCGAGGCGCGCCAGAATCTGGTGGATATTCTGACCAACAACATTCAGTGCTATTTAAGCGGAGCGCCAGTAAATCGCGTGGCCTAAGGCCCGCCTTGGGCCGCCGCTATAGGGCCACACTGAGCCAATAAACACATAAAGCGAGCCCAGGTTGCGGGCTGCGGCCAATGGATGAAAGCGGTTGACGGAAAGGTTGGGGCGCACTGGCACAAGGGCCACTGCTGGGCCACAGGTTTGAAGTTCAATATTAGCCAGGTGTTGGCGCAACGCTGGGTTTTGCAACTGCTAGGTTTTGGCACTGGAAGCCACGCCGAACCTGTAATCGCGGCCGGCCCACAGAAACCCGGCAAGACCTAATACCCGCCCGCGATCTGTGTCAGCCCAGCGCCAACACCACCGCCGACACATTGTCGTCGGCACCGCGCTGCTTGGCGGCAGCGATTAACGCGCGGGCAATCACCGCAGGCGCCGCAGGCTGCGCCAGGCAGCGGCGCCAATCGGCCGAGCTCAGCGCATTCGACACTCCGTCGCTGCACAGCACATACCTGTCGCCCGGTTGCGTGCGGTGCAGGGCTGCGCTGAAATCAAACTCATCGGGCGCGCCCAGCGCGCGGGTGAGCACATGCTTTTTGGGGTGCGTGGCCGCTTGTTGCTCGCTTATTTCGCCACTGGCACGCAGGGCCTCTACGTAGGTGTGATCGCGTGTCAGGCGTGCCAATACTTGCTCACGCCAGCGGTAGCAGCGTGAATCGCCAGCGTGTAACAGGGCAAGATGGTCAGCCCAGGCGAAACCACACAATAACGTAGTGCCCATGCGTGCCAGCTGGGGCTGGGCGGCCTGCTCTGAATAAATGCGCGCATTGGCGGCGCGGGCAGCTTGCAACAAGTGCTCTAGCACGGCGTCGTTATCAGCGTTCAGTGCGGTGGGCAGCCAGCCCTGCAAGCGGTAGAGAAATACCTCCAGGGCAAGCGTGCTGGCCACTTCACCGCCGGTGTAACCACCCATGCCATCGGCCACCAAGCCCAGGGCCCACTGCTTGGCAGGATCTTGCAGCCAATCTACGGCGTCTTCATTGTGATCGCGCCCGCCTCTGTCTGTATGCCCGCCCACCTGCACCTGCATTAGCCGCTCTCCCGGTTTTGCAAGGCATGCATCAAACGCTGGTGCACACCGCCAAACCCGCCATTGCTCATAATCACAATATGGCTGTTAGGCGCCGCCAGCGCCACCAAGCGCTCAACCAAAGCCTGATGATCGGCCACCACCTCAGCCGGCACGCCAGATTCGCCCGCCACCGTGTGCAAATCCCAATCTACCCCTGGCGGCTGGAACCAGATCACCCGGCTTGCATCGCTGGCAGCGGCAGCCAGGCTCGCCCTGTGCACGCCCGCGCGCATGGTGTTCGAGCGCGGTTCAACCACGGCCACAATGGGCGCCTCGCCCACCTTGGCCCGAAGGCCTGCAAGCGTGGTTTTTATGGCCGTGGGGTGATGGGCGAAATCGTCGTACACCCGGCAGCCGTCTACCTCGCCTAATAACTCCATACGCCGCTTTACACCGGCAAACCCGTTCAGTGCTGCCAGTGCTACATCGGGCGTGACGCCCACGTGGTGGGCGGCGGCAACGGCGGCCAGGCCATTTTGCACATTGTGCAAGCCCGTGTGCGGCCAGTGCACTTCGCCTACCGCCTCCCCCTGATGGCTTACGCGAAAGTGCGAACCGGCCTCATCCAGCAGCGTGTACTGCCAGTGCGCGGCCGAGCCGCTGGCGCCGGTGCTTTGCTGTTCACTCCAACACCCCTGGGTCAACACCCGTGCCAGATTGGCGTCGGCTGCCGGCGCAATAATGCGCCCATGGGCCGGCACCGTGCGCACCAAATGGTGGAATTGCCGCTCAATGGCCGCAAGGTCCGGGAAGATATCTGCGTGATCGAATTCCAGATTATTCAAGATGCAGGTACGGGCACGGTAGTGCACGAACTTGGAGCGCTTATCAAAGAAAGCGCTGTCGTACTCATCGGCCTCCACCACAAAAAACGGGCTATCGCCGAGCCGTGCAGACACGCCAAAGTTGGCCGGCACCCCGCCAATGAGAAAGCCCGGCGCCATGCCGGCGTATTCCAGCACCCAGGCCAGCATGGCGCTGGTGGTGGTTTTGCCGTGGGTGCCGGCCACCGCCAGCACCCAGCGCTCGTCGAGCAGGTGATCGCGTAAAAACTGCGGGCCAGAGGTATAGGGAATGGTGGTTTCCAAAAGCGCTTCCACCACCGGGTTGCCCCGGCTCATGGCGTTACCCACCACCACCAAATCGGGCGCAGGCGTTAACTGGCTGGGGGCAAAGCCTTCAATCACATCGATGCCGGCCTGCATAAGCTGATCGCTCATGGGCGGGTAGACATTGGCATCGCAGCCACTCACCCGGTGGCCCTGGGCTTTTGCCAGTTGCGCCAACGAGCCCATAAACGTGCCGCAAATACCCAGAATGTGAACGTGCATAACTGCCTTGTGTGTGCTGTTAATAAATTGCCGAAGCTTAACACGCACCCATGAACTAACCTATGCCGAGGGCGTGTGCACAACGCAGAATCCACGGCGTTGGGCGCGATTTTTCACTGCATTCACGGGGCAACTCCAGTATCATGCGGCCCCACCAAGCGGCACAGATCGCATAGAGATCGCACAGACGATCCACCTTCAACACGAGACGACGAGAACCCACTTCATGGCTAAGAAAAATGCCTTTTACGCACAATCTGGCGGAGTGACAGCAGTCATCAATGCCAGTGCCTGCGGCGTAATTGAAACCGCGCGCCTGCACAAAGATACCATCGGCAAAGTTTACGCCGGCCACAACGGCATTATTGGTGCACTGCGCGAAGAATTGATCGACACCAGCAAAGAAACGCCCAGCACCATCGCCGCCTTGCGGCACACTCCCTCGGGCGCCTTTGGCTCCTGCCGCTACAAACTTAAAAGCCTTGAGCAAAACCGCGCCGAATACGAGCGCCTGATTGAAGTCTTCAAGGCCCACAACATCGGTTACTTCTTTTACAACGGCGGCGGCGATTCAGCCGATACCTGCCTGAAAGTAAGCCAGCTGTCTGAAACCATGGGCTACCCCATTCAGGCCATCCACATTCCGAAAACCGTGGATAACGACCTGCCGCTCACAGACAACTGCCCGGGCTTTGGCTCTGTTGCCAAATACGTGGCGGTGTCCATTAAAGAGGCGGGGCTTGATGTGGCCTCTATGTGCGATTCATCCACCAAAGTTTTTATTCTTGAAGTGATGGGCCGCCACGCCGGCTGGATTGCCGCCGCCGGCGGCTTGGCGGCACAAGAAGAGGGCGATGCCCCGCACATTATTCTGTTTCCGGAAATCGCCTTCGATAAAGCCAAGTTCCTAAAGCGCGTTGATGAGTGCGTGAAGAAATTCGGCTATTGCGCCATTGTGGCCTCGGAGGGTGCGCAATACGCCGACGGCAGCTTCCTGGCAGACTCCGGCACCGTGGATGCCTTCGGCCACAAGCAGCTGGGCGGCGTGGCCCCCACACTGGCCAGCATGGTGCGCAGTGAGCTGGGGCTTAAATACCACTGGGCACTGGCCGACTACCTGCAGCGCGCGGCCCGCCACATTGCCTCGGGTACCGATGTAGAGCAGGCCTATGCCGTGGGCAAAGCCGCCGTGGAAATGGCCGTGGCCGGCAAAAGCGGCGTGATGGCGGCCATTGTGCGCGGCAAGGGCAAACGCTACAGCTGGAGCATCAGCGATGCCCCGCTAGATAAGGTGGCCAATGTCGAGCGCATGATGCCGCGCGATTTCATCACCAAAGACGGCTTTGGCATCACCGAAAAAGCGCGCGAGTATTTAGCCCCGTTAATTCAGGGCGAAGACTACCCGCCCTACAAAAACGGCATGCCCGTTTACGCGCGCTTGAAAAAGGTAAAAGTGGCCAAGAAACTTGCCACCGAATTCAAGGTGTAGGGCTCGCCTTGCACGCTAATCCAAAGTCTATCCACACGGCCCCGCCCCGGCGGGGCCGTGTTGTTTCAAGCAGTTTATTTTGCCTGCCCCCAAATGGCCTCTAGCCTGCGATCGCGCCCGCAGCCATGGCGGTAGTAGCGATAGCGCAAAGGGTTTTTCAGATAGTAATCCTGGTGGTAGGCCTCGGCGGGGTAAAAGGTGGCGTAGGGCTCTAGGGTGGTCACTATGGGTGCCTCAAACTTGGGTTGCAGCGCCTCTATGCTCGCACGGGCTGCGTCGCGCTGGGCGGCATCTTTAAAAAAGACTGCCACGCGGTATTGGCTGCCCTTATCGCAAAACTGGCCATTGGCATCAAAGGGATCCACATTGCGCCAAAACACCGCCAAAAGATCTTCATAGCTCACCTGGGTCGGGTCAAAAATCACCTGCACCACTTCCGCATGGCCGGTGCCCCCGGCGGCTACCTGTTTATAGGTGGGCGATTTTACGTGGCCGCCCATGTAGCCCGAAGTGGTAGAGATCACGCCCGGTAAATCGTCGAAGGGCTTTTCCATACACCAAAAGCAACCTCCGGCAAACACCGCCTCAGCGCGGGCGGGCAACTCGCGCGCCAGAGGTGCATCATCAGCCCGCGCACCGCCTGCGCATCCCGCCCACAACACCATGGCCATCAACAGCTGAATTATCGGGAAAGGTCGCCCAGGGTGTGCCTGTATCATTCGCTGCTCCAATTAAATTACCTGTTAAAAATTCCCAATGGCGGCTTATCTTAATGCCGCCTGCCTTAGAGTGGGCGTGTGGCTTGATGTTACGGGCAGCGTTAAACATTCACACGGCCACTCAAATCACCTAAGGTACAGGCGTGGGCTACAGGCGTAGGTACAGGTACAGGCGTAGGTACAACAGGCGTGGGGTACACGCGGGGAAATAACCAGTCAACAGCAGGCCCGTGACCCAAGCGCACTAAGGCTACCCGCAAAAGGGCGGGTCAGGCACCCCAAAGCACAATAATGATTGACCGCAGCGCAGCCCTTAGGCACATTTTTACGCGCAATGCCCACAAAGGTTTTTGGCCCACCAAAATTTATTAAGGCAGCGAATGCAGGCCCGGCAGCGAACAACAACAATTATTACCCTCTGCGTGCTTACCGCAGCCGCGGTGATGGGCAGCTATTTTTTGCGCGCAGCCATTCACCAGCAGCTGCAGGCCGAGCTGGAGCACCGCCTGCTTATTGCCAATAACGCCATGCACCGCTGGCGCGACACAGAATTGCGCCAGGTCAGTACGTGGGCACAACACCCAAGGGTGGCCGCCCTCGTTCAGGCACTGCTTGACGCCGACACCCAAAGCCCACCGGGTAATTCAGCTGCAAAACACGACGCTCTCAAAACACTGTTCACACCCTTTTTGCGCGTGAGCCCCAATCGCGGCTTTATTGTTATTCGCCCCGACAAAACCCTGCTAAGCGCCGATCGCCCAGAGCTGATTGGCCTGCCCTCGCCCCTTGTTAGCCAGCCACACGCCTTTCAACAAGCCCTGGCGGGCGAGGCCGTTATTACCCACCCCATGCGTGCAGACCTGCCGCTGAAAAATCGCGCCGGGCGCAGCGTCAGCGGCTGGCCCACCCAATTTGGCCTGGCCCCCATCGCCAATGCAGAGGGTGAAATTATCGCCCTGCTGGGCTTGCGCATCGATGTGCTGGCCGACTTTACACCACTGCTTTCACAGTTGAACTTCGGGCAAAGCGGCGAAGTTATTATGTTTAACCGCGCGGGCAAACTGCTGAGCGAAAGCCGCTTTTTAAATGATCTGCCGGCGCTGGGATTAACGCAGCGATCGACCTCGGTGCTTGAGCTGTCACTGCTAGACCCTCTGCGCGACCTGCGCGAAAGGCCCAAAGGGTTGATAGAGCCGGCCGATTTACCGCTCACCCAAACGGTGCAATCGGCTATTGCCAATGGCCGCGGTGCCAATTTATCGGGCTACCGCGATTACCGCGGCATCACCGTAGTAGGCGCCTGGCTTTGGGATGACGAGCTCAACCTGGGCTTCGGCGTAAAGATGGATGCAGAGGAAGCCCTGCACAGTTACCACCTCTTTATGTGGGTACTGCTGCTGATTACCGGCATCAGTGTGGTCATCATTTTGTACCTCACCATTACCGATAAACTCAGCAAGCAAAAAATCAAGCAGTACTACCGTGAAAAGTCGTCCATTTTAGATAACACGCCGGCGTTTATTTATATTCGCGATTTACATGGCCGGGTGCTGTTTGCCAACAGCGAAGCCGCCGACGTGTTTGGTTTTGATCGCAGGCTTCTCCCGCTGTGGGCGGCCGAACAATCTGCCAGCAAACACCTGCCCTTTCACCGTGAACTCTTGAGCCAACGCCACCAGTTGTTTATTGATCAGGAAGACGATGTGCTCTTGCGCGATAAAGACGCCTTCACCTACGAGGCCATGCTGCAAGACGACACAAAAAAACGTACGTTTATCATCACCAAATTCCCCATTCGCAACGACCGGGGAGTAATTTACGCCATTGGTACCAGCGGCATAGACATCACCCAGCGCCTTGAAACCGAGCAACAGCTCAACGAACGCGACCGCTTTCAAGCCAACCTTATGGGCAACCTTCCAGGCGCGGTATACCGCTGCAAGCTAGGCCCCACCGGCTGGGAGATCACCTACATCAGCCATGGCAGCATAGAATTACTGGGCAAGAGTTCGAGCACACTCATCGAGCAGCAAACCACCTTTTTCAAAGACATCGTATTCAGCGAAGATCGCGCCCGCACCAACGAACGCATTCGGTCATCGCTCACCAGCGGCTTGCCCTACCAGCTGGAATTTCGCTTGGCAAACACCTCGCCCACCAAATGGCTTTGGGCCAGGGGCCGCATATTTGAAGTCAACGGCGAAGTCATTACCGAAGGCTTTTTATCGGACATTACCGAGCGCAAAAACGTAGAGGAAGAGCTGGCTGCCCACAGGCGTCAACTGTCTTCACTGGTTACCGAGCGCACGCGGGAGCTGGATCGCGAGCGCGAACGGCTAAATGATATTATCCGTGGGGCCGCCGACGGCATTATTTCCTGCAACAACCTCTATACCATTACCCTGTATAGCCCCGCGGCCCAATTGCTTTTGGGCTACAGTCAGGAAGACGCCATAGGCCGCAGTATTTTCGAATGCTTCAGCCCCGCCAATGCAAAACTGCTGCGCGCAGATCTCGAATTGCTGGATAACATGGAGCCACCGCAAGCGGCCCGTGAAATTGATTTGATACATCAATCCGGCCAAACGGTGCGGGCAGAGATTTCTATCAGCCGCAACACCACCCACGGGCTTGTGAACTACACCTTTATTTTGCGCGATGTAACCGTGCGCCTGGAACAACAGCAAGCACTGGAAACAGCCAAGCGCGTGGCAGAGGAAGCCAACCAGGCAAAGTCGAACTTCTTGGCCAACATCAGCCACGAAATTCGCACCCCCTTAAACGCCATTATTGGCATGAACCAACTGGCGCTGCGCACCAAGCTCGACGGTAAACAGTCGCGCTACCTGAAAACCATCGAGTATTCATCGCATACCCTGCTCGGCATTATCAACGACGTACTGGATTTCTCTAAAATTGAGGCGGGCAAACTGGAAATAGAAAACATTCCCTTCAACCTTGAAAGTTCGCTTGAAGCCATCAGCCAGATGACGGCGTTGCGCGCACAGGAAAAGGGCGTAGATTTCTTGCTCGACATAGACCCAAGAGTACCCGCCAACCTCTACGGCGACCCACTGCGCATCAGCCAGATTCTCACCAACCTTTGCTCAAACGCCACTAAATTTACCGAGCGAGGCCACATTACCCTGGGCACCAAATTTGTCCGGGCAGAAAGCGCCCAGGTGACGCTGGAATTTTTTGTAGCCGATACCGGCATCGGCCTTACGCAGGATCAGCAAGCACAATTGTTCAAGGCCTTTTCCCAGGCCGATGCGAGCGTAACCCGCAAGTACGGCGGCACGGGTCTGGGCCTTAGCATTTGCAAGGAGCTGGTAAACCTGATGGGCGGCAGCATTTTGGTTGAAAGCCAGCCCAACCGCGGCAGCCGCTTCAGCTTTCAGCTGACCTTTACCTGTGATGAAGAACACGGCACCCAGGCACGCGGGCCAGACCAACTGCGCGGGCTTTCTATATTGCTGGTGGAAACCGAAGCGCAAACCACAGATATTTTGCAGTTATTACTTGGCGAATCAGATCATCAACTGGTGACTTGCCAAAGCGGTGAGCAAGCATTGGTAAAGCTCAACGACGGCCAAAAATTCGACATAGTGTTATTAGACTGGCAACAATCAGGTGTGGCTGGCACCGATTTAATTACCCAAATTGATGCCGCAAGCAACGGCCAGCGCCCACCAATTATTGTAATGCTAAACGCCGAGCAGCAGGCACAATCTTCGGATATGGCGCGCGATGCCGGCGCCGACGCGTTGCTGTTTAAGCCCGTGAGCGGCTCTGAACTGTGGGACGCACTGACCCAGCTCACACTGCCTGCCAACAATCGCAAACTCGCCCGCCCCTCAGCCATTACCAGCTTAAGCGTGCCAGAGAAATTTCGCGGCGCCCGCATTCTGATTGTGGAAGACAACGATATCAATCAGGAAATCGCCCGCGAAATTTTTGAAACCGCAGGCTTTGATGTAAGCCTTGCCGGTGACGGCCAGGCTGCGGTTAACAAAGTCACACAACACACCTTTGATCTGGTGCTCATGGATATTCAAATGCCGGTGATGGATGGCGAATCGGCCACCCAACTACTGCGCGCCAAAGGCTACACCCTGCCCATTATTGCCATGACTGCCAACGCCTTCCGTGACGACGAGCAGCGCTGCCTGAGCAACGGCATGAACGCCTACCTGACCAAGCCCATTAATATTGAAAATGCGCTGGCCACCGTCTGCCACTGGCTGGCCAAACACGGTTGTGAGGCACCTGCCACCAGCCACACCGGCACCACCGAACCCCACATTGATCAAACAGCTGCGGCTGCAGTGTTTAACCACACAGACAACACACTACCCGGGCTGGATACCCGGCGCGGGCTCACCAATTGCACCGGCAATGAAGAACTGTACCTGCGCCTGTTGGAAGATTTTGTGGCCAGCTACCAGGATTTGCTGCCCTCACTTGACCAACTGCTGCAAGCACAGCTTTACCATAAGGCGCACCAGTTAACCCATTCGCTGAAAGGTGTTTCCGGCAACCTGGGTGCCCAGCGGGTCTATGAGGCCTGCACCCAGCTCGACAACAACTTGCGCAAAGCCAAGCCGGAGCTGGCCAAAATTCCCGCCCAATTTTTCTCGCTAACCAAGGCTTGGGAGCAACTGCTCAACAACCTGAAAACCCTGGGCGTGAATACCACCGCAGATGTAAAGTAACCACCGGCGATCTGCATGTACCCCAGCCTGTAGAGCAAGAATTTGGGCAAAGCATCTATGCACAAATTTGTGAAGTGAACCTGAAAAGGCGTGCAAAAGAAGGGAAAGGCCCCAGGGCTGCACGCAAACCTTGAGGCTGCACTTAATGGCTATCAATCAGCCTTAAACAATATCAAACAACTTCATACAACAAGGCATTAACCCAACAAGGGCGCGATAACCAGGCTCACAATCGCCATGACGTTAATCAGGATGTTCATGGCCGGGCCCGAGGTATCTTTAAACGGATCGCCCACGGTATCGCCCACCACAACGGCCTTGTGCACATCTGAGCCCTTGCCGCCAAAGTTGCCCTTTTCCACATACTTTTTGGCGTTGTCCCAGGCGCCGCCGGCGTTGGCCATGGTCAGCGCCAGCAGCACGCAAGACACCAGCGCCCCACCAAGCAAACCACCGAGCACCTGCGGCCCCAGAATAAAACCCACAAGCACGGGTGACGCCACAGCCAGCACGCCCGGCAATATCATGCGCTTGAGGGCTGCCTGGGTTGCGATATCAATACAGCGATCAGAATCCGGTTTTGCCGTGCCCTCCATGAGCCCCGGAATCTCCTTAAACTGCCGGCGGATTTCCTTGATCATATCGAAAGCGGCCTCACCCACGGCGCGCATGGTAATGGCCGACACAATAAACGGGAAAATACCGCCTAAAAACATGCCCATGAGTACCTTCGGATCATCAATGCGCAAGGCAAATCCGGGCACGTGTTTTTCAACGGTGGCAATAAACGCAGCAATAATGGCCAGCGCCGCAAGGCCTGCCGCGCCAATGGCGAACCCCTTACCAATGGCTGCCGTGGTGTTACCCACTTCATCCAGGCCATCGGTTATTTTGCGGGTTTCCTCGCCCAGGTCTGCCATCTCGGCAATGCCGCCGGCGTTGTCGGCCACTGGCCCATAGGCATCGATGGCCATGGTAATACCCACGGTGGATAACATGCCCACCGCCGCCATGCCCACGCCGTAAACGCCCACGCCCTCGGGCAATATGGCGGCGGTGGCGTAGATGATGCCGGCAATCACCAGCACCGGCACCACTACCGATTCCATGCCGGTTGCCAGGCCCGCGATCATCACCGT
This sequence comes from Simiduia sp. 21SJ11W-1, assembly GCF_024138675.1. Classification (NCBI taxonomy): domain Bacteria; kingdom Pseudomonadati; phylum Pseudomonadota; class Gammaproteobacteria; order Cellvibrionales; family Cellvibrionaceae; genus Simiduia; species Simiduia sp. 21SJ11W-1. Next base: position 873,849 of record NZ_CP090959.1, on the reverse strand, counting down.
GGCAGGCCCGGTTTCACCACCCTTGGCGATCACGCGCACCGGCTTGCCGCCGGTGTAGTACTCGGTAACCAGGCCGATAAAAATGCCGCCCACCGCACCAAATACCACACACCACCAGACGGCACTGCTAATGCCCTGCCAGCTCAAGAGCCCATAGGCCGAGGCAATCAAGATCACCGTGGCGCCAATGGTGCCAGAGCGCAGCGCCATGGCCGGTGCGCTGGCTGCACACAGGCGCACCACCACAATGCCGGCTATTGAGCACAACAGGCCGAGCGAGGCGAGCGCAAGCGGCGCAAACATCAAGGCCTCCCGGCTGACCGCCAGCTGCTCAACCTGCACCAGCGTCATGGCAGCGGCAATGGCAATGGTGGCAATCATCGAGCCACAGTAGGATTCAAAAATATCAGAGCCCATGCCGGCCACATCACCGACGTTGTCACCCACGTTGTCGGCAATCACGCCGGGGTTGCGCGGATCATCTTCGGGAATACCGGCCTCCACCTTGCCTACCAGGTCTGCGCCCACATCGGCACTTTTGGTAAAAATGCCGCCCCCCACGCGGGAAAACAGTGCAACGGTTGAGGCCCCCATGCCAAACCCGTGAATGGCCTCGGCATGCGCAGGATTGCCACCAAACAGCAAATACAGTGCGCCCAAACCCAGCAGGCCCATTGAAGCCACCGCCAACCCCATGACCGAGCCGCCGTAAAAGGCCACGCTTAAGGCTGTGGCCGCGCCTTCATTTTTGGCGGCAACGGTGGTGCGTACATTGGCCCGCGTGGCGGTGAACATGCCGATGTAGCCGGCAATGGCCGAGCAAAGTGCGCCCACCACAAAGGCCGTGGGCGTGCGCCAGCTGCCAAAGCCGTAGGCCAAAAGCACTGTAACAATCACCAGAAACACCCCCAGAATGGTGTATTCACGGCGCATGAACACCATCGCCCCCTTGTGAATCAGCGCGGCAATTTCTGCCACAGTGCCTTCACCTGCAGGGTAGGAAACAATGATGCGGTAGATGATAAAAGCGACAAATAATCCAGCCAGCCCGAACAGGGGTGGCAACAGCAGGACGTCCATAGAAAACCCTCGTAATTGTTATCGTTTGGGCCAACCTGGTACTGCTACATCGAAAACCCGTCAATCAGCGACTGCTGTACATCCAGATGTAAGTGGCCGATTGACGGGGTACACCGGATTGCTCACAGGTAACTCGGCCACTGCAGCCAATAGTAGGACCTCCCGCCCGCCCCGGCAAATACTGCAGAAACCGCCTGTACAACGTTTGTACAAAGCACACCTTGTGATAGACTCTGCGCCCCAATTTTTAGCTCTCTAGTGGATAGTGTTATGAGCCTGCATCTGGTGCCCTCGGGCAAAAACCTGCCTGACGATATCAACGTCATTATTGAAATCCCGCTCAACGGCGACCCCATCAAATATGAAGTCGATAAAGACTCCGGTGCCATTTTTGTAGATCGCATGCTGGGTACCGCCATGCACTACCCCTGCAACTACGGCTACGTGCCGCACACCCTGTGTGGCGATGGCGACCCGGTAGACGTGCTGGTAATTATGCCCCTGGCGCTGATTCCAGGCTCTGTGGTGCGCTGCCGCCCTATCGGCGTTTTGAAAATGACCGACGAATCCGGTGAAGACGCCAAGCTGGTTGCCGTACCCCACGACAAAATCACCCCGCTGTATAAAAACGTGGAATCTGTGCGCGATTTGCCGGAAATTACCCTCAACCAAATCGCCCACTTCTTTGAGCACTACAAAGATCTGGAGCCTGGCAAGTGGGTGAAAATTGAAGGCTGGGAAGGCCCTGAAGCCGCCCGCCAGGAAATCATCGATTCCGTTAAGCGCTACGAAGACGAGCCCGAAAAGCCCCGTTTCTAAAACTTGCGCAATGAAAAAGGCCTCCACTGGAGGCCTTTTTTGTGTCTGACTGCAGCTGCCCTTAATCTGCCAGGGTGATGCCGCTGGTATCGGGCGGCGGCGGTGGCACCTCTTTCGGCACCTGGCCCAAATCAGCACCCGGCGGTGCCAACTCCACTGCCAAATCTGCCACCGCCACGGCTTCAGGCGCTTGCCGATACTGCGGCTCGATCAAATCGGCACCGGCCTCTGCGATATCAAAATCCAATTCCGGCACAGCAACGGGCGCGGCCCGGTCAATTTCCTGGGCATCTACCAGCGGGCCATCGAGTGGGCGCAGATCTGCGCTTAGCGGCTGCACATTAGCCTTGGGCACAGCCGTGGCATTGCGCTCATCGGGCGTGAGAATGTCGCCTCCAACCGGCGCAAGGCTTAAGCCTGCGGCAGCTGACGCCGCTACAGCGGGCTTGGCAACCGCAGGCTTTGCAGCAGGCTCATTGGCGGGCCCGGCAGCCTCTGGTGCGCGCGCCGGGCGCGCGCGTGCAGCGGGCGCCCGGGCGGCCTCGGTTTTTAAGGTGCCGGCCGGGCGAATTTCCACCAGGGCACCGGCTTGCGCCAACACCTTCTGGTACTTCTCGGCACTGGCGTGATCGATGGACTTTTTAAGGGGCACGGGGCTGCCGGTAAACAACCCCTCAATTTGGGCGGCCTCACGCTTGAACAGGGTTGCCATTCGCTGCTTCACCTCGGGCAGCTTGTGCCCCGGGGCAATATCACCGCGAAAAACAATGTCAAACAACGCTTCACTCATCTACACCGGCTCCTCATCACACGTTAACAGTTTTGCCCAATGTCAGCCCCGTTGCAATGGCTGTCAGCCAAAGCTGACAACCATTGCCTTCATTCGCCACTAGCAGCAATCTGCAGCCTCGCTACACTGGTGTTTTAAGGATTACCCGGCAGCGGTACACGCCACTGCCCGCATCAGGACTATGCATATGGCGTACACACGCTTTGTGGCGGATCAATCGCTCGACAACCAGCTCTCTGAATCCCGCATCGGCACCGAGGTGCGTCGCCTTGAGCAACGCATCCACCAATTACAGCAGGCCAGCCCGCCCGACACCGCAGCCATCGCGTCGCTTGCCAACCAGCTGCGCGAACGTTTAATGGTGTTGCACTGGAGCCGCGGACACCGCCAAAATAGTTTGTGAAGCCCGTCACAGGTCGCTTGCAGTCACCTCAGCAACCCTTATAATTCGGCGTCTTTAATAGAGCTTTAGCTCTTTTGGCCGCGCGAGGTAGCTGTGTCACTTAGGCTGTTAGTTGTACTACTCCCCATGCTTTTGGGGGGCTGTCAGTTATTTCAAACTCCCGAAGTAGTCACGCCTGCCGAGGTTGAGGCCCCCGCCTGCCCGGCGCCGCCCGAGCCCGTTGCCTGCCCTGAGCCCACAATCATCGAAGTCACCCAGGATTGCCCTGCGCCGGAATCCTTGGCCGCTCCCGAAGTATCCGCCCCCCCGGCCGCGGAAACACCCATTGCCAACGGCCGCGCCGGCGAAAAGCAACTGCTGATTATTGGTGCCGCCGAGTGGATTAAACTCGACCCGCCCAATCTACGGGTGCGTGCGCGCATAGATACAGGCGCTGAAGTTTCAAGCCTGAGCGCCACCAACATCATCCCTTTCGAGCGCGAAGGCAAACGTTGGGTTAGATTCAATTTCAAAGCCAATGACAAAACCGAAGAGGTAGTGTTAGAGCGCCCGGTGGTACAAAAAAACAAAGCCAAACAACACGGCACAGATACAGGCCTTGTGATCGCCCTACACCTGCAGTTGGCCGATATCGAAGAAGAGATTGACGTTGTGCTACACAACGGTACAGGCGCTGAATTCCCACTTTTGGTAGGGCGCAATTTCCTAACCGACAACGCAGTGGTCGACGTATCGAAAACCTACACCATTCGCGATTGATTTTTCAGCCCCCTGCTCAAGGTCAACTATGAAAGCACGCATTCAGCTATTTATTGTGGCCGCCCTACTTGCCGTTATCGGCACCTCCGGCGCATTGTACAAAAACCTCGCGCTCGATTTCCCGCTGTGGCCCGGCGAATCGCGCAACGTCTGGACGCTGCAATCAAAAATATCCTTTGAACCCACGGGCGACCCCATTGAGGTCACCCTGGCGCTGCCTGAAAAGCACGGCAACGGCATTATTATTGATGAAAACTTTTCGTCTTCGGGCTTTGGCTTTTTAATCAATGAAGAGCGCGAGCGCCGCTACGCGCGCTGGAGCCGGCGCGATGCCAACAATAAATCGGCCATTACCCTGCACTACAAAATGCAAGTGGTGCACGACAACAAAATTTTAAGTGAACCCGCCGCCCCCGAAGGCGAAGTGGCCAAACCACGCACCTACCCGAGCGAGCGAGAATCGCTGCGCATCTTTTTCGAACACCTGAATGAAGTATCCGGCACTGATGCAAGCTTTACCCAGCTGATGCTGAGCAAGCTCAACGCCCGGGAAAAATCCCAGGACGTATCTTTTTTGCTGTCGGCCAACAACGATGATGCCATGGCCGTTGCCGCCAAGCTTCTGGCCTACCGTGGCATCCACTTTCAAACAGTAAAGGGCGTGTACCTGCAAGATGGCCGGCGCCGGGCCAACTACGCACAATTGCTGGAAATCTACTCCCAGGGCGAGTGGATACAGTTCAACCCGGAAACCGGCGAACGCGGTTTGCCCGATAACTTTTTGGTGTGGCAGCGCGGCGGCATTTCACTGCTGGATGTCATCGGTGGTGTGAATTCCAACGTGGAATTTTCCATGGTAGTGAACACAGTGCCGGCTCGCACCGTGGCCATGATGCAAGATTTATCCAGCCAGGCGGCATTGATCGACTTCAGCATTTACTCGCTGCCCGTAGAACAGCAAGGTGTATTCAAAACACTGCTGTTAATTCCCATCGGCGCGCTGGTGGTGGTGTTTTTGCGCATCATTGTAGGGCTGCCCACTTCAGGCACCTTTATGCCCATTCTGATTGCCCTGGCATTCATTGAAACCGGCTTGCTGGCGGGCCTGCCCATGTTTTTGCTGGTGGTAGGTGTGGGCCTCTGGATTCGCTACTACCTGAGCCATTTAAACCTGCTGCTGGTGGCACGGGTTTCGGCGGTGATTATTGTGGTGCTCGGGCTAATGGCATTTTTCAGCATTGCCAGCTACAAGCTCGGCATCGATTCAGCCATGAGCGTGACCTTCTTCCCCACCATTATTCTGGCCTGGACCATCGAACGCATGTCTACCCTGTGGGAAGAAGAGGGCCCGCGCGATGTGGTAAAACAAGGGGGCGGCAGTTTGATTGTGGCCATCATCGCCTACGGCTTGATGACCAATAGCATTGCCAAGCACCTCACCTTTAACTTCCCCGAGTTATCGCTGGTGCTGTTGGCGCTGATCTTGATGATTGGCCAGTACAGCGGCTACCGCTTAAGCGAGCTGTATCGCTTCCGCCATATGATTGCCGCGCAAAAGCAGGCGGCTAAAAGCCAACAGGCGGGCCAATAACATGGGCTGGTTTGCAAGCCCCGGCAAGTTGCGTGAGGCGGGCGTGCTGGGCATGAACCGCCGCAACGTGCAGTGCATTTTGCGCTACAACAAGCGCAGCCTCTACCCACTGGTAGACAACAAATTAAAAACCAAACTCGCAGCGCAAGCGGCGGGCGTGGCGGTGCCGGAATTGGTAGGCGTGATTGAACACCAGTTTCAAATAAAAACCCTGCTCAACCTAATTGGCGAGCGCACCCAGTTCGTTATCAAACCCGTACAGGGCAGCGGCGGCAAAGGCATTTTGGTGATTGTGGGCCGCGATGGTAACGACTTCATCAAACCCTCTGGCCAACGCGTCAGTGTGGATTACATTGCCCGCCACGCCTCCAATATTTTATCTGGCCTGTTCAGCCTTGGCGGGCGCACCGATCAGGCCATGATTGAGGCGCTGATAAATTTTGATGAGGCGCTTGCGCAATACAGCTATGAAGGCGTGCCCGATGTGCGCGTGGTGGTGTATCGCGGCTACCCGGTAATGGCCATGATTCGCTGCGCCACACACAGCTCAGACGGCAAGGCCAATTTGCACCAGGGCGCAGTGGGCGTGGGCCTGAACCTCGCCAACGGACGCGCTATTTGCGCGGTGCAAAACGGGAGCCTGGTAAACAAACACCCCGATACAAATCACGCCTTCGACGATTTGGAAGTACCCAGCTGGCACGCCATATTAATGCTCGCCTGCGGCGCCCATGAGATGACGGGCCTGGGCTACCTGGGTGCAGATATCGTGCTCGATAAACTCTACGGCCCACTCATTCTTGAATTGAACGCACGCCCCGGCCTATCCATTCAGGTGGCCAACCAAACGGGTTTGTTAAATCGTTTGAAAGTGATTGATACCCAGTGCGAGCAAGGGCCACAAAACGTAGAGCAACGCGTGGCGTTTTCCCAGCAGGCTTTCGGGTTATAGCGCAGCCCACGCGCTGCCCTATTCCTCTGGCAAGTTGTGATTCATCTGGCTTGCCGGATTTGGCGATTTCGGAGCGCCCACAATTTTTGCAGGCACTCCGGCCACCGTATTGCCCGCCGGCACCGAGCTTAATACCACACTGCCGGCGGCAATTTTGGCACCCGCACCAATGGCGATATTACCCAGCAATTTTGCCCCGGCGCTAATCAGCACGCCCTTACCCACCTTCGGGTGACGATCGCCTTTCACGTAGCCGCTGCCGCCCAGGGTAACACCGTGCAACATAGACACATTGTCTGCCACCACGGCGGTTTCACCGATCACAATACCGGTGGCGTGATCCATCATGATACCCGCGCCCAATTTGGCTGCCGGGTGAATGTCTACGCTGAAGGTCTCGGCAATCTGGTTTTGAAAATACATGGCCAGTGCGCGCCGTTCGTGGCGCCACAACCAATGGGCAATGCGGTAGCCCTGCAGGGCCTGAAAGCCTTTAAAAAAGAGCAGCGGCATCACCGCATAGTGGCAGGCCGGGTCGCGCTCCAGGCAGGCCTGCACATCGCGGGTTACCGCCTGCACAATGGCGGGCTCGGCGGCCAGCGCCTCATCAATTACCTGCCGCAACAAGATGGCGGGCAAGTTGGCGCTGTCGAGCTTGAGCGCCAGGGTGTAGCTCAATGCCGAGCACAAGGTGGGGTGATTGAGCACCGCACCGTGGTAAAAACTTGCCAGTGCCGGCTCATCTTTACTGAAGGTGCGGGCTTCATCGCGCATGATTTGCCACAAGTTGGCCACCGCCATCATAAAAACTGCTCCTGCCAGGTGAGAATATGGGCAGGTAACTGCGCCATATCGCTAAATACCCACACATCGGGCGTTGCCGGTTGCGGCGCATCGGGCTGATACCAACACACGGCCATGCCCGCCGCCTGCGCCGCCTGCACGCCCTGCACGCTGTCTTCCACCACCAGGCAGTGTTCGGGCGCAACCCCCATTTCGGCGGCCGCCCATAAAAACAGATCGGGCGCGGGCTTGCTCTTGGGCACATCCACCGCGCTGAAACAACTCAGCCCAAAGCGTGCCTTTAAGCCCGTATTGCCGAGGGTGATGGCCATTTTTTCGTAATCGCCCGCCGAGGCCACGCAAAAGGGCAGGCCCGCCTGCTGTAGCTCGGCCAATACCTGTGTGACGCCTGGCACCGGCTGCACACCGGCAAGCTGCACCAGCGTTTGTGCCTGCATCACCCGCCACAATTCATCGGTGCCAGGCGCGCCCAGCCATTGGCCGATAATAGCCTGGCACTGGCGGGCGCTGTTGCCCTTAAAGCGGGCCTGCACCTCGGCATCGGTCATATTAATGCCGGCAGCGCGCAGGTGCTGGGCCAACACCCGGTTGGCCACAGGCTCGCTATCCACCAGCACGCCGTCACAATCGAAAATCACCAGCGGCTTAAACGACATAGCGCGCCACCAACCCGGGCAGCGCCGCCAGCACCTCATCTTTTAAGGCGATATCTGCCTGCGCCAGCACCGCGTGTAGCTCGGCGCAATTAAATTGCTGGCTATAGGGCTCGGCCAGAGGTGTGTAGCTTAAATGCCAGGGCTCTGGCGCCACGCCACCCTGGTCTTGCTCATAGGGGCGGGCAAAGGCGGATTGGGAGCTAAGGTATTCATTCAACCATGCATGAAAGGGCGCCATAACCCCCTCGCATTCGGCCACGGTAAGCGCCAACCGGTAGCCGGCCGTGCACACGCTGGTATCGTAGATGTCGAAATCCGTACCCCAGTGGTGGCGCGAGGCGCCCGGCAGTGCCGACCAGCGCAATATAGCCGCCAGCAAGGCATCGGGTGCGAGCACTTTGGCCACCAAGGGCGCGCCGAGACTATCGAGCAAAGCCCGTTCACCGCGCGCCTTGGCGTTGAAAATAGCCAGCTGGCGCGAAAAATCCCGATAACCACTGGCAATGGCGGGGGCAAATCCCGCGTCTTGGGCGGCCTGGGCCAGGCTTTCGAGCGCCGGTACCAGCGCCGGTTGCACCTGCCCACCCAGGCACGACACCAGCGGTGGCGGGGCTATGCCATAAATCAACGGGTTGGCCGGAGCGAATTTTGAAATCATTGAGATTGCGCTTATCAAATCAAGGGGTATTATAGCGTTTCGACATAAAAGCGACATGCCTGCCCCGCATGCGGGTCAAACCATAATAAAAGCAACTGCAGGAGCAAGACACTATGACGTCTAGTCAGGGCGATTTACAGGATTTAAAGAACCTCGGCGCAGCTTCGGTCAATATATTGCGTGCTATTGGCATCAACAGCTACGATGATTTGAAAGCTGTGGGGCCAGTTGCCGCTTACCGCCGCATCAAGGCGCGCGGTATTAATGTCTCCAAGGTAATGTTATATGCTTTGCAGGGCGCTTTAACCGACACCCATTGGAACGATTTGGCGCCCGATCTGAAAGCCAAATTAGTGGAAGAAGCCGAACGCGAGAGCGCAGCCGAACCGAGCTAGCGCATCGCCCTTTGCCAGCACAGCGAGCGCACTTATGCACCTACCCGAAACACAATCTGAACACTTAAGTGAGTTAACGCAGAAGCTGCGCGGCCTGACCGAGCTGCTCACCCAAGGCGTGCCGGCCGGCGAGTCTATGTATTTTGCGCAGAGCCCCGACATCTTCGCCGAGCTGCCCGCCAACCAACTGCTGCTCATCACCGAGGGCAGCGTTAATCTGGAACGCAAGGGCAAGCTACTGCTGGAATACGAAGCCGGCGACCTGCTGGGCTTGTCGCGCATGCTGCAACTGCCAGAGGGCAAGCTCATCGGCAACCAGGCGCGCTGCTTGGTGATCAACCGCGATGCCTTGATTGGACATGTTAACAGCAGTGCCGAATTACAAAAGCACTGGGCCCACTACCTGATTTGCATGGCCACGTTTTTTCGCGAGTGTTTCGCCATGGAAAACCGCGGCACCTTTCAGCCCAACACGGGCTTTATGTCGTTCTCTGCAGGCGAGGCCATTATCAACCAGGGCGACACCGCCAACTGCGTGTACACCTTGCTGGAGGGCAGTGCCGAGGCCGTGCGCGATGGCGTGAAAGTGGGCGACATCCACACTGATGAGATTTTTGGCGCCTTGGCAGTGTTTACCCGCCAGCCCCGCAATGCCAGTGTGATTGCCAAAACCGACTGCTCGGTAATGGCCGTGCGCAAGGAAGACTTCATAGACCTGGTAGAGCACCAGCCGCACATTTGCATCAGCCTCATTGAGGAGATGGCAGCCAAAATCAATCAGCTCAACCAGCAAGTGGCTGCAGGTAGCTAAGCGCCGCAACTCGGTCGTTCACAACTGGCCGTTCACAACTGGCCGTCCGCAACTGGTCGTTCACAACTGGCCGTCCGCAACGGGCCGCTCAACAACAGGCGGCCTGCGACCTACTGCCCCACCTCTGGCGTGAAAGTCCCGGCGTGTGAGTGCGCCCATATTGAATTTTTCACACTCGCCACCATCTAACTCTCCGTGAAGGCCGTATGCGCCTATTAATGATGTGAGGGTGTTTATTGTGATGCGAATTGGCTTATTTCTGTTAACCAACCTGGCCGTGGTGCTGGTGGCGAGTATTGTGCTCAGCCTGCTGGGCGTTAACTCCTACTTCGCAGCCTCGGGTTCGGGCCTGGATCTGGGTGCGCTGCTGGTGTTCTGTGCCGTATTCGGCATGGCAGGCAGCATGGTGTCTCTTTTTATCTCTAAATGGATGGCCAAGCGCGGCACCGGCACGCGTATTATCACCCAGCCACGCAATAACCAGGAGCAATGGCTGTTGGTAACCGTTGAGCGCCTGAGCAAAAAAGCCGGCATTGCCATGCCTGAGGTGGGTATTTTCCCCGCCCAGGAGTCCAACGCCTTTGCCACTGGCTGGAACAAAAACGATGCCCTGGTAGCCGTCTCCCAAGGGTTGCTCGACCGCATGGATCAAGAGCAGGTTGAAGCCGTGCTGGCCCACGAAATTGGCCACGTGGCCAACGGCGACATGGTGACCCTGTCGCTCATTCAAGGCGTGGTAAATACCTTTGTGATGTTTTTCGCCCGCATTATCGGCAGCACCGTAGACCGGGTGGTATTCAAAAACGAAAACGGGCACGGCCTGGGCTTTTTTATCACCACCATTATTGCCGAACTGGTGCTGGGTATTTTGGCCTCAATTATTGTGATGAAGTTTTCACGCTGGCGGGAATTTCGCGCCGACCACGCAGGCGCCACACTGGCCAGCCGCCAGGGCATGATCCGCGCGCTGCAAGGTTTGCAGTTGGAACAAAAACGCGCGCTCGAATCCAGCATGCCAGACAGCCTTTATGCCTTTGGCATTAACGGCAACCTGCGCTCGAAGCTGGGCGACCTGTTTGCCAGCCACCCGCGCCTGGAAGACCGCATTCGGGCCTTGCAACAGGGTGCTTAAGTGACCCTGCCCGAAGGCCAGGCCACCACGCCGCAGTGGTACCCGCTCTGCCCCGCCGATGCCATCGGCACCGGGCAGAGCAAACAGTTTTCAATCAACGGCACCGCCCTGTTTGTAGTCAATCAGGGCGGTTGCTATTTCGCCTTTGAAAACCGCTGCCCGCACCTGGGCATTGAATTGCAGTGGCAGCCAGACCGGTTTCTGGATGCCGAAGGCGAGTTCATTCAGTGCAGTACCCATGGCGCGCTGTTTCTGATTGAAGACGGCGAGTGCATCGCCGGCCCCTGCCGCGGGCAATCACTGCGCCCACTGCCCATAAAAACTGACGCAGGCCAACTGCTTATCAAAGTGCCGTAACAGCACTTCAGTTTGCAGCATCTGCGCGGCCGGAACCGGCCACCAAGGCATGAACGCTTCGTTCGGCAACCCCTAATCCAGCACTACCGGCAACGGTGTATCCAGCACCACTTCCGCGGCCGACATACGCGCCCGCCAGGCCAGTACCTCCACCCCAGCGGCCACCACTTCACGCAACAAACGCCCGTATTCCGGGTCAATGGCATCGGCCGGTGCCACCCGGGTAACACCCGTGTGCTGCACGCAAAACAGCAGCACCGCGCGCTGGCCCGCTGCCACCATGGCCGCCAATTCGCGCAGGTGTTTGGCACCGCGCGTGCTCACCGCATCGGGAAACTGGCCCAGGCCATCGCCCTCGTGCAGGGTGACGTTTTTAACTTCCACGTAGCAATCTGGGCGCCCGGGTTGCGTCAGTAAAAAATCGATGCGGGATTTTTCTTCACCGTACTTCACCTCGCGCTTGAGCTCGCTGTAACCGGCAAGTTCACGCACCCGGCCCGCGCGCAAAAGCTCCTCCACCAACGCATTGGCGCGATGGGTATTAATGCCTGCCAAAAAGCCATCGGGCGTGGTGGCAAGCTCCCAGGTGTGCGGGTATTTGCGGGTTTTACTGTCTGATAGCGAGTACCAGCAGGGCGCGCCCTCACTCAGGCAGGCACGCATAGAGCCGGTATTGGGGCAGTGAATGGTAATCTGCTCACCCTCGGGGCTGATCACATCCGCCAGAAATCGCTTGTAGCGTTTGATGAGCTTGCCCTCAATTAACGGCGGATCAAATTGCATTGCGTGTGCCCTCTTGGTGGCGGTTATTTTTTAGCCAAAATCCCGGTAAAACTGCGCGCAGTGTAACACCCAAGCGGCGCCCAAACCGACGGCAAAACAGTGGCGGGCCGCCCCGGAATCTGGTAGTTTGCTCCGTTCGCAACAGGGGGGGCTTGAAATTCACGCGGCCACCCCCATTCTGCACAACCCGGAAGTTTTAGAAGAGGCGTCAACATGCCCAAAAATGCAGCCAAAGAGTCAGTAATGGATGGCTCAACAAACTTCACACCCTACAAAGAAAAGAAGGGTGAGGAGTACATGAATGAAAAGCAGCGCGATCATTTCAAGAGCATCCTTCTGAACTGGAAGCGTGAACTCATGGAAGAAGTGGATCGCACCATGAGCCACATGAAAGATGAGGCTGCCAACTTCCCCGATCCGGCCGACCGTGCCAGTCAGGAAGAAGAGTTCAGTTTGGAATTGCGCACCCGCGACCGCGAGCGCAAGCTGATCAAGAAGATCGATAAAACCATTGAGCTGATTGAGCAAGACGATTACGGGTACTGCGAAACCTGTGGCGTTGAAATTGGTATCCGTCGCCTGGAAGCGCGCCCTACAGCCACCTTGTGTGTAGATTGCAAAACCCTGGCGGAAATCAAAGAAAAACAGATTGGCGGCTAAACGCCAGTACCGATTCAAAGGGCGATTTATCGCCCTTTGTTGTTTTTAGGCACCGCGCCCATGAACCGCCCCTACCGCGGCAGATTTGCCCCCTCGCCCACAGGCCCCCTGCACTTTGGCAGCCTGATGGCCGCACTGGCCAGCTGGCTGGACGCCCGCGCCCACCAGGGCACCTGGCTTGTGCGCATGGAAGATCTAGACCCACCCCGCGAAGTGGCCGGCGCCGCCCAACACATTATTGAAGCACTGGCCGTACACGGTCTGGAATCCGATGAGCCGGTACTGTTTCAAAGCCGCCGCCTGAGCGCCTATGACGCACAACTCGATTGGCTTGCAAACCACGGGTTCCTCTACCCCTGCAGTTGTAACCGCCAACGGCTAAACAGCCTTGGGCGGGTGTACGACGGCCATTGCCTGCGCCAACCACCCGCGCCCGCTGAGGCCACCGCGCTGCGGCTGCACCTGCCCGCACCCGAGCGCCCCGTGTACTTTGAAGATGCCATTCAAGGGCCCCAGCGGCAGGTGCCCGCGCAGGACTTTGGCGATACCATTCTAAAGCGCAAAGACGGCCTGCATGCCTACCAACTGGCGGTGGTGGTAGACGACATACACCAGGGCATTAGCCACGTGGTGCGCGGGGCCGATTTGCTGGATGTAAGTGCGCGCCAACAGTTGCTGTTCGAAATTCTGGGTGCCACACCGCCCCGGTGGGCACACATCCCCGTCATCAACAACCTGCAAGGCCAAAAGCTCAGCAAGCAAAATCACGCCCCGGCGCTGGACCTTACGCGCCCGGGTTTCAACCTCTACCACGCCCTGCGCCTGCTCGGCCAACAGCCGCCCCAAGCCCTTGAAAGCCAATCACCGGGTGCGCTGCTTACCTGGGGTGCCGCGCACTGGCAGGCAGCCCGGGTGCCGCGCCAGCCCAACTGCACAGACCCGCTGTTTAGCCACTGAGGCGGATTTTGTGCGCGCTCTCGTTGCCAAGTGCAGGGCCGCCACTTACCATGGGCCGCTTGCGCACAACGACCGGAATTCATGCCCAATTCACGCCTGATCATCCTCCTGTTACTGGTGGCCTATATCTTCTCTCCCACGCTGTTTGGCTGGGTGATCAATGAAGAGGGTTCCTGGTACCGGCCATTTATTATCTGGGTTTTAGTGATAGTAATTGCTTACTTCATTCAAGCCGCCGGCAAGTCGAAGCGCAATGACCTTTAGCCTGATTGAAATTTCATTGCTGTGTGTGGGCTATTTGCTGCTCATTTTCGGCATCGCCTGGATTACCGAAAACGGCTGGATTCCCGACCGCGTCATTCGCCACCCGCTTACCTACATTTTGTCGCTGGGAATCTTCGCCAGCGCCTGGTCTTTCTATGGGGTGGTGGATCTGGCCTTCCAGTATGGCTACGGCGCACTGGCCTATTACCTGGGCACCGGCGCCCTGTTTTTGTTTGCCCCGGTGGCCATTCGCCCGCTGGCAGATCTGGCGCGCCGCTACCAGATTCACTCGCTGGCCGATTTGCTGGTGTTTCGCTACCACTCAAACCTCTTGGGCGCGCTCGGCACCCTGTGCATGTTTTTGGGCGTATTGCCGCTGCTGGCTCTGCAGATTCAGGCGGTATCAGACACCCTGCGCATCATCACCGTAGACAGCCTTCCCGCCTGGGGCCTGGGCGAAAGCGGCGTGACCCTAAAACAGGTGCTGGCCTTTATGTACTGCGCCCTGCTGGCCACCTTCACTAGCATGTTCGGCTCTAACCGCGAGCAACACCGGGGCATGATTACCGCCATGGCCTTTGAATCGCTGTTAAAGGTGTGCGCCATCTGCGCGGTGGGCCTGTTTGCGGTATTCAATGTATTCGATGGCGTGGCCGGGCTCGACCAATGGCTGCTGGATCACCCGGAAAACATCGCCCTGCTGCACAACCCCATGAAAGATTCCGCCAGCTCCACCCTGATGCTGGTATTTTTTGCCACCGCCGTGGCCATGCCGCACATCTTTCACATGAGCGTGGTGGAAAACCCCATGAAGCACACCACCCAAACGGTGAGCTGGGCGTTCCCGCTGTTTTTGTTGCTCATGGCACTGCCGGTGTTCCCCATTCTGTGGGCCGGTTTCGAGCTGGGTGTGCCCCTGCCTGCCCAGTATTTCACCTTGGGTGTGCCCATTTACGGCGAGGCCCCTACCCTCACGCTCATCGCCTTTATTGGCGGCCTCTCGGCGGCCACCGGCGCCATGGTGGTGATTGCGCTGGCCATGGCCACCATGCTGCTCAACCACTGGCTGCTGCCGGTTCTGCAGCTGAGCTACCAAACCGACATCTACGCGCGCCTGATGTGGTTGCGCCGGGTGCTGATTTGCGTGGTGTTTTTATCGGGCTTCGGGCTGTACCTGTGGTTCGACAGCAACTTCTCGCTGGCACAATTGGCGCTGATGGCGTTTATTGGCACCCTGCAGTTTTTGCCCAGCATCTCGGCGGTGGCCTACTGGCCCAAGGGTAATCGCCTGGGCGCCACCTGTGGCCTGGCACTGGGCGCGAGCCTCTGGTTTATGGGGCTGTTCATGCCCTCGGTACTGGATATATCCCTCTACCAGCTGCCAAGCCTGGGCCTGGCACTGCCCGTGGGCATCAATTATTGGAGCGAAATCACGCTCATTTCGCTGGGCGCCAACACCCTGGTATTTGTGCTGCTGTCGCTGCTTACAAGCCAGGGCGAAGACGAGCGCTTCAGTGCCGATATCTGCGCCGATGACGAGCTATCCCAACCCCTGCGGCTGTCGCTTGAGCTGCGCTCGGCCCGGGAATTTCGCGCCCGCCTGGCCGAAGTGCTGGGGCCACAATCGGCGCGCGATGAAGTGGCCCGGGCGCTAGGGCAGCTCTCGCTCACCATTGATGAACGCCGCCCCTACGCCCTGCGCCGCCTGCGCGATCAGATTGAGGCCAACCTCTCGGGCTTGATGGGCATCGGCATCGCCAACGATATTCTCGACCGCTGCATCCCCTACGCTGTGAGTGAACAGCGCCACACCGCCGACATCAACCTGATGGAAAGCCGCTTAGGGCAACTGCAATCGCACCTCACCGGCATGGCGGCAGAACTCAACAAACTGCGCCTGTACCACCGCCAAACCCTGCAACTATTGCCCATGGCCGCCTGCTCTCTGGGCCAGGACGGCGAGATCATGATGTGGAACGACGCCATGAGCCGGCTCACCGGTATTGATGCCGAGGCCGTTACCGGCTCAAGCCTGGAAGACCTGGCAGACCCATGGGGCAGCCTGATTCGCAGCTTTGCCCACAGTGAAGACAACCACCGCTACAAGCAAAGCGTGGAAATCAACCACCGCACCCACTGGATCAGCCTGCACAAGGCACTGCTTGAACAAACAGAAGTGGAAGACGGCCTGTTCGACGGCCAGGTGATCCTGCTGGAAGACGTTACCGAAACCCAGCTGCTTGAACAGGAGCTGGTGCACAGTGAGCGCCTGGCCTCCGTGGGGCGGCTGGCGGCGGGTGTGGCCCACGAGATTGGCAACCCCATCACCGGCATTGCCTGCCTTGCGCAAAACCTGCACTACGACTCCCAAGAACCGGAAGTGCACGCCACCGCAGACCAGATTCTGAGCCAAACAGACCGCGTATCGCGCATTGTGCACTCGCTGGTGAGCTTCTCCCACTCGGGCGGCGGCGAGGAACGGCTGGTGGAGCCCATGAACATCCACACCTGCGCGCAGGAAGCCATCGCTTTGATTTCGCTGCAAAAAGACAAGCAACAAGTGATATTCACCAACCACATAGAACCCGACATCAGCCTGTTGGGCGACAGCCAGCGCATGATCCAGGTATTTGTGAACCTGCTCTCTAACGCCCGCGATGCCAGCCCCGAGGGCGCCGAGGTGTGCCTGTGGAGCGACGAGGCCGAAGAGCATGTGGTGGTGAGCGTAGAAGACGAGGGTTCGGGCATTCCGCCGGAACTGATGGATCGCATTATGGAGCCGTTCTTTACCACCAAAGAACCGGGCCAAGGCACGGGCCTGGGGCTCGCCATGGTGTACTCCATTGTTGAAGACCACAAGGGCAGCCTGAGCGTCACAAGCCCCGTGGATACCGAGGCCGGCCGGGGAACGCGGTTTGATATCCGCCTACCCCTTGCATAACGCCGCCGGGTTGGTAACACTAGCCCGTTAACGTGTAGCGAAAAGAAACACCATGAGCCATATCCTGATCGTTGAAGACGAACCCATCATCCGCATGGCCCTGCGCAAGCTGCTCGAGCGCAACAAATACGTGGTGAGCGAGGCCGGCTCGGTCAAAGAAGCTACCACCAAGCACAACCTCACCAGTTTCGACCTGATCATCAGCGATCTGCGCCTGCCCGGCGCGCCCGGCACCGATTTGATCACCCTGTCGGGCGAGGTGCCCGTGCTGATCATGACCAGCTACGCCAGCCTGCGCTCAGCGGTAGACTCCATGCGCATGGGCGCGGTGGATTACATCGCCAAGCCCTTCGACCACGATGAAATGCTAGCGGCCGTGAAGCGGGTAATCGGCAAAGCCAACCGCGCGGCGCGCCAGGCGCCCGAGGAAAACCAGGCGGGCGTGGCCAGCATGATTGGCAATTCCAACGTCATGAAGGCCCTGTACGCCAAGATCCACAAAGTAGCCCCCACCGGCGCCACGGTGCTGGTGCACGGCGAAACCGGCACCGGTAAAGAGCTGGTAGCCAAGGCCATTCACGCAGAAAGCCCCCGCGCCGAGAAACCGCTGATTTCCGTTAACTGCGCCGCCATTCCCGAAACACTCATTGAATCGGAACTGTTTGGCCACGAAAAAGGCGCCTTTACCGGTGCCGCCAGCCAGCGCGAAGGCCTGGTGGCCGCCGCCGACGGTGGCACCCTGTTTCTCGATGAAATCGGCGAGCTGCCCCTGGAGGCCCAGGCCCGCCTGCTGCGGGTACTGCAAGAAGGTGAAGTGCGGCCCATTGGCTCGGTGGAATCCCACAAGGTGGATGTGCGCCTGGTGGCCGCTACCCACCGCGACCTGCGCAAACTGGCCCAGGAAGGCAAGTTTCGGGAAGATTTGTACTACCGCATCAATGTCGTGCAGCTCACACTGCCGCCGCTGCGCGAGCGCGGGCGCGATATCCTGCTGCTGGCCGAGCACATGCTCACCCGCTTTTGCGCCCAGTTCGGCAAGCAACCGCTGTCGCTCTCGCCGGAGGCCATTCAGGCCATTACCACCTACATATGGCCAGGCAACGTGCGCGAAATGGAAAACGCCATTCAGCGCGCCATTATTCTCTGCAACGATGATAAAGAAATCAGCCACAAGCTGCTGGAGATAGACCTCGACCTCGTGGAAGTAGACGTAGAAGACGACGACCTGCACGAAGACGACCTGCAACCGCGCAAGCTGCTCTCGAAAACCAAAAAAGAAGACCCGGCGGAAGATCTGTCGCTGGAAGACTACTTCCAGCGCTTTGTACTCGAACACCAAGACACCATGAGCGAAACGGAGCTGGCCAAAAAGCTTGGCGTTAGCCGCAAGTGCCTGTGGGAGCGCCGCCAGCGCCTGGGTATCCCCCGCAAGAAAGCCACCGCCAGGTAACCGGGGCCGGCGCTGCCGCCCCACCCTCGCCGCAAGGCCCGTTTATCCAAGGGCTTTCATTTGTAGGCCTTACCAATCTTACCTGCCCCCCAAAAAAACCAAAGCGTTTGGCTGCAAGCCGCCCGCACCCCGACCACGCTTTGGCATTAAAGCGCCACAAGCCCCCACTGTGCAGGCCCCATTGCCCTGTGTGCCAGGCTACTGCTTGCGTCTTAATTAGCCAGCGCATTTTTAGCCAGCGAATTTTTACTGCATTTTGCGCAACCCCTTGCCGGCACAAGCCTTTCTGCGCAACAGCACAAGCCGATCACCGCACCAGCAGCACTAGCACCAAACACGCCCAAATGCCGAGAGCAGGCACCAGCATGGGGCAACACCGTGGGAATGCCAGGGGCAAGTAGACCAAGATCAAAAAATGCGCAAATCCACTGGTCGTAACAAGTGTTACCTTGTCATGGAAATGTAACAGTGAACGAGCGTAACGGTAACGAATCAACGGTTATCGACTGATGGCCCCGTTATTCCAAACTTTATAACTTGTTGTTTTATATGGGTTTTATAAAGTTGGCACGCTAAATGTATTAGAGTGCAACAGAATAAGAACAATAGATAATAAAAACAATTAAAGACCCATAATAAAAACAACAAATAATAAGAAAAAACGAAAACTCTAATAACAACAACAAATAATAAGAAACGTACAAATAACTAATAAAAACAACAAATAATAATAAGATAGCGATTTAACTGACTACGAAACTAGGAGAGGGTTTGCCAGTAAGCAAATTGCCAACCCGGGCATGGAAGCACCACCTAATAAGCATAACAATGTGGACGTAACACAGAATTTGACGGGAAAGCCAAGGCTTTCCCGTTTTGCTTTCTGGCCGTTACCCACCTTGCCACCACCCACTGCATCAGAATGTGAGCGAATTGCCCGAGCCGTGGTAAACTCGCGCCTTCTTTGAAACCGGGCCCGACTATCCCCCTATGTTGAAGCGACTCTTCTCACTCTTCCCCTCCCGCTCTGGGAGCGCTGCAGCCCCACACAAGCAGACCAAGCGGGTTGTACCCCGCGACCAGCACAGCATCTCGCGCGCCAATATCAGCCGCGGTGCCCTGTCGGCCATGAAGCGCCTGCATGCCGAAGGCTTTGAGGCCTATCTGGTGGGCGGTGGCGTAAGAGACCTGTTGCTAGACGGCAACCCGAAAGATTTCGACCTGGCCACCGATGCCACCCCCGAGCAGGTGCGGCAACTGTTTCGCGGTGCCCGCATCATTGGCCGCCGCTTCAAGATTGTGCACGTGCGCATGGGCCGCGAGCTGCTGGAGGTCACCACCTTCCGCGACAGCCACACAGAGGCCGAATCCAAGCGCGACTCCCAGCAGGCAGATTCCGGCATGCTGCTGCGCGATAACGTCTTCGGCACCCTGGAAACAGACTCGGCCCGGCGCGATTTCACCATCAACGCGCTCTACTACACCTCCAAAGATTTCACCATTCACGATTACGAAGGCGGCCTGGAAGACCTGGCAAAACGCCAGATTCGCATGATTGGCGACCCGGAAACCCGCTACAAAGAAGACCCGGTGCGCATGCTACGCGCGGTGCGCTTTGCCGCCAAACTCGGCTTCAGCATAGAGCCCAACACCGCCGCCCCCATCGCCAAAAATGCAGAATTACTGGGCCAGGTATCGTCTTCGCGCCTGTTTGATGAAAGCCTGAAACTGTTCATGGCAGGCTCTGCCACCGCCACCTTTGGCTTGCTGCGCGAGTACCAGCTGCTGCCGCACCTGTTTGCCCAAACCCACGCCGTTTTGCACGCAGGCGATGCCCAGGCCGAGCGGCTCATTGAAAACGCCCTGATCAACACCGATAAACGCATTCGCAATGAACAACGGGTAACACCCGCGTTCATCTATGCCGCACTCCTGTGGCCTGCCGTTGCCAAACTGCTGCGCGAACTGGTGGTTGAGCAAAAACTGAGCGCGCCCATGGCGCTAAACCAGGCAGCGGGCGCCGTGGTGAGCCAACAACTGGCCGCCATTGCCGTGCCCAAACGATTCTTGATTCCCATGCGCGAAATCTGGGATTTACAGCTGCGCCTGCCCAATCGCAATGGCAAGCGTGCCTTTGCCGTGGCCAGCCACCCCCGTTTTCGCGCCGCCTACGACTTCCTGCTGCTTAGGGAAAGCGCCGGCGAAAACTTCGATGGCCTGGGCCAGTGGTGGACAGATTTTCAAGCCACAGACGAGCAAGGCCAGGAACAAATGGTTAAAGACCTTGGCAGCCAGGGCCCGCGCACCAAGCGCCGTCGGCACCGCAAGAACACGCCCAAACCCCAAGCCTGATGCCGGTAACCTGTGCCATTGGCCTGGGCAGCAATCTGGGCGATCCGCGCGCGCAACTGGCGCGCGCCTTTGAGGGCTTAAGCGCATTGCCCGGTACCCGTTTGGTGGCGCGCTCGTCGCTCTACCAAAGTGTGGCCGTAGGTCCCACCCAACCCGACTACCTGAACGCCTGCGCCCTGCTGCACACAAGCCTTGAGCCTTTGGCATTGCTAGACCAACTGCAAGCCATAGAGCAGGCCCACAAACGCGAGCGGCTGACCCACTGGGGGCCGCGCACACTGGATTTAGACCTGCTCTTATACGGCAACCAACGCATAGACCTGCCGCGCCTGACTGTGCCGCACGCCTACCTGTGCGAGCGCAACTTTGTGCTCTACCCGCTGCATGAAATCTACCCACAAGCCTGCCTGCCAGACGGCCGAACACTTGCATCCCTTTTGGAGCAATGTACGATGAAAGGCCTGTCGCGGCTGGAAACGGATGCGCCCGACAGCTGACCTTACCAGGAGCACGCAGTGACCGATTTTTTTGACCTGCAATTGGATCTGACCCACTGTAAATTACCGCGTTTTATTTCGGTAGAAGGCCCCATTGGCGCTGGCAAAACCACGTTGGCCAAGCACCTGGCGCGCACCTTTAACTATGACACCCTGCTCGAGCACACCCGCGAAAACCCGTTTTTGGAACGCTTCTATAAAGACCCGAAGCACAGCGCCCTGCCCACCCAGCTGTTTTTCTTGTTTCAGCGGGCCCAACAACTGCAAGAGTTAAAACAAGACGATTTATTTGAACCTGTGCGCGTGGCAGACTTTTTGATGGAGCGCGACCAGCTCTTTGCCCAAGTAACGCTCGACGACGATGAATTTGCGCTCTACCAGCAGGTGTATGAAAAGCTCACCTTCAACAGCCCCAAGCCCGAGCTTGTGATTTACCTGCAGGCCCCAACCGATGTGCTCATGCAGCGCATCCGCGAGCGCGGCAACGCCGTAGAGCAACTGATCAGCCACGATTATTTAAACCGGCTCAACGATGCCTACATGCGCTTTTTCCACTTTTACGATGCCGCCCCCTTGTTGATCGTGAACGCCACCGATCTAGACTTGGTTTCCAACGCCGATCACTATGCGCAACTGGTGGATTACCTGCTAAACATTAAATCAGGCCGCCACTACTACAACCCCACACCCAAGCTGTAACGGGAGCCAACCATGCCCTACGGAAAACCCACCCAAGAATCGGCCCTGTCGAAACCCATCACGGTAACCACCTTGCGCAAAATGAAGGCCATGGGTGAGAAGTTTGTCACCGTCGCCCTTTACGACGCCCCCATGGCCGCCATGGCCCAGCGCTGCGGCGTACAGGTATTGCTGGTGGGCGACTCCCTCGGCATGACGGTACTGGGTTACGACTCCACCATTCCGGTGACCATGGAGCAAATGATCTACCACGTAGAGGCCGTGCGCCGGGGCAACAGCAAATCACTGATCATGGGCGACATGCCGTTTATGAGTTACGCCACCACCGAGCTTGCCTTCACCAACGCCACACGCATCATGCAAGCCGGCGCCCACATGGTGAAACTCGAAGGCGGCGAATGGGTGGCAGATACCGTACACAAGCTCACCGAGCGCGGTATTCCCGTGTGCGGCCACCTGGGCCTTACGCCACAGTCGGTTAACAAGCTCGGCGGCTACCGCGTACAGGGGCGCGAGGCAGCCGCGGCAAAAGTGATGCTGCGCGATGCCAAATTGCTCGACGAAGCCGGCGCCGATCTGCTGGTGCTGGAGTGCGTGCCCTCGGCACTCGCCCAGGAAATTACCGAGGCAGTCTCCATGCCCACCATTGGCATTGGCGCGGGTAAAGATACCGATGCCCAAGTGCTGGTAATCAACGACATCCTAGGCCTCACCGAACACCCGCCCAAGTTTTCCAAAAACTTTTTATTGGAAGCAGGCGATATTCCAGGCTCGATGCTCAAGTACGCCGATGATGTGAAAAATGGCGTGTTCCCCGCCAGTGAGCATTGTTTTGATTAGGTTTTGTTTTTTATTTTAGGGTTTGATGAAGGCAGCGATAGCTGCCTTTTTTGTTTATTTATCATTAAAAATTCAGAAGTTATTGGTTTTTTGCCTTGGCGTAAATCAGGCCAACTACAGCGTGCCGCCTTTGGGGCCCCTTGCGAAATTCACCTTTCGTACATTTTTCTTTGTCACTTTTTGCGCGGCCAAAAAGTAACCAAGGCTTTGATATCACGCAGAACCAACTACAGCGCCGCACCATTGGGGCCCCTTGCGGAGCGGCCATTCAAAGTACTTAAGGTTGGGGGCATATGGCCACGGATGGCCATATGAGCGTTGCAAGGCAGGAGGCCTGTCAACGCGACCCCAAGCTTTAGTGCTTTGAATGGATTTAGCGCAGCCGGGGTACGTTTCTTTTGGTTCGTTTTCTTTTCGTACAAAAAGAAAATGAACAAATCTAACAATAAGAATGAATATAAGTTAGGCACCATAGTTGCTCAATCGGCCAGCTCACTTCGTAGGAATCTTATGTCACTTTTTGCGCGGCCAAAAAGTAACCAAAAAGGCCGCCCCGGCTGTGCGCCCTTCGGGTCCGTGCACTCCAACCAAATCCAACAGGCCGCGGCAATCGCCATCCCTGGCGAACGCCGCTTAAATGGCCATACCGTCAAGCGGCACCGAGGTCCATGGCCATTTAACCTATTGGCTTCAGCTTCCGTGCACCGCTGCGCAAGGGGGAGTTGTGCCACATCGAGCAATGCAGCGATAGACAAGGAAAAGACCACTGGCGTTGATGTAGTTTAAAACCGGCTACAGCGCCGCGCCGTTGGGGCCCCTTGCGGAGCGGCCATTCAAAGTGCTAAAGGTTGGGGGCATATGGGCAGGACGCCCATTTGAGCGTTGCAAGGCAGGAGGCCTGTCAACGCGACCCCAAGCTTTAGTGCTTTGAATGGATTTAGCGCAGCCGGGGTGGCCTTTCTTTTGGTTACTTTGCTTTGGCCAAACAAAGAAAAGTAACAACCCAAAAAAATCAGCTAATTACCAAGTTGGCACCGAACGTGCTGAATCAAGCCCCCCACTCCGATCGACTCCTTCGTCACTTTTTGCGCGGCCAAAAAGTAACCAAAAAGGCCGCCCCGGCTGCGCGCCCTTCGGGTCCGTGCACTCCAGCCAAATCCAACAGGCCGCGGCAATCGCCGTCCCTGGCGAACGCCGCTTAAATGGCCATCCATGGCCATTTAACCTGTTGAATTAGGCTTCCGTTCACCGCTGCGCAAGGGGATGGGTGCCACGGCCAATCCTTTGTACTTCACACCAAAAAATGGGTATGCACGTTAAAAAAAACCTGTGGTAGGATCTTTGTCACAAAAAATTAGGATAAAAAATAAAAATGATTATTTAGGCGACATGTGACGCGCCATCATTGAATAGGAAAAGGTTGTCTGAATGCCCGCCCCGCGAGATTTACTCAGACATTACTGATAACAAGTCTTAACTTTGGTTCTCCAATGGATATAATTTTGGACCACCAAATTTAGACTCGCAGATAAATCAGCTATTAGGCAATAAGACAACGAGAGTTATCGGTTAGAGGATATTTTTTGAAGCATTTTGTTCAGTACCACAAAAAGGAAAAAATGGGTTACCCCGCCTTGGATGTAGACAACCTATCTATTTATACAAATAAATCGGTTGCAGCAACAGAAGGGGATTGGATTTGGCTAATTGCAGGTGAAGGCAGTCCTAGAGAGTATTATTTGAGGGCAGTGTTCAAATTTCACAAATACACTCCTTCAGAAAAACCAGATTTTACTCATAGATTAAGCGGAGGATTCGGGCAGCTATTTGATCCAATGCCAAAGCTCAATGAACAACCATGGCTTCCAGACTTATTAAAAAGTCAGGGTAATTTTGCATTTGGTTTTTCACAAATTACTCAATCTGAGGTTTTGAATGGGCTTCGGAAAGTACTTGAAGAAAATAAAATGGCCTAACAAATTACCGCAAGCCGCGCACTACGTGCGCTGGACAGCTTGCAAGTCGTATTTATGTGGTTTTTATTCGAAAAAGTAATCCACAAAATCACAACTTACAAACTGCCGTTGAGCACGGCGTTAAATTTAAGGGAAAAAATGAAAATATCTACATTCAGCAATGATTTGCTAGAGCTAGAAACGTTTGCTCACAGGCTTGAAAAGTTTATAGAAACAGAGATCAATTATGTCGACGGTGGTCTTGTAATAGCCCTAACATCTAAATATGGAACTGGAAAAACGACATTTCTTGAGATGTGGAAATCGTCTCTTAATGGTGCAGCCGAAAAAACTGAAAAGAAGTTAGTGATTTCGTTAAATGCCTGGGAAAGTGATTATTATGGCGATCCCCTTTTTGCAATTATTTCAGGGCTGATAGAACGCTTAGAGACTGATGGAAAGAGTGTAGGGTCTTTAGTTGATGCTGCGAAGGACTTTGGATGGTTTGCAACTGCCATTGGTAGTCAATTGGTTAATAAATTCACGGGTATCGATGCAGTTGCTGCTGGAGATCTTGCTGAAAAGAAAAAGGGAGAACGAGAAGAAACTAACCAAGTAATCCCTGATTCGTTTTCATTGTATCTAGACAGAAAGAATGCAATGAAGAGACTTAAGGAAGAGATAGAGAAAATTGTTGCTGAATCAGAGCAAAGAGTATTGTTTTTAGTTGATGAATTAGACAGGTGCAGACCTGATTATGCGATTACTTACTTAGAAACAATTAAGCATATTTTCGATATAAAAGGCGCTGTTTTCTTGCTTGCCGCCGATCGGCATCAGCTAGAAAACTCAGCAAGAACTGCGTTTGGGCAAGACCTCGATTTCGAAGAGTATTATAGGAAGTTTATCCATCGTGAGATAACGCTGCCTAAGATTACTGAGGCAGGTTACAAGAGGCTGGCTTCTACCTATGCACCCCTCTTTCTAGAGCGCGAGAATGAACGACACTGTTTTATGAAGTTAGACCACTATCTGGTGGATAATATTTCCGAGCTCATAGGAGCATTAAAACTTACTCCAAGACAAATACAAGAAGTATTTCGAATTCTTGGGCATATATTATCTACAACAGAAGAGAATAGAGGACGGCTGTACTGGTGCCTAGGCGCCGGATCTTTAGCCATGGCTGCATTTAAAGTTGGCAACCCTAAAATATTTAATCTTTTGGGCTCGCAAAATCTTCATTCTGATGAAGCAATTGCTTATTTAGAGCAGTTAATGAATCGGGAAAAAATAGAGTGGTGGTTCCTGCTTTTCCTTACTGGCGGGGGTATACATATGGACGAAGGAGAGAACAAAAAAGACATCTTAATAAGATCGGGTTTTGTTGACGAAGATGGAGAAATGGCCATTAGAGGTGACTTAGACCAGTGGAGTTACGGATGGGGGCATTCTGGCTCGGGACGTTTTGCCGACATTCATGAAAAAATACAACAGATATCACAGTGGAACTAAAAGAGCTAACAAGGCGCTCGTTCGTATGCAAGCTACGCAGCGCTTCGTTTGCACCGCACAGCTTCAACGTTAGGCAAAGGAGAAAAGGGGTCGGTGACAAATGCGAATCATTTCACTTCACGACCAATCAAAAAAGATGAAAATCGGGATCAGATAAGAATTTTGGCGCGCAATCCAACACCCGCTTTCAATCGCCGCCATGCTGTCGATCAGTCGGGTTAACAGTTGTTTAGGAGTAGTTATGTACAGGTGGGTTAGCTTAACAATACTGGCCTTGCTATCGGCAATTAGCCGAGCGGATTTCCCAAGTCTTTGCGAAACCGAGCCCACCCTAGTTACAAAGCGCATCCCTTATCAGCTTACTAGGTCAATTGAATGGCCCGATATTTCATTGTCGCACGTCTAATAGAAAAGGGGTCGGTGACAAATGCGAATCATTTCACTACCAGACCAAAACAAACGAGCTAGCACCAACTCGGTTCAATCCTGACCAACCCCAATAGCACCCACCAATTGGCATTCCACCAAGTCCAACCCAGCAGAGAAAATAGAATAAAACTCATTTGGCACGCCAGCACTAAATTATTCTTTTGGCCGTCAATCTAGGTGCCAAAATTCATGAATTTAATTCTCGCTGTTTCGTTATTGTGTTAGCGTATGCCGCCCTGGCAGCGCACCCAATTACCACCAGAAACGGGGTTTAAAAACGCACATATCAGGTGTGTAAATGCAAATGGAAGAATGGACTCTGAGCGTTAAACCAATGGAAAGGAAGCCTTGCACATTGCCACGCTGGCACACCTACGTCTATCCAACGAGCAGCCATATCAGTTGTCATAATCACTCACAAGGAGATCAGCATGAGTGAGATATTGTTGTGCAATCAGCCATTGAAGGCAGATTTTCTAAGTAAATCCTGCGGTATCGATACCAATCAGCTACACGGTAGGCAATGCACTAATCCGTCGGCTATTGCCGCTTACACACCCTACCTGCTTGGGCAAAGCATGGGGCCGCGCGAATCACAGATACTGGCCACCCTGTCTGCCCCTACCACGGCCAAAAACCTTACGGATTTATCGTTAACCTTTGGTGGGGATAACACCCTAGCGCTGGCCGAGCTGACCAAACAGCTGCAGGAGTACAACGTGGGCCTTATGGGGGCATCAACCAGCATGTATGCGAACCGGCTGGGTGGCTTTGCAGGTGCCGTTAAAGAATACCAAGATGCCCTGATGGCCTATCGCCACGCCGCCAAATCAAACGCCGCCCTCAAGGCTGCAGCAAGGGAGCGTGCGTTTAATGCTTTCCAGAAATTGCAGGTAAGGTTCAGGCACGAGCTCGACGCCGTAACAGCGGGCATCCGTTCACGCCGGGGCACGCCGCTCACCAGCGCTACGCGCGCTACCAATATCGCCCAAAGCAGCAGAAATATCACCTCGCTGAATGTAACATCACAGGCACAAGCCCATAACTTGGTAAAATTCACCCAACATGCCAAAGTACTGGGCAACGGGCTTGCAGTAATCGATTTTACAAGCCGCATCGGCAATATTCATAATGAATACAAAGCTGGCGGCGAATGGGAGCGGGAATTGTTCATTGAGTCCACTAGTTTCGCTGCAAGTGCAGGTGCGGGCATACTTACTGTGCATGCTGGAACTGCAGCACTAGGGCTTCTAATGGTAGCCACACCGATTGGATGGGTAGGTCTTATTGTAGGTGGTTTAGCTGTGGCAGGTGCTGCAGCAACAGCTTCCATTGCTGTAAACAATACGATAAAAGATAACAGCGGTAGTTGGTATGACGGAATTATGGGCGCAATAGGTTCGAAATGACTTTATTTTCAAAACTCTTAGCCTTTTCAGTACTTTTGATGCTAATCGCTTTAATCTTATTTGTTCTTTTTGGCCAAATAACAGTTCGAAGGCTTCGAAAAACAGAAGAAACCAAAAATGCGTTAGGGTGTGAGTTTGCCAGCGGCTGGGATATTTTGAACGCAGCACAAGCTTTGGCCTTGCCCAGGTATATAACAGACAAATTGGCTCAAAGTCCGCTAAGCGGTCTCTATGCAGATAGAGATCTGTTAGAAAAGCATACCAGCACTTTTGACCGGGGTTTGGCTAAAATTTTCTGGTATACCTATACCATTTCAGTTGCGCTAATGTTGATATTTATTGCTGCCAACTCAATGGGGCTATTTGATTAGCGCCATTCAAGTGTCGTAAACAATACGGCTCACTTACTTCGTTTAGTTAGGATAAAGGCAGCCGGCGCTGCCTTTTTTGGTTTTTGATCAGCCACATACCTCAGGATCTCCTCATCATTCGCCTTAACGCATTAATAACCCCACTACAGCACCGCGCCGTTGGGGCCCCTTGTGTAACGGCCCTTCAAAGCACTGAAGGTTGCGGTCACATGGGCGGAGCGGCCATCCGCGGGGCGGCCGTCCGCAGGACGCCCATTTGAGCTTTGCCAGGCAGTGCCTGGGTGCCGCTCGACGGTGCGCCTGTCAGCGCGACCCCAAGCTTTAGTGCTTTGAATGGATTTAGCGCAGCCGGGGTGGCCTTTCTTTTGGTTACTTTGCTTTGGCCACACAAAGAAAAGTAACAACCCAAATAAATTGAGATAGCTATTAGGTCGGCATTGAACGTGCTGAACCAAGTACCCCACTCAGAACGATTCCTTCGTCACTTTTTGCGCGGCCAAAAAGTAACCAAAAAGGCCGCCCCGGGTGGACTGATCGGCTGTCCTGCCGATCCCCCTTCGGGTTCGTTTACTCCACCCAAATCCAACAGGCCGCGGCAATCGCCGTCCCTGGCGAACGCCGCTTAGATGGCCATCCTTGGCGGATGGCCGCCCCGCCGTTTAACCTGCTGTATTAGGCTTCCGTTCACCGCTGCGCAAGGGGAAGTAGTGCCAGCATCAAGTGATGCACGTAGTTGAGCAAAAGAAAAATAGAACGCTCGCTTGCACGCTTAAAATCCGACTACAGCGTGCCGCCTTTGGGGCCCCTTGCGTAGCGGCCATTCAAAGTGCTGAAGGTTGGGGGCAAATGGCCATGGAAGGCCATTTGAGCGTTGCAAGGCAGGACGCCTGTCAGCGCGACCCCAAGCTTTAGTGCTTTGAATGGATTTAGCGCAGCCGGGGTACGTTTCTTTTGGTTCGTTTTCTTTTCGTATAAAAAGAAAATGAACAAATCTAACAATAAGAATGAATATAAGTTAGGCAACATGCTGGTGAAATCGACCAACTCACTTCGAACGAATTCTTTGTCACTTTTTGCGCGGCCAAAAAGCAACCAAAAAAGCCGCCCCGGCTGTGCGCCCTTCGAGTCCGTGCACTCCAGCCAAATCCAACAGGCCGTGGCAATCGCCGTCCCTGGCGAACGCCGCTTAAATGGCCATACCGTCAAGCGGCACCGAGGTCCATGGCCATTTAGCCAGTTCGATTTAGCTTCCGTTCACCGCTGCGCAAGGGGAAGTGGTGCCACATCGAGCAATGCAGCTATAGGGAAGGAAAAGACCACAAGACTTTGATGTAGTTTAAAACCAACTACAGCGCCGCGCCTTTGGGGCCCCTTGCGTAGCGGCCATTCAAAGTGCTGAAGGTTGGGGTCAAATGGGCGGGGCGGCCATCCGCAGGACGCCCATTTGAGCGTTGCAAGGCAGGACCTCGGTGCCGCTCGACGGTGCGCCTGTCAACGCGACCCCAAGCTTTAGTGCTTTGAATGGATTTAGCGCAGCCGGGGTGGCCTTTCTTTTGGTTCGTTTTCTTTTCGTACAAAAAGAAAATGAACAAATCAAACAATAAGAATGATTATAATTTATGCAACATAGTTGTTAAAGCAGCCAACTCACTTCACCTCAGCAGACCATATCAAACTCAATAGTCAAAACGCCCTGCACTCCTTCCATACCGCTAACCAATTCAAGGCGCAGCTAACGCAAGAACAGTTACCCCAAAGCTACCGCGCACCCACAACGCGTTAAACCGATGGCAAGGCTTGCCGTTAAAAAGTGCGTATATAGCTGAATGAATTTTCAGGTATAAAAAAAGGGTCGCGACTTTCATCGCGACCCCGGTTGGGCAACCAGTTATTGGTTAGAAGAACTTGTACTTGGCCTGCATCACGAACGTGCGGCCATCATAGTGGGTAGCACGCGGCTGATACTCGGTATCCTGATACTCTTCATACAATGTTTCGGTAAGGTTGTAGCCTTTTAGCGAAACACTCAGCTGGTCGGTAATGTTGTAGTAGGCAGACAAATCTACGCGGCCTGCGGCTTTCACATCTTTATTACCTTCGCCGTTAAAGGTGCCTACGCTTTCCAGCTCGTATTCACTGCGGTAGTTGTACGCCAGGCGAATACCAAAGGGGCCTTGCTCGTAGTAACCAATAATGTTGTAGGTATCATCTGAAATGCCGGGAATCTGGGCTTCAAGAGGCGCATCCTGCTTGGTTTTGGAGTAGTTGATGATGCCGCCAAAGCCGTTCCAGGGGTAAGGCAAGAAGCTGAGATTTTGCTGGATTGACAACTCGTAGCCCTGCACCTTAATGCGTGAATCAATGTTCTGCACCTGGCTTGCGCTTACGGCATCACCGGCCATGATGTAATCAGAATCGATGGCATCATAGTCGTCGGCACCGTCGGTAATACAATTGCCGCCCACCTCAGTGAGGTTACCCACATTCAACCCATAGCTTGCCAGCAGATCCTGATCACAGGTGCCAACAGAGGTGAAGAAGTTATCGATATCTTTGTGGAAGGCCGCAAAGGTAATGGCGCTGCCTTCACGGTTATACCACTCAAGCGATACATCGTATGACTGCGCGGTAAACGGATCTACATCTGCACCTGGCAAGCCTACGGTGGCTTCACCCGGTGTGGTTCTTACAGTGGCAGAGGGCGTGGCTGCGCGTACATTCGGGCGTGCCATGGATTCGCTATAAGCAACCCGCAGCTTCACATCTTCGGTGATATCCATCGCCAGGTTCATGCTGGGCAGCACATAGCTGTAGCTGTTTTTCACATGGCGATCTTCGGGGTTATTGATATCCGTTGCACCAAAGGCAAAAAACGGCGCTGACGCATCTTGCTCGGAGGATACATAGCGCACACCAATGTTACCCATCACCGGGCGGTCTGCAATCATGAAATCCAAATCCGACATTAAATAGGCAGCGGAGGTATCAAGTGTTACATCGTAAATGAGGCCCGCGCTCTGCTGGCCACCACGGGCAATCAAGCCTGTAGAGGGAACGCGCACTGGCATTTCGCCGGTGGCAGGATCCGGGTTGACGGTACCGATGGTGGCGGCTGCCAATGCATTTACGGCATCCACATCCAGTGCGTACCAGCCTTCACCTGCACCAGCAAAACCATCAACATTGCCACCAAAGAAGCTGCCCTGTGAGCTGTAAGCCGGATTGCCGCGCGCGGCATTGGTGATGATGCCGGTAAGATCAATGCCTGTGGGAGAGCTGCGCAGACGATCGGAGCTTTGCTCATCGGTAGAATAGCGGTAACCAAACTTCACGTTCGACAACACCGGTAAATCCAGCTCGCGCTCTACATTAAATTCGAACGAGTTGTTATCGCGCTCAAGTGTTTCGTAGGTACCGGTAACCAGCATTTGAATCTGGTTGTTATCCAGGCTGTTTACAACACCCGAGCTACTTAGGGTGTCTTTAACTTGCCAGTTGGCATCCAGATCCAGGTTGTCGAAGTTTTGGATGTCTACCAGGAAATCCTCCACATCGCCTTCGCCTGTGTACAAGCGGCCAGAAATACCACTGCTGCCAGCTTTGTGAATAGGCGTATAGAACAATTCGCTCCAGTTATTCTCCGCACTGGAGATCGAGATCAGGCCGTCAATGGTCCACTGTTCGTTTTGCCATTGCGCATCGAAAATTGCAGCTTGCGACTGTTCGTAGGTATCCCAAATGCGCGAGGTGTAACGGTAATCAACATCATCAAACATGATGTCGGCCACGCTGTAGATGGGGTTGCCGTCTTTATCTAACTTACCTGTGGCAAATGGCGAAGAATTGGGCGTAATTTTTGTACCGCCACTACGGGTACGCATATCAATTTCTTGCTGGCCGTTCTCATCCATATCGCGCTCGGTGTAGAACAGGCTTACACCCAAACGCAGCGCGTCATTGGCTTGATACTCGAGGTTACCGCTGAATGAGGTGCGCTGACCTTCGTTAAGCTCTGAACCCTGGCGCAACTCGCCAGGCATCTTTACCACTGCGTTATCGGGCAGGTTATTGGCGGCCGCCCAAGTGGCGTAGTCTTCCCCGTTGGCGCCCACAAAATTACCGTTAGTGGGGATGTTGTCGTAACGGTTAATTTTGATGGTATCGCGACGGAAGGTTTGCTCTGAGGTTGCAATAGTGGCGGTCAGGGCCAGGGTGTCTTCGATCAAATGTTTAGAGCCAGACAACACAAACTCTGTATCAACGGTATCAGCCAACTGCTCACTGCGCCCGGCCACTGCCAGGCTCAATTTGTTATCCGGCTTATCCAGTGCGCGCGCCAGTTTGAGATCTACAGTACCGGCAATACCACCCTCTTGCATTTCTGCAGTTTGGGTTTTGATAACATCAGTACCGTTAAAAATCGCAGGGTCGTATGCACCGAAGGGGTTGGGTGCGCCAAATGCCTTATCGCTGCGCGAGGGGCTAGCAAAGGTTTGACCGTTCGCGGTGGTTAACACAAAGCCTGAGGGCATGCCGCGCAAGTTGATACTGGATTCGCGACGCTCGCCTTCACGGTTCAGCTGAACACCTACCACAGCCTGCAATGCTTCACCCATATCGAGTGCCGGCAGCGAGCCGATGTCATCGGCTGAGATACCATCAACAATGGTGGAAGAGTTTCGCTTTACATCAAGCGCGTTATCCAGGTTGCGCTGAAATTGTGCGGTAACAACCACCTCTTCTAGCGCTGCGTTGGCATCGCTTTCTTGGGCGATGGCAGGTGTGGCCGCCAGGGCAATCACTGCACTTAGCAGTGTTTTTCTAAAGACGGGTTGGCCGGTTGTTGTCCGTTGAATTGTCATGCTCAGGTCCCCTTGGGATTCATTGTTATTCATTATTTCTCTGACGCAACAGCTGTCAGGACTCATCAGTCACCAGATGAGATAGACCCATACTCCTGCAGAAATGACTTACTGTCAAGTGGCCTTACCAATTTAAATGGCGCTATTTATGACTGCATTATTTTAGTTGGTCACGTGCATTTAGGCTGCAAGCAGGTTTAAAAAATAGTTTTTATCTGTTTATTATCAGTAACTTAGAATAAAACCCCTAGGGCCAAGCAGCGCCTGCGGCCGCCTGTGGTCAATGCATTATGCCACTGGTAATTCGTTTTAAAAACGGTCAACTAGCAAGCCACCTGACCATGCATTCACGGATTGAGGAATCATCCTAACCCAATGCCATGAGCGCAATGGCGAGCCGCAGGCAAACGCGATATCTGGCGCTGCACATGCAAATCGGGCCCCAGAAGGGGCCCGGTTGGGTAATCACTAAGGCGGCTATATTACCGGGCGGCCTGCGGCGGCAATTGGACGAACACACCTTTCACATCCTGTGTGCGCAACTCAATAGTTGAAGGCAACCGGCCCGCACGAACTTTTATGCTGGCTACACCATTTGCCATTTCAATGATGGACGCGCCATCATAAGTGCCCTGATCTGCCCACAAAGTGGCGTCGCCATTGAGAACTGAAAAGTAGGCGCGGTCGCTGAAGGTCACTACACGCCTGCCCTTTTCATCCAGCGCTTCGGCGTCTATTTGCCAATTGCCCTCGCCCAAATCCAGTGCAGTAAGAACAACCCGTTCCAGCTTGCCCGGCACGCCAATATGGTACTTAACCTGCAAGCTATCGGCAGCAAGCCTCTCACCTTCGCGACTAAACCCTGCAACCTGCAATTGATTTTCGCCTTCATTGAAAGGCACTTGCCACACCAGCCCATGCGCTGGGTACTGGCCATAGGTACGCTGCTTTTTACCCAGGGTTTTACCATTCAGCGTCAGCTCTGCGCTGTGGGTATTACAATAAACCTTAACTTCTCGCCCCTCGGGCGGACCGTATCGCACCGGCCAGGTGTGCGACGCAATGTAACAAAACGGCGACTCCGACCAATAGCTTGCAAATACATAGTAGGCATCTTTCGGCCGCCCTTGCCTGTCTACCAAGCCCTTTTGGTTGACGTAGGGCAGCGGATTTTCAGGCCGCAATGGGGTGCCAAAATCCTTGAATGCCCACTGCGCATTACCGCCGAAACCTTGCTGGGATTCACTTACACTCAAGTGCCAGTCAAATAAATTGGCCGCATAGGTTTCGTTCCAGTCACTGTCGCGTGCAATGCTAGTGACGCCAGCCTGATTCATGGCCTCCGCTACAGAAAGTTGTTCATTTGGCATTCCGGCTTCAGTGTAGGGCTGCTCTGTATGCCGCCCGCGGTGACTTGAAGCGCCGTACTCCATATGTAAGAACCGCGGGTAGTCTTTCATCGCCTTGCTAATGGCCGCTTGGTACTGGCCATAAGCTCCGCCATACCAACCAGCCCAAATGGATGGCGAAAACACATCCACAGTTTGTGCGCCCGGGTAGTATTTGCGAATCGCCGTGTACCTGTGCGGGTCTAACTTTTTGGCTTTGCTGTGAAGTTTTTCCAGGTACGGGAGAATAATGCTGTCTTCACCACCACCGGGAAAATCACTTTCCCAGTAGATTTCATTCCCAAGAGACCAAAACATAATGCTTGGGTGGTTATAGTTTTGCAGTATTTGCGCCTCAAGTAAGCGCTCGGTATTTTGCTCCCATAAAGCACCACCTTTACCACCCCGGCACCAGGGTAATTCATCCCATAAAATCAGGCCCAATTCATCGGCTGCGCGATACACCTCCGGATCTTGCGGGTAGTGTGCCAACCTTACAAAGTTAACACCCAGCGCTTTCATTTGGGCCATATCGGCGCGGTGTTGTGCGTTGCTCATAGCCGCACCCACGCCGGCATGTTCCTCATGCCGATGGGTGCCGCGCAACAGCAGTCGCTCGCCATTCAGGAAAAAACCCTCACCATCGCGCATCTCGAACCAACGAAAACCCACAGGGTGACTTTGCGAGTGCACTGCAACACCGTCTGCATCCAACAGGGTGACAGACAGCGTGTATAGATACGGGGAAGCTGGAGACCAGAGCTGTGGCGATTCAATAACAGGCAGTTGAATATTGGCCTCACGCCCGCCCGCCGGCAGCAAAACCTGCTCACTCACCAGGGCTTCGCCTTCAGCGTTTTTCAGTGTTACCAGCAGGTCTGCCGGCTGTACTTTGCCCGCAAGCTGCACAGCCACATGGGTGTGTGCTTCGGCTTTGCTAACCACAGGTGTTGTGATTAGGGCGCGTTCAATAAAATAATCGGGCAGGCGCTCCAACCAGACATCGCGGGTAAGGCCGCCATGAATAAAAAAATCTGCCTTTTGCGATGGGATCACATCGGGGTTATAGCGGTTGCTTACACTCACCAGTAGCGTATTGGGCTCGCCTACTTTTAGGTGCTTGTTCAAAGATTGCTTAAACCCCACATAACCGCCCACATGCTCGCCTATCATGTGCCCGTTAAGGTAGATCTGGGTTTCCATGTTTGCCGCTTCGAAATGCAGGCGATAATGCCCCGCTTCCGATACCGTGAAAGTTTTTTGATACCAGCCAGTAGCCCTTCGATACCCGGGAGTGGGATCCACGGTATCTGTGGCATTCCATGTGTGCGGCAAGGTCACTGGCTGCCACTGTGTAACAGTGGCCAGCGCTTTTGCATTGGGCGAGGGGGCATTGGCATGGGCATAGCGCCAGTGATCATTGAAATTTGTGCGCTCGCCCCAAGCCACTGAAATTTCAACCGGGCCGGTGCCAGCGGATGCGTGGTTGCGGCCAACTGTGGGCTCCGCCAAGCAGGCACACAGGCTGATCAATCCAACAACAACCACGCAACGGGTTAGGCGCGGGCTGCAGAAATCAATCACCTTTACCAGCAAACTCGCCAGACGATTGCGCAAGTGGTGCATTTTGCCTTTCATAGAACTTCCTAAAAATTGGTCAACCTAGCATTCAGCGCTCTGTTTTCTGCAGGGCAACCCTGCATGAACTTTGGTCGCTAATAAAAGCAGCCTGCCGCAGCGTCCCAGTTGGCCGGGTTAACTTCCGCTGCAGGTGCTGGGAATCTGGCAAGGCAGCTTAACGCAAGCGCTGAACTCAGCTTAGCCCCGGCGGCCAATACCGGCTGATCCTCGCGATAAGCCATTAACAGAAGCGATGTCAGGCGATAGCGTTTCAGTAGTGGTTCTTCATCACCGCCCCAGTTATCGCGCTCTGCACGCGCAACGATATAATTCAATGCTCGGGCCAAAGCTGCGTTGTCGTCCGGCCACTGCCAAAAATCTGCCTGCAAATGGCGAGCGAGATCTGCAATGGTAAAAAACGCGCGCAAGTTGTAAACGGAATATCCAAATGGACGGGTGCGATGCAGTTCATGGGGTTGGCCGCCGTCTGCTGCTATATGATTCAATAGCCGCGCCTGGCTCCGTTTATAGGTTGCCCTGGCCTCCTGCATACGCCCCAAATGCAATTGCAACGCCAGCACCTGCACATCGTAAAAGGTGCCGTGGTTATTATGCGCATCCCGTTCAGTTATGCCGAGCGGGCTCTGTTGCAGCCAATCCAGCAATTCGGCCAGCCACAAATCAGCCTGTGCGCGGGCATTGGTATCCAACAGGCCCTGGGCAGACACCAACCGCAGCGCATCCAGCACGCGCGGCAACAACACAAAGTCGATAATGCCAAAACTCCGCCCTTTGGCCACCCCGGGTACCGACTGCGCAAATTTCAGATGCGGATTCATACGGGTGGCCGGTGCAATCATCCAGGTGCGCATATAATCCACCGCCTTGTTACCAAAGCGGGCATCATCGGTGTAGTAACCTGCCAGCGCCAACACTTCAACGCTATTGGCAAAGCGATTCCATGCAGCTTTCGACGAGCGTGGATCATCCACCCATGGGTTGCGCCTGCCGTCGTGTTTTACCCACGGCAGGCCGTCTGCTGTATCGGGGTTTGGCCACCAATAGGGCGCCAAACTTACGTAATCGTTCGGGCTTTCTTTATCGACACCCGGGTCACTACCCACAACACTGGGCGGCAGCTCGGCGAGCAATTTCTCAGCCTCATCAAGCAGTTGATCTACCGCAGCGGCGTGTGGTTGATGGCGCGCTTGCCACGCAGCCTTGATGGATGCCAAATCACGGGCGTGCAACCGCAAGGGGGCCTCAGGTAATGCGTGCGACGGCTGCAGAGCCAATTGCTTGCTGTCAGCTGCAACCAGCTCCGTAGCCTGTGCACTACCAAAAGCCATACAGCCAAGCGCAAGGCTTGCCAGTAGTTTTTGGGGGAAGTTCATCAGCGCGCCATCCAGCCGCCATCAACAAGCATGATATGGCCATTCATGTAATCAGACGCACGGGACGCCAAAAACACAGCGGCGCCCGCAAGATCTTCTGGCTCACCCCAGCGACCGGCAGGAATGCGGGCGCTGATACTGGCGTTACGCTCCGGATCTTTGCGCAGATTTTCGGTGTTATCGGTGGCGAAGTATCCCGGCGCAATGGCATTAACTTGCAGGTTGTTGTGCGCCCATTCGTTGGCCAGCGCCTTGGTGAGCTGGGCCACTGCGCCTTTGCTGGCGGCATAGGCCGGCACGGTAATGCCACCGGAAAAACTCAGCAGCGATGCAATGTTAATTATCTTGCCCTGCCCTTGGGTCAACATCATCTGGCCTGCAGCGCGGCACATGCGAAACACACCGTTGATATTGGTTTCCATCACGGCCTGCCAATCTTCATCGGAAAATTCCGCCGCCGGCGCGCGCC
Organism: Simiduia sp. 21SJ11W-1; assembly: GCF_024138675.1. NCBI lineage: Bacteria > Pseudomonadati > Pseudomonadota > Gammaproteobacteria > Cellvibrionales > Cellvibrionaceae > Simiduia > Simiduia sp. 21SJ11W-1. The sequence goes on along the minus strand of NZ_CP090959.1, from coordinate 835,787 downwards.
GGATGGTGCCGGCATTGTTTACCAATATATCCAGGCGCCCGATTTCTTTACGCAGCCTGTCAAATAGCGCCACAATCTCCTGAGGCTTAGACTGATCACACCCCATACCCAGTGCCGACAAACCCTCGGCATTCATTTGGCTAACTGTATTTTCAACGCTTTGGATTGACGAGCCCACGGCGATTACCTGTGCACCCGCACGCCCCAGGGCAAAGGCCATTGCCTGGCCCAGGCCACGGCTTGCACCCGTAACCAGTGCAACCTTGTTGGCAAGGCCAAATTGACGAGCTAAATAGTCTTGCATGATCGTGCCTCTTAATTTCGGAATTACTCAGCCTGCTTGATAACTTCAGAGGCAGCCAGTAGCAGTGCGCCCGTGCCGTAGAGCTGCGTATCGTTTTCTGTTGCAGAGCCCGGGGCAAACGCCACCTGCTGAACCCAACCAAGCTTGCCATCGCCGTGCACACTGGCCACTAGCGACTGCCAACCTTTGGTGACTGCCTGCTGGTATTTCTCGTCCTTCAATAGCCCCTGATTCACACCCCAGGCCAGGCCATACACCAACAGGCCCGTGCCCGATGATTCCGGTGGTGACTGCTGTTCAATTTCCAACAGAGAGGACGGCCATGAACCATCGGCTTGCTGCAGGTCTACCAGGCGCTCAGACATTTCGCGATACAGCTTTAAATATTTTTCGCGTCCCGCAAAATCTTCAGGCAATTCTTTTAGCACTCGGGCGATGCCGGCCAAAACCCAGCCATTACCGCGCCCCCAGTAAATCAAACGGCCTTTGGAATCTTTGCGCTCAAAATATCGGCTATCGCGCAAGTACAGCTTTTCATCCGCGCGATAGAGAAAATCGGTGGTTGCCCAAAACTCTCTATCCATAAATTCCAGGTAGCGATTATCGCCACTAATGCGGGCATATTGCGCCCATACGGGCGGAGCCATAAAAATGGCATCGGCCCAGCACCAGCGATCAGTGCAGGCGGGATCAATAAAATCGCGCTTGGCCAGAGTGTGGGTGACTTTATCGTCGTCATTGAAGGTGAGATCGATGGATAAGGGGGCGGCCAACACTTGATCGAGAGTTTGTTTTACATGAGCCACGCGCTCGGGCGCAGCACGGCGCTCATACAAACTCAGATACACAGCGCCCATGGCGTGGTCGTCGGCATGATAGATACGCGGCCCCAGCAGCCATTGATTAACAGCCGATGCATTGATTACTGCCTGCTCATAGGCAACCTGCTCACTGGCATCTGCCCACGCCAGCAATCCAATTTGCCATGTGGCATACATCCAACCTTGGGGAATACCGCTTGGCCGCCCCTCCGCTCGCATTTTATTACTGCGTAAATCGTATTGGGCCAGCTGCCAATCGGCCACCTGGTTGGCCACTTGGGTGATGGCGCCTTTGGTCAATGCATCATTAAAATCTGCCGCCTCTGTGCCGGGCTTTTGATAGGGTACAACCACCGGCCACAACGGATTTACTGCCAGCGCCCTATTCGCCTTAGCCGACACAGCTTGCTCGGGTGCAGCTTTTGCCACCGGTGCCGAATCTGAACCGCCACAGCCACCAAGACCAACCAGCAAACCTGTTAACAGGCAACCGATGGCCGCCTTCGAATGCATTGTCATTTTTATACCTTCCTGATTATCCATTATGGGTAAGGGGTGCACAGCCGAGAGGCCAACCCTCCAAACTGGTAATGTGGTAATACCAATTTTTGTAGTGTATATTGGCCTGACCACCATGTCTACAGGCAAGAGCATGCAGCGAATGAGCGCTTTTTTACGTTTAAAAATACTTACAGCTGGCGCAGTGTTTGCGCTTGCACACCAGGCAATTGCCGCGCCCGATTCAGTGACTCTTGAGGCGCACAACCCGCTTGATCGAGAGCGAGTGCAAGCGCTGGTATGCATTGATGCAGCACAATTACCGCAGGCCGCCACCCAAGCCTTTGTTACCGACGGCAATCGCCACTATAGCCTTACACCGTTTAATTGCGGCGCTGACCTCAATTTCACTGATGCGGCATTTCTTGCTGATTTCAAAAGCAATGAAACAAAGCAATTTAATCTCACCTGGCATGCAAACGCGCAACCTGCAAAAACTGAAAATACCCACACGCTTGCGGAACTTGCGCTGCGTGTAAATGCCATTACGGATGCAGAGGGTCGCTTGCAAGGGGGCAGCTATGTGCCCACAACCAAACTGACACTGCCCGCTAACCATACCGTGGGCGACCGCCTGCTCAAGTATGAGGGCATCGGTTGGGAATCGTCCAAAATTGGCTACCGCCTGTATTTTGATCACCGCGCCACCATCGATATTTTTGGCAAACAAACCCCTGCACTGGTGTTGCCGGGTGTTGGGCAAGACGGTACCGACTATCACACCCTGGCAGATTGGGGCATGGACGTTTTGAAAGTTGGCAGCTCACTCGGCATTGGCGGGCCCGCCAGCTGGCACAAGCAATATGGCCTACACGGTGTCAATCAATTCGCAGGCGCGCACGCTGAAATATTTAACAGCCCTTTAGGCTCAGGCGCCTTGGTTGACTACAACCAATGGCAATCTGCCGGGCCTAGCACTAACTTGCAAGTGCAATACTGGATACTGCCCGAACAGGCCTTAACCCGCGTCACTACCCGCACCGATGCAGCGCTGCCCCATTGGGCCACTGGCATTGTTAACCATAAAGTAGAAGAACTTCACGCGCGCCCAATAACGGGCTGGGGCTACCTGGCAACCTGGGGCAAGCAAAGCCTGGCGGATGACAACCTGGGCATGGCAGTGTTTTTTCCTGTTCAAGCACTCAGTGATCTACAACAAAACGAGACAAATCACCTTGCCATACTCAAAGGTGGCCCGAACACACAATACTATTTTGGTGCAAGCTGGCGAGACGAGGAAGTAACAGACAAGCGCAGTTTTGTGCGCTGGCTCAAGCGTCAACAGCAAGAACTTAACCACCCGATTACTACAAAAATCATCAACCGCAAGTAATATCAACCGGATGAAACTATGAATTTTTTACATACAGCAGATCAGGTTCGCTACCAACGCATGACCAATGCGGAACTCAAAGACGCGTTTGTTATAGATCAACTGTTTAAATCAGGCGAGCTCCAGCTTACCTATACCGATGTGGATCGCGCGGTTGTAGGCTCTGCAGTGCCCACCGCTAACACATTAGCTCTGCCCACCCACAAAGAGCTGGCCAGCGAATATTTTTGCCAGCGGCGCGAGCTGGGCATTATTAATATAGGTGGCGATGGCACCGTGATCGTTGATGGCGAGCGCTTCACCATGAGTAAGCTAGACAGCCTCTACGTGGCAAGAGGTGCAAAAAGCGTTGAGTTTGAAAGCACCAATTCAGCATTACCCGCGCAATTTTATTTCGTCAGTTATCCTGCACATCGCCAAACACAGCACTGCCATGTACCGCAGGAAAAGGCCAACCAGATAGCCCTGGGCGATACCAATAGCAGCAACAAGCGGGTTATCTACCAATCCATTTGCCCGGGTATTGTAGACAGCTGCCAACTGGTTATGGGAATTACACAATTAAGCGACGGCAGCGTTTGGAACACCAAACCGCCACACACCCACCGCCGCCGCACTGAGGTGTACATGTATTTCGATTTGCCCGAAACAGAGCGCGTGTTTCATTTTATGGGCAGCCCACAGGAGACACGGGCGCTGCCTCTGGCTGCAGGCACGGCCATCGCCTCGCCCAGCTGGTCTATTCATTCCGGCGCCGGCAGCTGCAGCTATAGCTTTATTTGGGCGATGGGCGGTGAAAACCAGGAATTCGACGATATGGACCACCTGACAATGGCCGATATTGGATAATACAATCGCAATTATTTGGCCTTACCACTTGTCCAATAATTAGAGCCATGCCAAGATGCAGCCAGAGTAAACTCGCTGTGGGCAAAACTCCCAAGCAGGCTTCCCGCATGCGCGAAAGCGTGAGCGCCAAATCAATGTCAGCGCGCTCGATGTAAACGGTATTATCTCTCGCCCTCATGCCCCGCTCGCGGGGCTTTTTTTCGCGCAAAAAAAAGAGGCTTAGAAGCCCCTTTTTTAAACTGCGCCCTACCAGGGCGCAGACCTTCAAACAATCGTGATCAATAGGCGCGCACTTTCACATAGGGGCAGCTATTGCTACTGCTGAACGCGAGCGTTGTACCGCTAAAGTTATTGGCCGCATGGTAATTGCCGGTAACATTGAGCGACCCACCGCCATCTACCGAGGTCACTGAGCCACGGAAGTCGCAGCTGGGATTGGCATTGCTGTCCCACACTTGAACTGTCTCACCAGACAAATCCCGATCGAACCTTACACAACTTCCCTGAGACAAAGTCACCTCCGTGCGACTATCCCAGGGCACATCAACCACTTGGCTACAACCAGGTGTTGGCGTTGATGTTGGTGTTGGTGTTGGCGTTGGCGTTGGTGTTGGTGTAGGCGTTGGTGTTGGTGTAGGCGTTGGTGTAGGCGAGCCTGAAGCCAGCACGCCAGACAAAGGCATTTCGGCCGCAACATCTTCTGCATGGGTCTGGGTCCAGGTGTCTACCGGCGTTCCCGAAATATTCAGATGTTTAAATGCCGCGCCATCCCACGCGAATGCGTAAGAAACGCCGGGCGTATCAAACAGCCCCCAAGGCTGAATAGGGGCGCCTTCTGAGAGGGCTTTAGAAAACTGATTGTCAACGAACACATTATTCGGGCCAGTAGGGCCAGCCCAATTACTGGCATGATCGCCAGAGCCATACCAGACCGGCTGCCATGTACCCGTACCCGGCTGGCCGTTACTCCAACTCCGGTGTTCAAAGGGTACACTCACCTGATTGTTTCGAATCAGATTATTTCGCTCCCAGCCGCCGTGCAGATTGATATCGCAGTCTAAGGTGTTTTGCTCAACAATGTTGCCGGTAGCAGACCACTGCAAGGTCAAGTGGCGCAAACGATTAAGCGTATTGCCCTGAATCAGACTATCGTAAATTTTTGAGCCACGAAAATAGCCATTGCCCCCCGCGCCCTTATTCCAGGATCCGGAAAGTACGTTGTTTTTAAAGGTCATATTGCGAGCGAACTCGGTAACCAGCGGGTGAGAGCCCACCATTTCCATCTGTACGTTTTCCACCCAGCCGTTAACTGCCCATTTGAAAATAATGCCATGCAGCGCGTCTTTCGGGCAGAGATTCAAGTATTTATGCCCAACCCCGTTGGGGTTTTGTGGTGAAAAATCACCACCATTGAAGCCTGCACACGCAGTACCCTGGGTAGACATCGTCAGGTAAAAATCTCGAAAGCCCACGCCTGCTACTGCCGTCACAGGCATCACCCTGCTCTTGTAGCCACTGCTATTGGCAGGCTCTATGTCAAACTCCAAAGGCGCACTGAGCGTCACCTGATTTGCCCCTGTATTGACCGCCGCCACATCAAAAATTTGGGTGCGCATGTGGCCTGTAGTTATATGGCTTTTGGATCGTTTACTGGTGGGAACCTCGCCCAAATCCAGAAACGCCGTATCGTTCGCCGCGCCAACATAAATGAGATCACCAACAGAAAAGTTACCTGCCTTGCCGCTCTCAAGTGTTAATACGGTGTCGCCAATGTTGGCAGGCTGCACAATTTCCATACTGTGCTTCCAATGAAAATTAATGGAACCTTCATAAGCCTGCTCGTTGGGGTGCTTGGCACGGGTTTCTACACGAAATGCGCCAAATCCTGGCCAGTACTTTTTGTCGAAATCTGGCGCGCCGTCGCTGGCCTCCCCATAGGGTTGCCAGCTGCGAACCACCAATCGCGTACCGGATTGGGGGCTAGTGCCTGCGCCTACAATCACCACGCCGGATTTATCCACATGAATTTCATCATCAATGTGCAGCTCACCGGCTGGCAATTGAATTGCTATCAGATTAGTTGCACTGTTGCTTGCGCTGATTTGATTATCGATGATGGCCTGAATAGCATGCGCATCATCCAGACCATCATTGGCAATTACACCGTGGTTAGCTGCCTGGATTACCTGCGCATAGCTTTGAGGTAAACTCTGGCCGTCGTTATAGCCGGGTGCCGCCTGTGCGTTGGCAATCGCAACACCCATTGCCAGTGTGGTTATCATTGCAGTCCTGCCTGCGCGGGAAAATTCGTGCTTTTTCATTATTATCATTCCTGTAAAAGTAAAAGGATTACAGCCGGTGACACTCCGTGTTACTGCTGCCCATATTCCGTTCCACTTTGACGGCGATTCGGTTCAAAGAATGCGCTCCGCCGGCTGGTCAATGCGAGTAAAGGGCCCGCTATCGACCCATCGAAGCTAGACCAAGCAAACTGGCCTTACAACCTTGCCACCTACCTTTTTAGCAAAAAAGCAATTACTAACCACTCAATCCTATGGGATTTGCACAAAATTCAGGCTAAATGGAAAAAATCTCTGGAAAAGTTGGCCTATTTACTTGCCATTCCCAGGCAGTTTGGGTTTAATTGGACAAGTGGTCTTACCAATTGTAAGGCAACCTATTTCTAACCCTGAGAGAGACTCCGAAATGCAAGAGACATGGCGCTGGTTTGGTCCTGAGGATGGCATTTCGCTGCGGCACATTGCCCAAGCCGGCGCCACGGGAATTGTCAGTGCACTTCACGAAATACCCGCAGGGGAAGTTTGGCCACAAGCCGCCATTGAAGCGCGGCGCGCATTAATAGAAGCAGAAGGGCTTGAATGGTCTGTCATCGAGTCAATCCCGGTGCACAACAATATCAAGGCCCGCACCGGCGATTTTGAGCGGATGATCGACAACTACTGCCAGTCGATTCGCAACGCTGCGGCAGCTGGCGTCACCACTGTTTGCTACAACTTCATGCCAGTAGTGGATTGGACCCGCACCAACCTGACCTACACCCTACCGAACAAGAGCCAAGCATTGCGCTTTGAAATGACAGACTTCGCCGCTTACGATGTCTACGTACTGGAGCGCCCGAACGCCGCAAAAAGTTACGATGAACAAGTGCTGGCCAAGGCCAAGGCGCGACTGCAAGGCATGGGTCGCGAGGAAATCGCACTGCTCGAGCGCAATATTATCGCGGGGCTGCCTGGCGGCGAAGGCTCACACGATCGCGCCGGCATCCAGCAAACGCTGCAACAGTTTATAGACCTAGGCAACGAAGGATTCAGAGCGAACCTGTTTGCCTTTTTAGAACGTATTATCCCGGTGGCTGAATCGGTGGGCGTTAAGATGTGCATCCACCCGGATGACCCGCCATTTTCGCTGTTTGGGCTCCCCAGGGTGGTATCCACCGCGGAGGATGTACGCGCTATCTTGAACGCAGTGCCTAGCCCCGCCAACGGCATTACATTATGCGCAGGCTCCTACGGCGCGAGATGCGATAATGACCTGGTGGCCATGGCCAAGGAATTTGGCCCGCGCATTTATTTTGTGCACCTGCGCAACGTAGTGCGGGAGGCAGACGGTTCATTTTATGAATCTGACCATCTTACCGGCGATAATGACATGGTGGGCCTGATTAATGCGCTGCTCACCGAAGAACAACGACGCCATGCAGCCAATGAGCCCGAATCGCGCATTCCTATGCGCCCGGATCATGGCCACACACTGGCAGACGAGATTGGTGTGCCCGGCGTAAGGCCCGGCTACTCTTATCTTGGTAGGCTAAAGGGGCTGGCAGAGTTGCGTGGCGTGATTCACACCCTCGCATACCAACTGCGCGAGCGCTAACTTGCCTGAACACAGGCTTTGCGCACGCCGACTAATAAATACAAGTAACCCAAAGCCTACGCTTAGGCATTGGGTTCTTGGCATTAATCCAACCGTAAAAGCAGAGGCGATTTCGTGGCCCTATTGCATGAAGACAGGCTGTTTCCCGCAGATTCAACTACCCGCACCATAGCCCGCGAGCTATACCAGCAAGTAAAAGCACTGCCCATTATCAGCCCCCATGGCCATACGGATCCGCGCTGGTTTGCCGACAATGAACACTTTACCAACCCTGCAGAACTCCTGATTCAGCCGGATCACTATGTGTTTCGCATGCTATATAGCCAGGGTGTGCCACTCAAGTCACTCGGCATTGGCGCCAGCGCCGATCCGGAAGCTGTGTGGAAGATTTTCGCGCACCACTATCATCTTTTTCGCGGCACCCCTTCGCGGCTTTGGCTCGACTATGTTTTTCAGCACGTCTTTGAAATAGATGAACCCTTAAGCGATCAATCAGCTTCGCGCTACTACCAGAAAATTCAAGACCAGCTAACCACAGAGGCATTCAGGCCACGAGCACTGTTTGAGCGCTTTAACATTGAAGTACTGGCCACTACCGAAGGCACACTTGACCCTTTAACGCATCACAAAAAAATAATCGATAGCGACTGGCAAGGGCGGGTAATCACCACCTTCAGGCCAGACGATTTGCTAGACCCAGAACAACCTGCGTTTGTTGACAATTTGCATGCCCTAGGCCAGCTAACCGGCGAAGATACCACCCAATATCAGGGCTATCTTCAAGCGCTGCGCCAGCGCAGACAACACTTTATTGCCCATGGCGCCACGGCCACAGACCATGGCCATGCCACGGCCACCACCGCGGATTTATCTGCGCGCGAGTGTGAATCCCTGTTTCAGCGCGCCCAGAAAAATGCATTAAGCGCACAAGAGGCAGACCTGTTTCGCGGCCAGATGCTAACGGAAATGGCCGCAATGAGCCTTGATGATGGCCTAGTGATGCAGCTACACCCTGGCTGCTATAGAAACCATAACAATCCACTATTTATGAGCCACGGCCGCGATAAAGGCGCCGACATTCCGCTGCAAACGGAATATGTTCATGCTTTGCGCCCACTGCTGAATAAGTACGGCAATGACCCCAAGTTTTCCATGATCGTATTTACGCTGGACGAAACCAGTTACAGCCGTGAACTGGCACCTTTGGCGGGCCACTATCCCGCCTTGAAAGTCGGGCCGGCCTGGTGGTTTCACGATAGCCCCGAGGGCATGCGACGCTATCGGGAGCAGGTAACGGAAACTGCAGGCTTTTACAACACCGCAGGTTTTAACGACGACACGCGTGCATTCCTGTCAATCCCGGCGCGGCACGATCTGGCTCGCCGCATGGATTGCGCCTTCCTCGCGCAACTGGTTGCAGAACACAGGCTCAGTGACAGCGAAGCCTGCGAGCTGGCCCAGGCCCTTACCTACTCACTTGCAAAAAGTGCTTACAAGCTCTGAATCTTATGCGCCAGTTAAATCTAGAATCTCTATCTGATTGCCCAACGCCAAAGGCATCCGCCAGTGGCAAACTCTCAGTGCCTGCATACAACCCCGCAACCAATACTGCGGGCATTGTGCACCTGGGCGTCGGCAACTTTCACCGCGCTCACCAAGCGGTTTACATCGACGATATTTTAGCCAGGAGCAGCGGGCCCTGGCGCATCATCGGGGTTAGCATGCGCAGCCCCACAATGCGCGACAAAATGGCGCCCCAGCAATATCTGTATACGCTAAAGGAGATGGATCAAAACTCAGAATCCCTGCGGGTAATTGGCGCAATAGCGCGAGTGCTCGTAGCACCTGAGGATCCGCAGGCGGTAATTGATGTTCTGAGTGCTGAAACCACCACAAATGTCACCCTAACGGTAACTGAAAAAGGCTATTGCCTGAAACCCGGCAGCCGATCACTCGACCTTAGCCTGCCGGACATTCAACACGACATCACACACCCTACACACCCGCGCACAGTAATAGGCTTTTTATTGGCGGCCGCTCGCAATCGAATGCAAAATCAGATCGCGGGCTTTAACGTATTGAGCTGCGATAATCTCCCCAACAATGCCCAGCTGCTACGCGACGCACTGTTGTGCGCTGCGCGCTTAGTAGATTCCGCTTTGGCTGAGTGGATTCAAACCAATCTCGGGTTTTGCAATACCATGGTAGACCGCATAGTGCCTGCCACAACTGCCGAACACCAAGCAGCCATAGAGCAACAAACCGGTCTCAAAGATGAGGGATCACTGATCTGCGAAACCTTTCGGCAGTGGATTATTGAAGATAATTTCGTGGCACCCACACCGGATTGGCAGAGCGCTGGCGCACTGGTGGTGGACGATGTGGCGCCTTACGAAAAAATGAAACTGCGACTACTTAATGGCAGCCACTCGGCCTTGGCGTACCTCGGACACCTGGCCGGCTATACCTACATCCATGAAGCAGTAAACGACCCGGCCATTCGCGGCTTTGTAAAACAGTTGATGCAAAGCGCCATGCGGCCAACGCTGCCGAGCCTGAAAGGGGTGGATCTTGATGAGTACTGCCAAACACTGATTGCCCGTTTCGCCAATGCAAAGGTTCCCTACCGGTGCGCTCAAGTGGCCTCCGATGGTTCACAGAAATTACCGCAACGCGCACTCGAGCCTGCCACCGAGCTTCTAAAATTGGGCAAACCCACTCACCAAATCGCCACCCTGGTAGGTGCATGGCTTGCCTTTTTAACCAAGAGCCGGTTGCAATCGGATAGCTATGATGTCAACGATCCGGGCTGTAGAGCGCTGTTGGATATGATTGCAAAGCAGTGTGACAACAAAGCCTTTCCCACTACAGAGCAAAGCATCGCCCTCCTAACGCACTCGGGCATTGTGCCCAGCCTGCTGTTAAACGACGCCCAATTTACTAGCGCGGTACACCACGCCTTTACACGTTTTTTACACGAGCAAACCGTGGCTGTGCTTCAATCTATCGAATGTAAATAGCAAACAATAAAAAGGCGCCAATTCAGGCGCCGTTTCGTTAGATCAATAATACTTGTTTTACTTTTTTCCAGAGCCCCTGATAAACAGGCAGTTTTGGGCAGCAAGCCGCCACAGAATCAATTGCCCTATTCTGTTTTACCAAAGTAGGTCGCCGCTGCTGTAGTGGCGTTATCAATATGGTTGCGCATTGCAGCACGGGCCTTTTCTGGGTTGCGTTGCTCCAGCGCCAAAATAATTTTCTTGTGATCTTCAATTGAAGGGTGCACGCCACCACCGCGCAAGCGCTCCATAAAGGCAGTGCTCAGTTCAGATTTATTACGTAACTCCCACAACCAGTTCACAATACTGATTACGGCGCTATTTTGCGTAGCTTCGGCAATGATGCGGTGGAATTTCCAATCTGCCTGCTCTGAGGCATCGGGCCGTTTCTCTTCCTCTTCCATTTCAGCCAGCGCCACTTTCAATGCGGCCACTTGTTCGGGCGTAATACGCGCAGCGGCCAGCGCACAGGCTTCCGACTCTACGATAAATCGAATTTCCAATATCTCGAACGGACCTACGCCTTTGTCACCCAGCTCCAGCTGTGGCTGCTGCGCCTGTTTCTTGGTTGCGTAAATACCAGAGCCTGTACGAATTTCAATCACCCCTGAAATTTCCAGGGCAATCATAGCCTCGCGAATCGTCGGGCGGCTTACACCTAGCTTATCGGCCAATACCCGCTCAGAGGGAAGGCGATCACCGGGCTTGATAGAGCCGTCGGCAATTAAGCCTGATAATTGTTCTGCCACTTTTAAATACAAACGCTCGGCTTTTACTGTTTGCAATTCCACTGCATTAGTGCTCCGATCAATGGGAAACGGCAACTGGTTAGTTCTCATCAACCGCAAGCCACTGCAACTGGCTCACGGCAACGGCACGCCACCCGGATAATAATCATTGGGATCTGCTCTTTAGAGGGCCAGAAACCCCTTCTAAAATCTATCTGACCATCAGTCCCCCTGCAGGCGACATACTAGCCAATTACAGCAGAATATAGAAGCATCGGGTTGATTTGGGCCCCGGTTTCCCATTACTATGGTCAAGTGGCATGACCAATTAATGATGATTGCCACCCTCTGAGCCAAGATTACCGGGTTGGCAAACAAACAATAACTCGAAGCCATAGATATGCCGAAAATAGCCGCATTGGGCGAATGCATGATTGAGCTTGCGCCTAATAATTCCGACAGTTTCGCCCTTGGGTACGCAGGCGATACGCTAAACACTGCCGTTTACCTTGCGCGTTTTGGCGCCGAGGTAGATTACCTCACAGCACTTGGCACCGACCGTTTCTCAAATGCAATGATCAGCCAGTGGCAGCAAGAAGGCATTGGCACCCGGCATGTATTGCAGATGCCCGGGCGCACACCGGGGCTCTACCTCATTGAAACCGATGCAGAGGGTGAACGGCAATTTCACTACTGGCGTGAAAACTCGCCCGCCAGGGACCTGTTTGATCTGGCGCCCGAGCTACTTCGCTCCTTTAGCGATTACGACATCATTTACCTTAGTGGTATCAGCTTGTCGCTCTACTCAGACAAGGCGCGATCACTGCTATTTAAGGCGCTGGCGCAATTTCGTGCCCAAGGCGGCCGGGTGGCATTCGACATCAACTACCGCCCACGCAATTGGCCCAATGCACAACAGGCGCAGGCAGTGATTGGCGCCATGCTGGATTTAACCGACATAGCACTGCCAAGCCTGGACGACGAAGTGTTGCTTTGGGGGCCGCAAACGGCCGATCAATGCATCAGTCGCTACCGTGCCCACGGCTGCAACGAAATAGTCGTGAAACAAGGGGTGGAGGGCAGCCGCTTATACACGCCGGAAGTACACCGTACCTTGCCGGTGCCAACCCGCGTAAAACCGCTAGACACCACCGCTGCAGGCGACTCCTTTAATGGGGGTTATCTTGCTGCGCGCCTGGTAAACGAATCGCCGGAAGAGGCCGTGCTGCAGGGCGCCTGTTGCGCGGCTTTGGTCATTCAACACCCCGGCGCCATTGTGCCCAAAGCTATCTTTCAAGGAGCGCTCGCCCATGACTAGCCAACCCTTGCACCATCTCTGCGTTGTTTTCAGGCAAATTTCTCTGGCAATGGCTGCACTGTTACTTGTTGGATGTGGCGACAAGCAAACTACTGTTTCACTCACTGTCGCCCATGGATTAGATAACAGGCACCCCGTACACCTGGCGCTTGAATACATGAATAAAGATCTGCAGCAGCGCTCGAATGGGCAAATGCAACTGCAGATATATTCCTCAGGCCAGCTAGGCAGCGAACGCGAAGTGATTGAACTGCTACAGATCGGTAGCCTTGCGATGACCAAAGTTTCGGCCAGCTCACTTGAGGCCTTCGTACCGCAAATGAAGCTTTTTAGCCTGCCCTATTTGTTTCAGGATAACCGCCACTTCTGGCACACGCTGGAGTCACCCCTTGGCCAGGAATTACTTGCCGCCGGCACACCCTATCGCATTCGCGGACTGGGCTACTATGATGCAGGCAGCCGCAGTTTTTACGCCACCCATGCGCCCATTCACAGCCCTAAAGATTTAGCGGGTTTAAAAATACGCGTAATGAATAGCCAGAGTGCGGTAAATATGGTGCGCGCCATGGGTGGCTCTGCCACGCCGGTTTCCTGGGGCGAGCTCTATACGGCCCTACAACAGGGTGTTGTAGATGGCGCAGAGAACAACCCCCCAAGCTTCTACCTTTCTAAACACTATGAAGTTTCAAAATTTTACACCTTGGATGAACACACAACGATTCCGGATGTGATTGTGATCGGCACCCATGCCTGGGAGCAATTGAACCCACAGCAGCAAACCTGGCTGCAACAAGCGATGCAGTCATCAAGCGAGTATCAACGTACCCTTTGGGCCGAAGCCACCCAGGAGGCACTCGCTGCGGTAACCGCTGCAGGCGTTGAAGTTATTTACCCCGATAAATCCACATTTAAATTGAGTGTTGCAGATTATTTGGCAGAGCAAACAGAATTGGCTCACCTTATTTCAAGAATCAATGCATTGGCCACCCGTCCTCTGGAGGAGCATAAACATGACTAGCCTCGCTGCTTTGTGTCGGCCCATAGATCAATACCTGTCGCACTTTTTGAGTGCACTGCTAGCCCTACTGGTGCTTACGGTAAGCTGGCAAGTACTCACCCGTTATGCACTCAGCGTACCCAGCTCGGTAACAGAAGAGCTGGCGCGCTTTCTATTGATTTGGATTGGTTTACTGGGCGCAGTGCACGCCTATCGCCAAAAAATGCACTTGGGGATCGACCTGCTCACCCAAAAAACAAGCGCCCAGGCACAGCAGCGACTGCACATTCTGGTGCATGCACTTTGCGCGGTATTTGCCGTGAGTATTTTTATCATTGGTGGCGGAAACCTCATGCTACTGACTTGGGATCTAGGCCAGATTTCTCCGTCACTCGGGCTTCCCATGGCGGCAATCTATGCAGTTTTACCCTTAAGCGGATTGTTAATGTGCCTCTACAGTGCAGAGGCCATGTTGCACCCAAGCACGCCTACTGGAGCCGAATAACATGGCACTGACAACCCTGGTTTTAATACTGTGCTTTTTTATCTTACTGGCCATCAATGTGCCCATTGCCATTGCTATTGGTCTGGCGACGCTGGCATCACTGCTGGTTACCATAGACCCACTGCCAGCGGTGACAACCATCGCCCAAAGGCTCAGTGCAGGTATAGATAGCTTTGCGCTTTTGGCTATTCCATTTTTTATTTTATCGGGCTACCTGATGGGGCAAGGCGGTATAGCACGCCGCCTCATTGATTTTGCCCTGTCAATTGTGGGGCGCTTACCGGGCGGCCTTGCTTTTGTAAATATCATTGCCTGTGCCCTGTTTGGCTCTATTTCCGGCTCGGCTGTGGCTGCAACATCTGCCATTGGCGGCTTCATGATTCCGGCAATGAACCGCGAAGGCTACCCCAAGGCATTCAGCACAGCCGTTACGGTTACCGCCTCAACCACAGGCATGCTGATTCCACCCAGCAACATTCTTATTGTGTATTCGTTGGCCAGCGGTGGGGTATCTATTGCAGCCTTGTTTATTGCGGGCTATCTACCCGGGCTGTTAATCGCCGGGCTGTTAATGGCGGCCGCTTTGATCTACGTAAAGCGCAGCGGTATACAGCCGCGGGCAAGCCTGGTGCTGGTTTCAGTGCGCAAAGGATTACTGGGCGCCCTACCGAGCCTTGCTCTCATATTTCTGGTAATTGGCGGCATTATTTTAGGCTGGTTCACACCCACAGAGGCAGGTGCAATTGCAGTACTTTATGCACTTGCACTGTCGGTAGGCATATACCGTGAAATCAGCTGGCAAGACCTGCCGGCAATTTTAGCGAAGTCGGTAGTTACCACCGCTATTGTCATGTTGCTCATTGGCGCATCTGCGGCTATGTCTTGGTTGCTCTCTTTTGCGACTATCCCTCAGTTTATTAGCGCGGGGCTGCTGGCACTTACCGAAAATGAAGCCGTTATTCTGTTAATTATCAATTGCCTGTTGCTGGTAATCGGTACATTCATGGATATGACACCGGCGGTATTAATATTCACGCCCATACTGCTACCGGTAGCTGAAACACTGGGCATGTCGCCATTGCACTTCGGCATTATGATGATCTTAAATTTGTCCATCGGGCTATGTACGCCTCCGGTTGGCAGCGTGCTGTTTGTAGGATGCAGTATTGGGAAAGTCAGTATTGCCGACATTATCAAACCGATTATCCCCCTCTACCTTGCCATGCTGGTTGGATTAGCACTGGTAACCCTGGTGCCTCAACTCAGCGAATGGCTACCTGGATTGCTCGGCCTTATTTAAACGGCCAACATTTTTTGCACCTTGCCGGCGCTGGCATATTGATAGGTTTTGGGTTTCCCCTAAAGCAGTCAGTGTGTTAGTCAGCCGGTTTTTTTATTGAAAATATACTGGCCGGGCATCACTCATCATCCCAGCAAATATTGCATGCCATACAGCGTGGCCATTCCCAGGCCCACGGCGCCCATTACCGAATTAAACCGCATACCCACAGCAAAGGCTGCCAGCGCCGCAACAAGCCTTGCCGGATCTGTTTCGCCGCCGGTGGCCGGCGGCCAAATAACCAGTGGCGTAATCAGCGCAGGCAAAACCGCCACGGCCACATAGCGCAAATGGCGCTGCACCCACTCAGGTATCGGGCGATTGCCCACAATGCCCAAGAAAGAAAACCGAATTAAATAAGTACCCACACCCAAGGCAACAATAACCAACCACAAGGTGCCAGTATCTACATTAGCCACGGCGCACCTCCAGCCAGCGCTCTGATTGCGCACCGGCGGCCATGGCAATAATGGCCGCCACCAGCAGCCAAAGGTTATAGGGCATCCACGCGAGCAACAGCGCGCACAACACAGATACAAGTGCGGCAATTAAATGCGGCAGGCTTCTGAGCATGGGGGCAACCAGCGCAATAAAACAAATGGGAATGGCAAAATCCAGCGAATAGGATTTGGGAATGGCCTGCCCCACCAGAGCGCCGAGTGCCGAGCAGCCATACCAGAAAGGGCAAATTATTGCAGCGCAGCCAAAGTAATAGGCAAGCTTTTGTGAAAGAGAAAAGCCCTGCTCTGCTTCATATTTTTTTATGGCCACCGCAAAGGATTGATCCACCATGAAGTAGGCCGCCAGCGCGCGCATTTTAAGCGAGGCAGCGCCGAGGTGCGGTACCAGTGCGGCCGAATACATCGCCATGCGCAGGTTCACAGCCAAGGCTGCGGCAATCACAATGAAGGTGGGTGCCTGCTCTGTGAGCAGTGCAAGCGCCGTAAATTGCGAGGCGCCGGCGATTACCAACACTGTCATGCCCAGGGTTTCAAGCAGGTTTAACCCCGCCTCTGCAGCCACTACACCAAACAGCAGGCCAAAAGGGGCAATAACCAAAATGAACGGGCTGCAATCGTACATACCCTGCAAGAATGCACGCCGAATCAGGTTTTCCATGAAGGTTCTCTTAAGTATTCAGCCACAAGACGGGTGGCGCTCACTTAAGCACAATAGCAAATACCCGCCACTGCCTAAAACCTGAACGCGGTGGAGGCACTCAGATACTGCTTAAACTTAAAGCACGCAGGCAGATAAACCAACCAGAATGCACCCAGCGCAAGGGTTGAAAGCCAGGGGTCAGCAAAGCTTACCGGTGTAAAGGCCACGCCCCCCCAGTAAGACAAAGGCGCAAATACCGCGCCCAGCAAGGCGGCCCACAACCATTGCCCGCCAAGCCACGCCAGGCTGTGGTAAAGGGTTGATAAAAACAAGGGCCAAAGGGCTAACAGCCAAAGGGGGTAGCCGCCCTCTGCCTGTAATATGCCGAGCTTGAACCACAATAAATCAACCAGCGCGCCCAAGCAGGTTGCCAGTGCAATAAACACAGCCTCACGCACGCGGTGCTCGGCCAAGAGCCAAAAATGCACCGCCAGATAAATTGCAATAATGAATAATGAATAGAGGTTGTGGGTGAGCACAATGGCCCACCACCCCAGCTGAAACAGCAGCGCATTGGCAATCAGGCGTGTGCGCTGTGCGGGCCTTTTATCGTGCACGTGATTCAGGCAAAGGCAGCAGGCCTGGCAAATTGCGGGCTGCAGGCTTGGCCATGAGTAATTGGCCCGTGCCAATGGCGCGCTCGCGGAAGCCTCCCTCACAATAACCTAAATAGAAATCCCACATGCGCACAAACACCTCATCAAACCCGCAGGCGCGCACCTTGTCGATGGCGGCCCAAAACCGGGTGCGCCAGTGGGCCAGGGTTTCGGCGTAGTGCAGGCCTATTTCCTCCATGCCCACCAACTGCATGTCGGTGTGGTTGCGCAGGCAATCAGCGATAACGCTAACCGAGGGTAGCGCGCCGCCCGGGAAAATATAACGCTGAATAAAATCCACATTGCGATTGGCAAAATCAAAGCGTTGATCGGCAATGGTAATGGCCTGGATAAGCATCAGGCCCTCGGGTTTTAACAGCCGTGAACAGGCGGCAAAATAGGTGGGGTAATACTTGTGCCCCACCGCCTCTATCATCTCAATGGATACCAGCTTGTCGTATTGGCCCTTGAGGTCGCGGTAATCTTCCAGCAGCAAGGTTATGCGATCTTGCAAACCTTCACGGGCAACCCAAGCGCGGGCGTATTCGTATTGCTCTTTGGAAATGGTGGTGGTGGTAACCCTACAGCCATAGTGCTTGGCCGCGTGAATGGCCATACCGCCCCAACCGGTGCCGATTTCCAGCAGGTGATCGTTGGCTTTGAGCTGCAAACGCTGGCAGATGCGATCGAGCTTGGCGAAGGCCGCTTGCTCGAGGGTTGCCTCGGGCGATTCGAACACCGCCGCCGAATACATCATGGAAGAATCCAAAAACAACTTGAAAAAATCGTTGCCGAGATCGTAATGTGCGGCAATATTTTTACGCGAACCCTTGCGCGAATTTTCCCGCAGCCAGTGAAAGCCTTTAAGTGCCAGGCTTTTGATATTTGTCCAACCGCTATCAAGGCCATTGGTGGTATCGAGGTTGGCGCTCATCACGCGCACCACGCCTACCAAATCTGGGCTGCTCCAGTGGCCCTGCATATAGGCCTCGCCCGCACCCACGGTGCCTGAGGTGAGCAGCGCCACATAGAACTCCGGGTCGTGCACATGCACCACGCCGTGCAGATTCGACCGGGAATCACCGAAGCACTGGCGCTCGCCACGGTCTTCTATTACCAGGTGCCCTTGGTTTAATTGCGCAAGTGCCTTCAGCACCAGGCGTTTACTCAGGCGCTGCGTAGTACTCAATGATCTGGCGGCACGGGGTTTGTTTGAAACCGCTTGGTGTGCCACGAGATCCGCACGCGTACTGGTCGCCTTGTTTACTGAAGCCATGAAGCCTCCTGCTAGTTATTTGGTAAGTTGTTCGTATTATTCGTTGTCACCGGCACAGTGGGCGGCGTGCTTGCCTTTTGCGCAGGGGCATCGGGCTCTTGGTAGCTGTAAAACTTTGCCCCTTTTAACCACAACTTGAGTGCCTGCCAATAGATGGCTGCCGCAACTTTCAATGTCATCCAGGGAAAGCGTAGCACCAAACTGTTAAGCACCCGGCTTGTGGCCGGCTCACGCACCAGCGCAAGCTGCGCTTCAAACACTTTGCGGGTGCGTGCAACCTCCTCAGGCTGCGCCTCGCCCACTGCAAAATTCTGCAATAAGATACGCACATCATCACCGGGCAGATGTGTCTTCCAACGATAATATTGGCTGAGTGGCATAAAGGGTGACACATGCAGCTCTTTGCCAAAGGTTACCCATTGATTCACAGCAGCTGCGCGGTAATCGAGCACATACACATGGCGTTTATCCCACGGCGTGTTGGTAACCTCTGCAAGCACCGCCTCAAGCTGTTCACCCTTTTTATCGAAAACGTAAAACACAGTAATGGGATTCATGCGCACACCAAAGCAGCGGGGGTTGGTGAGCATGCGCACGGGGCCCATTGGGCGAAACCCGAGCGCCGCGTGCACTTTGTTATGCACAGCCTGTTTTAGGGAGATAGCCGGGTCGCCGAAGTAATCCTGGCGACGAATCCAAAATAATGCGGCCCGAGTGCAAGACCAAAAGGGTGAGCGCGCGCACAGTGCATCCAGTTCATCAAGGTCCAGATACGCCATGAACACTTTGTATTGAAACTGGTGGGCCTTAGGCGCCCAGCGCGCATGCATGAGCCGCCCGCTGTAGATGCCACTGGCCAGTTGCGAAAGGGGGTTGGCCATTACCAGCCACACCCCAGCGCTTCTGCCACCCGCATACCACTCACCACGCCATCTTCATGAAAACCATTGGCCCAGTAAGCGCCGCAAAACCAGGTACGCTGCACACCATTGATGTCTTGCCATTGGCCTTGCGCCTGTGTGCCTGCTGCTGTAAACACCGGATGGTCGTAATGGTATATGCCCAGGATTTTTTCGGGCGCTATGGCGTGGGTGCGGTTTAACGTAACGCAAAAGGTATGATCAGACTCGAGCCCCTGCAAAATATTCATGTTGTAAGTCAGCACCGGTTTGGCGTGCGGTTCACCCATGCGGGTGGCTATCAGGCGGGTATTCCAGCTGGCCCAGGCCAGTTTGCGGCTCGGCAGCTGGCGGGTATCTGTGTGCAATACCACCTCGTTGGGCTGATAGGGAATGGCGCCCAGTATGTGTTGCTCTGCCGCACTTGCATCTGCCAATAGCGCAAGTGCCTGGTTGGAGTGGGTACCAATCACCACCTGATCAAACACCTGGGTGCTGTGGTCGGCAAAGGTGAGGGTCACATTGTCTTTGGCGCGGGTAATGCCGGTAATTTTGGTGCCGGTGTGGATGTTTTGCCTGAAGGGTGCGGTAAGCGGTTCAAGGTAGGCTTTAGAACCGCCAATTAACGTATGCCATTGCGGGCGATTAGTCACGCTCAACAAACCGTGATTGTGGAAAAAGCGAATAAAAAATACCGCGGGGAAATCCAGCATTACCTCGTCGCCGGAAGACCAGATAGCAGCCCCCATAGGCACTAAATAGTGGTGAATAAATTTCTCGCCATAGCGGTTGGCCGCTAGATAATCGCGCAGGCTCATGTTGGGTTCAATGCGCGCATTTTGCCAATCGTCAACGGATTCGCGATTAAACCGCATAATATCTTGCAGCATGCCCCAAAAACGCGGGCTCACCAAATTCGAGCGCTGGGCAAACAAGGTATTTAAATTTGTGCCGCTGTACTCCATGCCCGAGGTATCATCGGTCACGCTGTAGCTCATTTCGGTGGGGCGCGAGGCCACCCCCAGCTCTTTCATCAAGCGGATAAAGTTGGGGTAGGTCCAATCGTTAAACACAATAAAACCTGTATCAATATTGTGGGTTTCATCTCCCAGTGTCACGGTTTTGGTGGCGGTGTGGCCGCCTATGCGGGTATCTGATTCAAACACCGTTACATTGTGTTTGCGCGCCAGCAAGTAGGCCGCCGTTAAGCTGGAAATGCCGCTGCCGATAATGGCTATGTTCACACACGCTCCTTAAGCTGTAGGGCATTAGCGCCTGCAACAGCGAATACATTGAATACAAGAAAAATAGAAGTTCCCAAAAATAATCAGTACAAGGTTTTCGGTTTGCGCTGCATGCCCGGGGCGATGAATTTATCCCACACAGGCCGCAATGCCTGAAAAAATCGCAAGGGCCAAGCAAGCCGCTTGGGAAAGCGATGCACCCGCTTGCGCTTACTTACCGCCCACAAAATTTCATCGGCTGCCGCCTGGGCGCTCATTAAGCCGGGCATGGGAAAATCGTTTTTGTCGGTCAGCGGAGTTGCCACAAAACCCGGCTGCACCACGGTCACCGCAACCTTGAAGGGCAACAGATCAATGCGCAGCGTGCTCATCAGGTAATCCAGCGCCGCTTTGCTGGCGCCGTAGGCCTCGGCACGGGGGAAGGGCAGCAATGATGAAAGGCTTGAAACCGCTACCACCTGCCCGGCGCGGGCACGGCGCAACAAGGGCAAGGCCAGGTGCAGGCTATTCACAACGCCCTGCACATTAGTGGCAAACACCCGCTCGAACATGGCGGGCTCAAGCTTGGGTAAATCCACGTATTCGCAGGTGCCGGCATTAAATATGGCAATGTCGATAAAATCCGTGATGGCCGCCATTTGCTGTTGCACCGCAGAAAGCGCCGCCGTATCGCTAACATCAAAGGGCAAGATAGACAGCTGGCCCGGGCGCGCCCCTTGCAATGCCTGCAAGGCCTCGCGGTTGCGGCCACTGGCAATCACATGGTTGCCCCACTGCAGCAACTGCTCGCTGATGGCCTTGCCAATGCCCGCCGAAGCGCCGGTTACCCACACGGTTTTGCCGCTAATCATGCCAATTGCGCCTCGGGTTTCTGGGTGACGGCCAGGCGCTTGCGCAAATAGCGAATCACTCGCCCAAGCAGAGGAAGCTGCTCATACAGCATTGCACCCATATCGTAATGGTCTTCATGGCGCACCACGCGGCCATTGGCTACCCAAAGCCAGCTCACACCCGGCACACTCACCGGGGCGCCACCTTGCAACCTCGGGTGCTCGAAGGTCATGCACCAGCGGATACACACCTGATCGCCGTCTTTTACAATGGATTCAAACTGGAACTCGCAACGATTGAGGCCTTGGCACATGTCGGTGAAGTAGGCTTCAATGGCATTCAGGCCCTGTACCTTGTGCACCGGGTCTATGAACTCGGCCTCGGGCGCGTAGATCGCAGGCAGCATGCCCACGCTGGTGAGCGAAAACTGGCTATAGCACGCCTTGAATTTTTTGATTAAATCGTCCAACTTCAATCTCCTTAACCCGATGACGGGTAATGCATGGATCTTGCCGCGCGTTGGCCTGAATTACGAGCCGGTGGCTGCGCTGGATCACCTGCAAATAGCCGGCCATTAGCTGTAACCCGGGAAATCTACCCGCGCTTTCACTGCTTCTTTTATATATAGACCACCCAAGCCACAATTCTTGTAGCCAGAATGAATCTGCCTGTGATCCGGCCGAGGCTGCTGGCCGTAACAGTGTACAAACGGGCATAGCACAGGCGAGCCCAATCCGCGCCCAGCGCACAAGTAGCATCTGAGGAATAGCCAGACTATGATGGCCACTAAGCCCAGAACCATGCGCCCCAAAGAGGGCCCAGACCCTCGCACTGCGCACCGGAGATCGCCTGTGAATGACGCCCCCCAGCGGGATGACCAGTGGAGCCTTGCGCTCACCCGAATTGCCGAACAGCGCTGCCGCCAGAGCTTTGCCACCTTCTTCCAGCACTTTTCACCGCTGCTGAAAGGTTTTTTGATGAAGGGCTCGCGCCTCAATGGCGCCCAGGCTGAAGAGCTGGTGCAAGAGGTGATGATTAAAGTGTGGAACCGCGCCAGGCAATTTGACAGTACCAAGTCGTCGGCCACCACCTGGCTTTACACCATTGCCAGAAACAGCCGCATCGATTGGTTGCGCCGCCAGGCCAATGCCGAAACCGAAGAGCTGATTGCCGATGATCTGTACGAAGATGAAGCAGGCGAAACCCCCTTCACCCAACTGCAGCATGCGCGCGACCAACAAACCGTTGCCAGCGCACTGGCCACCCTGCCCGAAGAGCAGGCGCTGGTACTGAAAAAAGTTTACATGGAATCCAAATCTCACTCAGAGGTATCTAACGAGCTAGGACTGCCACTGGGTACGGTCAAATCGCGCGTGCGTTTGGCCCTTAAGAAACTACAAGACGTGGTTGGCCGTGAAGCCATCGCGTGATGCAGGCATGCCAATGCAAGGTAACACTATGATCAAGCACCACCCAGACGACAATCTGCTCATTGAATTCAGCGCCGGCACTTTGGCCTTTGCGCAAAGTATTGCGGTGTCGTCGCATTTACATTTTTGCCGCCACTGCCAACAGCGCGTCGATCGCCTCACCCAAGTGGGCGGCACCTTGATGCAAGAAGCAGACGCTGTGCCGGTAAGTGATGATTTACTTTCCCAGGTTATGGATAAGCTAGACGCCACCGCGGAAGTTGCACCCCAAGCAGCCCGCCCGGTTGGCAAAATGCCGCGGGTGATTGATAAGCTGATTGCCAATTACGGCAAGGCAAAGTGGGAGTTTCTTACCCCCTCACTCGACATGGCGCGCCTGCGCACCGGCCAAAAAGAGTTTGAAGTGGCGCTGCACCGTATTAAAGCCGGCGGCAGCGTAGCCAAGCACGACCACCGCGGCACAGAGATCACCCTGGTGCTCGACGGCAGCTTTTCCGATGAAAACGGCATCTATAACGAAGGCGATTTTCTGGTGCGTGAAGCCGGTGAAGTACACAGGCCTTTAGCCAGCCGGGATGCACCTTGCATTTGCCTTTCTGTGGTGGCGGCGCCGGTACGCATGACCGGCCCACTCACGCGTTTGCTGAACCCGTTTTTAAGCTTCAGGCCTCAATAAAGGCCTCCATTACCGTGCAGCTGGCGCGCGCCTGCGCCAGCTGCTTGTCACCGCTATAAACCACTGCATCCACAAATATCTGCCGCCGGGTTTGCTCGGTCACCACTGCCTCTACCTCAAAATGCGAAAGCTCAGGCGTAATGGGCCGAATGTAGCTGGTGTTCATTTGCGTGGTAACAGACGGCGGCGCCACCAGAAAGGTCAGCGGGCCCACGGTGTTATCAATAGCACCCACGATCAACCCTCCCTGCATGTAGCCCATGGGATTTTGAAACTCGGCCTTCACGGGAAACCGCACCCGCAAGCGCTTGGCGCGTTCATCGAATTCCAAAAACTCACCGCCCATGGTCACAAAGCACTGAGGCGGGAAGGTGAGCGGCGCGCCGGGAAAGCGTTGTTGCAACAAACCCAATATTTCCTCAGTTGTTTTCATGAGTAATCCCAAAATTGATTGAAAAGCCCTTACTGCAACAGCATGCCGGAACTTGTACTGCGACCGTAAAGTACCCCGGGGCAGAGCCCTAGCATCCAAAGCCAGAACCCTAGCCAAAACCATGGTACCAACAGTTTGCAATTGCAGGCTAGTCGCTTGCTGAATCTATTTGCCGAGCGCTAGAATCCGTGAATACACACAGACAAAACCGACAAGACCTCAGGCGCTGTGAATTTGAAATCTAACACAACCACAAATTACCTCACCTTTATCAGCGCAATACTGATGCTTACCTCAGTAAGCGGATGCGATGCCAATTCGAAACAGCCAGGGAGCACGGCGGAATCCACTATGTTTTTTAAAGCCAAAAAAGAAGATTACTACTTGGCCTCGGCCTTTACCGCAACTCTCACCGAGAATAATGGGCCGCTGTCAGGCGTCAACGTCAGCCGTACAGTAAGCTGGAACGGCGACGATCCAAAAGACGTACAACACGCCACAACGGATGCCAACGGACTATTCAGCTTTCCGGCCATTGTACGTGAACTTGCCATCAGCCCATTGGCACAATTTGCCGCCAATGTGCACATAGAAGCTCATATAGGCGGCGAAAAACACACCCTGTGGTACAACAGCAAGCTGGAGGCAGAGGAAAACAAGGAGTTTGGCGGCGAGCCTTTAGAGAGAGTGGTTTGTGATCTGAAGAGCGAGGAGGTAGCACTGGATCTCGGTTTTTCTCGGGTTCTAACAATATGTCGCTGGGTAAATATGCCAACAGACTGGGATTGATCAATTAACTTTTTGGAGAAAATCAAATGGAATTGGAACCTACGATAGCCGCAAAGCTCGCCTCTGGTGTATATAGCGTTAACTCCGGCAACAATATCGAACTTCGCGCTTTTCTAAAGCGAAAGCCATTTTCAAGCGCTCAAGCGCCTACAAAATTAACAGCTGAAATTGGAGGGCGCATATTTCGGTCATGCAAAGACGCGTTTGGCGTCTGCGCCGTGGGCGGTGGTGAACATGAGGGCGATGCGTTTCTTGTATTCCGCGGTACGACAACCGCCAATAACAAAGCCGATTTTGTTACTGATGCCCGTATTGGCATCACGCTATCAAAGGCCGGGCTTCCAGTGCACATCGGCTTTAACCATGCCTTCAACAGTATGCTGCCGGACATCAAGCAATTTCTGTCAAGCAACAAAATCATGGGGCAAGTTCATTGCATCGGCCACAGCCTGGGCGGCGCCGTTGCATCACTGGCCGCCGACTGGGTAAAACGCAATACAGCACACCCCGTCAAGCTCTATACGTTTGGTGCGCCCCGGGTGGGCACTGAATGGTTTGCCACCAGCACCAGCAGCACCCTGGGCCAGAGCAACATACACCGCACCTATCACAAAACCGATCCCGTACCTATGGTGGCGCTATACCCTTTTATGCACGCGCCAGTCCAACGACAAGGCCACTATATTCCTTCGGCCCAGCCTCTCACTTCAGGTGACGCTCACAGGATGCTGAACTATAGAAAATCCGTAGAAGGAAAATCCTGGGCACAGCTCAACGAGACGCCTGAAGAGCCCTACACAGTTCAGGTATTCGTGGAGCAGTGGTTGAGATCCAAATCACCAGTAGATCCTCACAGCGCGAGTTTTTGGCGCTGGCTCGAGAGTGCGGTTATTTACGTACTCAAGAAAATTGCCATGGGTCTCGCACTGTCACTGCAGGCAACATTCATGGGTGGGCTCACCCTGGCAGATAAAATTGCCTGGATACTTGCGAAAGGAATTGATTTGTCTGAGCACATCAGCGACTGGGTGGAGCACCTAATGCGCAAGATGATGCAGGCCTTGGGCATGCAGGTGGCCAGCGGCAAAAAGGCCCTTACCCAGCGGCTCATGAGACAAGTGCTGCAAAAAATCATGGAAAAGGCACATCGTGAGGCCCGCAACGCCTTAAGGAAAAACAACTGATTATGGAGTGGCTCATCCTTGCGGGAAAAATTTTTGCCAGCCTGCTACTTGTGCCTGTGTTGTTGGTTGGTGTTTCCAAAGCCCATCCAAACACTCACATCCATCGCCCATTGGCGGAATACACTACGGGCTTTCTAGTTACGGCTGGCATTCTGACTGCTTATTACTACCTTTGGTTTTAAGCATCAGACCCATGAAATCAACACGCAATTAACCGCCCGCCCCACAGGATTCCCGCACAATTAATTTTGGTGGCATTAAGGTAGAAGCCACCGCTTCGCCTGCCACAATGCGCAACAAATTATCCACAAGCATTGTGCCGGCAAGGTTCGTATCCTGGCGGATGGTGGTGAGCGAAGGTGTGATGTAGGCCGCCGATTGAATATCATCAAAGCCCACAACCGATACGTCGCGGCCCACGGTTTTACCGGCTTTTTGCAGCGCGCGCAGCGCCCCTATGGCTATGAGATCGCTGGCGGCAAATACGGCGTCAAACGCCACGCCAGCTGCCTGCAAGTTTTGCACGGCCTCATAGCCCAGGGTTTCAATGGTTTCTGCCGCCACCAGCAGTTCGGGTGCATGGTTGATGCCGGTCTCGGCCAGCGCCTTGCAAAAACCGCGATAGCGGGCACTAAATTCAGGGCTGTTGGCCGAGGTATCGCCTAAAAACGCAATGCGCGTACGGCCGATGCTCACCAAATGTTTACCGGCCAGATAGCCGCCCTCTTCGTTATCGCAACCAATCGAGCAGCCGGGTTGATCCGGGTGTACCGCCCCCCAGCAAATAAAATGGGCGCCGGCATTAAGCAGGTGGCGCAGCCGCTCTACGTAGGAATCGTAGGCGCCGTAGCCCAACAAAATCAAACCGTCTGCCCGGTGGGAATCTTCAAAATCGCGGTGCCAATCTTCACTTTGCTGTTGAAAGCTCACCAGCAAATCGTAACCCTTGGCGGCCGTGGCACGGGTGATTGAACCCAGCATCGAAAGAAAAAACGGGTTGATGTGCGATTCATCGGTGGTTGGGTCTTCGCGAATCAACAGCGCCAGCGTGCGGCTGGATTTCGCCCGCAGATTACTGGCGGCTTTGTCCACCTTGTAATTGAGTTCGCGCGCAATGGCTTTGATTTTCTCCCGGGTTTCCAGGCTGACGAGGGGGCTATCGCGCAGCGCACGGGACACCGTGGATTGCGACACACCCGCCCGATAGGCGATATCCAGTGACGTTGGCCGGCTATCTTTCATGGGTAATATTTGCTCGTAAGTTTTGTTATGTGTATGCAGCGTCGGCATCCCTGAACACAATTTCCGCAATCAAACTGCGGCGGGCATGGACACATAGCGGCCGTCTGCGCGGCCTTCATGCAGGTTATAGAAAGCAGCCCCTTCTGCCAAGTGTCGGGCTATAATGCCGCCCTTATCCAACAGCCCAAGCAAACGAGTAGCACCATGCCCTGGCTTCAATTGATTATTCACACAAACCGCCGCCAGGCCGAAGCCATCGACGATGCGCTGCTGGAAGTGGGCGCGGTTTCGGTAACCCTGCAAGACGACGCCGACCAGCCCATTCTTGAACCGGCCCTGGGCGAAACACCCCTGTGGGATGCAACGCGCATCACCGGGCTATTTGAGGCAGATATCGACACATCAACGGTAAGCCTTGAGTTGTTGGCCCTGCTGGCCGAGCCGCCCACCCAAATGAAGTGGGAGCAGCTGGAAGACAAAGACTGGGAGCGCGAGTGGATGGCAAGCTTCAAGCCCATCTGCTGCGGCGAACGCCTGTGGATCTGCCCGAGCTGGCAGGCGCCACCACAAGCGGACGCGGTAAACCTGATGCTAGACCCGGGCCTGGCCTTTGGCACCGGCACCCACCCCACCACCTTTTTATGCCTGCAGTGGTTAGATCAACAGCCCCTAGCGGGCCGCCACCTGGTGGACTTCGGCTGCGGCTCCGGCATATTGGGCATTGCCGCGCTGCTGCTGGGCGCCAAGCAGGTGATCGGGGTAGACATAGACCCACAGGCCCTGCTGGCTACCCGCGAGAACGCCAGCCGCAACGGCATGCCCGCCGATGCCATGCCCGTGTACCTGCCCGCCGACGCGCCGGCGCCGGTGGCTGATATTGTCTTGGCCAACATTTTGGCAGGCCCGCTGGTGGAACTTGCAGATACGCTCAGTGCGCAAGTGAGCCCGGGCGGCAAGTTGTGCCTTTCGGGTATTTTGGCCACTCAGGCAGATACCGTAATGGCCGCCTACCCGGCCTTTGACTTCGACCCGGTTGCGCAAAAAGAGGAATGGGTCAGATTGACGGGCACCAAAGTTCGGTAAAATGGCGCGCTTTTTGCGGCCATGGCCCCGGAAAAGCCCGCCTAAAGCGTGCAACAACACCCGGGTGCGCGCTGGCGCGATTTACCTTATTACCGACAAAGACTAAACTCTGCACGCGAAAGGCATTTACGCCCAGGGGGTTATACACCCCGCCGCCAGATCACAACTGCCAGCCCCGCTGGCCAAGAAGCCGTAAGGATTACGTTGCTCATGACCCAATTCGTGACCCGCTGCCCCAAGTGCAGCACGTCATTTCGCATCACTCAGGCGCAAATGGACCGCGCCAAGGGTGCGGTACGCTGCGGCTCCTGCCTGCAAATATTTCGCGCGGCAGACCACCTGATCAGCGACGCCAAGCCACAGGCCCCAAAACCACAGGCCGCGAAGCCTCAAGCCGCCAAACCGCAGGCCGTTAAAGCTCAGGCTGCCAAACAAACCCCGGCCCAGCAGCCTGCAGCAGAGAAACCTGCCGCAGCAAGCCCTGCCCCCAAGCAGGCCGCCAAGGCCGCACCCGCTAAAGCCGCGCCCAAAGCGGCTACACCTGCCGCCAAACCGGCAGCGGCAAAGGCTGCAAGCAGCGCACCCGCGCAAAAAGGCCTGCAGTTTAACCAACAAGCCATCGACGACGAGGCCGAGTGGGACGACGATCAACTCATTCACGATGACCTCTTCGACGAAGAAGATTCCAAAGATCGCACCGGCGAGCTGTCTGACAGTTTTTTCGACATCTACGAGCCACGCAAGGCCAGCCAACCCGAAAAATCCATCTTCGACCGGGAGATCAAGCCCGTTGAAGACGATGAAGACACAGAACGGGCCGATGAATCCTGGGCGCTGAGCATTCTCGAAGAGGTGGAAGACGAAACCCGCCAATCAGCCAAAAAAGAAGAAGCCAAGGCAAAAAGCGACTACTCCCGCGCCACCACCGGTACCTTCAGCGCCGTCACCGATGCCGATCTAGAGGCGGCACTGGAAGACAACTTCAATATTACCGGCGAACAGGCCGCACTGGATGAAGCCAGCTTCGACAGCGCCCCCTACGATCACGACGAACCCGTGGCTCAAGAAAAGCGGCCCATGTTCCAATTTGCCGATGATGAAGAAGAGCGCCACGAGCCGCTGTTTACCGCCATGGAGGAGGTAGACGACGAACCGGCACTGCGCGCCTACGACCCGGAGCGCCGTGCAGCCTTGAGGGCCATTGAGCCGGAGCCACTTGAATTCGGTTTTCACGTGGAATCCTCGCCCTGGCCCAAGCGCATCATGTGGGCCAGTCTGTGCATGGCCGCGGCGGTAACCTTTATCGTGCAATTAGGTGCCTACAATATGGATGTCTGGGCTCGGGCCCAGGCCACGCGCCCCTACTACGAAGCCCTTTGCCCCCTGCTGGGCTGCCAGCTGCCATCGCTGTCTGACCCAAGCCAGGTACATGCATCGAATCTGGTAGTGCGCAGCCACCCCAGCATGAGCGATGCCCTGCAAATTGACGCGGTGCTGCTAAACAAGGCCCGCTTTACCCAACCCTTCCCGCTGCTAGAACTGCAATTTTCGGATCTGCAAGGCAAAGTAGTTGCCGCCCGCCAGTTTCGCCCCAAGGAATATCTGGGCGGTGAACTGGCCGGCCAAACCGACATGCCCAGCAATCAACCGGTGCATATCGCCCTCGAAATACTGGACCCGGGCCCGGAAGCGGTGAACTACACCGCCCGTATCGTGCGCGACTAAAACAGTGCCGGCCAAGCATATTTGGCCGGCAAAAACCAGATTAAAATTTCGCCATTTTGTGTATTTTCTGCTTTTAACCGCGCCCCCGGTGCGGGTATCATAGCTGCCCTTTTCGCACAGGCCAGATCGGCCGTGCTGTCGTCTAAATCGTTGCCAGAACAGGGTGTTCACGTGTTCAACATCGGTCACCACATCATCGATAGCCGCGCGGTGCTCGCACCTATGGCCGGTGTGACAGACCTGCCGTTTCGCAAATTGTGTCTGCGCTTTGGCGCCGGCCTTGCCGCATCAGAAATGGTGACCAGCGATGTACGCCTGTGGAACAGCCGCAAGTCCAGCTTGCGCCTGGCACACGATGATGAAGCCAGCCCGCGCGCCGTTCAAATTGCCGGTGGCGACCCAGAAATGATGGTGCAAGCGGCCAGGCTCAACGTAGCCAATGGCGCCGAAATCATTGATATCAACATGGGCTGCCCGGCCAAAAAG
This sequence comes from Simiduia sp. 21SJ11W-1, assembly GCF_024138675.1. Lineage (NCBI taxonomy): Bacteria > Pseudomonadati > Pseudomonadota > Gammaproteobacteria > Cellvibrionales > Cellvibrionaceae > Simiduia > Simiduia sp. 21SJ11W-1. The sequence goes on along the minus strand of NZ_CP090959.1, from coordinate 805,027 downwards.
GTGTGTAAAAAGGCCGCGGGCTCTGCCTTGCTCGCCAACGAACCCCTGGTGCAGGAAATTCTGCACGCGGTGGTGGCGGCGGTAGACGTGCCGGTGACGCTGAAAATCCGCACCGGCTCCGACATCGCGCACCGCAATGGCGTGCGCATTGCGCAAATGGCCGAACAGGCGGGCATTCAGGCTCTGGCTGTGCACGGTCGCACCCGCGCCTGTGCATTTAAGGGCTCAGCCGAGTACGACACCATTGCCGAAATTGTGCAGGCGGTGTCTATTCCGGTGTTGGCCAATGGCGACATCAACAGCGCAACCGAGGCCCGGCAAGTACTTGAGTACACCGGCGCCCAAGCGGTAATGATCGGCCGCGCAGCCCAGGGGCGGCCCTGGATTTTTCAGGAGATCAACCACTACCTGCGCACCGGGCAACAATTGCCGGCGCCGGGGCTCGACACCATTGAGCAACTCCTGTGTGAACACATTGGCGCGCTCGCAACATTTTACGGCGATGTTATGGGCCCGCGCATAGCCCGGAAACATGTGGGTTGGTATTTAAAAACGCTACCGGGTTCGGAAGCGTTCAGAAAAACGTTTAACAAACTTGAATGTGCAAAACAGCAACATGCCAGCATCCAAACTTACTTTGAGATGCTGAGATTGAATGAGGAAAAAGCAGCATGAATACACTGGAACCTTTTATGGCAGAGGCACCCGCCAAAGAAACTGTAGTAGACAATTTCTCGGGTATCAGTGCGAACCAATCGCTGCGCGATTGTGTAGATCAGGCCATGGAAAACTATTTCCGCAACCTGGACGGCCAGCCGGTAACCAACGTTTACGACATGGTAATGGCCGAGGTGGAAGCGCCAATGCTTGAAGTGGTGTTGAAATATACCCGCCACAACCAAACCAAAGCAGCCCAGGTGTTAGGTTTAAACCGGGGCACACTGCGCAAAAAGCTGAAGCAGTACGGCCTGCTGTAACGCACACACAGTTTCAATTTAAAGGGGTGATTTCACCCCTTTCGTTTTTCAGACCCACAGACGTTAGGACACCCTCTATGAGCTCTGACTTGGTTCAGGTACAACGCGCGCTCATCAGCGTTTCAGATAAAACCGGCATAGTTGAATTTGCCCAGGCACTGCACGGCCAAGGCGTAGAAATTCTTTCCACCGGTGGCACTTTCAAACTATTGAAAGACAACGGCATTCCCGCCATTGAAGTTTCCGACTACACGGGCTTCCCTGAAATGATGGACGGGCGCGTAAAAACCCTGCACCCGAAAGTGCACGGCGGCATATTGGGTCGCCGTGGCACCGACGAGGCGGTAATGGCCGAACATGGCATTAACGCCATCGACATGGTGGTGGTTAACCTCTACCCCTTCGAACAAACCGTTGCCAAAGAGGGCTGCTCACTGGCAGACGCTGTGGAAAACATCGATATCGGCGGCCCCACCATGGTGCGCGCAGCTGCCAAAAACCACGCCCATGTCAACATTGTGGTTAACGCCACAGACTACGGCCACATCATTGCAGAAATGCAGGCCAACAAAGGCGCCACCAGCCTAAAAACCCGTTTCGACCTGGCCATTAAAGCCTACGAGCACACCGCCGCCTACGATGGCGCCATCGCCAACTATTTTGGCCGCTTGGTAGACGGTGGCAGCGAGCATTTCCCGCGCACGTTCAACACCCAGTTCAATAAAGTGCAAGAGCTGCGCTACGGCGAAAACAGCCACCAGAAGAGCGCCTTCTACACCGAAAAAAATCCGGCCGCCGGCACCATTGCCACAGCCAAGCAGCTGCAAGGCAAAGAGTTGTCTTACAACAATATTGCCGACACCGATGCCGCGTTGGAAACCGTCAAGCTGTTCGAGGCGCCCACCTGCGTGATCGTCAAGCACGCCAACCCCTGCGGTGTGGCCAGCGGTAATGACTTATTAAGCGCCTACCAGCGCGCCTTCGACACCGACCCGGAATCTGCCTTTGGCGGCATTATTGCGTTTAACCGCGAGCTTGATGCCAACACCGCCAGCGCCATTGTTGAAAAGCAATTTGTTGAGGTGATTATTGCACCGAGCGTAACCGCCGATGCCGTGGAAGTGGTAAAGGCCAAGAAAAACGTGCGCCTGTTGGCGTGTGGAGCCTGGAGCAACAACAACGGCGCAGGCATTGCAAAGCTTGATTTCAAACGCGTTTCAGGTGGCTTGCTGGTTCAGGATCGCGACAGCGACAACATCACCGCTGCCGATTTGAAGGTGGTCACCAAGCGCGTACCCACTGAAGCGGAAATGCGCGATTTGTTGTTCACCTGGCGCGTGGCGATGATGGTGAAATCCAACGCCATTGTGTACGGCAAAGACAACGCCACAGTAGGCGTGGGCGCCGGCCAAATGAGCCGGGTAAACTCCGCGCGCATTGCCGGTATTAAAGCCGAACACGCAGGCCTCACAGTGCCGGGTTCCGTTATGGCCTCTGACGCCTTCTTCCCGTTTCGCGACGGCATAGACAACGCAGCCCAGGCAGGCATCGCCGCCGTGATTCAGCCAGGCGGCTCCATGCGTGATGAAGAAGTCATCGCCGCGGCCGACGAGCACAACATAGCCATGGTGTTTACCGGCCAGCGCCACTTCCGTCACTGATTGGTTTAACACGAGATTAGATTATGAATATTTTAGTGATTGGTGCCGGCGGCCGCGAGCATGCACTGGCCTGGAAAGCCGCACAAAATCCCGATGTGAAAAAAGTTTTTGTGGCACCGGGCAATGCCGGTACTGAAATTGATGCCAAGCTTGAAAACGTGGCCATTGGCGTGAGCGAGTTTGAAAAGCTCGCAACCTTTGCCAAGGCCAACGATGTGCAACTCACCATCGTGGGCCCGGAAGCACCCTTGGTAGATGGCATTGTGGATTATTTTTCCGAGCAAGGCCTGCGCTGCTTTGGCCCCAGCAAAGGGGCTGCGCAACTGGAAGGCTCCAAGGCCTTTACCAAAGACTTTCTCGCACGCCACAACATACCCACCGCGCGCTACCAGAACTTCACCGAGGTTGAGCCTGCCCTTGCCTACTTGCGCGAAATGGGCGCCCCCATTGTGGTTAAGGCCGATGGCCTGGCGGCGGGTAAAGGCGTGATTGTTGCTGAAACGCTGGCGCAAGCCGAAGACGCAGTGCGCGACATGCTCTCGGGCAACGCCTTTGGCGATGCCGGTTGCCGCGTGGTTATTGAAGAGTTTTTAACGGGCGAAGAAGCAAGCTTCATTGTGTTGGTAGACGGCAAAAATGTATTGCCCATGGCCACCAGCCAAGATCACAAACGCGTTGGCAATGGCGACACAGGCCCCAACACCGGCGGCATGGGCGCTTATTCGCCGGCGCCGGTGGTAACAAACACCGTACACCAGCGCGTGATGGAACAAGTGATCATGCCCACCGTTAAAGGTATGGCCGCAGAAGGCAACGACTACACGGGCTTTTTATACGCGGGCCTGATGATCGATGCCGACGGCAACCCGAAGGTGATTGAATACAACTGCCGCTTCGGCGACCCGGAAACCCAGCCCATTATGATGCGATTGCAATCGGATTTAGTGGGCCTGTGCAACGCAGCACTGGATGGCACGCTGGATCAACAGCAAACCCAATGGGATAGCCGCGCAGCTGTGGGCGTGGTGCTGGCCGCCGGTGGCTACCCCGGCAGCTACCGCAAGGGCGATGAAATTAAAGGGCTACCGGCAACAGACAGCCAAGACGCCAAAGTATTTCACGCAGGCACCCACCTTGAAGATGGCCGCGTGCTCACCAACGGCGGGCGCGTATTGTGTGCCACGGCGCTAGGTGAAAGCGTGAGTGACGCGCAAGCACGCGCCTATGAATTGGCAGGCCAAGTGCACTGGGAAGGTAGCTTCTACCGCACCGACATCGCCTACCGCGCCATTGCACGCGAGCAAAAGTAAGCAGTAATCGCTGCAAAGTGTGGCTACAGCCCCAGGGCTGTAGCCACATTGTTCAGCCCCAAATTAATCAGCCAGCACGCACCGCTCCTGTGCCCAGCCCCTGAGTTCGGCCACTTTTTCCGCCATAATCACCGAAAGCGGATTGGTATTTGCCAGCTCGTGGAGAATATCTTTTACCCCGCACTCAGCATTGTTTGCTCGCGCCGAATAAATGGCAGACACCACCGCCTGCTCGATTTCCGCACCGGAAAACCCTTCCGCGGCACTGGCTAAAATGGGTGCTTGAATCGTTAACCGCTCAAGCCCACGGCGGCGCAAATGAATGGCAAAAATTTGCTCGCGCACCGGGGCCTTGGGTAAATCTACAAAAAATATTTCATCCAGCCGCCCCTTGCGCATAAGCTCCGGCGGCAGCGCCGAGATGTCGTTTGCCGTAGCCACCACAAACACAGAGGTTTTGCGCTCTGCCTGCCAGGTCAAGAGCGTACCCAACAAGCGCTTGCTGGTGCCGCTGTCGTTGCCATCGGTTGCCAGGCCTTTTTCCACTTCATCCATCCACAGCACGCAGGGCGCCATTCGATCGGCCAATGCCAATGCCTCGCGCAAGTTGCGCTCGGATTCACCGTGGTATTTGTTGTAAAGCGCGCCAAAATCCAGGCGCAGCAAAGGCAGGCCCCACAGGCCCGCCACGGCTTTGGCGGCAAGGCTTTTGCCACTGCCTTGCACACCCAAGAGCATTAAGCCTTTGGGCTTGTCTGCCAGGGCTGCATCGGTAAATGCCGTTTGCCGGCTGGCCAACCATTGTTTCAGTTTCTCAAGCCCACCCACATCCGCAAAAGAGGCGGTATCAAACTCGAACGACACCACACCCTCAAGGTTTAACAGCTCAAACTTGGCCTTGTTAATGGCGGGCAAATCCGATTCGGTAATAGCGCCATCATCCACAATGGCCGAGCGCACCAGTGCACGCACATCGGCAAAACTGAGCCCGCGCAGGTTGTTCACCATGCGTGCCACGGTGGCCTGATCGGCGCGCACGCGGCCACCTTTGGCAGCCCAGGCCTTGGCCTCTTCGCGCACAATGGTCATGATTTCTTCATCACTCGGCAACGCCAGGTTAACCCTTGCAGCCAGGCGGGAGAGCTCTTTGGGCAATTTTAATTGGTGGCTCACCATTACTAGGGTATGACCGTTGCCGCCCTGGCCCAGGGCGATATCTTTTAGCAACCGCACATTTTTCGGGTTGCCCTCCAGGTAGGGGTGAAAATCGCACAGCACAATGACGGCGGGTTTTTCAACCGTTTTTAAATGCTGCAACACTTCATCTGGCTCCTGGTGCGGCATGGATTCACCGGCCAGTGATAACTCGCCACCAAAGCCCAGGCGCACAAGGCCGTCGGTGATTGTCCAGCGGTAGATTGGCCGGCTTCTCAAACGCCCGCGTTCACTGGTACTGGCCTCGGCCACGGCGCGTTGCACGGTTTCGAGCGCGCGCAATTCATCAAAGGTTTCCAGCACCAACAGCGGGGTTTTTGAATGCAACAACAAACCGAGATCGCGTATATCCGTCACCATCAACTCCTTGTGGGCGATAATTGGCCGGGCGCCACTGCGGGCAACAAGGCCCGAGTATTACCCTTTGAAACAGGCACTCATGGTACCGCGAACTTGCAGGAAAAAAATCAGCAAAAGCTTTAAACTGGGCGCTTAATGCCCGCGGGAGAAGTGCTATGCGACAACTCAGTTTTTTGGATCAATGCCTGATTGAGGCAGACCGCGCCCTGCGCACCCTGGCGCCCGGCCCCACGGCGTCGCGCCGGCCCTCACCTGCTGCCTGTGAACCCGAGGCTGCCATGGCGCCCGAGCAACAGCGCCACGCGGCAGGCCTGATGCGCGTCAACCACACAGGTGAAGTGTGTGCACAGGCGCTCTACCAAGGCCAGGCACTTACCGCCAAGCTGCCGGAAGTGCGCGCTGAAATGGCACAGGCTGCAGATGAAGAAGTGGATCACTTGGCCTGGTGCGAGCAGCGCCTGCGCGAACTCGATAGCAGCCCGAGCCTGCTGAACCCTTTGTGGTATGGCTTGTCTTTTACCATTGGCGCAGGCGCCGGCCTCATCAGCGATAAAGTGAGCCTAGGCTTTGTGGCGGCCACCGAAGATCAGGTGTGTAAACACCTGGATAGCCACCTGGCATCGCTGCCCGACGAAGATCGCAAAAGCCGCGCGGTGATTAGCCAAATGCGCGAAGACGAAGCCAAGCACGCGCAAGCGGCGCTGGCCGCCGGCGGCCTGGCGTTTCCGGCCCCCGTGAAACAGCTGATGAGCCTTTCGGCCAAATTGATGACCAAAACCAGTTACCGGATCTAACCCATGAACGATGCTGAAAAGCAGGCGATCTACGCCCAATTACTTGCCAACTGCCAAGCCTTAACGGCGGGCGAAACCGATGAAATTGCGCTAATGGCCACCCTGGTGTGCGAAATTCACCAGGCACTGCCCTACAGCCATTGGACGGGATTTTACCGGGTTACCGAGCCTCGCCTGTTGAAAGTGGGGCCCTACCAGGGCGGGCACGGCTGCCTGCAAATCAGTTTTGATCGCGGCGTGTGCGGCAAGGCCGCCAACGACAAAGCCGTGCAGCGTGTAGACGATGTAAACAGCCTGCCCTACCACATTGCCTGCTCTAGCAGCACCCTGTCTGAAATTGTACTGCCCGTACTCGACGACACGGGCGAAGTGCGCGCCGTGCTGGATTTGGATTCCAACGATCCGGCGGCGTTTTCAGCCGTTGATGAACAAGGCCTGCAGGCGCTCTTGGCCCTGCTTGCGCCCGCGTTTAAACACTGAGCGCTGCCCGCTACTGGGCCTCAACCACCTCATAAGAATGGCTAAGCGCAACATTGGCCGCCTCCAGCATCACGGAGGCGGAGCAATATTTGGTGGCGGAAAGCTCAACCGCACGCTTGACCTGCACCTCTTTCAAACCGCGCCCGGTGACCACAAAGCGCAGGTGAATTTTGGTAAATGGCGACGGCACGCCATCGGCACGCTCGGCCTCAAGCTCTACCCGGCAATCGGTTACAGGCTGGCGAGCCTTTTTAAGAATACTGATTACATCAAACGAGGCGCAACCACCCAGGCCCAGCAGAATCATCTCCATGGGGCGCACGCCCATGTTGCGACCGCCGTGATCGGCTGCGCCATCCATCACCACGCTGTGGCCGCTGCCCGATTCACCCAAAAACATGACGCCATCTACCCATTTGACCGTCGCTTGCATGCCAGACCTCTCGGTGTTGCTGAAACAAAGGCGCGCAGATTAGCACAAAACCGTGCCAGCCCTGAAAAAAGCGCCAATAAATGCGCATTTCGCTGTACCCCGGGCAGGATCGGGCGCAATATCACACCTTAGACTTAAGCCAAACGCCAACCAGTTCACACTATGGGTGGCTTTTAAGACCACAGTAGAACCATCAGTCACATGCCAGCTGGTACACACACCCGATAAACGCCATAATCGGTGCCGGCCCACTAGGCCACCACACTCAGCTTTTGGCAACACGCGCAAGGGGTTACATTTTGGTCGCAGTATCTCTGACACCACACATAAAAAACGTGGACAAGTTTCTGGAACATTGTCACCGACGTCGCTACCCGGCAAAAACCACCATTATTTATGCCGGCGATAAAAGTGATTCGCTGTACTACATCGTTAAAGGTTCGGTAACCGTCTTGATTGAAGACGACGACGGCCATGAGATGATTGTGGCCTACCTCAACGACGGCGACTTTTTCGGCGAAATGGGTTTGTTTGAAAGTGACGACGAATCCCGCAGTGCCTGGGTAAGAGCCAAAACCGAATGTGAAGTAGCAGAAATCAGCTATAGCAAGTTTCAAGAGCTGAGCGAGAGCCACCCGGAATTCCTGTTTGCGCTGGGCACCCAAATGGCCAAGCGGTTGCGTAACACCACGCGCAAAGTAGGTGATTTGGCGTTTCTGGATGTCACCGGCCGGGTGGCCCGCACCCTGCTGGATTTGTGCAAAGAACCCGATGCCATGACCCACCCGGACGGCATGCAAATCAAGATCACCCGCCAGGAAATCGGCCGCATAGTGGGCTGCTCCCGCGAAATGGTGGGCCGGGTACTCAAAACCTTGGAGGAACAGGGCCTGGTTTCAGTAAAGGGCAAGACCATGGTGGTCTTTGGGACCCGTTAATTTGATGCCCTGGGTACGCTTGGCGGTATGTGCCTTTGCGCTGGGGGTCTTTGCCTGTACCCCAAAAGCGCCGCCGCACTGGCAACAAGTGAGTGGCCAGGCACAACTGCCCGAAAACGCGACACTGCCCGAGGCCGCCCAACTGGTGGTTTGGCTGGAGCGGCAAGCGGCAGCGAATGAAGCCCCCAGCCGCGTTGCCGAGCTGCGCCAGCAAGCCCGGCAACCACTGACCTTCCTGCTGCAAAACCTGCAGCTACCAAGTGAAGACCACGCCCAATACCAGCTGCGCGCGCGCATTGAAAGCCAAGCGGGTAAATTGCTGTGGCACACGCCAGACGCCGCACTACTGCCCCAAACAAACAACCCAGTTACCCTTGTCATGCAGCCTGCAGCGGCGGCCGCGCCCACCACGGTATTTTTTATGTGCGACGGCGAGGGCTTGCGCGTAAGCCTCAGTGGCGATCAGGCCACTCTATCATTGGGTGAACACACCTATCTGCTCACCCGCATTCCCAGTGGCTCGGGTGCGCATTATCAATCGGAAGCGGCAGACTTCTGGAGTAAGGGTGACGAGGCGATTCTAACCCTTGCCGGCGAAGACCAGCGCCACTGCACTGCCGAACCACTGGTTCACCCCTGGGCCGAAGCCGCCTGATTGGCAAAGCCATCGCCTTGCACCTCACTGGGCAGACTCGGCGGGCACCTGAGCCGATGTAGAAACATCCGGCTGCACTCTGGGTAGCCGCAGGGTAAAGCAGCTGCCTTCGCCCGGCTTGGATTCCACCTGAATTTCGCCGCGATGCATTTGAATAATGCCGTAGGAAACACTGAGCCCCAGCCCTGTTCCCTCGCCTACGGGCTTGGTGGTGAAAAAGGGATCAAAAATCTTGCGCTGCACCTCTTGCGTCATGCCTTTGCCGTTATCTGAAATGCTGAGCCACACGCAATCTTGGGCTGCATCAAAGCCTGAGCGTACCTCAATGCGGCCAAACTCGGTCATGGCCTGACTTGCATTCACCAACAGGTTTAACAGCACCTGGCTAATTTGCGGGCCAATGCATTGCACCGGCACAAGCTCGCCAAGCCTTAGCTCCACATCGCACTTGTACTTTAATTCATTGCTAACAATATTAAGGCTTGAGCGCAGCAGCTGGTGTAAATCCACCTCTTGCCAGGCCTTTTGCTCGGGGTGGGCGAAGCCCTTGAGGTCACTTACGATTTGCTTTACGTGTGCCACCCCTTGGCGCGATTCACTGATAATGTGCGCGCAATCTTCGCGCAGATAGGTTAAATCCAAGCGGGCCTTCAACTGCTGCAGGTCTTGCAGCGCCTCGGATGCCGGCAGCTCCGCCTCAAGCCCCTCATAGGCCTCAAGCAGGCGCCACAAATCCCCCAGGTAGGCATTGAGCGTATCCAGATTTGAATTGATATAGCCCACAGGGTTGTTTATCTCATGGGCCACTCCGGCCGCCAGCTGGCCAAGGCTCACCATTTTTTCGGCCTGAATCAGCTGTGCGGTGGCCTCTTGCAGGCGCGCATTGGCGGTTTGCAGCTCTTGGGTGCGCTCTTGCACGCGCTGCTCTAAGTGTTGCTCGCGGTTGTGCAACGCCAGATGGGTACGCACCCGCGCCAGCAACTCGTCGCGATTAAAGGGCGTAGACACATAATCAGCCGCGCCCAGATGAAAGGCCCGGCTGATGGTGTTGGGTTCGTTATCGGCACTGAGCACAATCACTGTGGGAGAGCGGGAAAGGGGTAGGTCTGGCAGCTCCTCCAAAACCTCAAAGCCCGATTTCTCCGGCATATTGAGATCCAGCAATACCAGGTCTACGGGTTGCTCGCGCAACAGCGCCAAACACTGCAGGCCATTGGAGGCCTCATAGAGTTCGGGGTACTCATCGGCCAGAATGTGGCGCACCAACTTGCGGTTGATGTCGTTGTCATCCACTAACAGTATTGCCTGAGACATCGCCTTGGCTCCTTGCTTTGCCTGAGGGTGCAGTAAAACGCAGATGCCCCTTGCGACGCAAGAGCAGGCCCGGGCCTGCCTTTCTTGCAAGCAAAAAAAAGCCCTCAAAAGGTGAGGGCAAGGTCTTAGGGTGTTCGGTTCATCACTGCCTGTTACAACGGGTTAATTGGGCCTGATCTACTCATCGGGTCTTACCGTTTAACCTGCGGGCTCGCGCCGGCGGTGGAAAAATCGGGAGGCTCAACACGCGACTACTTGTGTTACTTCGAGCCCCCCTAAATAGAGCCCGGTTCTGCCTTCTTAACAACGACTACGACAAAACCGGATTTAACCAACTAGCTACTACAAAGGGTCATCACATTCAGCTTACTGCCAGAGAACTTCTACCGTCGGGCCCAGGCCCTTGGGCAACCACACTCTTTCGCTTGAACATGTGACCATTCTACATTTTCTGACTAACCTGTCAATCGTGACATTATATCAATTCGTTATGGATATTTGATACATAAAGCACATTAGACATTTAAGTCAGTAGAAAAATTGGCTATTCTGTGATTGTCCAAACCCACCAGCAGACTTCTGTATGAGTGAAATTCAGGTTCTAACCACCGGCGAGGCCGCCAAGTACTGTGGCGTTAACTTCCGCACTGTTATCCGCTGGATCGAGCGCGGCCGGCTAAAAGCCTATAAATTGCCAGGGCGGGGAGACCACCGGATTCAAACTCAGGATTTCGTCACCTTCTTGCGCGACAACAGCATGCCCGTGCCGCCCGAGCTTGTGGGCGCCAACAACCGGGTACTGATTATTGAAGATCAGCCAGAGATGGCAGCGGCCATACGGCGCACATTAAAGCGTGCAGGCTACGAGGTTGAGGTGGCTAAAGACGGGTTTATTGCCGGCACCCTGCTAATGCGGCACAACCCGGCGCTGGTGACATTGGATTTGAAAATGCCCGGCATGGACGGCTATCAGGTGCTCAACTTCATTCGCGAGCAGGAAGACCACAGCCAGGTGAAAGTGCTGGTGATTTCTGCGGAAACCCGCGAAGGCCTGAACCGCGCCATGACCGCCGGCGCCGACGACATCCTTCCCAAACCCTTCGACAACAGCGAGCTGCTCACCAAGGTTGCAGAGTTGATAGGCGAAGGGCAACCCGCCCTGGAAACACTCTAAGCCCGGGGGCAATGATTTGAAGGCTATTGAATACTTTGGCTGGTGCAACATTGCCATGGCGCTGTGCCTTGCTGCGCTTTGGCTTGTGGCTCCCCAGTGGCTGCCCCATGAAGGCCGGGGCATCGGCTTTACGCTGGCCTTACAAGGGGTGGTATCCAGCGCCTTGATCTTCGCCAGCCAGCAGCGCCGGGCAGGCACTTTGCTGGGCACCAAAACCTTTCCCGCAACCCTTGTGGCCTACGGCCTGTTTCTATTGATGGCCTGGCGCTGGCTGAACCAAGCTTAGTCACAATCAGGTGACGCTTAGTGGGGCTAGTACCCAGGTAGTGGGGCTAGTACCTAGGCGGCCGCCTCGTCTGGCGAGGCCGGTGGGCAGCGAAAGCTTTGGGTCACCTGATCATCACACACAGATTCCAATACCACATCAAACCCCCACAAACGGTGCACGTGCTTGAGCACCTCCTCTGTAGAGCCGCCCATGGGTTTGCGCAGGTGTTGATAGTGGCGCAAGGTCAGCGAGCGATCGCCGCGCACATCCACGTTGTAAACCTGGATATTGGGTTCGCGGTTGCCCAGATTGTAGTTGCCCGCCAGCGCTTCGCGCACCGCTAAATAGCCCTGCTCGTCGTGAATGGCATCAACCACAATTTCTCTTTCCGCATCGTCGTCAACAATGGAAAATAATTTCAGCTCGCGAATGAGCTTGGGCGAAAGGTACTGCAAAATAAAACTTTCGTCTTTGAAGTTGCGCATGGCGAAATCCAGGGTTTCCTGCCAGGGCCTGCCCACCAAATCGGGGAACCACTTGCGATCTTCATCCGTTGGGTGTTCACACATGCGCCGGATATCACACATCATGTTAAAGCCCAAGGTGTAGGGGTTGATGCCAGAGTAGTAAGGGCTATCAAACGCTGGCTGGTAAATAACGCTTGTGTGGCTTTGTAGAAACTCCATCATAAAGCCGTCGGTCACTTTGCCCCGGTCGTATAAGGTATTGAGCAAGGTGTAATGCCAAAAAGTGGCCCAGCCTTCGTTCATTACCTGGGTTTGACGTTGCGGGTAAAAGTACTGCGCAATTTTGCGCACAATTCTAACCAGCTCCCGCTGCCAGGGCTCAAGCAGGGGCGCGTGCTTTTCAATAAAATATAAAATATTTTCCTGCGGCTCCTCGGGGAACCGCCGCTGCTGCTTGGCCGCCTTCTCCGCCTCCACCACGGGGATGGTGCGCCACAGGTCATTCACTTGCTGCTGTAAATGCTTGGCTCGCTCTTCCTGGCGCTGAATCTCTTCTACTGCAGAAATAGGATAGGGGCGCTTATAGCGATCCACGCCGTGATTCATAAGTGCATGGCACGAATCCAATATGCGCTCAACCTCATCTATGCCGTGGCGCGATTCACACTCGGCAATGTAATTTTTTGCAAACACCAGGTAGTCGATGATGGAATCTGCATCGGTCCAAGCCCGAAACAGGTAGTTGCCCTTAAAAAAGGAGTTATGGCCGTAGCAGGCGTGGGCAATAACCAACGCTTGCATGGTCATGGTGTTTTCTTCCATCAAATAGGCAATACAGGGGTTGGAATTGATTACAATTTCATAGGCCAAGCCCATTTGCCCGCGCTTGTAGGAGTTTTCAACATTCAAAAATTGCTTGCCGTAAGACCAGTGGTTATAGCCAATGGGCATACCCACAGAGGCGTATGCATCCATCATCTGCTCAGAGCTGATCACCTCAATTTGGTTGGGGTAGGTATCCAGGCCGTACTCTTTGGCAATCTCGGCAATGGCCTGGTCGTATTCCGAAATAAGCTCAAAGGTCCATTCGGAGCTGGTAGAAATAGGGCTATGCGTCATGGGATTTCTTCTGGAAAAGTTCACGGAACACGGGGTAGATGTCGGCCGCGGTTTTAATTTGTTGCATGGCAAAGCCATCGGGCTGGGAGTTTGCCACCTTGGCGTACTCTTCCCACAGCGCCTGATGTTGACGGGGCGTAATTTCGATGTAGGCAAAGTACTGGCTTTTGGGCAAAATTTTGCTCAACATTAAATCCCGGCACACGCTTGAATCGTCGTTCCAGTTATCGCCATCGCTGGCCTGGGCGCCATAGATATTCCACTCCTCTGGCGAGTAGCGATCTGCCACCACTTCATCCATCAGTTTTAATGCGCTGGATACAATAGTACCGCCGGTTTCTCGGCTGTAGAAAAAATCCTGTTCGTCTACTTCCTTGGCACTGGTGTGGTGGCGAATAAACACCACTTCGGTACGCTCGTAATTGCGCTGCAAAAACAAATACAACAAGATGAAAAAGCGCTTGGCCATGTCTTTGGTGTCTTGGGTCATGGAGCCCGAGACGTCCATCAAGCAAAACATCACCGCTTTGGATTTTGGGATGGGGTGCTTTACCAATAGATTGTACTTGATGTCAAAATCATCAAGCCAAGGCACCTTTTTCAAGCGCGCCTGCAGTTGTGTAATCTCATCTTCAAGCGCGGCAACCGCTTTGTGGTCACGCAGCACTTCATCTATCGCCATTAGCTCTGCAAGCTGGGCTTCGCATTCACGTAACCTGCGCCGCTTTTGGCCGCCCAGGGCAATACGTCTGGCATTGGCCGCACGCAGGCTGCGCACAACGTTTATGCGCCCGGGGTTGCCTTCATTGGCAACGCCTGCACGGTGAAATTTAAACTCTTCAGAGCCCGAGAGCTGGCGTTTAACCAAGTTCGGAAGCTCCAGATCATCAAACATGAAGTCTAAAAACTCTTCCTGTGTGATCTGGAAAACGAAGTCATCCATGCCTTCGCCCTGATCACTGGCACCCTCCCCTGCACCACCGCCACCACCACCGCCCTGGGGCCTGGGTATGCGGTCGCCTGCGGTGAACTCCTTATTACCTGGGTGCACGCGCTCGTTGCGCCCTCCCCGGCCGTGGTGAAATACGGGCTCACTGATATCGCGCGTAGGAATACTGATTTTTTCGCCCCGCTCCACATCGGTGATGGAGCGGTTATTAACCGCGTCAGATACCGCCTTTTTAATATGGTCGCGGTAACGGCGTAAAAAGCGTTGGCGATTAACAGTACTCTTGTTCTTACCGTTCAGGCGACGATCGACAACATAGCTCATTCGTGTACCTCGGTTTCGATCAATTTACTGCGACTTACGCACCCGCAAATACCAATCAGACAGCAACCGCACTTGCTTTTCCGTGTAACCTCGCTCGGTCATGCGGGCGACAAAATCCTGGTGTTTTTTCTTGTCGTCGGCAGACGCCTTAGCATTGAAAGAAATCACCGGCAGCAGATCTTCCGTGTTGGAGAACATTTTCTTCTCGATGACTGTGCGCAGCTTTTCATAGCTGTTCCACATAGGGTTCTTGCCCTGGTTATTGGCGCGTGCGCGCAAAACAAAGTTCACCACCTCGTTACGGAAATCTTTGGGGTTACTGATGCCTGCAGGTTTCTCGATTTTCTCGAGTTCTTCGTTCAGCGAAGCGCGATTCAGTATCTCGCCGGTTTCAGGGTCGCGGTATTCCTGATCCTGAATCCAGAAGTCCGCATAGAGAACATAGCGGTCAAAAATATTCTGCCCGTACTCTGTGTAAGATTCCAAATAAGCCGTTTGAATTTCTTTGCCGATAAACTCTACATAACGTGGCGCCAGGTACTCCTTGATGAAAGACAGGTAGCGCTCGCGCACCTCGGGTTGAAATTGCTCTTGCTCTATTCGCTGCTCCAGCACATACAACAAGTGCACGGGGTTGGCGGCTACTTCGGTTGGGTCGAAATTAAACACCTTGGAGAGAATTTTAAAGGCAAAGCGGGTAGACAAGCCGTTCATGCCTTCATCTACACCGGCACTATCGCGATACTCCTGCATGGATTTTGCTTTTGGATCTGTATCTTTCAGGTTTTCACCGTCGTAGATGCGCATTTTCGAAAACAGGTTGGAATTTTCAGGCTCCTTCAGGCGCGAAAGCACGGTGAACTTGGCCAGCATGTTAAGCGTATCGGGCGCGCAGGGGTAACCCTTGAGTGAGCTGTTTTCCAACAGCTTGTCATAAATTTTCACCTCTTCAGACACCCGCAAACAATAGGGCACCTTGACAATGTACACACGGTCGATAAAGGCTTCATTGTTTTTGTTGTTCTTAAACGTCTGCCACTCGGATTCATTTGAGTGCGCCAACACAACGCCTTCAAAGGGGATCGCACCCAGGCCTTCTGTGGAGTTGAAGTTGCCCTCTTGGGTTGCGGTAAGCAAGGGGTGCAACACTTTGATAGGGGCCTTGAACATCTCCACAAATTCCATCAAGCCCTGATTGGCCCGGCACAAGCCGCCGGAAAATGAATAGGCATCCGGGTCGTTTTGGGGAAACTCTTCGAGCTTTCGGATATCCACCTTGCCCACCAGCGAGGAGATATCCTGGTTGTTTTCATCACCGGGTTCGGTTTTGGTAATGGCAATCTGGTTCAGAATGGAGGGGTAGAGTTTGACCACCTTGAACTGGCTGATGTCGCCACGAAATTCCTGCAGCCGCTTGGAGGCCCATGGCGACATGATGGTTTTGATATAACGGCGGGGAATACCGTAATCTTCTTCAAGAATAGCGCCGTCTTCATCGGGGTTAAATAACCCCAGGGGCGACTCAAATACCGGCGAGCCTTTGATGCAATAAATGGGCTCTTGCTGCATGAGCGCTTTGAGTTTTTCGGCAAGGGAGGATTTACCGCCGCCCACCGGGCCCAGCAGGTAAAGAATTTGTTTTCGCTCTTCCAGCCCTTGGGCTGCGTGCTTAAAAAAGGAGACGATTTGTTCTATGGCTTCTTCCATGCCGTAGAACTCATCAAAGACCGGGTATCGCTTGATGATTTTGTTGGAGAAAATGCGACTCAGTCGCGAATCGCGGGAGGTATCAACCAGCTCCGGTTCACCGATGGCAGCTAGCATGCGCTCGGCGGCGGTGGCGTAGGCTCGAGGCTCTTGCTTGCACAAATCCAGATACTCCTGGATTGTCATTTCCTCTTGCTGGGTTGCTTCGTAACGGTCCTGGTAATGGCTGAAAATGCTCATCAAATCGCTCCTTTACCTTGAAAGCCGGAAAGCTTTTTTAACTGACTGTTTGAATTACGTTTTTAATCCTTTTACTGGTTCACCGGCAGCACTGCTGGCCCATGAAATAATTGGCGCTTGGTTTAAGCATAGTCGGTAATCTGGCGCGTTAGCAGACACATTCATTAATTATTTTCACACAGACCACTGCGCGATCAAATTGTTCAACCGTTGGTCAGGCGCTTGCGCATTTCACGCCAAAGTAACTCACAAACGACCTCTAAGGTCTTTGCCCAGCCCCTGCCCTTTGCGGTTACAATGGCGCTTTATTCAACGCATACAGGGACAGATCACATGACGGTATTGGTTACCGGGGGCGCCGGGTTTATCGGCAGCCACACCATCGTCGAACTGCAGCTGGCCGGCCACCAGGTGGTGGTTGTGGATAACCTCTGCAATAGTCAGGCCGAATCGCTCAAGCGGGTGCAGCAAATCACCGGCCAAGCGGTGGCGTTTTATCAAGCAGACATCTGCGATAAAGCCGCGCTGACCCGCATCTTCGGCGAGCACCAGATCCTGCAGGTGATTCACTTTGCAGGCCTTAAAGCCGTGGGTGAGTCGTCTCAAATTCCTTTGAGTTATTACCAGAACAACATTGCCGGCACGCTTACGCTGCTGGAGGTTATGGCCGCCCACGGTGTTTTTGACCTGGTGTTCAGCTCCTCTGCCACCGTGTATTCCCCCGAGGCCAAGGTGCCGCTCACCGAAAGCTCGCCGCTTGCTGCCATTAACCCCTATGGGCGCACCAAATTGATGCTTGAGCAGGTGCTGGCTGACCTGGCCGCCAGCGACAACCGCTGGCGCATCTGGCTGCTGCGCTACTTCAACCCCATTGGCGCACACCCCAGTGGCCTGATTGGCGAAGACCCGAACGGCATTCCCAACAATTTGGTGCCCTATGTGGCGCGCGTTGCCATCGGCCGCTTGCCAGAGCTGCCCGTGTTTGGCGACGACTACCCCACCCCGGATGGCACTGGCGTGCGCGATTACATCCACGTGGTGGATCTCGCCCGCGGCCACCTCAAGGCCATGGAAAACATGGGCTCGGGCTGCCAGGTAGTCAACCTTGGCACCGGCCAAGGCTACAGCGTAATGGATGTGGTAAAAGCCTATCGGGAAGTGAGTGGCGCTGAGATTAATGTCGCCATCAAGCCGCGCCGGGCGGGCGACCTGGCCACCTGTTACGCAGACCCAGCAAAGGCCGCCGAGTACATCGGTTGGCGGGCGGAGTTTGATTTGCGCACCATGGTAGAAGACAGCTGGCGCTGGACCGAGCAAAATCCAGCGGGTTACGGCAGCTAGCCTGCCTTGCAGCTCACCTGAAAGCGCGCCTGATCCTCCAAACGCAGGAGGGTCAGGCAGCCACCCCAGACACAACCCGTGTCGAGCGCGAAGATATCGGGCTCGCTCACCGCGCCTTCCAGTGCCGCCCAATGGCCGAAAATAATCCTGTGGCCACGGCTCTTGCGATTTTCCAGCGCGTACCAGGGCGCAAAGCCCAGGTTTACGCCCATGGGGGCCGATTTATTGGTGATATCCAATTCGCCATCGGGGGCGCAAAAGCGCATGCGGGTGAAATAGTTAGTAATGACTCGCAAACGCTTCATGCCGCGCAAGCCTTTGCGCCAACCGGCGGGCGTGTTGCCATACATGGCTTTCAAAAAGCGCCGGTAATCGCCGCTTTGCAACACCTGCTCCACCTCGCGGGCACGCTTTAGCGCCTTTTTGATACCCCACTGCGGCGGAATGCCGGCGTGCACCATGGTGTAACCCAGGGCTTTGTCTTGGTGAATCAACGGCAGGCCACGCAGCCATTGCACAATGTCGGCAAGCTCTGGCGCTGCCAGTAAATCCTCTAGCGTGTCGCCCTTTGAGGGCGGCTTCACGCCCTCGGCCACTGCCAAAAAGTGCAGGTCGTGGTTGCCGAGCACCGGCACCACCGCATCACCCAGGCTCCTTAAAAAACGGATAACCGCCAGGGAATCCGGCCCGCGGTTAACCAGATCGCCGGCCACCCAGAGGGTGTCTTGTGCGGGGTTGAAGTTCACCTCAGCCAGCAGGCGCTGCAGGGGTTCAAAGCAGCCCTGAATATCGCCCACGGCATAGGTGGCCATTAATGCAGGGCTCCGGGCATGGCCAAGGCAAACAGGGGGATGGGCGCCTCGAACTGGCGGCCGTCGTCGGTGCGGAAGCGGTAGCTGCCCTCCATGGTGCCGGTGGGGGTTTTTAGAATCGCACCGGAGCTGTAGGTGAACTCACCACCGGGCAACAGGCGCGGCTGCTCGCCAATTACGCCGTCGCCGCGCACTTCTTCAAGCTGGTTGTTGCCGTCCAGAATTTTCCAATGCCGGCTCATCAGCTTGGCGGGCTCGGCCCCGGCGTTTTTAATCTTGATAGTGTAGGCAAACACAAAGCGCCGGGCCTTGGGGTCTGACTGGTCGGGCAGATACAGGCTCTTTACCTGGATGCGGATGTCGTCTTTGGCCACTAGGCTACTCCCGCCTCGCGCAAGGCCAGCAAATGGTTTGCCAGGCCCACAAACTCGGCAACCGAGATAGTTTCCGGCCGGCGGCTGGTATCAAAATCCAGCTGCTCTATGGCCTCAACGCTCATCAGCTGCTTTAAGGTGTTGCGCAGGGTTTTGCGACGCTGGGAGAAAGCCGCGGTAACCAACTCTTGCAGCACCTTGTGGTCATGCACCGCCACCTCGGGCTCGGCGCGGGGGGTGAGCCGCACAATGGCGGAATCCACCTTGGGCGCGGGCGAGAAACACTGCGGGCCCACATCGAACAAATACTCCACCCGGCACCAATACTGCACCATGATCGAGAGCCGCCCATAGGCCTTGGAGCCGGGCTCCGCCCCCATGCGCTGCACCACTTCTTTTTGCAGCATAAAGTGCATGTCTTGCACTTGGCCTACAAAGCTCAACAGGTGAAAGATCAAGGGCGTGGAAATGTTGTAGGGCAGGTTGCCCACAATGCGCAGCGGCCGGTTGCCAGCCAAGGCGCCAAAATCCACCTTAAGGGCATCGTTGGCGATCACCTCGAAATCGGGGTATTGCTCAAACTTTACCTTAAGCCAGGGGATCAGATCGCGGTCTAGTTCCACCACCTTCAGGTGCGGGCAGTCGGCAATCAGCAGCTCGGTTATGGCGCCCTTGCCGGGGCCGATTTCCACCACTTGCTCCTCGGGCCTGGCGCCCACCGCGCGCGCAATGCGCCCGATAATGCCCTGATCAATTAAAAAGTTTTGGCCAAAACGCTTGCGCGCCTTGTGATAGAAATCGGTCACGGTGTTGTCCTGATTAATGTTGTGCAGCACCCGTGTGTGCACGGGTTGCCATGCGGGTAGCATAGTCGATGGCCGTCAGCAGGCTGCCGGCGTGGGCCTGGCCCGTGCCCGCCAGATCGAGTGCGGTGCCATGATCTACCGAGGTGCGGATATAGGGCAAGCCAAGGGTCACGTTTACCGCTTCGCCAAAGCCCTGGTACTTCAATACCGGCAGGCCTTGGTCGTGGTACATGGCCAGCACTGCATCGGCCTGCTCCAGGTACTTGGGCTGAAACAGGGTATCGGCGGGCAGCGGGCCCAGCAGCGCATGGCCGTGGCTGCGCCAGCGCGCGAGCACCGGGGTAATGATGTCTATTTCTTCACGGCCCAGGTGGCCACCTTCGCCGGCATGGGGGTTCAGGCCGCACACCAGTACGCGGGGCTTTTTGATGCCAAAGTGGTGGGTTAGGTCGTGCAGTAAAATGCCAATTACCTGATCCAGCAGCGCGGGCGTAATGGCATCGGCCACGTCGCGCAGTGGCAGGTGGGTGGTGGCCAGCGCCACGCGCAAGGACCCTGTGGCCAGCATCATCACCACCGGGGTTTTGGCCTTCTGGGCCAGGTATTCCGTATGGCCGGTAAACTGGATACCCGCCTCGTTAATGACGCTTTTTTGCACGGGCCCGGTAATCAACCCCTGGGCCTTACCTGAGGTGCACATCTCGATGGCGGCATCCAGGGTATTGAGCACATAGCGGCCATTGGCGGCGTTGAGCGTACCTGCCGTTACCGGGGCTTGCAGGGGCTGGGCGCACACTGCAATGTGGCCTGCCTCGCACACGGGCCGGGCCGCATCGAAAGGGTGCAGGGTGAGGGGTAAATTCAAGGTACTTGCGCGCGCCTGGAGCAGCGCCGGGTCGGCCACCGCCACCCAGTGGGCGGCGCGGGCCTGCTGGGCCGCCTGAATCAGCACATCCGGCCCGATGCCCGCGGGTTCACCGGGCGTAATGGCAAAGGTGAGCGGCACCTTAGAGTTTGAGTTCAACGTAGGCTTCGTCACGAATCTCTTGCAGCCACACTTGCAGCTCTTCTTCAAAACGGCGGCTGCGCAGCAAATTGGCGGCCTGATTTTTGATCATGGTGTCGCTCATGTCTTGCTGACGGCGCTCCAACACCTGCATCAGGTGCCAGCCGAACTGGCTGCGAAAGGGCTGGCTCATTTCGCCGGGCTTGAGCTGCGCCATGGTTTCTTCAAAGGCGGGCACAAACTGGCCGGGGTTGGCCCAACCCAAGTCGCCCCCTTGCAGGGCCGAGCCCAGGTCTTCGGAGTGCTCTTTGGCAAGTTCTGCAAAGTCGGCACCGGCCAAGATCTTCTCGCGCAGTTCTGTGAGCTTGTCGAAGGCCTCGGTGTCGTTAACCACTTCATTGGTTTTCACCAGAATATGGCGCGCCTTGGTTTGCTCAATTAACACTTCACCGCCACCGCGCTGGTTGTGCAGTTTAATCAAGTGAAAACCGGCGCCGCTGCGGAAGGGTTCGGTAACATCGCCCACTTTCAGGTTGGCTACGTTGTCGGCAAACAGCGTGGGCAGCTGGGCCACCTTGCGCCAACCTAGATCACCGCCCTCAAGGGCATTTTGGCCGGCCGAGTTCGCCACCGCCAGGCGACGGAAATCGGCACCGGCCAACGCCTCTTCGCGCAGCGCGTGGGCTTTGGCTTCAAGCTCGGCTATTTGCGCCTCGGAGCTACCTGAGGGCACGGCAATCAGAATATGGCCCAGCTGGTATTCGGGCGAGGTCCAGAATTTGCCTTCGGTGGAATTGAGGAAGTTTTCAATTTCAGATTCCGTAACCTGAATGCGGCGGTTCACGCTGCCTTGCTGCACCTGACGCACCAGCATTTCACGGCGCAGGTCTTCGCGCAGTTCCGCCAGGCTCAGGCCTTCGGCGGCCAACTCGCGGGCAAACTCTGCTTCACTCAGGTTGTTCGAGGCGCGAATGCGCTGAATCATTTGGTCGAGCTCTTCAGGCGGCACTTTGGCGCCGGCACGCTTGGCCATTTGCAGCTGGATTTGCTCGTTCACCAGGTGATCCAGCACCTGGGCTTTCAGCACGTCTTCGGGCGGGAGCTCGGTGTTGGAGGCACGCAACTTGGCCACAATGCCACGCAGCTTGGCATTGAGTTCACTCTCCATCACCACGCCTTCATCAACCACCGCCACTACGCGATCGAGGGTTTGCACTTCGGCGTGCGCCCAACCAGCCAAGGTAGAAAGCGCCAGCATTAACGTTACACATTTTTTATTAAAAGACTTCATTTGCTTACCGTTAGGGTTCGTATTGCGGGCGTTGATCAAAGCCGATAATGCCTTCTGTCAACAATTCGTCGAGTCGACGCCCCAAGCTACCCAGCCCTTTGAGCTGGAATTCGATATAGATACCACGATCTAACTCAAGGCTCGAGGGCCCCAGTGTTTGGATATCCCGGCTGTCTGTCCAGCGCCTGCCCACCACGCGCACGCGATAACAACAACTGTTGTACTCAACGCCTGCAAAGGTATCAATTTCGCGCCCCAGCGCGTGATCGTAGAAGCTGCGCGCCATCAGGTTCCATTGATCTGACAGCGGGTAGACAATGCCAATATCTGTTTGATCGATATTGTTGTTAAAAAGTTCACCGGTTTCTTGATCTGTCGCCAGGCCCTTGCGCTGGTAGCGGTAGCCCAGGTTAACCACGTAGCCGGCCGGATCCACATAGCGCAGGCTGGTTGTGCCCTGGGAGGGTTTGTAGTTTTCCTGGGAGTAGGCGATATCCAGGTTGAAGCGCCAGTGCTCGCCAATGTGCGCGGCCAGCTGGCCCGCAATTTCCGAGCGCGGCGCCTCATCGGCCACGCCGCTGAGTGTGACATTGCGATTGGCGGCGTAAAAAATCTGCCCAAGGCTTGCGCGAAAGCGTTCAATGCCGCTGCTGGCCTCAATGAAGCGGGTGGTTAAGCCCACGGAGGTCTGGTTGGCATCGTCTATGCGGTCGCCGCCGTTAAAGCGCGACTCGCGAAACAGCTGGTTGTAGCTGAAGGTGGTTTCGGTGGTATCAAATTGCACCGAGCGGTTGCGATCGGTTACACGGTATAGATCGCTGTGATCCTGCTCTGGGCTGTTGAAATAAAACACCCGCGGCTCGAAGGTTTGAATGTAGCCGTGCTCAAACAGGCTGCCTTCGCGCTCGAAAAACAGGCCCGCATCAATGCTTGCCTGGGCGCCGGTAATGCCGGGAGTGGCATTGGCATCGGCGCGCAGGGTAGTTTCATCCAGCGCGTATTGCAGGTGCTTAACCATTACCGCCGGGCGCAAAAAGCCCCAGATGGTTTCAGCCCGCCACCCCAGCCGGTAGTCGGTGCGGAGCCTGTCACCCACAATGCGGATGTCGTCGGGGTTGTCGTCGGTTTGATCCCAGTAGGTATCGCTGTGAGCGAACTGGGTGTAATCGTGATTGAGCGCAAGCTCCCAATCGCCCCACTGGTACTGGCCGTTGGCAGTGAGCTGCGGCAACTTGCGGTAGGGTTCAACGCCAATCAGGCTCACGCTTTGGTAGGCTTCAAGGTTCAGGCCCAGGCGCCAATCGGGCAGCTGGTAGTGCAGGCTGCCGGCCTGACGCAAGTGGGTACGCGAGCTGGTTTCGATGCTGCCGGTGTCGAGGTCGCGCAGGTAATCCACATCGCTCACCTGGGTGTAATCAATCACCGTGCTCCAATCCCGGCCGCGCCCGCCGCGCTGTTGCAGGTGCGCCAACCAGCGGTCTTGGCCCTTGTAGGGGGTCACATCGGCTTGCGAAATTTCACCGGCATCAGCTTTTTCTTGCAGCTTATCGTTCTCGCCGCCCTTGTCGTCGGCAAGGTAAGCACCCCCAATGGCGGTTTCAAACAGCGACGACAAATGCCGGCCCTCGGCCTCAATACCCAGGCCCCGGTGCTGCATCCAGCGCGGCGTTAAGGTGAGGTCGTAATTGGGCGCCAGGTTTAAGTAGAGCGGCTGGGCGTACTCAAAGCCGTTGCGACTGTCGGAGGCGATAGTGGGAAATAGCAAACCCGTCATGCGCTTATCGGTGGCGGGAAAGCGGAAATAAGGCGCGTAAAACACCGGCACATCGGCCAGCTCCAGGCGCATGTGGCGCGCCTTGCCTTGGCCTGTGGCGGTGTCTATTTCAATTTCGGCACCGCGCACAAGCCAGGTGTTATCTTCTGGCGAGCACATGGTAAAGCTGCCGTCTTCAAGCTGGTACAGGTTTTCGCCAATGCCCCGGCCCTGCTGCTGGGCAAGCGTGGTTGCCTTGCCGCGCATATGGGCCTCGTGCAGCACAAACTGGGTGTTTTCAAGCACCGCACTGCCACGGCCTTCATCGAGCATCAACCGATCGGCAAAAACCACCAGCCCCGGCTCGCGCACCACTACGTGGCCTTCAATTTCAGCGGTTTGATTGGCTTGATCGTACACGGCGCGATCGGCGCTGAGCGACCGGTAGCCTTGTATGACCTCTACATTGCCGGTCAGCTCGGCTTTCGATTCCTGCAGCCAACGGCTGTCGTCAGCGGCAGCCCGCACCGGTGCCTGCTCGGGCTTGAGGCCAGCCTCGGCATCGGTGCGCATGGGCGCCACATAGGCACCGTCACAGCCGGCGCGGCAACTGGCCTGGGCATCGGTCAGCTCGGCTTTGGGCACCCAATCAAGCGCTGCCCGCCCCTGGGCGTGCACCTGGCGGCTGCCGGCAAACATGTCGCCATCGGCGCCGGCCTGGTAGGGGGAATCGTCGGCGTTGGCCTGCTGGGCCAGCAGCACAGTCGCACAGAGCCCTAGGCGTACGGCCAAGCTGAGTGGTTGTTGGGGGAATGGGAACGTCAAGGTTGAGCCTTTATCGATATACTGCTTCTGCCGCCTACCCTTGGCCGGGCGACAAACCAAGCCGTGGATTCTACTGCAAAGCCACCGTCAATTGGAAAGAAAAGCCGCTGTAACTCACCGCTTGGGCACAACTAATACTTTAACCGGCGCGCCGAATCTGGAATCATGTGCCCTTTTTTCGAGTTGGAACCCCTTTTGACCTCAGTGACAGCATTACAACAATGGGTGCATACAACCCTGGCAGATAAGGGCTGGCTGCCCAGCGGCCCACTCCAACTCGCGCCCCTGCCCAGCGATGCGGGCTTTCGGCGCTACTTTCGCCTGAACACCGATGCCCACCTGCTCGCCGTGGTGGCCCCGCCCACCACGGAAAAAAACGAGACCTTCGTGTTCATCGCCAAGCTGCTGCGCGAGCAGGGCATTCACGCGCCGGAAGTGTTCGCCACCGATTACGAACAGGGGTTTTTGCTGGTTGAAGATTTGGGCGGCCAACTGCTGCTCGACAGCCTGGAGCCAGACACCGCCCACTGCCTGTATGGCGAGGTGATCACCGACCTGCTGCGCATCCAGCAAATCCCCACCGCGGCGCTGGAGCTGCCCGCATACGACCAACCCTTGCTGCGCCTGGAAATGAGCCTGTTCGAAGACTGGTTTGCCACCAGGCTCCTGGGCCACACGCTTACCCCGGCCGAGCAAAACCTGCTGCACACCACCTTCGCGCACCTAGAGGCACTGGCCGCGGCGCAACCGCAGGTGTTAGTCCACCGCGATTTCCACTCCAGAAACCTGATTGTGCGCGACGGCTTGGCCCCCGGCGTAGTGGATTTCCAGGACGGCGTGGTAGGCCCCATCACCTATGACTTGGTGTCTTTACTGCGCGATTGCTATATCCGCTGGCCCACCGATCAGGTAGAGCGCTGGGCACTGGCCTACGGCAACATGGCCGTGGAAGTGGGCCTGATGCGCCCGGTAACCCGTGAGACCTTTTTGCGCTGGTTCGACTGGATGGGCCTGCAGCGCCACATCAAGGTACTGGGTATCTTCGCACGGCTGCACTTGCGCGACGGCAAAGACGGCTACTTGCAAAACCTGCCGCTGGTGCTGCGCTACACGCTGGAAGTGGCAGAGGCCTACCCGGAGCTCTTGCCCTTTGCCGACTGGCTGCGCGAAACGCTGCTGCCGCTGGCCAAACAACAGCACTGGTACAGCGATTACCGCAGCGCCGGCAACGCCAAGGCCCGCGCCCAGTGAAAGCCTTCGTCTTTGCTGCCGGCAAGGGCGAGCGCATGCGGCCACTCACCGATCACACACCCAAACCACTACTAACGGTCAACGGCAAAGCCCTGATCGATTACCACCTGGAAAAGCTGGCCGCTGCCGGATTTTCCCAGGCCATGATCAATCTTTCCTATTTGGGTGACCAGATTCGCAACCACTGCGGCAACGGCGGGCGCTATGGCCTCAGGCTCCACTATTCCGATGAAGGCCCGGAGCCGCTGGAAACCGGCGGCGCGCTCAACCAGTGCCTAGACTGGCTGGCGGGTGATGCCTTCGCAATGATCTCAACCGATGCCTACACAGACCTGCCCTACAACCTGCTTGCCCAATCACTGCAAAGCTTGCAGGCGCGCGGCCTTTGCGCCGAGCTTGTGCTAGCGGCCAACCCACCGCACAACCCCGATGGCGACTTTGGCCTGGCCCAAGGGCTGATCAACACATTACCCCCCCGCTACACCTACACAGGCCTTGGCACTGCGCGCTTTGACTTCATCAATGATTACCCCGGCCGCCAAGCCCGCTTCCCCATCAGAGACGCCCTGCAACACTGGCAGCGCCTGCACAAACTGGGCGGTTTTGTACACCGGGGCCTGTGGCAGGATGTGGGCACGCCCGAGCGGTTGGCGGCCCTGCAAGGTCCTTGACAAATTTGGCGGCCGCTCAGGAACAGGTATGGCTGTACGACACCAAACTCGCCGACGCCAAAGTTGCCATTGCCGAGCAACAGGCCGACTTTATCAGCAGCGCCCATGCGCACTACCAAAAGGCACTGGCGCTGGAAACCCATAGCCCCGTGGCGCTGCGAGGGCTGGGCTTGTTGCACCTGGATCAACAAGAGCCGGCACAGGCCAAGGAATTTTTTACCCAATACCTGCAACTCAATGACATAAAAGACCGCCGTTACATCGAAAGCCTTGTCAAAAAAATCTAACCCTAAAAGGACATTAAGATGAAAAAACTAGGACTCCTCACACTGCTGTGCTTTCTGGCCACAGCCTGCGCCCAGCACACCACCGTGCGCCAGCACCAGAGCTACGCCGATATCGCCAAGGACATTCACACCGTAGTGGTGCTGCCGCCCGAGGTGAACATCGAGCTGGTCACCTTCGATGGCGACAATGAAGAGCTGATTGACGATCAACTGATGATCAAAGAGGCCATCACCGCGCACGCCCACAAGCGCTTGACCGAAGAAGGCCTGTCCGTAGTGGAGTTTGATATCGAAGCAGCCATCGCCAGTGATGAAGAATTTGCCTACAACGTGACCCAATGCAAAGAGGCGTGGGAAGCGGCCAAAACCGAGCTGTACACCACAGGCCTAGTGAGCGAAGACAAGAAGAGCACCTTTCAATCCACCCTCGGCCCCGTGGTAAACGCCATAGCCGAGCGTACCGGCGCTGAGGCGGTACTGTTGATGGAATACACCGGCGCGAAAAAATCCGTCGGCATGATTGCGAAAGATGTAGGCACCAGCATTTTGGTGAGCGTTCTGACTGCCGGCGCCGTTGTGCCCGTTCAGAATACTTAAGGAGCCAGCATTGATGTTGCCCTGGTAGAAACCACCGAAGGCCGCGTGATCTGGGCCAACCGCAAGGCACTGCCGGCGGTGAACAGCAGCCTGGCAGAGATTGCGCTGGGTGAGCTACCCGATGTTGATTGGGAGAGCGAAGTACTAGCCAAAGCAGAAGCCGCCGCCAAAGCGCAAGCCGCAGCCCTGGCCGACGCCACACCCGCCCCAGGCGACTCGGCACCCGCCAACCCCATCGCTGAGGGCGAACTACCGCCTGAGGCCAAGGCCCTCCAGCAGCCTTGATAGCCACAGTAAAACCCGCCTAATCAGGCGGGTTTTGTATCACCTGGGCATTATCAACCTTCACGCCTTTTGCATGGCGATCCAGAAATCCGCGCACGCGTTTACTAAGGCGCACCAAATCCGGCTCGTAACGTGGCAGCGACAGTTGCTGGAAGCCCTCGCGCCCGGCGCGTTTGGCGGCGGTGTGGCGTGCCTTGGCGGCCGCTAGCAATGCGGGCTGGTCAACGGCAATCACATCCAGCACAGGCAATTGCGCCGAGGCCATGGCGAGAACGTCACCCGCCTCTGTGCCCAGGTTGTGACGGGCATCAACCAACACCAAGGCGCGAAAGCCCTCAGACCCCATGCCCGCAAATAGCCGGGCCGCGCGCACCGCACCGCCACCTTCGGCCAACAACGCCAAATTAAATTGGCCCTGGCCACGCAGGTGCTCAATGGCTTGCGCCAGGCGCTGATCAACCCGTGTTTGCGCGGGTATTTTTGGCACCTCGGGCGTGGGCGTTGGGGCCGGCTGCTCTTGTGCCATGCTTGCCACATCAGCCACGTCGCCTGTGGCATCGTTAAACACTTCTTCTGTTTCAGGGCGTGCTTCGCCGTCGCCTTCAGCGGGCGATACCGCCGCCTCGTCAGGCGCAGGCGGGAGGTCGCGCTCGGGTATGGCCGCGGGATCTGCCGGGGGCAAGGTCACCACCATTGTGGTCCAGCCTTGCTCGGGCAAGCTCAGGCGCAGCGCCTGGATACGCTCGGGCCAGGTGGGGTTGCGGTCTTGATCTTGCACCAACAGCACAGCACCGGAGGGGTTGGCGCTGATTGCTGCGTGATACAAACCCAACACCCGCTCGCCGCCGATATCAAACCAAACAACCTGATCGCTCGGCACTGCCTGCGCCAGCAACGCCATGTCGCGCGCCTCGCGGCTGGCATAAAGCGGCGGCTCGGGCGTGGGTTCCGGCTCCGCGGCAGCTGTTGGTGCTAGCGCCGCGTCTACCTCATCGGGCGCCGCGGCATTCTCATCAGCAGCCTGCCCGTGCGCCAGCCCAACAAGACACAACCAGCCAAAAATAACCCACCGATGTTTACGCACGCGCCCCCCTTCATCACCCATTCAATAGCTTTAGTCTAGCCGCCCCCTCTTGGGCCTGCGCTATGGAGTGCGTACAATAGCCGACCAATTTGCTTGTGAGTGAGCCCATGACCAACTTTCTGATTGCCCCTTCGATTTTATCTGCCGATCTGGCCCGCCTGGGCGACGATGTAGCCAAGGTACTGGCCGACGGTGCCGATGTGGTGCACTTTGATGTAATGGACAACCACTATGTGCCGAACCTCACCTTCGGCCCCATGGTGTGCAAGGCGCTGCGCAATTACGGCATTACCGCACCCATCGATGTACACCTGATGGTAGAGCCGGTAGACGATTTAATCAGCCAGTTTGCCGATGCCGGTGCCACCTACATTACCTTCCACCCGGAGGCCTCCAAACACGTAGATCGCTCGCTGCAATTAATTATTGATAAAGGCTGCAAGCCAGGCCTGGTATTGAACCCTGCCACGCCGGTAGACATCGTAAAGCCGGTACTGCACAAACTCGACATGCTGTTGCTGATGTCGGTGAACCCGGGCTTTGGCGGGCAGAAATTTATTGCGCAAACGCTCGACAAGCTGCGTGAGGCAAGAGCGCTCATCGACAACTCGGGCCATGACATCCGCCTTGAGATAGACGGCGGCGTTACCCCTGCCAATATCGCAGAAATTGCCCGCGCCGGTGCCGACACCTTTGTGGCCGGTTCTGCCATTTTCGGCGCGCAATCTTACAAATCTGCAATTGATGCAATGCGCGAGGCCCTGGCCGATTGCTAAGCAGAAAAGGTTAACCCGCGGGCGCACGCCTTCAGCCACTTGAAGTGGCAGGCGTATATACAACCCCTAAAATTCATAAGGCACCGATGAGCACCCTTGAACAACTTTTCAATGGCAAGCCGCCACAGCTTGTGTTGTTTGATCTAGACGGCACACTCATAGACTCGGTGCCGGACATCGCCACAGCCACAGACACCATGCTGAAATCCTTAGGCCAACCCGAAGCCGGAGTAGCCCGGGTACGCAATTGGGTAGGCAACGGCGCAGCCACACTGGTTGCCCGTGCACTGGAACACGCAGGCCTTGAACAAAGCATGCACGCGCAAGCAATGACCTTGTGGCGCGCGGCATACACCCTGTGCTGCACGCGCAACACCTCCCTTTACCCTGGCGCCAAGGAATTTCTGGCATTCCTGCAACAGTCAAACATTTCCATGGCGCTGGTTACCAATAAGCCCGTGCAGTTTGCCCGCCCGATTGTTGAGCATCTGGGCATTGCCCACTATTTTGATTCAATGTTCGGTGGCGAGTGTGTGGCCAATAAAAAGCCCGCGCCCGATATGCTTTTGGAAGCCATGAAAGAGGCCAACATTGGCGCTGCCCACACGCTCATGGTGGGTGATTCTGCCGCCGATATTGGCGCTGCGCGTGCAGCCCAGGTGCCGGTAGCAGCGGTGAGTTACGGTTACGACAGGGGCGCGCCTGTTGCCACACTCAACCCGGATGCGCTGGTGGATGATTTGCGAAAATTATTTCAATAACAGCTGCTACGGGTATTGATTAGATGCGGCGGCCTTTGGGGCCGCCGATAGCAATCAAGCCCCTACAATACGCCAAGCAAATGCCAACTAGTCCTGAACCGGTTCAGGGCTTTTCATCACCCAGTCGTCCCAGAGGTTCCACCGGTGCTGGGCACCTTCCGGGCGCTGGCCGCGAATCCAGTAGTTGGTAAGCTTTTCGATGGTGCCATCGTTGCGGCGGATTTCCAGCCACTGGCGCATGAACAACACGAAGTCCAGGTCATTGGTTGCCACAGGCATTGCCATAGGCACTGGTGGCAAGGTGGGTTGCGGCACAACCACCCCGTATTCGGGGTATAAGAGTGTCCAGGCAGAAGCGCCGGCGGCGCCGAAAATAATGGCATCGAGTTCCGGCTTTTCACCCCGCACAAAGCTGCGCGGCGAGGCAATTTCTTCAACCTGCCAGTTGGGCAGCGCGTTGCGCAATGAGCTGGTTAGGTAGTAGGCATTGGGCACGCCCAAATGCCAGCGCTGGTTACTGCCAATTTCCTGCCACTCGCGCAGCTCTGTGCGCTTGTCTTTACGCACCAGCAGCGCAAGATTTTCATTAAAGTGTGGCGCGGCCAATGTGTAGCGGGCGATAGCGGCAGGCGACATGGCAACACCGGCGGCCATATCCAGGTAGCGGGCATCTAACAGCTGTTTTACCTCGCGGCGGTACACACGCACAAACTCAACCCGCACACCCAAATCGCGCGCCAGCTGGTGCCACAGCTCTACATCCAGCCCCACAAGTTGGCCCTGCTTATTGTGAAACGCATAGGGCAGCCAGTCGCGATAATAGCCAACGCGTAACGTGCCGCGTTTTGCAATGCGATCTAGCGTATTGCCGTAAGGCTCTTGGGCGCGCTGCTCTGGCACTTGCATCAAGTTGCGCGAAGGGGCGGCAGGCAGCAGCAGCTCGCGGGCGATAAACTCATCGTAGGCGGTGTACTCGTTGCCCACGGCTTTATAAAGGTAGCGCAGCGAATAAGACATGGCGGTAATCACCACCAGGCCCACTACCGCAAAGCGCACCACCGCAAAGGTGTGCCAGCGCCACTTTCTGTCTGCGCCGGTGGCCACGAGAATTGCCATCACCACCACAAACATCACCGAGGTCATCGCGCCCAGCCTGTTGGAAATGATGTTTTCAGTAATCAAAAATAACTCGAACACCTCGGCCGGAATTTTGTGGGCATGCAATAGCGCGGGCACGGCAGCCAGGCTTGAGCCAAATAAATTAACCACCCCGCTTACCAAAAGCTCGGGGTAATCTACCAACGCAATGGGCTCGCCACTGAACCAGCCGGCAAACAACACAAACAATAACGCCATTAACTTGCCTGCAACCGGCAGCGAAAAAGAGGCAGGCACTACCACCTCCACCAGATTGGATTGCGGCGAATTGGTTTCGTAAGAGCGCAAGAAAAGTTTGCGGGTGTTTTCGGCAATGATGGGGAGCACAATAAACAGGTTGCCGGTGGCAAAAGCGGTAATGAGCGCATCTTTGCTGACATCCAGCACTTCGCTGTAGCGAAACTTGGTAAGGGTTTTCACAAGCATCGGGAACACCCAGAAGGTGAGCACCACGCATAGCAACGTGAGCGTTACCAGGTACACATACAGCCCCTTGAGCGCGTCTACATTCAGGGTGCCGGCGGCACTTGCCGTAATGGCAAACACACCGAGCGGTGCGGTTTTCATCACCAGTGCAGCCATTTCACCAATGGCCTCTTGCAGGGCATTTACCACTTTCAAAAATTCATCTTTTTGGCCCAACCGCAATAAGGCCACCCCAAGCAACAACGCAAAAACCACTACGGCGGGAATGGCGCCGGTGCCGAGAGCGTGAAAAATGTTCGAGGGTAAAAAACTGCCGATAAAATCGAAGCGCTGGGCGGGCTCAAGCAGCGCCGGGCTGAAGTAAGACGCAGATTCCCACTGCGGAAAAGACAGGCTCGCAATGGCAATCAATACCAGCGTTACCCCCCAAAGCAGCGCCAGCACAATGGCCCCGAAGCGCGCCAGCGCCTGGGCCTGGTTGCGCCTGAGCGCGCCCACCGCCGACACCAAAGACACCAGAATGTAGGGCAACACCGTCATTTGCAGCAGGCCCAGGAAGATTTCGCCAATGATGTCGAGGCTTGTCATACGCGCGCCAAAACATAGCCCCGCTACCAATCCAGCCAGCAAACCTGCAACAATTTTGCTTGAAAGCGACATTTACGAGTCTTCCCATCCAAATCAAGGTGTACGCAATTATCGGCCAAAGCCCTCGCTAATGGTATGCGTGAACCGGCATATTTACCGTGTTTGGGCCACAGGTAGGCAAGGCCTGTGCTTTTCAGTACACTAGCGCCCCACAAAATAACCCGAAATCCGGAGCACCCTGTGCCGTTGGACAAGTTGTTGGAACATTCCCGCCGGGCCCGCAGCCTGCGATGGCGTGGCTGATTATCCCTTCAGCCCACGGGTGTGCCCGCGCACGCCTGTACCAACGATTGCTTACACAAACGCTCATCAGGATCGCCCATGACCCCGGAACTTTTTGCCCAACTTTGCCTGCAAGGCTATAACCGCATCCCGCTCACGCGCGAATTGCTGGCCGATTTAGACACCCCCCTCTCAAGCTACCTGAAATTTGCCAAAGGCCCCTATTCCTACCTGCTGGAATCGGTACAGGGCGGCGAAAAGTGGGGCCGCTATTCCATTATCGGCCTGCCGGCACGCCAGGTGCTGCGCGTGCACGGCGACCAGATTCAGGTAGAGCTTGATGGCGAAGTTGTAGAAGCGCACAGCTCGGCCGATCCGCTCGACTTTGTAGACGAATTCAAAGGCCGCTTTCGCGCCCCGGAGCTTGAGGGCTTGCCGCGCTTTAACGGCGGCCTGGTGGGCTACTTTGGCTA
This sequence comes from Simiduia sp. 21SJ11W-1, assembly GCF_024138675.1. Classification (NCBI taxonomy): domain Bacteria; kingdom Pseudomonadati; phylum Pseudomonadota; class Gammaproteobacteria; order Cellvibrionales; family Cellvibrionaceae; genus Simiduia; species Simiduia sp. 21SJ11W-1. The sequence goes on along the minus strand of NZ_CP090959.1, from coordinate 771,795 downwards.
CGATTGCGTGCGCTATGTAGAGCCCAAGCTCAAGGCCAGCCAACCCCAGGATGTGATTGGCACACCCGATATTTTGCTGATGGTGTCTGATGAGTTGCTGGTATTCGACAATCTGGCCGGCAAGCTCATTTTAATTGTGCACGCCGATGCCGACACCAGTGATGCCTACCAACAAGCCCAAAGTCGGCTGGATGCGCTGGAACAAAAGCTCGCCGAGGCCGCACCGGCCACGGCACCCATGCGCTTGAAGGGCGAAGCCGCGCGCGAGGCCGAGTTCACCTCAAGCTTTGGCGAGGCCAACTTCCACAGCGCCGTTCAAAAAATCAAAGATTACGTGCTCGCAGGCGATACCATGCAGGTGGTGGTTTCCCAGCGGTTGTCGATTCCCTTCGATGCCGAGCCACTGAACCTCTACCGTGCGCTGCGCTGCCTGAACCCCTCGCCCTACATGTACTTTTTGGATTTGGGTGACCATCAGGTGGTGGGCTCAAGCCCTGAAATTCTTGCACGCTTTGAGCACGGCGAAGTAACCGTGCGGCCCATTGCCGGCACCCGCCGCCGCGGCCACACCGAAGCGGAAGACCGCGCGCTTGAACAAGATCTGGTTAACGATCCGAAAGAAATTGCCGAGCACTTGATGCTCATCGACCTTGGCCGCAACGATGTAGGCCGCGTGGCCGAAACCGGCACCGTCAAACTCACCGATAAAATGGTGGTAGAGCGCTACAGCCACGTGATGCACATCACCAGCAACGTTACCGGCAAAGTAAAACCCAACCTCACCGCCATGGACGTACTGCGCGCCGCCCTGCCCGCAGGCACCCTGTCTGGCGCACCGAAAATTCGCGCCATGGAAATTATCGACGAGCTCGAAAACGAAAAGCGCGGCATTTATGGCGGTGCCATCGGCTACCTGGCATGGAACGGCGCCATGGATACCGCCATTGCCATTCGCACTGCAGTGATTAAAAACGGCACCCTCTACATTCAGGCCGGCGCCGGTGTAGTGGCCGATTCACAACCGGCACTTGAGTGGAAAGAAACCATGAACAAGGCCCGCGCCATGTTCCGCGCCGTTGATATGGTTTTATGAGGTAAGGAGAAAACAATGCTTTTGATGATCGACAATTACGACTCCTTTACCTACAACGTGGTGCAATACCTGGCCGAGCTCAAGGCCGAGGTAAAAGTTGTACGCAATGACGAAATTACCGTTGCAGATATCGACCAACTGGCACCCGAGCGACTGGTGATCTCGCCCGGCCCCTGCACGCCCAACGAAGCGGGCATTTCCGTAGACGCTATTCGCACCTACGCAGGCAAGTTGCCGGTTCTCGGTATCTGCCTGGGGCACCAGTCCATCGGCCAGGTATTTGGTGGGCAGGTGGTGCGCGCACGGGAAGTGATGCACGGCAAAACCTCGCCCATTTATCACAACAACACCGGCGTATTTAAAGGTTTGAAAAACCCGCTGGTATGCACCCGCTATCACTCGCTGGTAATCGACAAAGACAGCCTGCCCGAGTGTTTGGAAATCACCGCCTGGACCCAACACCAAGACGGACGCATGGATGAAATCATGGGCGTGCGCCACAAAACCTTAAACGTGGAAGGCGTGCAATTTCACCCTGAATCAATTTTATCAGAGCAAGGCCACGAGCTGCTCGATAACTTTTTGCAATCGCAAGGAGGCTAGTCATGGATATCAAATCAGCCCTGCAGCAGATCGCCGCCGGCCAATCCCTAAGCCAGGCCGAGATGACCAGCGTGATGCGCACGGTAATGACCGGTGATGCCACAGCGGCACAAATTGGCGCACTGCTGATGGGCCTGCGCATGAAAGGCGAAAGCGTGGATGAAATTACCGGCGCCGCCAGCGTAATGCGCGAGCTCGCCACCCACGTACACATCGATCAAACCCATTTGGTGGATACCTGTGGTACCGGCGGCGACGGCGCCAACCTGTTTAACGTATCCACAGCCAGCGCGTTTGTGGCCGCCGCCAGCGGCGTGCGCGTAGCCAAACACGGCAACCGCTCGGTTTCGTCTTCCACCGGCAGCGCCGATGTACTGGAAGCCGCAGGTGTAAACTTGGCATTAAATGCCGAGCAGGTAAAAAAGTGCATAGATACACTTGGCGTAGGTTTTATGTTTGCGCCCTCCCACCACAGCGCCATGAAACACGCCATAGGCCCGCGCCGCGACATGGGCATGCGCACCATTTTTAACATGCTGGGCCCCATGACCAACCCGGCGCTGGTGAAGCGCCAGGTGATTGGCGTATTCAACCGCGATTTATGCAGGCCTATGGCCGAGGTATTGGGGCGGCTGGGTTCAGAACACGTGCTGGTGGTTCACGCCGAAGACGGCCTGGATGAAATCACACTCAGCGGGCACACCTTTGTGGCCGAACTCAACAATGGTGAGATTCGCGAGTACCGCATCACACCGGCGGATTTCAACATTGAAACCCAAACCCTTGAGGGCTTGAGTGTGGCTACTGCGGCCGAATCTCTGGCGCTGATTAGGAACGCCCTAGGCAAGCAAGACACAGCGGCTGCAAAAAAAGCTGCAGATATTATTGCCCTTAATGCCGGTGCCGCCATTTATGTGAGCGGCGTGGCCGACTCCATCGCCCAGGGCGTTGCCATGGCACAAGATGCCATTGGCTCAGGCCTTGCCCGTGAAAAAATTCAGGAACTCGCCGCGTTTACCGAGTGCTTTCGCGCCAACTAACGCGCCCAGTGATACAGGTTTTATTATGTCTGCAACTCCCACAGTGCTGCGCAACATTCTAGCGCGCAAGAAAGAAGAAATTGCCGAGCGCTCGCGCAAGGCTGGCACCCAACAGCTGCTGAACGAGGCCAAGCACCAAAGTGCACCCCGTGGCTTTGTAAACAGCATTGAGCGCAAGCTGGCCAATCAGGAAGCCGCGGTTATTGCCGAAATTAAAAAGGCCTCGCCGTCTAAAGGCGTGATTCGGGAAAACTTTGACCCAACGGAAATCGCCAAAAGCTACACCAAAGGCGGTGCCGCCTGTTTATCTGTGCTGACCGATGCCGATTTCTTTCAAGGCCATGAGGACTACCTCAAACAGGCCCGCGCCGCCAGCAACCTGCCCGTGATTCGCAAAGATTTCATCATCGACGACTACCAGCTGGTAGAGGCCCGAGCCATTGGCGCAGACTGCATCTTGCTGATTGTGGCCGCGCTGGATAAACAACAACTGGTAAGCCTGAACCAAACCGCGCTCGAATTGGGCATGGATGTGCTGGTAGAAGTGCACGATCGCGCCGAGCTGGATCTGGCGCTGGATTTACCCAACAAGTTAATCGGCATTAACAACCGCAACCTGCACACCTTCGAAACCAGCCTGGAAACCACCTTCGCACTGCTGCCCCATATTGATGAGACGCGCATTGTGGTGAGTGAATCGGGCATTCACAATATTGACGATGTGAAAATCATGCGCGGGCACAATGTGAACAGCTTTCTGGTGGGTGAGGCGTTCATGCGCGATGAAGAGCCAGGCCGCCGCTTGATGGAAATGTTCAACTAATGACCGAGCTGCTGGCGTTTTTACACCAGCACCCGGCGCTGCTGTGTGCAGCCATTTTCTTTGCGCGCCTTACCGATGTAAGCCTGGGCACCCTGCGCACCCTGATGGTTTTTCGGGGCTACCGCGCACTTTCGGCACTTGTGGGCTTTTTTGAAGTACTGCTGTGGATAGTGGCCGCAAGCCAGGTGATTACCCACCTGGACCAATGGCATTTGGCCGTCGCCTACGCGGGCGGTTTTGCCGCCGGCAACTATGTAGGCATCACACTGGAAGCCAAGCTCGCCATGGGCCGGGAGCTGGTGCGGGTAGTTACCGATAACCCCGATATCTGCCTGGCAGAGGCCCTGCGTGCGCACGACTACTCCGTAATCGAGCTGGCCGCGCGCTTCGACGATGGCAAAGATGTAGAGATATTGTTGATCTCTGAAAGCCGCAAACGCGTACCCGCCTTGTGCCAACTTATAGCCCAATTAGACCCAAAAGCGTTTTACACTACCTCAGACATTAAAAAACAATTCCACGTGGCGCAGTTGCTCAGCGACGAAAAGCCCCTGATCAACGCCGGCTGGCGGGTCATCGGCAAACGCAAGTAGCGCGCTGATTATTCAAGCAGCGAGAGTGCGATGCCTAAATTTCTGTTCCCTTTGGTGCTGGCCCTCGTTACCGGCTGCAGCTTATTGCTGGCAAGCCCGCTGGACCAGCGCTATGGCCCAAGTGACCCGGCCCGCAGGCTCGCGCCTTCAGAAGCCGATGCAAAGGTGTTCCAGGCTGAGGTAAAGCCGATACTCGAGCAGCGCTGTATTGTGTGCCACGGCTGTTACGATGCGCCCTGCCAGCTGAAACTCGAATCTGCCGCAGGCCTTGCGCGCGGCGCCAACCGCACCAAAGTGTACGATGGCACGCGCTTGCTGGCAGCCGAACTCACCCGCCTGCACAAAGATGCCCACACAACCGCCGAGTGGCGTGACAAAGGTTTCTTCCCGGTACTGAACGAGCGCGCCCAGGTAAAAAGCGCCAATCAGGTGGGCAGCGTGATGTACCAGATGCTGGCGCTCAAGCAAAAAACCCAGATGCCCACCGAGGGCCCGCTGCCCGACACCTTCGACTTCACCATAGACCGCAACCAAAGCTGCCCAAGTGCCGATGAGTTCGACACCTACGCCCAACGCTTTCCATTAGCCGGCATGCCCTACGGCTTGCCGGCCATTTCAGCTGCCGAACACAAAACCCTGGCCGCCTGGCTGGAGCAGGGCGCGCCCATGGCCGACCCCAGCCGACACAACTTCAACGATGAAGTAACCCGCTGGGAGGCCTTTTTAAACGGCAACAGCAACAAAGCCCGGCTAATGGGCCGCTACATTTACGAGCACTTGTTTCTGGCCAACATCCACTTTGACGGCGGTGAAAGCCGCCAGTTTTTCAAGCTTGTACGCTCGGCCACACCGCCCGGTGAACCCATCGCCTACATTGCCAGCCGCCGCCCATTTGACGACCCGGGCACAGGGCGTGTGTATTACCGCCTGCAGCTCAATGTAGACAGCCTGGTTCTCAAAAATCACCTGCCCTACCGGCTGGATGACGCGCGCCTGGCGCGCTGGAAGCAATGGTTTATCGACGCCGATTTCAGCGTGAAATCCTTGCCGGGCTACGCCCCGGAAATTGCCGCCAACCCCTTTAAGGCCTTTGAGGCACTGCCCATTAAAGCCCGCTACCGGTTCATGCTGGAAGAGGCGCAATTTACGATTATGGGCTTTATTAAAGGCCCTGTGTGCCGCGGCCAAACCGCGCTTAATGTAATTAACGATCAATTCTGGGTGTTTTTTGTAGACCCGGAATACCCCGACATTGCCGACTTCGCAGGCTTTCTGGCCAACAACAGCGACAATCTCAACATGCCTGCCGAGCGCGACAGCACCACCGGCGCCACTGGCTGGATTACCTACGCCAAACATCAGCGGCAATATTTAAAGGCGCGCAATCAACTCATCAAAGACAACCTGCAGGCCTACAAGGGCCCCAGCCTTGAAATGATCTGGCAGGGCGACGGCCACAACGATAACGCCGCCCTCACAGTGGTGCGCCACTTCGACAGCTCGGCCGTGCTCAAAGGCTTGGTGGGCGAGCACCCGAAAACTGCCTGGGTGATTACCTACCCGCTGCTCGAGCGCATTCACTACCTGCTGGTGGCAGGCTTTGATGTGTATGGCAATGTGGGCCACCAGTTACTCACGCGCACCTACATGGATTTCCTGCGCATGGAAGGCGAGCAAAACTTTCTGGGCTTACTACCCAGCGAAACCGCCAAGCGCGAGCTGGATTTTTGGTACCGCGGCGCCCATGAAGACGCCGAGACCTACTTCAAGGCCCTGGAACTGGATCAGGTATGGCAAACCCAGGTTCGCTACAAAACGCCTGACCACAAATCGGAGTTGCTGGAGCGCTTAAAAAGCCACCTCGATGGCGTGCGCAACCTCGAATACGACCTGCTCGGCAACCCGCGTTTAGAAGGTGCCACCCAAAAGGCGCTGGCCGCGCTGCAAAAACAAACCGGCGAACACCTGCAGTGGCTACCCGACACAAGCCTGCTGTTGATCGAGCAGCCCGCGCCCTTCAAACCTGTGCTGGTAACGCTGATTCTCAACAAGGCCCACCGCAATATCACAAGCCTGCTGCTGGAAAACCGCAACCGGCTGCCTGAAGAAGATACCCTGACCCTGGCCCAGGGCGTGGCCACTTATTACCCCAATGCGTTTTATCGCATTAAAAGCACGCAAATCCCGGCCTTTGCCAACGCCATACAGGCACTCGATGGCGAACAGGCCTACGGCAAGTTGATGAGCCAGTACGGCGTGCGCCGCAATAACCCGGGGTTCTGGGCCCTGAGCGATCAAGTGCACCAGCTGTTTGGCGAGCAAAACCCGCACACTTTCGGGCTGCTCGACTACAACCGCCTGGAAAACCGCTAAGCCGGCCCAGGCCTGCGCTGAAAATACCGCTGTACCCATGCAAAGGCTGGCCCTACAATCGCGCGCCGATTGAGGGAAGGCCCCATGAGTATTGCCACCACAACATCCGGCCCGGGCGGCTGGGACGATAACTACATCGATGCCCTGAGCGAACAGGGCTGGGCGCTTTTGCCGGGCTTTTTGTCGGCCGAACAAGTGGCCGGCCTGCGCTGGGAGGCCATGCAAAGTGAAGACTGGCGCCGCGCGGGCGTGGGCCTGGCCGGCCAAACCGAGAGCAACATCCGCCGCGATCACACCATTTGGATGCAGGGCGATACCGGCCCGCAGCAGGATTATCTGGCCGCCATGGAGCAGATTCGCACCCAGGTAAACCGCGCCCTGTTTGCCGGCTTGTTTGAATACGAGGCGCACTTTGCCCACTACCCGCCCGGTGCCTTTTACCGCAAACATGTAGATGCCCTGCGCGGGCGTGGCGCGCGGGTGCTCACCAGTGTGTGCTACCTCAACCCCCACTGGGCGCCAGGTGATGGCGGCGAGCTGGTGCTTTACAGCGACACAGACGAGGCCCGAATCATCAACCACATCCAACCCGCCGGGGGCGACCTGCTGCTGTTTTGGAGCGAGCGCTTCCCCCATGAAGTACTGCCCGCGCACACTGACCGCTATTCCATTGCCGGCTGGTTTCGCCGCAATATTGAAACCGCCAACCCCCTGTAAGTGCCATAAAAGTATGCTTGAATAACGGGCGTAAACTCACAACAGAGGACAGCGAATGCCACGCCTGACATGGATGATACTTTTATTGGGCATAAGCCTTGGCAATGTTTGCCTGGCCCAATCCCAAGGCACACTGGAGCTCATTGAAAAATCCGAAAGCCTACGCAGCGAAATAGAACAGCTGCGCACCGAGCGCGATCACCTCAGCGGCGAGAGCCAGTCATCGTTAAACATTCGCCTGGCAGAGCGCCACCTACGGCTGCTGAATGTGTACGACGAGCTGGCGCTGGCACTGCGCGAAGACCGTGAGGCGGGCCTTGATGTAAGTCAGGTCACACAGCAGCTGGCGCCCAAGTTACTGCGCTTGGGGCCACACATCAGGCGCGCCATTGAGCAACGCCAAAAGGCCATAGATACCCTAGATGGCAAATTCGAGCCGCTCTCTGTTGAGTGGCTGGCGGCCTTTCGCGAGCACAACCAGTTTATTGATACCGGCCTGACTGCGCTCAGCCAACACGTGGAAAATTTGGCGGATTTATCCCTTAACAACAAAGATTCCCAGGAATTTCTAAACCAGGCCCTGCACCAGCGCGCGGAAATTCTGGCAGGCCAAGTGAGCCTCACCCAACGCGCCATTGAAAACGCCACCCTGCACCTTGAAAACCGCCCGGACGACGCAGACACCAAAGCACGCAAACAGGCACAGGATGAAAAACTCGCGCTGATCACAAACAGTTTGCGAGTGGTCATCGCGCTAATGCGTGACAACAAGCTGGAAACCGAGCGCTACCAGGAACTGTTAATTCGCACCACCGGCGACATTACCGCCGATATTCTGGATGCCAATCTCATCAAACGGCTGGCCCAGGCGTGGCTTGCCGATACGGTAGATTTCATCAAGCACAATGGCGCTGCGGTATTTTTCAAGCTGGTGGTATTTTTTGCCATCATCGGCATTTTCTATTTGCTCTCGCGCTGGGCGTCGAAGCTTTTGCATAAGAGCCTGCGCCGCTCGAACGTGCGCATGTCATCGCTCATGGAAGACATGCTGGTAAAACTCACCGGCCGCCTGGTGTTGTTTATCGGCGTCTTAATTGGCCTGGGCCAGCTGGGTGTGTCGGTGGGGCCCATTCTCGCCGGCCTGGGTGTGGCAGGTTTTATTGTGGGCTTTGCCCTGCAAGATACGCTCGGCAACTTCGCCTCGGGCATGATGATTTTAATTTACCGCCCCTTTGATGTAGACGATGTTATTGAGGCTGCCGGCATCAAAGGCCAGGTGCGCAGCATGAACTTGGTGTCTACCACTATTCTTACCTTCGACAACCAAACCCTGGTGGTGCCCAACAATAAAATCTGGGGCGATGTGATTCGCAATGTCACCGCACAAAACCAGCGCCGGGTAGATATGGTATTCGGCATTGGCTACCAAGACGACATAGACCAAGCCGAAAAAGTGCTCAACAGTATTTTGGCAGACCACGATAAGGTGCTGAGTGAGCCCGAACCCATTGTGCGATTGCACACACTGAACGATTCCAGCGTGGATTTTGTTGTGCGCCCGTGGGTTAACACCGAAGACTACTGGGATGTGTATTGGGATGTGACCCGGGCTGTGAAAAAACGGTTCGACGCTGAAGGCATCAGTATTCCCTTCCCCCAGCGCGATGTACATATTTACCAAACCACCGAGAAGTAAGCGCACCATGCAGCAGATTTACCACCTGAGCAAACGCGTGCAGTTTGCCCTGTTACTGATGATTTTCACCTGGCTTGGGCTTGTGCCCTACCCCGGTGAAGTGCTGAGCGCCAGTAACGATTTGGTGCTGCACTTTTTAGGCTACGCCGTGGCCGGTTGCTCCATTCGCCTGGCATTGCCCACGCAAAAACTGTGGCAGGCATTTCTGCTGCTGTTTAGCTATTCCTTTGCCATTGAAGTGGGCCAGTATTTTGTGCCCACCCGCAGTTTCGACTGGCGCGATCTGCTAGCCAATGGCCTGGGCATTGCCACGGGGCTTGTGGCATTTATCGCCCTTTTCAGCCATCTCGATCGCTGGATTGAGCGCCTACTGCACCCAGTCGGCAATGCGGAATAACCAGCGCTCGTCGTTGTGGGTAAGGCTTAAGTATTGGCCCTCAATGGTAAGCCGGGCGCCGGTTTCCAACAGGGCCGTAAACCGCTTTTCCAGTGCCATCGCGGCTTGCGGACACATCATCATAGTGGTTGCCAAGCGCGCCACCTGAAACTCACCCGCCTCGCTTAATTGCGCATTGCCCCGGTAGCGGTTGCAACCGGCAAAGCCCGCCACATGCGGCGTTTCGCCAAAATCGAGCTCGGGCGCTATGCCCTTGTCGTAGGTACCCAAAGATTTACTGGCCACAGGTTCATCATTGATGGTTTGCAACACCCAACGCCGGTGGGCCAAATCTGCCAGGGTGAGCGGAGCCTGCGCCGCAGACGGGCCGGTGCTTTCATCCACCACGGCACCACAACCGCCAAGTACCCCTAACCACAATGCCGCCACTGCAAGCCTGCGTAAACCCATTGAAATACCTCCTGAAAAAGTTGTAAGCCTCAAGGCTGCTAAGACGAGCTAGTGGCCCAAACGTTCAACTGGATATAATGCCCGCTCTGTGAGGAGGCGCCATGAACACCCCCAAATGCTGGCACATTTTCTGCCGGGTTATCGATAATTTTGGCGATATTGGCGTCTGCTGGCGCCTGGCCCGCCAATTGGCGCATCAACATGAGTGCGTGGTGTGCCTGTTTGTGGACGACCTGGCAAGCTTTCAGGCGCTGTGTAAGGCCATAAACCCCGCCCTCGGCCTGCAAACCGTAGAGGGCATTGAGGTGCGCCACTGGTGCGACCCACTGCCCGACTGCGCACCCGCAGACGTGGTGATTGAAGCCTTTGGTTGCGATCTGCCCACGCCCTATATTCAGGCCATGAAAAGCCACAAGCCCCACTGGCTAAACCTCGAATACCTGAGCGCCGAGGCCTGGGTAAAGGACTACCACTTAAGTAAATCGCCCGTGCATGGGCTTAAAAAAACGTTTTTCTTTCCAGGCTTTGAGGCCGGTACCGGCGGCCTGCTGTGTGAACCCGCGCTTGCCGGGCTCGCCACGGCCGATGACCACACCCGCGCACAGTGGCGCCAGCAGCTTGGCCTGCCCGGCGTTGATGGCCCAACCCTTAGCCTATTCAGCTACGAAAACCCGGCTCTGCCCGCCCTGCTCGACAGCCTGGCGGCAAGCCCTGTGCCCTGCGTGCTGGCCGTACCCCGCGGGCGCATGGAGGCAGGCGTTAACGCTTGGCTAGGCGAGCCGCTGGCTGTAGGCCAGAAGCTTGCCCGTGGCCAACTCACCCTGGTGGGCCTGCCCTTTTTACAGCAACCCGAGTACGACCGCCTGCTGGCGCTGTGTGATCTCAACTTTGTGCGCGGTGAAGACTCCTTCGTGCGCACCCAAATGCTGGGCCGGCCCTTTGTGTGGCACATCTACCCGCAAGAGGCAGCCGCCCACCTGGACAAGCTGGCCGCCTTTCTTTCGCTCTACACCCGGGCGGCACCGGCAGCACTTGCCCATACACTCACCCAGGCGCACGCAGTCTGGAACCAGCCAGAGCGCCCGGCAACCCCGCCCTGGCCCGCGCTGCTGGCGGCCTTGCCAGCGCTTTCCGAACAGGCCCAATGCTGGCGCGAAGAAATGCTCGGCCACGGTAATTTGGCCTCAAATATCGTGCATTTTTGCACCAATGAGGTATAGTACTGCGCGTTTTTAACGCCTTAAATTTCGGTGAATATGCTATGAAAACTGCTCAAGAGTTCCGCGCCGGCCAGGTTATGAACCTCGATGGTCAGGCCTGGGTCGTCCTGAAATCGGAATTCAACAAATCCGGTCGCAACGCTGCTGTTTGCAAAATGAAGTTAAAGAACCTGATCACCGGCGCCTCCCAAGAGCCCGTGTTCAAGGCCGACGACAAGCTCGAGCCCATCATTCTTGAGCGCAGGGAAGTAACCTACTCCTACTTCGCCGATCCGCTCTACGTGTTTATGGACGAAGAGTACAACCAGATCGACGTTGAAAAAGAAAACCTCGGCGAAACCGCCAACTTCATCGTTGATGGCATGCAGGAAACCTGCGAAGCGGTGTTCTACGAAGGTAAGGCGATCTCTATTGAACTGCCTACCACCATCGTGCGCACCGTGGCCTACACAGAGCCCGCCGCCCGTGGCGACACCTCTGGCAAGGTGATGAAAGTGGCCAAGCTCGACAACGGTTACGAGCTGCAGGTTGCAGCCTTTATTGAGATCGGTGAAGCCATCGAGATCGATACCCGCACTGGCGAGTTCAAAGGCCGCGCCAAGGGCTGATCCCTTGCAGGCAAAAAGAACCGGCGCAAGCCGGTTTTTTTATGCCTGCTATTTAACGCACTGGCGTACAGGTTAAAACCTGCCCGGCACCCAGCCAAGCTACACTGCGCGCACTGATTCCACCCTTGGCTCAACGCCCGTTAACGCAAGGAAAGCACATGACCATTAACGCCGATACCGTGGTTGCGCGCGGCAAACATCTGATCTATTTCAATAATCAGGGCGCCAATGCCGCCTGGACCACCCGCACCCACGCGACCTTCCCCAACAAGGGCGTGGAAGATTTCTACAGCTGCCAACTCAATACCAACGCGGCCAACGGCCTGGGCCTTGGCTTTAATGCCAGCATTGAAAATGTCGGCGCCAAATACATCAACTTTCAGGATCAAAAAACCGCACTCGCCAAAGCCGACACCGTAAAGGTGTTGGCCAGTGGCGGCTTTTCGGGCTGTATATTCCAGCTGTGGCGCGATCCGGATGGCCACGCTTGGGGTGCGCATGTCTATAAGGGCACCGATGGCTGCGCCGACATCAATCAGCAGGCCAAAGCCCGCGGCTGGACGCTCTTATACAGCCTAGACACCAAAGGCAAAGGTGCCGCGGGGCGGGAGATTTTTGTGGTGGCGGTTGTGGGCGATAAAAACGCCGACGTCATCGCCATGCGCATTCACAATGGCAAAAGTGAAAAACTGGTGGATTGGCACACGGTATACAACTGGCAGCAGGAACACATTGCCGCCATTAAATAGAACCTGCACAGGCACAAAAAAGCCCGGCATTGCCGGGCTTTTTCTTGTAAAGGCTCAGGCGTTTACGCAAACGGGTGGCGCAACACAATGGTTTCAACGCGATCCGGGCCGGTAGACACAATATCTATAGGCGCACCGGTGAGCTCTTCCAACCGCGAAATGTAGTTGCGCGCATTTTGCGGCAGGCCTTCAAGGGTGGTAACACCCACGGTGCTTTCGCTCCAACCGGGCATAGATTCATACACCGGCACAACTTCTGCCCAACCCTCGGCATCGCAAGGCACACCCACGGTTTCACCCTGGGCATTCTGGTAGCTTACGCACACCTTCACGGTTTCCAGCCCGTCTAACACATCGAGCTTGGTGAGGCACATGCCCGACATGGAGTTGATGCGAATGGCGTGGCGCACGGCTACCGCATCAAACCAGCCGGTGCGGCGCTTGCGCCCGGTGGTGGCACCAAACTCGTGGCCTTTCACACCCAGGTGCTCGCCCACTTCGCAATCAAGCTCGGTGGGGAATGGGCCTGAGCCCACGCGCGTGGTGTAGGCTTTGGTAATGCCCAGCACATAGTCGAGATACAGCGGGCCAAAACCGGAACCTGTGGCGGTGCCACCGGCGGTGGTATTGGATGACGTCACAAAGGGGTAGGTGCCGTGGTCGATATCCAAAAGCGAGCCCTGTGCGCCTTCAAACAAGATGCCTTCACCGCGCTCGCGGGCGGTGTGCAGCAAGTCGGTGACATCGGCCACCATGGGCTTGAGTTCAACCGCCCACTGACTCGCCAGCGCCAGTACTTCCTCTACATCAACCGCCGGCACCTTGTAGTACTCGGTAAGGGTGAAGTTGTGCAGTTCCATGACTTCACGTAACTTGGCCTCAAAGCGCTCTGGCACGAACAGATCACCCAGGCGCAGTGAACGGCGGGCTACCTTATCTTCATAGGCCGGGCCAATGCCGCGCCCGGTGGTGCCGATTTTGGCGTCGCCCTTGGCGGCTTCGCGGGCCTGATCAAGCGCTACGTGGTAGGGCAAAATCAACGGGCAGGCAGGCGACAGGCGCAGGCGCTCGCGCACGGGCACGCCGCTGTCTTCCAGACCTTTCATTTCGGTCATCAGGGCCTCGGGTGACAGCACCACGCCATTGCCGATCAGGCAGGAGACGCCTTCGCGCAGAATGCCGGAGGGAATCAGGTGCAGAACCGTTTTCTTACCGTTGATGACCAGTGTGTGACCGGCGTTGTGACCGCCCTGAAAGCGAGCCACGATGGAGACCTGATCGGTAAGCAGATCAACGATCTTGCCCTTGCCCTCGTCACCCCACTGGGTGCCCAATACAACGACGTTTTTGCCCATGACGAAATAACCTTTACTGACTAAGTGGTTTAACCTGGTATTGACCGTGCTCGAGCACCAGCTCGCGGTCACAATTTAATTCTTCGCGTACCAATGAGCTGTCGCTCAATACACACACAACCCGCTCACCTTGCTGGCGCAGCGCCTGCACGGCGGCCCAGGCTTCGGCACTTGCGGGTTCGGGCGCTAAAATGCCGGGCTCTAGCTGGCCTACGGTGTTGCCGAGTGCATTCAGTGCACTTAAATCTACGGCAAAGCCAGTGGCTGCGCGTGCGCGGCCAAACACTTCACCTATGTGATCGTAGCGGCCGCCGTTGGCAATGGCATCGCCATAGCCCGGTGCGAAGGCCGCAAACACCACACCTGTGTGGTAGTGATAGCCGCGCAATTCGCTGATATCAAAATAGAGGTTGGCCTTGGGGTAGCGCTCGCCAATTACTTCGGCCAACTGGTTCAGCTCATCTATAGCTTGCAGGGCATCGGGCACAAAGCGCGAAAAGAGCGCGCGGGCCTCGGCCAACACGTCAATGCCACCGCACAGGGCCGGCAGCTTGCGAATCAGCTGGGCCACACCCGGCTGGGCGATTTCTGCGGCTACCCAGCGGTCGATATCGCTCACAGCTTTTTGTTGCAGCAACTCAAACAGCGCCAGCTCTTGGGTGTTATTTAAGCCCACGGCTTTGGCCAGCGCACGGTAAATACCCACGTGCCCAAGGTCGATATTAAGCTCGGTCACGCCGGCTGTTTGCAGCGATTCCAGCAACAGCGACACCACTTCAATATCGGCACTCAAGCCGGGCTCGCCATACAGCTCAACACCTGCCTGAATGGGCGTGCGGGTAGCCAGCGGGCTCTTGGGGCGGGTGTGCACCACGTGGCCTGCGTAACACAGGCGGTTAACGCCTTCGCGCTTAAAGGAGTGGGCATCCATGCGGGCGGTTTGCGGCGTGATGTCAGCGCGAATACCCATGGAGCGGCCAGAGAGCTGATCGGTCACCTTGAAGGTGAGCAGATCCAGATCCTGGCCTAGGCCTGTTAGCAGTGAATCGGTAAATTCCAGTACCGGCGGAATCACCAGGTCGTAACCCCAGCGATGGTAGAGGTTGAGCATATCCCGGCGCAGTTGTTCGATATCTTCGGCCTGGGCCGGCAAAATTTCGGCAATACCATCGGGCAGCAACCATCGATCAGCATTCGTCATGACGCGTGGGGCCTTCTCGTTTACTTAATGATGTACAGGAGTCCGGCGCCAACCAGCATGCTGGCCAGCCCCATAATTCGTAGTTGGCGATCGTTAACGGTAGCCATGGTTGCCACCAGGCTGCGCCAGCGGCCCGGGTTCAGGAAAGGGATGATGCCCTCGAGCACCAACATCAGACAAAACGCTTTTGCCAAATCTTCCCACATAACTCACTAGCTATTAATGCCCACAAACCTGTAAAACCAAGACACTTTTCACGAAAACCGTGCAATATTACGCAACAGTTAACAAGCCAAGGCTTTTTTCACACAAAAAAACCGGGCACTTGGCCCGGTGATTTCATCTCGCTTGTGTGGGCGATCACCGAAAGGGGCGCATTCTACCACCCTTTCTGGGTGAATGTTGAACAAAAAGGCGTATGGATTCTACGCCTTACTTGTTCTTGCCCTGGGCATCCTTCAGGTAGCGGAAGAACTCGCTATCGGGATCTACCAGCATGATGTCTTGCTTATCTTTAAAGGTCTGCTTGTAGGCATGGAGGCTACGCACGAAGGTGTAGAACTCCGGATCTTTATTGTAAGCATTGGCGTAGGTGGCCGCAGCGATTGCATCACCTTCACCGCGAATGCGCTCGGCATCGCGATAGGCTTCAGATTCAATCACCACCACCTGGCGGTCGGCGTCGGCCTGAATGAATTCGGCCTGCTCTTTACCCTTCGAGCGGTGTTCGCGGGCTTCGCGCTCACGCTCGGAGGTCATGCGGTTGTAAACCGAACCACTCACTTCCGGCGGCAGTTCGATCTGTTTTACCCGCACGTCAATCACTTCAATGCCGAGCGATGTACGGCTGAACTCATCGAGATGATCGGTGAGCTGATCCATCAGTTCATCGCGCTCGCCACTGACCACTTCCAGCAAAGAGCGCTGGGCAAACTGGTTGCGCAGGCCTTCGTTGATGCGCTGGGCCAGCAGCCGATCAGCCGTGGCTTCATCGCCGCCGGTGGCGGTGTAGAATTTGTGCACGTCTTTGATCTGCCATTTGGCGAAGTAGTCAACGATCATGCCCTTCTTCTCTACCGTCAGAAAGTTCTGCGGGTGGGTATCCAGGGTGAGTACGCGGCCATCAAACTTGCGCACGTCGTCTTTAATGGGCCACTTGAAATGCAGGCCCGGGGTAATTTCTTCCGGCGACATCTTACCGAACTCAAGCAGTACCGCCCGCTCGGTTTCTTTCACCACAAACAAGGTGGCGTTGGCCACCAGCACGCCGACGGCCACAACGGCCAAACCTAATAACGACTTACCGTTCATTAGCGAACCTCCCGACGGCTAGACGCCGCTTCACGGCGCAGTTGATCCATGACGCGGTTGCTCACTTCACGAATCACCTCTGGTGAAATTTCAGTGCTATCAATGGCGCTCTGGCGCTGCTTGGTGATTTGATCTAACGGCAGGTACATCATGTTATTGCCGCCTTCTACATCCACCATGATTTTGGAGCTTGCGCTCATTACCGACTCGATGGCATCCAGGTACAGGCGATCACGGGTTACCTTGGGCGCCTTTTTGTACTCCACCAACAGCTGCTCAAAGCGCGAGGCCTCACCGGTAGATTCTGCAATCACACGGGATTTGTAGGCATTGGCCTCTTCGATGATGCGCTGGGCCTTACCACGGGCTTCTGGCACCACGCCATTCAAGTAGGCCTGGGCCTCGTTCTTGAAGCGCTCTTCGTCTTCACGGGCCTTGTTCACATCGTTAAACGCGGCTTTCACCTGCTGGGGTGGCAGCGCGTCTTCCATGTTGACGGTTTCCACATGGATGCCGGTGCCATAGTCGTTCAGGTACACCTGCAAACGATCTTTCACGTCTACGGCAATCTGGGTACGCCCTTCGGTCAGCACTTCGTGCATCACCGTTGACCCAATCACGTGACGCAGGGCCGAATCGGTGGCCTCGCGCAGGCTGTTCTCGGGGTTGCGCACGTTAATCACGAAATCTTTGGCGTTCAGAATGGAGTACTGCACCGACAAATTGACATCAACGATGTTCAAATCTTCGGTGAGCATGGTGGCCTTGGCACTGTGCAGACGCACGCGGGTCACATTCACTTTGGCCACGTTATCAACCAGCGGCGGGTTCCAGCGCAAGCCCGAACCTTTTTCTTCGTGGAACAAGCCAAAGCGCAGCACTACGGCCTTTTCCTGTTCATCCACCTTGTAGAAGCCAAACAGGCCATACACAATCAGGGCGATAAAAAACACGGCGCCAAAGAAGCCCGCGCTGAAGCCTGGGCCTGCATTATTGCTGCTGCCACCGCCGTTGCCGAATAAACCGCCGAGCTTTTCCTGAAAGCGGCGCAGCGCTTCGTCCAAGTCTGGAGGACCATCGTTCTTGCCGCCTTTGCGACCGCCCCAAGGGTCCTGATTGTTACCACCGGGCTCATTCCAAGCCATAGTCAGTCTCCATCAGATAAAAAAATGTTGCCGCCCATCGCGGGCTTTACGCGAACGCTGTGGGGCGGCAGTGTATCAAGCTTTTATGAACCGCGCCGATCTGTTGGCGCGATTGTTTTCCCGCAGGCGCGCTAGTGATTTACCACCGTCAAATTGCGCCAGGGCGATTCCGCCAGGGCAATGTGCTCAGCGCTCAGCAGGCGCATCAAATCCACCCGGCCAATGCGTACATCCAACTCATACGAGCCGTCTTCGCCACTGGCCTCATCTAACACGGCATTGTGTTGATACAGGCGCGCGCGCAGGCGCGACCACTGCACCGGCAAGGTGACGCGCTGGTGCACAATTTCTTCACCCAGGCGCTCGGCAATGGCCTGTAACAACAGGTCGGTGCCGGCACCGGTTTGGGCCGACAGCCACACAGCCACGGGCTCACCCTGGTCGTTGCGGTCAATGCGCGGTGCGAAGTCTTCCAGCAGATCAATCTTGTTATAGACCTTCAGCTGCGGCAATTCATGGGCGTTGATTTCTTCCAACACCAACTCCACTTCCTCGATGTTGCGCTGACGCTCCTCACTGGGCGCATCAATCACGTGCAACAGCAGCGTGGCATTGGCGGCCTCTTCCAGTGTGGCGCGAAAGGCCTCTACCAACTTGTGCGGTAAGTGGCTGATAAAACCCACGGTATCGGCCAGCACCGCTGCGCCCACGTCTTGCAGCTCTACCCGGCGCATGGTGGGGTCTAGGGTGGCGAACAATTGATCTTTGGCGTACACCTCGGCGTTGGTGAGGTGATTGAACAAGGTAGATTTGCCGGCGTTGGTGTAGCCCACCAAAGACACAGTGGGAATGTCGGCACGGGTGCGCGAGCGCCGGGCCTGATCGCGCTGGCGCCGCACGGCCTCCAGGCGCGACTCGATAAAGCTGATGCGGCCACGCAATAACCGGCGGTCTGTTTCAAGCTGGGTTTCACCGGGGCCGCGCAGGCCAATACCGCCCTTCTGGCGCTCGAGGTGGGTCCAGCCCCGCACAAGGCGGGTAGACATATGGCGCAACTGCGCCAGCTCAACTTGCAACTTACCCTCATGGGTGCGTGCACGCTGGGCAAAAATATCGAGAATCAACCCTGTGCGGTCTAGCACACGGCATTTCAGTTCACGTTCGAGGTTGCGCTCTTGGCTCGGCGACAGGTTGTGGTTGAAGATCACCAGTTGCGCTTCATGCAGCGTAACCAGATCTTTCAGTTCCTGTAATTTGCCACTACCCATGAAGGTTTTTGCATCGGGTGCGGGGCGCTTACCCGTGAGCAACGCCACAGGGTCTCCGCCGGCAGATAGCACCAGCTCTTCAAATTCACGGGGGTCGTTTACATCGAGTTTGAGGTTGAAATCCAGGTGAACCAGCACTGCCAGTTCACCGGAATCGGGTCGTTCAAAGAACAAGATAGCTCCTGAGCTTTAGGCCCTTTTAGTCCTCTGCGCCTTCTTCCTGCTCACCTTCTGCTGGGTTCAGCATGGGTACGCGGACAGCGCGAGAGGGTACAACTGTGGAAATTGCGTGCTTATAAACCATTTGGCTTACGGTGTTTTTCAGCAACACAACAAATTGGTCAAAAGACTCTACTTGGCCTTGCAACTTGATTCCGTTAACCAAATAGATCGATACGGGAATACGTTCTTTGCGCAAAACATTCAAATAAGGGTCTTGTAAGCTATGCCCTTTTGACATGTTTATTCTCCTTATAATCAACAAATAAAGGTTGCGAATACCCCATCCACACATATTGTGGTGGGCGCAACTGCAAGCGAAATAACTGACAAATGCACCAAAACAGGCACACTACTGCCCATTATATGGTTGCAACCCCCAGACAGTTCAAGGCCTGCCGCACAATTTCTTTATGTGGCAGCGCATTTCCGGAAGAATCGTCAGTATAGACCCAATTGAGATTTGGCCAGCCTCGAAGCCAGGTGAGCTGCCGCTTGGCCAGTTGGCGACTGGCCGCAACCCCCTTGGCAAGCATTTCGGCCCGGCTGTATTCGCCTGCCAAGTGCGCCCACATCTGCCGGTAACCCACAGCCCGAATGGCGGGTAAATCCGGGTGTAAATCCGCCCGCTGCATGAGTCCGCGCACTTCTGCATCAAACCCTGCCGCCAGCATACGTTCAAAGCGCTCGGCAATGCGCGCATGCAGCACGCCCCTGTCGCGCGGGGCAATGGCGAGCTGGGTGAGGTCAAAGCGCTCGGTGAAGCCAGGGCCGGCGTTGGCTTGTTGCTGGGCGCGCAACTGTGACATGGTTTTGCCGCAACTGCGGTACACCTCAAGCGCACGGGAAATGCGCTGGGAGTGATTGGGGTGTAGGTCGGCGGCTGTTTGCGGGTCTATGCGGGCAAGCTCTGCATGCATGGCCGCCCAGCCCTTTTCGGCCGCCTCGCGCTCAACCTCAGCGCGCACCGAAGGTGGCGTGGCAGGCATGTCGGCCAGGCCATCGAGCAGCGCTTTGAAATACAGCATGGTGCCACCTACCAGCAGTGGGATCTTGCCGGCTGCGTGAATCTCGTCGATGGCGGCCAGCGCGTCTTGCACAAACTGGCCGGCGTTGTAGGGCTCGGCCGGGTCGCAGATATCGATAAGCCGGTGCGGTGCCAGCGCTTGTTCTTCGGCACTGGGTTTGGCCGAGCCGATATCCAGCCCGCGGTACACCAGTGCCGAATCAACACTGATCAGCTCAACGGGCAAGTGGTTCTGCAGGGCAATGGCCAGATCGGTTTTGCCCGAGGCCGTGGGGCCCATGAGGAAAATCACGCGCGGGCGCATCATTGGCCCCGCAAAAACATTTTGTCGAGCGCATCCATACTTTGTAAAAACCAGGTGGGTCTGCCGTGGTTGCACTGGCCCGAGCGCTCGGTGGCTTCCATGTCGCGCAGCAGGGCATTCATCTCTGGAATGGAGAGCTTGCGATTGGCGCGCACTGAGCCGTGACAGGCCATGGTGGAAAGTAGCTCGTTGATATGTTCGCGAATGCGATCGCTGGTGCCGTGTTCTGCCAAATCAGATAACACATCGCGCACCAATTGCTCCACCTTGGCCTGCCCCAAAATCACCGGAATCTGGCGAATCAGGAGTGTTTCAGGCCCGGCGCGCTCTACGCCAAAACCGAGCGAATCAAACAGTGCGCTGTGGGTTTCGGCAAGGCCCGCCTCTTTTTCACTCACCGGGATGGATTCCGGCACCAGCAGTGGCTGGGCTTTCAACCCCTCGCCATCAAAGGCGGCTTTCATGCGCTCGTAGGTAATGCGCTCGTGGGCGGCATGGGCATCCACCACCACCAGGCCCTGGGCGTTTTCCGCCAAAATATACACGCCTTTAAGCTGGGCGATGGCAAAACCGAGCGGAGGCATTTCATCTTCAGACCCACCAGCAGGCCACGCATGCGCACCGGTTACACCACTGCCCGCGCTCTGGCCGCCTTGCCAAGGGCTGGGTTGTAAATTCTGGTTTTGATGCAGCGCGCCATAGTGGTGCATCTGCTCGCCCACTTGGCCTCTGCTAAAACTTTGCGCGCCCGGCGAGGGCTGTATGCGCGAGCTAGGCACCGCCAGCCCCAAGCTTGACTGGGGGCCAAACTCACCGGCCACAGGGCCTGTGACCTGCGGCTCTTGCCCGGGCTTTGCCAGTTGATCCTGCGGGCGCACATCGGCAAGGGCGTGGTGCAGCGTGCGGAACAGAAAATCGTGTACCAGGCGCGAATCGCGAAAGCGCACTTCGTGCTTGGTGGGGTGCACGTTTACATCCACTGTGGCCGGATCCAGCTCCAGGTACAACACATAGGCCGGGTGGCGGCCGTGAAACAGCACATCCTGGTAGGCCTGACGCACCGCGTGGGTCACCAGTTTGTCTTTGATGGCGCGGCCGTTCACATAAAAATGCTGCAAGTCTGCCTGGGAGCGTGAAAACGCAGGCAACGCCACCCACCCCCAAAGTTTGAGGCCTGCACGCTCTACTTCTACGTAGAGGGCATTTTCCATAAAGGCTGTACCGCAGATCTGCCCCACGCGGCGCTCGCATTCAATGCGTGAACCCGCCGCGCGCCACTGGTGCAAGGCACGGCCATTGTGGGTAAGGCTGAAGGCCACTTCAAAATGCGACAGCGCCAATCGCTTGACCACATCTTCAAGGCGATTAAATTCGGTTTTTTCGGTGCGCAAGAATTTGCGTCGGGCAGGCGTATTAAAAAATAAATCGCGCACTTCTACACTGGTGCCGCGCGGGTGCGGCGCGGGCATGAGCTCTGTTTCCATGTCGCGCCCTTCCGAGCGCGCGCTCCAGCCTTGGGAGACATCATCGGTGGGGTTGGCGGTAATCAACAGGCGCGACACCGAGCTGATAGATGCCAGCGCCTCACCGCGAAAACCTAGGGTGCCCACCGCCTCAAGATCATCAAGCTCGTAAATTTTACTGGTGGCGTGCCGGCTAAGTGCCAGGGGCAAATCCTCACGGCTGATGCCCCGGCCATTGTCGCGCACGCGCATGAGTTTCACGCCGCCTTCTTCGGCCTCCACATCAAGCCGTGTGGCACCGGCATCAATGCTGTTTTCCAACAGCTCTTTAATCACCGATGCCGGCCGCTCTACCACCTCACCGGCAGCAATCTGGTTGGCAAGGCGGGGCGACAATAACTTGATGATAGAGGTCATTAAAACAACACAGGTCAGGAAGTGGGGATTTGGATTTTCTGGCCAATCATAATGGTTGAGCCATTCAGATTGTTGGCGCGGCGCAATTCATCAACCGATACATTGTGGCGCCTTGCAATGGCAGTGAGGGTATCACCCCTGGCGATTACATATTCCTTACGCCCGGGCGCTTCATCTCGGCCGCCTTTTTTGCGCCAGGCGATGTAGGAATCCGACGGTGGGGTTTCGTAAAAATAATTTTTAATGCCGCCAAAAATGGCGTTGGCCATTTGCTGGCGGTAGCTGCTGGTGGCGAGCTTGCGCGCCTCTTGGGGGTTCGAGATAAAACCCGTTTCCACCAAAATAGAGGGCACATCGGGGGCCTTCAACACCAGAAAGTTGGCCTGCTCTACGTGGTGCTTGTGCATATGCGCCATTTTTTTCATGGACTGGATAACTTTATCGCCCACTTGCAAGCTCTGGCTGAGGGTGGAGGTCATGGACAAATCCACCAGCACCGAGGCCAGCATTTCATCGCGGCCCTCCAAAATGGTGCCCTCACCGCCGAACAAATCTGCCTCGTTTTCACGCTGGGCCAGAAAGCGCGCCATTTCAGAGGTGGCGCCACGCTGCGACAGCGCAAATACCGACGCACCGCGTGCTTTGGGGTTGGTAAAGGCATCGGCGTGAATCGACACAAACAAATCGGCGCGCTCGGCACGGGCCAGGTTCCGGCGCTTGGCGTGCAACACATAGTAGTCACCCGTGCGGGTCATGAAGGCGCGGTAGCCGGGCTCGGCATCCACCAGCTTTTTCAAATCGCGGGCAATAGCCAGCACCACGTCTTTTTCACGCAACCGGTTGGGGCCAAGGGCGCCCGGGTCTTCGCCGCCGTGGCCGGCATCAATGGCGATGACGATATCGCGCTTGCTGGAGGGCACCGAGGCCACCACGGTTTTCTCAACCTTGATGTCGGTATCGTAGAGATCGATCACCAGACGGTCGGCCTTGTCGCCAAACTTTTTCAGCACCAGGCTGCGCGGTTTCACCGCGGCCGATAAATCCAGCACGATGCGCAAATCGTCGGCGTTGCGAGGCGCGGTTCGCAGGGTGCGAATGGGGGTATTTTCCAGCGGTAAATCCGCCAGATTGGTTTTGAGCTTCACCGATTGGATGTCTACCACCAAGCGGTCGGGCCCGCTTAAGGAGAAGATGCTGTGATCTACCGGGCCACTTAAATCGAACACCAGCCTGGTGTGATCGGGGGCGCGCCAAAGCCGCGCGCCATCAATGGTGGTGGCGGCCAGCGTTTGCGCACAGAGGCTTAGGCACAGGCCCAGCAATGTCACTATAGGTCGCAGCATCAGCGGCCCTAACTCCCAGTGTTTTGTAGCAATTGTAGCGCTTGCCGGCCGCGCTCTGTGTGAGCCGACACAGCCAGTGTGCGGCCCGGTGCTTGCCCGGCAAGCAGTAATGGCGTGACTTTAACCCGCCAGTCCGGCTGAGGCAAAAAACCCTCACCGCGCATGGGCCACTCCACAATGCACAGGCTCTGGGCATCAAAATAATCACGGATTCCCATGTACTCCAGCTCCTCCGGATCACCCAGGCGGTAGAGATCGAAGTGAAACACCTGTGCATCTCCCAATTGATAAGGCTCAACCAGGGTATAGGTGGGGCTCTTAACGGCACCTGAATGGCCAAACGCGTGCAGTAATCCGCGCGTTAACGTGGTTTTACCGGCCCCCAGATCACCTTCAAGAAAAATCACACCCGCAGGCAGTAGCCTACCCAGCCGCTCGCCCAGGGCCACCATCTCCGCCTCGCCGTGGGCGCTTAATCGCAACTCGTTCATGTGTTAGAGCCCGTTCAACAACCAACGCACCGCGGGTAGTAAATCAGTGGCCAACAGGCCCCGCTGGCCGTCGGCCTCGGCCTGCTGATCACCGGCCATGGCGTGCACCAGCGCACCCAATTGTGCAGCCTCCTGGGCCTCAAGGCCCTGTGCCAGCAGCGCGCCAATTACGCCCGCCAGGCAATCACCCATGCCACCGCTGGCCATGCCGGGATTGCCGGCATCAATCAACGTGAGCCGGGTATCACCGCCTGCGCGGTAGGCCACCAGCGTACCGGCACCCTTGAGTACCACCACCGCACCGGTGGCCTGCACCAAGGCGCGCGCCGCAGCTGCCCGGTCGGCTTGCACCTCTTGGGTAGTTTGCCTGAGCAGGCGCGCAGCCTCGGCCGGATGCGGCGTGAGCACAACCTGCGGGGGCAATTGGGGAGCGGCTAGCTTGGCGAGTAAATTCAGGCCGTCGGCATCTATGCAGCAGGGCAAGTTTGCCGCCAGGCTTTGGGCGAGCAATTGCTCACCCCAGGCCTGCTGGCCAAGCCCCGGCCCCACGACCAGCGAGGTAGCAGTGGCGAGCTTGGCCTGGGCATCAATGCCGGCATCTACGCCCAAGGCCATCAACTCCGGCTGGCGGGTTAGCGCGATTTGCGCGGTGAGCGACCGGCTCACCAGGCTCACCATACCGCTGCCTGCGCGCAGGCCTGCCTCGGCGGCAATCAGGGCTGCGCCACTCATGCCGTTATCACCCCCCACCACAGCCAGGTGGCCAAAGCGGCCCTTGTGGCTATCGAGCGGGCGCGGTGAAAGTTTGCTCAAGAGCACCGGATAATCGGCCCGGTAGGCGGCGACTGGCACACTGGCCTCGCGCGTATCGCCGCCGAGATCGGAAAACACCACGCGCCCCGCTGCACTGCGCCCCGCGCCTGTGAACAGGCCAAATTTCAAGCCCACGAAGGTGGCGGTGAGATCGGCAAGCACCACCTTGGTTGCACTGCCGGTGTCTACATTCAGCCCCGAGGGCACATCCAGTGCCAACACCTTGGCCTGCTGGCGGCGCTTTTGGTGGTTAAGCCAGTCAATGGCATCGGCGTAAAGGCCTTCAACGGGTTTATTCAGGCCTGTGCCTAGCAGGCCATCCACCAGCACATCGGCGGGCAGGCTTTCGGTTTTATCGAAGGCTTTTGCGCTCACGCCCTCTTGCTGGGCATACTGCCAAGCAGCACTGGCGGCACCGCTGAGATCTTCGGGCTTGGCAAGCCAGCGCAGCTCCACCGCCCAGTTGCGCGCCTGCGCCAAGGCCGCCACCACATAGCCATCGCCTGCGTTATTGCCCGCGCCGCACACCACCACCATGCGGCGTGCCTGTGGCCAGGCCTGCAGGATTTGCTCAAAGGCGAAGCGGCCAGCGCGCTTCATTAACAGCTCGGCACTGAGGCCTTGTTGTTCAATCAGGTATTGATCCAGTGCGCGCACCGAAGCGGCGCTGTAGAGTTCCAATGGCAAGGCGGCAGACATGCGTTATCTCGTGCAGGTGAAAAATCTGTCAGAATTATACGGAAAAGGCATACACAGCACACGAACAATGGCAGAAACCGATCACACAGCGTTGGCCCAGTTAGCTGCCGACCTCAAAACCCGCGGCCAGCAGTTGGGCTTTCAGCAGATCGGCATCACCGATACCGATCTCACCGCCAGCGAGGCACAACTTAGCCAGTGGCTGGCCAAGGGCTATCAGGCAGGTATGCAGTGGATGGGCGAGCACGGCAATATGCGCACCCGCCCGCAGGAGCTACTGCCGGGCACCGTGCGGGTAATCAGCCTGCGCATGAATTATTTACCCGCCGACACCCAACTCATTGCCGCTTTAAAAGACGGTGAAAGCGCCTATGTGTCGCGCTACGCACTCGGGCGCGACTACCACAAATTAATTCGCAAACGCCTGAGCCAACTGGCCAAGTACATTGAAACCCGGGCCGAAGAACTGGGCCTTGCGCTGCCGGCGGGCTTTCAACATCGCGCCTTTGTAGACAGCGCCCCGGTGGCGGAAAAGCCCCTGGCCGCCAAGGCGGGCCTGGGCTGGCAGGGCAAACACACGCTGGTGATTAACCGCGAAGCGGGCAGCTGGTTTTTCCTGGGTGAGATTCTCTCGGCACTGCCACTGCCAATCGACCAACAACCCCAGGCCGACGAGTGCGGCGAGTGCACCGCCTGCCTGAAAGTCTGCCCCACAGATGCCTTCCCGCGGCCCTATGAGCTAGATGCCGGGCGCTGCATTTCCTACCTCACCATCGAACACAAAGGCGCCATTCCCGAAGAGTTTCGCGAGCCCATAGGCAACCGCGTATTTGGCTGCGACGACTGCCAGGCCATCTGCCCCTGGAACAAGTACGCGCACTACACCCGGGAAATCGACTTTTTACCGCGCCACAAGCTCGATAACACCAAACTGGTGGAGCTGTTTCAGTGGCGTGAACAAGAGTTTTTGGATCGCACGGCAGGCTCACCCCTGCGCCGCACGGGCTTTGAAAACTGGCAGCGCAACCTGGCCATTGGCCTTGGCAACGCGCCAAAAAGTGATGCAGTTATTCAGGTGCTCGAGCGCGTACGGCCACAGGCAACGGCCATGGTGCAAGAGCACATCGACTGGGCGCTGGCCCAACAGCGCAACCCCACAAAAAAGCGCAAGCGCAAAATTCGCAATAGCGAGCGGGCCTGGTAGCACACCTTGCCTGCATAAACTGGGTGAAAAAACCGCGTAAAACGCCCGCGCTACAGGCCGCTGCGCAGGTAAAGGCCTGCCAGTGCAGGCCCGGCAATCAGGCCTTGATGAACTCTTTGCGGTAGTGCTGCAATTCGGCAATGGAGTCTTTGATGTCGTCCATGGCCAGGTGGCTGCTGGTTTTCTTAACGCCCGCCAATACCTCTGGCGCCCAGCGACGGGCCAGTTCCTTGAGGGTGCTTACATCCAGGTTGCGATAGTGGAAGTAGCGCTCAAGCGCCGGCATGCCGCGCACCAGAAAGCGACGATCCTGACAGATGGAATTGCCACACATGGGCGACTTGCCCTTGGGCACCCACTGCTCCAGGAAGGCAATGGTGGCGGCCTCGGCGTCGGCGGCACTCACATCGGAAGACAACACCCGCTGGGTAAGGCCCGATTTGCCGTGCTGGTTGGTGTTCCACTCGTCCATACCATCCATCACCGATTTGGGCTGGGAAATGGCAAACACCGGCCCTTCTGCCAGAATGTTCAGCTGGGCATCGGTCACGATTGTGGCAATCTCGATGATTACATCAGAATCGGGTTCAAGCCCGGTCATTTCCAGGTCAATCCAGATCAGGTTGTCGTCGGCAATTTGGCTCATGGGATATGCTCGTATTTTTTTGAAGGCGCACGTTTTACAATGTGCCCCACAGTTTAGCAAGGCACACCCAGAGGCGCCCGCATAATGATCCTGCCCCATGAGTAAGCGCAAGCTCAATCGCCGACAAGCCTGGCGAATAGAGAAGATCCAAAAAGAACGCAGTGAGCGCGCCAGCAAGCGCGATGCCCGCACCGAACAACAATTGCAAGACGACAGCCTGGGGCCTGAAGAGTTTGGCCTGGTGGTGGCGCACTATGGCAAGCGCGTTGAGGTAGAATCTATCGAGCGCGAAGAAGATGCGGGCTCTGCCCAAGGCGAGGTGGTGAGCTGCCACTTTCGCGCCAACCTGGGCTCTTTGGTTACCGGCGATAAAGTGGTATGGCGGCGCGGCAAAGATGCCGGCGTGATTGTGGCGGTGCAGCCGCGTCACTCCCAACTGCAACGGCCAGACCCTTACGGCGATTTAAAAACCATCGCCGCCAACATCGACCGGGTAATCATTGTGGCCGCGCCCTACCCAGAGCCGCACGCCAATTTGATTGATCGCTACCTGGTGGCCACAGAATCACTTGAAATTACGCCGCTGATTCTGTTCAACAAATCCGATCGCATTGATGCGGGCAATCGCACCAAGATGGATTGGCTGGCCGAGCGCTACACCTCATTGGGGTACGACTGCCTGCGGGTGTCTACCGAAACCGGCGAAAACATCAGCCAGCTCACCCGCTATCTGGCCCACTACACCAGCGTGTTTGTGGGGCAATCGGGCGTGGGCAAATCGTCGCTCATCAATAGCCTCTTGCCCGGTTACGATATCCGCGTGGGCGGCTTATCCGAGGCCACCCAAAAAGGCACCCACACCACCACCACCGCACACCTGTATCACTTCCCCTCGGGCGGGCACCTGATAGACTCGCCCGGCATTCGCGAGTTTGGCCTGTGGCACATGGAGCCAGATGACGTACTGCAAGGGTTTATCGAATTCCGGCCCTTTTTGGGGCACTGTAAATTTCGCGACTGCAAACACCAAAGCGAGCCGGGTTGCGCACTGCGCCAGGCAGTGCAAGACGGGCGCATCAGCGAATCGCGCTTTGACAGCTGCAACATGATTCTTGCAAGCCTGGAACACCCGCACGGCTGAGCGGGCTCGACTATGCTTGGAGCATGACGCGAAGCAGCCCCAAGCCCATCAAACTCGGCGCCCCCAAAGGCGCTGCCCACTGGCATAAAAACCTGTCGCTGGCAGGCCTTACCCTGCTGCCGGGGAGCTTTGAGCGTATTCAGCGCGCGCTGGCCAAACCCAACAGCAGCGCGGCACAGGTAGGCCAAGCCATCGCCCAGGACCCAGCCGCCTGCCTGCACTTTTTCTTGCGCGCCAACCGGTTGTTGCAGGCATCGGGCAATGAGTTGCACGGGCTCAGCCACCTGGTGAGCCTGCTAGGCTTCCCGCAGGTTACGCAAATTCTAAACAGCCTGCCCGTGGCCGAAGGGCCACTGCCCGCCTACTGGCGCCAACTGCAGCAAGCCCTGCTGCGCGCAGCCCTGGTGCAGCAATTACCGCTTGCGCGCGCAGGCCTTGTGCCCGGCGAGCTGTATTTTGCAGCCCTGTTCAGTCAGCTGGATCAATGGCTGCTCTGGCATCAGGCGCCGGAAGAAAAAGCCGTATGTGACGGGTTGAGCCTGAACCCGCACATAGGCCCCGCCAAAGCGCAGGCACTGGTGTTTGGCACCGCACTTGAGCCCTGGCTAAACGCAGCCCTGCGCCAACAGCCGCTGCCGCTGCGGCTGCGTGAAGCACTGGCGCTGCACCCTGCCAGCTACCGGCACCAACTGCGCAACCTCGCGCGCACCAGCCGCCAACAGCGTGGCGCCGACTCACAACATCGGCCGGCAGTTTTTTTAGGCTTAATCGCCGGGCTTACACGCAGCTTTGCCGAGGCGCCCGGCCAAAACCGCTGCCTGCGCGCGCAGCAATGGCTGGCCACACTGCTGCACTGCGAGCCCTCGGTGGTTACCCGCACCCTGCACACATGTGCGGCCAATTTGCCGGTTATTCACGCACAAATAACTGCCAGCCACCCGGCGCGCCGGCTAGTTTGCCAATGGCCGCGCTTTGCCCAGCAACCGGTTTACTCACTGCCCAGGCCCCAGCAAGCACAAACGGTTGCCAAGCCACAGATCAAACCCGAAGCCAAGGCCAATACAGGCAACAGCAGCGCCGATACCTCGCGCCTGCTAGACAATCGTTTTCACAACGCAACACGGGTGCGCAACGCCCTGCAGCACTTAACCGAGGGCGCAGAGGCTTTGGCGAGCCTGAATGATATTTTTACCCTGCTTGCCAGCACATTGGCCGACGGCATAGGCATGCAACAAGGCGGTTTACTGGTGCGCACCCAAAGCGGGCAATGGCAATTAAAATGCAGCTTCGACCAACACAATTCGCTACCCCAACACCTGCCCGCCAACGGCCTGCTGGCGAAACTTTTGGAAAAGCCCGCAGCACTGCTGGTTAACGCCGACAACCGCGCACCCATGCTACGCCAGCTGCCTGACCCGCTGGCAGACTCACTTGGGGAACGGGATGCGCTTTTTATCTCGCTGTTTTTGGGCGCCAAGCCCGTGGCAATTTTATTCGCCAGCGAGGCCGACCTCACGCCACCCAGGCTGGCAGCGTGCAAACGGCTGGCCCAGGCTGCACAGAAATCCATCGCCCGCCTTGCCCGCAACGTACAGCGTCGCACCGCCAGCTAACACCAAAGGCTGGTGTGCCGGGCCTATTGCATTACAATGTCGCCTTTAACCAGTCGGGAATCCTGTGATGCTGCCATTGATTATCGAACCTGCAGATCTGAGCGCAAAACTGCAAAACCCCGCCCTGTGCTTGGTGGATTTATGCAACGAGCAGTCTTACGCCCAAGGCCACATCCCGGGTGCGTTGAGCGCCACACCGCAATCGATTATGGCAAGCGCGCCTCCTGCGGTGGGTAAACTGCCCGATGCCGCCCACTTAACGGCCCTGTTCGGGCGGTTAGGCTTCACGCCCGACACCCACTTTGTGGTGTACGACGACGAGGGCGGGGGCTGGGCTGGCCGCTTTATTTGGCTATTGGATGTGATTGGCCATCAAAAATATTCCTACTTAAACGGCGGCCTGCTGGCCTGGAAGGCCGAGGGCTTGCCACTGTCAACAGAGGCCACACAAGTTGCGCCTACAACGCCCAAGCTGCACCTGCACCCGAAATCTTTTACCGCAAGCCTTGAAGAAATTGAAGCGCGCCTTGGCGATAGCAACTTCCTGGTGTGGGATGCCCGCAGCCCCGCAGAATTTCGTGGCGAAAAAGTATTCGCCCAAAAAGGCGGCCACATTCCCGGCGCCATTAACTGCGAATGGACGCAGCTCATGGACCAACAAAAACAGCTGCGCATTCGCCCCGATGCCAAACAGTTTTTGGCAAGCCTTGGCATTGCGCGCGGCAAAGACATTGTGACCCACTGCCAAACCCATCACCGCTCGGGCTTTACCTACCTGGTAGGCAAAAGTCTGGGCCTTTCCATTCGCGCCTACGATGGATCCTGGAGCGAATGGGGCAACCACCCGTCAACGCCCGTTGAACAATAACCACCACACGGACACCCCACATGAATCCGAAACTTTTTGCCAGCCTGCAATACCTCGTTCCCCAGCACGCGCTTTCGCGTGCCGCAGGCTGGCTGGCCGAAACCCACATCAGCTGGATTAAAGACCCCTTCACCCGCTGGTTTGTGGATCGCTACGACGTCAACATGAGCGAAGCCCTGGAAGAAGATCCAACCCGCTACGCCTGTTTTAACGATTTTTTTACCCGTGCACTCAAGCCCGGCGCACGCCCCATTGATACCGATGCCAACAGCATTGTAAGCCCGACCGATGGTGCCATTTCACAGCTGGGCGATATTGAACTGGGGCGGGTATTTCAGGCCAAAGGCCAGGATTACAGCCTGACCGAACTACTCGGTGGCGACCCCTCAGCAGCCCAGCCGTTTATGGGCGGCAAATTTGCCACTGTGTATCTTTCACCCAAAGATTATCACCGCGTGCACATGCCCCTTGGCGGCACGCTCACCGAAATGGTTTACGTGCCGGGCGATTTATTTTCCGTGAACGAGGCAACCGCCGATGAAGTGCCGCGCTTATTTGCGCGCAACGAGCGGCTGGTGTGCTTTTTTGAAACAGAAGCCGGCCCCATGGCGCTGGTGCTGGTGGGCGCGATGATTGTGGCCGCCATTGAAACTGTGTGGGCAGGCCAGGTTACGCCTTACCGCCGCACCATCAAGCGCACCCAATACAACACCGCCCAAACCGTTAGCCTTGAAAAAGGTGCAGAGATGGGCCGCTTTAAACTGGGCAGCACCGCCATTGTGGTTTTTGGCCCGGGCGTGATGGAGTGGGAGGCGCATTACCGCGCTGGCACCCCCACGGTAATGGGCACCAAACTCGGCGAGCTAAAGCGCTAGATCTTGCACCCTCGCCCATAAAAAACGCCTGCTAATGCAGGCGTTTTTTATTCAACTTTAGACAAACGGCTAACGGCTTATTTGCCGAACAGGCCAGAAAGCCAGCCCTTTTTTTCAGGCTTAAACAGGTATTCATCGCGAATGGTTGCGATATCAATATCGTAACTGCCGGGCTCCAAGTCCTGTGCGATTTCAATTTTTTCAATTTCAGACAAGCGCTTTTTGCCGGAATCGATCAACGCCTGCTTCTGCCTGTCATCTTCGGCTAAATCCAGCAATAAAGGTTTGCGCATGTGATGCTTGCAGGCATCCAGCACCAGCATTACTTTGGGCTTCAGCCTGCGCTCGAAATTTTGCTCAACCACCACGCCCACTTCGCCTGTGGAAAGCTCCACCAAGGTGCCCGTTGGGTAGAGGCCGATGGCGCGAATAAACTCCACCACCAGCTCTTCCTGAAACTGGATATCGCGCAGCTCATACAGTTTGGCCACAGCCTTCGATGGCGCCAGCGGGTAGGCCTCGCCACGAGGGTTAGTGGTGTCGTCGTAGAAGGTCACAATACCGGCAATCTTGCCCAGCATGGGGATTTTGTCGCCGCGCAAATGCTGCGGGAAGCCGCTGCCGTTTAGCCGCTCGCAGTGGGTTTTTACCACCGCAATCACGCGCGGTTCTATGCCCGGCATCTGGCGCAAGATATCGCAGCCGTGCAATACAAATTTTTCGTATTGCAGCTCTTCCTCGGGCGTGCGCTGCTTTTTGGCAATGAGCGATTTCTCAATTTTGGTTTTGCCCACATCCTTAAACAAAATACCGAGTGCCAGGGTGTCTAGGTCGGTTTTGCCAAGGCCGATGTGGCGACCAAATAAAATACCCCACACCGCCGAGCGCATGGCGTGGGTGTAGGTGTGCTCATCCACCTCGCGCACGCGCGCAAGCCAAGAGAAGGCATCGGGGTTTCTGATTACTGAATCTACCATCTGGCTGGCGGCACGCTTGGTATCCTTGACGGAAAT
The DNA here is from genome assembly GCF_024138675.1 of Simiduia sp. 21SJ11W-1. Classification (NCBI taxonomy): domain Bacteria; kingdom Pseudomonadati; phylum Pseudomonadota; class Gammaproteobacteria; order Cellvibrionales; family Cellvibrionaceae; genus Simiduia; species Simiduia sp. 21SJ11W-1. The sequence continues at coordinate 739,017 of NZ_CP090959.1, read as the reverse complement.
TTCGCGGCCCTTTTCCAGCTGGCCCAGCACCTGCCCCATGGCCGAGTGCACCTGCTGGTGCAATTCCTTGGCCACCGCCACTTCTTTTTTCAGTTGCGATTTTTGCTGGTAGACATTGCGCTTGATTTTAAGCGGCGCCACGGGAATGTTGGCGCTGGAGCCTTTGGCTGTGCGCGGGCCGGCAGGTTGGGATACACCTGGCTTCAAGGTTTTAAGCTTGGCGGCAACCGGGCCCTTACCCTTGGCTACATCAATGTATACGTGCCGGCAATGGGCTTTCAGCTGCTTGATTTCTTCCATCTCGCGGATGTAGAAGCCCTGCAAGGGAAAGGGGGTTTGCGACCATGGGCGATCCAGGCCCGACACGAACATGCCGGGAGTCAGCTCATTTACATCCACTTTTAACTGCTTTATCGCCAAGGCAACTTCCTCGTCGCTATGTGCCAATCACTCTGCCGGGCTGCGCGTTTGCGCGCGCAGGCTGCAATGCCTGCGCTGGAATTCAAGTCCTACCAGAGAAAGCGGCTCTAACCATTTGACTTAATAGACGATTTTAGCGTCTTTCCACTGCGTTTGGCGAATTTTGCCTCACGAAGGGGGTCACACTCTTAACAATTACTCGTGGTAGACCGCCGACAACTCGTGCACGGCGTTGATAAATGCCCCCGCATGGGCCGGATCCACTTCCGGGGTGATACCGTGGCCAAGGTTGAAAACGTGGCCACTGCCCGCCCCGTAAGACCCAAGTATTTGGCCCACCTCGGCGCGAATACGCTCAGGGCTTGCGTAGAGCATGGTTGGGTCCATATTGCCTTGCAGCGCCACCTGCGAGCCTACGCGGGCACGCGCCTGGCCAATATCGGTGGTCCAATCCAGGCCCAGCGCGTCTGCGCCGGTATTTGCCAGCAGCTCAAGCCACTGGCCGCCGCCCTTGGTAAACAGAATTACCGGCACCTTGCGCCCCTCACGCTCGCGAATGAGGCCGGCAACAATGCGCTGCATATAGGCCAGCGAGAACTCTTGGTAAGCCGCATGCGACAGCGCGCCGCCCCAGGTATCAAAAATTTGCACGGCCTGGGCACCGGCTTCAATCTGGGCGTTGAGATAGGCTGTAACCGAGTCCGCAAGCACCGTCAGCAGCTGGTGCATTACCTCAGGCTGGTTGAAGGCCATGGTTTTCGCACGGCGGAAATCCTTGCTGGAGCCGCCCTCCACCATGTAGGTGGCCAGTGTCCAGGGGCTGCCGGAGAAGCCGATGAGCGGCACGCGGCCGTTGAGCTCGCGGCGGATGGTGCTCACTGCATCTACCACATAGGGCAAGTCCTGGTGTGGGTCTATCACCTTCAGGGCGTTGACCTCAGCCTCGGTGCGCACGGGCTTTTTAAAGCGCGGGCCTTCGCCGGTTTCAAAGTAGAGGCCCAGGCCCATGGCATCGGGGATAGTGAGAATATCTGAAAACAGAATGGCGGCATCCAGTGGATAGCGCTCCAAGGGCTGCAGCGTGACTTCACAGGCGGCCTCAGGGTTGGTACACAGGCCCATGAAGTCGCCGGCGCGCGCGCGGCTGGCGCGGTATTCGGGCAGGTAGCGCCCTGCCTGGCGCATCATCCAGACGGGGGTGACATCAACCGGTTCGCGCATCAGCGCCCGCAAAAAGCGGTCATTCTTCAATTCAGTCATAGCATTCACTTTATATCAGATGCGCGCATTGTACGGCGTGGCCTGCAAGGCGTACAGACGCAAGCCACAAGCCTCCGCCCAGAAATGACAAAGGGCCCGGTCTGGGCCCTTAGGGTGTTGCTGCTGGAGGTTAGACGTCCAGGTAATCCAGAATCCCCTGGGCGGCTTCGCGGCCCTCCCAAATGGCGGTAACCACCAGGTCTGAACCACGCACCATGTCGCCACCGGCAAACACCTTGGGGTTGGATGTTTGGAACTTGTAGGTTTGATGCTCTTTGGCTTCAACACCGCCCCAGCTGTTCACGCTAATGCCGTGGGTTTCAAACCAGGGCGCGGGGCTTGGCTGGAAGCCAAAGGCCACAAGTACAGTATCGGCGGGAATAATTTCCTCAGAGCCTGCCACTACCTCGGGCCGGCGACGACAATTGGCATCGGGTTCGCCCAGCTTGGTGGTAACCACTTTCACGCCTTCCACTTTGCCATCGCCCACAATTTCAACGGGCTGGCGATTGAACAGGAATTTCACGCCCTCTTGCTTGGCATTCACCACTTCGCGCTTGGAGCCCGGCATGTTGGCTTCGTCGCGACGGTAGGCACAGGTTACCGAGGCCGCCTGCTGGCGAATGGAGGTGCGGTTACAATCCATGGCGGTATCACCACCGCCAAGCACTACCACGCGCTTGCCTTCCACACTGATGAAATCTGCCGGGTCTTTCTCAAAGCCCAGGTTGCGGTTGACGTTGGCCACTAGGAACGGGAGCGCGTCGTACACGCCATCAAGATCCTCACCGGGGAAGCCACCTTTCATGTATTTGTAGGTACCCATGCCCATGAATACCGCATCGTATTCTTGCAGCAATTCATCCATGGAAATGTCTTTGCCGATCTCGGTGTTCAGGCGGAACTCCACACCCATTTCGGTAAAGATTTCACGGCGGCGGCTCAATACGGATTTTTCCAACTTGAACTCGGGAATGCCAAAGGTGAGCAGCCCGCCAATTTCCGGGTAGCGATCAAACACCACAGGCTTCACGCCATTGCGCACCAGAATATCGGCACACCCGATACCGGCGGGGCCGGCGCCGATGATGGCGACTTTTTTGTCGGTCCATACCACTTTCGACATGTCGGGCTTCCAGCCCATGGCGAACGCGGTATCGGTAATGTATTTCTCGGCATTGCCAATGGTTACCGCCCCGAAGCCATCGTTTAAGGTACAGGCACCTTCGCACAGGCGATCTTGCGGGCACACACGCCCGCACACTTCCGGCAGCGAGTTGGTTTGATGGCTGAGCTCGGCTGCTTCAAAAATGTTGCCTTCACTGATCAACTTCAACCAGTTGGGAATAAAGTTGTGTACCGGGCACTTCCACTCGCAGTAAGGGTTGCCGCACTCCAGGCAGCGGTGCGATTGGCTTTGCACCTCTTCTTCGGTGAACGGCTGATAAATTTCTACGAATTGTGTCTTGCGGGTTTTCAGCGCTTTTTTCGCAGGATCCTGACGGCCCACATCCACGAACTGAAAATGATTATTTAATCGAGCTGACATAATGCTTCCTCTTCAATTCTGTGTGGTTATTGTGGGCTCGCCACAGTTTGCTTTAACAAGCCTTCAAGGTTTGCGGCCTTGGGCTTAACCAACCAGAACTTGCCGACCAAATCGAAGAAATTCTCCAACAGGTATTTGCCCCACTCGCTGTCTGTTTCAGCCACAAATTCTTCAATAATTTGCTGCAAATGGGTTTGATGCGCTTCCAATTCTTCGTTGTTGATGCGGGTAATTTCAACCAGCTCGCGATTGTAACGATCAGAGAAACTGCGCTCCAAATCCAGCACGTAGGCAAAGCCACCGGTCATACCGGCGCCGAAGTTCACACCTACCTTGCCAAGCACGGCCACCACACCGCCGGTCATGTATTCGCAGCAGTGATCACCCGCACCTTCCACAACCGCCTGGGCGCCGGAGTTGCGCACGGCAAAGCGTTCACCGGCCTGACCTGCAGCAAACAATTTGCCGCCAGTCGCGCCGTACAAACAAGTGTTGCCAATGATGGAGGTTTCCTGGGATTTAAAGCCAGAACCCTGCGGCGGGCGCACAACCAGCTTGCCGCCAGCCATGCCTTTACCCACATAGTCGTTGGCATCGCCTTCCAGAATCATCTCCAGGCCACCTGCGTTCCACACACCGAAACTTTGGCCGGCAACACCGGTCAATTTCAAGGTGATAGGGGCATCGTTCATGCCCAGGTTGCCGTGGCGCTTGGCAATCTCACCACTGATACGCGCGCCAATGGAGCGGTCGCAGTTGGTGACGGTAAACGCATACTCGCCGCCGGATTTTTTCTCGATGGCAGGCAGCAGGGCTTGCACCATGGTTTCTGCCAGGCGGCCCTCGTCGAAGGGCTTGTTGCGCTCTTGCTGGCAGGTTTGCGGCTTGGTTGCCAGGAACGCATCGGTATGGGTGATGGGGCTTAAATCGAGCTGCGACTGCCGCTTGGTGCGCCCTTCGATCCGCTCCAGCAAATCCACGCGCCCCACCAGCTCATCAAATGTACGCACGCCCAAACGCGCCATCCACTCGCGGGTTTCCTCAGCCATAAACTTAAAGAAGTTCATCGCCATATCCACAGTGCCGATGTAGTGATCGCGGCGGAGCTTGGCGTTCTGGGTGGCCACACCCGTTGCACAGTTATTGAGGTGGCAAATACGCAAATACTTGCAACCCAAAGCCACCATGGGTGCCGTGCCAAAGCCAAAGCTTTCAGCACCCAGCATGGCCGCCTTTACAACGTCCAGGCCCGATTTCAAACCGCCATCAGTTTGCACGCGCACCTTGCCGCGCAGGTTATTGGCACGCAGCATCTGGTGGGTTTCTGAAAGGCCGAGCTCCCAGGGTGAACCGGCGTAACGAATTGACGTCAATGGGCTGGCTGCTGTACCGCCATCGTAGCCCGAGATAGTAATTAAATCGGCATAGGCCTTGGCCACACCCGCGGCAATGGTGCCCACACCCGGGCGCGACACCAGTTTCACCGATACCAAGGCCGCGGGATTGACTTGCTTGAGGTCGTAAATCAGCTGCGCCAGATCTTCAATCGAATAAATATCATGATGCGGCGGCGGCGAAATCAGCGTAACGCCAGGCACCGAGTAACGCAGGCGCGCAATCAACGCATTCACCTTGCCGCCCGGCAGCTGGCCGCCCTCACCGGGCTTGGCACCCTGGGCCACTTTGATTTGCAGCACCTCGCCATTGACCAGGTATTCCGGCGTGACGCCGAAACGGCCAGAGGCCACCTGCTTGATTTTGGACGTTTTGTTGGTGCCATGGCGAGCCGGATCTTCACCGCCCTCACCGCTGTTGGAACGACCACCCAAAGCGTTCATGGCCTGGGCCAGCGCCTCGTGCGCTTCGGGTGACAGCGCACCGAGCGACATAGCTGCCGAATCAAAGCGGCGCACAATGGCAGACACAGGCTCCACTTCATCGAGCGGAATAGGTGTGGGTGCCTCTTTTACTTTCAACAAATCGCGCAGCGTGGCCGTTGGGCGCTCGTTCACAAGGCCCGCGTAGTCGCGCCATACGCTGTAGTCGCCGGTTTGCACCGCGCGCTGCAGGGTTTGCACAACATCCGGGTTAAAGGCGTGATATTCCTGGCCGTGCATATACTTCAACAGGCCGCCCGGCTGGATGGGCTTGCGGGCCTTGTTGGCATAGGCCAGAAGCTTGGCTTGATCAGACTGCAAATCATCAAACCCGGCACCGGCAATACGCGATGGCGTCTCCGGGAAACACAGGTCTACCACATCGCGGTTCAAGCCGATAATTTCGAACAGGTAAGCACCGCGGTAAGACGCAATGGTAGAAATACCCATCTTCGAAAGAATTTTCAAAAGCCCCTTACAAATTGCAGTAACGTAACGCTTCTGCGCGGTTGCGGCATCGTCCAGCATCTCACCGGTTTGAATCAGGTGGTTGATAACCGAGTAACTCAAATAGGGGTGAACGGCGGTGGCACCGTAGCCAATCAGGCAGGCAATTTGGTGAGAATCGCGCGCGGTGGCGGTATCTGCAATGATGTTGGAATTACAGCGCAACCCGGTATTCACCAGGCGCGCATGCACGGCACCGGTGGCCAGCAGCGCATGAATAGGCAGCAGCTCGGGCTCTACATCGCGATCTGAAAGCACAACGATAACCGCACCCTCGCGCACGGCAGCTTCCACTTCATCACACAAATCGACCACCGCCTGGCGCAAATCTTTTTGCGCGGGATCATAGTAGAGCGAGAACTTGCGCACCCGGTAACCGGGCTTATCAAATTTCAAAATGTAATCGCACTTGGCCCAGGTGAGCACCGGCGATGAAAGTATCAGGCGGTCTGCGTGATCTTCCACATGCTCAAAGACAGATTTTTCTGCACCTAAACAGGTTTCCAAAGACATCACGATGGATTCACGCAGCGGGTCGATTGGCGGGTTGGTAACCTGCGCAAATTGCTGGCGGAAGAAATCGTACAGGCAGCGCTCTTTTTCAGACAGCACGGCCATGGGCGTGTCGTCGCCCATAGAGCCCACTGCTTCCTGACCACCTTCTGCCAGCGGGCGAATCACCTGGTCGCGCTCTTCAAAGCTCACCTGAAACAGCTTTTGATGACGGAAGAACTCATCCATGGTGAATTGGTTATCAATGGCCGGGCCATTGTAATCGGCGCGTAGACGCGTCGCGCGCTTGGATAGCCACTGCTTATAGGGCTGCGCCGACTTCAACATGTTGTCGATATCTTCGCTGAAGTAGAGCTTGCCTTCCTGGGTATCGATAGACAGCATCTGGCCCGGGCCAAGGCGCCCCTTGGCCACGACATCTTCAGGCTTATAGCCGTGTACACCCACTTCTGAGGCCACGGTAATAAAATCGTCTTTAGTGATTACGTAGCGCGACGGACGCAGGCCGTTGCGATCGAGCGTGCAGACGGCGTATCGACCATCGGTAATCACAAGCCCGGCGGGGCCATCCCAGGGCTCCATATGCATGGAGTTGTATTCATAAAACGCGCGCAGATCCGGGTCCATATGCTCGACGTTCTGCCAGGCTGGCGGCACCAACATGCGCACGGCGCGGTGCAATTCCATGCCGCCTGCCAAGAGCACTTCCAGCATGTTATCAAGGCTTGATGAATCGGAACCAGTGCGGTTGACCAGTGGCGAAATTTCAGCAAGATCCGGCAACAGCGGCGATTGAAACTTGGGCGTACGCGCCACACTCCAGTTGCGGTTGGCCGTGATGGTGTTGATTTCACCGTTGTGGGCCAACATACGGAACGGCTGGGCCAGAGGCCAGCGCGGCATGGTGTTGGTGGAAAAGCGCTGGTGGAAAACGCAAATGGCGGTTTCCAACCGATCGTCGGCTAAATCCAGGAAAAAGCGTGGTAAATCCACGGGCATCATCAAGCCTTTAAAAGACATGACCTTGCAGCTTAAGCTTGCCACATAAAAAGATTCGTCATCTGCCAGGCGCTTTTCAACTTTACGGCGCGCCACAAATAATTTGGCACTTAACTGCTCATCGCCCAGCTCAGCCGGGCTATTGACAAAGACGTTGTAAAAAGCAGGCACAGACTCAAGGGCAATGGGCCCAAGGCAGGCGTTATCTGTGGGCATCAGGCGCCAGCCGGCCACATCCAGATCCACCGCCGTCAGCTCTTCTTCAACAATATTGCGCTGTTGCTGTGCCAAAACCGGATCGGTGCTGAGCATAAGTACGCCCACACCGTAAACGGCAGACAGTTCGGCAGCACAGGCCTGCTTGGCCACAGCGCGCAAAAAGCTGTCTGGCTTTTGCAGCAGCAAACCGCACCCGTCGCCCGTTTTGCCATCGGCAGCAATACCGCCGCGATGGGTCATACAGGTCAGCGCCTCAATGGCCGTGCTTAACAGCCGGTGGCTGGTTTCGCCTTTGAGGTGCGCAATCAAGCCAAAGCCGCAGTTGTCTTTGAACTCGTCTAACCGGTACAGGCCAGTGCTCATAAACAGTCCTTCAATCGTTGAGAATTTTTTGCTCGGCGCGCACTTCAGGAACGTCGCCGGCTCCGATAGAACCTCCGCTGCTTTCGTCAGGGCGCAGTAACCACCGCGGGTGTAAACCCGCAAGCGAACGATGCGCGTAGATGACGTGTGCCTGCGATGCTGAAAGCGTAGGTGGCTATGCTAGTGCGATCTCTTCGGATCGGTTGCCACCTCTATTATTTATCGCACAGAGGTTCCCCAGATCCCATTCGACTCCCGGGCGCAGCAGTTTCTGCGGATTCGAGGGCAAATGGGCGCAGAATGTTACCCGCTCAAGCCCCACTTCGCAAGGGCAGCCAAGCAATAAACATAAAGCCCCAAGGGCAATAACAGCAAATAATTGCTCAGACTAACTGCGGCTATTTATTTGCTGCTGGATAGATCCCACATCACGGGGCCAGGGGCCGCTTTTTTGCAGGGATTTGGGCAATTTCTGAATCGCTGCGCGTGCTTGCTGGGTGCTGGCGTAATCCCCAAGTACCACCACATACCAAGGCTCTCCGGCACGAACGGTGCGATAAACCCGCATAGGCAGGCCGGCATTCTCATCCAGAAAGCGTTGCACCCCGGCCTCGGAGGCCGCCGCAAGCACTTGTAAGGTGTAGCGCGTTGGCTGGCGTTCAAGCAAGTGCAGCTCATCGTCTGAGAACCCTGAATCACGAGCCACAGGGGCCGCGGCGAGTCTGCTTGGCTGGGTAGGTTTTTCAACAGGTGCTTCTGCGCGCTTCAAGCCGCCAGTGTACATGAGCGGGTCCGCCTCGGGCGCGCCTGCAGCTTGCTCATTCGCGTTGCTGCCCGCTGTAACTGATGGCGCGCTTGAGGATGCAATGGATGCGTCTGGCGAGGACATACTCGCCTCGGCCAATTGACCCTTTGGCATTTGCGATTGCAGCCCGGCACCTGACGACGCCTGCAGGCTTGCCCCCGCATTACCGCGCGCCGATACCTGGCCTGCCTCTTCGGGGGTGCTGCCCACATTTTCAGGGGGGCTGCCCACAGCCGCGGTTGCACCGCTCGGGCGCTGGTTTTTATTTGGGCCTTCACCCGCGTCGCTTGCCGAATCGCCACCAGTACTTTGAGGGCCGGTATCGAGCGCCACAGGTTGGCGGGTAACGGCGTCATCCACGCCCGACTCCAGCCCCCACCAAGCAACCCCCAGTACAACAAGCAGCAGCGCCAGAGCACCCAAATGCCAAAGGGGCAAACCGCTTGGGCCAGGCGTTGCACGGCTGGCCTTTTCCAGCAAGCTGATTTCAGCCGCTTCGTGAACGCGATTCAAATCGCCCGCAGCGCTTATAAAAATGTGGGTTTCATCTTCCTCATCAAAAATAGGCGGGCCATCGTAGCCTGCCTCGGCCAACCTGAATTCAAGGTAGTCAGCCACAAACATGGCGCTTACCTCAGGCAATTCAAATTGTTGTGCAGGATCAATTTCAATCTGCCGCCCGAACTTTTCCAGCGCCACGGCAGAGCCCACACACAAAAGGTGCCAACAATTATTCTCAGGCGCTGTGGTCAATGTGAGTAAATGGGCAATCACCTCACGGCTCAATGCTTCAGCGTCGTCAATGATCACAAAAACCTGCAGGCTACCCTCACTGAATTGCGCCCACTCGGCGAGCTTTTCCTGTAAATGAGGCAACGCATCACCGGCCTCCACGGCCAAACCAATACCGCTTGCCAGCTCATAGAGTAAATCGGCAGGCTCTCGAATAAGTGGGGCAGACAAGTGAAAAACGTAATCTTGGTCACTGAGCTGGCGCACCACCTCACGAACAAACGCAGATTTACCCGAGCCCTGTGGCCCGGTAATAAAAGAAGGGGTTTCAGAAAAGTGCAGCAAATGCAGTGTTTGACTGAGCAATTGCTGGCGCCCGTGGGCAGTAAAGTAGGCGTCTATGGCCTCATCAAAAGGCGGCTCGCCCAAATCAAAAAACTGCTGATAATCTGCCAAGCCCTCTGGTAGCCCTGGGTGCGGTTGAGCTACATGATCATCAAGCGAAGACATGGCTGCTTGGGCTTGCCGTGGCGCTGCACACATGATTTCATCCTTGGCGTTTTTTTAATCAGGCTAACGCCTTTATCCGCTTGCAGCAAGCCCTCGCGCAATTGAGGCTTGGAGCACTTTTTCAAGCAAGGCCAAGGGCACCGCTTCTGTGACCACAGCCTGCCCTAGCGACTTAAGTAATACAAAGCGCAGGCGGTTACTGAGTACTTTTTTATCAACACTCATGTGAGTGATAAATTGCGCCACTGTCATCTCTGCCGGCGCGTCCACGGGTAAGCCTGCACGCACCAAGAGATTGCGCACGCGCGCTACATCTGCGTCAGTAATCCAGCCGAGCGCTGCAGAAACCTCTGCCGCAATGGCCATGCCCGCAGCCACCGCCTCACCGTGCAGCCACTGGCCATAACCTAATTGCGTCTCGATGGCATGACCAAACGTATGCCCCAAGTTTAACAACGCCCGGACACCGCCTTCTCGCTCATCTTCGGCAACAATACGGGCCTTGGTTTCACAGGATTTGAAAATTGCATAAGCCAGCGCTTGGTCATCCAATGCCAGTAGTGCATCCATATTATCCTCAAGCCATGCCAAAAAATCGGCATCACCTAGCAATCCGTACTTAATGACCTCAGCAAGCCCCGCCGATACTTCGCGCGGTGGCAGTGTAGACAACACCGCGGTATCTATTACAACCGCTTCCGGCTGATGGAAGGCACCCACCATATTTTTGCCAAGGGGATGGTTAATACCGGTTTTACCGCCCACGGAGGAGTCTACTTGGGACAGCAGCGTGGTGGGTACCTGGATAAAGTTAACGCCCCGCTGGTAACACGCTGCCGCAAAACCTGTCATATCACCCACCACACCACCACCGAGCGCCACCAGTGTGGTGCGGCGATTGTGGCGATCTGCCAACATCTGATCAAAAACAGTGTTAAGGGTTTGCCAATGCTTATGTGATTCGCCGTCTGGCAAAGTCACTACCGAAAGGTGCATACCTGAAAGCGACGCCTGTACCTGTGACAGATAAAGCGGTGCGATGGTCTCGTTGGTGACGATACAGGCCTGTGCGCTCTTGAGGTGATTGGTAAGCAGTTGCGCGTCAGCGAGCAGCCCCTTGCCAATGTAGATAGGGTAGCTGCGATCGCCGAGAGATACGGTAAGTGTTTGCATGGCTATGGTTGCTGTAGAAAAACCGCAACCATAGCAGATTTGTTAACTCAGATCAGCCAAGAAACAACTTGTGAGCTAGCTGCGCACCAAAGCCGCCATTTCTTGCGCAACCTGACGCGGAGGGCGTTTCTCGGTATTGATTACGTGTGTTGCCACTTCGGCGTACAGCGGATCCCTGATTGCCAACAGCTCCCGCACACGCGCCTCTGGATCGTCTACCTGCAATAGCGGGCGACGCTTGTCTTTTGCGGTGCGTTCAAGCAGCTGCTCAATAGAGGCAGTTAGGTAAAAAACGATACCGGATCGCTTTAAACACTCACGATTTTCTTCGCGCATCACTATGCCACCGCCAGTGGCGATCACCAGCTGGCCCTGGGTGGCAAGATCTGCCAAAACGGCAACCTCGCGCTGACGAAAACCCGCCTCACCTTCAACATCAAATATCCAGGGGATATCTGCACCGGTGCGCTCTTCGATTTCGCGGTCTGAATCTTTGAAAGGGTAACCCAGCTGTTGGGCCAATTGTTTACCGATAGTGGTCTTGCCGGCCCCCATGGGGCCGACAAGAAAAACAGGCTGACTCATTGAGTAACGTTGTCCGCCATAATGCGAGGAGTGATGAAAATGAGTAGCTCGGTTTTGTCTTCACGGGAGATGTTCTTGCGGAAGGCCCGACCGATGTAAGGAATGTCACCAAAAAATGGCACCTTCGATACACCATTAACCTGCTCTGTTTCAAAAATACCGCCAAGCACAACTGTTTCACCGTCAGACGCAAGCACTTTGGTTTCCAATTGCGTTACATCAATTGCAGGCACGCCGTTTGTCACCTGACCCACACTGTCTTTACTCACCAGCAACTGCATGATAATGCGGTTGTCCGGCGTAATTTGTGGTGTTACATCCAGTTTCAAGACCGCTTCTTTGAACGATGTGGTAGTCGCGCCACTGGCAGAAGCCTCCTGGTAGGGAATCTCGGTACCGGACATGATAGTGGCTTTTTGCTTATCGCCAGTTACCACCTTAGGCTGCGATACCACCTCGGCAATGCCAGAATCTTCGAGTGCCGACAATTCCAAACTTAAAAAAGAGCTCTTGGAATTCAGGAAAGCTGTAAACATACCCGCCGGGTTATCTACCCCTAAATCCACTAAATTGGCATTACTCAACTCAATTTGGTTTAACACAGGCTTGTTACGGTCCGCGGTTTCCCAACCATACTCCAAGTTATTACTATCCAATTGCCGCTGATTACCAGTTACACCGCCAATCATACCATTATCGGTACCGTGCAGCGCCACGCCGCCCCAGCGAATCCCCATTTCTTCCCGGAAATTTGTATTGGCAATAACGATTCGCGCTTCAATTTGAACCTGGCGGATTGGTATATCCACCTCAGCAATTACCTTTTTGAATTCGGTAATTTTTTCTTCGGTATCGGTCAAGATAATTGAATTGGTGCGCTCATCAACAATGGCTCGGCCGCGCTCTGAGAGTAGTGAGCCGGTTGAGTTTCTGTCGTCTGCGCCACTTGAGCCGCCACGAAAATCCCTACCACTACCAGAATCGCGCTTACCTTTAAATAATTCAAAAAGTTCTTTGGCATTCGCGTAGCGAACACGGATGTATTCGGTTCTTAACGGAGCAAGCTCTTCCAACTGGCGCTTGGTTTCAAGCTCCTGGCGCTCACGCTCGGCAATTTCCGCAGCAGGCGCCACCATCAGCACGTTACCAATCTGACGCTTATCGAGCCCTTTAGTTTTAAGCACCAGATCCAACGCCTGATCCCATGGCACATTATCGAGACGCAATGTAATGCGGCCACTAACGGTATCTGATGCCACCAAGTTTAATTCGGTGAAGTCTGCAATCAGCTGGAGCACAGAGCGCACCTCGATGTCCTGGAAGTTCAAGCTCAGCTTGTCGCCCACAAAGGCAAAGCGCGCATTTTTCTCTTCCAGTTCCTTTTTAGTGAGCGGCTTTAGGCTAATTACGTAGCTGCTATCAGCTTGGTATGCGATGTAATCGAACTGGCCAGGGGCGGCCACATCAACCACGGTATTGCGCCCGTCAAAATCCATATTCACTTGGGTAACAGGTGTTGCAAAGTCAGTGACATCCAAACGACGACGCAAATCCTGCTCAAGGAAGGTGTTAATAAAGGTGACCCGCACACCGCCTGAAGTTTCATCTACATCCACCTCCAAGTGAGGGTCAGAGAGCGTAAACATCAGCTCGCCGGCACCTTGTGCGTTGCGTTTGAAGTCAACATCAGCCACTTGTACACGGCTATTGTTATTTGACGCGGCTTTCGCCTTGGCAGAATTGGTTTGGGCAGCGAGCGCCGAGGTTTTGGTGGTGGAACTCTTGGCCAGGTAATCAGACACATTTGAGCCACCTACTTCCAACACAAAGGTGTTGCCGTCTAAGCGAGTGTTGTAGGGCGCCAAATCATCGAGCGATAAAATCAGGCGTGTGCGGCCTCCGGCAGAGACCACCGCGGCATCTTGTGCGTTTTCAAAAGACAGCGCGTACTTTTTTTGTGCCAATGCGCTATCGGTTTCCGGAAAGTCCAACACAATGCGCGCAGGCTTATCGATGGTGTAACCATCAGGTTGTATCGGCGCCTCATCAAACTTCAGGTGCACTTCAAAGCGCTGGCCGGGCAGTTCGGCAAAGGAGATATCCTGAATAGTGCCGGCTTCTGTTACCGCTGCAAATGCGAGGGCTGCAGAGGCAGCCAACTTGCAGCCAACGTGGGTTAACATATTTATGGGAGTTTTCATGGCTGCTATTCCTTATCCTCAATTCGTAAGCTTCGTGGCCGCTCTACCCAGCCCTTTAGGCCGTCAGAAATGATTTCTACAAACTCAACTTGCGCCTGACTAATTGAAATTACCTGGCCATGGTTGCGGCCCACGTAGTTTCCTTCACGTATCCGGTGCACACCGCCCTGATCATCTGCAATCAAAGCCCAAAGCACGCCGTCTTTCTTAATTGTACCTACCATCGCAAGCGCGCTTACCGAGTAATTTTCCAGGTGCTCACGCTCGCGGTTTAAATCCGGCTGGATCTTCTTACCGGTACTACGAAGCAGTGCCTGCAACTCCACAACCGGGCGATCAAAGGGGCTGCGCATCAACATGGCGCTATAATTAAAAGCTTCATAAGGCCTGAAGGCCGGGATTGGCTCAATAGGCCCCGCCGGACGCGCTTTTACGTCCTGAATGTAATCGCGTAAATCACTGTCGCTAGCACCTGACCCACAGCCCGCCAGAGCTGCGGAGACAAACACCAAGATCAATAGTCGAAATTTCATTGGTTACTCCCCCTGCGACTTATAGCGATAGGTTTTCGCAGAGATGTTCATTTCCAGCATGTTGCCTTCCTTGCTTGGCAAGATGTGGTAGTTATGCAGCGTGACAATACGCGGCATACTTGAAATACCCGATACAAAAGCACCGAAATCGTGGTAGCTGCCTTTTACCGCAATCTGAATAGGCAGCTCGATATAAAATTCAGCCGCAACTTCGGGCTCCAGCTGAATCCTTCCGATTGCCAAGCCGCTGGATGCACCTTTTTCATCGATATCTTCCAACAGGCCCGGCACTTCGGTATCACTGGGCAATTGCTTAACCAGCGCGCCCAGAGATTGATCCAGCTCAACCATTTGCTGGCGATAGGCTTCCAGATTGGCTGCCTGCTCACTCTTGCTCTCGAACGACCGACGCAGATCCGCCTCTTTGGCCACAACGCTTTGGTAGGTAACCTCCAGATCTTTTATAAACAAAAAGTAGGTCAACGCCAGAATGGCCACAGCCAGCAACAGGGCTAAAAAGGCTTTTACCCAAGCAGGCCAAACGCCGATTTTGTCCCAATCTACATCATTAAAATCAAAGTTTTGTATTTGTTCTAAGGTATCTGCGAGCGCCATTATTTCGCTTCCTCTTCATGAGAGCCCGGTACCGCTGCCTTAACAGACATACTGAATTCATTAGCCAGCTCACCTTCATCAGGCGCTGCCTGCACGCTGGTGAGGTTCGGCGCATCAAACCACTCGGATTCATCAAGATTGCGCATAAGCGACGACACGCGATTATTTGACTCCGCTATACCTTTAAGCTCAATGCGATCGCCAGTGCGACGCAGCTCCAGCAGAAACACGCCATCGGGTATGGCGCGCGCCATTTCATCGAAATAGCGCACAATTACCGGGCGTGTACCCTGCAGGCCCTGAATAACCCGCATGCGAGCAAGTAACTCCTCTTTGCGCTTACGCAATTCGCGAATTTCAGCCACCTGCTTTTCAAGCAGTTGAATTTCACGCTGCAACAGGGCGTTGCGTTCGTTTTGATGCTCAATAGCGCCCTGCACAGCGGATACCCAGAGGTACGCCAGCAAGGCTGCCAAAATAAATACCCCACCGAGTATGGTGAAGTATTCCTGTTTCTTTTCCTGGCGGTGTTGGTCGCGCCATGGCAATAAGTTAATGCGTGACATCAGTCTTCAAAGCTCCTCATTGCCAAGCCGGTGGCGATCATCAGTGACGGGGCATCAGAGGCCAGCGCAACTGCATTCACCTTGGGGGAAACAGACATGCTGGCAAAGGGGTTGGCGATGCTTGTCTGAGTGCCCAGTTTTTCCTCAATGAGTTCGGCAAGCCCTTCCATCGCGGCAACGCCGCCGGCCAATACAATGTGATCAACATCGTTGTACTGGCTGGAGGAAAAGAAGAACTGCAATGAGCGCGTAACCTGCTGCACTACAGATTCCTTAAACTGCACCAGCACATCGGTTTCGTAATCGTCAGGTAAGCCGCCCTGCTTTTTAGCAAGACCAGCCTCTTCAGCAGACAAACCGTAGCGGCGCTGAATTTCCTCGGTAAGCTGTTTGCCACCAAACAACTGCTCGCGGGTGTAGATAGTTTTACCTTCAAGCAGCACGCTGAGGGTTGTCATGGTTGCGCCAATATCTACGATGGCAACCACTTGGTCTGAATCATCTTCGAGTTGGCGCGCCACCAGTGAGAAAGCGCGCTCCATGGTGTAGGCTTCTACATCTACCACCTTTGGCGTGAGCCCGGCCTGCTCGAGCACTGCCGTGCGCAAATCGACGTTTTCGCGTCGGCAAGCAGCCAGCAACACTTCCACCTGATCGGGGTTGCGCGGCGATGGGCCCTGCACCTCGAAATCGATAGCCACCTCTTCCAAGGGGTAGGGAATGTATTGATCAGCCTCTAGCGAGATCTGCGTCTCCATGGCGTCGTCAGACAGGCCCGACGGCATCTCGATCAGCTTGGTGATCACCGCAGAGCCCGCCACGGCAACGGCCGTGAGCTGAGTTTTGCACTTCGATTGCTGCACCACCTTCTTGACCACATCGGCCACCACCTCGACATCGGTGATGTTTTTCTCCGATACAGCATTCGGCGGCAGCGCCCGAACTGCGTAACTTTCAACACGGTAGCGCTCGCCCTGCCGGGACAACTCAAGCAACTTGACGGACGTGGAACTAATATCCAGCCCGATCACCGGTTTCGTCTTTTTCTCGAGAAATCCCAAAATTCCCATTTTTCTATCAATTTCCGTAACTTACGTGCAAGTTATGTTATAGCACTTTAACTTAAGCCTGCAACAATAGTGGCAATATGTAAAGCCTGTAAAAGCCCGTATAATGGCCGCCAAATTGACGGGATACCCTAAGCTACTAATTCCTATGGAAAAAATATCCAAGAAGTACCGCAAACTCCGACTCCTGGGCTGGTTCGTTTTAGCGGGTTTTAGCGCCACCGCCCTTTCGGCCGGTGGTCTCTACCTTTATCTGAGCCCCAAACTGCCCGATGTGGAGTCTTTGAAACAGGTTAAGTTTCAAACGCCCCTTAGGGTCTATTCGGCCAATGGCAAGCTGATTGGCGAGTTTGGCGAGAAGCGCCGAAGCCCGGTGCGATACGACCAGATACCTCAAGCCTATATCGATGCCATACTTGCGGCTGAGGACGACCAATTCTACAAACATCACGGCGTCTCCATTAAAGGACTTTTGCGAGCAGCTTCACAAATATTGCAAACAGGCCAGATTCAAGGCGGTGGAAGCACCATCACCATGCAGGTGGCACGCAATTTTTTCCTGTCTTTCGATCAGACGTTCCTTCGAAAGGCCAATGAAATTCTGCTCGCCATAAAGATTGAGAACGAACTCACAAAACAAGAAATTCTTGAGCTTTACGTTAATAAAATCTACCTGGGCAATCGCGCTTACGGGATCGAAGCCGCCGCACAGGTCTACTACGGTAAGAGCATAGACCAACTTAACCTCGCGCAACTGGCCATGATTGCGGGTTTGCCCAAGGCACCTTCGCGCTACAACCCCATTGCCAACCCGCCACGGGCCACCATTCGCCGCAATTGGATTATCGGGCGCATGCTGGAGCTTGGGAAAATCACCCAAGCTGAGCACGATCTGGCCATCAACGCTCCGCTAACCGCACGCTTTCATGCACTGGCACTGGATTTAAGCTCCCCCTATGTGGCCGAGATGGCACGCCAACAGGTGCTGGAATTCTATGGTGAAGACGCCTACAGCGACGGGCTGAAGGTATACACCACCATTGATACAGAGCTTCAGGCCACAGCCCAAGAGGCCGTGGTCAACGGGCTGCTGACCTATGACGGCCGCCACGGTTACCGCGGGCCGGAAAAACAACTGCCCCAAGTGGAGGGCAGCCCCGAGGCACAACTCCAGCGGTATTTAGACGAACTCACCCGCACGCCCAGGCTCGGCAATCTGATGCCGGCTGTGGTGCTGACGGTGGCCGAGCAGAGCGCGCAACTGCTGCTGGCCGATGGCAGCGAATACACCCTGGGTTGGGAGCAGGGTTTATCTAGCGCACAACGCTTTATTAATGAAAACCGCGTGGGGCGCGAACCCAGGAATGCCAGCGATGTTGTGGCGGTTGGCGATTTGATTCGCCTGCGCGCAATCGCTACTGCGGCCAGTGCCGATGCCGATGCCGATGCCGATGCCGATGCCGATGCCGATGCCGATGCCGCCGAGGCAAGCGAAAACAGCGCGGCCCCGCAAGCTGAGGCAGGCCTGGCAGTAGGCCCTAGCTGGCAGCTGTCGCAAGTGCCCAATGCACAGGCCGCCTTTGTTGCCTTAAACCCCGAAGACGGCGCCATTGTGTCATTGGTAGGTGGTTTCGATTTCCGCCAGAGCCACTTTAACCGTGCCATT
Source organism: Simiduia sp. 21SJ11W-1 (assembly GCF_024138675.1). Lineage (NCBI taxonomy): Bacteria > Pseudomonadati > Pseudomonadota > Gammaproteobacteria > Cellvibrionales > Cellvibrionaceae > Simiduia > Simiduia sp. 21SJ11W-1. The sequence continues at coordinate 720,857 of NZ_CP090959.1, read as the reverse complement.
CAGGCCGAGCGCCAGCCGGGCTCCAGCTTCAAGCCGTTTATCTATACCGCAGCACTAGAGAGCGGCTTTACGCCTGCCACCCTCATTAACGATGCCCCTATCGTATTTGAAGACGCAAGCCTGGAAGGCACCTGGCGGCCAGAAAACGACAGCGGCCAATTTCTGGGCCCAACCCGCATGCGCCAGGCCCTTTACCAATCGCGCAATTTGGTGTCTATCCGCATTTTGCGCTCCATGGGCATTGCCGATACCATCGCCAAGCTCGATCGCTTTGGTTTCGATACCAGCAAACTGCCGCGGGATTTATCGCTGGCACTTGGCAGCCACGCCTTGACGCCACTGCAAATTGCCACAGGCTATGCGGTATTCGCCAACGGCGGCTACCGCGTAGAGCCCTATCTTGTTAAGCGCATCACCGACGCCAACGACCTCTCTCTCTACGAGGAAAACCCGCTGCGCGCCTGCCACACCTGCCCGGAGCGCCAACAGCTCGCCCAGGCCCAGGCAAGCGAGCCCTCCGCAGAAACTGCCGAGCCCGAGGCCGGCAATTTGGCAGACCTCCTGGCAGAAGCCAATGCAGAAACCGAAACAGAGCCAGAAACCGTCAACACCGAACCCGCTGTCCGCCTTGCCGAGCAGATTCTGGATGAGCGCGATGCCTTTCTGATTGATTCCATGCTGCGCGATGTGATTAAAAAGGGCACCGGGCGCAAGGCCATGGCGCTTGGGCGCAACGACCTGGCCGGCAAAACCGGCACCACTAACGGCCCGCGCGATGCCTGGTTCTCGGGCTACAACCACTCGCTGGTGGCCACTGCCTGGCTTGGCTTTGACCAAAATTTCAACCTGGGGCGCAGTGAATACGGCGGCTCTGCCGCACTGCCAATTTGGATCGATTATATGGCCGAGGCGCTTAACGGCGTGCCGGAAACCCACCGTCGCCAGCCAGAGGGCATTATTACCGTGCGCATCGATACCAAAACCGGCAAGCGCGCACAGCCAGGCAGCAGCGGTGCCATTTTCGAGATATTCAAAGCAGAAACGGCACCGGCAGAGGTTCAATCAGTGGCCGACGAAGGCACGGCCGACAGCGACAGCGAAACACTGCCCGAAGAGCTTTTCTAACAACGCCTCAGCCCAACATGAAAACGCCCCGTTGACAGAACCTGAACGGGGCGTTTTCAGGAATGGCCGGGTGCGCTTACACCTTCACCGAACCCACACCCGCTAGCGGGTAGTGTGCCGGGTAGCCGGCTTTGGCCACCCCGGTATCAACAGCAGCTCGGGCAACGGCTGCAGCCACTGCGCCCAGCAAGCGGTCATCGGTGGGTTTGGGGATGATATATTCTGGCCCAAACGCCAAGTCGCCACCGCCATACACCGAACGCACAGCCTCGGTTACCGGCTCTTTCGCCAATGCCCTAATCGCCTCAACGGCGGCCAATTTCATCTCTTCGTTAATGATGGTGGCGCGCACATCCATCGCGCCGCGAAACAAAAACGGAAAACACAAAACGTTGTTCACCTGGTTGGGGTAGTCCGAGCGGCCGGTGGCCATAATCAAATCCGAGCGCACGCTGCGGGCAAGGGCCGGGTCTATCTCGGGGTCCGGGTTGGAGCAGGCAAACACCACAGGTTTACTGGCCATTTTCGCCAGCTGCTGCGCGCTCAAGAGATTCGGGCCAGACACACCCAAAAACACATCGGCGCCGTCAATGGCGTCATCGAGGCTGCGCCTGTGGGTTTTTACCGCAAACTGGCGCTTGTATTGATTGAGGTCATCGCGCTCAGTGTGCACCACACCTTTACTGTCTAGCATCATGATATGAGCGCGTGGGGCGCCGGCGGCCACCATCAGGTTACAGCAGGCATTGGCAGCAGCACCTGCGCCCAAGCACACAATTTTTGCAGTCTCAATGGATTTACCCTGCACCTCCAAGGCGTTTAACAGGCCCGCAACCGTCACAATGGCCGTGCCATGCTGATCGTCGTGAAACACGGGTATATCACAGCGCTCTTTTAAAATGCGCTCAATTTCAAAACACTCAGGCGCTTTGATGTCTTCCAGATTAATGCCGCCAAAGGTCAACGCAATGTTTGCCACTGTGTCTATAAAGGCGGTAGAGGATGGCGCGGCTACTTCTATGTCGATGGCATTAATGCCGGCAAAGCGTTTAAACAATAAACACTTTCCTTCCATCACAGGTTTCGAGGCCAAAGGCCCCAAATTGCCCAAACCCAAAATGGCCGTGCCGTCGGAAATTACCGCCACCAGATTGCCCTTGCCCGTGTATTTGTAGGCATTTTCCGGGTCTTCAGCAATGGCGCGCACAGGCTCTGCAACGCCTGGGCTATAGGCGAGCGATAAATCTTCCTGGGTGTCGGCAGGCTTGGATAATTCAATGCTCAATTTGCCCGGCACAGGCAACGCGTGATAATCGAGCGCGGCCTGCTTGCGCGCGCGCTGTTTCGATTTTGCAGACTCTTGTGATGCTGATGACTCAGACATGTATGCAACCGCCTTCCGTAGTTTTTGTGATTGTTGTTAGTATTTGCTGCAATGCAATTTATTGTTTTAGCCCAAAAGCATACAGAGTTGCCTACCCCCCCTCAAGGCGCACGGGGCGCTGCATCAAGCCGTTCAATATCGAGTATAGAAGGCATTTATAGCAGCTCGCCTGGGCGACAAATTTCAGGCATAAAAAAAGCCGCAACAAGTGCGGCTTTTTTGAGCGATTGCGGCAACCAATTACTTGGCTGTGGTACGGCCGGCAAAACGCTTTTTGAAACGATCGATACGGCCACCGGTGTCGGCAACTTTCTGCTTGCCAGTATAGAAAGGGTGGCACTCAGAACAGATATCGATGTGGAAATCTTGACCCAAAGTAGAGGCAGTCTCGATTTTGTTACCGCAGCTGCAGCTTGCAACAACGGCGGTGTAATTTGGATGAATTTCAGCTTTCATGATTTAGCTTTCCCATTGTGTGCCGCCACCCGATCTTGTGCCGGGCACCGCACAAAGGTTAATGTTAGCGGTTCGAAGGATCGCGCATACTACCAGAATTCATCTCCCAGACAAGCGCTAACTGTGTAATTTTTCAACAGGCAGACCTGCCCTCATGCCCAGCCACACCCTGCTTCGCGTCGCCGTTCCTAGCCCGTTACGGCGCCTGTTTGACTATTTGCCCCCCGCCCGGGGCCCGCTGCCGGCGCCGGGCCAGCGCCTGCTTGTGCCTTTTGGCAACCAGCAGCTGGTGGGCGTGGTGGTGGAGTGCACGAGCCAAACAGACCAAGCCGAAGCCAAGCTCAAGGCCGCCCTGGCAAGCCTCGACGACACCCCCCTGTTCGACGAGCAGCTGCTGGCGCTCGCACGCTGGGCGGCGCGCTACTACCAATACCCCTTAGGCGAGGTATTCAGCGCCGCCCTGCCCGCCCCTTTGCGCGCCGGCGAGCCAGCCACGCTGCCGGCCCAGGTGCGCTGGCAAATAACCGTTGAGGGCCTGGGATTACCCGAGGGCGCGCCCAAAGGAGCCAAAAAGCAGGCGCAATTGTTGAATCTGTTGCGCCAGGGCACCCGCAGCCCGGCCGACATTCAAGCCGCAGGCTTCAGCAAAAGTGTGCTCAATGCCCTGGCCGATAAACAGCTGGTGCAAGCAATAGAGCTTGCCGAGCCGCAAACCTTCGACTGCCCGCTGGGCGAACCAGCGCTTGCCCTGAACCCCGAGCAAAGCGCGGCGCTGCAAGCGATTAACACCACGGGCTATCAAGTGAGCCTGCTCGATGGCGTGACCGGCAGCGGTAAGACCGAGGTGTATTTGCAGGCCATTGCCCAGCAACTGGCAGCCGGGCGTCAGGCACTGGTGCTGGTGCCGGAAATTGGCCTCACCCCGCAAACCGTGGCCCGCTTTGCGCGACGCTTCAAGGTGCCCGTGGGGCTTATGCACTCAGGCGTGGCAGATGGCGGGCGCCAACAGGCCTGGCTGCGGGCACGGGCAGGGCTTGATCGCATCGTGATTGGCACCCGCTCGGCGGTGTTTGCGCCGCTCAAACACCCGGGCATTATCATCGTCGACGAAGAACACGACACCTCCTACAAGCAACAGGAAGGCTTTCGGTATTCGGCCCGGGATCTCGCCGTGTTTCGCGCCCACCAACTGCAAATTCCTCTGGTATTGGGCAGCGCCACGCCCTCGCTGGAAAGCCTGGCCAACGTCAGCGCCGGGCGCTACCAACACCTGCGCCTTAGAAAACAAGCCGCCAGCAACCAGCTGGCGCGCCTTGAGCCTGTAGACATACGCAACCAAGCCTTGCAAGAGGGGCTGGCGGGCGAGAGCATTCAGCAGTTGAAGGCCGCACTGCGCCGGGGCGAGCAGGCGCTGGTATTTATCAACCGGCGCGGTTTTGCCCCATTGCTGATGTGCCACTTTTGCGGCTGGCAGGCCAAGTGCCCACGCTGCGATGCGCGCATGACGCTGCACCATCACCCCTACCACCTGCATTGCCATCACTGCGACCACCAGCGCCGGGTGCCCAACCAGTGCCCGGATTGCAAAGGCTCGGAGCTGCAACAAATCGGCGCAGGCACAGAGCGCACCGAGGCGCTGTTGAACCAATTGGTGCCCAACACCCCGGTGCTACGTATCGACCGCGATTCCACCCGCTCGCAAAAGCAACTCAACGCCATGCTCGATCAAATCAACACAGGCGAGCCCTGCGTGCTGGTGGGCACCCAAATGCTGGCCAAGGGCCACCACTTTCCCCGGGTATCAACGGTGATTATTCTCGATGCCGACGGCGGGCTGTTTTCGCCCGACTTTCGGGCAACGGAGAAAATGGCCCAACTGATTGTGCAAGTGGCCGGGCGCGCGGGGCGTGAAGATTTGCAAGGGCGCGTATTGCTGCAAAGCCACCACGTAGAACACCCCTACCTGCAGCTATTGCTGGCCAAGGGCTACCACGGCCTGGCCGCGCAACTGCTGCGCGAGCGCAGGCTTGCAGAATTGCCGCCATTCAGCTTTATGGTGCTATTGCGCGCGGAATCCAAACGCGCCGACAACGCCCAGCAATTTTTACAACAAGCCCGCCAGCAAGCCGAACAACTGCTGCCACCCAGCCCGCAATTTCGCTACCTGGGCCCACTGCCGGCCGCCATGGAAAAGCGCCAAGACAGGTTCCGCTTCCTGCTGCAGCTTCAGGCCCACTCGCGCGCGCAGCTGCAGCAGTTTTTACCCCCATGGATTGAGCGCCTGGAAGCGCTGGCACTCAGCCGGCGGGTGCGCTGGGCCATTGATGTCGACCCACAAGAAGCCCATTGAAGCGCCCACGAGCACTGACGGCGCACGCGCAATCCTTTACAATGCCGCCCCAAACACAATGCATACAAAACCATGACCCAAGATTTCGCCAATCGCAAACGCCGTAAGCAGCCCAGTAAAAAGAAGTCAGACGTGCCCGGTTGGGTCTGGCTGTTTACCGGTGCCGTACTGGGCGCGTTCGTGATGTTTTTGGTATATCTGGCCGAGCAACCGCCCGGCAAAGCCCAGCCCGCAAAAGTCGCCAAAGCGCCCAAGGCCGAGGCACCAGAAAAAACCGTGCCCAAGCCACGCTTTGATTTTTACAAGCTGCTGGAAGAGAGCGAAGTGCAGGTGGAAACCCCGGAGGAGACCCGCATCCAGCTGCAACAGCAATCCACCAGCAATGTGGAATACCTGCTGCAAGTGGGCTCATTTCGCAAGGCCGAAGATGCCGACAGCGTGCGCGCGAAGCTCATTTTACTGAACATGGACGCCAAGGTAGAAAAGGTCACCGTGAAAACCGGCGAAACCTGGCACCGTGTGATTGTGGGCCCATTTACCAACACCTCGGCCATGGCCAATGCCCGCTCAACGCTGGTTTCCAACCAGTTCGATACCCTCTTGCTGAAACGCAAGGCCGGCTGATCGGTTGAATTAAGCCAACACCACCCCCACCTAGGAAGTTCTCACGTGTCAAACGAAGGACTTCCCGTGACCACAATTTTATCTGTACGCCGCGAAGGCCAGGTTGTACTTGGTGGCGATGGCCAGGTTTCCCTGGGCAATACCGTCATGAAAGGCAACGCCCGCAAAGTCAGGCGCCTGTATAACAATCAGGTGCTGGCCGGGTTTGCCGGTGGCACTGCCGATGCCTTTACCCTGTTTGAGCGCTTTGAAGCCAAGCTTGAGGCCCACAACGGCCAACTGGTGCGCGCAGCCGTCGAGCTCGCCAAAGACTGGCGCACCGATCGCGCACTGCGCCGGCTTGAAGCCCTGCTGGCGGTGGCCGACAAAGACGCCTCGCTGATCATCACCGGTAACGGCGATGTGATTCAGCCCGAAGACGACCTCATCGCCATCGGCTCAGGTGGCCCCTACGCCCAGGCCGCCGCCCGCGCGCTGCTGGACAACACCGAGCTGGATGCCCGCCACATTGTCGAGCAAGGCCTCAAAATCGCCGGTGACATCTGCGTGTACACCAATAACCACCTGACCATCGAAGAATTGAGTTAAGCCTATGTCTAACATGACCCCCAGTGAAATCGTGCACGAGCTGGACCGTCACATCATTGGCCAGCAAGATGCCAAGCGCGCCGTGGCCATCGCCCTGCGCAACCGCTGGCGCCGCATGCAGCTCAACGACGAGCTGCGCGCAGAAGTTACCCCCAAAAATATTCTGATGATTGGCCCCACAGGCGTGGGCAAAACCGAAATTGCCCGCCGCCTGGCCAAGCTCGCCAATGCACCCTTTATAAAGGTGGAAGCCACCAAATTCACCGAGGTGGGTTACGTGGGCCGCGATGTGGATTCCATCATCCGCGACCTGGTGGACGTTTCTATTAAAATGCACCGCGAGCAGGCGCAAGAGAAAGTGAAATACCGCGCAGAAGAGGCCGCAGAGGAGCGCATTCTGGACGTGCTCTTACCACCGGCGCGCGGTGCCGACGGCGAGCCCCAAGCCACAGATTCCAGCACCCGCCAGGTGTTTCGCAAAAAGCTCCGTGAAGGCCAGCTGGACGACAAGGAAATCGAACTGGAAGTGGCCGCCATGAATATGGGCGTAGAAATCATGGCGCCGCCCGGCATGGAAGAAATGACCAACCAGCTGCAAAACATGTTTTCCTCTATGGGCAAACAAAAGCGCAAAAAGGCCAAAATGACCGTCAAGCAGGCCCTTAAGCAACTCGGCGAAGAAGAAGCTGCCAAGCTCGTCAACGAGGAAGACGTTAAAGCCCAGGCCATCAACGCGGCCGAGCAAAACGGCATAGTGTTTATTGATGAAATTGATAAGGTTGCCAAGCGCGAGGGCACCAGCGGCGCCGATGTTTCGCGCGAAGGTGTACAGCGCGATTTGCTGCCTTTAATTGAAGGCTGCACCGTATCCACCAAGCACGGCATGATCAAAACAGATCACATTCTGTTTGTGGCCAGCGGCGCCTTTCACCTTTCCAAACCTTCCGACCTGATTCCCGAGCTGCAAGGCCGCCTGCCCATTCGCGTTGAGCTCAAAGCCCTGACACCGGAAGATTTCGAGCGCATTCTCACCGAACCGCGCGCGTCGCTGACCGAACAGCAAAAAGCGCTGATGGCCACGGAAGGCGTTGAGGTCAACTTCACCCCGGAGGGTATCCGTCGCATTGCAGAAACCGCCCACCAGGTGAACGAGCGCACTGAAAACATCGGCGCACGGCGCCTGCACACGGTGATTGAAAAACTGATGGAAGCGGCCTCTTTTGATGCCGGCACCGCCGCCAAAAGCCTGAGTGTTGATGCAGCCTTCGTAGACGCCCAACTGGGTGAACTGGCACAAGATGAAGATTTAAGCCGGTTCATCCTCTAGCACAGTCGCTCACCCCTTGCCCGCAGGCGGCGGGCAGGGTGTAGACGGGCAATAATTCTAACGGGTAAATGACTGCACCGCGCCCTCTCGCACAGCACCGTTTTGCAGCTGTTATACTTTCCCCCACCCCTGCCAGCCACTGCCCGCACCGGGCGCGTAACACAGTGACAACTCACACAATGATGCCGGACAAGATCAAACTGCATAAAAGTACCCGCACCCTCGAATTGGTCTACCAAGGTACGCCCTACACGCTCAGTGCGGAGTTCTTGCGCGTTCACTCTCCCTCAGCAGAGGTCAAGGGCCATGGCCCGGGCCAAGCCATTTTACAAACGGGCAAGCGCGAGGTGGCACTCAATAAAGTAGAGCCAGTGGGCAGTTACGCCCTGAAATTGATTTTTAGCGATGGTCACGACAGCGGCATTTACACCTGGCAATACCTGCACGATTTGGCCACCCGGCACGATCACTACTGGAACGCCTACCTGGCACAGCTACACGAAGCAAAGGCCACCCGCGACCCCGACACCTCGGTGGTAAAGTTTATCTAGTGCTTCTTCGCCCCTGCCACGCACTAAGGAGCAATGGCTCCCGCCGCATCCGGCAAAGATCCCTGGTCAACGCCCACCTGGCCGCTACACCTGCGGGCAGGCAATGTAAGAAAAAGCGGTAAACTGCAGAAGCCTTCAGGGTGGGGGCTTTACCATCAAGCGCACAAGGCCACCCGAAAACCGGCCCTCAGGAATCCATTGCCCAAGGCCGACAAACCCCGCACAACAAGGTAGAATCCGGTCACCACTGTTTGGCTGTGATATTGATATGTCTGATAAACGCACCACCCACTTTGGCTTCGAGCAAGTGGCCGTTGAAGAAAAGGCGAAACGCGTTGCCGGGGTTTTTCACTCGGTAGCAGCAAAGTACGACATGATGAACGATGTCATGTCTGGCGGTATTCACCGCCTGTGGAAACGCTTTACCATTGAGCTCTCGGGCGTACGCGCCGGCGACAAAGTGTTAGACATTGCCGGTGGCACAGGCGATTTAAGCCACAAGTTCGCCCGCATTGTGGGCGCCGAAGGCCTGGTGGTATTGGCCGATATCAACGAATCCATGTTGCGCGTAGGGCGCGATAAACTCATCGACCTCGGCGATGTAGGCAACCTGCAATACGCCCAGGCCGACGCGCAGTTTCTGCCCTTCCCAGACAACACCTTCGATTGCATCACCATCGCCTTTGGTTTGCGCAACGTCACCGACAAAGACCTGGCACTGGCCTCCATGCACCGTATCTTGAAACCCGGCGGGCGCTTGCTGGTACTGGAGTTTTCCAAGCCCACCAACGGGCTATTGGAAAAGGTGTACGACACCTACTCCTTCCGCCTGCTGCCGTTGATGGGCAAGCTGATTGCCAACGACAGCGAATCCTACCGCTACCTGGCCGAGAGCATCCGCATGCACCCGGATCAGGAAACCCTTAAAGGCATGATGCAAAACGCAGGCTTTGCCGAAACCCGCTTTTACAACATGACCGGCGGCATTGTTGCGCTGCACAAGGGCATCAAACCCTGATGCGTACGCTTACCCTCGCGGCCTTGGCCGCGGCCGAACGGCTGGTGAACGAGGCCTTGCGCTTTGATCCGGCCACGCGCGCGCGCCTGAAAGCGCTGGCGGGCAAGGTGGTGCATTTGCACATCACCGAGCCCGCCTTTGATGTGTACCTCCACATGGGCACGCAGGGCATCGAATTACTGAGCCACTGCGAGCTACCCGTGCACTGTAAAGTGAGCGGCAGGCTATCTGCACTACTGACGCTTGCCACCAGCGAACAACTCAATATCACAGGCGCAGGCGTGCAGGTAAGCGGCCAAACCCAGTTATTGCTGGCGCTCAAAAATTGCCTGGGCGAGCTGGATATCGACTGGGCGGATTGGCTGGCCCAGTATCTGGGCGATGAACTTGCAGGCCCCCTGGGTGCGGCCGCAAGGCGCGTACATGAATACGGCAAGCAACAACTGGCCGGCGCGCGCGATCAGCTTGAACCCTACTTGTCTGAAGAGCTGAAAGTGCTGCCCACCGCAACGGCACTGGCAAATTTCAGCGACGCCGTAGACCAGCTCGCCCAAGACACCGACCGGCTTGAAGCCCGCCTGCGGGCGCTGCAAGCCTCACTTGCAACAAGACACTGAGAAGCCCGTGCGCGCATTGATTCGCCTGTTTCACATTACCGCCATTGCCCTGCGCTACCGGCTCGACCAACTGCTGCCGGCCAACCGCCCCTGGTGGCTGCGCCTGTTGCTTGCGCCACTGGCGCTGCTGCCTGCGCCCAAGCAACCGGTGGCAGTACGGCTGCGCCTCGCCCTTGAGCGGCTGGGGCCGATATTCATCAAGTTTGGCCAGCTGCTTTCCACCCGCCCGGACCTCGTGTCTGCGCCCCTGGTAGCGGAGCTACGCAAGCTCCAGGACGACGTGGCCCCCTTCGAAAACAACCACTGGGCCAAACTTGTGGAACAAGCACTGGGCCAGCCGCTCACCGAGCTGTTTGAATCCGTTGATACCGAGCCACTGGCCAGCGCCTCTATCGCCCAGGTGCACGGCGCCGTGCTGCACGACGGCCGGCGGGTCATCGTCAAGGTGGTGCGCCCCGGCCTTGCGCCCGTGATCGAGCGCGATATCGCCCTGCTGCGCCTGCTGGCCAGGCTTGTGGCCAATATCAGCCAGGACGGCCGGCGCCTGCGCCCGGTGGAAGTGGTAGACGACTACCGCCACACCATTACCGATGAACTCAATTTGCTGCGCGAAGCCGCCAACTGCACCCAGTTGCGACGCAATTTTCTAGGCTCGAAACTGCTCTATGTGCCCGACATCTACTGGGATTACTGCCGTGAAAACGTGCTGGTGCAAGAGCGCATTGAGGGCATTGGCGTGAGCGACATCGAGCAGCTCAACGCCCAGCACACCAACATGCAAAGCCTTGCTGAGCGGGGCGTGGAAATCTTTTTCACCCAGGTGTTTGAACACAACTTCTTCCACGCCGACATGCACCCCGGCAACATCTTCGTGGCCCGCGAAACGCCCGAAAGCCCGAGCTACATTGCCGTAGATACCGCGATCATGGGCAGCCTCACCACCGAAGACCAGTACTATCTTGCGCGCAACCTGCTGGCCATGTTCCGGCGCGACTACCGCCAGGTGGCACAATTACACCTAGACTCCGGCTGGGTGCCCGCCAACACCCGCATCGCCGATTTTGAAAGCGCCATTCGCACCGTGTGCGAGCCCATCTTTGAAAAGCCCTTGGCCGAGATTTCCTTCGGCCAGGTGCTGCTGCAGCTGTTTCGCACCGCCCGGCGCTTTGATATGCAAGTGCAGCCCCAGCTGGTACTACTGCAAAAAACCCTGCTCAATATTGAGGGGCTGGGCCGCCAGCTGTACCCGCAACTGGATTTGTGGAGCACGGCACAACCCTATCTCGAGCGCTGGATGAAACAGCGCTATCACCCCAAAACCCTGTGGGCGGAAATTCAGCGCTTTGGCCCCGAGTGGTTGGAAAAGTTGCCGCACATGCCGCAAAAGCTCTATGAGGCGCTCTCAAGCCTGGAAGACACCAGCGCCCGGCTGGGCGCGCTAGATGCCCGCCTGTGCGAGCTCGGCAACCCGCAACCTGGCCACAATCGCAGGCGCCGATGGGTGATTGCTGCTGCACTGGGCCTGGCCGCCGTGTGCGCCGCCGAGCCGCGCCTGCAGGCCATCATTCACGAGGCACCCATCGCCAGCTGGCTGTTGGCCGGTGGTGCGCTGTTTGCGCTGCTGGCCCGTTAAGGGCCCTCACCCCAGTTAAGGTACACTAAGGTTTTAACAGCTTATGTCAGCCAACTTTCTAGACCAGGTAAATTTCGACAGCAACGGGCTGGTGGCCGCCATCGCCCAAGACGCCGGCACTGGGCGCATTTTGATGATGGCCTGGATGAATCGCGAAGCACTGGCCGCCACCGTAGAATCCGGTGAGGCTGTGTACTTCAGCCGTTCGCGCAAGCAGCTGTGGCACAAGGGCGAAAGCTCGGGCAACACCCAAAAGGTGAAAGAGATTCGGCTCGACTGTGATGGTGATATGATCTGCCTCCAGATTGAACAAGTCGGCGGCATTGCCTGCCATACTGGCCGCGAATCCTGCCTGTACCGGGTATTGGAAAACGGCCAGTGGCGCACCACCGATGCAGTGATTAAAGACCCGAGCGAGATGTATTCATGAGCGATGTACTCACCCAGCTGACGGCTGTGCTGGAAGCCCGCAAAACCGCACCGGCAGAGAGCTCCTACGTAGCCTCGCTGCACGCCAAGGGGTTAAACAAAATTCTGGAAAAGGTGGGCGAGGAGTCTGTAGAGGCTATTATTGCTGCTAAAGACGCCGTGCACACCGGCAACAAAGACGAGCTGATCTACGAAACTGCCGATTTGTGGTTTCACACCCTGGTGATGCTCTCGCATTTAAATTTAACGGCGGATGACGTTTTACAGGAACTCAGCCGCCGCTTCGACCTTTCCGGGCTGGTTGAAAAAGCCAACCGCAGAAAAGACTAGCCATCAGCATTAGGAGACACCCATGGGACTCGGCGGCATTAGCATCTGGCAACTTCTGATTATTCTTGTCATTGTCATTTTACTGTTTGGCACCAAGCGCCTGAAAGGCCTTGGTAGCGACATTGGCGATGCCATTAAAGGCTTCCGCAAAGCGGTAAGTGACGAAGACAAAGCCAAAGAAAACGTAGATAAAGAACCCCCGGCGCCACTGGAACAAAGCGCGGCTTCAAAAGCCGAAGCGGCCAAAACCGGCGAGCCTTCAAAATCTGAAACCAAGTAACTGACCGGGCAATACCGCATGTTTGACATCGGTTTTTTTGAACTGCTGGTTGTGGGCATTGTGGGGCTGCTGGTTATTGGCCCCGAACGATTGCCGGAAACCATTCGCACGCTCAGCCTGTGGGTTGGGCGCATAAAGCGCAGCATTTCTTCCACCAAGGCCGAGCTTGAACAGCAACTGGGTACCGATGACATTCGCCGCCAATTGCATAACGAATCCATCATGCGCGAGCTCAACGCCAGCCGCGAAGAAATTGAGCGAGTACTGCGCGACGGCTACGTAGAGCACGAAGAGCTGCCCGATCACGCACACATGGATGAGCCCCAAAAACCGGCCACAGCCGCCGGGGAAATTGGCGCGCCCGCAACACCCGCCCCAACACAAGCCGGCACAAAACCTGCTGCAGAAAAGCAAGTAGAGCCGCAGGTAGAATCACAAGCAACACCCAAGGCCCAGGCCACATCGGCCAGCGACCAGCAGCCAAGTGCCAGCACCCCACCGCAGGACAAAGCATGACAGATCAACCCCTGCCGCTGGTTCAACACCTGATTGAATTACGCGACCGCCTGCTGCGCATGCTGCTGGCAGTACTGGTGGTATTTTTATCGCTGTTTTATTTCGCCAACGACATCTACACCTTTGTAGCCGCACCGCTGGAAAAGTTTTTGCCGCCCAACGCCAGCATGATTGCCACCGATGTCACCTCACCGTTTTTTACACCCTTTAAACTCACGCTGTTTGCCGCGGTGGTGGTAGCCATACCCTACTTGTTGTATCAGCTGTGGGGCTTTGTGGCACCGGCTTTGTACAAGCATGAAAAACGCTTCGCGCTGCCCTTGCTGTGTGCAAGCGTCTCATTATTTTATGCGGGCATGGCATTTGCCTACTATGTGGTATTTCCGCTGGTGTTTGGGTTTTTCACCAGCGTAGGGCCTGAAAATGTCACGGTTATGACAGACATCAGCCTGTATTTGAATTTTGTATTAAAACTGTTTTTTGCCTTCGGCATGGCCTTTCAGATTCCCGTGGCCACCGTATTGTTAATTTCCATGGGCATTGCCAGTAGCGAGAGCCTGGCCAGTAAGCGGCCCTATATTGTTGTCACCTGTTTCATCATTGGCATGCTATTAACGCCACCGGATATTATTTCCCAGTCGCTGTTGGCCGTGCCCATGTGGCTGCTGTTTGAATCGGGCGTATTAGTGGGGCGCGTTATAGAACGCAATCGCCCGGATGAAACCTGATTCACTCCAAAAAGTGTGTGGCCCTAGGCATTCTTTAATAGACGAAAGTTCCAAATAGTGCTTACAGCCCCTAACAAAAAAAATTTATCCGTGTAGAATCAAGTCAACTGTGCTTTGGTGTAGTGGATCACACAAGTTCGTCTTGCGGGTCCGACGGCGCAGGGAAGGTGTCTGTTAATACTCGGCTTTCAGGCTAGGTGCTAACAGTCAGATTTTAAGGCTCCGCCGTTGGGGCAATTGCAAAAGAAATGGAAAGACTATGTCTGATCAGGTTGAAGGCACTGTAAAGTGGTTTAACGACGAAAAAGGTTTTGGCTTTATCGAACAGGAAGGCGGAAAGGACGTATTCGTTCATTTCAGCGCCATCAACGGCAATGGCCGTAAAACGCTGCACGACGGCCAGAAAGTAACCATGACTGTTACCCAAGGTCAAAAGGGCCCACAGGCTGAGAACGTCAACCCGATGTAATCGCCTGGGTGTCAACAAAAAAGGGCGCTAGCGCCCTTTTTTGTTGCCTGCCGCTTGGCAAAACCATACTTTGGTAGCAAGGTTTGCCCGCCCGATAGAAAATCAGATAAACGAGAAAAATAACAGACCGCAGCCGCCCGCGGCGAAGTACAGCGATTCTTTCGCCTTGCTCCAGGCGAAGCACCCATACAGGTAGGCCAACGGCGGTACAAACAGGGTTGAAAGGCCCCACACATAGTCGTCGCTAAACGACACCTGCAACATGAGCAGCCAGCTCACACCCAATAAAATCAAACCAAAAACAAACAGCGCAGATGAAACCGGATCCATACTTTTTCCTCTTTTATTGGCGATGAAACCGCATTACCTCTTACCACTTTGCGGACGTTACTTTTTACCTCATATGAATAATGTTGGCGCAGCCTTTTAATGGGCGTGTTCGGCCTTCTGATCGGGAAATTGCTGGCGAATGGCCAGCACCTGATCGATGATAGACACAAACTCCTCCACCACTTGCGGGTCAAATTGGCTGCCGCTGTTTTCCTGCAAATACTCCAGCGCCCGAGACACAGGCCAGGCAGCTTTGTAGGGCCGGTTGGAGGTGAGTGCATCAAACACATCGCACACGCTCACAATGCGTGTGTAGAGCGGAATTTCTTCACCCTTAAGGCCCGCCGGGTAGCCCTTGCCATCCCAGCGCTCGTGATGGGTTTTGGCAATAATGGCCGCCACTTCCATTAACCGTGAATCGTAGCTGCCCAGAATTTCAGCCCCCACCTCGGCGTGGGTTTTCATGGTTCGCCACTCTTTGCTGGTGAGCTTGCCTTCTTTTAGCAGCACCTCATCGGGAATGGCGATTTTGCCAATATCGTGCATGGGGCTTGCATGCAGAATAATTTCGCACTCATCGTCACTCAACCCCATGCGCTTGGCCAACAGTGCCGAGGCGTGGCTCATGCGCACCACGTGCATGCCGGTTTCGTTGTCGCGGTATTCGGCGGCCTTGCCCAGGCACTCAATGAGTTTGATTTGCGCCTCGTACAACTGGCGCGTGCGCTCGCGCACTTTGTGCTCCAGATTCTCGTGGGAATCCAGCACCGCCTTGTGCAACATGCGCACTTCTACGAGGTTGCGCACGCGGAACAATACTTCCACTCGCTCAAAGGGCTTACTGATGAAATCTTTCGCGCCCGAACTCAGCGCCAGATGGCGGGTTTCGGGTGTGTGATCGGCAGTGAGCACCAGTATGGGCAGATAGTCTTCCGGTTGATCTTGCTGCAGTTCCAGCATCACCTCAAAGCCATTCATTTCAGGCATGTGCACATCCAGCAAAATCGCATCATAGCGATTGGCCAGGTACATCTCGCGCACGGCTTTGGCATCGGTGGTGGAATCTATGTGCACAAAGCCGTCTTGGCGAAGAATCTTTTCCACAATCACAATGTTCACGGCGTTGTCGTCAACAATCAGAATTCGACCTTGATGCACTTTCATCATCTGTAGCTACTCGTAAGCCTATTGTTATTAGCGCGGTGCGCTCACTGGGCGTTCATCTCTAGCAAAAAGGTCACAGGGCCATCGTTGGTGAGGCTCACCTGCATGTCGGCACCAAAGCGCCCGAAAGCCACCTGGGCGTGCAGGCTTTCGAGCCGGGCCTGCGTGTAATCGAACAGCGCCCGGGCTTCTGCCGGCGGGCAGGCATTGGAAAACCCCGGCCGCAGCCCTTTTTGGGTATCGGCCGCCAAGGTAAATTGCGATACCAACAGCACACCACCCTGTACGTCTTGCACACTCAAGTTCATCTTGCCTTCAGTGTCGGAGAACACGCGGTAGGCAAGGAGCTTATCCAGTAATTTATCGGCCACCGCTTCGGTGTCGCCACGCTGCACCCCCAGCAAAACCAGTAAGCCCTGATCAATGGCGCCCACTGTGTGGCCTTCGATATCTACCCTTGCATGGGTTACTCGCTGAATTAACGCCCGCACGCCCCTTCCCTACTGATAACTGCTTATTACAAGGCCACCAGTGTACCGCAGGCAGCGCTAGCCGCAATCGGGGGGCGGCGCATTGCAGGCACCGGCGATATCGGCCTGGGCCTTCACCACTGCATCCAGCATGGCGGCCTCGCGCACTGAATGGCCGGCCTCGCGTACTATGTGGATTTTCATGTCTGGCAGCACCCCCTGCAGGTGCCACACACCTGAAAGTGGCGAGATCATGTCGAAGCGCCCGTGCACACAGGTAATGCCGTGCGATTGCAGGGCGCCAAGGTGTGGCAACACACCGGCGGGCTGATCAAAATCCCACTGGCGCTGCATGTAAGCGGCCTGCAGGCAGGCATGGGCCAGCACCACCGGCGGCTCAAGATAGGCCTTCTGCAAATCGGTTTGGGGCTTTAAGCCCGCACATTGCGACATCCACTGGCCCCAGTGGCGCGCCAGTGCCATGCGCTCGATTTCGTTGTCTGACTGGAACATGTCGGTGGCGCGCGCCAGGAGTTCACCCGCACTCAAACCTTCGGTGACCCGCAAGGCCTTGCACAGGTGCCGGTAGGCCTCGGGAAACACCTGTGGCGCGCCCTCTTCAAACAGCCACTCAAGCTCCTGCCGGCGGCCAAGCCCGGTTCCTATAAGCAGCAGATGTTGAATCCGCTCTGGCTCGCGCAGCGCCAGTGTGAGCGCCAGCAGGCCGCCCCAACCAACACCCACCACCACCCATTGCTCTATGCCTAGCTGTTCGCGCAAGGCCACCATGTCGTCGCACAACTGCTCGCGGCGATTATCGGCCAGGGCCAGGTGCGGGCGCGAACGGCCACAACCGCGCTGGTCTGGCAATATCATGTGAAAGCGCTGCGGGTCGAAGAGCCGACGGTCGGCCCCATGGCAGCCGAGGCCCGGGCCATCGTGTAAAAACAGCAGCGGCACGCCCGTGGGCTGGCCGGCCTGCTCAACATATATTTGATGCCCGTTAACGGCGAGTGTGTTGCGGGCGAAGGGGCGAATATCAGGGTAGGCCTGATGCATGGTGATTCACTGCTCTCCTGCTGATCGAAACACGCCACCGCGCATGATGATACGCCCGTACTGACTGCGGCCGTCGTACACCACATGCACCCAGGTGGCATCGCCTGCTGCATGCCAGAATATGGGTTTCTTCATGCCGCGCAGGCCGTTATACACCTGTTCTGAAACCACGATGATGTCGTTGGTTGAATCGTAATATTGCTCCACCGGCGCCCAGGGCGGCAAGTCGTTGGTGCGGCGAATAAAGCCATCGCGAATCACCTTTTCGGCAAAAAAGCCCACCAGCGGCTCAAGCTCAGGCTCGTGCACCACAAAGGGCAAGTGCTCAAGCAAAAGGCCCTCATACAGGTACACCTCGCGCCCGTCTTTATTGTTGATACGCAGCACTACCGTGGCCTCGCGGCAAGGGTCCCCTGCCACTGTGACAGTCAGGGTATCGGTGGCCTGCTGGCCGGTAAAGGCCACCTTGGCCGTGCGCGTTACGTCACAGGCCGTAGGCGACTGTGCCAATAATGGGGCACTCACCAAGCACGCCAGCAACCACAGGTAACGCAAATAGCCTCGCTTCATTGCCCGAATTCCACTCAGTGCTTAAACAATCCCCAAAGTGTAGACGACCCCAAGCGAACGGAGGCAAACTGGCACCAGAACCGAGGAGCCGCCCATGAATAATCCACGCTGCAACTGGTGCCACGGCGACGCGCTGTATGAGCACTACCACGACCACGAGTGGGGCCGCCCGCTCAAAGACGAGCAAACCCTGTTTGAGTTTTTGGTGCTGGAAGGTGCGCAGGCCGGGCTTAGCTGGATTACTGTGCTACGCAAGCGTGCGCACTACCGCAAGGTATTTGACGGTTTCAACCCAGAGAAAATTGCCCGCTACAGCCCCCAAAAAATCGAACAACTACTGCAAGACCCGGGCATTATCCGCAATCGCCTGAAAGTAAACAGCGCCGTAAAAAACGCCCGCGCCTGGCTGGATATGAAAGAAGCAGGCCAGAGCCCGGTGGCCTTTTTTTGGGATTTTGTGGATGGGCGCCCCATTCAAAACAACCTGCGCTCCATGAGCGAGCTGCCGGCCAGCACCGCGCTTTCAGACCAGCTCAGTAAAGCCCTAAAGCAAGCCGGCTTTAACTTTGTGGGCTCTACCATTTGCTACGCCCACATGCAGGCCACCGGCATGGTGAACGATCACCTGGTCAGCTGCCCGGCACACGCCGAATGCAAAGCACTTGGCGAGGCATTCAGCCTGTAAACCACGCTGTCGGAAAATTTAACAACCCACCTTATCTGAATGGCCTAAACCTACAATAACCCATTGGCATAAAAGGATTTTTCGTTAGTGGCTTGGTATTTGCTCTGCATCCCCTATGCCGCGCTGCGGCCGGATTAACCCACAAGGATGCCAGCACAACCATGAAATCACCTTTTAAAATTGCCGCTCTTGCTCTGCTGTTGGGCGCACCACTGTCTGCCTCTGCAAGCCTGCTCAACGTATGGGGTTCAGACTGGAACCAGATGACCGTAACCGCCGGCAACGGCGACGGCGTTATCGCCCCTGGCGTGGGCGGCCAGCCTTTTGATGTTGAATTTTTGATGTACAAGTTCGACGCCAGCAGCAACACGCTGCACGTGGGCCTGCAAACGGGCTTTGACATCATAGATGCCGACAACAACGGCTACCGCTACGGCAACAAAGACTACTTCAACGGCGACCTGGCCCTGTCTTTTGATGGCGACGACAGCCAATACGAGTACGCACTGGATTTCGGCAATCTCACCAAGGGCTACTATGGCACTAACCTCGGCACAGATGCCGCAGGCCTGTACGCGGTAACGAGCTGGAGCAACGATGTATACACAGGCCACGGCGTGTCCAACCCCTTTGCCATGGCCAGTGGCAACCTGTTGATTGCCGCCAATGGCAGCAACTTCACGGAAAGTTATGCAATGGGCGCAGACGGTAAGAAATCCTTCTACAACATGTTCAGTTTCAACATTGGTGCCATTGGCTTGATGAGCGATTTCACCATGGACGCCCACTGGACCATGTCGTGTGGCAACGATTGGCTGGATGCGCGTGCAGACATCAAAGTACCCGAGCCCGCCCCCTTTGCCCTGCTGGGCTTGGGCTTGTTAGGTTTGGCGGCCATGCGCAAGCGCAAGGCCTGATTCAGCACAACTAAGAAGGCACAACTAGAAAGGCACCCAAAGGTGCCTTTTTTCATGCCTTAATTTGCCAGCGACACTTACCACTTACGCCCTAAACGCCACTCCACCAGCTTGCGCTCCCAATCGGCTGTGCCAAAGCGGATAACCTCGAAAGCGCTCAAGCCATGAAAAAGCACCCCCACACCCCAGCCGAAGAAACCCCACAACAGAGTGCTTGAGTATTCATCATCCAAAAACAGAAAGACGGCACAAAAAATTACGTACATTAGCAGGTGGCTGAAGAATTCTTTTACACCCTTGATGTATTCAACGGCCAGATCTTCCTCCAGATCTGCCTTGCTGTTGGCTTGATTTGCGGGCTTGTCTACTGATTGATCACTTGTCATTGGGCGTTCCTCGCTGAGAAAAATGGAAAATTCCACCTCAAACACCGCAGCCAGTGATTTTGCCGTTTCAAGCCCGGGCTTGTGGCCGCGCTCCAGCCGCTGAATGGTGCGCACTGTGACACCCGCCATGTCTGCCAGCTGCTCTTGCGACCAGCCGCGCTGTAACCTGAGCTTACGTAAAATCATCGTTCTGCCTTTGCTGTTGAGGTGGTGCCATGATTGCGAAAAATCGCCCAGCCCAACACGAAGCTTACCTGAAACCAACCCGACAGTAAGGTGAAACCACCCCGAAACCGGCCCTGAAACCAGCGGGACGCTCAGGCTAAACCCCAACAATGGCGGGCGTTGCAGGGTATTTACAATATTTCGGCGAACAGGCCCCTGAAGGTAGCTGCCGGGCGGAATAGGCTGTGAAATACAACCAGAGATTAACCAGCCCTCAGAGGAAATAAGCGGTTCGCTTAATTTTCGCTTCAAGATCCGGGGCTATGGAGTCAAGGGCTGTGTGAATGCTCGCGCAGCGAATTGCCAACTCTTGCCATGCCCTGCAATGCGGCGCCGGCCTTTGCTGGGTTTTGGGGTGGCAGTGAATTCGAGCACGCCGAATCGATGCGTCGACCCGGCGCCTTCCCTGGCTCTTTTCGGCACATTGTCGCGTTCACCGTGATACCGGCCATCCTTGGCCATGCCCTGCAATACGGCGTCCTGCCTTTGCTGGGTTTTGGGGTAGCAGTGAATTCGAGCACGCCGAATCGATGCGTCGACCCGGCGCCCTCCCTGGCTCTTTTCGGCATACCGGCCATCCTTGGCCATAAAAAAACCCCGCCGGGGCGGGGTGAATCTGACGCTATCTGAACAAGTTCAGAGGGGTAAAATGTGCCGCTCACGGCAGTCACAGGGAGAGCATTCCCTATGCACACCCTACGGTGTGGAGTGGTTGCTAGATTAGGGGACGGATTAATATTCTTCCAGTGACTTTTAATCAATTTAGATATGAATTAAATTCACACCCATGAATATTGATCAACTGGCCCGGCTAGACCTGAACCTATTGGTCACTCTGCACCTGCTGCTTGAAGAGCGGCAAGTCTCGCGGGTGGCCGAGCGGTTGCACCTTACCCAGTCTACCGTGAGCAAGGCCTTGGGCCGGCTGCGTCAAGCGCTGGACGATCCGCTATTTACCCGCAGCCCCCAGGGCCTAACGCCCACCCCCAAAGCCCTTGCAATGGCAGAGCCACTGGCCCACTGGCTGCGCGGAGCCGATAAACTACTGCTGCCCCAAGGCTTCGACAGCCGCCACTACCAGGGCCAGTTCCGCTTGGCGCTGGGTGAATACCTGGGCGTGGCCATTATGCCAACACTGGTATCGCGGCTTGCCCTTGAAGCGCCGGGGGTACGCCTGAGTGCGGCCGCCCACGAGGCCAACCCGCTCAAGCAACTGGCCGATGGCGAGCTGGATTTTGCCGTGCAACTGCAACGCCAGCACTATGGGCCGGGTTTTGAGGTTACGAGCCTTGGCGCCATGCAACCTTGCTTGCTGATGCGTAGTGATCACCCACTTACCGAGCAGGCCACAGTGCAATGGGAGGGCTTTGTGCGCTACCCGCAGGTGCGCTTGCTGGTGGGCGATTTTCGCAAGCTGCAATTCTGGCAACAGGATGCGCGCCTGGCCGAGTACGAGCGCCAATTGCACTTTGTGCTGGAAACCAGCCACCTGATGACCGCCATTGAAGTTTTACTGCGTACCGATGCCATCATGCTGGGCCCGCCGCTGCTGGCCGTAAGCCCGCAGCTGCGCCAATTGCTGGCGGCGCGCCAGATTCCCAGCGCCGATGCCGAGCCGCTCAACACCCTCATGCGCTACGTGCTGGTGCAACATCAACGCACCGCGGGTTCCGGCCCGCACAGCTGGCTACGCAGCCAACTGCTCGGCGCCTGCGCCGAGCTTAAATTCCGCTAGCCAAAGCAGGCCTTTACCCGCGCCCAATCCAGATGGGCTGCCACCGCATCGGCAAGCCTGTCTAGATCTTGCTCTACGCGCAGCCCATGATCGAAGGCTGCCACCTCACCTGTGCCGGCCCAGTGGAGCCACGCGCTCAGGGCCTCGGGGGCATCAAACAACCCATGTAAGTAAGTGCCCGCTATCTGCTCATCTTCACTCAGGTAGCCATCGCTGTATTGGCCGAGGGCAATAAGCGAGGGGGCGGGGCCAGTGGTGCGGCCTGCGTGAATTTCATAGCCCGTAATAACCGCCGGTGGGCGCCCCGGCAGGTGCAAATGCCCGCACACATTGGTGAGGGTTTTCTCGGGCGCCATGGTGGTGCTGATGGGCAGCAGGCCCAAGCCCGCAGAGCTGCCCGCCGGGCCTTCAATGGCCTCTGGGTCGTGAATATCGCGCCCCAACATCTGCAAGCCACCACAAATACCCAGCACCTTGCCGCCGTAGCGCAAGTGGCGAACCAGCTGTTGATCCCAGCCTTGGGCGCGCATGAAGGCCAAATCGGCGCGGGTGTTTTTGGTGCCGGGCAACACAATCAAGTCGGCACCCGCCAGCTCCCTACCCGGGCCTACAAATTCGAAATCTACCTGTGGGTGCAGCCGCAAGGGGTCGAAATCTGTGTGATTGCTGATCCGTTGCCACACAGGTACTTTCACCCGCAAACGCGCGCCCTCTTTACCTGTTGCACTGCTGGTGAGCGCATCTTCGGCGGCAATGTGCAGCTGCTCCAGATAGGGAATCACCCCCAACACCGGCAGGCCTGTGCGTTGCTCCAGCCAATCAAGCCCCGGCTGCAAGAGCGAAATATCACCGCGAAAACGGTTGATCACAAAGCCCCGCACCCGCGCCTGCTCAGATTCCGACAAGAGCGCCAAGGTGCCCACCAAGTGCGCAAAAACGCCGCCCTTGTCGATATCGGCAATGATGATCACCGGGCAGTCCACGGCCTCGGCAAAACCCATGTTGGCAATATCGCCCTCGCGCAAGTTAATTTCCGCGGGGCTGCCGGCGCCCTCAACCACAATAAATTCATAGGCCGATGCGAGCCGCCGGTAGGATTCGAGCACCGCCTGCATGGCCACTTTTTTGTAGTCGTGAAAGGCGCCGGCCTCCATTTGCGAGAGCGCGCGCCCGTGCACAATAACTTGCGCGCCCGTATCAGTGGCGGGCTTTAGCAATATGGGGTTCATGTCTGTGTGGGGCGCCACGCCGCAGGCCTGCGCCTGCACCGCCTGGCCACGGCCAATCTCGCCGCCGTCTTCGGTTACCGCAGAATTAAGTGCCATGTTTTGCGGCTTAAAGGGCGCCACCTTTCGCCCCTCACGGGCCAGCAGGCGCCCGAGTGCGGCCACCAAGGTGGTTTTGCCCGCATCGGAGGTGGTGCCTTGCACCATTAATGTCTTCGCCATAAGCGCTCCCAAAGTTCGGCGCCCATTGTACGTTGCGTGTGCGCGCGGCTTGCAAAAAAATTACCGGGCACAAAAAAGCCGGCCCGGGGCCGGCTTAAAAACTTGGGCACTCAGGTATTAACGCACCTGTTTACCATCGGCATCCAACACGTTAATGGGGCCAAGGTTGAGCGATTTGATACCCGCCTCAATCTTGTTTAAATCGCCCACAATCACCCAGGTGAGCTTATCGGGTGTCATGTTGGTTTGGGCGGCCTGGCGCACTTGGTCTAC
The DNA here is from genome assembly GCF_024138675.1 of Simiduia sp. 21SJ11W-1. Taxonomy (NCBI): domain Bacteria; kingdom Pseudomonadati; phylum Pseudomonadota; class Gammaproteobacteria; order Cellvibrionales; family Cellvibrionaceae; genus Simiduia; species Simiduia sp. 21SJ11W-1. Next base: position 697,170 of record NZ_CP090959.1, on the reverse strand, counting down.
GGTGAGCGCTTTAACGCGATCGGCGTAGGTCACCACATAGTCATCCGGGCGATCGAAACGCACCTGCGAGCTCATGGCGCCCAAGACGGCGTTCATGGTTTCGTAGCTGCCGGGCAGCTTGGCCACTTCGTTTAACTGGTAGCGGTGCAGCTCGTCTTTTTGGGCCGGGTTTTTACCCAGGTATTCCTTCAACTCGCGCGCCACTTCGGCCACAGCCTCTTTGGTTTTATCGGTTTGCACCGGGGCATAGGCCATCAGCGGCTGCTGCGCTACGGCATCCACCATGAAGGTGTAGGCGCCATAGGCCCAGTGTTTGTCTTCACGCAGGTTCATGTTCAACCGTGCAGTAAAGGCGCCGCCCAAAATGGTGTTGGCCATATCCAGTGCCAGGTTGCCTTTGTCTTTGGCTGACCCCACCAGCTGGCCTGCCAGAATCACCGACTGCTCGGCGCCGGGTTTATCAATGAGATAAACGTGAGCCTTCGCCGGTGCGCTTACCGGTTGGATTTTCTTTGTGCCTTTATCGGCTTTAGGTGCCTGCCATTTGCCAAAGGCGCGCTCAAGCTCCGGCTTTAAATCCGCAAGCGACATGGCACCTACAGCCACCAGTGTGGCGTTGTCTGGGCGAATCCACTGGCTGTGGAATTGTTTCATGTCGTCAATGCTGATGCTCTTGACGGAATCTTCAGTGCCAGAGCCCGTTAGCGGAATGCCGTAGGCGTGTTGGTTGCCGTACAACAGTGGCGGCAAGGTGCGCAGCGCCATAGATACCGGCTGGGATTTCTCCTGGCCAATACCCGCCAATGCCAGTGAGCGTTTGCGCTCGACATCCTGCTCGCGGAAGGCCGGGTTTTGCACTACATCGGCAAACACATCTAAGGTATCGCGCAGATTTACGCTCAACGCCGACACACCAAAGGTTGTGACATCCACATTGTTGCTGACATTCCAGTTAGCACCCAGGCCTTCCAGCTCTTCGGCAATTTCCAGCGCATCGCGCTTTTTGGTGCCTTCAAACATCACGCCCGAGGCAAGCTTGGTGAGCCCCAGTTTGTTGCCGAAATCTGCCGCGTATCCCGCATCAAACATAAGCGACAAGTTCACCTGAGGCACGGTATCGCGGCGCGCGTATACCACCTTCAGGCCATTGGCGAGCTCTGTGCGCTCAATGGCGGGAAAGCTCAGCTGCGGCACCTCACCGGCATCGGGAATTTTAGAGCGATCGGCATCTTGGCCGGAGGCGGCAAGTTTCGGGAAGGGTTCAACCTCCAACACCAAATCGCCGGCAGACAACCAGCGCTTGGCCACTTGTTGCACGTCTTTGGTGCTGGCCTCTTCCATCACTAGCAGGCTCTTTTTAAAAGCGCCCGGGTCACCCATGTACACCGCGTTAGAGGCCAGGATGTCTGACTTGCCACCCCAGCCGCCCACTTTTTCAGCACCGCGCACAAAGCTTGCAAAAAGGCTGGTGCGCACGCGCTCCAGTTCTTTTTTGTCGGGCCCCTTTTTCAAGAAGCGGGCAATTTCTTCATCAATGGCGCGCTCTACCTGTGCCAATTCCACGCCGGGCTTGGCATCGGCAATAATGGTAAACAGGCTTGAGAGTTCAAAGGGCCAGTAGGCCACATTCACGCTGGTGGCAATTTGATCTTCATGCACCAGGCGCTTGTACAGGCGCGAGTTTTTGCCGCCGGCCAGCAGCTCGGCCACAATTTGCATCACATCGCTGTCGCTATTGGCAAGCTCTGCGGTATTCCAGGATTTATACAAGCGCGATTGCGGTACGCGGTCTTGGGTTTTTACGCGTTTTTGGCTATCGCGTTTGGCCACCCAGCTTTTCTGGCGATCAATGGGCTCACCTGGCTCTACGAAGCCGAAGTATTTGTTCATCTTGGCCTTGGCGGTTGCTACATCGATATCACCCGCCAGCACCACCACGGCGTTGGTGGCGCCATAGTATTCGTGAAACCAGGCCTTCACATCCTCAAGCGAAGCGGCGTTCAAATCTTCCATAGAGCCAATGGTGCTCCAGGAATAGGGGTGCCCTGCAGGGAAAGCCGATTTCTGTAAAATGCCCCAGGATTTACCGTAGGGCTGGTTTTCGCTTTGGCGCTTCTCGTTTTGCACCACGCCGCGCTGCTCGTCGAGCTTGGCCTGGTCGATGGCGCCGAGCATGTGGCCCATGCGATCGGACTCCATCCACAGCGCCATATCCAACGCGGGCGTGGGCACGGTTTCAAAGTAGTTGGTGCGATCAAGCCAGGTGGTGCCATTCATGCCCGTGGCACCGGCCTTTTCAAAGGGTTCAAAAAATTCGCCCGGGGCGTTTTCGCTGCCGTTAAACATCAGGTGTTCAAACAGGTGGGCAAAGCCGGTTTTGCCGGGTTTCTCATCTTTGGAACCCACGTGATACCACACGTTTACCGCCACCACCGGCGCCTTGCGATCGGTGTGCACCACCACGCGCAGGCCGTTATCCAGGGTGAAGGTTTCATAGGGGATTTGAACAGAATCAGTCAGCGGGCCGGCATAGGCGCCAGCGGCAAACATCAGGCAGGCAGCGGCCAACGGTTTTTTGAACATGGGCAAACTCCATTTGTGATTTATTGTGGCGCCGGATCGCAGCGCATACCAAATGTAGCATCTTTGCCAAAACAACCCTACCGGCGCAAGTCGCACTGACGCATATTAACGGCGGTTAATCGCAGCTTTTAGCTGGTTTTAGGAACTGCAAATAATCATAATCTTACGCCAGCGGGCTCAGGGCCGCTAAAAATCTCATTTAAATACCAATAACATACAAAGTCACACTATGAAATTGATCTATAAGCACGAACAACCTCTGCACAAGATAATTCTGGTGCTATCGCTGCTATTCTGGGCACTCCTTGTAGTAGGCACTCTGGGTACTGTATTTCTTTACCTACTACTGGGCTTTCTATTCTACCTTTTTGCCCAGTCGGGCTTTATCGCCCACATTCGCGGCAATGGGGTATTGGTGAATGCGCAGCAATTTCCGGAGCTCTACGCACAGTATCAACACTGCTGTGAAAAACTTGAAATCAAGGAAGCCCCCGAACTTTACATTCTTAACTCCGATGGCATGCTCAACGCATTGGCAACACGGTTTCTGCGCCAACAGTACGTGGTGCTATACAGCGGCATAGTGGATGCTTTGAAGAAGTACCCAGATGGGCTGAATTTTTATTTAGGCCACGAACTAGGGCACATAAAGCGCGGCCATTTAAACTGGGCCACACTTATTTGGCCAGCAAGGCTGCTGCCCCTGCTGGGCGCTGCCTACTCGCGCGCGCGTGAATACACATGCGACTTGCACGGCCTGGCTTGCTGTAATCAACCGAAAGATGCCGCATTCGCCATGGCGGTACTAGCAACCGGGCAAGACCACTGGAACAAGCTCAATATCCAGGCCTACATGCAGCAAAACACCAAGCCGCAGGGCTTTTGGATGTCTTTTCACGAATACACCAACGATTATCCGTGGTTGTCAAAACGTATGCAGCACCTTGTTGAAGCCGCAAAAGGTGTTGATAGCCGATTTCCACGACGCAATGTTTTTGCCGGCGCAGTTGCACTGCTGGTACCAAGGCTGGGGGTTGGTGGCGGCTTGGCCTCAATGATGATTGTCGTGGCAGTTATCGGTATTCTGGCTGCCGTTGCTATTCCGGCCTATCAGGATTACACAATCCGAGCCCAAACCTACCAAGCCGAAAACCTTGGCCAACAGATAACGCAAAACGCCAGTAATTATATCAACCAGCACCAGGCATTGCCCGCCGAACTGTCGGCGATTGACCTTCCTAACAATCTAGGTAACGACATCGTAAGCGGAGTGGAAATCACCGACGAAGGATTTGTTCTCCGCCTTCAAGGCGCACCACAACTCCAGGGCGAAACAATAGTGTTTCAACCCTATCTTGATGAATCCGAGCGCCTGCAATGGCGCTGTGATCTGGGTACGTTGGACAGGAAATATCGCTCTGCCAAGTGCCGTTAACCCTACCATTCAATGCCCTTCTGCGCGGCAACGCCCGCGTGGAAGGCATGTTTTACAGATTTCACTTCACTGAATGTATCGGCAAGCTCTTCTAAATATTTTTTCGCACCGCGGCCGGTGATGATCACGCTTTGATCTTTCGGGCGCGCCTTGATGGTGGCTAGCACCTCGTCTTTATCCAGGTATTTGTAGTTGAGCATGTAGGTGAGTTCATCAAACACCACCAACCGCACGCTTTCATCTGCCAGCAGGTGTTTGCACTCTGCCCAACAGGCTTGTGCGGCGGCTTTATCTTGCTCGGCATCTTGTGTCTCCCAGGTAAAGCCTGTGCCCATTACGTGAAATTCCACATTGGGCAGCTTGGCCAGAATATTGCGCTCGCCGCACTCCCAGGTGCCCTTGATAAACTGCGCAATGCCCACCTTAAAACCGTGGCCGGCGGCCCGCAGCGCCGTGCCAAAGGCCGATGAACTTTTGCCCTTGCCGTCGCCGGTGAGCACAATCACTACACCGCGCTCTTCAGTGGCGCGCGCTACGGCCGCATCTACCAGGGCTTTACGTTGCGCCATGCGCTCCTTGTGGCGGGCGGCTTTGGCTTGATTCTTTTCGTCATCGCTCATGGGGGTTACATCTCATTTTGATTGTGTAATCGTTTAGCGGGCGCATTAAACCCGCGTTGTATTGTGCGCGTAAAGGCGTAATAGCTGAGCACAAGCCCGGTGAGCACGAAGGCAAAGGCAAGCCAGGCAAACACGCGCAGCAAGGTATTATTAAAATCGTCCCCCTCGCCATAATCCATTATGTGCAACCGCCAGAGGGCGTCGTACCACACCCAGTAATCCGAGCGCACCAGTTGGTAGTCACCCCGGGGGCCAAAATACAGCCGCGCACCCTCAAAAGCCGCCACCCACAAGCCCGCACGGCCCGCGGTTTCGTCAACAAGCCCGAGCATCCGGCGCTGGGGCTCTGCCTGCCAGGTCACAGAAGGTTCGCTTGCAGGCCCTTGGTACAAACCTTGGGCAAAGGTGGCAATTTCTTTGGCATTGGCTTTTGATGCGCTCAGGCCTTCAGGGGTAAACCACTGCTCGCCGCTTTCAGCCACAATGTGCACCAGTGTGCCCTGGGCCGTATTTACCGCTTGAACCTGCTGCACGCCTGCAACCGCGGGCATAACCCAGTTGGCGGGCAGGCTGGCACTGGCGGGGGGCGTTACATAGTCGCCGCCTTTCACCAGCGCTTTAAAGGGCACAGTGGCAAAGAAAATGCCGCCCAACACCCAGAAAAATATTTGCAGAAACACAAAATACGACAATATTTTATGCAGGCTCCAAACGGTTTTTCGCAATTTCACCGCCATCTACGCGTCTCTTTGTTATTTTTATTGGCTAATTATTGTGTGGATGTGCACACACTTTGCCAAAGCTGCCATACAAGCCGCCCGCACTAGCCTAGCGGCACGCGGCTCTGGTTTGCAATCGGTGGGCAAGCCCCTAAACTGCCGCCTTCATTTAATGGAGGCCCCCATGACTCTACGCACAATCGTTGCCACCCTGCTGGCAGCCACGCTGGCCGCATGCGCCACACCCCGCTCACAAGATAACGCTGAAATACTGCGCGACAAAGCGCTGGAAGATCAGGCAGGTTACTCATTTGTGCGCGATTTGACCACCGAGGTAGGCCCGCGCATGGGCGGCACAGAGGCCGACGCCCGCGCCGTAGCCTGGACGAAAGCACGCTTTGAGCAAATGGGCTTCGATAAAGTCTGGCTTGAGCCTGTCACCTTCGCGCAGTGGCAGCGCAACCACGAACGTGCCCGGGTACTTGGCAAGTTCCCCCAGCCATTGCACATCACAGCCCTGGGCGGCTCGGTGGGAACCCAAGGTGAGCTCACCGGGGAAATTGTGATGGTTGAAGACTACGCAGCCCTCTTGGCAACACCGAGCGCGCAGGTAAAAGACAAAATTGTGTTTATCAAAAACCGCATGCGCAAACACAAAGAAGGCGCAGGCTACGGCGAAGCGGTGATCGCGCGGGGCAAAGGCGCGCTGGAAGCTGAAGCCAAGGGCGCCAAGGCGCTCTTGATTCGCTCTATCGGCACCGACAGCCACCGCTTTGCCCACACAGGCATGATGAGCATGAGCGCCGGCCAGCCACAAATTCCGGCCGCCGCCCTAAGCAACCCCGATGCCGATCAGCTCGAGCGCCTGCTGGCGAAAGGCAAAGTGGAGGTGAGCCTTGATATCAACGTAGGCTGGACCGGTGAATACACTTCGCACAATGTGATTGCAGAAATCACCGGCAAAGGCCGGCCAGAAGAAATTATCGCCATTGGGGGCCACCTAGACAGCTGGGATTTAGGCACGGGCGCGCTTGATGACGGTGCCGGTGTTGCCATTACCGCCGGCGCCGCCTACCAGTTCATCAAGCACCGCCAGCGCCCCCAGCGCACCATTCGTGTGATTGCGTTTTCAAACGAAGAGCAAGGGTTAATTGGTGCCAAGGCCTATGCCAAAGCCCACGCCGATGAGCTGAGCCGCCACATAGTGGCCTCTGAATCTGATTTTGGCGCAGGCCCCATCTGGGCCTTTAAAACCCGCCTCGCCAACCCCTCAGATGAATTTATTGCGCGAGCTCAAGCGCTTTTAAAACCACTGGGCATTAAATACCTGGGTAACGATGCCACCAGCGGCGGGCCAGACATAATCCCCATGGCCGACAAAGGCGTGCCCTTATTTCAACTGAAACAAGACGGCACAGACTACTTCGATTACCACCACACCGCCGATGATACGCTCGACAAAATTAACCCCGAGCATTTCAACCAAAACCTGGCGGCCTGGACTGTGATGCTGCATTTATTTGCCAACGAATATCAGCTGCAGGAAAAGTAATTACCCTGAACCCATAAAAAAGCCAGCTTCACGCTGGCTTTTTTATGGGTCACATTTAAGGGCTACACGCTGAGGCATGGCTCCCAGCATTGCGCAAATTTACCAATCTGACTTTTCGCACTCTGTGTATTCGCACCTGCTCAAGGCGGTGCACGCCCCTCGCCCGCTATTGCTTTGCAAAAATGTCATTCAGTTTACCCGCCAGGCGAATGCCTGCTTGCTGCATGCGTTCGTTTATGGTGGGTTTGTGGTGGAAATTGTATTCCCAACCCAACGCCAGATTGCGGCCTTCCTGTTTGCCGAATTGATACACGCCAGGCCTCAGCGCCTTCGATTCCCGCGCCCAATCCAGGTAGCTTGCGCCCTGCCACTCGGCAATGGTGGGTGCGCTAAGGAACGACAAAAACGCCACATATTCGGTGTAGCTTAATTGCTCGTGGTCAATCAACCCGCTATCCCACACGGCGTGCAAGTTGCTGGGCTCGCCAAGCCAGGTGAGTTCAATTTTGTTGCCACCCCAGTCAGCTGCGCGCCCCACGTGCAGTGGCTGATGAATATCGCCCACAAGGTGCGTGTAAAATGCGAGCGCTTCCCAGTGGGCTTTGGCGCCGGCATTTGGGTTGCGCAACACCTGCTCAAAGCGTGCGAGGGCTTGCAGAATATCGCCTTTCTTACTGGGTTTATAACTTGTGACGGTTTCATCATCTTCTACTGAAACATAGTGCCAGGGGGCTGCGTGATCCCAGGCTGGGTCTGAGCGGATAAAATCGGGCCAGTTGGCGATACTTGCCAAAGGTTTGCCACCAGTGATGGCGTGCACGGCGGCTTTGGCCTCTGCGGTTAAATGATTTTCCGCAAGTTCTGCCACCACCCGATGCCCGGTTTTGCCAAGTGCTTGAGCCTCGATGGGCACTACACAGGCGAGTAGCCACCAAGGTGATAACTTAAGGGTTGATAGGCACTTTGCCATACAGGTTTTAAGGCGGGCAACGCCAACGGCCGGGCTAAACAAAACGGGCATCCTTAAACTTAAAACTAAGACTCAAACTATTGATTAGGTTTTACGGCTGCATTCACGGCCAACAAACTCTGCTTACAAATACTGGCAACAATTACTTTTAACGACTTCTTTTAACAGCTTAATTTAACAATTTATTTTAACAACAGGCCCGCGAATGCAGGCCTGTGCAATATTACCAACAAATTATTACATTTCGCTTAAACGCATTTGCAGATCGGCGAGCTCCGCTTCAACGCGGCGGTATTCACGCTTGATACGCTTGCGCTCATCGCGGTGGTTTTTTATATCCAACAACGCCTTTACACGATCATCAGAGGTACTTTCTTTACTCACAATAACCGCCTCTGAATCTGCAATAAATTCATCCTGGCGCTGGAGATCTTGCTCAAGGCTGATCAGCTCGTCTTCCAATGCATGAACTGCGCGAATCACTTCGTATTTGGCCTGCCCGCTCACCAAGCCCTGGCTGTATTCGGGGTAATCTTGCTCTGCACAATTGCGGTTGGCACCCTGGCCACGGGCGCCTTGATCGTAGCCGCTTTCATAGGTGCAAAAACGCCCCAGGCCCTCGTGGTAGCCCTCGGCAAAATCCGGGTAGCGCCGGCTTGGGCAATTGCCATTGTAATTGTTGCCGGCACTGCCGTTGTTGAGCCCCGTTTCATACACGCAGTAGTCATCTAACCCTTGCTGGTGCCCACGTTTAAAGGCGGCGTAATCGGCCTTGATGCTGTGATCGGCACAATCGGCCTGATACTGGTTAAAGGTAGTGGCCGCCTGCCCCTGTGCGCCGTGCTTGTAGCCCACAGCGCTCCAGTCGGCCAGCTGGCATTCTTCTTTATTCATGGTGGCGCACCCTGCTAGCAGCGCGATCAACACTAAAGGCAACAACAGTTTCATGGCGTTTGGGCTCTTCTGTTCCAAAATGGTGTGATAAAAATGCCACAGGCCGAGTGACCGGGCCGCTACTGACAATTGAACCGAGTATAGCGGATTGCACCTGAACCAGGGGTGAACAGTGGGCGCTAAAATTTGGCGCTGGACACGCGGCCACTGTAATTCAGGCACTCCTGTACACGCTGTAACTGCACAGGTGCAAGCGCATGTACAGGCGTGTAGGCATAAGCGCTGTGCTCATGGCTGAGCGCAATGGCTGCGCTCTCAGCAAGGTCACACCGAAAAATAAACGCCTGCGAGTTAACCGCGCTGTGATAATAAACGCCGCTTAAATAGTGAATGCGCACCTCACAGCCTAGCTCTTCAAGGCACTCGCGCACCAGCGCCTCGTGAATGGTTTCACCTGGCTCAAGCGCACCGCCCGGCAAACCCCAGGCCTGTTTACCGTAGGTGGCCTTGAGCAGTAGTACCTCGCCAAGAACATTGGTAATAACCGCGTGGCTGCTTAAACGAAAGGTATCTTCAAATGCCACTGGGCCTCCGGCAGGGGTTAACATTCACCGCTCACATCAAACACATGCACGCAACGAGAATATAAACAAAATCAACCACAGGTTGCTCATCAACAACACCAGGGTAATGGCGCCGCGCGCGTAGGCAGGCAAGTTGCGCGCAGTGAATAGATACCCGATAACGGCACTCTGGCAAACCCCACTTAACAACGCAAGGCTGAAAAACCCCTGCCAACAGTGGGCAGCCGCTTGTGAGAGCACTAGGTATCCAAATACCGCAACTGTGGTAAGCACCAACAGCCATAACACAACACAATTCAGTGCGTTGCGTAGAGGGGAAACCGCCGTTGAAAACAGCCGAGCACGCAGCCTGGCCCATAAGAGATTTAATGCACGCGTGCTATCGGCTGACATGTGTGTACCTTTTTAAGATCCGGCCTGAAAACTGCACCAGGGCGCGCAGTTATGGCACCTAGCCTGCCTCGGCCAGTGCGCCCAAGCGCTCTACTTGCAAAATATATTCGGTGTGAAACAGCTCGGCGTGCTCTTTGCGCAAGGCACCGGTTGCCACAACTTGCTTGCCGGCCAGTTCATCGAGTAACTGGGTGCTATCACTTTCCAGCAATATTTTTCGCCCGTCTTCGGTGTGCAACACATAGCCCGAATACATACCCGAGGGTGTACTCACGTAAGACATCATCACCCAGCCCTGCACCTTCACAGCCTTCGTTGATTGCAAAGGTGTGCACGCAACAAGCAGGCTGATGACCACCATGCAAAGTAACTTCATGACTCAATTCCTTTTTATGCATTTATTCAGTTGAATGTTGACTAACTGCCACGGCGAAATATTTTAGCCCATGCACAAACATCCTGTAGGTTCTCAAACTGACGGGCAGGTGCACAAAACCCGCTCACAGCGCTCGGCCATTTAACTGCACTCTAGCCACAAGGCGCAACCCTCTGCCAAGCGCTTGTAGGAATTGCCCCATGGCGTTGGGCCTTGCATAAAAAAAGCGGCCGAAGCCGCTGCTGTCCCACAAAGCTACAGGCATGGAATATGGGGCGGAGTTTGTGACCGTCACCCGCATGGGTTTAAGCGCCCGCTGGCAAAGCAAGGCTTTGCGGGTGCTTAAACGCCTACATGCTGTGCTTGTAGGCAGGCCCCGAAGGGCGGGTGTCGAGACTAGATGGGTATGACAAACGTTTGCAAAGCGCAGCTTTGCGTGCCGTCATACGCCAAGAGCTTTGCTCGCAGGCCGGCCCCGAAGGGTATTTACGTCGTGTCACAAACTGCGCCGCAGATTTCATGTCCAGACATCGCTTAGAAACTCTACGATATAGGTAGTTTCAACGACTGTCTTCCAAGGACACTTAAACTATGGGACAGCAGTGGGCCGAAGCCGCTTTTCATTTATTGCGCTAAATAGTTTACTTGGCTGATAACCGCTCAAAGTAACGATCGCGCAACATGGTGGCGCGGGTCACCATTGGAACCACTTCACCTGCGGCCATTACCAGCGCGGGCTCTGTGGTCACTTCCAGCGGGTCGCCATCCCATAGCACCAAATCAGCCACAGCGCCTTGCACCAAATCGCCGGCCACCGGAGCCTTAAAAACGCGCGCGGGGTTTAATGTCATGGCGGCGATGGCGGCGTGTTTATCCAGCCCGTTAGCCACGGCATTACCGGCCGATTGGCGCACCAAATAAGCATTGTGGGTGTTGTGCCAGCTCATGCCGGTAAACAACAAGGTGATGCCCGCCTTGTGCAGGGTTACCACGTTATCCAGGCGTGCACCCAGAGCCTCGTAACCCGATGGCAAGTTATTGATTGGATCAACAATTACCGGCACCTGTGCTTGGGCAATGTCTTCGGCAACCATCCAGCCTTCTTCTACACCCGCTAAAATCAGCTTGAGCTTGTAGGTTTTCGCCAGCGCCAAAATGCCACGGATATCCGATGCGCGGTGCACGCGCACGAACAAGGGCTTTTCGCCATTAACCACCGGCGCCAGCGCTTGGGCATCCATCAGGCTGATGCTGTATTCACGCCGTTCACCGGCCAGTGCCGCGCGGCGGTTGGCGCTGTAGTCTTTGGCGTCTTCCAGCCCTTGGCGCAAGAGCGCCATGGCAGCCGCGCGTGATTTACCGGCCAGCTCCACACCGTGCTCGGTGAAATCTACCGCAACGCCTAGGCTTTCGTGCACAACACGCGGCGCCACACCCAATTGCACCAAGGCCACTTGGCCGGCAAACAACCCTGCACCTGCCTCTGGCATAACCAGTGCGTGGGTAAGCCCGTGCGCGCGGTTGTGGGGGAGCAACGTGGAGTTGGGGTTAAAGGCATCGGCCACTTTTAGTGCCGCGGTGATATCCGCGCGCTCGGTGTAAAAATCTACCGTCTGCTCGATGGCACCCACTTCCACTACGCCTAAATGAGTAGAGCTGTTAAACAAACCTGCAGTAATGGTTTTGCCTTTGCCGTCTAGCGTGCGATCGGCAGATTGCGTGAGGTTTTTACCAAGCGCTTCAATGCGCCCATTGTTGATGTACACATCGGTGGCCGGCTTTAGATCAGTGGCCGTGTAAACATCGGCCCCTTTAATCAAAATAGATTCCGCACCGGCGGCGGTTGCCAACGCCAGGCTAAAGGCACCCAGCCAGAATTTGGCAGTGCGGGCAACAGGCTGTGTGAGGCGTTGCGTTAAAGGTTTCATGGGCGGACCTCCCCGGCTTCCAGAATGCCAAGATTAAAATCGCTGGTGGGCGCAACGGTTGCATCGTTGCGATCAAAACGCAGTACGCCATCAATCCAGACTTTCTCTGCGTGGGCGTATACGCTCATGGGGTTGGCATCCCACAGTACGATGTCGGCATTCTTGCCCGCTTCCAGAGAGCCAATCTGATCGGCCAGGCCCAGCGAAATAGCGGGGTTCAAGGTGGCCCACTTGATGGCATCGCCCGCGGTTAGCCCAAGGCCCAGGCGGTTGCCTGCGCTCATGGCTTTGGCCACTTCCTGGTTTAATCGCTGGATTTGAATCGGGTCATCAGAGTGAATCACAGCGCACGCCTTGGCGTAATCAACCAGGGCGATATTTTCACGCACCATGTCGAAGGCCTCTTGCTTGAAGCCCCACCAGTCGGCCCACATCACCGCGCAAATGCCGGTTTCAGCCAGCATTGGCGCGGCCTTGTAGCCTTCAATGGCGTGGTGGAAGGCCGCAATCTCGTAGCCAAATTCCTTCGACATATCAATCATTTGCGCCATTTCATCCACTTTGTAGCAGTGGTTGTGAATGCGGATGTCACCTTCAAGTACGCCGGCCAGGGTTTCCAAGCGCAGATCGCGGGTGGGCGCATCGGCCTCTTCACCGGCCTCTACCTTGGCGATGTAATCATCCCAGCTCTTTTTGTAGGCGCGCGCCTCAATCCAGGCGGCGCGATAACCGGCCATGTTGCCCATACGGGTGGAGGGCAACTGGCCCTTGCTGCCGTACACGCGCTTGGGGTTTTCACCACAGGCCATTTTCAGGCTGTAGGGCGCGCCCGGGAATTTCATGCCCTGCACAGTGGTGGCAGGCACGTTCTTAAGGGTTACACCGCGCCCGCCAATGAGGTTGCCAGAGCCCGGCAACACCTGCACGGTGGTTACACCGCCGGCCAGCGCCTTTTCAAACTGGGGGTCTTCCGGCCAAACCGAATGCTCGGCCCACACCTGCGGGGTTACCGGGGCGGTCATTTCGTTGCCATCTTGGTGATTGTGGGTGCCCGGCGCCGGGTACACGCCCATGTGCGAGTGCACGTCAATCAAACCCGGCGTTACCCATTTGCCTGCGCCATCAATCACCTTGGCCTCAGCTGGCACCTGCAGGCCCTGGCCCAAGGCCACAATTTTGCCATCGGTTACCACCAGGTCTGTGCCGGCCTTCTCTTCGCCATTGCCAATCAACAAATTGGCGCCTTTGATGAGCAAAGTGCCCTTGGCGTTGGCTTGGTAGGTTGAGGGGTAAGGGTTTTTGTTGGGCAAATCCAACGTGGGCTTGGCCTTTTCGGGCTCGCCGCAGGCACTTAAACCAAGTGCAATGGCGGCTGCAAGGCCGGTGGAGACTAACCGGTTCATCGCGCGTCCTTCGGGTTGGGTAAAGGTATAGGACGAAACCCGGCGCGAATGCCGCAATTGTGAAAGGCGGGCCTTTCCCATAAAAAACCCGCGCACAATCCACTGCCGTCCCATAGTTTATGTCTCCATGGAAAACAGACGTTGAAACTACTTATATCGCAGAGTTTCTAAGCGATACCTGGACATGAAATTTGGGGCGCAGTTTGTGACACGACGTAAATACATCCCTGTAGTCTCGACACCCGCGTCCATGCGGGTGACGGTCACAAACTCCGCCCCATATTCCATGCCTGTAGATTTGTGGGACAGCAATGGCGCACAATCAGCTTGTACGCGGGTTTTAGAGGGCCGGCCGGCATTTAGAACACGAAGCGTGCGCCTACCGAGCCATTGATACCATCCTGGCGGTAGTTCTGTACCACCACATAGTCTTTATCCAGCAGGTTATTCACCTTGGCTTCCAGAGTGAAGCCCTCGGCCAGCGCCCAAGAGACGCGGGCATTAACCAGCCCGTAACCTGCAAGCGTGGTGCTGTTGCCTGCGTCGGTATAGCGCTTGCCACGCGCCTCAAAGGCCAGCGCCAGGGTAAGGCTGCCGAGGCTTCGGCTCACATCGGCATTAAACAGCTGGTGTGCACGATGTGGCAGCGCATTGCCCGTGGCTTTATCTTCGGTATCAAGCCAGGTGTAATTGGCGCCAATACGCCACTCGCCCAGCTGTGCACTTGCTTCAGCCTCTGCACCCAAAATATCTGCCTTGGCCACATTGGATGGCTGCCAGTTGCCCATGGCGTTTGGCGCCCAAGCAATCAGGTCATCAATGCGGTTGTGAAACAGGTTGATTTCTGCCCGCACACCACGGTGACTAAACCTGGCACCAAGCTCGTAGTTGGTGGCCGTTTCCGGCTCAAGCTCGGGGTTGCCGGAATTGGGCCAGTAGAGATCGTTAAAGGTGGGCGCTTTAAAGGCCGAGCCAGCGCTTGCCTTTAGTGCCCAGCGCTCGGTTAATTGGTAGCCGTAGGCCAGATTGCCGGTATTAGCCGCGCCGAATTGTTCATTGTCTTCATTGCGCAGTGCGGCAACCAAACTGTGGTGACCGGCGCGCAACTGGTACTGGCCAAATACACCCAGGCTTGCGCGATCTTCTACGTCGTAGCCTACAAAGCTTACCAGGTAGCTGAAATCTGGCTGGTAATCACGCTGCTCAAGCTTGCCGTCTACGCTGTCGTTCACATAGTCAACGCCCAGGGTTAACAGCTGGCTATCGGAGAGGGTGATGTCGTTTTGCCAGCTGGCACTTTGGCGCTCGGTTTCAATGCGGTTGCGGCCACCGTAATTGATTTCAGCCGCCGCACTGATGTGATCGTCTTGTTCGCTTTTGTCTTGCGCAAAACCCAAAGTAAGCTTGCTTTGCCAGGCGTTGGTTAATGCCGCACTCAGGCTTGCGCTGGCGCTGCCATTGGCAAAGCGTGCAAAGGGCTCACAGTCTATAAAGCAATAAAGGTTATCGGAATCTGCCTCACCTTCCTGATACTGCACTTGAGCGCTTGCGGTAAGTGCATCACTCAGCTGGTAGCCCGCAGTAAGCGCCAGGCGATTAGCTGTGTAGGCATCCTTGTCGCCATTGCCGCTTGTTTCAGCAAAGGTTCGATCAAAACCGTCTGTGCTGTTGTGGCTTAGCACCAGGCGCAGATTTCCGCGCGAGGTTTTTACTCCAACATTGGCACTGACCTGCTGCTCATTGTGCGAGCCCACACTGGCCGCCACGCCAAACTCGGTGCCGGGTTCCAGCGCCTGGCGGGTAAATATTTGCAATATGCCGCCCACGGCATCCGAGCCATAAAGGCTGGAGCGAGGGCCACGCACCAGCTCAATTCGCTCGATGGCGGCCGGGTCTAAGGTTTCCAGCGCAGCAGCCCCTAGGGTTGCCGAACCCACGCGCACGCCATCAACCAACACCAACAAATGGCCGGTATTGGTGCCGCGCACAAAAGTGCCGGTGCTGGCGCCCCGGCCACCGCGCTGAATGAGATCTACCCCGGTAAGGCCTTGCAAAAGCGTGGGTAAATCGGGCGCCTGCAGAGCGGTGATATCTTCAGCGCTTAGCACGCTAACGGGCGCCAGGGTTTCAGCCACAGACTGCTCAGTGCGCGTTGCGGTAACCAGCACTTCCTCGGCTATCAAGCCGGTTTCTGCTTGGGCATAGGTATTGGCAGCCAGCGCTACGGCGGCGGCCAGGGTGGTGTGAATCAATTTCATGAGAACTCCCCAATCACAATAATAAGTGTTGAGGGAGGGAGAAGAGTGGGTGTAAACCTGCGGCCAGCGCCTGAAAAAACATCCACCGATGCAGCCCTCCGCTACGTCGTATTCCCGCCGTGGTGGCGGGGCAGCGCAATCAGGCTGGTGTCGGGCTGATGATGCGCACTGCATCAATCACCGTTGCGGGGGCAGCGCCGGAATACCGGCTTCCCATTTACCCTGTATCAGACTCCAGCTCGCGCTGGGCCATACAGGCACCTGGTTACGATGGCGCGCAGTTTACGCCAATCGGGCCCTAGGTCAAGAAATAACCTTTTAAGCCTTTTGCGGGCCGCCGGGCCCAGTTTCCGAAAAACGTGGGCTGTAACTTTTACAAGCTTTCACGGGGGCGTGTAAAAAAGTTTGAAAAAAAGAAAATCCCCGGAAGTTCACCCACATTATTTTGATAACTCGCTCACAAAAAAATGCCGATTTACGCCCGAAATTCGAACAATAAAGTTGGCATACCGGTTGCAATACTCTCAGCGCAAACATGGCAACGCCATACCATTGATTTAATTGCAAACAGGAGAAGTAACATGATGTTTGGACGCACATTACTCGCAGCAGGCTTAATCACTGCCACCTCTGCTTCGGCTTGGGCCAACGATTTCAACCTGAATGAACCCGAGCTTTATGTGGGCGGCGGCTACGGACAGTACTCCATCAAGTATGAAAACGACGACACAGATTTCGACGATGACGCTGAAGTACTGAAAGTTTACGGCGGCATGAAGTTCAACGAATTTCTTGGCGCAGAAATCGGTTACCTCAACTTCGATGAAGCCAACAGCTTTGACGACAACGCTGAAATCGATGGCTTTACTTTCGCAGGTATCGTTTCTGCACCATTGCATGAACGATTTTCAGTTTACGCCCGCGCCGGCTGGTTCACCTGGGATGCCAAGTTGAAAACCACGGTGCCGGTAATCGGTGAAATCTCTGAAGACATTGACGGCGGCGACTGGTTTTACGGCGGCGGCTTGAAGTTTGGCCTAACCACCAACCTGGATTTGCGCCTGGAATACGACCGCTACGAACTGGATGACGACATCAAGCCGGAAGTTGATGTGGCCTCAGTTAACTTGCAGTACAGCTTTTAACATTAAACATCTGGCGGCAGCGCGGCACATTCGCCCGCTGCAGCCTGTGTTGCAGCAGAAGCCGGGCCTATACGCCCTCACGCATGGATGCCAACACGGATAGCTCAACCACAGGAGTGAATGTGCACACGCACGATAAACGGACGTTAAATGTACGGATGCAAGACGTGAGCAAAGGCGCAGGGATGCACGCTTCAAGGACTTCTTCACAAAGTAACGGATACAGGAGCACACCATGAATATTAAACAGCTGATTTTTGCCAGCGCCATCACGCTAACTGCCACTGCGTGTGCCACCGGCACACCACCAAAATCGGAATTGGCCACCGCTGAAACCTATGTAAAAACTGCTCAGGATGAGCAAGCAGACAAACTGGCCGCAGAGCACTACCGCCGCGCCAAGTCAAATTTGGACATCGCAATGGCCGCACTTGATAGCGAAGATTACCAGCAAGCACGCTGGGCTGCAGAAAAGGCCACAGCAGATGCAAAACTGGCAGAGGCAAAAGCCAAAACCGTAAAAATGCAGAAGATGCTGACTGAACTGAACGAAACCATTGCCCAACTTGAACAAGAAATGCACGCACACTAAACCCTGTGTTGTTACGAGTGACGGCATAAATCGAAATATATTCAGGAGCCCAATCATGAATAAGCACCTACTATCTACAGGTATCGCCACCGCATTGGTTGCCCTTCTGGCCACGGGTTGCGCAACCACAGAAACCCCAAACGAACTACAGGCGTTGCAAGAACGTGAAGCACGCCTGGCACAAGATGATCAGGTTGCGCTGTACGCAGGCGATGCCTTCAATGAGGCAAGCGAGAGTGTTAAATCTGCCACCAAGGCCTGGGAAGAAGACGAAGAATCCCTTGCCGAGCACCATATGTATGTGTCTGACAAACTACTGCTAAACACCGAGGCACGAACCCGCCTTGGCAAGATGGAAGCCGAATTTTCCAAAGCAGATGAGCGTCGTGCGCAGCTGGAACTTAAAGCAAAGAATGAAGCGCTGGCTCACAAGCAAAAGGAAATAGACAAGCTAAAGGCTGAACTCAGTGAGGCCGGCAGCCGTCAGTCGCAAAAGGCAAACGTACTCACCCTTGGTGACATGCTCTTTGCCTTTGACGATGATCAATTACAGCCTGGCTCTCAAGCGGCCATTAAACGCTTGGCCGAATTTTTAAAGAAATACCCCGATGTAAAAATTGTGGTTGAAGGCTATACCGACGCCCAAGGGAGTGAAGAGTACAACCTCACCCTCTCGGAACGCCGAGCCAACGCCGTTCAGAAAGCGCTTGCCGAGCGCGGCATTGGCAAAGATCGCATCAACACCGAAGGCTACGGTGAGGCAAATCCCGTTGCCACCAACAGCACCGCCGCTGGCCGCCAACACAACCGCCGGGTTGAAGTAGTTGTACTGGATAAGGGTGAGAACTACGAAGCCCCGGTAAGTACAGAGCAGGTTTCACAGCGTCAGTAAACGCTATCTGCAACAGTATCCCGCTACCTCCCCCAAGGTAGTTGCGAAGGCCCTCCCTTCGCACCCCACTCGCCACGGGTTTCCCGTGGCTTTTTTTGTAACCAAGACTTAACTTCGCTATTGATTCTACTCTGGCGGGCGCCATACATCATTGGCGCCATGATCATACACGCCGACTGAATGAAGCACATGACCTTGCGATAACACAATAGCAAACTCAGTAATACCCCAGCGCCTGATATACCTTTCTACACCCTCCTACATCTAAGCCGACACAAGGCCCGCACACAACTGACATACCAACAGCGCCGAATTTGACCAAAATCTGACACAGAATCTGGCAAGCCACCCAAACCTTACCCCTCCTATGCCACACCTGCATTAGCACTCACAATGCAGCCCCAAGAGCCTTAACTGCCGCCGCAATGTTGAGAGAAGTTACTTAACGCTATTCGCGCAGTGCTTGAGCAAACGCGCGTGTAGAATTGTGGCCAGCTTAAGAGAAATAATGCACCTACGATCAATGGTGAGATGGCTCAGCCGGCCACATCAGCCTCCTTACCGCTACTTTTGGGTTACACCTATTGAGACAAGAATCCGCGCATAAGTTTTGCAGCGGGAATGGCACACCAGCCCTTGGCTACAACTCAACCTCTCAAGGATGTCGATCGAGGTCTAGGCAAAAGCTGTGGCTGATTAGCAAAGCATAGGTTGCGCTGCTGCCCCATGGTTTCGTGCTCGACATTAGACAGACCCGCCAATCACCCTTAACCCTGGTGCTTGAATTATGGCTAAGGCTTTAAACTTAGGAGGCCTTTACAGCGCGCGCAGGAGCATCAATGTGAAACTCCGATAGCAGCACCAGCCGCACTAGAATACCAGCACCACTCAACAATAAACTGCGCATTTTTATTACCAAGTAAGATGAATAAACTGCAGGCAAAAAAAATCCGCGCCTCTGCGCGGATTTTTTACGGTACAACGGCATTAGCTGTTAACAACCTTAAGCTTGTTACGCACATCGCGTACATCTTCGGTATTTTCCGCAATACGCCCTGCAAGCTCTTTTGCGGCATTGCTCGGCACTTCACCTTTTAGCTCTACCACCTGGTCTTTGGTATCTACATCGATTTTCAAACCAGACACGTTCGAATTAGCCAAAAGCTTCATTTTAACCTGCGCAGCCAGAGTGGCGTCTTTCACAGATTTAACAAACTCACTGTCTTTAATGCGGCGCTCACTGCGGCTTTCCGCCTTGGCGGCATCTTGATTAACGGTCAGCTTGTTTTCAACCTGGCTAATGCCTTCAACACTTAAGGCTACCTGCTCTGCCAGATCCTTTTCAATATCAGATGATACTGACCCTACAAGGTAGGCCACATCGCGGTTAACCTCTACATCAATATCGAAGGGGTTAAGATGTTCGTTAAATAATACCGCAGCTTCAATCTTGCCTTCACGCCAGCCGTTGCTGAAATAATGAGATTCTTTCTCATTCATTTCTTGGCCACGATCACCTGCCATTGCGGTAGGCACAGCAGAAGCCGCGGCAATACTTACAGCCAATACACTTAATGTTTTCGCTACAGTTTTCATGGATAACTCCTTTCCAGTTGATTGCTCAATAACTAAACGTTGCGATTAAAACGTCAGTTGCAGCGGGACCATTTGGCACCCGGTTACTTTGCACTGTGTATGTAGCGAGAAGCGTGCCAACTTTTAATTTCGCAAATTTAGCCTTAAAAAAGGCCAAACCCCGACTTTTTGGTGAAATTTCAACCAAACCCTGTACTGCATTTGCGAAAAATACAAAATATTTTTCAACCTTTGAAAAGCTTACACTGCAAACAGACATCGCCTTGGCAATAAATTTACGCCGAGCCTTGTGATGAAAGTTAGCCATTATTATCAAGCATAAAAAAGGCCCCTTCAGGGGCCAATGGGAGACTAAATAAATAGCCTTGGGGAGGCATAAAATACTAGCGGCCGCGCGGGCCTGCCAAAAACCAAATAATCAAACCCAGTACGGGCAACAATAGAATTAGCAAAACCCACACAAGCTTTACTGCAGTTTTTGCTGACGACTGTGCCACACTTAATATGGCCCAGATATCAGCAATCAAAATCAAAAGGCCCAACAGGCCTGTTATTTGAATATCCATTACATAGCTCCTTTATGTAGCTACTTTACATAGCTCCTTTCAATAGCCTTACACGCAGCGTCCTTACGAAGCCCTCTAACGCGTTACATCTGAAAACACCGGCAAGCGTTCAGAGGCACACCACCTCGCGCATGAACACATTGACATCGCAACGCACTCATGCACGAGGTGGCAGTGCACTACCTAAGGCTATCTAACTGCGCTTGAGCCTCGGCCTTAGTCCAGCCGTACTTCTCTTGAAGTTTGCCAAGCAATACATCCATCTTGCCTTCGGCTTCACCCAAGTCGTTGTCAGTTAACTTGGAAAATCGCTCCTTTAGCTTTCCTTCCACCTGACGCCATTGGCCTTTAAAAATATCGTTACTCATTGTTAGCTCCTTGTTGACAATATTTATACCCAGAATATCTACGCCTAAAAAATGCAGCCACTACGGCATAGGCGGCCTGCGGCCTGTTAACAAATGCGCCACCAGTGTTACCAGAAACAGCACAATGAAAACGGCAAAAAACAACTTGGCGATACCTAAGGACGCGCTGGCCACACCGCCAAAACCAAGAAAACCGGCAATCAATGCCAAAATTAAAAACGTTACTACCCAGCTCAACATAACGAACTCCTTGTTCTCAGTTTGCATTTAATGGTTAAACCTAAATGGCGATGTAAACTTTTTCGCCGTTCACTGAGAGTGTTGCAACGGGTATGCCAACTTTTTAATCCATTAAAATACATGCCGCCTTAACCACTTACCGCGTTGACATGAAAACGCAAGCCACCGCACATCTTCAACCCCCCAAAAGCCATGAAGATCAGGCCCTACAGCACCAATCATTCTCTCTCTAGCGCGAACTAAAAAGGCACGAAAATCACTGCACTTAATAGCTCACCTATACTCCAGGGCATAACAAGCCATCAATTAGCAGGCAGCAATAAGCGCTGTTTTTGCAAGATTTACAGGCAGTTCCTACAGGGCTTGTAAAGGCTACCTAAACAACCTCCAGTACTTATGGCACACAGGCTGCACAAACCTCGTCGACAATTGCACAAGCACCGCCAGAACCCTTTAAAACAGGGGGCCCACAAGAGAATTCAGTAAAAACTTAAAAGTTGGCACGCATATTGGATTACCTACAGTGCTTAGCAACGCCGGTGCACTTTCTGTGAATTCAGGCGGCCGCTGGCTCAAACAACGTAAATCTTGAAAAGGATATGAAGATGAAAAAGTTAATGTTGATGATCACCTTTCTGCTGTCTGTTTTTGCTTTGTCTGCTTGCGACGTTAACGAAGGCGGCCCAGAGGAGTTTGGCGAAAACATTGAAGAAACTGCAGAAGATATCGGTAACGATATTGAAGATGCCTGTGAAGAAGTTAAAGAAGGCGTAAAAGCTGAAGATACCGACTGCTAATAGGCTATACCCAAAGGCGCTCACTAGAGCGCCTTTATTTTCTCAACCGGCCTCACCGGCCACCACTTGAAATCAGATTATTGCAGAGAACTTATGAACAGCATGCGCAATATCTGGCGTGGTATCCAGCGCATTGTACTTGGCCTATCGCTCGGTTTGGCCCTCAGCGCCCCTATTCACGCCAATCAAACAACCTCAGATCAGGCCCAAACTGCCACAGAGCAGCCCGACGCCTCTGAGCAGATCACCCACGCCGCCAGTAACGCCGAGTTAAACGACCTGATTGCGTTACTGGAGAGCGAAACCGCGCGCCAGGCTTTTATCGATAAGCTAAAAGCCTTGGCACAGCTGCAACAGGAAGAAGAGCAAGACCAACTGGCCCTCAGCGAGCTACTGCATCTTGAAGATAGCAGCGGCGCACTTGCAACCGAGTACAGCCAACTGTTGCAAAACCTGGGCCTTAGCGACTCCGAAATAGGCAAGATTCTAGTAAGCATTGGTGCCTTGTTTTCACTGATGCTCATGGCACTGGCTAACCGCTGGATTGCACGCACAGCAGATCGAAAACTTAACCAGGTGCGCTCACGGTTTGCACTCGAACCCGATCGCCTTCGCATGATTACTCAGGTGTGGTCGCTTGCGGGTTTTGCGCTGTGCTTAACCCTGGGTATTGCGGCCATCGCAGAAATTTGGCAGCTCGGCTGGTTTTTGCCCGAAGGCCAGGCCAGCTATTTAAAACTTTTAAATTGGGTACTTACCTTGGGCGTGCTGGCATTACTCTATGCCGTGTTCTGGGAGGTTTCTAACGCGGCCATAGAATATGGCATGCGCCACGCACGCTCTATGAGCAGTGCCCGCGCAGATACCGTGCTGCCTATTATTCGCCGTGTAATTTTCATCGTGCTAGTGATTATTTTCACACTCATGACGCTTTCAGAGCTGGGCATTAATATTATGCCGCTGGTGGCCGGTGCCGGTGTATTCGGTATTGCCATTGGTTTTGGTGCCCAAACTGTTGTGCGCGATTTCCTGGTGGGCTTTATTATTGTGCTTGAGGATCTGCTGCAAATTGGTGATGTGGTTAAGGTTGCCGGGCGCATGGGCGAGGTGGAAAAGATCACCATGCGCAAGCTTCAACTGCGAAGCCTTGACGGCACAGTGCACACCATTCCCTTTAGCGAGCTGGATGTGGTTGAAAACCACACCAAAGAATACAGCTATTACCTGACAGACATAGGCGTGGCCTACAAAGAAGACATCGATTCTGTAATTGCCTGCGCTAAGGATGTGAGCAAATCGCTCCGTGAAGACGACACCTTCGGGCCAATGATGCTAGACGACATTGAAATACTGGGTGTTAACCAATTTGCCGATAGCGCCGTGAATATTCGCGTGCGGCTGAAAACCCGCGCCCATGATAAATGGGCCCTGGGGCGCGAGTTCAATCGCCGTATCAAATATGCCTTCGATGAGCGCGGCATTGAAATACCCTTCCCACACCGCACCTTTATGCTGGGCGAATCCATTGGTGACAAAATTAATCCCACTACAACGCAGGCTGGAAACGACACACAGCTAAGCCCCGCACCTGCAACCACCAAAACGCAAGAGGCGAAGGCAAAGAACGAAGAATCCAAAAAAGCTGAACAAGAGGAGGCGCCAGCCTAGGAGCGGCACACCGCCATGGATATTGATTTCGATTTGGTACTTTCACACTTTACCCACTTGGGCGTTGCGTTTTTACTGGCGCTGCCGGTGGCCTTTAACCGCGAGCTTAACCACAAGGGCGCAGGCTTGCGCACCTTCCCACTGGTTGCCATCGCCTCGTGTGCATTTATTTTGGTAGGCATAGATATTTTTGATCACCCAGACGCGCAGGCGCGCATTATGTATGGCGTGATTGGTGGTATGGGGTTTATTGGTGGCGGCGCCATTGTAAAGCACGGCGGCAAAGTGGGTGGCACCGCCACCGCTGCAGGCCTTTGGAATACCGGCGCCATCGGCGTGAGTGTGGCTTACAGCCGCTATGAAATAGCGCTTACCCTATCGCTCATCGCGTTTTTGATCTTCCAGTTTTCCGGCGTAGTAAAAAAACCCGTCCACGAGCGCAATGGAAAGCAGGATGACGATGCCCCCACACCTTCGCCGCAGCCAGCACCACAAGCCCGGGAGTGTTGATGAACATTCAATGGAATGGCATGCGGCGCGTAAAAATCCTGGTTACGGCACTGCTAACGCTCGCTTTGATAGCCATTACAGCCCGGATTTACGCGCCAGTTTACATTACCAAAGTGATAAACAATCACATTGCAAACAGTTCGAAAATAGGTGGCGCAATAGAAGGTGTAGACCTGCACCTCTGGCGCGGTGCTTATAGTATTGAAGGGATCGCCCTTTACACAGTCGAGCGGGAAGACGCCCGCCCATTGTTAACCATGCCCAGGTTAGAACTTACGCTCGAATGGCGCTCGCTAATACGTGGCCAGCTGCTTAGCGAGCTGGTATTTCACAGCCCGGTACTGAACCTGCACGACGGCAAAGGGCGAAATCTGGCAGACGAAAATGCGCTGGATGAAAACACCACCTGGCTCGCCCTGGCAGATCGCATTGCGCCCTTTGCCATCAATAGGCTGGATATCCGAAACGGTGAATTGCACCTGTATGTAAATGAAGGTGAGTGGCAGCGCGGTCTTACACTTACCAAGCTAAACGGCCAGCTGCTAAATATCACCAACAGCCTGCAAGTAGCCAACACACTCGACGGCCAGTTTAATCTTGAAGGCGAGCTGTACAACGTTTCGCACTTTACGCTGAAAGGCACCTATTCACCCTACGAGCCACGGCCTACCTTTGATGTAGATTTCACCATGGCCGCCCTTCCCGCCAAACAGCTAGACGCGCTGGTGCAGTACTACACCCCTTACGATATTGAAGCCGGTACACTTGATATAGCCGCAGAAATGCAGGCCAATCAAGGGGCCGTTGATGGCTACTTGCGCCTTGGGCTTAAGGAAATTTCAGTGTTTGATTGGCGTGCAGACATAGAGCGCGATGGCGATCATTTCTTCAGCGCACTATTTGAAGGCCTGAGCGATGGCTTGGCGCAACTGCTAGAGAACAATCAAACAGGTGCCATTGCCACCAAGGTGCCGCTTGCGGGTGAACTGGATAATATAGATACCCCGCTGCTCACACTCATATGGGGTATTATTGAGAACGCCTTCATACGCGCCTATGAAATAGAGCTAGAGGGCAGCCTTACATTTAAAGGGTAAAGCCACGTGAGCGTGCTGCACGTCATAATTCCTTAAAAAACCCTTGAAATCACAACATTTACCACCAAACTAGGGCACCATAACGGCAGTTCGGCGACTTATGGCGTCAAATACGACATACAGGCCACTGCGCATCAAATCGTGCCATTAGATCATCAACATAAGGAGCTACCCTCGCTCATGCAAAAGGTATTGTTGGTAGACGACGACCAGAGCTTTACCGAAGCCACCCAGGCGCTGCTCGAAAACATGGGCCACCAGGTAGACATTGCCCACTGCGTGGCCGATGCCAAAGCGCAACTTGAACGCACCAAATACCACACCTTGCTGCTTGATTTAATGCTCCCAGATGGCAGCGGCTTTGATGTGCTAAACGCCCTGCCACTGGATCGCACGCCCGCGCGAATCGCCTTTGTAACCGGCCACTCAGCCATTAAATCCAACATCAAATCCATGGCGGGCCCAGGCGTCAGCTACCTGCTTAAGCCCGTAACCCTTGATCAGCTTGATGAGCTGGTGGGCAATGCCGACGAAAGCCAACCCGCCAGGCGCAAGTACACCCGCCACTTTGGCGTTCTGGTGGGTGAATCGCCTGCAATGCACGCCCTCTATGAGCAAATTGAAAAAGTGGCGCAAACCCAGGCCAATGTTCTAATACAAGGTGAAAGCGGCACCGGTAAGGAACTCATCGCCAATGCGATTCACAATGCCTCCAATGCCCAGGGCCCACTCGTTGCGGCAAACTGCGGCGCCATTTCCAAAGAGCTGATTGCCAGCGAGTTATTCGGCCATGAAAAAGGTGCCTTTACCGGCGCCGTGTCGCGCAAGCCCGGGCTGTTTGAGCGCGCCAACCACGGCACCCTGTTTTTGGATGAAGTGACCGAAATGCCCATAGACCAGCAGCCCAACCTGCTGCGGGTACTCGAAACCGGCCAGGTTACGCGGCTAGGCGGCACCAGTGAATTGTCGGTTTCTTGCCGCGTGGTATCTGCTACCAACCGCACCCACCAGCAACTGGCTGAAGGCAATATACTGCGTGAAGACATCTACTTCCGCCTGGCCGTGTTTCCATTGCAGCTGCCCCCGCTGCGTGAACGCGTAGAAGACATCCCCCTGCTGTGCCAGGCCTTTCTCGACGACTTCAACACCGAGTACGACACCCACTTTGAATTGAGCGATGCCGCCATCAACACCCTGAGTAGCTACAGCTGGCCAGGCAACGTACGCGAACTGCGCCACGCACTCCATCGCGCAGTCATCATGAGCGACAAGAGCCAATCGGAGCTCACCCTGCCCGCCCAACTGGGCAGCCCCTTCGGCAAATCGGTAGACACAACACAACCCTCAGCCGCGGGCATGCAACCTGGCACTACCATTGAAGATATGGAGCGCCAATTGATCTCAATGACGCTCGAATCCGTACAAGGCGACAAACCCAAGGCCGCCGAAATGCTGGGCATCAGCCTGAAAACGCTCTACAACCGCCTAAACCAATATAAAGATCAGGAGTAGGCCGAATGACCACTACACCCGATGCCAAGCTACTGCACGAAATTCGCAATAAGCTGAACAACATCTCTGTGAATACCGAATTGGCCAAACTGCAAACCCAGCAAGGCCAAGCGCAGGAAAAAGTACTCGCAAGCCTTGCCAAAGTCACGGAGGCCTGCAGAGAGTGCGCAACACTGCTTGACGAACATCGATAGCACAAAGGAACAGTCAGAAACCATGGCTGATAAATCCAGTACGCTTAAATATTTCTGGAATTTTCTGCTAGGCGCATTGGGGCTGCTATTTTTGGTAAACAGCCTGCAAACCTATGAAAGCCTAAAAGTGCTAGACCTCAACGCCAGCCGTTCAGGTAGTACAAAAAACATTCTGGAATTGGCCGGCAACACCTACCTGGCGGTACAAAACGCCGAAGTACACCTGCGCGAATATATGCTCGCTGATAACGATGACCAGCTGGAAAATTACAATGAAGCCGTTGATGAAGTAAAACGCCTGATCACCGAGTTACAAGCGATGGGCACAGAATTACCCCTGCAGCGCTCGCGTTTTGAAGAACTGCTTGAAATCATCAACTCTCACGATCAAGCCCTAGCAGAAGCCATTCAGCGCCACAAGGAATCGAAGGCATTAATGGCACAGAAAGGTGCTACTGAAACCGAACTGAGCGAACAAAAATCAGAGCTGGAAAAGCAGGAGGTTAAATCCCTTTCGCAAACCATGGCCGCCAGCCGGCAGAGCTTAACGGTGCTCTCTGAGCTTATTAATACCGTTGAACAGGAAGAGTTCAGCCACATCCAGAAAATCATGGATGAAAGCGCCCAGCGCCGTAAGGAAATTTCGCAAGCAGTGTTATTTGCCAACTGCTTGGGCATTGGTTTTATCATTATTATCGCCATGCTCACCAGCCGCACCTCACGCCAGCAAGCGGAATACGCCAAACTTCTGGAAGGCAAAGTACAAGAGCGCACCCAAGCGCTGGAGCTGTACGCCCAGGAACTCAGCCGCAGCAACCGCGAGCTACAAAGCTTTGCCTTTGTGGCCTCACACGATTTGCAAGAACCCCTGCGTAAAATTCGCGCCTTCGGCGACCGGCTGCAAGATCGCTACAGCGATCAGCTGGGCGATGGCAAAGATTACGTAGAACGCATGCAAAATGCCGCCTCGCGCATGTCTAAGCTCATCGAAGATTTATTGGCCTTCTCGCGTGTTTCCACCCGCCGCAAGCCCTTCGAGCAGGTAGATTTGCAAAGCACAGTGGCAGAAGTGTTAGACGATCTGCAATTTAAAATTGAAGAAACCAACGCACAAATAAAGGTAGACCCACTGCCCACCATCTCGGCAGATCCAATGCAAATGGGCCAGCTGTTTCTTAATTTAATTGGCAACGCGCTGAAATTCATAGAACCACAAAGGCAGCCGGTTATTCACATCACAGCCGCTGAAACCCGCCTGCACTTTGCAGGCCAGGAGCCTGGCGAAATCCTCACCGATGCCACAGGCAACGATGTACCGGCCATTGAAATTGCCGTGCAAGACAATGGCATTGGCTTTGATGAACAATTTTTAGATAAAGTATTTAACGCCTTTCAACGGCTCCATGCCCGTGAAGCCTATGAAGGCACAGGCATTGGCCTTGCCATATGCCGCCGCATTGTAGAGCGCCACGGCGGCACCATTACCGCCAACAGCATCCCCGGCGAAGGCGCCACCTTCATTGTGGTGTTGCCGTTGGAGCAAGCCGCGGCCGCCCAACTTTCCAATGCCGAACTTGGCTTGCAATCAGAGAGCAACCCAGCGCCAGGCAATAACGCCATTTAAGGAGTACCTATGCAAGCCAACCCCAAGTCGATCAGCATTTTATTAGCCGACGACGACAAAGACGACCAGCTACTCACCCGCGATGCGCTGGAAGAAAGCCTGGTACGCAGCACGCTAGACATAGTAGATGATGGCGTAGAGCTATTGGAGTACCTCAAGGCCGAAGGCCGTTTTGCAGGCCGCGATGCCAACGAGCGCCCGGATCTCATTCTGCTGGATTTAAATATGCCCCGCATGGACGGCCGCCAGGCACTGGCTGCCATCAAAGCAGACCCAGACCTACGCCGCATTCCCGTGGTGATACTCACCACCTCAAAAGCAGAAGAAGACATGCTGAAATCCTACGATTTGGGCGCCGCATCCTACTTATCAAAGCCCGTAACCTTTGATGGGCTGGTGGAGCTTATGAAAACGCTCGGCCGCTACTGGGTAGAATTTGTTGAGCTACCGGGTAAACAACACAAATTTTAAGCGCCCCAACGCACAGGAGCCCCATGCCTGCCATAAAATTATTACTGGTAGAAGATGATGAAGACGACTACATCATCACCCAGGATTTTCTAAATGACCTAGGCGCCGAGCACTACCAGCTGGATTGGGCTCGAACGCCCGAACAGGCGCGCGAGTTTTTCACTGCAGACAATCACGATGTCTGCCTGCTGGATTACTCACTGGGTGCATTCACAGGCCTGGAACTCATGGCAGAGGCCCATAAGCTCGGGTTTAACGCACCCATTATTATGCTCACCGGCCACGATGACAGCGCCCTGGATGCAGATGCGCTCTCGGCAGGCGCCGTAGACTACCTGGTAAAAAATCATCTTTCCGCTGCACGCCTGGGGCGCGCCATTCGCTACGCCGTAGCGCGCCGCGAAATGGAGCGCGAGCGTTTGAAACGCATTCGCGCGCAAGCTGAAAACCGCTCCAAGAGCGAATTTTTAGCACACTTAAGCCACGAATTGCGCACCCCCCTTACCGCCATTTTGGGCTACACGGATTTATTGGCCCATGAAGTATCAACAGATCCCACGGCAGAATATGTGCATATCATCAAGCGCAATGGCAGCTACCTTTTAAGCCTGCTGAATGATGTGCTGGATCTCTCTAAAATTGAGGCTGGCAAGCTCGACATGACATTGCAGCCGGTGTATTTAAATGAGCTGCTGTCAAACATTCACAGCCTGATGCACATCAAGGCGCGTGAAAAGAACATCCAGTTTACTATTCAAGGCGCGAGCGATATTCCACAGCAGCTCATCACAGATGCCACGCGCCTGCAGCAGATATTAATTAACATTATTGGCAACGCCATAAAGTTTACCGATGAAGGCGGGGTAAACGTCACCTTAAAAGCAGATGTGCAGGCAAACCGTCTGTATTTTGAAATTAAAGACACAGGCGTAGGCATTGCCGCCAATGAACTGAACAAATTGTTTCAGCCCTTTGAGCAGGCCGCCAGCGCCAAAAGCCGCAGCGAACTGGGCACGGGCCTGGGGCTTGCCATCAGCCAAAAACTTGCCGAGCGCCTTAATGGCCACATTACGGCCAGCAGCCAACCTGGCAAAGGCAGCTGCTTTACCCTTACATTAAAAGAGCTGCAGCTACCCGAACCCAATGCCTGGGTGCCTGTGAATATTGAAAATTTGGCCCTTACAGCGCCACAACCCAGCCTGGGCATTAGTGGGCGAATTCTAGTGGCAGATGATCTGCCCGAGCTTAGAAACCTCTTAGGCCACTGGGTAAGCCGCTACGGCGGCACGGTGGTATTTGCCAGCAATGGCCTGCAAGCCATTGAGGCCATGCATAAACATGAGCGCAATGGCACGCCGATAGATCTTGTGTTAATGGATATGCAAATGCCGGAAATGGATGGCCTAACAGCCACCCGCGAACTGCGCGCCCAAGGTTTTACCCAGCCAGTGATTGCCATTACCGCCCAAACCATGCTCGGCGAAAAAGAAAAGTGCCTGGCCGCAGGATGCAATACACACCTGGGAAAACCCGTGCAAGAGCGCCAGCTAATCAGCTGCATTCAACGGCACCTAAGATCCAATGCAGCCAATCACACAACCGATACAGCGCCCGAAGCCTGCACGCAATCAACAACCGCAGCACTGCTATTGGTAGAAGACAACGCCGATGCGCGCACCGCCACCACGCTGCTGCTGGAGGGATTAGGCTGGCAGGTGTATGCCTGTGAAACCATCAGCGAAGCACAAGCACATTTGGCGCAATCGAGCTTTACTGCAGTACTTACCGATTTAAACCTGCCCGATGGGCACGGCTCGGATTTTGCGCAATTTATCAACCAGCAATACAACCTGCCGGTGATTGCCGTAAGCGGAGAATCCCTCTCGCCCGATGAACTCGCCCGCTCGCCCTTTACCGGTGCGCTGTTAAAACCCTTGTCACTTGATGCGCTCATGTCGTTAAACGAGCTTATTTCTCCTACGGCGCACTGAGAGGCAATAGAAATCAGCCAGCATAAAAAAACGCGCCAATTGGCGCGTTTTTGTTAGCTCAACACATATGTGTTATGCAGTCACTTCCTGGAGGTTTAACATACGGTCGTGACACAGCTTCATTTCGTGGTAAACCTCACGCAGGGTTGCTGCGTAGCGTGCATCGGGGTTTTCCTCCAGCGCGCTTTGGATTTCCTCCAATGTTTTGTCTTCCACTTCTTCCAGCTGCTCGATGTAGGTGTGCTCAGTATCTGAGGTAAGCGCACCCATAACCTCGGTGTAAACCTCACGGGCTTTAACCGTTAGCGCACTGCCGGTTTCACGCTCACCTTCGCTTATTTTCGCAAAGGGCTGCAACTTCACCAATGCATTTTTGCGTGCCAGCACCATGGATTTGAATACGTTTTTAATGGGGTTGCTGTCTACCTTCTCAATGGCCGACTCGTAAAACTCAATACCACCATTAATCACTTTAATAATGCTACTAATATTTTCAGCGTTCATACCTATACTCCTTTTTTGGTTAACACTTATGGGCCTCCTGCCCGCCACACCAACCTCCTGCTGGCGATGTCACAAGGAATAATGCATGGGCCATGCCAACTTTAAGAACACCAAATAATGCGGCCTACAGGCCATTTGAGGCGTGTAAAAAACACAAAACAGCCTGCTGACTTGTAAAATTTTCACAAATTCACCCCAAGCCCGCCGTCCCTGAATTCCAGGCAAAAAAAAGCCCCTGAGAACAGGGGCTTTGAAATTAAGTAAGTTGCATTTCTTTAAGATTTTTTTACATCTGGCAGTAGCAGGCCATAAATCAATGAGCTTGGAATAACTCATCTGATTCCACTTGTAATTCACTCCGGTCCCTTTAACCAGCTTTACCAAAATCAACGAAATAATTCTTATCTGACCCTGATTATTCCCCGATTATTGAACGGAAAATACTTATCCGACCCCGATTATTATGAGGCTGAGAAAATCAATGACTCTGACCCGAATAGCACTAAGTTAAGCTAACTTTGCGACAAACTCTCAGACCAAAAGCTTTAGAGGGCCAGTACTTTTAAAGACATTAAATACAGTAAAAATCAATACTAATGGCCCGCTCAGAGTTAACTAAGCATGTAATTGGCTATTAAGCTAGAAACCCTTAATTTAGTGCCATTCGACTCTGACCACATTGATTCGGGTTCCCTTTATCCTCACTACCGACACAACTACAGATCTAATTCACTCCGACCCCTTTATCCTTTCGGCGCACCATAGATCTGGTTAGATCGCTCGTGAGCTCGCCTAATCCACTCCGTCAGATGTTTATTCTCACGAGAAGTTCTACTTTCAGGCCGATCAAGCCAGTCGTAATAGCCGCTGGTGGACACCTCCAGCACTTCACAGAGCCTGACTACCTTGTGTTCTTTGCTATGCTCGCGGATAAAAGCGAACTTCAATCCAGTTCCTTGGCAAAGAACACGGCGGCCTTTTTTAGTATCTCGTTTTCCTCCCTGAGCTTCCTTACTTCAGCTTCAAGTCGGGTGACATCGCTCTGATCTTCTTTCTTTGGCCTACCGCGCTGGGATGATGCTACATCACCAGTCTTCTCTAGCTGCTCTTTCCACTTGTACAGCTGATTTCGGCGCAACCCCAACTCTCTCGCTATCTCGGCAGCAGGCCGGTCAGATGCTTCCATCCTGCGAACCGCCTCAAGTTTGAACTCTTTAGAATAGGTCTTATAGGGTCTACGTTTTGCTGTCATATTGAACACTCCTGAGGGCTCCATTGTCCCTGATTAAAAGTGTCCGTTAAACTGTAGCAGGTTCAATCTGACCCCACTTAATTCGGGGATCACCCTTCCCACTCTTTTATAACTATATCGTTAGTGGCAACCTGAACATAAAAATAAACTAACAAGGCAAAGCAAAAAATAAATAAGCTTAGATCTACATATTTTATATCTCGCCAGTCAAACTCACCGTAGCTATGGTAACCAAAAGCAGCCAATGCATATGCAACACAAAATAACATTAGCCCTATAAAGCTTAACGATCTATTTTCGAAATAACTCTTACAAAGAATCTCATTTAAAAGCAGAAATAGTGCAATTAAAAATATTACCGCGGACGCATTGAGCTCACCCGCTCGCACTAGCGCATGCGGAATAATAGATACCAATCCTACATAACCCACCAGATTTCGCCCATTAATTTCCTTGCACTTATTATCGCCGCCACTGTCCAAAAGCATCCCCCAAAACTGTCTGGTAGTAATGATTTATCAATTGTCCACCGTCTGGAATCTTCCATTTGATCTCTATTGCCTTTATGGAATAAAGGGGTCGGAGTGAATTAACCAAGGCTGGGTACGCTTCCATCATAATTCTTATCTACCCCCAACTATTCCCACTACCGGGCACTGCTACTTTCGCGGGAGCAGCATTATAAATTAATTTACTCCGACCCCTTTATCCCGGCCCCCTTTAACCGCCAATAATTTCAGCAACGTCATCAGGAATTACAAGGCAAACAGCTAGATTTTTTACCTTAAGAAACCTAAAACTGTAATGAAAATATTTGTACCTTCCATTTGACAACTCAAAATCTTCCCGGGGAATTTCTAACGCGCACATACCAGGAGATAGAAACGATGGCTTAATTATTATGGACTTCTCCCCAACATACACAGAGGCACCAGGTAGCGCGATCCAATGCGACTTACAACCTGTATGTTTTGAATCACATACGAAAATATCGCCACCAAATTTATTACCGCAGTAAATTTTGTCTGTCTTCTGATACCTTACGGATAGACTTTTCCAAGGGACTGAGTCCCTCCCCCGCCCAAGCTCCTTTAGAAATGGAATTATCAAGAAAAGTATAAAAATGAAAATCAATATCTTGACAACCTCTGACCACTCATCCATCAGTATCTTACTCTCATAGCCTCAATCAAGTTAGAAAAGTCATTCGGGATAAAGGGGCCGGGGGATAAAGGAGCCGGAGTCAATTACTCTAGGTGTACGCGCCCAACATCATCAAGCACGCCCAGCTCTAATTCAACCCGCCCCCTTTAACGAGCACCCGATAAGATCACGGGGCGCCTATTACCCACCAACACACCGCCACGCATACAAACACCCCTTTGCCAGATCGGTAAAGTTTTCCAGCCCGGCGATTTCCTGTTGTTCAGGCGCGGGCATGATGTGGAGGCTGCCTTCAGTCTCGTCTGCCTGCATGCCGGTAAAATCTGTTTCAACACCCAGGTAATTTATTTGCATTGCACCGCTGTCGGTTTCGCGGGTTAGGGCAACCCAGGTATTGGGTGCGATGGTAACGGTGAGGTTGGATTCTTCAAAACATTCGCGCACGGCGGTGGTTTGCGGGCTGTTGTGATCGCCGGGGTTTGCGTCATTCAGGTAGGGGTTAAAGCCGCCACCCAATACACTGTAAAACCCGGGGAATAGATGGCTGGTTGCGCTACGGCGCTGCCACAAAAGATTCAACGCCCCACCAGCTGCACTGGCGGGCTTGCGCTCTGCCAGCAACAGGGTGGCTGCAAGGCCGAGAGGCCTTGCGCCCAGCTCACGCAACGCCAACATTTCTGAATAGCGCACAATGCGGTAGGCAAGCCAGTGCGGCATTTTGGATTGCTCTAAATCCACCAACGCATGCCATTCGTCGGCACAGAGGGTTTTGGCGATGGCGTTTGCACGCCGCTGCACCGCTTGGGAGGGCTCTTGCATACCGAGCGAAACCAACCTAGGGCTAAGCTGCGCGATGCTCAAAAACTGAAGTTGAATGTGGTGCTGCAAGCACCATTGATTCAGCGATCGAGTAGTGGGAACAGAGCTATTCATTGCACCAAAGACCCGCCATTAATCTGGATAGGGTTTTGTGGTGTTGGTATTTTTAGCAGGGTTTGTTGCAGGGCTTAGTGCTGAGCTGGTAGAAGAACTACCCAAGGGGGCGTCGATGGTGATATTGAGGCTGCCGCCATTGCTCACCACGCGCGCCTGCACGCGATAAACCTGCGCTAAATTGGCTTCAGTAAGCACCTCGGCCGGGGGGCCGTCTGCCACCAGCTCGCCATGATTTAACAACAGCAACCTGTCGCAAAAGCGTGCCGCCAATGTGAGATCGTGCAGCGCGGCAATCACCAGGCCGGTTTCTGATTTGGTTTTTAACAGCTGCATAATTTGCAGCTGGTGCAGTGGGTCTAGCGCGGCTATGGGTTCATCGGCAAGCCAGATATCGGCCACTGTGGCAAATAGCCGCGCGCATTGCACACGCCTAAGCTCGCCGCCAGAAAGTGTGTCTACTGCGCGATGCGCCAGCGGCTCCACGTCGGCTGCGGCCAGTGCCATATCGATAATATGCCCTTCACGTTCAAGTGCGACATCCAGGCTGCCCGTGTGCGGCAAGCGCCCCAGTGCTACAAGCGCACGGGCGGAAAGCGACCAGGCCGGTGTTTCTTGCTGCGCCAATAGGGCAAGTTTTTGTGCGCGCTTTTTGGGTGGCCACTGGTTTAAGGCGCGGCCATCGAGCTGCACATCGCCCTGGCTTGGCGGCTGCAGACCTGCCAGGGTTTTTAGCAGGCTGCTTTTGCCTGCGCCATTGGGCCCAATCAGGCCAATGAACTCGCCACTGGCAGCGCTGAAATCTACACCTTTAAGTAGCGCGTGGCCCGCCACTTCGGCATGCACGGCTTTACAGTTAAGCGTGAGTGTTGTTGCCATTAAATGAGGGCCCGCTTGCCTTTTATTAACAGGTAGATAAAAAACGGCGCCCCCAAGAGTGCCGTTACCACACCCAACTTGAGCTCGCGGGCTAAATCCAAATGGCGCACCAGTAAATCTGCGCCCAATACCAAAGCCGCCCCACCCAGCGCAGAAAGCACTAACAACTTGCCAGGCTGGTGTTGCGCTAACGGGCGCAGCAAATGCGGCACTATCAACCCCACAAAACCAATGCTCCCCGAAACCGCCACCCCGCCGCCCACGGCGAGCGCAATGCCCGTTAATAATAAACCGCGCTCGCGGGCGGCCACAAAACCCAGGCTTGCGGCGGTATCGTCGCCAAGGGTGAGCGCATCCAGATAAGCGCGCCGGTTAAAAATAATGGCCATGCCCAACAGGCAGGTAGGCAAGGCGATTAGCAGGTGATCCATACTGCGGTTGGCCAGCGACCCCATGAGCCAGAAAATAATTTCCTGTAGTGCGAACAAGTTTTTGGCGAAATTCAGTGAAACCGCCACCAGCGCACCAAATAAAGAATTAAGGGCAACGCCTGCGAGTATTAATACCAACACACTTTGGCTGCGCCCGGCCAAAGCATAAATGGCAAACAGCGCCACAAAGCTGCCCATCATGGCAGCGGCGGGTAGCACCAGCCAGCCCCAGGCGGTCAGGCCAAAATAGAGGGTAATTACCGCACCCAGCGCCGCACCGGAACTCACACCCAGCACGCCAGGCTCGGCCAAAGGGTTGCGCAACAAACCCTGCATGGCCGCGCCGCTGATGCCCAGGCTTGCCCCAACTATCAAGGCCAAGAGCACACGCGGCAGGCGCACATCAAACACAATAGTGCGGCTGGCTGAGGCATTGTTGGCCCAGGCATCGGCAAGCGCTGCCCACACAGAAACATCTACCGCGCCCAGTGTGAGCGATGCCACCGCAAGCATCAGCAATAGCGCAGATAGCCCAAAATACTTCACACACAATCCTTAGTTTTTATTGGGTAAATTTGCCGCGCAGTGCCTGCAAGGCGCTTAGCAGTTCGTTGATGTGCGGCGCCGGGCACACAGAGAGATTGCCGGGCAAACTGCCCAGACGCCCGCGCGCCATGGCCACCTGCAACGCCGGGTGCTCGAGCACTTCATGCGCCAATGAAAAGTGGGTGCGCGCTACGTTATCAACAATAAGCAGGTCTGGCGGGCGCTCCACTAGCTGTTCCAAATCAACGGTGGCAAAGCCTTTTTTGTTGCCCGCCCAGTTTTGAAAACCGGCCAATTCCAGCAGGTCGCTTTCAAGTGTACCTGCACCGGGGGCGATGTGGTTTGGGCCCAGCATCAAGGCCACCGGGCGCGCACCGGGCGCCACTTGTGCATTGGCTTGCCGGGCCTCGGCCAATCGTTCAAGCCAGGCTTTGCGATGTGCCACTAGCGCCTGCGGCTTGCCCAAAAGCTCGGCCATACGCACCAGATGGTTGTCGATATCTTTTAGGCCCGAAGGCAAAGGCACCCGCTCTACCTGAAACCCCAAATGCGTGAGCAGCGTGGCGGCTTCGCGGGCCCCGTATTCGCCGGCCAGCACCACATCGGGCTTCAAGGGTACAATTTCTTCCACTAGCCCGTGGTTCAGGTGCAGGCCCCGTGCCGCGGCGGCATGGGGCGACATCAAAGAATTGGCGGCAAAATAGGTCACACTTGCAATTTGGCGGTGGTCGGCAAAACGCAGCAGCATTTGATCAACACAGAGGTTAATAGATGCAATACCTGCCCCCCTGCCGGGCACAGAAACCAGCAACAACAGCGCCAGCCCTAGCGCGCGGGCACGGCATTGCAACCGCAAACGCGCGCCTTGGCCTACTGAAGCCTGCGCCTGGGCTAGTGGGTTGCGTCGCACGCGCCCTTGGCCCACTCGGTGACACCGGCGGCACCGGCCTTACAGGCGTTGCTGTGGGTTTTACCATCGCAGCCACACACTGGGGTGTAATCCATGGTGCACATGCGCGATGGGTCTATTTGGGCTGGGTCTATGCAGCTGTTTGCGTCAGTTTCAGGCGCTTGTGGGTTAGGGGTTGGGGTGCCCGCCTTGGCGCTTGGGGCATCTGCCACTGAACTTGCGATAGGTGCACGTTCGCTACCACAGGCAACCAAAAGGCTAGCAGTTAGCAACAATGCGAACAGTGTTTGAAGTTGAGTCATGATTGGCCTCCATCGAGAGCGGCCATTATAGGGCCAAAGGCCTGGCCACACACCCCACCCCAACTGAAACCGGCTACACTGGAGAATGCCCAAGCACCCAGGAGGCCCTGTGACAGACCATACAGACAGAAGGCACTTTGCGCGCGTTGCCTTTACTGGCGATGTCACCCTCACGCAGGCGCAACAGCAATGGCAAGGTGAAGTGGTAGACATTTCCCTTAAGGGTGCACTCATTCGCCTGCCCAAGGGTTGCAAGTTGCAAACCAGCGCCCCTATTCAACTACGCCTGGCCTTGGCCGACGATACGGTGATAGAAATGACAACCCAACTGAGCCACCTTGAAGCAGACATGGCGGGCCTTGCCTGCCAGCAAATTGATGTGGAAAGTGTGGCGCATTTGCGCCGGCTGGTTGAGCTCAATACTGGCGACCCAGTTGCCGCTGAGCGCGAGGTACACAAGCTCGGCCAGCCCCTGTAAACCGCCGCCGGTGGATGCTTTGCTTAGTACTTACGTGCTAAACTTACTGGACGAGACACCCGTCATGGAAGCGCCGACACCATCGGCAATGTAGAGAAGGAAAGCTGTATGACCACATCGCCCACTGAAGACCGCGAGCGCCGTTATTTTCCGCGTGTTCACTACCGCGCCTACGCCACGCTCACCACCACCAAGAAAAAGTTCGACGTACACATTATTGATGTGAGCTTTAATGGTGCACTGGCCGCACTCGTGCGCCCGCACGACCTTAGCCCCGGCGAGGAAATTATTTTAAGTATTGAAGCCGGCGACGATAACCTCATTAAAATGCAGGGCAAGCTTGCCCATCAGCGTGAGCACATGCTGGGCATTGAATGCCGCGCCCTGGGCATAGACAACCAGGCACGCCTGCGGGAGCTTTTAAAGAAAGAAGCAGAGCGCGCCAACGAGCGCTCTGTAACCACCATGCTCGACGATCACGAACGCAGGCACTGACAGCTCAACCCCGGTTTTTGCTAAGATGTCCACTCGCTAACCGGGTGGAGCCACCGGCCTTGCAAAGCCTAACGCACATTATGCAGTTCACCGCACAACTGGGGCGCTACCTTATATTGGCGCTTTGGTGCATTAATGGCGCGCAGGCAGCCGAGCCGCTGCGCGTGGCGGTGGCCAGCAATTTCAGCCCCAGCCTGCACACACTGCTTGCACAATTTCACCAGCAACACCCCAAAATAAATGTGCAGGTGAGCGCCGGCGCCTCGGGCCAGCTGTTTGCGCAAATTGTGCAAGGCGCACCCTTTGATGTGTACCTTGCCGCCAACACAGACTACCCGCAAAAATTATTTGCCAGGCAACTCGCACAGATGCCCGTGACCTACGCCCACGGCAGGCTGTTATTAATAAGCCGCCATTCAGGTG
Organism: Simiduia sp. 21SJ11W-1; assembly: GCF_024138675.1. Lineage (NCBI taxonomy): Bacteria > Pseudomonadati > Pseudomonadota > Gammaproteobacteria > Cellvibrionales > Cellvibrionaceae > Simiduia > Simiduia sp. 21SJ11W-1. The sequence continues at coordinate 657,875 of NZ_CP090959.1, read as the reverse complement.
AAAGCTGGCAGGCACTGCTGGCCCAAACCGAGCGTTTGGCCATGGCCAACCCGGCACTGGCACCCTACGGCGCGGCCGCGCAAACCTTACTGCAACAGGCACCTGAATTTAATGGCCGGGTACTTACCGCCACGGCGGTATCTCAGGTGCAACACTGGTTTGCCGCAAGCCATGTAGACAGCGCATTTGCCGCGGCCTCCTTACAGCCCGCCAATGCCGATTACACACAACTGGATGTCACACCCTTTCTGGCTGAACCCATAGCACAACAGCTGGCGGTGCTCACACGCACCCGGCAACCCCAAGCGGCTGCCGACTTCGTACAATTTTTATTAAGCGCCAACACGCAGGCGTTACTGCAAGCACAGGGTTTTAGAGCGCTGCCAGAAATCGAAAAGCACAGCGGCGATAAACCAAACCCTGAACCACCATTGAGCGGGGCAACTGATGCTAAGCGCTAATGCCTGGGCCGCCATTGCGCTGAGCCTGCAACTGGCCACAGTAACCACGGTGCTACTCATAGTACTCGCCACACCACTTGCCTGGTGGTTGCACCAATCGCGCAGCTGGGCCGGGCGTATTGCCGAAGTGTGCGTGGCACTCCCGCTGGTATTGCCGCCTACCGTGATCGGCTTTTATTTATTGCTGGCCTTCTCGCCCAATTACTGGCCCGGCAGCCAATGGCTCAGCAGCACCGGCCAACCACTGGCCTTCAGTTTTACAGGCTTGGTCATTGGCTCGATGATTTATTCGCTGCCGTTCGTTGTGCAGCCACTGCAAGCCGCCTTCGCCCAGCTTGATCACAAACTTTTACACATGGCCCGTGTGCAGGGCCTTTCAACGGTGGGGTGCTTTCGCCACGTGGTGGCACCGCTGTGTGCACGGGGTTTTATTGGGGCGGCGGTGCTGGGTTTTGCACACACCTTGGGTGAGTTTGGTGTGGTGCTCATGATTGGCGGCAATTTGCCCGGCGAAACCCAAGTGGCCTCTATTGCCATTTTCGATGCCGTTGAAGGTTTGCAATACCATGAAGCACACAAGCTGTCGCTCGTGATGCTGGTCATTGCCGTTACCGCACTACTCGTTATTTACGGGCGCAGGCAAAAACCATGAACTGGCATATTCAATTTACAGGCCCCCGCTGCCAACATAGCCTTGCGCTTCCAACCCGTGGCGTGAGTGTTGTATTCGGCGCCTCAGGCAGCGGCAAATCTACCTTGCTGCACGCCTTAGCAGGCACGGGCCCACAACCTGGCACCGTAAAATTTGGCGGGCAAACCTGGCAGGAAGGCACGCACTCACTCAGCCCACGCGCGCGCAACCTTGCCATGGTGTTTCAAGAGCCCAGGCTGCTTGCGCACTTAAATGCACAAAGCAATATTCGCCTGGGCACACACACCATTAACCCCACCCAATGGCAAACCGTATGTGAGCTATTAAATTTAACGCCACTGCTCGCACAACCTGCCCGCCAACTTTCCGGTGGTGAACAACAGCGTGTCGCACTGGCACGCGCGCTGCTTAAACCCGCCAGTGCCCTGCTATTAGATGAACCCTTTAACGGGCTGGATAAAAAGCGCAGGCAGGCACTGCTGCCCTACATTAAAAACATAGCGCGCACACAACCGGTGCTGTTGGTTACGCATCAACTGGATGAACTGTTGGCACTGGCAGACTACCTGGTATTGGTAGATGGCCAAAGCTCGGTGAGCGGGCCTGTGGCAGAACTGTTAAACCACCCGCTGCTCACAAACCAGCGGGGGCATCAGTTCAGCGTACTGCAGGGCACACCACAACCTGCAAGCGAGTACCAAGGCCTGCAATCATTTACCCTTGCAGACGGCCAAACGTTACGCGTTGCCGCCACACCCGAAACCCAAACGCCCTACCTTGCCATAGATGCACGCGATGTAAGCCTGGCGCTCACCCGCGCAACCGACAGCTCCATTGTTAACATTCTGGCGGCCACCATTAAAACCCTGGAAGCGCCGGTGCAAGGTATTCAGCAAGTACACCTCGCCCTTGGCAACCAAACCCTTATCGCCCAGGTTTCAAGCTATTCGGCTGCACACCTGCAACTCAAACAAGGGCAAAAAGTATTTGCCCAAGTAAAAAGCACGGCGCTGCTCGGGCGCTAGCCCCTCAGCTAAATAAGCACCCTTTAAAGGTGTAGCAGTAGGTGTAGGTGCACAGTAAAAATTGCGTCTAGCCGAGATAAATGCTGGCTAAAGCAAGGCAAAAGGTTTCACCAAAAAATAGCCAAAAACATTTCAAACATGCCAGAAAAACCTCATTTTTGGTAAAAAAACCCACCAATTCCTCTGGCCTGTACCTGCAGAGAACAGAGCGGCCATTTTTTATACAGAGCCAGAAGATTTACCAGGTGAGCACTCAAAGAAAGCCTGATAGGCTAGCGCGCAAGGAACATAACCATAACTAAAGGAGATTGTATGCACTTGCCAAACAGCCAACTAAAGGCCATTAAACTGCTTAGCTTGAGCGGGCTTATCGCGCTAACCCAAGCCTGTACCATTGCCCCTTTTCAAGCGGAAATTGATACCCCGGCACCCTCTGAAACAGCGTTTGTTTCAGCAGATCAAGATACCCCCGTTCAACTCAGCTACAGCCATCAGCTGCCTGCCGAGGGCGTGCACGCCAAGGGCCCGCTACTGAATTATTACTATCAGCAAAACGCTAAAAATATCGATATGTCTGAGTTTTTCTTAAATGCTTTGAAAAACGAAGTTCAGGCCCGCGCCATGCCCGTTACCTTTGATGGCCAAGCCGCCGATGCGCTGAAACTGATTTCTTACGACACCATTGTGCACCGCTCTAACGGCTTTGCGCCTTTGGTAATGATTGCTAGCGCCAAGCTGGATCTGACTCACCAGGGTGAGACCTACCGTATTGGCGCCATGATCAAGCGCGCCAAAGTACCCATTTGGACACTCACAGAAGAGCCCCTGATTGAAGCCACCATCAACCAGCCGCAGGAACTGTTGGTTAAGGAAGTGGCCGCCAAAATCAATGGCGTGCTGTTCAACAATCAGCTCACAGATGCCGAAGTTGAAAAGCTTGTGAAAGAAGTTCACGCCAGCATTAACACTGATGAAGACAGCGCCTATCAAAAAGTGTACGAGCTGGGCTTTTCAAACAACCCTAATGCCTTGGCCGCACTTAAAGAGTTAAGCAGCCATAAGGCCGAGTACATTCGCCTGGCGGCTATCTCTGGCATGGGCATGGTAGGTAAAGCTACCGCCTTTGAAGACCTGAAAAAACTGCACGAATCTGGCCGCCAGTGGCAAGATCGTGCGGTAGCGCTAAAGGCCATTGGTGATATTCAAACACCAGAAACCATCGCTTACCTGAAAGCAGAACAAGCCAAATGGGAAGGCGACACCTCAACTGAAGGTGTGTGGAACAAACAGCTGCTCGGGCTGTTTGTTGATTAATAAAAAGGCCCCGCAAGGGCATTGCTGTCCCATAATTTAAGTGTCCTTGGAAGACAGTCGTTGAAACTACCTATATCGTAGAGTTTCTAAGCGATGTCTGGACATGAAATCTGCGGCGCAGTTTGTGACACGACGTAAATACCCTTCGGGACCGGCCTGCGAGCAAAGCTCTTGGCGTATGACGGCACGCAAAGCTGCGCTTCGCAAACGTTTGTCAAACCCATGTAGTCTCGACACCCGCCCTTCGGGGCCTGCCTACAAGCACAGCATGTAGGCGTTTAAGCACTCGCAAAGCCTTGCTTTGCCAGCGGGCGCTTAAACCCATGCGGGTGACGGTCACAAACTCCGCCCCATATTCCATGCCTGTAGCTTTGTGGGTCAGCAGTGCCCGCAAGAGGCCTTTTTTTATTCTGGTGCAGTACTTTTTTTGCCCGCCCTTCGGCGCCACAGGCGCTTTGCTTCCTTTTGCATATCAACAGCTTTATCTTTTTCATCCACAATTTCAAAGCCGAGCATGGTTTCCATAACATCCTCCAGGGTGAGAATACCTTCTACGCCGCCGTACTCACTCACCACCAGCATGATGTGCACGCGCTGGCCCAGCATCTCATTCAACGCATGCAACAGTGAGGTTGTGCCAATCAATGCCGGCAGCTCCCGGCAGTAATTTTGCAGCGGGTTTTCACCATTGCCACGCGCTTGAGCCAATAGCAGATCGTTACGAAACACAAAGCCTGTAACTTTTTCACGATCGCCGTCAAAAATAGGCACGCGACTGAAGTTTACCTTGTCGTACTTGTGGAAATATTCCTCTACCGTTAAATCTTCCGAAAGTGAAAAAATTACCGTGCGTGGTGTCATTGCATCTTTTACGCGCAGGTTACGGAGCTTCATCAGGCTGCGCAGCAGGCGTGATTCCTGCTTGGCCAGCTGGCCCGCTTGAGTACTTATTTCTGCCATTGCCGCAAACTCTTCGCGGCTGAAACCGTTGAGCGTGGGCTCACCGGAAATTCCACCGGTAATTTTATCTGAGAGTTTTACAAAGGGGTAAAGCACAATAATCAAATACTTAAGGCAGTGCGCGGTAAGTGGCGCAAGCTTGCGCCAGTAAGTGGCGCCGAGGGTTTTCGGGATGATTTCAGAAAAAACAAGAATCAGCAGGGTAAGTACTGCTGAAATAACCCCCACATAGGCACTGCCAAAAAGCTTGGCGGCCTCGGCTCCGGCGCCAGCGGCACCTACTGTATGGGCGATAGTATTGAGGGTAAGAATAGCCGCGAGCGGTTTGGATACATCGGCCTTGAGTGATTTCAGTAAAGCCCCCGCCGGCTGGCCGCGCTTTTCCATCAGCGAAATGTAGGCGCTGTTCACGCTCAGTAATACCGCTTCAAAAACTGAGCACGCAAAAGAAAACACCAGTGAAATGGCAATATATATCGCGAGCAGCATCTGGTCGCCTTCGTCAGGTTAAGCCAGCCGGTACCATTTCGGCCGCGGTTTCGACTGGCGCACACCGCAATACATTCCGTTGCACTGCGGATCTACTTGAGCCCAAAGGTAACACAGGCACGCGCGGGATCGTAGGGCATAAAAAACCGGCGCTCTGGCCGGCTTTTGGATTATGGCGAATACTAACTACAGGGGTAATGCTTTTTCAGGACATCGTAAATCACCACGCCAATGTTTCGACTGGGCTTGGCCTTAAGCAGGTGGCCACGAATCTCTTTTACCATCGCATCAATTGGCTGCTCCGGCAAACAGAAGGATGCCAGATAGGTGGGCGGCACCGGCTTTTGACCCAGGCGCGTGCGGTAGGCCCGGTCCATAAAAGCCGAACCCTCAGAGCGCTCCAGCGACTCCACAATGGCTGCATCCGTTAGCAGGGCGCCAGCAATAAAGCCCTCAATGTAGGTGTCACACGCGTGGCTGGCATCCACGCTCGCCCCTGGCTGGCAATCTTCTACCACCCCAGCGGTTGCCGTAGACATACCGCACACCAAGGCCAGGGCCCCGAGAGCTGCCTTCAAAAATGAACCGGTTTTCATACCTACTCCTTCTACTTATGTATATATAGCCACGCTGCCCTGGCCACTAGCCACTAGCCACTAGCCACTAGCCACTAGCCACTAGCCACTAGCCACTGCAGTGCGACACCCTCCCAGCAATTACGCAATAGAGCGACCTTCGGTTTAAGTCCGCAGGGCTTGCACAATTTCAGCGAGCCTTGCTTGGGCCACAAAAAGCCCAATTTGTTCCTTTTGTTTAAAGCCCAACTTTTGTTTAAAGCCCAACTTTGCTAGGTTTTCATCTAGCACCAGAGGCATGCCGAATAAGGAACACGCTATGCGCACATACCTATCAAGGGTAGCACTTGCAGGCTTGTTAATCACAGGCTGCACCTACCAGCCTATCAGTGCACCCACAACAGCCGCCCACCACCCGGTAGCGGCACAGCCCGAGCCGGATAACTGGCGCGAATTACTGCCTGCACAAATTGCCGAGGTTAATCGTGCAGCTTCAAAATGGCAGGATTACGACGCGGCCATTGCCGCCGGCTGGGAGCCTTTTGGCGGCGAAGAACCCTTGATGGGCCAGCATTTTCACAACCCCAGCGCGCCCGACTATGTGAGCGGCGATTTGCTGGATTTCTCTCAACCAAACAACCTGATGTACGCCACCCTAAACGGCAAAAAAACCTTAACGGGCGTGGCCTTTGTGGTGCGTATTGGCGAACACGAGCCAGTACCCGCGGGCTTTGCCGGGCCAAAAGACGCATGGCATGTGCACAATTTTTTGGCAGCCATTAATGCCGCAACAGAAGACAGGCCCTTTGTACGCACGCTGGCGAAGTGGTGGATGAACGACAACTACTTCAGCAAAGGCGACAACCGCTACCGCCTGGCCATGGTGCACGTTTGGACAGAAACCGAAAACCCAGATGGTGTATTTGCCAATTATGATCGCACCCTGCCCTACCGGAAACTGGGCCTGCCCATTAGCTGGAGCCAGGGGGCGAGCCTTGTCACCGCGCGCGGGTTAGACATAGCCACACCCAATGGTTGCAACAACGCGCTTGGCGGCCACGCCTGGATTGCCAACCTTTCCGGCAAGCAAGAAAAGCAGCTGAAAGCGGCCTGCGCGCGCGGCGCCAAGCGCGTGAAGGCCGCCCTGCCCCGCGGCCAACAGGCCATTAATCAAGCAGCGGTATCTGCCTGGCTGGATTACGCAGCAGTACAAGAAAATGTATTAACTCAAGAACAAAAACAGCGGATAAGCGCGATGATGGAGCACGGGCATCATCATTAAACTACTGAAAAAGGCGCGAATTAATATGACAAGGAAGGCCCTGTTGCCAAGGCCACTTCACGCAGGTCAGCGCACATGGATCAGCCCACATAGATCAGCCCAGGCTAACCAAACCAGAGGTTAAACCACCCTAAACCCAACATCAGGGTGCTGTGGCCAAAAGCGCATTGAGCTCGTCTACCCACAGGTGAATCTGATCTTCTCTGTAACCCACATACTTTGACTTTACAATGCCGTCGCGCCCGATGATTAACATATAAGGCAACGCTTTCAGCCCGTAGGCGTTTGCCACATAGGAGCGTTTATCAAAGGTAAACTTTACCGGAATCTGATCAAAACTTTTGGCCACTTCGGAAAATACTTTTCTCGAATTTTTATGACTTACTGCAACCACCTGCAAATGATCAGTGCCAACTTGTTTCTGAATCTGGGCCAACACGGAAAGCTCTTTAATGCAGGGCGGGCACCATGTAGCCCAAAAACTTACAACAACTACTTTGCCCTTGTAATCATCGAGCTCAATGCGGTTACCGTGGTAATCTTTGCCAAGGTAATTGAATGGCTTAGTACCTGGCACCGAATCTGCAAGCACATTGGCAGAAGCACCAAGCGCACAAAACGCCACGAGAAGGTATAAATATATTTTCATCATGTTTTAGGTGTTAAGCATAGCCCGATGCTGCAAGCGCGAAAATTGATCGTTTTATTGGTGAGTTGCTTTTTTAGACTTGATGCTTCTTACCGTTTCATTTTATTCATTATTATTTCCTGCCCATTCAGCCAGTTCGCTTTCTACTTCACGCCAAAGCTGAAACCCTCTATGCGCCATTGATAGAGAGCCTTCGCGCGCAACAATACCAAAGTATTGGTTTTCAAAATCTATAAATGGGTACGCACCATAAGCACCTGTACTAGATACTCTAGAGGTTGATATGCAGTCAAAGGGTATGGATCTGCACTCAATCCACTGACCAAAACCATAATGCCAATCTAATGCAATAGGCCACTCACTGACTGGGGAGTAAACGATGTTTGCACTGCCAATTTGATCGCTGGTCATGGCCTCTACAGAAGCTCCAGAAAGAATTTTTTGATGATAAAGCGCGTCAAGAAATTCAATGTACTCATTGGCTTGCCAGTGCATACCGCCCCCCAAGCGCGGATTGCTGGGGGATGGGTAATCATAGGAAGCATTGGTAAACAGCTGTGTTCCCGCTTTGAAGTAATCAAATACCTGCTCCCAATTGTCCATGCCGCTGGCGTGAATGGCCATCAAGCCAGCTATTTGTAAATGCGTGTTAGCATAATAAAACTCGTCTCCTGGGGCAGGTATAGAAGGATTGTCGTCAAGAATTTTTTCAATGCAATCCAAAAAAACTGCGTCAGGTAAATATAAGCAGACAGGTTCATTGTTCAGCCCTGAAGTAAAGCTCAACAGGTGTCGTAATTTAATGGCAGCATGATTCCCTGTAGTTGGCCAAAAATCGAGATAATCCTGTGGGTTGTCCTCAAGCGAGATAAGACCTTGCTCCACTAACCACAGAATGACAGAAGCGGTCACCATTTTTGCAGTTGAGGCTGAACGATACGTTGTTGCTGCTGTTGACTCTCCGCGGCTATGAGTGAACTGAGTGCCGTTATGGGATTTAACAATGAGCGTAAAGTCAGTATCAATATTAGCCGCGTCAAGTGCCGCATGCAGTTGTTGCTCGACTGTACCAGGTTCATTGTTGTTGTTTGAGTTGCCCGTAGAGCCGCCACAACCGCCTATTATGGTGAGGAGGGCACCTACGGTAATAAAGTATCTTATACGTACTGTTATATTTACTAATGTTTTTAAACTATTTTTCAGGAGCTGCATACTGGGCCTTAAAAGGAGAAGTTTTTTGTGAGGGCTTGTGGCTAGTGATTATAAAGAAGGGGGCTGCATTCGCAATATAAACCAGAGCCGCTTTTTGTTGTGAATGGCACCCTCCATGGCGCGCCCACAGTTCACAGCTGGCACCGAGTCTGGAAGAACATTGGTATAAAAACCAAACGCACCAAGCGACAGGAGAATGTATAAAAATATTTTCACCATGTATTTTAGGTGTTAAGCATAGCCCGATACTGCAAGCGCGCAGCTACAAAATTATAAGTAAAAACGGCACTGCAATAGCCGCCCTACGAAACAGGGCGCTTTAAAACTGCTGCAAACATAGTATCCGAATTTTCTGCCGGGCAGCCAAGCAGCGTCTGTGAAATTAACCTGAAACCTGGGTGGCTGGCAAGAAACTCTGCAACCTGCTGTTCGTTTTCCCGCACATCCCACGAGCAGGTGGCGTAAACCAAATGGCCACCTTCGCGCACGGCAGGCACGGCCATACGCAATATGCTTTTTTGAATCGCCACGAGTTCTTGGGTGTCTTCATCGTTAAAGCGCCATCGGGCATCGGGATTGCGCCGCCAGGTACCGGTGGAGGTGCAAGGGGCATCTACCAGCACCCAGTCAAACCCCTGCTGCTGGGCCACCTCTTTCGGCAGCTGTAAGGGCCGCTCTGCATTCCAGGTAAAACTGCGAATGTTAGTGACATTGGCGCGCTTGGCGCGGCGCTTAAGTTCCTTGAGCTTATGCTCGTGTAAGTCGGTGGCATAGAGCGAGCCTTTGTTGCCCATACCCGCGGCAATGGCCAGTGATTTACCGCCGGCACCGGCGCAGGCATCCCACACTTTTTGGCCCGGCGCCACACCAACGGCCAGGGCAATGCGCTGGCTGGCAAGATCCTGAATTTCAATCAGCCCGCGCTTGTACAAGCCACTGCCTTGCACCCCTCGCCCACCGATTGCACAGAGTTCATTAGCTACGATTTTTGCGTTCACTTCATCGGCTAGCAATTGGGCACAGGCGGCGCTAATGGGCAACTCTGGCTGCACCCGCAACCACAGGGGCGGCGTTTGTATTTGGGCGCGTATAAATGCTGATACATCTTTTGCCTGCCAACCGCTTGCCTGCGCACGCGCAGCGAGCAGCGGCTGCCAGCCGGGCCTCAGGCCGTGCCACAGGTATTCAAGGGGCCCTTCGGCCGCGCCAGGCGCGAGGCTTGCAAAGAGGTCGCGCCGCCCGGCCCACTCAGCCTGCTGGTATTGGCGCCCGGCCGGCAGCTTGCCACTTACCCGTAAGCTGACCCACCCCCATAGCAGCTCGGGGCTGAAGGCCGCCAGTAGCGCGGGCCGCCATTGGGCATCCCACTGGAACCAATCCACCTCAGTACCTGTTGCAAAGGCGTGTTCAAGGGCCATTGCCAGCTGCTGAAACCGCAGCGCTTCTATTAAAGCCAGTGCCAACGAACCGCGCTCGGTTTTTTGGTCTTCATAGCGCAAATGCAGCTTGGGCAGCTGGTACTTCAGCCATTTATCCAGCGCCTGGCCAAGCGGGGCCTTCTGCCACTCTTGCCAAACGGCGGCTAGGCGCGGGTCTGAAAAATTGGGGGCGGAGGCTTTCATTTTGTTTACTCAAGGTTAACGGGCAGCCGCATCCAGCCGCCTTTTGGCAGTACACTTTACCCTATTCGCGCATGTTACCGGCGTGCGGGCCGTCGCGCTTGCGAGCGGGCATAAAAAAACCGGCCGCAGCCGGTTTTTTAAACGCGCGGCAATTACTTCTTGGCGCGCTTGCGTTCGTTTTCAGTGAGCAATTTCTTGCGCAAACGAATGCTCTGGGGCGTTACCTCTACCAGCTCATCGTCTTCAATGAATTCCAACGCCTGCTCAAGGGTGTGCTTGATCGGTGGCGATAGCGTCAAGGCGTCGTCGGTACCGGAGGCGCGCACGTTGGTGAGCTGCTTGGCCTTGGTAGGGTTAACCACCAGGTCGTTACCGCGGCTGTGCAGGCCGATGATCTGGCCTTCGTACACTTCAACAGCCGAGCCCAAAAACAGGCGGCCACGGTCTTGCAGCGGGTGCAGGCCGTAAGCCAGGGTTTTACCCTTCACCATGGAAATCAGAACGCCGTTAATGCGCTTGGCCACTTCACCGTCTTTTACCGGGCCGTAGTGATCAAAGATGCTGGTCATAATGCCAGAACCGGAGGTCAGGGTGAGGAACAAACCACGGAAGCCGATCAATCCGCGTGAAGGCACGATGAATTCCAGTTTTACACGGCCTTTGCCGTCTGGCTCCATGTTGGTCATTTCCGCTTTGCGCAGGCCCAGTTCTTCCATAATAGAGCCCTGGTGCTGCTCTTCTACGTCGATCACTACCTGCTCGAAGGGCTCCATGATCTGGCCATCCACTTCTTTCTGGATAACCTCAGGGCGCGACACACCCAGCTCGAAACCTTCGCGACGCATGTTTTCGATCAGTACCGACAAGTGCAATTCACCACGGCCAGACACAATAAATTTGTCTGGCGTGTCGCCCTGCTGAACGCGCAGTGCCACGTTGTGAATCAGCTCTTGGTCCAGGCGATCTTTGATGTTGCGCGAGGTAACGAACTTGCCCTCTTTACCGGCGAAGGGTGAATCGTTCACCTGGAAGGTCATGCTCACGGTGGGCTCATCCACCATCAACGCGGGCAGTGCTTCTACATTTTGCGGATCGCACAGGGTGTCTGAAATGTTCAAACCTTCGATACCGGTAACGCACACAATGTCGCCGGCGAAGGCTTCGGTTTCTTCAACGCGCTCAAGGCCCAGGTAACCCATTACCTGCAGCACTTTACCTTTGCGAGATTTACCTTCGTGATCCACAACCACCACTTGCTGGTTGGGCTTCACAGAGCCGCGCTTGATGCGCCCCACACCGATAACACCCACGTAGGAGTTGTAATCGAGTGCAGAAATTTGCATTTGGAAGGGGCCGTCGCGGTCCACTTCTGGCGGATTCACCTTATCTACAATCAATTGGAACAGGGGCGTCATGTCTTCTGCCATGTCGTCCAGTTCCATGCCCGCGATACCATTCAAGGCAGAGGCATAAATAACCGGGAAATCCAGCTGCTCATCGGTGGCACCCAAGCGGTCGAACAGGTCGAATACCTGATCCATTACCCAATCAGGGCGCGCACCGGGGCGGTCAACCTTGTTGATTACCACAATGGGGTTCAAACCTTTTTCAAAGGCCTTGGAGGTTACAAAGCGGGTTTGTGGCATGGGGCCATCTACGGCATCTACCAGCAAGCACACGCAATCTACCATCGAGAGTACGCGCTCAACTTCTCCACCGAAATCGGCGTGCCCGGGGGTATCTACGATGTTGATGTGGTAGCCGTTCCACTCAATGGCGGTGTTTTTGGCCAAAATGGTAATACCGCGCTCACGCTCCTGGTCGTTGGAGTCCATGATACGTTCGGTGCCCACATTCTTGCGATCGAGGGTGCCGGACTGGCTTAACAGCTTGTCCACGAGGGTGGTTTTGCCATGGTCAACGTGGGCGATGATGGCAATATTGCGTAATTTCTCGATCACAACAGGAATCTCTTAAAAATAAAGGGGGGTGTTACTCACACTCAGCACAGTGTAGACGGGGGCCATGGCCAAACCGACAGCAATGCTCAAGAATAAAGGGCGCGCATTATACCGGTGTCGGTGCTCAATAAACAGTCAAAAGCGTGCGAAAGTCAGATTCATTTACCAAATGCCCGGCACCCGCTAGGCTATAAGCTCATACTTTCACCCTATAAGGCGCGCCATGGCCCTGCCCTGCACCTTCACAACCGGCACCTGCCGCCGGGCGCTGCCTGCGCTGGGCACCTGGCTTTTGCTAACGGCTGCAGCCTGCCAGCTTGCCACAGCCGAGGCAGTGCCCGCCCCCCTCACCTATAACTTTGTAAAGTTCCCGCCCTTTCAGTATGTGAGCGAGGCAACAAAAGAGGCCGAAGGGGTTACGCTGGATTTATTGCGGGTAGCGGCAGCACAGGTGAATGAGCCCTTGCGGCTGCAACAACTGCCACAGCAGCGCATGGTGCAGCTTACCCGCGCCGGCCGCCTGCAGCTGGCCTTCGTTTCAAGCTTTTACATTGCACAGGCCAAAGACCACTACCACTGCTCGGCCGAGCCCCTCACCCGGCTGAGGCCGGCGGTATATGTAAACCGCGCCCAACATCCCACCCTTGAGCGCCTTGAGCAACTGGCCAATGAGGTGGTGTACGCGCCGCAATCTACCAGCCATACACTTGCCCAGCTGCTGCCGCCGGGCACCAAAACCGACGACAGCAACGCCGACAAAGCCATAGTGCGCATGTTTGCCAAACAGCGGCTGGGCCTGGTGGTGGATTTTCAGGAACACATGGAGCCGCCACTGGTGGCGCTCTCGCCGCAATTTGCCTACCGCAAGCTGGCGCTGCCAAACCTGGACATAGTGCTGTGCATCAACCCGAACATTGCCAACTACCAGGCCCGCCACTACGCACTGGAACAGGCGGTATTGGCGGTGGCCCACAGCCAGGCCGGGGCCGACATCTTTGCCGCGCACGGCATGTTTTTAACCATGCGCAAGCCAAGCGCCGCCAAACCTAGCCCTTAAGCTCGCAGCCAGCGGCTTTAGGGGCCGGCCGGTATACGCCCACGTTATCAAAGCCTGCGTCTTTCAGGTGCTCAGCGTGCAGCTGGCTCATCACACCTTTATCGCAATACAGCAGGTATTGGCGGCCGGCATCCAGGGCGGCGAAACGGGTGTTGAGGCTGAAAAACGGAATTTTCAGCACTTCCACATTGGCCAGGCGCAGCGGGCGCAGCTCTTCCTCGTTGGGGTGGCGAATATCCACCACCACCGCCTGCTGCGGGTCGGCCACCTGCTCAACGCTCACCACCGTTTGCTCTAAATCGGCCACCACATCCTGAATAAACTGGGTGCGACGCGCGCCTATAGCCTGCTCCAGCACATCGAAATCGAACTTGCTTTCAGCGTGCAGCACGCGATCCATCTTGGCGCGGGTGGTGGGTTTAACGGAGATCACACCGCAGTACTCGGGCATGGAGGCGGCGAAATCTTCGGTGCCAATGGCGCGGGAAATATCAATGATGTCGCCTTTGTCCATCACCACCAGCGGGCGCAGCACCAATGTATCGGTAACGGCGTCGATAGCGGCCAGGTTGGGCAGCGTTTGGCTGGATACCTGCGCCACCGCTTCACCGGTTACCAACGCAGGCAAGTCCAGCTCAGCCGCCACCTGGGTTGCCGCACGCAGCATCATGCGCTTGAGCACCACCCCCATGTAGCTGTTATCCACGTTTTGCAAAATCTGGCTAACCACTCCTTCAAAGGGCACAGTGACAAATTTCACCGGGTGCGAAGAGCCAAACTTATTCCACAAATAAAAGGCCACCTCTTTAACACCCAGCTCGTGGGCCTTGCCGCCGAGATTAAAAAAGCAGTAGTGGGTGCGCACGCCGCGCTTGATCATCAAATAGCTGGCCACGGTGGAGTCGAAACCGCCGGATATGAGCGACAGTACGCCTTCCTGCGAGCCGAGCGGGAAGCCACCCAGGCCCGGGGTTTGCTCTTCCACCACGTAGAGGGTGTCGGCCCGGATCTCAAGCTTTACGGTCACATCCGGCTGTTTGAGGCTCACGCCTTTTGCCCCGGTGTGCTGGTTCAAGCCGCCACCCACATAGCGCTCTACATCAATGGATGAGAAATCGTGGTTGCCGCTGCGCTTAACGCGCACGCAAAAGGTTTTACCGGCGAGCTTCGGCCCCCAAATGGGCAGGGTTTTCTGGAAGATGTCGTCCATGTCGCCGAGCGGGAAGGCCTGCACGCGCACAAAGTTGGCAATGCCGGGCGTGCGCGCCAACACATCGGACACCCGCGCCCAGAGCTGCTCATCGGCGCTCTCACAGGTCACTTCAATTTTTTCCCAATCGCGCACCACGGCTATGGCCGGATCTACCTGCACCAATTGCGCGCGCAAATTTTCGCGCAGCTGCTTTATGAAGCGCTTGCGCACGGGCGGGCTTTTAATGGTGATTTCCGGGAACAACTTCACAACAAAATGCATACTTAACTTCTCCTCGAGCCCAAAGCTCCACGCCACCCAGCATGGTGATGGCCAGACACACGCCTGAAATAAAAGGGCGCGCATTATACATGCTCAATCATTGAGCGTCCCAACGGGGTAATGACCTATAATGGTGCGCGCAACACACTAAGGCACCAGTGTGGTGCACCATAATTGCGCTTACGCCGCCCTGCACTGGCGCACGGCCTGAAATATGGGCCTCTACGGGATATTCCGATTTGGCATATATTTTGCCCTTACTCGGATACCCTTCATCAGCGCCCCGCGGTATCGATGATGCAGCATGCAGGAAGGGCGCGATGTAAAAATAAATTGTTAACCGGTCTGACTATTCGGAGGCATCCATGTCAAAAACTTTAGACCTGATCAAGGAACACGAAGCCAAGTGGGTTGATCTGCGTTTTACCGATACCAAAGGTAAAGAGCAGCACGTATCTTACCCAGCCAGCACTATCAGCGAGTCTTTCTTCGAAGAAGGCCGCATGTTTGATGGCTCATCTATCTCCGGCTGGAAAGGCATCAACGAATCCGACATGATCCTGATGCCCGATGACGATGCATCTGTAATGGACCCGTTCACCGAAGAGCCCACCGTGATTGTGCGCTGTAACATCGTTGAGCCTTCAACCATGCAGGGCTACGACCGCGACCCACGCTCTATCGCCAAGCGCGCAGAAGACTACCTGACCTCAACCGGCCTCGGCGACAAGGCACTGTTCGGCCCAGAGCCAGAGTTCTTCATCTTCGACAGCGTGCAGTTCAACTCTGGCATGGGCGGCGCTTTCTACAAGATCAACTCTGAAGAAGCGGCCTGGTCTTCAGGCGACGATTTCGACGGCGCCAACACCGGCCACCGTCCACGCGTAAAAGGCGGCTACTTCCCCGTACCACCACTGGACAGCCTGCACGACATCCGCGGCGCCATGTGTAACGCCATGGAAGCCATGGGCCTGGAAATTGAAATTCACCACCACGAAGTGGCCACCGCTGGCCAGTGCGAGATTGGCGTTGGCGCCAACACCCTGGTGAAAAAGGCTGACGAAGTACAGATTCTGAAGTACTGCGTTCACAACGTAGCGCACGCCTACGGCAAAACTGCCACCTTCATGCCCAAGCCTTTGATTGGCGACAACGGCTCAGGCATGCACGTACACCAGTCTTTCTCTAAAGACGGCGTAAACCAGTTTGCTGGCGACAGCTACGCTGGCCTGTCTGAAACTGCCCTTTACTATGTTGGCGGTATCATCAAGCACGCGCGCGCGCTGAACGCCTTCTGTAATGCCTCTACCAACTCTTACAAGCGTCTGGTTCCCGGCTTCGAAGCACCTGTAATGCTGGCTTACTCTGCCCGCAACCGCTCGGCTTCTATCCGTATTCCTTTCGTACAGAGCGCCAAGGCCAAGCGTATTGAAACCCGCTTCCCAGATCCAACCGCCAACCCCTACCTGTGCTTCTCAGCCCTGCTGATGGCCGGTATCGACGGTATTCAGAACAAGATTCACCCGGGTGAAGCAGCCTCTAAAGATCTGTACGACCTGCCACCAGAAGAAGAAGCCGAAATTCCAACTGTGTGTTCAAGCCTTGAGCAGGCCCTGGATGCACTGGATGCAGACCGCGAGTTCCTGACCCGTGGCGGCGTTTTCTCTGACGACTTCATCGATTCTTACATCGAACTGAAGAAGGGCGACATCCAGAAGATCAACATGACACCACACCCAGTAGAATTTGAACTCTACTACTCTGTGTAAGTGCGCCACTGCTCGAATTTGAGCAGCCGCATCACCCAAAAGGCCCACAAGGAAACTTGTGGGCCTTTTGTTTGTCTGAGTGTTAAGTACTTGGTTTATACTCGCGCCACAGGGTTTAGGCCCACACCAAACGCTCACCGAGGAGCCGCCATGAGATTAATCGCCTGCTTGCTGTTAAGCCTTTCGATGTGCGCATCTGCCGGTGCCGAAGTTTACAAAACCACCGATGAAAAAGGCCGGGTTATCTACACAGACACACCCACAGACAAAACCGAAAAGGTAGAGCTGAAGGAAACCAACGTCACCCCCGGTTTTGATATGAGCGGCGAATCCGGCAACTTGCACCCCAAGCGCCGCCCCAAGCGCGACCAGGCCCCGGCCATAGAGCTGTACATTGTCAGCCCGGCACCCGAAACCCACCTGAACCCGGGCGATCGCGACCTCACCGTAAGCTTTGAAACCAACCGCCCCCTTGAGCAAGGCATGCGCTACCAGGTGCTGTCTAACGGTACGCCTATGGGCAATAGCAGCACCGACACAGTAATCACCATTCCCGAAATTCACCGGGGCGAACACCAGATCAGCGTGATCATTTACAACGAAGATCAAGAGGTGCTGGCAGAATCGGAGCCGGTGCCAGTGTACGTTCACCGTGCAAGGGTTCCTCGCACAGATTAATCGCCCCAAGCCCCAAAACAATCCCTTTTTATCAAGCTGCGCACCATAATGGTGCGCTAGTTGTTTTTGCGCTACGCTAATCGCCTCACTTTGGTGAAGGAATCACCGTCTTTTGCCCTGCAAACGCCCATTTCAAGGTTGGTTTAGTTCTTGCAAGGCTGACCCCATTGGATCTTGAGGTATTGCAGTGACTAAGTCCGAACTCTCATTCAGAACCCTGCTCGACAGCCTGAATACCGCTGTGGTGGTGGCCGATGCCAACCTGCGCATCCAGCACATTAACCCCGCCGCCGAAATGCTGCTGGCGGTAAGTGGCGAGCGGGTGGTGGGCGAGCAGATGGTGCACTTTGTGCACGAATCGGAGGCAGCCCAAAAAGACCTGCAGGAAGCGCTCAGCGAGCAGCACCAGTTTACCCGCCGCCGCGCCGAATGGACGCTCGGCAGCGGTACGCGGCTCACGGTGGATTACACCGTAACCCCCATTAACCAACCCAATGGCCTACTCATTGAAATTCAGCCCTTAGACAGGCTGCTGCGCATCTCCCGCGAGGAGGCACTGCTTTCCGCCCAAGACACCAGCCGCAACCTGGTGCGCGGCATGGCCCATGAAATCAAGAACCCGCTGGGTGGAATACGTGGCGCCGCACAATTGCTGGCGCGCGAATTAGACGATGGCGGGCTGAAGGAATACACCCAGGTCATCATTGAAGAGGCCGACCGGCTGCGCAACCTGGTAGACCGCATGCTGGGCCCCCGCCAGCCCCCCAATTTCGCGCCCATTAACATCCACCAGGTGCTCGAGCGAGTGTGCGTATTGGTGGATGCCGAAAGCGGTGGGCAAGTTACCATCACCCGCGATTACGACCCCAGTATTCCCGACCTGGACGGCGATGCCGAACAATTGGTGCAGGCCACCCTGAACGTGGTGCGCAACGCCATGCAAGCACTGCAGGAAAACAATGTGGAAGATGGCCACATTGCGCTGCGCACCCGCGTGCAGCGCCAGTTCACCATTGGCCGTCACCACTATGGGCTGGTGTGCCGCATAGACATTCTCGACAACGGCCCCGGCATCCCGCAGGAGCTCATTGAAGACATTTTCTACCCCATGATTTCCGGGCGCGCCGAAGGCACAGGCCTTGGGCTCGCCATCTCCCAACAGCTCATCAACCAACATCACGGACTGATCGAGTGTGAAAGCTGGCCAGGCCAAACCCAATTCACCTTATACATACCGATGGAACAACCCAATGCAAAAGACTAATCGCGTTTGGATCATCGACGATGACCGCTCTATTCGCTGGGTGCTGGAAAAATCCCTGCAGCAGGCCGGCATGGAAACCCGCAGTTTTGAATCTGGCGATGGCGTGCTGAGCACCCTTGAGCGCGACCAGCCAGACGCCATAGTGAGCGACATTCGCATGCCCGGCATTGACGGCCTGGCGCTGTTGCAACAAATTCACGACAGCCACCCAACGGTGCCCGTGATCATCATGACGGCCCACTCGGATCTCGACAGCGCCGTACAAGCCTACCAGGGCGGCGCCTTTGAATACCTGCCAAAGCCCTTTGACGTAGACGAAGCCGTGGCCGTAACCAAGCGTGCGCTGGCCCACGCACTTGAGCAAAAAGCCCAGGCCCCCGAGCCTGAGGAAGGCGAAGAAAGCACCGAAATCATTGGCGAAGCGCCGGCCATGCAGGAGGTGTTTCGCGCCATTGGTCGCCTTTCGCAATCGAACATTACCGTGCTTATTAACGGCGAATCCGGTACCGGCAAAGAGTTGGTTGCGCGCGCACTGCACCGCCACAGCCCACGCAAGGCATCGCCTTTTATTGCACTGAACATGGCCGCCATTCCTAAAGATTTGATTGAATCGGAATTGTTTGGCCATGAGAAAGGCGCCTTCACCGGCGCCGGCGGCCAACGCCAGGGCCGCTTCGAGCAGGCCAACGGTGGCACCTTATTTTTAGATGAAATTGGTGACATGCCCGCCGACACCCAAACGCGCTTGCTGCGGGTGCTGGCCGATGGCGAATTTTACCGCGTAGGCGGCCATACGCCGGTAAAAGTGAACGTGCGCATTATTGCTGCCACCCACCAAAACCTGGAAAGGCTGGTGGAAGATCATCGCTTTCGTGAAGATTTGTTCCACCGCCTGAATGTGATTCGCATTCACATACCCAAGCTTGCCGAGCGCCGTGAAGACATCCCCAAACTTGCCCAATTTTTCTTGCAAAAAGCCGCGCGCGAATTGGGCGTGGAATCCAAAACCCTGCAAAAAGATGCAGAAAACCTGCTGTGCAACCTGAACTGGCCTGGCAACGTGCGCCAGCTGGAAAACACCTGCCGGTGGATTACCGTTATGGCCTCCGGGCGCGAAGTGCAAGTGAGCGACCTGCCGCCCGAGCTGTTAGATGCCCAGGGCAAAGACGTACCCAACGGCGACTGGGACAAAGCCCTACGCACCTGGGCCGATCAAGCCTTGGCCCGCGGCCAGCAGGATATTCTGAGCCAGGCGGTGCCGGCCTTTGAGCGCGCCCTCATTGAAACAGCGCTCAAGCACACGGCCGGTCGCAAGCGCGATGCCGCCAACCTGCTGGGCTGGGGGCGCAACACCCTCACGCGCAAACTCAAAGAGCTGGGCATGGCAGATACGGCCGAAGATGAAGTGCATGAAGACTAAGCCCTGCCTAACGGCTCAATCAACGCCGTAATTCTGAACCTGCCACAGCGAACAACCGCACTAAAAAAGGCGCAGGGCTTACACCTTGCGCCTTTTCATTTATACGGCCATTGCCCAATGGCAACAGCCGCTAAGTTTACTTAGCATCACCTAGGCGCGCGCCCTCGGTAGGGTTTTTCAGCCATTCGGCAATATCTTTCGCGATGGCCTTACCGCAGCGGCCAACAATAGAGCAAGTACCCTTAAAGCCCCCAAACATACCGCCGGTTGAGTAGCGTCGCGCGATGAAATCACCCACCAGCGCCTCACCCTCATAGAGCTTGCCCTTTACCGTGACCGATTTCGCACCCGACCAGGCACCGCCGCCGGAGGCAAAGGCATTGCTAATAACAAGCTCCAGCCGACGCCCTTCGGCGGCCAGTTCACCATCAACCAGTGCGACATCTTTCTTGGCATATTTCGAAAGGAACACCGGTATTTTGGTTTGCAGCTCACACTCATCTACCACAGCCTGACGCACCTCGGCGTTTTCGGCATAACCGATAACCCGCTGCACTTGTACCGCATCACCGGCGAAAGCCACACCTGAACAGGCCAGCAGGGTCGCCAGCAGTAAAATTATTCCTGTTTTCATTGTTGAGATTCCTTCATTAAATTACATGACTGCAAATGCAGGCGCGCAGCATAACAAATTCACGCCCCGCTGCCGCACTTTTCCCATAAGCCCCGCGAAATTCAGCAATTTTACTGAATAGCCAATCAACCCGCATCAACAGGCCACGCCACACCTTTGCACAAGCCCATTAACAGTTAATAATTGATAGCTTCAAGCACTTGTCAGGAAGGCACCCTTAGGGAAACACCCATGAAGCAACATATTTTACTGTTAGCCATTTTAGCGTTTAGCCCCATCAGTAACGCGGCCATGAGCGAACAAGAACAGGCTGGCCGCCAGTACGCCAAAAAAACCTTCGGCACCACATTTCCGCGCCATGTAAACCTGGAGTACTGCAGCTATGTGATGAGCGATTTTTTAACCCAGTGGCCAAAGCAAGTGAAGCGCTTTGCGGAAAAAGATGTGCACAGGCAAGACAGGCTGCACGGCTTTAGCAGTAACCTAAAGCAATGGCACCAAAAAGTTCAAACCTGCGATACCTATTATTTAAAAACCAAACTCAAATCCAGCCTGATCACCTACGCAAGCTACAAAGAGTTGCGCGAACGGACGCAGGTCATCACCGTGGACTTTGCAGCGCGCAAGTTCAAGAGCAGCGTCATCCCCGCCATGACAACTGCGCAACTGCAAGTGGCCTTGAACGATTATATTATTGCCATTGCAGCAATGGAGCGCGCGTATTTTGACGAGACGGCCGGCAATACCCGCCATTAATTACAAGCCTGCTGCCGTCATAGCCTGATACCGCCTGATTTAGCAGCCATTCACCCGGGGCTCAGGTGGCGTGCGAAATGGGGCGACACTTGCCTATGCTCTGCGCGGGTTTGTGCCCACAGTTGATCGGCCAGCGCTTGTACCGATTGAGTGCGCCCGCCCTTTAGCCACTCGGCAATGGCTCGGGCCACATCCGGGTAGTGCACAGGAGCTACGGGCGACGCATTGAAAAAGCGCCGCAATGCCTCGGGATTTAAATCGCGCATAACCTGCGCACGCTCCAACAATTCTAGCGCGCGGGCATTTGAGCACTGCTCAAATTGCCCTTGTAGTGGCTGTACCAATAATTTTTTACCCAGGTGCAACGCCTCGGAGGGCAATTCAAAACCTGCACCACACACCACACCTTCTGCGCGCGCCAAATCGTCTTTAAATCCTGCTCGGGAATAGGGCTTTACCTGAATATGCCGCTCTTGGTAGGGCGCATCAACGCCTGCGTAATAGGTAAACGCCACACCGGGAAACGCGCGCAGAAGATTCATCACCCGCTCGTGTGAATCAAACGGCAAGTACACCAAATATTGGCCCACCATGGGCGCGCGGTAGGCTTGATCTGTTTCAATAATCGGCGGCAGCACGGGGCTGTTGAAACTGTCCCAATGCAGGCCTAGGGCGGTACTTGCCGGTGCAAACCAGCACAAAATTGTGCGCGCCAAATAGTTGAAGCCGGCTTTAGGTACCGGGTGTTGAAATGCATACTGGTGGCCAATGCCAATGCACTCACGGCCTTTCAACTTAGCCGCCCACGCGGTAACCGGCTCGAAATCTGTCAGTATCACATCGTAATCTTCAACATTCAGATCCTGCACATCGCGCCAAAAGGTTTTTAGATCGGCATGAAATAGTGTGTGCATCGGGCGCACACGGCCATCGGCCAAGGCAAAGGTAAACCCTTTGCGCGTGCGGTAATGGCCAAAGACCTCCAGCCCGAACAATTGATCACGGGGGCGCCCACTCAAAAGTACATCCACCTCAAAACCGAGCCTCCTAAGCCAGGGCACCAACGCACGGGCCCGGGTAATGTGGCCATTGCCCGTTGCTTGCACACCGTAGAGAATTTTCATAGCTGCTCCAAAAGCGTGGGCGGCATGTGCATTAAATCAAGCACCCGCGCACTGAATGTAATCAGGCAAACACACAGTAAACCCAAGGCGGCACCGGCCAGAATGTCGCCCGGGTAGTGCACCCCCATTACTACACGGGCAGCCCCCACCAGCGCTACAAACGCCACCATCAACCACACACTATCCACATAAAACATACCCAGCAGGCTTGCAAAAACCGCCGCAGCCGCCGTGTGGCCAGAGGGAAAACTGAACTCATCGGCCGGCACCAACAAATGCCAACAGTTGAGCCTTCGAAACGGGCGGGCACGCTTGAACAGCTTTTTCAACAATACGTAAATCGGAATTTCAAGCGCGTAACAACATAGGCCAAGGGCCAAAAAATGCGGGCCAGCCACCGGCTCAAAAAGCGCAAGTAAAATACCTGCAGCCAAGTACCCGGGGCCATCGGCCAGGCGTGACACAAGGCGCGCCAGCAACAACAGCCCCTGCTGTTGCGCGCGGCTCGCCACCCACAAAAACGCTTGGGTGTCGGCTTGGTTGAGCCGGGTTATCGTGTGCTTCATCATGGCTTAAGTGTCAGCACTTGCCATGAATGAAGTGTGACGCGCAGATGAATTTTCTATGACAGCAAGCGCTGGGCGTTAATCTTCTTCACGCAATTGCGCGCTGGATTCGGCAGGTGTTGGCGGCGTGGATGACCACTTGTAGGTGATGTCGATGGCCTGGGTATCGCCCGAAGAGGTTTCCAGTGTGACCTGATCAGACAACTGATACTGCACCACAAAATTACCGGCCGCGCCCACTAAACCATACACATATTTAATGTACAGGCGATCACTCAAGCGGCGCCCGGCGGCAATAGAGCTGCCGCCGCTGCTCGACTCTTCAATGGAAACATCGGAAAACCCGAATTGGCCGCCAATGCGTTGCAGCAGTGGCAAGGCTTGCTTTAAGCCAAGCCCCAATGCCGCCGACTGCATGTCGCTCACTTCGCCCTGGCCCGATTCGGAAATGGGTTTGCCGCTCACCATATAGGCCAGTATGTCGGCCTCGCTCATGGGCGGCGTGGAATAGAGTTCGGTTTTCGGATATTTCGCGGTGCCGGTGAGCCAGATACCGGCTTCCACATCATTGATTTTTCGCGCCGCCCGCACATCGAGCGCCGGGTTATCGGGCGCACCGGAAAAAATAATGCGCCCGTTTTTAATATCGAGCTTCTGGCCGTAACTGCGAAAACGCCCTTCAGGCAATCCCAACACGCCGTGCAATTGATCGAGCCTGTGTTCATCGCGCGTGAAGCGTAAATTACCGTCTACGCGCGTGGTGAGCCCGAAGCCCTCAAAGCGCACATCATCACCCAGGCGCAGGGCTACATCGCTGGTGAATACCACCAGGTTGCGCGGCGCCTGTGGTTCCTGCAAACCGTAAACTTTGGCATCTTGCGAGACATCAGAGGCCGCCTCTGGCAAATCGCGCAGCACCACCAGCGAATCGTCTACCTGCACATCACCGGCCAGGTGCCAGCGCTGGCCGTTGCCGGTCAACACCAAATCGGGGCTTGCCTGCAAACGTGCATCGGGCAAATCCGTAAGGGTTAAGCCCTCACCTTCAATTGCCAAACGCGCGGTGAAGGCGCCCTTGGCACTGGCGCGGTCGGCGCGAATCATGCCGTTGACCGTGGCGCGGCCTTCACCCACCAGGCCACCGCCCGACACCTGCAAATCACCCTTGACCGCTTCCATCAACAGCCGCCAATCTTTAAGGTTTGTGCCCGAGGCCGGCACCAGCATGCCCACATCGGCAATGAGCAATCGGCCATCGTATACAGGCTCTTCACGCCCCGGTAACAGCTCGAGCGATAAATCCATTTCAGCCCGGCCACTGAGCGCCTGTACGCTCGGCATGAATGGCTGCAAATAGGTGAGCTGATGCAACTGCCCTGCAATGCGCCCGGTGAGCGCCCGGTTTTCCGTGAGCCAATCAGCAAGCTGGCCTGAAAGGTTTATGGGCTCATCTTCTGCAAGCCTGGCCGCACCGGTAATGTCCAGCAGGCCTTGGTTGCCCGTGGCCCGCACGCGCAAGCTTTGCACGGGCAAATCGAGCGTGGTTTCACCGTCTTCCTGGTAGCGCATACCGGCGCCCTTGAGCGCCAGAGCAACATCCAAGGCAACCTGTGGGCGAGCGCTGGCCAACTCACCCAAAGTGACTTGCCAATCGGCCACGGCTTCACCGCGCAGCTGCCAGCCCAAAGGGACGGTATCGTAAAATTCCGAAAACAGGCTGCGCTCGCGATCCAGATATATCCCCGCGACGCGCCCATGCGCACTTAAACTTTTCCAGTTTTCCATGCGCAGTTCATCCCAGCAAACCTCGGCCTGCCCGCGCGCCAAACACAAAGCCTGCCATTGCAGGGCGCTAGCACTCACATCGCCCCGGCTGGGGTTAACCAGGCGCCAGGGTTCGCGCAACCAAAGATCACTGACCTCAAGCTTGGCAAGTAGGGGTTGCCAACGCAGGCCACTTAATAGCTCGCCGGTGTTGGTGGCCTTGGCCGGCAATTCAACGCGGCCATTCACCGACAGGGCTTCAAGCCTGATGTGGTCGGGCAACCATTGGCCGGTCATGTTGATTTGATGGCGGGCAGCAGTACCCGAGAGCTGCAAGGCGAGTTCACCCAGTTCGCGCGTGCCATCGTGCAAGCCTTGTACGCGGGCATCAAAAGTCGCAATTTCCAAAGCGCGTAGCTGGTCGCTCCAACCGGGCGCGTCGGTGGCTTGGGTTTGCAGTTGTGTTGCAAGCGA
Source organism: Simiduia sp. 21SJ11W-1 (assembly GCF_024138675.1). NCBI lineage: Bacteria > Pseudomonadati > Pseudomonadota > Gammaproteobacteria > Cellvibrionales > Cellvibrionaceae > Simiduia > Simiduia sp. 21SJ11W-1. The sequence goes on along the minus strand of NZ_CP090959.1, from coordinate 632,693 downwards.
TAAATCGCGCGCGCGCCAGCCAGCTATCGCAAGCTCTGTACCCTGCGCCTGCAATGAAAACACCGGTGCCTTGGCTGTGCCCGAGGCTTTTGCGGTAAGGTCAAGCTGACCGGAAAGCTCGGGCACCAAGCGCTCGAGTGCGTCTGCTTGCAGGCGGGCATCGAGTCGCACGCGCTCGTCAAAACCGAAATAGGCACTGCCCGTCAAACTGCCGCTTGTACCGCTGAGTGCGACCTTGTCGAACCCCAGGCCTTGCCCGTTTACATAAAATTCTGTGCTACCGGTAATGGGGCGCGCACCCAGGTCAAGTTGCAGCTCGCTGATTGCCCAGCGCAAATCCACCTCATCATTGTGAACCTTCAAGTCCAAAGTGGAGCGCAACTGCGCCTGAGACTCCGCCAGTGCCTCGGGCAACCATTGCGCCAGTGAAAGTTTCTGGGCACCCACCTGGATTTGCATGGCAAAGCCTTGGGCGAATTGCAGCGCGCCTGTGGCTTGCACCTGGCCGCCTGAAAATTCTCCATTAAAGCGCGTAACCTCAAGGTTTTGCGATTTTAGATTTAACTGGCCTGCCAACAATAACTGCGTATCAATTGGCGCAGGCGCAAAGGCCCAGGCAAAATCGGCCGCGCCTTCTATTGTGAGCAGTTCGCCTTGCAAATTGAGCGCAAGCTCACCCTTGGGTGATGCAAATTCACCGGTAAGCGGGTGCGAAAAGCCAGCCCAATTGACGCGCGCCTCACAGGCCCAGGGTGCAGCCTGGTAGCAACTGCCGCTTGCCTGAATACCGTGGGAGCTGATGTCGGCCACAAGTTTAAATGTGCTGCCAAAGTGCGCGCGCAGCGACAGCGCGTAGGGCACGCCTTCATATTCCAGTTGCAGCCGCGACACCAACAGCTGATCGCCTTGCACCATTACGCGCAGGCGTGCATCCGGCAGGCTATGGCTTTGGCCGGCCTGCTGGATGTTCAGATTTCGGGTGGACAGGTGGCGCACATCGATGGCCAGCGGCACAAAAAATTGCGGCAACGCAGGCTCGGCTTCAGGCGCGGCCGTGTTTTCAGCCAGCTGCAGTTGCAGATCGCGCAGGTGCACGCGATCAAACACCAACCGGCCCGACATCAACGCCAAGGGCTGCCAGCGAAACGACAACTCGCCAACTTCTGCGCGCTCAAAACCCAGGCTGTGGTCATCGGCCGCCACACTTAACTGACGTACCCGCAAACCCCGCCACAAGGTGCCTTGCAGCTCGTAAAACTGCACAGATACCGGTGCCAATGGCAGTGCACGCATAAGCGCCCAGCGCGCACCGGCCTCGGTGAAGGCAAGCCAACCCAGCGCCACAAACAGCACCGCCGCCAACACCGAAATAGCGCCGCTTGAATAAAAGGCAATGCGCTTTAATAACCGCATTTACAAATCCGCCCCCACCGACAAGTGCAAACGGAATTTATCGTCCGGGTCTTGGGGGTCGAGTGGCCGGGCCAGGTCAAAACGCAGCGGCCCTACCGGTGAATACCAACGCACGCCCACCCCCACGCCGCGCTTTAATTCAAACACTGTATCAAAGGCATTGCCGGCGTCGGCAAATACCGACACCGACCAATTAGGTAAAAACAGATAATCAAACTCGGCGCTGGCCACCACCAGGTGGCTGCCGCCCACCACATCGCCTGCATCGTTTTTGGGGCCAAGGGCGTTGTATTGGTAGCCGCGCACACTGTTGTCGCCACCGGTAAAAAAGCGCACCGAGGGTGGCAGGTCTGTGATGTCGTCTTTGAGCGTGGTGGCCGCTTCTGCGCGCGCGATCAAGCGTAGGCGCGTAGAAAACGGCAGAATAATTTTCGACTTGACCCGCACTTGTAAAAAATCGGCGTCGGATAACCAGTATTGGCTGCTGCCCGTTAAATTTGCCTCAAACCTTATACCCTCTAGCTGGCGCACATCTTTGGGGGCATCTACCCAGCTAAAGCCAACACCCGGCACAACCAGTAACTTGGTTTCCTCTGGCTCACTGCCAATGATGTAGGTTTCGTTGCGAAGGTTAATGGCAGAACTCAGCACCCAATCATAGGGCAGCGCCTCCACCGCGCGCACCTGGGTTGTTTGCGCTTCGGTGTCGTAGCTTACGGTGCTTTCCGACAGCACGCCGGCGTTGATTTCATACCACTCGCGCGCCGGGTCGTTGCGGGGAATGGTGTAGGTAAAGCCCAGCTCTTTGAACGTGCGTGAGTAAAGGCCGTCTACCCGCCACTTGTGACCCTTGGGATTGGCGTAGCGATTGCGGTAATCGGCACGCACCCGCGCGCCCTGATCACTGGAGTAGCCCACACCTGCGCTCACACTGGTTTGGCTTTGCAGTGCCAAATCCACTTCCACCGGTACGGTGACGTCGTCACTTTGGGTATTTACGTGAGGGTTTAACAGCACGCGGCGAAAGTAATCGCTGCCTTGCAGGCGGCTGTAAATTTTTTGCACCGCCTCGCTCGTGTAGGGTTCATCTTGCACATTGCCGGCAAGCCTGCGCAGAAATTCCGGTGTGAGGCCCACATCGGTAAATTGATAGTCGCCAAAGTAGTAACGCGGGCCCAGCACCAGGGCAAGCTTTACATCGGCCGCTTGCTCGTGCGGGTAGATGGCAAGCTCGGCCTCGGTAAATTGCGCGCGCCAGTAGCCCTGCGCTCTGGCGGTTTCCAGCAATTGGGTTTTGTAGCTGTCGTAGTCCTGGTGAACAAGGGGGTCGCCCGCATCGAGCGGCGGGTGGTCGAGCATTTCTGCAAGCTCCCCGTCCAGTGCCGGGGGCCTGTCGGCAAGTGCTACGTTAATGTTGCGCAGCCTCACCCGCTCGCCCGGAGTCACATCGAGCAGCAGCTGCCAGCAATCGTCTGTTTCTGTGAAGCTGGCCTTGAGCGCGGGCTGATAATAGCCGTAGGCATTGAGCGCCACCTTGGCCTGCTGGGGGACTTCCTTGCGGCGCTGGACTAGCCGCCAGCGGGGTGCATCACAGGCTTCTTCGGTGAGGCTTATGTGCGCGCGAATGTTGTCGGCCAGTTCACCCTCAACGCCTTGCACCAACAGCTGCGCGCGCGCGCCCGCCGATGCCATCACGGCCAGCACACCAAGCGCTGTGATGGCCAAGCCATGTGGAGTGATTCTAGGCATGCAGTGGCTGGTACCTTCCATTGGATAATTCATCGCAGTGTGCCCTTAGCAGGTGAGCTTTGCCAAGTGGCTACCGGCCGCACCAACAAAAAACGGCGCCAGAGCGCCGTTTTTTAAACCTCAACCAAGCTTACTGCTCGGCGGGGGCCTCGGCTGCGCCTTGCGCTTGTTGCTGCGCTTTGGCCTGCTGCACGGCCTGGGCGAACAATGCATCAAAGTTCACTGGCGGTAACATCAAGGCCGGGAAGCTGCCTTTCACAACCACGTTGTCAATGGCTTCACGCGCATAGGGGAACAGGATCTGCGGGCAGGCAGTGTTAAAAATTTGTGGCATGGCCTGCTCAGGCAAACCGCTCACGTGAAACAGGCCACCCTGCTGCACTTCCACCAAGAACGCCGTTTCTTCACCGAGTTTTACGGTAACGGTGAGCGTTAGGGTCACTTCGTAATTGGTTTCATCAACCTTGGCAACTTTGGTGTTGAGCTCTTGATCTACCTGGGGCTTCCACTCTTTCATGAAGGCTTTTACGCCCATGGGTGCTTCGAAAGACATGTCTTTCAGGTAAACGCGCTGCAGTGCAAATTGCTGACCCTGTGGGTTGGCTTCTTCTTGGGCCGCTGCGGCGCCTTGGGTGTTTTCTTCAGTCATGGGGTAAATGCCTTTCGATAGTACTAATTATTTAGTGTTGTTGTTATGGATACCCTTGAGATATGGGCACCGGGGGCGTTTTCAAGCCCCGCGCTTAATTGCCTGCCAGCAGCGGGTCTAGCTTGCCGGCGCGATCGAGTGCCCACAGCTCGTCGAAACCGCCCACGTGGGTTTCGCCCACCCAGATTTGCGGCACGGTGCGGCGGCCACTGCGGCGCATCACATCGCTGCGCAGCTCCGGATTGCGATCCAGATTGATGTCTTCATAGGCAACACCTTTCTGGCTCAACAACTGCTTGGCACGCACGCAATAGGGGCAAATGGTGGTGCTGTAGACGGTAACGGGAACGCTCATGGGTACTCCTGCAAAGCGGGTTTTTGGGCTTGGCCCGAACAACCTTAGTTATGCGGGCCAACGCGCAGATTTCAAGCGGGGCTACTTCTTCACCAGCGGCAGGTTCTGGCCCTGCCACTCGGCCATGCCGCCGCTAAGGCGTGCAACCTCAAGGCCTTTGGCGCGCAGCAAGCGGCCGGCGTGGCCCGTGTGCTGGCCCAGTTTATCCACCAATACCAGGGTTTTGCCTGCGTACTTGCCCAGTTCATCGAGCTGCTTTTCCAGCTTGTTGTGGGGAATATTGATGGCATCCACTATGTGGCCGGCTTTGTAATCGGCAGCATCGCGAATGTCTACCAGCACCGCATCGCCCTTGTTAACCAGGGTGGTCATTTGGTGAATAGACAAGGTGGCGCCAGCCTTTTGGCCTTCACGCCAGAAATAGACGTATATCAGCAATATCAGCAGCGATACCAACATCCACTGCTCGGTAAGAAAGATGATTAAATCCACAGGTGTTCCTTTGTTCGATGCTCGCGAGCGCGCCAGTATAGCGACTCACCCCTGAAAAAGCATGAGGCACAACGCAGGGCGCGGCCAGGCCTCACACCGGCCACCTGGCGCCGGCAGGATTTTCCTGCCCTCAACCCACGGCTGCCACAAAAACACACCGGCTGACCAAAAAACCGCCAAACATTGCCGAGCCCCCGAGGCCCAAACATAGTGTTATGCCCCCTCAAACGGTAGAATGCGCCCCTTCATCAGTTTCTTGTTTGTAAAAGGCCCTTCGTTCATGTCTGCCAAAAAGCCCCTGGTACTGCTTATTCTCGACGGCTTCGGATACTCCGAGCGCTCCGAACACAATGCCATTCGCGCGGCCAACACCCCCACCTGGGACAGGCTGTGGGCGGAACAACCAAAAACCCTGATTGCAACCTCAGGCATGGCCGTGGGCCTGCCAGAGGGCCAGATGGGTAACAGCGAAGTGGGCCACATGACCCTTGGCGCCGGGCGCGTGGTGTACCAAAACTACACCCGCATTAACAAAGCCATTAGCGAGGGCGACTTTTTCGAAAACCCCGTCTACTGCGCCGCCATTGATAAAGCCGTGAGCGCCGGCAAAGCGGTGCATGTGATGGGGCTGTTATCGCCCGGCGGCGTGCACAGCCATGAGGATCACCTGCTGGCCATGCTGGAGCTTGCCGCCAAGCGCGGTGCCAAGGAAATTTACCTGCACGCCATGCTCGACGGCCGCGATACCGCCCCGCGCAGCGCCGAGGCCTCGCTGGCAAAAGCCCAGGCCAAGTTCGAGGCGCTGGGCGTGGGCCGTGTGGCCAGCATTATCGGCCGGTTTTACGCGCTCGATCGCGACAACCGCTGGGATCGCGTACAAGCGGCCTACGACCTGATGACCACGGGCGCTGCAGAATACGACGCCGACGACGCCATCAGCGGCCTGCAGGCGGCCTACGCGCGCGATGAAAACGACGAATTTGTAAAAGCCACGGTGATTGTGGCCGAGGGCCAGGAAGTCGCCACGGTTAACGATGGCGACGCGCTGATTTTCATGAACTTCCGCCCCGACCGCGCCCGCGAAATTACCCGCGCCTTTGTTGAGCCAGAGTTCGACGGCTTTGAGCGCGAGCTGGTGCCGGCGTTGGCCGAGTTCGTGATGACCACCGAGTACGCCGCCGACATCAACGCGCCCATCGCCTTCCCGCCGGAATCCATGGAAAACTCCATGGGCGACTATTTGGCCAAGCTCGGCAAAACCCAGCTGCGCATTGCCGAAACCGAAAAATACGCCCATGTGACCTTTTTCTTCAGCGGCGGCCAGGAAGATCTGTACCCGGGTGAAGAGCGCATTCTGGTGCCCTCGCCACAGGTAGCCACCTACGATCTGGCCCCCGCCATGAGTGCGGCAGAGGTAACCGATAAGCTCGTAGCAGCCATCGAATCCCAGCGGTTCGACACCATCATCTGCAACTACGCCAACTGCGATCAGGTGGGCCACTCGGGCGTATTTGATGCCGCTGTGCAAGCGGTTGAAACCGTAGATGGCGCCTTGGCCCAAGTGCTGGCGGCGGTTGCGCGCGTAGGCGGCGAGGCCCTGATTACCGCCGACCACGGCAACGTTGAGGAAATGTTCGACGACGCCACAGGCCAGGTAAGCACCCAGCACACCACCCTGCCAGTGCCCTTTGTGTATGTGGGCGAGCGCAGCCTCAGCCTTGCCGACGGCGGCTCACTGGCCGATGTGGCACCCACTATGCTCGCGCTGATGGATTTGCAACAGCCCGCCGAGATGACCGGCCGGAACCTGGTCAACTTTACGTAGGCCGGGCACACAAACTGCCACAACAGGCTGGCGTTCGCGCGCGCAACATTTTATGCTGAGCGCGCGAATTTGCCGACACCAAGCGGTACGTTTACTCATTGATCAGGTTTAACCCTATGAAGTCTTTTAACGCAGCGCTGCTTGCACTCTGCCTTTTGGCCGCCCCGCAACTGCACGCGCAAGATCAGGCTAACTACGAGGCGAAGCTCGCCGAGCTGCAAGCCATGGTGCAAAAGCTGCAAGGCGAGATTGCCGAAGCAAAAAGCAACCGCGATGAGCTCAACAACGAATTGCAACGCAGTGAAAGCGAAATTGCTGAACTGTTGCAAAACATCGAGCGCATCAAAGGCGAGCTGGCCGCGGAAAAAAAAAGCTAGCTGATCTCAGAGCCCGCCAGCAATCGCTGAATGCCGCCAAGCAACAACAACAGGCGCATTTCAGCGAACAGCTGGTGGCCGCCTACAAAACCGGCAACCCCTCACAGCTGCAGTTGCTGTTGAGCCAAAGCCAGCCAGATACCGTCTCGCGCATGGCGTATTACAACGCCCTGCTGCTGGCAGACCGGCAAACGGCCATCAACAGCTACCAGGCCACCCTGGCCGAGCTCGACCAAATCGCACCCGCCATTGAGCGCCAAACCGAAAAACTCAGCCAAACCCAAGCCCAGCTCAACAGCCGCTACCAGCAGCTCAAAAGCCGCAAGGCCGAGCGCCAGCGCACCCTGGCAAAACTCGATGCCAGTATTGCCAGCAAGGATGTCCGGCTACAGAAATCCCACGCCGAGCGCGCCCATCTGGAAAAGATTCTGGGCGAGATTTCCCGCCAGCTGAGCGATACCGCCCTGGCCCTGCCAGGCCAGGCCTTTACCGCGCGCAAGGGCCAGATGGGTTGGCCCACCAAGGGCCATATGAAAGCCCGCTTTGGCAGCAACCGCGCTGGCAACAGCTTGCGCTGGCAAGGGGTGCTGATTGGCGCCCCCGAAGGCCGCGACGTGAAAGCCATTCACCAGGGTCGGGTGGTATTTTCCGAGTACATGCGCGGCCAAGGCATGCTGATTATTGTGGATCATGGCGATAACTACCTGAGCCTGTACGCCCACAACCAAGTGCTCTTCAAGGAAACCGGCGATTGGGTGGCCGCCGGCGAGGTAATTGCCGAAGTGGGCACCAGCGGCGGCCAGCAAGATCCAAGCCTGTACTTTGAAATCCGCCACGCCGGCAAGCCCGTTGATCCGGCACACTGGTGCCGCGGTTAGGGCGGCTGGTCGCATTGTGCGAACCCTGCAGGCAAAAAATTGTCACCTGATAAACAAATGGCCGCACCATGCATTACACTGTGATGAAACCTTGACGCTGCGGTCGTCACACTCGGGAGTATTTGTTTCATGAAGTTATCCAATCGCACTCTGGGTCGCGCGTTTTGCAACACCCGGGCGCGCGCAGGCCGCCCCCTGGCATATGTTATTGCGGCCCTGGCCCTAAGTTTTACCAGTGCAGCCTTCGCCGCTGAAACAACAGAAGACGAGCCGGGCCAACTGCCACTGGAAGATTTGCGCACCTTTACCAAGGTGTACGATCACATTCGCCAGGGCTATGTTGAAAACATCAGCGACCGCGAACTGCTGGAATACGCCATTAAAGGCATGCTGGCCGAGCTAGACCCCCACTCGGCCTACCTGGATGCCAACTCTTTTGAAGATCTGCAAACCAATACCACCGGCGAATTTGGCGGCCTGGGCATTGAAGTGGGCATGGAAGACGGCTTCGTAAAAGTCATTGCCCCCATGGACGACACCCCCGCCTCCAAAGCCGGCATTGAAGCGGGCGACCTGATCATCAAACTGGGCGAAAAATCCGTTAAAGGCATGAGCCTCACCGAAGCGGTAAAAGCCATGCGCGGCCCGAAAGGCAGCAAGATTGAGGTCACCATCGTGCGCGAAGGCGAAGATAAGCCCCGCGAACTCACCCTGGTACGCGATGCCATTAAAGTGAAAAGCGTGCGCGCGCGCCGCTTGAGCGACGACTACGGCTATGTGCGCATTGCACAATTCCAGCTGGGCACCGGCAAAGACATGATCGATGCCATCAACAAGCTGCAAAAAGAGCAACCCCTGCAGGGCATAGTGCTGGATTTGCGCAACAACCCCGGCGGCGTGCTGCAAGCCTCGGTTGAGGTGGTAGATGCCTTTGTGGAAGAGGGCCTGATTGTGTACACCGAAGGCCGCTATGAAAATTCAGACAACAGCTACAGCGCCACGGCGGGCGACATCACCAACGGCCTGCCCATAGTGGTATTGATTAACGATGGCTCGGCCTCGGCCTCGGAAATTGTGGCCGGCGCCCTGCAAGATCACCAACGCGCCATTATTCTCGGCACCGACAGCTTCGGCAAAGGCTCGGTGCAAACGGTTATTCCCATCAGCGAAGAGCGCGCCATCAAGCTGACCACCGCACTGTATTTCACCCCCAGCGGCCGCTCCATTCAGGCCCAGGGCATAGTGCCCGACATTCACGTGGAGCGCGCCAAGCTCACGGCCATTCGCCCGCGTTCGCAATACACAGAGGCGGATTTATCGGGCCACATTAACAACGCCAACGGTGGCGAAGAGAGCAAAGCCAAACAGCGCGCCGAGGCCCAAAAAGAGCACCGCGAAATGCTGGAGCGCGACAACCAACTGTTTGAAGCGGTGAACCTGCTAAAGGGCTACAAACTGTTTGGCCGCCCCGCGGTGCAACCCGAAAAAAGCGACAAGGCCACGGTGATTAGCGCCAACGGCCACACCCCAGACGCGCCCTAACGGCCGGTGCCCCGCTTGCCCCACCCAGGCCGCGCACGGCGCGCCACCCGTGTGATCAACAGGGCGTGGCGTGTACTGGCTTTTGGCATTTGGGTCGCGCAGGCCCCGGCTTTAGAGGCTCAGGCCACCGGCGCGCAGCCCACTTCCCAAACCACCGCAGCCACGCGCACGTTAGGCAAGCTTGCCATTATCATCGACGACATAGGCTACCAGCGGGCCACGGCCGATGCGCTGATTGCCCTGCCCTACCCCATCAGCTTTGCAGTGCTTCCGGTGGCCCCACACTCGCAAGCACTTGCCAAGAACGCCTGGCTGCGCGGGCGCGATGTGCTGCTACACATTCCCATGGCCACGGTGAATCACGCCAAACTCGACCCGGGTGGCCTGCCCGCCGATTTACCGGCCACCCACATACAGCGCCGCCTGCACGCGCATTTTGATGCTTTCCCCCAGGCCCAGGGTATGAACAACCACATGGGCAGCCTGCTTACCAGCCAACCGCTGGCCATGCAGGCGGTGATGCTGGCACTGGCCGAGCGGGGCAAATATTTTGTAGACAGCAAAACCAGCAGCCAGAGCGTGGCCTTCAGCCTGGCCCGCCAACAGGGCATCACCACCGCCGAGCGCGATGTATTTTTGGATAACGATCAATCGCCCGCCGCCATCAGGCAACAACTGCACCAGGCCATTGCCCTTGCGCAAGCCCAGGGTTATGCGCTGGCCATTGGCCACCCCTACCCCAACACTTTGGCGGTGCTGGAAGCGGAGCTGGCAAAGCTGGACAAACAGGTAGAACTAGTACCCCTGTACTCATTTTTGAGACACCTGTCACACAATCAAACGGAAGTCCGTCACACCCAAAGCGTCAACTGGCGCCTAAAAACACCTTGGAAACAAGAGTCTGCGCGCTGAAATTATAAAAATTAATATAGTTCATACCAAATTGGTATAAGACACACGCCCTCCGTCCGATAAACTTACCCAGATAGCGCATGGGTTTCGCGCAGCACTTGCCGGCTGCACAGCAGGCAGGAAATTGCGGGAGCAAATCGCTATCTACGTGGTCTAAGAATCAGGCAACCCAGAGGATTGTGTGCTTGGTTCTAACATGGGCCCCTCGTTTGAGGGAATGGTCTCGCAGTGTTGCAGTAGATGCAGCAGAGATCGGTAAGTCAGCACGCTGACATGACGAGCAAAGGCAATATTATGAGTATGCAAAGAACGGGTGAACAGGGACAGGTCCCCTCAAGGCATGAACGCTTTTTCAAGAAAGACGACTACTGGTACTACAATACCCGCGAGGGCGTGGCCATTGGTCCCTTCGACAACCTGAGCGAAGCCCGCGAAGGTGCCAGCGAATTCATTGAATTCATTATGGGCGCCGGCGCACCGCTGATCCCCACGCTCGAGCGCTACGGCCGCCACGCAGCCTAAGCACCACCACTTTCTTGATGAGCCGCAGGTACTGTTTACACAGTGCCTGCTTTTTGCTGCCTGGCGTTTACACACCCGGCTTTCCCGCTACCCCGGCGAGCTCTCAAGATTTGCGCTGCGTCCTTAACCATTCAAGCGGCTGCAAATAAATTCTGGCGCCCACAAAAAAGCCGCAATAAATTGCGGCTTTAAAAATTTAAACCGCATTGGCTTACAAACGCATTTCAATGCCCTGGGCGGCCATATAGGCCTTGGCCTCGGCCACAGTGTATTCACCAAAGTGGAAAATACTGGCGGCCAGCACTGCATCGGCGCCGCCTTCAAGCACGCCCTCTGCCAAATGCTGCAAGTTGCCCACGCCACCTGAGGCGATCACGGGAATGTGCACGGCGTCGCTGATGGCGCGCGTCACTCCCAGATCGTAGCCGCTTTTTACGCCGTCTTGATCCATGCTGGTCAACAGGATTTCACCAGCACCGTATTCGGCCATGCGCGCGGCCCATTCTACGGCGTCCAGCCCCGTGGGCTTGCGGCCACCGTGGGTAAAGATTTCCCAGCGCGGGGCCTCGCCCGCAAGGGATACCTGCTTGGCATCAATGGCCACCACAATGCACTGGGCACCGAATCTGTCTGAGGCCTGCTTGACGAAATCCGGGTTAAACACCGCGGCGGAATTGATAGAGACTTTATCGGCACCGGCATTGAGCATACGGCGGATGTCTTCAACTTTGCGAATACCCCCACCCACTGTCAGGGGTATAAACACATCAGAGGCAATGGCCTCTACTGTGTGTACGGTGGTGTCGCGCTCTTCGTGACTGGCGGTGATATCCAGGAAGGTAATTTCATCGGCGCCGGCCTCGTTGTAGCGGCGCGCCACTTCTACCGGGTCTCCGGCATCGCGAATATCAAGAAACTTTACGCCCTTCACAACCCGGCCATTTTCTACATCCAGGCAGGGAATAATACGCTTGGCCAGTGCCATGGTGGTTTTCCTCCCGCGCCTTTAGGCGTCGCAAAACTGCTGGGCTTCGGCCATGTTGAGGCTACCCTCGTAAATGGCGCGGCCGGTAATGGCGCCACAAATGCCCTGGTCGGCCACCGCCTTGAGCGCGCGAATGTCGTCCATATTGGTGATGCCGCCTGAGGCAATCACCGGAATAGACGAGGCCTTTGCCATGGCCAGGGTTTGCTCTACGTTTACACCTTGCATCATGCCGTCGCGGGCGATGTCGGTATAGACGATGGAATCCACCCCGTCGGCCTCAAAGCGCTTGGCAAGCTCGGTGGCTTTCACATTGGAAACCTCCGCCCAACCATCGGTGGCCACCAGGCCATCTTTGGCATCCAGCCCCACGATGATGTGGCCCGGAAAGGCCTTGCACATCTCGGTCACAAACTTGGGCTCTTTCACGGCCTTGGTGCCGATGATCACATGGCTAACACCTGCCGCAAGGTAGGCCTCAATGATTTCAGCACTGCGAATGCCGCCGCCAATTTGAATGGGCAGGCCCGGGTAGGCCTTGGCAATGGCGGTAACCACCTCGCCGTTAACCGGTTTGCCCTCGAAGGCGCCGTTTAGATCTACCAGGTGCAAACGCCGGCAACCCTGCTCAACCCACTGCGCAGCCATGGCCACCGGGTCATCGGAGAATACGGTTGAATCATCCATCAAGCCCTGGCGCAAGCGCACGCATTGGCCGTCTTTGAGGTCGATGGCGGGAATAATTAGCATGGGAGTTCCTGAGACTTTTTAAAATTAAACAGGGTCAGCTAGGGCTGACCATTCCAGCCCACAAAATTGCGCAGCAACTGCAGGCCGGGCGTGTGGCTTTTTTCCGGGTGAAATTGCACGGCGAATAAATTGCCGGCGGCCAGTGCCACATCGCAATCCACACCGTAGTGGCAACGCCCCACCACCTGATGGGCAAGTTCCGCGCGCACGTAATAAGAATGCACAAAATAAAACCGGCTCATATCGTCGATGCCGGCCCACAGGGGGTGATCTACCTGGGCCACCTGATTCCAGCCCATGTGCGGCACCTTCAAGCGGGTTTGGCTGCCCGGCTCGTGCAAGTCATGGCCGAAAAAGCGCACTTGGCCTGGCAGAATGCCGATGCAATCTACCCCGCCGTTTTCTTCACTGTGGCTCATGAGCGCCTGCATGCCCACACATACGCCCAGCACGGGCTTGCCGCTGGCCACCTGTTCGCGCACCAGCGCATCGAACCCCAGGCGGCGAATTTCGGCCATGCAATCGCGAATGGCACCCACACCCGGGAACACCACGCGATCTGCCGCGGCCACCGCCGCCGGATCTGCGGTAACCCGCACCTCGGCATCGGGGGCTACATGCTGCAAGGCACTGGACACCGAGTGCAGGTTGCCCATGCCGTAATCAATCACTGCAATGGTCTGGCTCATGGTCTAGAGCGTGCCCTTGGTGGAAGGCATTTGGCCTGCCATGCGTGGATCTTCTTCCAGCGCCATGCGCAACGCGCGCCCAAAGGCCTTGAACACGGTTTCAATTTGATGGTGCGCGTTAAAGCCGCGCAGCGTGTCTATGTGCAAGGTCACCTGGGCGTGGTTAACAAAGCCCTGGAAGAACTCCCAAAACAGCTCGGTATCAAACTGGCCAATGCGCTTTTGGGTAAAAGGCACCTCCATGATCAAACCCGGGCGGCCGGAGAAGTCGATCACTACCCGCGAAAGGGCTTCATCGAGGGGCACATAGGCGTGGCCATAGCGGCGAATGCCCTTTTTATCGCCCACGGCCTTGGCAATGGCCTGGCCCAGGGTGATGCCGATGTCTTCCACCGAGTGGTGATCATCAATGTGGGTATCGCCTTTGCAGGTGATGTCGAGATCGATCATCCCGTGGCGGGCGATCTGATCCATCATGTGCTCAAGGAAGGGCACGCCAGTGGCAAATTTGCCCCTGCCTGAACCATCAAGATTTAACGCGACTGTGATTTGTGTTTCCAGCGTATCGCGGCTGACTTTAGCGGTGCGCTCCACTACGGACTCCGGTGGCGGGTTTTCGAGGAGCGGGGATTATATAGGCTGAGGGCAAAGCTGCCCAGCAGTGCTAACGGGGGATTACGGTAAATAACTGGTCGAAATTGGCGTATCCAAGCAATCGGGTCACGTCTTCATTACTGCCACTTAATAAAAATTGCGCCTGCGCCAGGCCAAGCAGGTCTCGCAGGATTAACAGCTGGGCCATGCCGGCGCTGTCTATGCCTGTGCACTCGGAAAGATCTATCACGCAGCGGCGCGCGCGGCCCACGTAGGGCCGGTAGGCCTCTCTGAAGGCTTGATGAACATCCAACCCGAAGCGGCCGGTAATCGCCAAATGGAGCGTTGCATCGGCACCGAAACTCGCCTCGCTGCCGGCCTTGTTGGCGGGGTTGGTTGACTGGCTAAAATCACTGTTCAACAAGACATCCTCTAGGGGTATCGAAACATTAGAATTAGCAACGCTAATCCGTAAACCAGAGCAGGCAAAGCAACAATTTTACCAGCACTGCCGCAATAGACGATTAAAAAATCGATTTTTTGCGCAATGGCTACCCCTAGCGCAGAAGCCCCGTCTACTTGTAGACTAGTCTACTGGGCCTGAACCACTCAAACCGAGCTTATGTTTTCATTCACCAAATTTAACAAGTCGCGCACACTGCTTCTGGCAGCGCTGGCCTTGTGCCTGGTGTTTGCACAAGCGGTAGAGGTTCAACACGACCACCAGCAGCTGCAAACCGAGTGTTTCCTGTGCCAGCACGCGAACGCCCTTGCCTGCAATGAAGAGGTGCCCAAAGCCCAGCGCCCGGAACCGGGCATGTGGCTGGAGATTTCCCCCTACCACCGTTTGCACCGCAACGCCGAAAAGCGTGGCAAGCGCGACCCCCCGACCACCCGCGAAGCATCAGCCTGATTTTCCAGACCATTTTTGACTAATGCTGTTGCCCGGCGCCATGCGCTTGGGCCGTGGAGTGCTATTTATGTTTTCTGCTTTTTCTACCCCCGCTTGGGGCCGTACCGCCTTGTTCGTTGCTATTGCCAGCGTTTCGCCCTTTGCCGCAGCCGATGGCGAACGCTCTGACCTTGAAGAGGTGGTGGTTACCGCATCGCCCTTTGCCAAAACCGGCGACACCCTAACCCAGCCTGCCTCGGTATTAACCGGCGAGGCCCTGCGCCGCAAAGCCGCGGCCACCTTGGGTGAAAGCCTGCAACAAGAGCCCGGCATCAGTTCTGCAAGCTTTGGCCCGGGCGTGGGGGCGCCTGTGATTCGCGGGCAAAGCGCCAACCGCGTGAAAGTGATGCAAGACCACCTGGGCACCGGCGATGCGGCAAGCTCCAGCCCCGATCACGCCAACACCGTTGAGCCCTTGCTGGCCGACCGCATTGAAGTGCTGCGCGGCCCTGCCACCCTGCGCTACGGCAACAACGCCATTGGCGGCGTGGTGAACGTGCTCGACAACCGCATTCCCGCCGCGCCCATTGATGGCATAGAAGGCGCGGCCGAAGTGCGTTACCAATCGGTAAACGAGCAGCAAACCGGGGTTGGCTTTATTCAAGGCGGCAATGGGCAGTGGGCGTGGCACTTAAACGGTGTGACCAGCACCGGCAAGGATGTACGCATTCCAGGCGAAGCCCACCATCACTCGGTGCACGAAGAAGAGGATGAAGCAGAGGCCGAAGCCGAAGCGCACGGGCTGATCGAAAATACCGATCGCGAAGCCCACAGCTACAGCCTGGGCACCGCCTTTCACTACGATGCAGGCTTCATTGGCCTGGCAGTTGCGCAATCTGGCAACAACTACGGCATTCCGCCCGGTGCTCACGAGCACCACGAGGAAGACGATCACGCCGACCATGACGAAGAGCACGAGCACGGCGAAGAATTTATTCGCATCGACATGGAACAAACCCGCTACGACCTCAAAGGCGAGCACAACCTGGGCGACGGCTGGGCCAGTAAAATTACCTACCGCCTGGGCTATACCGATTACGAACACGCCGAGCTGGAAGGCCACGAGGTGGGCACGCGCTTTACCAACAAAGCCTGGGAGGGCCGCGCCGAACTGATTCACAGCGCGGGCGACCAGCACCGCGGCGCATTGGGCATGCAATACCAGCTGCGCGATTACGCAGCCATTGGTGATGAAGCCTTCATACCGCGCTCGGATATCGAAAACCTGGGCGCCTTCACACTGCAGGAATACACCAGCGGCCAGTGGGTGCTGGAGCTGGGCCTGCGTGCCGAGCACGCAGACATCGCCCCCGATGGCCTCAAAGCCCAGAGCTTTAACACCTTTAGCGCCTCGGGTGCCGCGCACTGGCACCTCACCGATGAGAGCCACCTCACCTTCGGATTGGCCCGCGCAGAACGCGCCCCGGCCGTTGAAGAACTGTTTGCCAATGGCCCGCATCTGGCTGAGCAAAATTACATTCTGGGCAACGACGACCTCAGCCCTGAAACCAGTAACAACCTCGAGCTGGCCTACCACTACGAAGGTCCGCTGCACTTGCAGGTAAACCTGTTCAACAACCAGATCGACAACTTCATCTACAAAGCCAACACAGGCGCAGAGCTGGAGGAGTTGCCGGTATATCAGTTCAGCCAGCAAGACGCGCGCTTTTACGGTGCCGAGGCAACCTTGGGCCTGCCCTTTGCCCAGCACTGGGAAATCAGCCTCACCGGCGACACCGTGCGCGCCGAACTTGACGACGGCACCGATGTACCGCGCATAACCCCTGCCCGCATTGGCCTGGCGCTAAGCTACGGCGATGAGCACTGGAATGCCGAGCTGCGTACCACCCAGGTGAGCGAGCAACGCCACCCTGGCGAAGGCGAACTGGCGGTTGATGGTTACACCCGGGTAGATTTGAGTGCGAGCCGCGCCTTCGATGTAGGCGCCGAGCAAGCACTGCTGGTATTCCTGCGCGGCAACAACCTCGCCAATGCGGAGATTCGCAATGCCAACTCCTTCCTGCGCGCCTACGCGCCTGAGCCTGGGCGCTCGTTAGAGCTGGGGCTGCGCTTCTCCTTCTAGGCCTCGCCACAGCAGTTTGAAGCCCCCGGTCACCCAGGCAGGGGGCTTTTTTGTTTCAGGCAGCGCGCTGACTCTTAAGTCGTGCTTTTAATTTGGCTCACGCTGACCCTCTCTCTATAATCGGTCACTCTTGGCCTCGGCCCTGTTTCGCTATAACCTCTGCAATCACCCAAATCGATACGCCCTATGAATGCACGCTCGCTTGCTCAGGCCCATGTAGATATTGCCCAGGCCCTGCCCGATTTGGCCGCAGACGGCAAACCCGCCCTGCGCATTTGCCTGCTCGGCTACCGCTCGCACCCGTTCGTGGGCGGCCAAGGCATTTACTTGCACTACCTCAGCAAGGCGCTGTTGGCCTTTGGCCACAAGGTGGATGTGATCTCGGGCCCGCCCTACCCAGAACTGGTGGAAGGCGTGGGGCTAATTAAAATGCCGAGCCTTGATTTATTCGCCGTAGAAGAGCCCCTTAAGGCCCTTAAATGGTCGCACCTGAAAAGCTATACCGATACCTACGAGTGGTGGGCCAAAATCACCGGCGGCTTTGCCGAGCCCTACACTTTCGGGCGCCGGGTGGCCAAATACTTAAAGCAACACGGCCACCAGTACGACCTGGTGCACGACAACCAGTGCCTGGCCTGGGGGCTTTTGGATATTCAAAAACGCGGCCTGCCGGTGGTGGCCACAGTGCACCACCCCATCACCCGCGACCTGGAGCTCAAGCTTGCCGCCGAACAGCACTGGGGCATGCGGCTGCTCATTAAACGCTGGCATTCGTTTCTCGCCATGCAAGAAAAAGTGGTGCGCAAACTTAAACACGTGATTACCGTCTCTGAGCAATCGCGTAGCGATATCGCCGCCTGCTTTAAGCGCCCGGTATCTGCCATTGATTTGATTCACAACGGCATAGACACAGACGTATTCAAGCCAGACCCAAACGCCAACAAAACACCCTTTAGCCTGATTACCACCGCCTCCGCCGATCAGCCCCTTAAAGGCCTGCGCTATCTGCTGGAGGCCATGCACCTGTTGCGCCCGCACTACCCCGGCATCCAGCTTACGGTAATCGGTAAATTAAACGCCGGCGGCGAAACCGAGCAGCGGCTAAAAGCCTTGCAGCTGGAAGACGCCGTGCATTTTGTATCGGGCATCAGCACGCAGGCGTTGGTGGCGCGTTACAACCAAAGCCAGGTGGCTGTCGTGCCATCACTCTATGAAGGTTTCGGCTTGCCCGCCGGCGAAGCCATGGCCTGCGGCCTGCCGTTAGTGGCCACCAATGGCGGCGCCATTCCCGAAGTGGTGGGCGATGCCGCCCTCAGCGTACCGGCGGGCGACGCCCGGGCCATTGCCGAGGCAGTATCGCAATTATTTGACAAGCCCGCCTGGCGCCAGATGTTGGCCACCAAAGCGCGCACGCGCATTGAAGAAACTTTCTGCTGGGCGCGGGTAGCGGCAGAACTCACCCACTACTACCGCACCCAAATGCTCACAACGGAGGCCGCCCGTGCTCACCGTTGATTTTACCCACTTCCCCCTGGCCCGCGGCGACAAACTATTGGATTTAGGTTGCGGCGAGGGCCGCCACGCCATCAATGCCTACATCGCAGGCGATGTGGATGTCTACGGTGTGGATTTATCGCTAAAAGATTTGGCCGCCAGCCGCGAACGCTTTACGCCTTTTAACACCGGCTCCAAGCACAAAAGCTTTCACCTGCAATGCGCCAATGCACTCGCACTGCCCTTTGCCGATCACAGCTTTGATAAAATTATTTGCTCGGAAGTGTTAGAGCACCTGCCCGACTATCAGGGCGCGCTCCGTGAAATTCAACGCGTGTTAAAGCCCGGCGGCCTGCTGGCCATCAGCGTGCCAAGGGCCTGGCCCGAGAGAATTTGCTGGCACTACTCCAGCGCCTACCACCAGGTGGAAGGCGGCCATGTGCGCATATTTAACGCAGCCCAGCTCAATCAGGAAGTGCAGCAGCACGGCTTTATACGCTACAAAAAACACTGGGCCCACGCCTTGCACTCACCTTTTTGGTGGCTGAAATGCATGCTCTGGGACACCCAGGATTCATCGCGCCTTATTGCCTGGTACCACAAGTTACTGGTGTGGGATTTAATGCAAAAGCCCTGGCTTACGCGCACGCTCGAAAAACTTTTAAACCCCCTGATGGGGAAAAGTGTGGTGATGTACTACCGCACCGAGGAATCACAGTGACATCGCTATTGCTGCAAAAAGGCCGCTTTCCGAAGGCCCTGCTCGCCCCCACAGTTAATTATATTTTGAGCCAACAGCTCGAAGACGGTTGCATCCCCTGGTACCGCGGCGATAAAGCAGACCCGTGGGATCACACAGAGGCCGCCATGGGGCTTTCCATTGCTGGCCAATGGGCCGCCGCCGAACACGCCTACCAATGGCTGGCAGATCAACAACGGGTAGACGGCAGCTGGTGGAATCACTACCGCAACAATCAACCTGTATGCCGTGAAAAGCGCGAAACCAATTTTGTGGCCTACGTGGCCACCGGCATTTGGCACCACTACCTCATCAGCGGTGATCACAGTTTTTTACTGCACCACTGGCAAATGGTACAAAACGCCATCAATTTTGTGCTGCGCTACCAAAGTGTGCACGGCGAAATCGACTGGGCCGTAGATGAAAACGACTGCGGCCTCAACGATGCACTGCTTACCGCCAATAGCTCCATTGCCAAGAGCCTGGAGTGCGCCATAAATATTGCCGTAACCCTGGGTGAGGATGCCCGCCACTGGGTGCGCGCGCGCACTCTGCTGGTTGAATGCATCAACCACAAACCCGAGCGTTTCGATCGCACCTGGGAGAGCAAGGCACGCTATTCCATGGATTGGTTTTACCCGGTGCTTACCGGCGTAATTTCCGGCGAGCAGGCGCGCGCGCGCATCGACAGCCGCTGGAGCGAATTTGTAGAGCACAACCTGGGGTGCCGGTGTGTGAGTGACGAGCCCTGGGTCACCATTGCCGAAAGCTGCGAGCTCACCATGGCGCTGCTGGCCATTGGCGATCACACCCGCGCGGTAAACCTCTACAGCTGGTTGCACCAGTTTTTAGATGCCGATGGCGGCTATTGGATGGGCTACCAGTTTCGCGATAAAGCCATTTGGCCTGAAGAAAAAACCACCTGGACGAGTGGCGCAATTTTATTGGCAGCAGACGCACTCACAGAGCACACCCCGGCCGCCAAACTCTTCACAGAAGTCAACCTGCTTGCCCCCAGCAGCCGGGCCAGCAAGCAGGGGCTTGGCGTTTAACAGCGCAATAACTGCGCTCAGAAAAACCTCAGGCAATACGGCGCAATACACCCAGGGTGTTGATGGTGGGCAGCGCTTCAAAAAGCCCCGAGGCCAGCGCCAGCTTGTAGATATCGTAGGGTGCCTGGCCGCCATCGGCCGGGTCTGGAAAGATGTCGTGAATTAACAGCAAGCCACCCGGTATCACATGGGCGGCCCAGCTGCGGTAATCAGCCAGCGCAGTTTCCAGCGCGTGGCCGCCATCAATAAATACCAATGCCAAGGGTGTGGCCCAATGGCGTGCGGCCACCGCCGATGGTGCTACCACAGGCACTACCGTGTATTCCAATCGCGCGCGCTGCAGTGTATCGCGAAAGGTGCGAAAACTATCCATCTTTTGTGCTTGGCCATCGTAGAGTTCCGGATCGTGATACTCCTCACCCAATTGGTGCTCTTCCGACCCGCGGTGATGATCTACTGCAAATAATGTTTGCCCCTGCTGCTGGCAGGCGGCTCCCAAATACACGGTGGATTTGCCGCAATAGCTGCCCACCTCAAGGCACGGGCCCATTTGACTGGCGGTCAATGCCAGCTGGTACAGCCCCTCACCTTCGTCATCGGCAAGAAACCCTTTCACAGATTGAATGTCGAATTCGGGGACCTGTAACAATTTCATGCAATACTCTCGTTGGTTGCAACAATAAAGGCGCACAGCTTACCTCAAGGCCCGGCCCACCGCAGCAGTAAAACCGCAGGGCCCGTTTAAATACTGCAACCCTTGGCTTTGACCTGACTGCATGCAAACGCTAGGCTCGGCTGTAGGCTGGCTGCAAAACCCCTACTGCTATCGCCATTGAACATTGCCATAAACGCATCTGCCACGGAGCGCTCGCTTATGATTTCGCCCTTTAACCTGACCAAGTTTTGCTCGGCCCTGCTGTTGCTGATGGTACTCACTGGCTGCACAGCCTCCCACGCCAACAAAACAAGCGAGGTAAATAGCGAGCCACTTTGCTCGCCCCAATGGTATCAAGCGGTAGATGAAAAAATCAGCACAGGCGACGGCCAGGGCCACGGGCCAGACCTCGGCTCTCTGGAATGGCAATCGGTGATTGAATTTAAACTAGGCATTCGCGGTAAACCCACAACACCTGCGCGCAACAGCCGCGCCTGGTGTGAGTACATTCACGAGCAGGTGTTCAATTCAGCGTCCATTGCCGCCCCAAGCTTTGATTGCAAGCAATCATCTCTAACCGACGTTGAGCAAATGATCTGCAGCAACAGCACATTGGCAGAACTAGACCAGCAACTTGCCAAGGTTTACCAACAAGCGAAGCAAAAGGCCACCAATGAACACCCGCCACGGCTTGCCGCCGAACAACGGGGCTGGATAAAAGGCCGCAACGATTGCTGGAAGGCCGCAGACAAACAGGCCTGTGTTTCGCAAAATTACACCCAGCGCATCGCCGAGCTACAGGCCCGGTACCGGCTGGTTAATTACCAAGGCCCGGTAAGTTTTTACTGCGAAAACGACCCTAAAAACGAATTCATCATCACCTTTTTCGACACCCAACCGCCCACACTTATTGCCGAGCGCGGCGACAGCACGTCGCTGATGTTGCGCGATACCCAACAACCCAAAACCCTCTACCACGGGCGCAACGAAATATTTGCCCAAAAAGGCGACGAGGCGTGGATTCAATGGGGTTATCAGGCAGCCAGCCTGCACTGCAGGCAATCCAATGAGTAATTGCCCTGTTTAGCAGGCATCAAGAGATAGATCACAGGGCGTTTCAATATGAGCATTGGCTGATGAAAATCCGTTTAAGTCAAGCTGCAAATATTCAGGCAATCATAGCGGCTCATATTCGGAACCGGCACTATGTACCAGGCAAGTACCTTGGGTGCAAAATTCATCCAGTGCATGTGCGCGCGATAAACCCGACGGCTGGGCCACTATGCGCCTACCCAATATCTGGCAACAAAAAAGGGCGATGACACATTCTATTGCCACCGCCCCTGCGTGTTAATGTTACTCGTATCGCAAGGCTTTTACGGGGTTAGCCATTGCCACCCGGGCCGCGTTGCCGCCCACTGTCAACCAGGCGATGGCCAAGGCCAAAGCGCCCGCCACAAGACATACGGGTATGAGCACCCAGCTATCTAAGCGGTAGGGAAATTGCGATAACCAGTTAATCATAATCCAGCTCGCAAGTGGCCAGGCAATCACATTGGCCAACAGCACAGGCTTGGAAAATTGCCACAGCATCAAGGCCACTATGTCGCGAGCACGGGCACCCATCACCTTGCGAATGCCAATTTCCTTAGTGCGCCGCTCGGCAGTAAATGCCGCCAAGCCGTAAAGCCCAAGGCAGGCTATTACAATGGCCAAACCCGCGAAGATACCAAGGAGCGTGGACTGACGACTTTCCTGTTCGAATTCACCGGCCATACGATCAACCACAAACTGGTGGCGAAAAGGCTCATCGGTTACTTGCGAGCGCCATACCTCCTGAATATCTTTTACCAATTGGTTGCCATTACCTGAAAACCTGACCGTCAAGGTGCGCCAGTTGTTGGCATTAAGCTGATAAATTTCCGGCCGCACCACCCGACGCAGGCTTTGAAAGTGCATATCGGGCACCACACCAATAATGGTGAGGTCGACCATAGTGGGTTGATTCGGATTAAAATCAACGCCCACCTCAATCACCTTACCAAGCGCCTGCTCGGGCGTGCCAAAACCAAATTTACCCAACGCACTTTCGTTCACAATAATGGTACCTTGGCCTTTTTGACCCGGCACCAAACTTTCAGGGGCAGGCATTCCATCGGCCGGGCGATTGATGTCGTAGTTGCGACCGGCAAGCAGTGGAATTTCATAGGTGGGAAAAAAATCGTGATCTATTGATTGCACGCCAATTAACTGGCTTTGCTGGCTTTCATCACCGGGAATACGCACTGAAATATTGCTTTCATTACCCGAAGCCGGTGGATCTGCGTGCAGCGCCACAGACTCCACACCGGGCAGTTGACCTATGCGCTGCTTGATCACATCGCGTTTGTCCCGCACCCCGGCATTACCCAGATTATGCACCAGTAGCTGCTGGTCTTTGCTGAAGCCTGCATCCATATTCATCAGGTAGAACTTTTGCCCGTACACAAGGCAGGTACAAATAATTAGCGACACGGAAATGGCAAATTGGGCGATTACCAGCACCTGGCGCAAGTTGGCAGAACCGCGGGTTTCTGCAGATTTATTGGCCTTGAGTACCCGCGCTGGCTGAAACCCCGAAAGCACCAAGGCAGGGTAGGCACCACCCAGCAACCCCACTATGACTATCAGCCCTAAAAGCAATAACCAATTGGCTGCGTCGGTGTAGTCCAGCACCAGTGTTTTGCCCACGTAATTGCCGAAAGCGGGCAACACAAGCTCCACTAACACCACGCCGAAAAACAAGCCCAACAGCGCAAGCAATAAAGACTCACCCATAAACTGGCCAACCAGTTGTGGCCGGCTTGCACCCAGCACTTTGCGCAGCGCAACCTCCTTTGCACGCTGGGTAGATTTAGCGGTGGCCAGGTTCATAAAATTGATACAGCCAATAATCAAAATCAACGCAGCCACGGCCGCAAATAGCATGACATTATCAATACTGCCAGTGGGCTTCATCTCACCGCCCACAGGCCCGTGAGGGTTCAATTGAATATCCAGCAGGCGCTGCGGCGTCATGGTGATTAAATCA
Source organism: Simiduia sp. 21SJ11W-1 (assembly GCF_024138675.1). Lineage (NCBI taxonomy): Bacteria > Pseudomonadati > Pseudomonadota > Gammaproteobacteria > Cellvibrionales > Cellvibrionaceae > Simiduia > Simiduia sp. 21SJ11W-1. The sequence goes on along the minus strand of NZ_CP090959.1, from coordinate 608,916 downwards.
GAGGCCTTGCCCTTAATGCCTGCCGCAGGTGGCAGCTTGATGTAGTGATCAACAAAGTCTGGCATGCGCGCGTGCAGCGCTTCAATACTGGCGCCATCTTTTAGCTCGAAAAACAAATACTGGTTTACGCTCGTCCACTGGGAGAACATCCACGGGAAGGATTTGAAATCCTGCTCATCGATCATCACCATGGCTTCAATATCGAAGATGGTGTTATGGGGCAAATCTTCTATGACCGCCGCCACACGATAATCGCGCACGGTATCGTAGAAACTCATGCTCACCACTTCACCCAGCGGGTTGTTGGTGCCAAAAATGCGTTTAGCAAAAGCTTCCGTTACCACAAGGCTTGCATTGTCGCCCAACGCGGCCTTGATGTTGCCGGACACAACGGGGAAATCGATCATTTCAGCAAAGGCACTGTCGGCCCAGACTATGGTTTCTTCATTTACCCTATCGCCGTAGCGTACCACCGGGTGCATATTGGTTATGCGCGCAGTGTGCAGAATGTCTTCACCAAAGTAGTCAAGTAGCGCCTGTTTTGCAGGCCCCGGCGCCGACACCGTGATGAACGGCTCGCGCCCGGGAATGGCAAAGGTGGTGTTTAGGCGGTAAATTTTTTCAGCCTTGGCCCATTGGGTGTCGTAGGTAAATTCATCGCGCACAAACAGCGTAATCAAAATGCATGCGGCAAGGCCTACGGCCAAACCCACAATATTAATGGCACTGTAAAGTTTGTGTTTGACCAGGTTGCGCAAGGCCACCTGCAGGTAGTTCTTGAACATGGTGAGCTCCTTACACGACGGCGCGCAGGTTTTCAGTTACTACCTGGCCATCGAAAAGATTAATGGTGCGCTTGGCATAGTCGGCGTGGGCCGGGCTGTGGGTAACCATCACAATGGTGGAACCCTCTGCGTTCAGGCGCTGCAGCATTTCCATCACCTCTTGGCCATGGGCCGAATCCAGGTTGCCGGTGGGTTCATCGGCCAAAATCAACGATTGCTTGCCCACCACCGCGCGTGCAACCGCCACGCGCTGCTGCTGGCCACCCGAGAGTTGGCTTGGCATGTGGCTTGCGCGGTGCGCTATGCCCACGCGATCCATCACCTCGGCGACCCTGCGGGCGCGCTCTGAGCTCGAAATACCGTGGTACAAGAGCGCAAGCTCGATATTTTCAGCAACACTCAGCTCATCAATTAAATTAAAAGATTGAAAAATAAACCCGATGTTGCGCTTTCGAATGGCCGCCAGCTTCGACTCGCCATAACCTGCAACATCTTCACCCTTAAACAGGTACTTACCCTGGGTGGGCGAATCGAGCATGCCTAAAATGTTGAGCAAGGTGGATTTTCCGCAGCCCGAAGGCCCCATAATGGCTACAAATTCACCCTCGGCAATTTCAATATTAATGTTGTTAAGGGCCACGGTTTCTACGGCGTCGGTGCGAAATATTTGCGACATGTTGTGCATTTTAATCATGGTATTTTCCTTTCTTTTTTGTGGGCGTTGATCAGTGCGACAACACTAATCTGTCCATATCTATGAAACTGCTGTAAGGGGAAGTCACTATCTGCTCACCCACCTCCAAGCCTTCAATCACTTCAATGAAGCGGGCGTTCCTGCGGCCCAGGCGCACGTTGCGGCGCATGGCACCCTGGCCGTCATCTGTCACCACGAATACCCATTGGCCACCGGTATCCTGGTAGAAGGCGCCGTTGGGAATGAGGGTGGCGGGCTCGGCGTCGCCCAACATGAGCTTCAGCTGTAGCGTCTGGCCGCGGCGGATGCCGGCGGGCTCCTGCCCGGGGAAAAGCAAATCAACCTGGAACTGGCCGTTACTTACGTGCGGGTAGATTTTTGCCACTTCCACCTGGTAACTATTGCCGGCCATATCAAAACTTGCGCGCTGTCCAATATCTACCCGGCCCAGGTAAAACTCATCGATACCGGCCATCAATTTGTAGTTATCCGGATCGTCTATTTGGCCCAGTCGCCCGCCGCGATCAATACTCTGGCCAACCTCGGCACTAAAGCCCGAAAGTTTGCCCGCCACCGGCGCGCGCACTTTCAACGCATCCAAATTGGCGCGCGAAAACTCCAGATTTTGTTCAAGGCGCACAGCGGCCGAGCGAAGAAACGCCAACTGCGCATCTTGCATGCGGGCATCGGTTTGCTGGCTCTCCAAGGTGACCTGGCGGCGCGCTTGGTAATAGGCAAGCTCGTCTTCGGTATCTTGCAATTGCGATAGCGAAATGGATTGGCTTTCACTGAGCTTGCGCTGGCGGCTTACCAGACGCGTGAGGCGGGTTATCTGATAGTTAATTTCCACAAGATTTCGCTTGTGCGACAGCCGGTTTTGCTCCAGCTGCAATTCAATGCTGCGCATGTTGTTCAACTGCTCGGTCACCGCGGCCTCGTTGCGGGTAACCTCTAGCTGCAGGCTTGTGTTGGAGAGCTCTACAATGGGGTCGCCGGCGGCCAGGAGTGCGCCGTCTTCCACCAGCACCCGCTCAATGCGCCCGCCCTCAATGGCGTCCAAAAAAACCGTGTTTAGCGGCGTTACCCGTGCGCGCACGGGAATAAAATCTTCAAAGATACCCGAGTGCACCTGGGCCAGCTGCAGGCGATCGCCATCGATGGTGTAAGCCCGATTTTGCCCGGCGCCGATGGCAAGCCCAATGAGTACCGCAACTGCCAGGCCGCCCGCGGCCATCATCAATATTTTAAGCCAGCGCCGCTGGGGCGTGACCACCACGCGATCCATGGCAGCACCCGAGCTCGCCTTGGTGGCGCGAAGCGGTATGGCTTGTGAGTTTTCCATTGCATTAATCCTGCTGTAACTTCCCGACAGGCCACCTGAATCGGTACACCCGCATTGCTACAGGTATATTTGCAAGCAGAGTGCCAACACAAAAACCCTAACGATAATAAGCACTTACATAAAAAAGACGATTGAGCCCGCCTGCCAACTGTACGAATACGAACACTCGCTGTACGATTGCGGACAGTAAAAAAGGAACTTCCCATGAGTGAACGCAGCGGCCACCTGCTGATAGTGGATGACGATCCAGACATTCGAACCGCCGGCCAATTGCTGCTCAAGCGGCACCTGGCAAAAATCACCACCACCGGCGACCCCTGCCAACTGCCACAGCTTTTGGCCGAGCACGACTTTGACGCCATTTTGCTGGATATGAATTTCAGCCCCGGCGAATCTGATGGTGCGCAAGGCTTTTACTGGCTTAAAAAAATTCTGAGCCAAGACCCACAGGCCGTGGTGATTATGATTACCGCGCACAGCGGGGTGAACATTGCCGTTGAAGCCATGAAGCTTGGCGCCACCGATTTTATTGCCAAGCCCTGGCAAAACGAAAAAGTGGTGGCCACTTTATCGGCTGCACTGAAATTGCGCGCCTCGCAAAAGCAAACCCAAACCCTGCGCCAGGCTAACCAGCTGCTGTCTGATACCAATCGCACCAGTGCCTTGCTGGGTGCAAGCCCCGCCATGCAGCAAGTGATGGGCCTGGTAGCCCGCGCGGCTCCCACTGATGCCAACGTGTTAATTTTGGGTGAAAATGGCACCGGCAAAGAGTTGGTTGCCCGGCAATTGCACGCCCAAAGCCTCCGAAAAGATCAGGTGTTTATGGCCATCGATTTGGGCGCCGTTGCCGAAACCTTGTTTGAAAGCGAGCTCTTTGGCCACCGCAAAGGGGCCTTTACCGGCGCCCAGGAAGATCGGCTTGGCAAATTGTTAGCGGCCAATGGCGGCACCTTGTTTTTGGATGAAGTGGGCAACCTGCCGCTGCATTTACAGGCCAAATTATTAACGGTGCTTGAGCAGCGCCGCGTCACGCCCCTTGGGGCCAATCAATCGCAACCCTTTGATGTGCGCGTGATTGCCGCAACCAACCTGCCACCGGCGCAACTGCGTGACGAAACCCGGTTCCGCCAGGATTTATTGTTCAGGCTGAATACCGTTGAGTTACAGCTGCCACCCCTGCGTGAGCGCGGGCAGGACATCGCCCTCATAGCGCGCCACTATGCCCGGGTTTACGCCCAGAAATACCACCAGGCACCCCGTGAATTCAGCCCACAAGCCCTGGCTGCCATCACCCACTACCGCTGGCCGGGCAACGTGCGAGCCTTGCGCCACGCCATAGAGCGCGCGGTTATTTTGTCGCAAACACCCGAATTTGAAGTGGCCGATTTCCCTTTGGACATGCCGCCCGAACAGACCTATGCCGGGGCATCGGCAAGCCGGGAGTTGCCTGAAGATTTAAATCTGGTGCGCCAGGAGCAGCGCATTATTCAAACGGCCTTAAAAAAGCACGGCTACAACATCAGCCACGCTGCCAAAGAACTTGGCCTAACCCGCGCAGCCCTTTACCGCAGGATGGAAAAACATGGCCTTTAAACGCTTCAGCCTGGTGCTTACTCTGCGCCTGACATTGGTACTGCTAAGTTTGCTGGCTTTCACCTGGTTGCTGTTTCAGCCCGGCTACTACGCTACCTGCGCGCTGGTTTTGGCGGCGGTGATATTGCAATGCTGGGCCATTGTGCGTTTTGTTGGCCGCACCAACAATGAACTTGCGCGCTTTTTAGGCGCTGCGCGCTACGCCGATTTTAACCAGCAATTTGATCTCAACAACCAAGGCGCGGGCTTTGACGAGTTGGGCACCACCTTTACAGACATTCTTGCGCGCATTCGCGCCGAGCGCTCGGAGCAAGAACAGGAGCTGCGGCATTTGCGGGCCCTGCTGGAGCACGTGCCGGTGCCGCTTATCTCAGTGTTTAATGACGGCAGCATTACCCTGTGGAATAACGCCGCGCGCCGCCTGTTCGGCACAGTGCCTGTGGTGAACACAACCCAGCTGGAACAATTTGGCCAAACCTTTGCAGCGCAGCTACACACACTGCCTGTGGGTGAGCGCCGCGTGGTGAAGTGCGTGGTAGATGATATAGAGCACCAGCTGATTGTTACCGCAGCACAGCTGCGCATAAGTGCCACCACTGAAAAGCTGATTAGCCTGCAAGATATTCAAAGCGAACTTGAAGGCGCGCAATTGCAAGCCTGGCAAGATTTGGTACGCGTGCTGACCCATGAAATCATGAATTCCATTACCCCGGTTTCCTCATTGGCACACACGGCAAGTAGCCTGGCCCGCGAGCTGCAAGAGGAAATCAATCAGGAAAACATTGACGATTTGCAACAAGCGGTAGACACCTTGGCAAGGCGCGCAGAAAATTTACTTGGATTTGTTTCCAGCTACCGGCAGATGACGCGCCTGCCCACGCCCCAAAAGCAGCGCTGCAGCATCAGTGAATTACTCACCCATATTCGTGCCCTCATGGCGCCCGAGGCCGCTGCGGCCAAGGTGCAGTTGCAATGCCATACAGAGCCCTCTTCACTGGAGGCGGTGTTAGACCGCGATATGATTGAGCAGGTGATCATCAACCTTGTAAAAAATGCGCTGCACGCACTCGCAGGCCATGCCTCCGCCTCGCTTACCTTGAAAGCCCATTTATCCAAGCGCGGGCGCGCGGTGATACAAGTGGCAGATAACGGCCCCGGCATCGCCGACAATATTGCCGATAAAATTTTCGTGCCGTTTTTTACCACCAAAACCGAGGGCAGCGGCGTTGGCCTGGCATTGAGCCGGCAAATCATGTTGGCCCACGGCGGCACGCTCACCGTTCATGCAACACCCGGTGGCGGCGCCACCTTTAACCTGAATTTTTAACTATGCGCAAAAACAATCGGCCCTACCTTTTAAAGTGGCTCGCCAACCGCATTAACCGCACCTATACGCGCCACTTTCTAAAGCCGCAGTTCGACGCCTGTGGCCGCGGCCTACAGGTGGTATCGCCTTGGAGCGTAAGTGTGTTCGGCAGCCACATACGCCTTGGGCGCTGCGTGCATATTATTTCAGCGCGCGCTAACCCTGTGCAGTTTACCTGCTGGTCTGGCAAGCAAAGCCAGGGCAGCATTCAGGTGGGCGATAACGTACTCATTTCGCCCGGCGTGCGCCTTGCCTCAAACATCGGTATTCGCATTGGCGACAACACCATGCTTGCGGCCAACGTGTATATATCGGATTCCGATTGGCACGGGCTTTACAACCGCACGCGCCCGTTTCGCTGCTCCAAACCCATAACCCTAGGCAACAACGTATGGATTGGCGACAGCGCCATAGTGGGCAAAGGAGTTACCATTGGCGACAACAGTGTGGTGGGCGCAGGCAGCCTGGTCACCAAAGATGTGCCGGCCAATGTGGTGGTGGCGGGCAACCCCGCCAAGGTAGTTAAAACGCTTAACCCTAAGCGCAAAATGCTCACGCGCGCCTCGCTGTTTCAAGACCCAAAACATTACTACCGCAACCAGGATGCGCTGGATAAATACGTGATGGGCAACAACGGCTGGTGGAATTGGTTGCGCTCGGTGTTTTTTCCCTCCAAGCTTGATTAGATTCGCGCTTGAAACAATGGCTGCTATACCTACCCCAACACTCGCCGGAGCCACACATCATGATAAAGCACACACTGCTCGCACTCTCCACCCTTTGCCTGGGCCTGTATACCTTGGGCGCGAGCGCCACACCCAAGCCCAGCGCCCAGGATGCGTTTTTTAATACGCTGTCTAAACATTGCGGCAAGGCCTACGCGGGCAAGGTGGCGGTAGATAACGCCCCCGATGGCGGCTTTGCGGGCAAGCGTTTGGTGATGCATGTGCGCCAATGCAGCGACACCCAGCTGCATATCCCCTTTCACGTGGGCGACGATGCCTCGCGCACCTGGGTGATCAGTAAAACCGCCACGGGGCTGGAGCTTAAACACGATCATCGCCACAAAGACGGGCTGGAAGATTCTATCAGCCAATATGGTGGCCACACCAAAGAGTTAGGCTGGCCGCAAGTGCAATCGTTTCCGGCAGACGACTTCACCAAAGCCTTGTTTGTGCGTGAGGGCATTCCGCAATCGATGGGCAACACCTGGCAGTTTTATCTTTACCCCAAGATTTTCAGCTACCGCATGGTGCGCCAGGGCCGTGAATTTCGCGTGGATTTTGATTTAACCAAGCCCGTAAAAACACCACCCACACCGTGGGGCTGGCAATAGTGGCGGGGGTAATTAGGCGCTAGCCCATCCAAATGCGCACTATGTCGCGTGCGGGCGAAAGCTCGATGTTCACGCGCTCCGGGCGGTGATCTTGCGTAAGAAAATCGCCCGTAGTGTAAACCCGCGCCTCTTTGCCAGTTAAACTGCTGATGGGTTCAGATTCAAGAGTTTGATTCATGGCGTGTTACCTCCGGCTTTTAAACGGCCGACTATTGCGGCGGCTGGAAAAGAATCTTTAAGGTTTCACCTTCAAAGGCGATGACATCGCCACCCACAATCTGGCGGCGCTTACGCAGCTCTTGCTCACCATTAACCTGCACCAAACCTGCCGCCACCGCGTTTTTGGCCTCGGCACCGCTGGCACACAGGCCTTCAAATTTTAAAATTTTATACAACTCAACCGGCTCGCGGGTGATAACAACTTCTTGCATGGGGAATCCAAATTAAAGGGTGAGCAAAAAGCTTAGAGCTTTTTTTGCAAAAAGGTGGCGTGACCCATGGCCGGATCCAGGGCGTAACTTTCAAACCCCTGGCGTTCGTACAATGCCAGGGCCCGGGTATTGCCGGTGAGCACTTCCAGTGTGAGCTTGCAGCAATTGCGCGCGCGGGCATGATTTGCCATGGCGTTTACTAGTGCGGCCCCTACACCTTGGCCGCGCACATGACTACTTACCGCCAGATCGTGAATGTTTATCAGCGGCCGGGCAGCAAAGGTAGATACAGATTCAAACCCGTTTATCAGCCCCACGGCCTCACCTTTGAGGTAGGCAATAAAACTCACCGCATTTGGTGTTTGCCGCAAGAGCGCCAACAAATTTTGGTGCACATTTTCACACAAGGGCTCACCGCCACCCATTGGATCCTGTGCGTAGGCATCGAGCAGGGTTAGCAATGCCCGGCCCTGCTGCGGGTTGCCATAATCCACCCGTTGAATTTCAAGGCCAAGTGCTGCTTTGTTGCTCATGCTCATTGCTCTGGGCCGCGGCTAGAATCACTGGGCTCCAGTGCATTGAGCGCTTGAATTTGCGCTTTCAGTGCGGCAATCATGTCCACTTCGGGCAACAGGTTTTCAGCGCTGGCAATAACGCTGATGTGGCCCTCCAGGTAGTGCCAGGCGTGGGCGGTTACATAACTGCCGGTGCCTACGCTTTCTAACACTACTACCAGCTCTTCCAATTGATCGCCATCTACATCTGCCAGGGTGATGGATTTCAAAAAGCCATCGCGGGAAAACACTTCGCCTGCCAGAAAGAAATCGCGCTTGCCGCCATCGGCATTGGGCGTGTAAATGCGCACACTGTAGCTGCCAATACTTTTGGGCTCGCCCGCACCTTCGGCCACCACGGCATAGAGCGGTTGTTCGAAACTGTTTTCACCCCAGAGCACGGTCAGCTCTGTGTTATTAACGCCCGCATGGTGTTGTTCGGGTGCATCACAGCCCACCAAGCCCAAGCTGAACACCAGCGCAACCAGGCACGCGCGAAATGAGATGTGCATTATGAGTTGACTCCCATAGCCTTGTTAATTAAAAAACGTTTGAGCAGTGGCTGGCGATCCACCTGGCGCAGGCCTTCATTGCGCAACCAGCGCAACAGGTGTGCATCGGCACCAAAGAGCTGCTGGAAGCCCGCCATGGCGCCCAGGGTTGCCCGGTTGTCGGCCCGTCGCGCGCGCTGGTAACGCCGCAATGTGGCCATGCAACCCAGCGGCAAGTCACGCGCAAGTGCGCGTTCAATTTCGCCCACCAGAGCACCCACATCTTTTAAACCAAGATTTACGCCCTGGCCTGCCAGCGGGTGAATGCTGTGCGCGGCATCGCCCACCAATGCAAGCCCCGGCTTGTAATAGGTGAGTGCATGGCGCTGCCAAAGCGGAAAGCTGAAGCGGGCATCGGCGTGCGTAACCTGCCCAAGGCAGCCCTCACTTGCACGCGTAAGCGCCTCGCAAAATGCGTGATCATCCAACGCCATTATGTTGCTTGCACAATCGGTATCGGCAGACCACACAATCGAGCATTGATAACCTTGCGCGCCGGTTGTGAGCGGCAGTAACGCCAATGGGCCAGTGGCCATAAACCGCTGGCGCGCCACCTGCCCGTGGGGGCGCTCGGTGGTGATGGTGGTGACTATCCCCTGCTGGTGGCAGTCAGATTCTCTGGCATCAATGCCTGCCAGGGTGCGAATACTTGAATGGGCGCCGTCGGCGGCAAGCAGCAATTGCGTGGCGGATTTTTCACCACTTTCCAAAATCAACTGCACTTGGCCAAAATTATCTTCAGCGTCGCTTTCAGGCAGCAGCAATTGTTTTACCCGCTGGCCCATGCACAATTGCACATTGGGCTGATAGCTGAGCGCCTGTTGCAATTCAGAAACAACCAGTGAGTTTTCAACAATAAAACCGAGCTGTTCGCGCTCAACGGAATCTGCATCAAATTGAATGCGCCCGGTGCCCTCGGCGTCCCACACGTCCATTTTTGTGTAAGGGCTTACGCGCGCACTGGCAAGCCGCCCCCACACGCCCACCGCCTGCAACAAATCCACGGAATGTTCAGTGAGCGCCACTACCCGCGGGTCTACGGCGCTGGGGTTAAATTGCGTGAGTGTGGGCTGGGCTTCCAAAACTTGAACGCTGTGATCGGGCAGGCGGCGCGCCAGCTGTAAACCGAGCAACGCGCCCACCAGGCCCGCGCCTACGATGGTGATATCTGCCTGCGGCATCGGCTTATTCATAGCTATTCACCCCTCGTGCAAACACGCCCCGACCCATGGATTGCTCGGCCAATAAATGTTTTAGCGAAGGCACAGATTGCAACGCCATTAGCCCGAGCTGGCGCGGCAAAAAACGCAGCCAGTGATCGCTGCTAAACCAGGCCACTAACTGATGGCTGTATTGCACGGTCAGCAATTGATCTTGCGCGCGGGCCGAGGCATAGGCCTGTAGCGATTGCAGGTTGCCGAGGTTTGCAACGCCCTGGCGGCTAACATCCTGTGCAAGGGTATCTACCAATGTGGCCAGGTCGCGCACCGATAAATTAAACCCCTGGCCTGCCACCGGGTGCAAAAAGTGCGCGGCATTGCCCAGCAATACCAGGTGGCTGCGTACCTGCTCGGTGGCTTCGTGCAGCACCAACGGGTAAACATCGCGCTTGCCCACGGCCAAAAAATTACCCAGACGATCGCCAAAATGGGCCTGGGCCCGGCGGCAAAACTCGGCATCGCTGAGCTCGGCAACCTGCGCCTGGGCCTTGGGGAGTGTCCAAACCATGGCCAGTTGGTGCGGGTCTGCCAAGGGCAGCAACGCCATTGGGCCATCGCAAGTGAAGCGCTCGAAGGCGCGGCCAAGGTGTGGCTTTTCCACCTGCACATTGGCAATGGCGGCCAGCTGCTGGTAATCCGTTTGGCGGGCACTTAAACCCAATTGTTTTTTAAGCGCATCGTTGGCGCCATCGGCAAGAATTAACAAGCGGGTGTTGAATTGGCAGCTTTCGGCGGTGACCTGGTAGCCACCGGCAATGGGGCGCAAGCGCTGTACCGTTTCCGGTGCACGCACTTCAATGGCAGGCGTTTGGCCAAGGCGCTGCATCAATGCCTGGCCCAGCGCCTGATTGGGCACCACGCGCCCAAGCCTTGCCAGCTGGTGCTCGGCTGCGCGAATGTGGGCATGGCCCCAGTGGCCGCGATCACTCACCTGCACTTCGGTGATTTCACCGCTTAGCGGGCCAAGCTCTGGCTCCAAATCCAGCGCCTGCAAGAGCGCCCAACTGCCGGCAGCCACCGCCGTGGCACGCTGATCAAAACTGGGCTGGGGCGCGCGTTGGCTGAAAATATCAAAGCGCTCCAACAGGCGAATGCGAAGCCCGGGTATTCGCTTGGCCAACAGCAAAGCGGCCGTTGCGCCCACCATGCCGGCACCAATAAGCGTTACATCCGTTTCAAATTCTGGCTCGGTCATAGTGTTTTAAAGTAGTTGCTGCTGGGGGCCTGTGGCGCGCGCTTGGGCCATTAGCTGTTCGATATCGGCGCAGGTTTTAGGCACGTCGCTGCTCAATACCTGGCACCCCTGGCGGGTAATCACCACGTCGTCTTCAATGCGTATGGCCAGGCCGCGCCACTTTTTGGGCACCCGCTCGTCGTCTGCGCGAATGTACAGGCCGGGCTCGACGGTGAGCGCCATGCCCGACTCTAACACACGCCATTGATCGCCCACACGGTAGTCGCCCACATCGTGCACATCCATGCCCAGCCAATGGCCGATGCGGTGCATGTAATAGTCTTTGTAGGCGCCTTCCTCAATCAGCTTGGCCACCTCGCCGTGCAAAATACCCAGCCGCACCAGCCCTTCCACCATGACCTGCACAGAAATCTCATGAGCCTGATTCCAGTGGGCGCCGGGCTTGAGAGCCGCTATGGCGGCCAGCTGCACATCCAGCACCAATTCGTAAAGCTGCTTTTGCGCGGGCGAAAATACGCCGTTTACGGGGAAGGTGCGGGTGATGTCGGCGGCGTAGCCGGCCCATTCACAACCGGCATCAATGAGCACCAGGTCGCCATCGCGCAGGGGCGCGTTGTTATCTATGTAGTGCAATATACAGGCGTTGCGCCCGCCGCCCACAATGCTCGGGTAAGCCGGCTGGCGTGCGCCTTGACGGGTGAATTCGTAGAGCAATTCGGCCTCGAGCTCATACTCCATCATGCCGGGCTTGCAGGCGGCCATGGCGCGCCGGTGGCCGGCGGCTGAGATGTCGCAGGCCTTTTGCAGTGCGCGCACTTCGGCGGCACTTTTGTACAGGCGCATGTCGTGCAGCAGGTGATCCAAATCCAGAAACTCACCCGGCGGCATGGCGCCGATGCCGATGTTTTCACGGATGCGGTTCACCCAGTTCATCACCCGCCGATCAAACACCGGGTCTTTGCCCATGGCGTAGTAAACCCGATCGCGGCCTTCAATAAGGCCGGGCAGAATGTCGTCTATGTCGTCTACCGGGAAGGCATCGTCGGCACCGTGGCTGGCCAGCACGCCCTCCGGGCCCGCCCGCACGCCATCCCAAATTTCTTTTTCCGGATTGCGCTCGCGGCAGAACATCACAAACTCACCGTGGGTGCGCCCGGGCAACAACACAGCCACCGCCTCCGGCTCGTTAAAACCCGAAAGGTAAAAAAAGTTGCTGTCTGGCCGGTAGGGGAAATCCGTATCGCGCGAGCGCACTTTCACGCTCGCGGTGGGCACAATGGCAATGCTGTTGGGCTCCATCATGCCCATCAAGGTCTGACGCCTGCGCGCAAATTCCGCCTTGCCGATTGCCATAGTGTGCGCTTAATGCATTTTTGCTTTGCGGGAAAACTCGAGGTACAAGGTGAGCACCGCCATGCGCAGGTACTCCACCACCTCAATGTAGTTGGCCTCGGCCTCTTGCTCGGTGGAGCTTTCATCGGCCTCCACTTGCGCAAGCGATGCAATATCGCGCAGCGCCTCGGCGGCTTCGGCCGAAAACTTGGCATCGCCCTTTAGGCCTGCCGTGCCAAAACCGTGCAAAAAGCTTGAGCACCAACCCGCCAGCGATTGCACGCGCATATCAAGGCCAATATGATCGCCGGGCAAGAGTAAATCGAGGCTAAAGCCCTCGCCTTGCAGCTCGTCTACGGTGCCCGCCAGCAGATCGTCCAGTGCCTGGGCCAGCAGCGGGTCCAGGCTTTCGACGTCCATCAATTGCTTGGCAAGTTCGTGCCAGCTGGCTTGATTCAGGCTTGCGCCGGCGCTTAAACGCCCACACACCACGCCCTGTAAATCCGTGGGGCTCGCCAGAGATTTCGCCTGCAGTAACAAGTCTGCAAAATCGTCGAATGCGGGCAAGGCGGGCTTGGTGTCTGTCATGGGGTTGTCCTAAATCTCAGAAGCCGCACATGCTACCACTACGGCCGTGAATTCGCCCAGCCCACGCCTCACACGAAAGACTCAGAAAAGCAAAAAGTGCTTAAATATCGGCAACCTACAGCACATTAGCTAGAATTAACTTCAACAAAGATTGACCCCTCTTGGCGGCATGCATATAGTTACCGCTAATTACACTGCCTCAATAGCACGAGTTGCCCATGGCCGATACACAGTTAGCCCAATTAGAAGCCAAGCTCAATCAGCTCATCGAGCTGTGCCAGCGGCTGGATCGGGAGAACACCGCGCTCAAGGCGCGCGAAGCCACCTGGCAGCAAGAGAAATTGCGCTTGGTTGAAAAGAACGAGCTGGCCCGCTCCCGTGTGGAGGCCATGATCAAACGCCTTAAAAGCATGGAATCTGAGGGCTAAGCCATGAGCAAACCCGCCGCCAACGCCGTTTTGGTCCGTATTCTGGATCGCGAATATCAAGTGGCCTGCCCACCGGAAGAGCGCAACGCCCTGCAAGATGCCGCCAAGCAGCTAGACCAGCGCATGCGCGACATCCGAAGCTCAGGCCACGTGATTGGCCTTGAGCGCATTGCTGTCATGGCGGCGCTGAACCTGAGCCACGAGCTGCTGCAGGCCCGCGAGCAAGGCAACACCGCCAAAGCACCGGATTTAACCCCGCTGATCAGCCGGCTGGATAAAGCCCTGGCAGATTACGAATAAATAAATTTCTATGCGCCGCGGCCGCAGCCTGCACGCGGCTTCTAGCCTGTTATCCACAAGCACCAGCTGCCTGCCCCCTGTTTTCTGCCGCCCGCTTTACGTTAAACTGTGTGCCTCCCTGAGGTGTTCGTTGGTCCGGTAAGTCCTCGAGCCGATAAATTTATACCCGGCGGCGTCTCGCTGGTGATGGTGTGCATGTCCGCGCGACGGAAAGCCTGATTCACCACAGATTCCGCCACCTTGAACCATCGGGTTCAAGGCCAAGCCGGCTACGGCATTCTCGGGGTCCTATTTTGGCTTGCTGCTGCGATTGGCTATGGATTCCCCCCAAACCCGCTCAGACATCCGGCGCCTGCTGCGCGCACGGCGCAGGGCACTTTCTAGCGTCGAGCAACAACGCGCGGCGGTGCAGTTAGCCACCCACCTGGCGGGCCACCTGTGGTTCAAGCAGGCGCAACACATTGCCTTTTATTTGCCCAACGACGGTGAAATAGACCCAACCCCGCTCATGCAGCTCGCCCTGGCGCAGGCCAAGCGCTGCTACCTGCCGGTGGTCACCGGGCGCGGGCTGCTGCAGTTTAAGCGCTACCTGCCCGGCCAACGCCTTAAGCGCAACCGCTATGGCATAGCCGAACCCCGGCCCGGTGCGCCGGTGCGTCCGGCCTGGCTGATAGACCTCACCCTCTTGCCACTGGTGGGCTACAACCACCAGGGGCACCGCCTGGGCATGGGCGGCGGTTATTACGATCGCACCTTCGGCAATACCGGGCTCCCGCGCGCCATAGGCCGCCGGCTGGGCCTTGCCCACAGCTGCCAGCTCTGGCCGGCACTTACCGCCGAACACTGGGATATCCCCCTGCACGCCATTGCCACCGAACACCAGACAATCATCACGCGCCCCTAAGCTTACCTATACTCTTGCTTGCACCCCCATTTTGGTGCCGCAAGGAGCTGTGCATGTCGTGGTTTCACAACTTGTCGTTTCGCTGGAAAATCAGCCTGCCCATTGGCGGCTTGCTGCTATTGATGATTCTGGTAGCCGCCAACAGCCTGCTGGTGCAAGCGCGCTTTACCGACACCAGTGAAAAGCTGGGCGAGCAGTACCTGCAGGCGCTCGATCTCTTGCTGCAGGCAGACCGCGATCTGTACCAGGCGCAAGCCGCCGAGCGCAGCCTGATTTTTCTGGATGCAAGCTTTAAAGGCTACAACCAGCTGACCGACACCTTGGCTGAAAACCAGCAGCAAGCCATAGAGCGCGCCACCCGCGCCAGTGCGCTTTCGCCCGCCATTGCGCAGGTGGCATCGGCCAGTGCGCTGGAGCGACATTTCGACGCCTGGCAAAGTGCGGTGAGCCAATCCCTGCGTCAGCGGGCGCTGACCGACGCCAACGACCCGGCGCTTATTGCCCGGAGTTACGGCGACGTGGCAACGCGGTTTGAAGCCCTGCGCAACCTGTTGGATGCCGCCACCGAAGCGCATCAACAGGCGGTTAACCGGTACCTGGCCGACACCAAGGCGCAAAACAGCAGCGCCACGGCGCGCGCGAATGTATTGATTATTGGCGGCTCGCTTTTGGGCCTTGGGATTTTATTGTTCCTGCCGCCACTGCTGACCGCCCCCCTCGACCAAATTAACCGCACCATGGCCGCCATTGCCGAGGGCGAAGGCGACCTCACCAGCCGTACCAAGCTCAACACCCACGATGAACTGGGCAGCCTGTCGCGCAGCTTCAACCAATTTATGGATACCCTCCAACAAACCATCGGCACCGCCAAGCTCGATGCCGATAAAGTGCTGAAAGCCGCAATCGACACCCACAACCTGGGCGAGGCGAATCTGGAGGCGATGTCTTCACAAAACAGGGAGATTCGCGCGGTGGTGGCCTCGGTGGCGGAGCTGTCTGCCACGGTGGAAGAAATTGCCCAAAACACCAACCTCACCGCCGATCAGGCGCGCACCGCCAACACTCTCACAGGCCAGGGTAGCACCAAGGTGAACGACACCATGGAGCGCATTGCCCAGCTGGCCAAAGAAGTGGATGCCACCTCAACATTGATAGGCAACGTGCAGCAACAGGCCGGGGAGGCCAACTCGGTGCTGGATGTGATTCGCGGTATTGCAGAACAAACCAACTTGCTGGCATTGAACGCCGCCATTGAAGCGGCCCGCGCCGGCGAACAGGGCCGGGGCTTTGCAGTAGTGGCCGATGAAGTGCGCACCCTCGCCAGCAAAACCCAGGATTCCACCCAGCACATCCAGCAAATGCTGAGCGCCTTGCAACAGGGGGTTAAAGGGGCCGTGCAAGCCATGCAGGCGGCCAGCGAAAACGCCCTGCTTACGGTAGATTCTGCCCGGGAGGCCAACGATGCGCTGGCCGCCATTGATGAGGCAGTGAATCGCATTACCCAGATGTCTATTCAAATTGCCACTTCGGCCGAAGAGCAAAGCACGGTGATTCACGAGGTGAACAGCAACCTCAGCAGTATTGATAAACAATCGAAAGACACCACCAGTCGCATCGGCCAATCTGCGGTGGTAAGCCGTGAGCTGGACACCCTGGCCAAGAGCCTGCAACAGCTGATGGCAGGCTTTCGCTGCTAGCGGGCACACACAAGGCTTTAGTGGCGAGACACAAAAAAGGCGGGCCACTGGCCCGCCTTTTTTGTTTTATTTCAGCTACATCTGCACTACTTAAAAAGCTGCACTACTTACAACATCTGCACTACCGCCTGTTACCGCGGCTACAACCACACCAGCTTACGCCGGGGGAGGACTGTCCTTATCGAGTTGCCACACCTTGCATTAACGCCGTGGGCACCTCTGGTTCGCGCTCAAAAAAATCACTGTTTGTGAGACCGGTAACCAACACCCCAAGGGCAAACACCAATGCAGTGATGGTCAGAACATCTGCCTTCATGACATCACCTTTCTATTTTTAAATGACTTGATTCTTTGCGATTTACTACTACCTGCGACTGAAACTCGCCGCGCTGGCCTTTATACCGCAATATAATAAAAACCCCAAGACCTTAACCTAAGATCTTCGAGTTTTTATCATAGGTAAGCCGACCTTAAGAAGAAAGTACCAAGTCGCATTTGTGTGACAAGGCGCACAGTGTAAGCGAGCACTCACATCACAACGCCTTAAAAGCCGTTAGAACCTAAGAAAAAAGTATATGCCGGGTTTTGTGTTTCATCCCAGTAGGGGTAGCCCAGTTCATCCAGAAAACTCTTCATAGCCTGAAACTCCGCCGGCGGTATTTCCATACCCACCAGTACCCTGCCGTAGGCGGCGCCGTGATTGCGGTAGTGAAACAGGGTGATATTCCAGCGCCCGGCCACCTTGGTGAGGAAGTTATAGAGCGCCCCCGGGCGTTCGGGAAACTCAAAGCGCAGCACCCGCTCGTGCTCTACGTGCGGCGCCTTGCCACCCACCATGTGGCGAATGTGGAGCTTGGCCATTTCGTTTTCGGTCATATCGGCCACCGAATAGCCCTGATCAATCAGCTCTTGCACCAGATCTTTGCGATCCTGGGGGTCGGCACTCACGGCAACGCCCACAAAAATACGGGCGGCACTTTTGTCGCCATAGCGGTAGTTGAACTCGGTGATATTGCGCTTGTTGATGGCCTTGCAAAACTGCTTGTAGGCACCGGGCTTTTCGGGAATGGTCACCGCCAGAATGGCCTCGCGCTTTTCACCGATTTCCGTGCGCTCGGAAATGTAGCGCAGCCTGTCGAAGTTGGTGTTGGCGCCACTGGCAATGGCCACCAGCGTTTGGCCCTTGGCCCCCTGGCTGCTCACGTATTTTTTCAAGCCGGCCAGCGACACAGCACCGGCGGGTTCGGCAATGGAGCGGGTATCTTCAAAAATGTCCTTAATGGCCGCACAGATTTCATCGGTGCTAACGGTCATACAGGCATCGACAGTTTTGCGCAGCACCCTAAAGGGTTCCTTGCCGATTTGCGCCACCGCCACGCCGTCGGCAAACAGGCCCACTTGCGGCAACACCACGCGCCGCCCCTTTTCCATGGCGGCCTTCAGGCAAGCGGCATCTTCCGGTTCTACGGCAATAATTTTTACATCCGGGCGCACATACTTGATGTAGGCGGCCACGCCCGCACACAGGCCACCGCCACCCACGGGTAGAAAAATCGCATCAATCGGGCCGGTACACTGGCGCAAAATCTCCATGCCGATAGTGCCTTGGCCGGCAATGACATCCGGGTCGTCGTAGGGCGGCACATAGGTCATGCCCTTTTCCTGCACCAGTTTTTGCGCGTAGGCCGAGGCCTCATCGAAGGCATCGCCGTGCAATACCACCTTGGCGCCGCGCGCGCGCACGGCATCCACTTTAATGGCGGGCGTGGTGCGCGGCATCACAATGGTGGCTTTCACCCCGAGCTTTTGCGCGCCCATGGCCAAGCCCTGGGCGTGGTTGCCGGCCGATGCCGCCACCACACCGGCATCGCGCTCGGCATCGGATAATTGCAACAGCTTGTTGTAGGCCCCACGAATCTTAAAACTGAACACCGGCTGCAAGTCTTCGCGCTTGAGCAACACCCGATTACCCAACCGCTCGCTTAAGCCGCGCGCGTGGTCCAATGGGGTCTCAACGGCCACATCGTAGATGCGCGCATTTAAAATGCGTTTGATATAGGTTTCGGGCATGGTGATTTCAGATTCTCGGAAATAATTGGCAGATTTTGAAAAAGCGGCGCAATAAATGCGTGCGTAATCGCGCATGGTAAACAATTTCGCCCGCGCCATCACCCCCTAAGATCGGTATAATCGCGCCATTAACAGTGGGAGCGCCCAATGAATCAAGACCAGCTTAAACAAGCCGTCGCCCGTGCGGCCGTTGAATACATCAAACCCAAACTGGAAGCCAACAGCATTGTGGGCGTGGGCACAGGCTCCACAGCCAACTACTTCATAGACTTTTTGGCCGAGATCAAAGGCCTGTTTGATGGCACGGTCGCCAGCTCCGATGCCTCTGCCGAGCGCCTGCGCCAACACGGCATCCCCGTGTACGACCTCAACACCATCGACAACATGGTGGTGTATGTAGACGGTGCCGATGAATCCAACCCGCGGCTGCACCTGATCAAAGGCGGCGGCGCAGCCTTAACCCGTGAAAAAATTGTGGCGGCCGTGGCCGATGAGTTTGTGTGCATTGCCGATGAATCAAAATGGGTGGATTGCCTGGGCGCTTTCCCGCTGCCTGTTGAGGTGATTCCCATGGCGCGCTCACAGGTGGCGCGCGAGCTGGTAAAGCTGGGCGGCGACCCGGTATATCGCCAAGGCGTTACCACCGACAACGGCAACATCATTCTGGATGTGCACAACCTGCGCATTGAAGATCCGGTGGCAATGGAAATGGCCATCAACCAAATTGTGGGTGTGGTGACCAACGGCCTGTTTGCCAGCCGCCCAGCCGACGTGCTGCTGCTGGCGCGCGCAAGCGGTGTAGATACCCTGCACAAACCCCTGCCCATCGGCGACTAATGACACACTCACCCTCGGTGGCGGCCTGTTACGTGCGCCACCTGCTCGCAGGCGTCGAGGCCCAAGGTATCGCTGCCAGCCATTTGCTCACCGAGCAACAACAGCGCCAGCTGGCGCTCGCCCATTGGCGCATGCCGGTGGATGACTATGTGGCATTGATGCACAAGGTGTGGACGCTCACCCAGGATGAATCGGCCGGTTACAGCCTGCGCCCGCTCAAACCCGGCACCTTTGCCATGCTGTGCCACGCCACTATTCACACCCCCAACCTGCGCAGGGCACTGGCGCGCGCCATCAAGTTTTTTCAGCTGCTCACCGACGACTTACACATCGGCCTGCAGGAAAACGAGCGCGAGGCCTGCAGGAAAACGAGCGCGAGGCCTGTATTGAAATAACGCACAGCACGCGC
Source organism: Simiduia sp. 21SJ11W-1 (assembly GCF_024138675.1). Classification (NCBI taxonomy): domain Bacteria; kingdom Pseudomonadati; phylum Pseudomonadota; class Gammaproteobacteria; order Cellvibrionales; family Cellvibrionaceae; genus Simiduia; species Simiduia sp. 21SJ11W-1. The sequence continues at coordinate 589,284 of NZ_CP090959.1, read as the reverse complement.
CCGGGGCTAGACCCGCTGTTTTTTCTGGAAACCCTGGCGTTGATTTTAATTCGCTGGTCGAGCTGGATGATTGACAAAAAGCTCCTGGTAGCGCGCATCGACTTCAACGCCCCCACCCCGGAAGACCCGGGCGAGCGCGCCCACATTTTTGGCTGCGCCCCGCACTTTAATCAATCTGCAACCCGCATCTGTTTTGCCACCCGCTTTTTGGATGAGCGCGTGGCGCAAACACCGCACACCCTTGCAGAGTTTTTGGCGCAGGCCCCGGTGAGCCTGCTGAGCCACTATCAACGCGACACCAGCCTCTCGGCGCAGGTGCGCCAGCTGCTGCAAAACGCCGCCGACAGCGATCACTCGGGCATAGATCAATGCGGCCTTGAGCAGGTGGCACAAGCGCTGCACCTCACCAGCCAAACCCTGCGCCGGCGCCTGAAGGAAGAAGGCAACAGCTTTCAGGAAATCAAAGACGCCGTGCGCTGTTCGCTGGCCATTCACTACCTGCTGCGCGACGACCTGCCCATGCAGGATATAGCCACCAAAATGGGCTTTTCAGAGCCAAGCGTGTTTTTTAAGGCCTTCAAGCGCTGGACGGGGCTCACGCCCGGCGCCTACCGCGAGCGGGAATTTGCCAAACAGCGCACCTAAGCCCTCGCGGGTTTTGCTACACTGCAGCCCAGCGACATTAACGCATTTAACGAGGCAGACTATGAAAATCATTGCGCGTACTGCAGCCCTGGTACTACTTCTGAACACCACCGCTTGCGGCTATTTTCTCTACCCCGAGCGCGTAGGCCAAACCGACGGCCGCGTAGACCCAACGGTAGTGATTCTGGATGCCGCCGGCCTGTTGTTCGGTATTTTACCGGGCGTAGTAGCCTTCGCCGTAGACCTCTCTACCGGCGCCATCTACTTGCCCGCTGGCGGCACCTCCGCAGTTGAAAAGCACACCAAGCGCTTAAGCCAGCTTGACCTGGAAGCCGTGGATGAAAAAAGCCAAGACATAGACCGTGAAAAAGTGGCCGAAGAATTAAGCCTGCTCATTGGCCAGCGTGTGAATGCCGCCGACCTGGCCTTCTACCGCAGTGCCGATCAGCACGCCAGCCTCGCCATGGCAGGCCACTAAAGCAACACCGGTTGCGCACTTTGCCATGGTGCCAAGTGCGCAACGGGCTAGCTTGCGGTAATTAGAAGTATCCCGTTGTAGCGCGGGCTTTCAGCCCAGATTATCTACACTTTTTATTTTTCTGACTTGCAACTTTTAATGCAATCCATCGCCTGCGTGAGCGAAATATCAGTTTGAGTGCCGCACTTCAGATTGCTGCGCCTGCCAAAGCTTTGCGTAGTGGCCACCGGCGGCTAACAAGTCGCCGTGATTGCCCTGCTCTACCAGCTGCCCTTGATCCAACACCAAAATGCGATCGGCGTTCACAACAGTAGACAGCCGATGGGCAATCACCAGCGCCGTGTGCTTTTCGGCAACGGCATCAATGGCTTTCAGAATGGATTTTTCTGCATGGGAATCCAGTGATGAGGTGGCCTCATCAAACACCAGAATGGGCGGGCGCTTTAAAATAGTGCGGGCAATGGCCACGCGCTGCTTTTCACCGCCCGATAATTTAAGCCCCCGCTCGCCCACCTGGGTGTGCCAGCCTTCAGGCAGCTGCGCGATAAAATCTTCAAGGTGCGATAACACAATGGCCTCACGCACGTCATCTTCACTGGCATCAATACGCCCGTAGCGGATGTTTTCGTAAATTGAGCCGTTAAAAAGCACCGCCTCCTGCGGCACCACGCCAATGGCCTTGCGCAAAGACGCCTGGGTGACGGTGCGGATATCCTGATCATCTATCAAAATACGACCTTGGCTACAGTCGTAGAAACGAAACAGCAATTTAAACAAGGTGGACTTGCCGGCACCGCTGGCCCCCACAATGGCCACCCGCTGACGCGGGCGCACTTCAAAGCTTAAACTTTGCACTATGGCGCGGGCATCACCATAACCAAAACCCACTGAATCAAACACTATTTTGCCGCCAGCTACAGCCAGCGCCTTGGCATCGGGTTGATCTTGTACCTGTGGTGTTTTGGCAAGCAGCGCGAACATTTTTTCAATGCTTGCGAAAGCGCCCTTCATTTCACGGTAGATGAAGCCAAGAAAATTGAGCGGCATAAAAATTTGCATCATGAAGGCGTTGATCAATACAAAATCACCAATGGTCATGGCTTCCACCATTACCTGCTGGGCGGCCAACACCATCATGGCGGTCATCGCCAGCGCAACAATCAAGGCCTGGCCGCCATTGAGCGCAAACAAGCTCAGCCGGTTTTTTCTACGCGCCTGCTCCCAGGCGGCCAGCTCGCGATCGTAGCACTGGGCCTCGTAGCCTTCGTTGCCAAAGTATTTCACGGTTTCATAATTGAGCAGGCTGTCTACCGAGCGTGAACTTGAGGCCGACTCCGCCTGATTGGCTTCACGTACAAAGCCCGTGCGCCACTCGGTGGCCCACACAGAGTAAGCAACATAGGCCACTACCGCCACCAAGGTAATGAGCGCAAAGCCTGCATCGTAGTTGATGAGCAACAGAGTGATCACCATTCCCACCTCAAGCAGCGTGGGGATGATGTTAAACACCATAAAGCGCAGCAAAAAACTGATACCGCTGTTACCGCGTTCGATATCGCGCGATAAACCGCCGGTGCGGCGATCCAGATGAAAGGCCAATTCCAGATTGTGCAAATGCTGAAACACCTGCAACCCGATGCGGCGCATGGCGCGCTCGGTGACACGCCCGAATACCGTATCGCGCAATTCTGCAAACAGCACGGTAGATAGGCGCACGGCACCGTAAGCCAACAGTAAACCCAGCGGCAGTGCCACCAATGCGCCCTGCTCGCTCGCAAGTGTATCTACCAGGTGTTTTAAAACAAAAGGCAAACCCACGGCCGCCACCTTTGCGGCAATCAAACACGCAAGCGCCAGCGCCACCCGCGCGCGGTACTCCAATAAATAGGGCACCAATTTTTTTAAGGTGCCCCAAGTTAATGGGGCATCGGCATCGTCAAAGCGGCGAGAGCGCAAAGCGGTATCTCAAGGTATGTGTATTAGCGGGCAAGTCGCAGGGCCATCATGGTCGCCACTGCCCACACCCAATTGAAAAACAACACCAGCACCGGCGTTAATTCACCCAGCGCCATGCCGGCCACCCCCAGCCCTTTAAAGTAGGGGAACACCACAAATAATTGAAAGGCCGTGGGAAATAAACTCAGCAGTGCAGCCTTGGTAAGCGGTCGCGCATTCGAAAGTGGCAACGCAAACAAAAAGCCCCACAGGCCACCCCACACAATGCGCGGGTATAACCAGGCGGCACTGAGCGCGGGCGCAATGGCCACGCCCATGCTTTGGCTGAGCCCATAGTGGCCAAAGGCCCACACCACTATACTGTTGGCCAGCGCACCTATGCCGCCGGCGGCAAAACACAGCATCAGGGTTTTCATGGTTTAGCTCCTTATTAATTATTTTCAGGCAAATTTTATTGCGCGCGTGCGTAGGCCTCTACGGCCTCCATTACGCGCAGCACATTGCCGCCTAATATTTTTTCGATATCGCGCTCTTTGTAGCCGCGCGCCAGGAGCTCTTGTACAAGGTTTGGGAAGCTCGCGGCATCTTTTAAACCTACGGGCAAGGAATCACCCACGCCATCGTAATCTGACCCCAGGCCCACGTGATCGACGCCCACAAGCTTTACGGCGCGGTCTATGTGATTTGCCACATCGTTAACCGTGGCATAGGGGTAGGGAAACTTGGCTTTGTATGCGCGATTAAAATCCGCGAGCGCCTTATCGGTCAGGTGCTCACCCTGCAAGGCAATGAAGGCCTTTTCAGCGGCATCGTGCGTGTCTGTCCATTTGACGGCTTGCTCGGTTAAAAAGTAGCTGCCGAAATTAATCATAATCACGCCGCCTTTTTTGGCCATGGCCTTGAGCATTTTATCGCTCACATTGCGCTCAAGCCCGGGCGTGAAGTGACGCAGTGATGAGTGCGAGGCAATAACCGGCACCTTGGAGACTTCAACCGCCTGGAAGAAGGCGGCATCGGATACGTGGGATACATCAACCATAATCCCTAAGCGGTTCATCTCTTGCACCATGGCCACACCGAAGGGGCTCAGGCCCTGCCAGAGCCTACTTTTATCGTAGGAGGAATCTGATATGTGGTTAGACTTTGAGTGGGTAAGGGTAATGTAGCGCACACCACGATCATAAAAGTGTTGAACATTTTTCAGGTCGCCTTCAATGGCAGCCCCATTCTCAATACCCAGCGGCAGGGAAATTTTTCCGGCTTTGTGGTTGGCGCGAATGTCGGCGGCGGTGCGCGCAATGGCAAATTTGTCGGGCGCGCGGTACACAATGGCTTCAACCTGATCAATCAATACATCGGCCAGCGCCTTGGCCCCTTTGCCCTCTAAAGAGGCGGGAATATAAATAGACATAAACGGCGCGTCTAGCCCGCCGGCCTTGGCGCGCGGGTAGTCGAAATCGCCATTGGGCGTGGCCTTGGTGACGTCGGCCCAGGCCTCTTGCAGGCGGTAAGGCACATCTATGTGGCCATCTACAATTGGGTATTTTTGGGTGAGGGCTTTGGCGCGATCAAGGGAGTCGGCCTGTGCCGCAGTGCACAGGGCACAGAGTACAGCGGTAATCACGAGCGCTTTCATGGTCTCTCCGGTAGTTAACAAGGCGGCCTTGCGCCGCCCTGGACCCGGCGATTATGACATACCGTTGGTAAAGGCTCCCATAGTCTCCAGGGCCTGCTTGCGTACAGGCGCCAGCGCCTTGGCGTAGGCCTCAAGCAAATTCACCGCATACCGGGTGCGCTCGCTTAGGTAGGTATCAGACTTGGTGGGCGTGTCATTCACCCACAGATTTTCCACATCGCGCATCAGCAAGTGCTCTGGCAAATACAGCAGGCGCGAATTCTTGTAGCTGCTGGTGCGCATTTCGTTAATCACATAGGCACCGCCTGTGCCCGCCGAAACTCCCACCAACAGCGCAGGCTTGTGCGCCAGCTCCGCCGCGCCGCACCACAGGAAAAAGTTTTTAACAGCAGACGGCGCCATGCCGTTCCACTCGGGCACCACCAACACCAGTGCATCGGCGGCAAGGGCGCGCGCTTTTACAGCTTTGACATCGTCGCGGTCAAAGCCTGTGCCGTCCCACTCGGGCAGGGGCTTGGCGGCTAAATCTAACAGGTCGGCGCTGTTGTTAAAGTAGCGAGTGTTCAGCAGGCCCGCAATGCGGCTGCTTTGTGAATCGGCGCGCTGGCTGGCGCTGATGATCAAGGTTTTCATAGATACTCCTGCAATGTGTAAAGATCCCGCAGTGGTGTACGCAATCGGATTGCGTGCAGACTAGCCTTTTTTGCGCCCACAAAAAAGGCGAAGGGTTTGCCTTCGCCTTGGGTGTGCTGCGGGTGATCAGGCCTTTTCGTCGGCTTTCAGTACACCGCGGCGGATTTGGTCGCGCTCCATGGATTCAAACAGCGCTTTAAAGTTGCCCTCGCCAAAACCTTCGTCTTTCTTGCGCTGGATGAACTCGAAGAAAATCGGGCCCACCAGGTTTTCAGAGAAAATCTGCAGCAACAGGCGCGGGTCGCCGGCCTCAACGGAGCCATCCATCAGAATGCCGCGCTTTTTCAGCTCGTCTACTGGCTCGCCGTGGCCGGGCAAACGCTCTTCAAGCATTTCATAGTAGGTTTCAGGTGGCGGGGTCATAAAGCGCATGCCGCGCGCTTTCAGGCGATCCCAGCAACCCGGCAGGTCGTCACAAGAAAACGCAATGTGCTGAATGCCTTCGCCGTTATAGGCCATCAGGAACTCTTCAATCTGGCCATTGCCGCCGGCTTCTTCGTTCAGCGGAATACGGATTTTGCCATCGGGCGCGGTCATCGCTTTCGATGTGAGGCCTGTGTATTCGCCTTTGATATCGAAGTAGCGGATTTCGCGGAAGTTAAACAGCTTCTCGTAGTATTCGGCCCAGTAGGCCATACGGCCACGGTACACATTGTGGGTGAGGTGATCGATGATCTTGAAGCCACAACCTTCCGGGTGGCGATCCACACCTTCGATAAACTCGAAATCGATGTCGTAGATAGACGCGCCCTCTTCATAGCGGTCGATCAAATACAAGATGGCGCCGCCAATGCCGCGAATAGCGGGCAGGCGCAGCTGCATGGGGCCGGTGGGTACATCTACCGGCTGTGCACCCAGTTCCAGTGCGCGGGCGTAGGCTTTGTGGGCGTCTTTTACGCGAAAGCCCATGCCGCAGGCCGAGGGGCCGTGCTCTTCAGCGTAGTAAGCAGAGGGGTGCTTTTTCTCGTAGTTCACCACAAAGTTAATGCCGCCCTGGCGCCACAAGGTCACATCCTTGGAGCGGTGGTTTGCCACGTGGGTGAAACCCAGAATATCCAGTACGGGCTCTAATATGCCCTTTTCTTTGGCGGCGAATTCTACGAACTCAAAGCCGTCTAAACCCATGGGGTTTTCGAATAAATCTGCCATTGCTTACTCCTCCTGTTCAGTGGGCGCAATCATGCGCGCAGAGACTGAAGAGTATAGCTAGCCCAACCGGGCACTTTTCGCCTAAATAGCCCCGCAAACGGAGCCGATTTGAACTTCCCTGCCTATTTTTAAATACAAAGTGAAATTTTTATGCAGATTGCAGCGAGGCTGTGCAGAAATCCCTCACACAGCCCCGCCAACCTTAAGCCGAGATCACGGCCAGCACCGGGTGCCCGGCGGCCGATAGCGAAGCAAAACTGGGCATCAAAACCGCCGCCTCCCCTTTCACCGAGCGCAGGGGGCAAAGCCCCGCTTGGCGCAATGCACTGGCTGTGGCATCGGTCATGTAGATTTCTGCCGCCGGGGTGATTTGGGTGTCGCCCAGGGCATCGCGGTATACGTGCAGGGCGAGATCGGGCACGCGGGTCACAAGCCCTGTGGAGAAATCCCAAAAATTGCGGTTAAAAGACTGGCCAATCAACAGCGCCGCCAGCACAGCCCCCGCGCCCCACAGGTAGTGGCGATGGTTGTCGCCCGGGCCAAGCTCATCAAAATCAAAGCTCTCAATGGGTGACGTGCGCTCACCATAGGGCAGGCGCACTAAAAATCGGGGGGCAGCCACCAGCAGTGAATCGCTTTGGGGCTCGTTGCGCAACACGGCCCACAGCTTGGCAAACTCCTCATCCACTGGGTGGGCCCAGTCTTCCACGTCCGGCGTTGCCGCAAGGCTTGCGCAGCCGGCAATGCGCTCGTGGCCGCTCACCAAGGCAATGGCATCGCCATACACTGCCAGCGCCGAAAGGCCCGCAGCCACCCGCACGTCGGCCGGGTTATCTGTGAGGGTGATGTCGCTCACCAGCACCGAATAGGGCGTGGCGCCGGGCACCTGGAAGCTGGTCACCAACCTCTGGTACAGGGCCGATTGGGTAATATCGTTGGAGGCGGCGAAATCAGCACGCACCTCGGCCTCGCTTACATCCAGCAAAAACAGCTTTAAGTTGCGGCCTGTTTCCAGGCGCCTGACCAGCAGCTCCAGGCTGCGCCAATTGGCCTCAAGACGCTGGAAAAAACCCGTGTGCAGCAGCCCGCGCAATGCATCGCTGGCGGCCAAATCCAGGGTGTTCATCAACTCACTTTGGCGTGGGTCGGCCTTGGGCTCGACAAAGGGCGCCACAATTTGTGCAATCAAGGCAGACACATCCTGCTCACCTTCCGGTAGCCGGCCGGATTTTCGCTCAAACAAATCGGCAGGTATGGCCACAGCGGCCGTATCGGATGCGTCTGTGGCGCTTTGCATGCGGGCAATCTCGGCTGCGGCCTGCTCAAACTGCAGAGGATTTGCCAGTTGCGCCTTCAATTCACGCAGCCGGGCAAACAGCGGCATGCGGGTATAGAGGGTATCCGGGTGCAGGTCATCGGGCAGCTCAAAACCCAAGGGGGTGGCACAACCTGGCAGGGCCAGCTGTACTTTTAAGGCGGAAAACACCTCATCCAGGTTATCGCGGTTCACTTCCCTAAGCGGGCGCTCGCCCAGGCTGCTTAAATCCAGCACGCCCCGGCTACCCCGGCCCGAGTAGTCGCCCATTAAAATCATGTGCAGCGGCTGGCCGCTGTCTGAACTTGGGGCGCGTTCGCGCTCGTCTTCGAAATCTGCACCATTGCCAAAAACTAGGCCGCCGGTGCTCATGGTTACTCGCGCCATTGTAATTCCCTCGTTGAATTCATCCTTTTGCCCTAGGGCCTGTGGGGCGAGTCTAATTCAGGTTAACAGGCGCCGTGAAACAGCCGCGGGCTTTCCCGTGGCAAAAGGGATAATTGCCCCGGAATCAGGGGTGCAGCTGGTACCAAGGTACACAACCAGGCGGCACTGAATGAGTGCCGGCCTTTGGCGAGGGTTACAAAATTGCAGCTTGCTTATTGCGCGGGCTAGTGGCCGGCCCCAGCCTGCTGGGCAATGAATTCTGCCAACAGCGCCTTACCGGCATCGTTTAAGGCATCAAAGGAAAGCCCGTAGCTGAAGCAGTCGTGCTCGTCATCTGGCTGACCCAATACACCACGTACGGTGGCCGCCACTTTCACGCGCCGCTCTGCGGCTTCAAGGGCCAAAGTGGTAGCTAGGGTCAGGCTTGTGCCCGGCCCACCGAGCGCCTGGCCCGCCTCTAACCGGCAGCCAGATACACTTAAATCCACAATGGTGCCCGCCACATCAAGCTCACCGTGGCGGATGTTGGCAGCAAGGGAGGTGGCCACCCGGGTAGCCTTGCGGCTTTCATCCTGGGCAATAAATGCGGGGTACCCCAAACACAGCATGGGCACGGGTTGCTCGATCAGGCCTGTGATCTGGGCGCTGAATAATATGGCGCAATTGAGGTGCTCGGAGTAAAGGTGCACTTCAACAAGGCCGCGCTTGGGGAGTTCCGCGGCACCGGCGGGCAACACCGGCGGCGTTACCAGTATGCAGCGCCCCACCACATAGCCAATCAGGCGGCTGGCTTCGCGCCGCCCGTGCGCCACATTGAAATCGAGCTCCAGCTGGGCGCCGGGCAGCAGCTTTAATTCTTCAAAAGTCATAGGGTTCCCTGTGGGCCAATGCAAAGGGCGCAGAGCTGCGGCCAAGCACACCCAAGTGTAGCCCAAGGCGGGCGCAGCCTTGTTCAATGGGCGCCAGCGGCTATGCTTAAAGCACTTGTATGAGGATGTAACCGCCATGAGCCTCTGCTCGCTTACGATGAAGGCCTCAATTTTTCTGACCCTTTCGCTAATGCTCGCAGCCGCCCCCTGCATGGCCAACAGCGCGCCCACCGAGGTGCGCGTAGGCGGCTACCAATTCGCGCCTTTTGTTGAAATATCACCCGAGGGCGAAGCCTCCGGCCTGACGCTGGAGTTGATTGAGGCGCTGAACCTGGTGCAAAACCGCTACCACTTTGTGTTTGTGCCCACCAAACCCGCCCAGCGTTACAAGGAGTTCGAGGCCAACCGCTTCGACATGCTGCTGTTTGAAAATAAAACCTGGGGCTGGAATAACTACGCCATCAACAGCTCTAGCCCTTACCTGAGCGGCGGCGAGCGCTACATCGCACAGGCCTTGCCCGGGCGAGGCCAGGATTACTTCGATAATTTGCAAGACAAACGCCTGGTGGGCATTCGCGGCTACCACTACCGCTTTGCCAACTTCAATGCAGACCCAAACTACCTGCACGAGCAGTTCACCATCAACCTCATAGACAGCAACGCCGGCAGCATTCGCATGGTGCTATCGGGCCGGGTGGATGTGGCGGTGGTTACCCAATCGTATTTATTCCAACAGCTCGCGAGCCAACCGGAACTCCAATCGCAGCTGCTGATTTCAGAGAAATTCGATCAACGCTACCAGCACTGCGCGCTCATACGCGCAGGCACCAGGCCCGCCCCTTCGGAGCTAGACAACTTCATCAAGCGCCTGCAAGCGCAGGGCACTCTCGATGCGCTTTGGCAAAAATACGGCCTGATGAAGAAACCGGAAGCCAGCCTTCAGAACGCGGCACAAGAGCCTGATCGCGATGGATAAATTCATGCGCGCCGCCATAGATGAAGCCATTCGCGGGCGCGACCAAGGGGGCATCCCCATTGGTTCGGTGCTGGTACACGGTGGGCAAATTATTGGCCGCGGCCACAACCGGCGCGTGCAAAAAGGCAGCGCCATTTTGCACGGTGAGATGGATGCGCTTGAAAACGCCGGCCGGCAACCCGCAGCCGTGTACCGCCAGAGCACGCTCTACACCACCCTATCGCCCTGCCCTATGTGTAGCGGTGCCATCTTGCTGTACGGCATCGGCCGGGTAATCATCGGTGAAAACGAGACATTCATGGGGGATGAAACCCAGCTACGCGCCCGCGGCGTGCAGCTGGAGGTACTTAACAACGCCGAATGCATCGCCCTGATGCGGGCGTTTATCAGCGCGCATCCGGCGCTCTGGCACGAAGATATTGGCGAGTAACCTAGCCCTGACGGAACACCTGAACCGCCTTGCGCGAGCGCTCAAACAATTCCTGGGCCTGTTCATCGCGTTGCGACATCAAAATAAACAACAAATCGGTGATCATGTGCTGCGCGGTGCGGGCCAATATTGAGGAGCTGCGCGCACCGGCCTCATCGGCCATGCAAAACAGGTTGATGCCGGCAAGCTCTACCAGCGAGTTGCGGGTGAAGCGCGTTAGGGAAATTACCTCGGCACCTTGCTGCAAACCCGTGGTGGCCACGCGCAATACATCCTGGGTCATGCCCGATTCCGAAATGGCAAACACCAGATCGCCGGGGTGCAAGGTGGCGGCATTGGCCACCTGTACGTGGGTGTCTGATTCCACCAACACATTTTTACCCAGCTTCATCAGCTTGTAGCCAAAGTCGCGCGCCACCAGAGAGGAAGCGCCCACCCCGGCAATCAGAATGCGCTGGGCGCGGGCCAGTGAATCAATGGCAGACTGCAACACATCTTCGCGGTTAATGGCCACGGTTTCTGTGAGCGAGCTGGATTTGCGCGCCACCAGCTTTTGCGCCACGGTGGCGATGTCGTCACTGGCAGAAATATCGCCATGAATGGCCTTGGGCAACACTGCCGTACGCGCGGCAGCTTCGGTGAGCGCCAGCTTCAAATCGCTGTAGCCTGTATAGCCGAGCTTCTGGCTGAACTTCACCACACTCGATTGTGAAACGCCAATATCGCTGGCCAGCGTTTTAGAGCTGTGGTCGCGAATTCCGGTGGCGTTTTCCAGCAAGAAATCTGCAATGCGTCGCTCATGGCTCGACATGGATTCACGCATCGCGCGAATTTTTGCAATACAACCCATACTTAGTTCCACTTTTCATTGCGCAGGCGGCTTGGGCCACCGCTTTATTAGGCTTATTTGGCAAAGGCAGGCGCGGTGTTGCTGACATTCGCAGGCCCCAGCCCGACAATGTACCCCAAGCGTGGGCCAGGTGAAATATCGGCGCAACCGATGGGCAAACCTTTGCCTTTGTTTAGAATAAATGATATCAATATAAACCATGATTAGGAATAATATATTTTTAATCATTTCCTAACCCAGCAGTGCCAACGAGCGACCACAATAACGATGAATCTCACACTTACCGGCCCAGACTGGGCTGTATTTGCCATCTACGGCCTTATTCTGGGCGCTACCGCCTACTACTTCAGCCTGCGCAACAGCCAGAACAGCCGCGACTTCTTTCTGGCGGGCAATGCCATGCCCGTGTGGATGGTGGCCATCTCCACCCTTGCCACCACCCAATCGGCGGCCACCTTTCTGGGCGGGCCGGATCTCGGCTACCGCAGCGATTTCAGCTACATCTTTACCAATCTTGGTGCCGTGATTGCCGCCCTGATTGTGGCGCGCTTTTTGATTCCCCTGTTTTATCAGCAGCGCGTCACCACCGTGTATGAGCTTTTGCAAAACCGCTTCGGTGCCAACGCCAAGCGCAAGGCCGGCGGCGTTTATTTGCTGGGCCGAATTTTTGCGAGCGGCGCGCGCCTGTATATGGCGGCCATTGCCGTTTCCATGCTGTTATTTGGCGATATTCAGGCCGACCACGTGGTGCTTGCCGTGGTGATGCTCGCCATTGTCAGCCTCGGGCAGACGGTGTTTGGCGGCGTAAGTTCGGTAATTCAAAGCGATGTGATCCAGTGCTTTGTGTACGTGGGCGCAGCCATTGCCGTGTTTTGTGTATTGATGTGGTACATCCCGGTGAGCAGCGGCGAAATTCTCACGGCGCTGGCCAACCCCACCGATGGCAGCGGCTCCAAGCTTGAGCTGATCGACTGGCGCTTCGACCTCACAGACCCTTTCACCCTGTGGGCTACCTTTACAGGCTTCGTATTGCTGAACGTGGCCGCCTTCGGCCTGGATCAGGATGTCACCCAGCGGGTGCTCACCTGCCGCTCAAGCCTTGAGGGCGCGCGCGCCATGCTTTGGAGCGTGTTGATGGTGATTCCGGTCATGGCACTGTTCATGGGCATTGGCATGCTCTTGTATGTGTACTACCAGCGGCCAGACCTCATGGGCGCAAGCCAGGGCGTGCTGCAAAACAGCGCCGATGTCACCGTGTTTATGCAATTTGTGCTCAACGAATTGCCAGGCGGCGTACGCGGGCTGGTGGTGATTGGTGTGATTGCCGCTGCACTTTCCACCTTAACCTCGGGCCTGAACTCCATGGCCTCGGTGATTACCGAAGATTTCTACCGCCCGTGGGCGGCCAAACGCAAACAACAGCCGAGCGATGCCCAGATGGTGCGCGTAGGCCGCCTGGCCATGATTGCCGTTGCTGCGGCGCTGTCGGGCATGGCGATTCTGTGCTTTTACTGGCAACAGGTCAGCCAGCTGCCGCTGCTGCCCTTTGCGCTTTCGGTAATGGTATTTGCCTATTCGGGCCTGCTGGGCGTCTTCTTTACCGCCCTGTTCACCGGGCGCGGCAATGGCATGAGCGTGACTGCCGCACTCATCGGCGGCTTTTGTACGCCGCTGGTCATGCAACCCTGGCTCATAGAAGCTTTCGCCCTGCAAGATTACATTGCCCCCATGGCATTCCCCTGGCAGCTGTGCATTGGCACCCTTATCGCCTTTGGCCTGTGCTGCCTGGGCAAACCGGCGCAAACCCAAGCCCACAACAGCAACACCCAAGAGGCCCTGGCATGAGCCACTACTACCTGGGAGTAGACGGCGGCGCCACCAAGTGCGTCGCGCGCCTGTGTAACAGTGACGGCACCCTGTGCGAGCGGCGCGCAGGCGCGGCCTCGCTCACCAACGATCTCACCCAGGCCATAGCCACCGTGCAAGACGTGTGTCACCAGCTGCTCACCGAGGCGGGCCTTACGCCTGAACAGGTACATTTAGCCGCGGGCCTTGCCGGCGCTGGCAAGTCAGACGCCGCCCAAGCGGTACACACCGCACTCACCAATGCAGGCTACGCCAGCGTGCACATCACCACCGATGCGCAAACCTCGCTCCTGGGCGCGGGCGCCGGTGAGCCTATGGTGATGGTGGCCGTAGGCACAGGGTCTGTGGCCATGCGCCTGTCGGCCGACGGCAAGATCACCCAGGTTGGTGGCTGGGGCCTGGCCGTAGGCGATGAAGGCAGCGGTGCGGCGGTGGGCAAAAGTGCCGTGCGCGCACTGCTATGGGAACTGGATTTGCACGGCGAGCCGCAAACCAAACTATCGCGCCATGTGGTAGAACAGGTGGGCCGTGAGCGTGCGGCCATACTGCGCTGGTTAAGCCAGGCCGGCCCCAAAGAATATGCAGCCCTGGCACCGGCGGTATTCGAGTTTCTGCCCTATTGCCCACTGGCACAAAAAATTGCCCGCAAAACCGCCAGTGAAGTAGAGCAACTGATTCGCGCAGCCTCGGGCGATCAAGACCTGCCCATCACCTTGCTCGGAGGCCTGGCGCAGAACATGAGTGATTTACTGTCTCCCGACCTACGCGCTAAATTAGTGGCGCCCAAAGGTACCGCGCTCGACGGTGCCTGCACCCTGGCGCGCCAGCGCCATCAATTTAGCTGAGGTTTTAGTGGACGGTTTATACATTGGCCTGATGTCAGGCACGAGTCTCGACGGCATAGACGCCGTATTGGTGAACATCAACGATCAACAGTGCGAGCTGGTGCGCCACCACTATGCTCCGCTGCACGATCAGCTGCGCGAGCGCCTGCTGCGCGTGCTCGATGAACAACACCTGAGCCTGCCCGAACTGTGCGCCATAGACGCCCAACTGGGGCTGCAATTTGCCGATGCCGCCAACCAACTGATCACCCGCAAAGACCGCGTTATCGCCATTGGCAGCCACGGCCAAACCCTGGCCCATTACCCCACTGGCCCCTTTGCCAACAGCCTGCAAATTGGCGATGCCAACCGCATTGCCCGCCAAACCGGTATCACCACCGTCACGGATTTCCGCCGCGCCGATGTGGCCGCCGGTGGCCAGGGCGCGCCCCTTGCGCCGGCCTTTCACGCACAACTGTTTGCCACCCACGGGCACCGCTATGTATTGAACCTGGGCGGCATGGCCAACCTGACCCACCTTGAAGGCGAGCGGGTAATGGGCGGCTTTGACGTGGGCCCGGGCAATGTATTGATGGACGGCTGGATAAAACAACAGCGCGGCTACGACTACGATGCCGGTGGTGACTGGGCCCGCACCGGGCGCGTAGATGACGCCTTGCTGGCGGCATTTATGGCTACCCCTTTTGTGCAGGAGCCGCCGCCCAAAAGTACCGGGCGCGAGTTATTCAACGCAGACTTTCTGGCGCGCCACCTCGATGGCCGCAATCTGGCCGCCGCCGACGTGCAGGCCACGCTAACTGAATTTACCGCCGCCTGCGTTTCACAGGCGCTGGCCGGGCTCCCGCCTGGCGACCTGGTGGTGTGCGGCGGCGGTGCCCACAACCAACTGCTCATGGAGCGGCTCACCCAGCGCACCAAGCGCGCCACCTACAGCAGTGAACACCTCGGCGTGAACCCCGACTACCTGGAGGCCATGGCCTTCGCCTGGTTTGCCCGCGCTACGCTTAACCAAGTGCCGCTCCGGCTCGCAGGTGCCACTGGCGCCTCTGAGAACACCGTGGCCGGCGCTATTTACTTTGCACCCAACCTACGGCTAACAGTGAATGAACCCTGAATTAATACACGAGTTGGGGGGCCTGGCCTCCGAAGCACGCAACCCCAACACCCAAGACATCGACCTGCTGCCCACCCAGGAAATCTTGAAAAAGATTAACGATGCCGATGCCGAAGTGCCCGCCGCCGTGCGCGCGGTATTGCCGCAAATTGCCGAAGCGGTAGATGCCATAGTGGCCGCCTTTAACAACGGCGGGCGCCTGGTTTACATGGGCGCAGGCACCAGTGGCCGGCTGGGCATTCTCGACGCCGTGGAATGCCCGCCCACCTACGGCACAGATGAAAGCCAGGTGGTGGCGTTGATTGCCGGCGGCGAACCCGCCATCTACCGCGCCCAGGAAGGCGCCGAAGACAACCCGGAACTCGGCGAAGCGGATTTAAAAGGCATCAACCTGAGTGCCAATGATGTGGTGGTGGGCATTGCCGCCAGCGGCCGCACGCCCTATGTGATTGGTGGCCTGCGCTACGCCCGCAAACTCGGCTGCACCACCGTGGCCCTGAGCTGCAACCGCGTGGCACAAATTGCCAACGAGGCAGACATCGCCCTGCTGCCTGAAGTGGGCCCGGAAATTCTCACGGGTTCTACCCGCATGAAAGCCGGTACTGCACAAAAACTGGTGCTCAATATGCTCACCACCGCCGCCATGATTCGCCAGGGTAAAAGTTTTTACAACCTGATGGTGGATGTAAAAGCCACCAACGCAAAACTGGTGGGGCGCACCCGCCGTATTGTCATGGAGGCCACCGGCGCCACACTCGAGGAAGCCGACGCCACCTTGAGCCAGTGCGAGCACAACGCCAAACTTGCCATCATGATGATTCTGTCAGGCCTGCCCCGCAACGAAGCCCAACGCGCACTCGAAAACGCCAACGGCTTTTTACGCCTGGCCCTGCAACAAGCCGAGGCCGCAAGCTAGAAACTAGAAACTTTTTTACAAACCCCACACAAAAAAGCCCGCGAAATTCAGCGGGCTTTTTATTTTGGGCACTACCCCATCCTGAAACAGTGTGACACACGAAGGCTCTATCAACGCACAACGCCATCGCTTTTCGCTTTTCGCTTTTCGCTTTTCGCTTTTCGCTTTTCGCTTTTAACTGTCAACTGTCAACTGTCAACTGTCAACTGTCAACTGTCAACTAGCAACCGTCACCCATCCATAGCCTCTGCCAAAATCTCCAACCAATGGCGCACAGGCTTTTCGGTTCCCCCTTGCAGGTGCAACTGGCAGCCCACATTGGCGGTGATGATTTGCGCGGGCTCGCTGGCCAATAGCTTGTCGAGCTTGTCGTCGCGCAGGGTGCGCGCCATGGCCGGCTGCAGCAACGAATAACTGCCGGCAGAACCACAACACAGGTGGCTGTCTTCAACGGCGGGTAAACTGACACCCATGCGCGCGAAAATTTGCTCAACCCGCCCGGAAAGTTTTAAGGCGTGCTGCAAAGTGCAAGGGCAATGAAAACTCAAATTTTCACCCGTTAAATCCGGCAATGCCGTCTGGGGCGACTGCTCCATTAACCACCACACGAGTTCCGCCGGGTCACGCAGCAGGCTGCACAATGTGCGCGCTCGGGCTTGTGCGCCCGCGTCGTCCATTAGCAAATTCGGGTAATCGGCCAGCTGTGCTCCGCACCCGCTGGCGCTTGACACAATAGCCAGCACCTCGGCTTCTTTTTGTGCGGCAAGCAGGGCTTCCCAGGCGCTTAAATTCTGCAGTGCCTGCGCGCGTGCGGCTGGCTCATCGCCGGTGTGGCTATTGAGCGCGCCGCAACAACCGGCGCCGGTGACGAACTCGACATCCACACCAAAATAGGCCAGCACAATGGCCAGCGCCCGGTCGGTATCGGGCCGCAACGCCGGCTGCACACAGCCGCTTTGCACCAGCACTTTGCGGGTAAAGGCAGGCCTTACCTGCTCTTGTTCAACGCCCTGATCACCGCGTGCAGGGTAATCCCAATCGGCATCGAAACGCGTGCGCGGCAACCAGGTGCGGGCAAGCGCGGCCGGCACTAGCGCACGCAGTGCGCGGGCAATGCGAAAGGCGCCGAATACCAGGGGGCGGTTTAACATTAACTTTCTGATCAACCAGCGGCTGGCTGCCCGCACGCGATTGGCAGGCGCGAGCTTATCTACCGTCTCGCGCCCGATGGCCAAGAGCGCGTGATATTCCACACCCGATGGGCAGGTGGTTTCACAACTTTGGCAGGTCAGGCAGCGATCCAGATGGGTTTGGGTCACTTCACTCGCCTCACCAGTTTCAAGCATGTTTTTAATGAGATAAATACGCCCACGGGGGCTGTCTAGCTCGTTGCCGGTGTGCAGGTAGGTGGGGCAAGTGGCAGTACAAAAGCCGCAGTGTACACAGGCATTCAGCACCGCTTGCGCCTTGTCTTGCCGGGCTTCGGTCAACAGGTTTTCAACTAGATTGACCTGCACGCGGCCCCCTCATCCAGGGGCGAGGCCGCCTGGAAATGCGTGTGAAAAATTACCGGGTTAAAAATATTGTGCGGGTCAAAAGCCGCCTTGATTTGCCGGTGCCAATGCACCTGACCCGGGCCAAGATTTGGAACGGCAGGCCCCCGCAGCACCTGCAAAAAGCCCCCTAAACTGGCGGCCAGTTGCGCGAGCGCCCGATGGTTACCATTGGCCACCCACACGCGGGTGGCCGCCCAATCGAGCAGCCACTGTGGCTGGTACATATCCATGGGCAAGGGCGCGGGCAACACCATACAGGCCAAACTTTCGCCGGTAAAAACAGGCAGCTGCCAGGCCGCTACATCGCCCCAGTTAAAACTGCTGCGGTGTGCACCAAGCCCTGCTGCACTCACCTTTGCTGTGAGCGCCTGTGCGCGCCCGGCCAACACAAAGTGCAAGTGGCTGCCATCGTAAAGGGCGCTGCGCAAAAACGGCCGTAACGCGTGTAGCTGTAGCCAGCGCGCGCTCAAGTGCTGGGGGCTTATGGCCTCACTAAACGAAAGGCTCGCCTCCGGCACCGGTACCACTTTGAGCGACACATCAAGCAGCAACCCCAAGGTGCCGCGCGCGCCCACTTGTAGCCTCGGCACATCGTAGCCGGCAACATTTTTCATTACCTGCCCGCCAAAGGTTACCCGCTCACCCTGGCCGTTAATCAGCTGGCAACCCAACACCGCATCGCGCAGCGCGTTGCCGTAAAAGCGCCCGGGGCCATCGGTGCCCATGGCAATGGCACCACCCACGGTGCTGGCCGGCCCCGGCACCGGAATATCCGCCGCCAGCTGTTGGCCTTGCGCCAGCAACACCGATTGCAATTTGCGCAGCCGGGTACCGGCGCGCACGCGCACTACCAGCTCTTCGGGTTGATAGCTCATGATGCCCGTGTGGCCGCTGCAATCGAGCGCTTCGGGCAAAGGGGCAACACGGGTACCACCGCCACGCAGGCGCAACGCCAAAAGGTCGCCATTAATGCGCCGGGTAATGGCGTGGTTCACCGCCGAGCAGAGGCTCAAACTTTGATCGGTCATTGTTGTTTCAACAGTCGGTACTCGCGGCAACGCGCGAGCGAGGGAATCAGTTTATCGGGGTTGAGCAGGTTGTGTTCATCCAGCGCCGCTTTCAGCGCCAGCAACTGGGCAATTTCAGGCTCGGAAAACTGGCTGGCCATCTGGCGAATTTTTTCAACGCCCACACCGTGCTCGCCGGTAATGGTGCCGCCAGCGGCAATGCAAGCCTCCAGAATTTCACCGGCCAACTGCTCGGTGCGCGCAAGCTCACCGGGCTTGCTGTTATCAAACATGATAATGGGGTGTAAGTTGCCGTCGCCTGCGTGAAACACGTTGGCCACCTGCAATTGATAACGCAGTGCCGCCTGGCCAATAAAATCGAGCAGATCGCCAATTTTGCCGCGCGGCACTGTGCCATCAATGCAATAGTAATCCGGGCTCAGGCGCCCGATGGCCGGGAAGGCACTTTTGCGGCCCTTCCACCAGCGCAGCCGTTCGGCCTCGGTACTGGCCTCGCGCACTTGCCGGGCGCCGGCGCGCGTGAGCAGCTCGCGGGTAAGCTCGCATTCCACGCGCACCTCGGCCGGGTCGCCATCCAGATCCACCAACAATACGGCCTGCGCCTCGGCGCCGTAGCCCGGCTGGCAAAAGGCCTCGGTGGCGCGAATGGCCAGCGCGTCCATCATTTCAAGGGCCGCCGGAATGACACCGCTGGCAATCACTTCAGATACCGCATCGCAGGCACTGCGCACGTCGGAAAATTCCGCCAGCAAGGTGCGGGTAGTTTCGGGCAGGGGCGTGAGCCGCAGGGTAATTTCGGTCACTACCCCCAGGCAGCCCTCGGAACCGTGCACCAAGGCCAACAAGTCAAAGCCCGGCTGGGCTGCGGTTTGGCCGCCCAGCTCCACCAGCTGGCCGCTGGCATTCACCACGCGCGCGCCAATCACATTGTTCACGGTAACGCCGTATTTCAGGCAGTGCACACCGCCGGCATTTTCGGCCACATTGCCACCAATAGAGCAGGCAATTTGTGATGATGGGTCGGGCGCGTAATAACACTGGTGGCTCTGCGCAGCCTCGGAGATGCGCGCATTAATGACACCCGGCTGCACGCGCGCCGTAAGGGTTTGGGCATTCAGCGATAAAATGCGGTTCATGCGCGCGGTAACCAGCAGCACGCCATCTGGGTGCGGCAGTGCACCGGCCGACAGCCCGGTACCGGCACCGCGGCTAACCAGCGGCACCTTGTGTGTTGCACAGGCTTTTACCACGGCAACAACATCGGCCTCGGAGCGCGCCAGCACCACCAGCCCCGGCAAGGCCGTATAGACCGACAGCGCATCACACTCAAACGCCACCCGCTGCTCGGGCTCGGTTAACAGGCACTCGGCGGGCAGTTGGGCGCGCAAGGTTTGAATAAGCTCAGCGAGCATTTACACCTTCCAAATAATGCCCCGTTTAAATAATTGCCACATGGCTGCGTAAAACAATAGCAGGCACAGCAGTGAAAACGTGAGTGAGGCCGGGTAATTGCCAAGCAAAGGCGCAAGCCACTGGCTGAAAATGGCCTGCTTGGCGCTCATGTCCCCTACGGGAATCATCACCAGCAAGCGCCCCACAACGCCCGCAAGCATAAACAGCGCAATGGCATTCACACCAAATACCACAAGCGGCGCAAAGGGCCGCCGCCACTGGCGCACATCACAAAGGTAATAACACAGTGCCAATAAAATGTAAGACACACCGGCGCACACTGCCACGAAGCTGGGCGTCCAGAGCGCTTTGTTAATGGGCACCCAAAGGTGCGCCAGCTGGCCTGCCGCCAACAACAGCGCGCCCAACAGCAGCCAGCGGCGCACAAGGCCCAGGGCCTCGTGCGATGGGGTTGCTCGCCACTGCAAGCCCGCCAGCACACCCAGCAGGCAACTGGCGATGGCCGGCAAGGTGGTGAGCAAGCCCTCCGGGTCGAAGGCAAAGGGCGTGGCGGTTTTGTAATACACGTGCGCACTGCCCAACACCCATTGATCGAGCCAGGCGGAAAAGTGATTGCCGTGTGCTAACACCCCGCGATACACCTGCCCCTGGGCATCGGCATAGGGCACCCACAACATCATGGCGTAAGGCAGCGCCAATAGCAGCAGCGTGGCAATTATCAGCCCGCGCTTATCGAGCAACCACACCAAATAGCAGCTTGCGATATACACAAGGGCAATGCGTTGCAACACGCCCAACCAACGCACCTGCAGCAGTTGATCGCGCCACCAGTTGAAATCCGGGTTAAAGGTTTGTATATAAAACAGCGCCAGAAAAAGCCCCAGGCCGAACAACTTTGCCGCCCGGCTCCAGTGGCCGGCGCCGGGTTTGGGGAAATGTTCCGCGCGCCCGTTGGCCAGCACAATAGACACCCCCACCACAAATAAAAACAGCGGGAAGATCACATCGGTGGGCGTCCAGCCGTGCCAGGTGGCGTGCGCCAGAGGCGCGTACACATAAGACCAACTGCCCGGATTGTTCACCACCACCATGGCGGCAATGGCCAGCCCGCGCAGGCAATCAACAGACATCAACCGGTGCGCCGGCTGGCGCGCAAGAATGTTATCTATATGCCGCACGTTAATTTTCCGGGTAGAGCAAATAAGGCGCGCGCTGCTGTTTGAAGGCGGCTATGTCGGCTGCCCAACTGCTTTCTATGGCCTCTGTTGTGGCGCCACTCACAATGGCCTTGCGCAGGGCATCGGTACCGGCCAGCTTGTCAAAAAACGCCGCACGATTAAAAAACGCCTCAGGGGCAAGCCCCAGCCGCTGGTACCAGCTCACCACATAATCAATGGTGAAGGTGGCCTCGGCGGGTGTGAGCGCTATGGCATCACCACGCAATTGCACGCCCTTATGCTTGGGGTTTTCACTGGCACCAGGTTTGGGCACCGGGGTGAAATACAGCTCGCCCACAGTGTCTTGCGGGTGGCCGATAATTTGAAACGGGGCATCAGTACCGCGCCCGATGCTCACATCTGTACCCTCAAAAAAACCGAGCGAGGGGTATAAACGCACCGACAAATCATTGGGCAGGTTAGGCGATGGGCGCACCGGCAGTGAGTAGTGCATGGCCTTGTGGTAACCGGCCACCGGCACCACGGTCAGCGCGCAGGTTTTATCGCCATCAAGCCAGCCCTCGCCGTTAATCATGTGCGCAAGCTCACCCACCGTCAGGCCGTGCACCAAGGGAATCGGGTGCATGCCCACAAAGCTTTTAAATTCGGGCTGAAGCACCGGGCCGCCCACTTGATCGCCATTGGGGTTGGGGCGATCCAACACCAGCAGCGGCACATCGAAATCGGCGCATGCCTGCATCAAATAATGCAACGAGCTGATGTAGGTGTAATAGCGCACACCCACATCCTGAATATCAAATACCAGCCAATCCAGATCGCTGACATCACTGGCATCAGGGCCATACTTGCCGCCATACAAAGAGACAATTGGCAGGCCTGTTTGCGCATCCACACCGCCACTTACATGGCCGCCGTTTTCCACGTTGCCGCGCACCCCGTGCTCAAGCGCAAATACTTTTTTAACACTCAGCTGTTCGCTTAAAAGCACATCAATCAGGTGGCGCTCACCCACGCGCGAGGTTTGATTCACCACAAGCCCAAGCGCTTTGCCCGCCAGCAGGGGTTGATACACCGCCGGTTGCTCTGCGCCCACGCGCAATTGTGCCTCGGGTGCCACCTGGCCTTCACTGCAGGCCATGGCCCCTAAAAATGCAGAAACACACGCAAGCCCCGCCAATGCATTGCGGGTTTTATTGACAATATCCATCATTGATTCCAGTACATGTTTTCGCAGGCCACCATATCGGCGAAGGTTTCACGCCGGCGCGCCAGTGAAAATTCATCACCTTTTATTACCACCTCGGCCGCCCGTGGACGCGCGTTGTAGTTTGAACTCATGGCAAAGCCATAGGCGCCTACATCGTGCATTAACAGCAGGTCGCCCTCTTCAACGGCCAGAGGAATTTTTTTCGCAAGGGTATCGGCGGTTTCACACACGGGCCCCACCAAGTCGCACAATTGCGGCTGCTCGCGGCACTGGCTTTGCAGCACGCTGATGCGATGCTCGGCGCCATAAAGCGCCGGGCGCAGGTTATCGTTCATGGCGGTATCGGCCACTACAAAGCGTTTGCCTTGGGTATCTTTAATGCAGATCACTTCGCTAATAAGCGAGCCGCACTCGGCCACCAAAGAGCGGCCAGGCTCAATAATCAACTGCATTCCGAGCGCCTCTATGCGCTCGCGAAAAATTCCGATGTAGGCCGCTTTGCTGGGCAAGCGCTCGGCGTTGTAAGCAATGCCCAGACCACCGCCCATGTCGATGTGTTGCAGCTTGATGCCATCGGTTTGCAGCGCGTCAACCAGCGCCAAGACCCGCTCGAGTGCATCATTAAACGGGCCGAGATCGGTAAGCTGTGAACCTATGTGGCAATCCACACCCACCACTTTCAGGTTGTGCAGCTCGCCCGCCAAGGCGTAAAGCCCGCGCGCCTCCTCCATGGGAATGCCAAATTTATTTTCTTTCAAACCCGTTGAAATATACGGGTGGGTGCCGGCGTCTACGTCGGGGTTAATGCGCAGCGAAATATTGGCCACCCGCCCTTCTTCTACGGCCAGCATGCTGATGCGGCGCAGCTCCGATTCACTCTCCACGTTAAAACATTTAATGCGCGCACCAAGCGCGAAGCGAATTTCCTGATCGGTTTTACCCACGCCGGAAAACACCACCTTGCCGGCATCGCCACCGGCGCGCAGCACGCGCATTAACTCGCCGCCAGAGACAATATCAAAGCCTGACCCCAGGCTCACCAAATGGCGCAACACATCCAGATTGGCGTTGGCTTTCACCGCGTAGCAAATTAAATGTTGCTCGCCCATGGCCTCGGCATAAGCGCGGTAATTGCGGCTGATAACATCCAGGTCATACACAAAGGTGGGGCTGCCGTGGGCCTTGGCAATATCCAGCAGCAAGGCGGTACGGTCTTGGGATTCGGGGTTGTATTTCACAGCAAACATAAAATTTCCAGCCCGTTATTGCACGGGAATGTCGAAGTAAGTGTCGGGGTGGGGCTCAGGTTTGAAGGTGTAGTGCCACCACTCCTGGGCATAATTTTTAAAGCCGGCCGCGGTCATTGCCTGGCGCAGTAAATGCCGGTTGGCCACGGCCTGCGCATTTTCCAGGGGGTAATCGGTGGCGGAAGATTCGTCCATAAAATCAAAGCCGGTGCCCATATCCAGCGGCGAGCCATCGGCCAAGCGATACAGGCTTAAATCTACAGTGGCGCCACGGCTGTGGCCGGAGCGCTCGGCAATGTAGCCGCGCTCGAACATCAAGTGCTTTTCTTCGTTGGGGTAAAAATCCGGCTTGGTGCTGTTGTCTTCCGGGCTTGCTGCCCAGCGCACAAAATGATTAACCGCGCGCTGTGGCCGGTAACAATCAAAAATCAACAAGCCCAGGCCATCTTCGGCAAGCGCCTCGCTCACCGCTACCAGTGCGCGGGCGGCCTCGGGCACCAGCAAACAACGCGCAGCCAGGTAGCCATCAAGGGGCTCACCCACAAGGTTTTCGTGGGTAAAATATTTAATGTCGAGTGTTATGTTTGCGTCTGTAACCTGCACAAAGGGCGATTGCGCCGCAGCTGATTGTGCTTCGCCCAATTGCGCATCAGCCGCCTGCTTGCAGCCGCTGGTTATCAAAACGCCACAGGCAAGTGCCAAGAGGCTGAACATTTTCATAAACCCTTCCTTAAATAACGCGGATTACAACCAGACCACACCCAAAATCATAAAGCCCACCGCGCTGATGCCACCGGCAATGAGCGCATAGGGCAGCTGGGTGGTTACGTGATCAATATGATGGGTGCCTGCAGCCAGGCTTGAGACAATGGTGGTATCTGAAATAGGCGATGAATGATCGCCAAAAATACCCCCCGAGAGCACGGCGGCCACAAACAGGGTTGGATCCAGATTTAGCGCCGTGGCAATAGGGATGGCGATGGGCATCATGATTGAAAAAGTGCCCCAGCTTGAACCCACGGAAAACGCAATCACGCCCGCCACCATAAAAATCACCACCGGCAATAGCCAAAGCGGTACGGCATCGCCCACAAGGCCCGCCACGTAAGCACCGGTACCAAGTGCTTTAGCCACCGAGCCCAAGGCCAAAGCAAGCACCAGAATAACGGCCAGCGGCAACATGCGCCCGGCGCCTTCCATCCAGGTTTGGGTGAGCCGCTCGAGGTTCATGGCGCGCTGCGCCAACACCAATACAGACACCACCAGCAAGCCCGTCAAGCTTGCCCACAGCACACTTTTTGAACCCGAGCCTGCAAATAAATCGCCGTTGCCGGTGAAGTACAAACCGAGCGGCATTGCCGCAATCAGTGCCACCAACGGCCAAACCATGTTGTGCAGGCGCGGCTTGGTGCTGGTATCCAACTCGCCTGGCGTCTCACCCACGTCAATGCCACCGCGCTCACCGGCATCGGTGCGCGCCTGGGCTTGGGCCATGGGGCCCACATTGACGTTTCTGTAAATAACAAAAGCGGTGGTAAGCACCGCCACTATGGCGTACACATTCAAAGGAATGGTGGCCAGCAACACCTTGAGCGGCTGATCCACACCCAGGCCGTCAAGCAGGCCCAGGTTAAACGCCCCCCAGGCATTGAGGGGAATCAAAATACAAATGGGTGCCGAGGTTGAATCAATAATGTAGGCGAGCTTTTCGCGGGCAATTTTAAAACGGTCAAACAATGGCCGCGCAACTGTGCCCGCCACCAGCACGGTGATATTCGACTCAATGAAAATCACAATGCCCACCCAGAAGGCCATCCACTGGGAGCGCTTGCCATTATTTACCCAGCGCGAGCGCTCAAGGTATTGCACAAAACCCGACACAGCGCCGCTGCGCTCCAGCGTTAAAATAAAGGCGCCTATCACCAGCGTAAAGGTCACCACGCGCGCATCGCCCGGGCTTGATAGCACCGCAATGGTGCCCTCGATCGCCTGGCCCAAAGCGGCTAACAGGTTGACATCCGCCAGCTGGAAAAAGCCGAGCCAGATGCCGGCAAACAATGCCAGATACACTTGCCGAGTGAGTAGTGCCAGGCCAATGGCCAGCAGCGGGGGAAGTAGCGAAGTCCAGGTTGGGTCGGTCATGGTCGTTATCACTGTGTTATTAGAGTAATGTTGGTGGCCAGCAAGCCCACATTGTGCCAGTGCGCGGGCCAGTCTAGCGCGGCAGCGCCCTGCGGCCAGTCAGCAGTTATCGGCCAAACCTATAGTTATCGCAAGTATCTATAAGCTTTTTCACGAGCCGCCGGCGGCTAAGCGCGCAGTACCGGCTCTAGCAGCGTGAGGGTACCGGCGTCGCCATCGAGTTCAGCCAGCCCACCTACCGGAATCACACTTTGGTCACGCACGTGGCCAATCATCAGGCCACGCACCACAGGCACCTTCAAGTGTGCGGTACGTTCGCGAAAAATCTGCTCCAGGCTGAAACTTGGGCCGTCTATGTCTGCATCGGTAAATTTACCAAACACAACACCTGCCACCTGATCAAACACACCGGCCAGCCAAAGCTGCGTAAGCATGCGGTCTACCCGGTAGGGCGCCTCGCCTATGTCTTCCAGAAACAAAATCTTGCCGCGAAAATCCGGGGCATAGGGCGTGCCCATCAAAGTTGAAATCAAGGTGAGGTTGCCACCCACCAAGCGCCCCCGGCCGCGCCCGCCCACAAAGGTAGTGATGCGATTAGCCCGCTCGGCCTGGCCCGGTTTAGGCTCAAAGGGCGGCGGTGCACCCAATGCGGTGGGCGCTTGTGCCTCCATCAAAATGCGCCGGAATTCGCCCAGCGTGTAGGGGGTATAGGTTTGGCTGGCAATCGGGCCGTGAAAGGTCACAAGCCCCGTGTGGCGGTAAATCGCATTGTGTAGCCCGGTGATATCGCTGTAGCCCAGCAGCACCTTCGGATTTTTTGCGATGGTTTTGTAATCAAGCATCGGCAAAATGCGCGGCGTGCCATAACCACCACGCGCACAGATAATGGCGTCTACGGATTTATCGGCAAACATGCTGTTTAAGTCTGCCGCGCGCGCCTGGTCGGTTCCGGCCAGGTACTGGGTGCGCTGGTAGAGGTGCTTGCCGGGCTTCACGGTAAAACCCAGGGATTTAACGATATCAACCGCAAAATCTATCGATTGGTCTTCCATGGCGTTGCTGGCCGGAGCAATCAAACCAACGGTCATGCCCGGTTGCAAGCGCCTTGGCAATAGCGGCGCCTTTTGCCCGTAGGCTGCAGGCGCGACTGCCGCAGCCAAGGGCGCCAGTGCGGCGGCTTTTAATAAATTGCGTCGATTCATACAGCACCTCCTTTTTAAACTGCACCTTTTTTATACTGCACCCAGCAAGGCGGCAGTCGTTAGGTATTACCAACCAAACCAAAGGCATGGCGCAGCTGGTAGAAACTTGCGCGTGCGCAAGTGAAAAATTCTTTTGGGTTATTTTATTTGGCAGCCAACCCGCGCGAGCAAACGCCACACTCAAACCAAGAGTGTCGCACAGCCGGCGCTAGTTGCCCTAGCCCCCTTTGGCTTGCAATCACCTGATCCAGCCACACCAAAAAGCAGGCTGAAAAAATGGGGCCAAAAGGCCCCATAAGCGTACTACAGAAAACGGCCAGCCCAACCTGGCCGAAGGAGGAGTAACCTGTTGCCCTGGCTTAGAAGTTCACACCAAGAGACAACTGTAAGCGACGTGAGGCGAAGTAGTTCCTAGGCTCACCAAACGTTGAGCTGCTTACATAAGGGTTAATGTTGTAACCGGTTTGACGGTCAAACACGTTAAACAGATCGGCGCGGAAGTTCACCATAGTTCCTTTGTACACCTCAAAGTTCTGGGTGTAGTTCAGGTCCAACTGCCAGTGAGACTTACTGCGGTTAGAACCGGCTTTTTCAGCATAGCGCGAGGTAGAGGAGTACCAAGAAGGCAATCCAAAGGCTTCGGCATCCCAAGCTTCCCATGGCTGACCAGACTGGTAAATCAAGTAGGCGCCAATGTTGGCGTTCCAGTCAGTTTTGTAGTAGCCGTAGGTTTTGAACTGGTGCGGGCGGTCACCACGCAATATACCATCGCGGTTATCCCAGGTTTGGCGGCCAACACCATCGGCAATGTTGGAAGAGCCGATATAAATCGCCTGGTCATTCGCACCAGAAGAGTTGTCTTGGTCGAAGTTACCACGGTAGCGGCTATACACGTAAGATGCATTTACGTGGAAGCGGTCACCGTTCCACTCAGCTTCAATGCTGCCCTCGTAGTACTTGGTGTAGGCCTCATCCAGCGTGGCAATTACATAAGAGCTACCGCTACCAACGCCGTCAATCAGGTCTGGCAATTCTGGCAAGTAAAGGCCTTTATCCTGGATATGCTGCGGCGCATCGTCGCTTAAACGCGCATCATTTGGCACATCTTCCCAGAAGTTTGAACCTTCACGGTAGCGCAGGTGTGCACGAATGCTCAGCTCATCTGTCACTTCACGGGTAGTACCGAGGGTGAATTCATCAATCTTGCGTGGGTCCATGCCTTTTACGAAGAACTTACCGCTGCTGGAACCCTGGGGTTCAGACTCGATATAGTTACCGTCTGCATCAAAGCGCACTTCCTGCAAGAGCTGGGTTCTATTGCGATCCCACGAAGCCGCACGGGCAAGTGAAGAAGCCGCAGGGTTGTAGGCCGCGTAGTTGGCAAATACCGTGCCTTCACCCGCGTACTGCCAGGTAATACCCAAACGCGGCTGAATCATTTTCGAAAAGGGCACGTTATACATTTCGTAATTCGTGCCGGGCGATTCTATAAAGCCAACAGGTGAGCTGCTGTCTTCCTTCAGGCCCTGACCGTAGAGAGTGTCTTGGCTCAGCAATACGCCCACATTGATCATGAAATCGCCGTAGGTGATCAGGTCGTTAAACTCGATATTGTGCTCTTTGGTATAGGTGTCCAGCACGTTACCACTGCTGTTAAACGCAGAGGAAGGTGTGCGGGTTTGAAAATATACCGGCACGCCATCGTCGGTTGTCGAGCGACCACCAATAATGCTGATGCTACCCCAGCCGTTGGCGTTGCGATCCAGAATCTCGCCGCCTTCAGTGTACTTATAGCCTGCGTGCAGCTCGTGGGTTGCATCACCCCAGGTGAGGGTATGATCCAGCTTCGCAGTGAAGGTTTTGCGATGATAATTTACCACTTCGTTTTGAAAATACGCGCCCACACCGCCACCGCCTTGGCGCTCACCGTCTTCATTAATGAAGCCGTACTGCTCTACGTAAGGGCGAATGAAATCGTTGTAGGCGATATCTTCTGGCGTATCTTCATCACGATAGCTTGGCACATTGACATAGCCCATTTCATGTATGTTATCGATGTCCAGCGATCCGCCCAGCACAGGCTGCACGCTCAACTGCGTATCTGCAGTGGTACCGCCGTCGTTGTCGTAATCGCTATAAGCTACCGAAAGGGTGGTATTGCCATCGATAATCCAGGTGCCATCCAGGTTCAGAATATCCATGGAGGTTTCGCTACCGGCCGATACGGAGTCTGGCTCGTAAAAACCGATGGAGTTACCCTCGATTTTTTTATCTGAGGTACGGTAGCTGGCATTCAAGAGGATATCTTCAATAGGCGCATAAGTGAGCTTACCGTAGTACTCATGGCGATCGCTGCTGTAGCTTTTCACCGGGCCATAGGCGGTATCTTTATTGTCTAGTTCCGCATAGGGGCGGTAGAAAGAGCCGTAGAAAAACAGCTGATCTTCAATCAGCGGGCCGCTTACATTAGCGGTCAACCAGCTGCGGGTAGTCTCGGATTTAACGCCGTTACGGGTCTCACCCACCATGCTCGGTGTTTGAAACTTGTACTGCACACTGCCGGCAAATTCATTGCTACCCGACTTCGACGTTGTATTGACAGAAACACCGCCGGCGCGGTTGAAATTGATAGCATTCGCACCACCACGCTGAACAGCCATTTGTTCAACGTCATGGGTTGCAGGCTCTGAAGACAATACGCCGTAGCCTGGCAGGCCTACATCCACGCCATCGAAGTTGTAGACGTTATCCTGGCCTGATGCGCCCGCACTTGGGCCACGCACTGTTTCTTGAGTGTACTGCACACCGGGAATCAACTTCATCAGGTCGCGGTAGTCTTGCCCTACTGGCACACCGTCCACCATGTCTGCACCGATGGAGTTTGACAGCGAAGAGTTACTTTCCAGGTTGACAATGCGGCCCGTTACAAACACCTCTTCCATTTCAGAGGCATCAAGGGTTGAATCCAGCACCATGTCTACACGGGTGGTTTGTTCCAGACGCACCTCAGTGCTGGCGGTACGCACAGTGCCGTCAGCGGCCTCGAAGGTTAACAAGTACTCGCCCGGCACCAGCATAGGCAGGCTGTAGCTACCGGACTCATCGGTAACGGCGGTACGGGCCTTGGGCATTTTGCTACTGGTGGCGGTCACCTTTACGCCCGCGGGGCTTGTGCCGGCCTCTTCAAAGGCAACACTACCTTTAATGGCACCAGCCAATTGCGCATAGGCCGGCGAGCACAGCATGGCGCCAGCCAGCACAGCAGTGGATAGGGTGGCAAAGGGTGAGCGCCAGGTGGCCCTCGTTGCCTCAGCCAGGCGATTCGTCATAAAAGCCGAACGTTGTTTTGACATATGTCTGATCCTCTTTGTTTTTTATTAATATGCTGTGCGACGTGCGCTACCCCTTGACGCAGCAAAGGCATGGGAATAATTTATCAACATTAAAAATTCTTGTAAACATAAAATATTCCTTA
Organism: Simiduia sp. 21SJ11W-1; assembly: GCF_024138675.1. NCBI lineage: Bacteria > Pseudomonadati > Pseudomonadota > Gammaproteobacteria > Cellvibrionales > Cellvibrionaceae > Simiduia > Simiduia sp. 21SJ11W-1. The sequence continues at coordinate 558,711 of NZ_CP090959.1, read as the reverse complement.
TTGAAGAATAAATTATTTTGGAGACCTAAGTGATACGCCTCCCCCTCGCCCTTTGCGGCGCCCTTTTGTACCAAGGCCTGCTAACCACCCACGCCAATGCCACACCCACAGCTGTGAGCGAGATCCAGACCCTGGTAGACAGCGGCCAGTACAGCGCCGCCAAAGCGGAAATCCAGCGCCTGAACGCACGCGCCCCCATCCCTGAACTCGCCTTCGAAGCCGAACGCATGGCACGCATCGAGCGCGAATTTACCCTGGATGAAGCCGCACTCAGGGCCAGCGTGCAGAGCTACCTGCCAGATGCCACCGAGGCTGAAATCAGCCAGTGGCTGGCCGAGGGCCGTTTTGAGGCCAAGCAAATCAACGGTGAAACCCGCTACTTCAAGCGCGGCGCCTACAACCTGATCCAAACCGATGACGCCGCAGCCAAGCGCGCGCCCCAGGTTACCCGCTTTACCGACAAGGGCCCCCTCTACCGGCTGCATGATCACCACAAAACCCTGATCGAACAGGCCCAGCCCCTGCGCCAGCGCATCCGCGTAAGCTACTCACTCACCGTGGATGCCGATGCCGTGCCCGCCGGTGAAACGCTCACCGCCTGGCTGCCCTTCCCAAAGGCCCTGCCCGGCGCCCAGGAACAGGTAGCGCTCCTGAGCGCGAGCCCTGCGCATTACCAGCTGGCACCTAACAGCACCGCCCAGCGTACCATTGCGTTTAGCCAGGAGGCCCAGGCGGGCAAACCCACCCGCTTTGAAGTGCAATACGCCTTCGATAGCCTTTCGCGCGGGCTAACCCCCAAGGCGCAGGAAGTGCGGCCACTAACAGATGAAGAACAACAGGCCTTGGCACCCTATTTGGGCGAGCGCCCACCACACATCCAATTCACGCCCGCACTGATTGCCCGCGCCAACAAGGCCGCCGGGCTTGAAACCAACCCCTACCGCATCGCCCAGAAATTGTTTGCAGATGTGGACCAAATCCCCTGGGCCAGCGCGCGCGAATATTCCACCATTCGCAATATCAGCGAATACGCACACACCCAGGGCCGCGCCGACTGCGGCCAGCAAACCCTGCTTTTGATGACATTAATGCGCATTAAAGGTATTCCCACCCGCTGGCAATCGGGCTGGGAGTTCGGCCCGGGCGGGTTCGATACCATGCACGACTGGGCCGAGTTTTATCTGGCGCCCTACGGCTGGTTGCCCATGGATGTCACCCACGGCCAACTGGCGAGTAATGACCCACGCCTGCAGTGGTTTTACCTGGGCAGGCTCGATGCCTTCCGGTTAATTTTCAACACCGATTACAGCCAGCCCTTTGTGCCAGCCAAGCGACACTTTCGCTCGGAAACCGTAGATTCACAGCGCGGTGAAGTGGAGTGGCGCGGCGGCAACCTCTATTTCGACCAGTGGGATTACTCGCTGACCTGGGAGCAAATCGACACACCCTAACCCCCTCGCCACCGGCCACGGGCCGGTGCGCGCCGCTTAAGCCACTGGGGCCACTAAAGCCCACGCCAAAAGCCGCAACCGCAAAATATTTGCGCCCATAAAAAAAGCGCCCTGCGGCGCTTGATGTATTTTTAAGGTTTCAGGCAGGCCGCTCGGCCTCCAACAGCAGGCCCGCCACCAAGCTTTCCACCAAATGAAGTTGCGCCGAGCGGAACAACAAATTCTGTAGCACCCGCTCATCTTCTGCGGGCATGACGAACAGGTTGATGTCTGCGTGCATACTAATGGCGTTGTGATGGTAGCGCGTAAGGCTCAACACCTGCGCGCCGCGCTCGCGGGCCTTGCGCGCCACATCGATAAGCGGCTCTTCGCGCCCCATGTCGCACACAATGCACAACACATCGCGCTCTTCAATGTTTGCAGCCACACGTTTTTGCAGCGTGATGTCGCTATCAAATACCACCCAATAGCCAAGCTCCAGTAGCTGCATGGTAAGGTAGCGCGCAACCGAGGCAGAACCCGCACAGGCGGCCACCTGAATGCAGCGCGCACTGCGCACTGCCGCCACGGCCTTTTGAATTTGGCCGGCATCGTTAATGCGCACGGTATTTTCAAGCGCTTCAAGCTTTTTCTGCCCCAGCTCACTGAGCGGCAGGCCGGTATCAGAGAAACCGTTTCCGGGGGTAGCATCTGCGCTATTGTTGGCTGCGTAGGTTTCATACACCGCGAGCTTCAAACTCGGGTAGCCCTTATAGCCAAGTTTTTGGGAAAACTTCACCACCGAAGACTGGCTCACACCCACTGCATCAGCCAACTGTTGCGATGAATAATCCCGCAGCAAGGGCGTATTGCCCAAAATAAAATCGGCAAGCTTGCGCTCATTCACCGACATTTCATCGCGCATGGCGCGCATTTTCAGTAAGCAACTCATGGTGATTTCTCGCCGCACCTTGGCAGTTAAAGCATTTGCAAACCTTCAATGGTTTCAATGCCAAGGCCCGGGGTTTCATTAAGGATGATATCGGCATCTTTGTAGCTTACACCGCCAATCACGGGATCATATTGGCATAGCGAAGGTACGTCCAGGTCAACCTTGCGCACAATACCAGACTTTGCTGCCGCCACGTGCGCTGCGGCCGAAACGCCAATACTGGTTTCCAACATACAACCCATCATGCACTGGATGTCGTACACAGAGGCGATGTCGGCAATTTTAATGGCATTGGAAAGCCCGCCGGTTTTCATCAGTTTAATGTTGATGATATCGGCCGCACGATGCTTGATAAGCTCAATCACCTCAATGGGGCCGAAGGTGCTTTCATCGGCCATGATGGGCGTGTGAACGCGCTCGGTGATGTAGCGCATGCCTTCCAGATCGTGGGCTTTTACCGGCTGTTCAACCAGCTCTAGCAATACGCCGGCATCTTCCAGGCTTTTGATGGCGTGCACTGCCTGTTTGGCAGTCCAACCCTGGTTGGCATCCAGCCGCAACAGCGCCCGCCCTTCAACGGCGGCATAAATGGCCTTAATGCGTTCGATATCCAGGCGAATATCTTTGCCCACTTTGATTTTCAGAATTTCAAATCCGCGCGCCACGGCCGTTTGTGCATCGGCCACCATTTTATCGATGTAGTCCACGCTGATAGTGATATCTGTGGTCAAGCTGCTTTCGCCACCGCCCAGTATTTTATACAGCGGGGTTTTGTAGCTTTGCGCAAACAAGTCGTACAGGGCAATTTCAACCGCGGCCTTGGCACTGGTGTTTTTAACCAGCGCCGCCTGAATTTCGCCTGTAAGCCGGTTGAGCTCTTCAATGTTGCGGCCCAGCAGCAACGGGCGGTAAATGGTATTAATTGCCTCTATTACCGAGCCGTGGGTATCGCCGGTAATTACCGCGGTGGCGGGCGCATTGCCGTAGCCCACAAGGCCTGTGTCTGTTTCAATTTGCACTACCACATCTTCCACATGCTCTACGGTACGCATGGCCGTTTTAAATGGTGTAATCAACGGCACCTTGAGCATGCCCAAGCGAATATCAGTAATTTTCATGGTTTCTTCCGTTAGCGAATTGCTTTTATCGCATAAATACTGTCTATAAAATCCCGTTCGGCCGAAAGCCTAAGCGGCAATAAAGGTGTTACCGACACACCCGACAAACGGCCCTGATACAAATCGCCACGGCCATCGAAGTAGCTCATACCGGTCACATCGTGAATCACATAGGGCGCATTGTTCACTGAGCCTATGTACATCATCACGTGGCCGGGTATGTAAATCAGATCGCCCACCTGCATGCGCGCCAAGGCGTCGAGTTTTTCCGCGCGCGAGGCCGTGGCTAAATCCCATTTTTCGGCAAACTCACTCTCGCCCTGCTGGCCCGAGTTGCGGGGCATTAGCAGCCCAAAGCTCTTGTAAACTTCGCCCACAAATCCCGTGCAGTCGCGGCCGTTATAATCGTGCCCCCAGCCGTAGCGTTCGCCTAAAAACTTGAATGCCTGGCGCAATACATTGGCGCGGGTAAAGGGCAGATGGCCCACGTGCACATCGCGCGAGCGCGCAATGAGCGTAGGTGTCAGGCTCAGCTGCCCGTCTGCGGTGCGCACGGGCAACTGCACTACGTAGCTTGCAAAGGGGTTTTGCCCGTGCACGTTGTGATTCACCTGGGCTGCACTCAATAGCGGCAAACTTACCCCCATATCAAGCGCCACTTGTGAGCTCCGTGCATCAACGGGGTTAAAATTGGTGTGCACCTGGGCACCGGTCACCAAGAGCCGCGGGTGTGCTGCCTCAAAGTCCTTAAGTTGCGCCTTGCTTGCCGTGGCCACCGCCCACTTGGGCAGCCAGGCGGCGTAGTGATAGTTCACCGCAAACCACCAATTGCCATCGGCGCTTTCATGCAACAGCGCGAGCGGCTGGCCCGGAAACACACCGGTTTCCTGCAGGCGATCCAGATCCAGGTCATTGGGCTGCTTGAATATTTTTTCATCGGTGGGGAAGCTTCGCATGTGCGCGCGAGCAACCACCATGCCCCAACGCACGGGCACCTCACCACTGAGCCCCTGGCTATTGGCCGCCGCCTGCCAACGCGCGTAAACCTCTGCACTCACCGGTGTACCATCAGCAAAGTAGCGGGGGCTGCTGGCGGCGCGGCTTACGCTGTTTATCAGGTTGCTCACCTGTTGCGCCGTTAACTTATCAGGCCAGCGTAGAATGCTGTGCATATGCGGGTTATTGGCAAACAGCGCCGCATTAAATTGCGCCACCTCCGCCTCAGACATGACCTGCCCATCGGCCTGCAACCGCTCAAGCCAGAAGTTAACCTCCAGCATTGGCTCGGATATATCTGGCACATCGGTACTAAAAGCGGTTGATTCCGTGGCTGCCCGGCCCGGCTGTGCGTTGCACGCCAACAGGCTGAAAACCACCAAAGCGCCCAGCATTGCGCGGCCGGCGTTTATCATTTCACTGCCCTCATTTGGGTTCTAATCTCTATAGTAGAAGCGGTCGCGCAGCAGGCTACACGGCAAAAGAATACATTATTCAAGCCACCGCTTCAATTACGAATAATACTTTCAAAAAAATGCCGGCTTAACGCCGGCAGAGGGAATATGCTGAATTGACCCCCTGAGAGCGGCGGATCAACAACAATGCTTTACCTCACAGGAATGAGCGCAAGGTGTAAACGCTCGCGGTGCGGTACCGCGAGCACAAATAATGGATTATTCTGTTTATTTAATCAAGAAAGAATATATAATTCCGTAAAAATTGTCAGCCATTTAACCTGAGGTCTTCATGCTGCAAGTTCGTAAAGTGTTGTTACCACTCCTGTGCGCGGGGCTCACCGCCTGCGCCAGCGGCCCCTCCAAGGAATACGTGACAGAAACCGTTGAATCAGCCAATACCAACGAGCGCGTACGGTTTCTGGTAATGCACTTTACCGCCATTAATTTCGAGCGCTCGCTACGGGCATTAACCCAACCTTCCAGCCGGCCGGTAAGCTCCCACTATTTGGTGCCCGAAAACAACGACCCAACCTACCCCCACGATGAGCTGAAAGTTTTTCAGCTGGTGGAAGAACACAATCGCGCCTGGCATGCGGGCCCCAGCCGCTGGGAAGATCGCGAGCAGCTCAACGATCAATCCATTGGCATTGAAATTGTTAACCTAGCCAGCTGCCACCGCCCGAAGGTAGATTTGGAACAGCTTCCGCAAACGGCCGCCACAAGTGACGCGGCCAACCTGCCTCCGCTACCGAAAAGCCAGTGCCTGTTTCCCGACTTCGACCCGGAGCAAATTCAGCTGGTGATCAAGCTGTCAAAGGATATTCTGGCCCGCTACCCCGAAATCACCCCCACCCGCGTAGTTGGCCACGGCGACATTATTCCCTATTTCAAGAATGATCCGGGCCCGCGTTTCCCCTGGCAGCAACTGGCCAAAGCCGGCGTAGGCGCCTGGTACGATGACGACACGGTTCGCCACTACACAGATCTGCTAAGCACGCGCGCCTATGTGGCGGCACTGAACCCAAGTGCGGAAACCGCCCAATTTACCGAGGCCCACACGCGCAAGCCCGGCAAGTTTCGCGCGCAAACGGCCACTATTGCACCAGACCCAAGCCAGCCAGAACCACAGCCGCTTACCCCGGAACAAACTCAGGTGGCTGAATGGCTGGCCGCCTACGGCTACGGCATAGTGCCTGAAACCGCCACCGATCTTGATTACGCGCTGTACGTAAAAGCTTTTCAATATCACTTCCGCCCATGGCAGGTAGATGGCGAGGCCGACATCCAAACCCAGGCAATTTTGTTGGCGCTGCTGGCGAAGTATTTCCCTAAAAAAGTGCCATTGGAATACGGCCTGCCCACGCCCCCGGCTACTCAAGAAGGCGCCGGCGCCTGATTTTAAACATGCTTGCAGCAAGGCCCTTTTCAAAGGGGCCTTGCGCTGCTCAACCATGCATTGCCACACCCCAAACCACACCCGCCCCAACACGCCACCTGCAACAAGTGCCCACAACCAACTGCCGGCAGCCAATAGGCAAATACCGCACCGGTAGATAAGATTGGCTAACATACTAAAGTCACCAAAGGTCTTATAAGGCCACCCGGGCCCAAGGGCCACCACGCTCACACAAGACGCCTAAAGGATTGGCCCTATGCCCGCAGTCGCACCCGGTAAAAGTAAAGTGCCGAGGTTATACAAACATTTGCATGCAAGCTGGGCATTGGCGCTCATGATATTGCTTGGTGCCTGTGGCGACGCACCCAACGCCACGGCACCAAACCCCGCAGCCAATAAAACCGCCCCCAAGATTCCCCAAGTGGTGACATCCGATGTAAAACCCTGGGGCTTTGCCGACCAACAGGGCAAGCACCAGGGTATGTTGGTAGATTTTCAGCGCACACTGTTTGCGCGCGCAGGCATCGAATATAAAAATAACTTGCAGCCCTACCCGCGCGTGATTCACGCGATTTCAACAGGCTATGCCGATGTGGCCGTTATGTTCAGCAGCCCCATGGCAAATGAAGCGGCGGTATCGCTTGGGCATGTACTTACGGTACCCATAGTGATTGTGGTGATGGCCAACAACACCCAAGATTTTAAATCACTGGATGACTTCAACGGCATGGTGGTGGGCCATGTTCGAGGCTCCAAGTACGGCGAGGCCTTTGATAACAACCCGAACTTTGAGCGGGTGAGCATTCCCCATGTAGATCAGGCACTGCGCATGTTAAAAGCCGGCCGCATAGATGCCATGGCCGCCACTAAACAATCACTACTTTACGCCATGCACGAAACAGGCTTTGCCGGGGAATCCCTACGCATTGCGCTGCCGCTGTTTGAGGTGCATGCAGATCTTTATGTGTCGCGCGGGGCCGCCCAAGAACCCTGGGTACAACCCCTGAAAGCCACGCTGGATGCCATGCGTGCCGATGGCAGCTTGACGCCAAGTTTTTATCAAAGCCCGCACTGGCCCTATTTTGAGTTGTGCTTTCACGGCAACCAGTGCATCGCCACCCAATAGCTGGCCCACGTTTGTAGGCCCTTATTTAGTAGCCGAACCGCTACGATTCAAAGGCGGTTTCAGCGCTGGAGCAATTGTTGTCTGCCGGGAAGTCTGTGGCGCCATCGGCGTCGTTATCCAAGCCATCGCTACACTCGGGTATAGCCTCAAGCTGTGGGTTTAAAATAAAAAACTGCCCATCGATATTGGCGGTAATCACCAAGCCACTGTCAAAAAACGGGAACACACTCCACACACCATCAAACAACACGCTGTTATTTTCAGGCCAGGTATCAAAGTAGGCCACTTCACGCAACTCACCCAGCGCCAGGTTACCGTGGCGCAAAATGCGCACACCGCTTGTGTAGTTGGCTTGATAAACGTGATTTCCCTTCACATACAAATTGTGATCAATACTGCCGGTGGTATTGTTAAAGGCACTCACAAATACCGGGTTGTCCAAATCGCGCACATCAAATACCAAAGTGCGGGTATTCACACCGTATTGCTGCTCATCGGTTTCATCGCCCAAAATAAAATAGTTGTGATCTTCGCTTAGCCAACCCTGATGGGTATAACCTACTTGCGGGTAGTTTCTTTTGGCAATTAATTGCGGCGCGGTTTTGTCGGTAACATCCACAAGCGTCAGCGTATCTTCATTGGCACCAAAGCAGATTTCGCGCCCCCGGTAGTCGGTGTCTTCACCCCAGTAAATCGCACATTGCGCATCGTGGGTATAACCATCGCCTTCATAGCAACCTGCAAATACGGGCATATGGGGGTTGTTCATGTCTATCATGTGCAAGCCGCCGCCACAGGTATCAGAGCCCACCACATAGGCGAAATTGGTATCTTCATTAACTACGATATTGTGTGCGCTGCCGAACTCCTGGTAGTGATGAATGGCAGCAATGGTTTCGCCGCCGCTGCGGTTTACCAGATCTTTAATGTGCACCACTTGCATGCCGTGGCCGGGGGCTTCACTTACCACCACCGCATGCTCGTTAATCAGTTTTACATCTCGCCAACCCGAGCTTTGTGTTGCGGTGGGCAGGTAGGCGGCAAACTCGGGAGCCTGAGGGTTGGTCATTCGAATGAAAGCTGTGCCCGTGGTAAGCGCCAGAAACGCGTAATCATCGCCGTTAATTTCATCTTGCCAGCCCCAAATATCAGATGCCTCCACGTTAAACTGCAAGCCTGAAACCCGATCCATATGCAGGCAAGGGAAAGGCCCTGCCATATTATCAAAGCAACTGGCACCCGCTACAGCACTGGCAGTCACGCTGCTATTGCCAGGGTCTGCCGGGGCCGGGTGCACATGGTCACCGCCGCCGTCGCTGCTGCCGCCACCGCCACACCCAAGGGCACCCACTGCCAGCACGCCTACCGCTAACCACTTCACCAAAAACCTCCCACGCCTTAAAAGCTGCACTATAAATCTAACCAAAACACTCTACCCTGAACATCACCTGTGGGGAACACGTACAAAGGCTGCGTCATACAAGTGTCATACTTGAATGCTATATTCACGAACATGCTTACCTCACAAAACCACCCTATGCCAAAAGTGCACACAACGCTTGCGCTACTGCTCATCTGGCTTGCCGCCAGCGCACCTGTACCGGGCCTTGCCCAAACACCGGTTGCGCACTTTGCCTCAGACACCTGGCCCGCACTCATGCAGGAAAACGGCGAGGGGCTGTTTGCAGACCTGATTCATCAGGCCCTGCCCAATTATGCAGTAAGCATTGTGACAACGCCCTGGGCGCGCGCCACACAGTTGCTGGTTACAGGCCAGGTACACGGCCAAATTGGCACCTATCGCGCAAGCCTTATCAATAAGGTAGACCCACAAACCCCGCGCTTTACCAATCGTGTACCTATTTATACCGAGCGGGTAGTTGCTCTATGCCACACGCCAAAGCAAACCGAAAATCTGCGCCAGCACTTGGTGGGCAAACGCTACGCCTGGCCCCGTGGCTACGACTATGACGTGCACTTTAAAGTAAACAAAGACATGGAGCTCAACCACACAGAGCAAGGCATTCGCATGCTGCTGGCCAAGCGGCTGGATTGCTACATAGACGACAAAAGCGACATTGCCCGCGCACTGGCGGGCAATAGAGCGCAACGCCTGCACAGCTACGAGCTGGGCACCCAGGCGCTGTATGTGTCGTTCATTCCATCAGCGGAAAGCCAGGCCATTGCCGATGCCCTGGATGCAGGCCTCACATCATTGCGCGAGTCCGGCCGGGCGCAGGCCTTGTTTAAAAAGTGGGGGGTAGAGGAAAATTATCCCGCTATTGCCTCCCCACACTAGCCATACACAAATAATAAGCCTTTTGGCTCAACCCTGCTCTGCTTGCGCCCGCTCGAACGCCGCAATTGCGGAGGTCAGGTTTTTGTATTCCAAGCTGTTTTGCGGCAGTTGTGTTTGCAGCATGCGGTATTGATCAATATTACTCAGCGTCACAAAGGGGCCCACATGCGCGCTTAGGTGTTGGCGCACAAAGTGGCCACCGGAAGCGATAAGGGTTTGTAACAGCTGATCTATTTCGGCCTGATAGCCTGCCTGGTAGTAGCGCATGAGCTGGGGCATGGCTTTTTCAAGTAACAATGCATCGGTGGAATCTGCCAACAGGTTTTTAAGGGCGGTAAAAGATTCGGCCGAAACGGGTTGCTTGGCAATAAGTGCCAAGGCTTGCGCGCGCACGTGGCCATCCGGTTGACGGGCCGCCTGCGCTACCAAGGCCTGGGCTGCGGCCTCTGAAAGATTGCCGGCATCATAATCCGCTTCTGCCTCACGCAATATGTTCTGCATGGCTTTGCCCACGGCAAAGTAATAGGCGCGGGGATCGGTTTGCGGGAAGTCGCAGGCCTGGGTTTCATGGCATTGGTTTAAATCGGTAAATGCCCGGGTGTAATGCTCTGCCAGTGCCTCGCCATCTTGAGGTTTGGCTGGCGCGGCTTTTTGCGCAACCGGTACGCCTGCCTTTGCGGATGTTGCCGTGGCAGGGCCCGTTTTGGTTTCAGCTAAATCTGCGCCCGCCGCTTGCTTTACCGTTGGCGTGGCATCGTCAACCGGCATCTCCAAATCTTGCAAGGGCGTCGCGCTAAAAAGCAGACCCACGCCAAGCAGCACACCCAGCGCAGTTAAAATTCCCACATGGACTTTTTTCATAGCGTTTGTCTCTCGTTCGAAATGCTAACCTGAAGAAAGTTCAGGGCATTCGCAAGTCTTCCCGTGTATCACAACGGGCAAAGGCACCGCTTGGGTGCCTTTATTCTTTATAAAAACAGTGCCAAGGCAAGGGCATCAAGGCGCGCAGATACCCATATACGCAGATACCCATATACGCAGATACATAGTTACCTATTGACTGCGGCGCAAGGTGCCTGCCCCCAGGTGAAGCCGAAAGGCTTCACCTAGTTGCACTATTACTGGCTGATTAAACAGCTGCCTGCTTAATTACCCCAGGCGTTATAGGCGTAGGCGCTCCAGCGGTTAGAGTAGCAAGCTGCACCGCCGCCACCGGCCACACAGTTGCTTACCTGGCCTTCACCAAAGGGGCCGTATACGTGGGCCACCGAGCCATTGCTGTACTCCACACAATGGTTGCCATAACTGCTGCTGCGGCTCGCGCCATCGGGGCAATCACCGCTGCCGCGAATACTCTGGTACCAGTTTACCGCCCAGCGCTGCAAAGACAGGGTTTTATCTTTAATGGTGACATTCACCGTTGAGGTACACGAAGAACCGCCACCCCAGCTAATGCACTTGTTGGTCATGGTGCTGGTGAAGGGGCCGTAGGCATCAACGCCGTTTTTACACACCATCAAATCAAAGTCGTAGCTGGAACCCGATGGGCAGTAAGGCGCCTGGAACTCGGGAGCTTCACCTTGCAGAGCAACCCAATCTGCAATGGTGTTTTGCGGGCGCACCTGACCTGAGTAAATGTAACCCGTGTCACCGTTGTAGGTTACCTTCAGGTAAACAAGGTTATCGGTGCCTTGCACAGTCAAATCCACTACCGGCACTACTGCATACATGGGCACGGTACCCAGAACTGTGCCGCCGGGCACGGCGCGCAGATTAATGGCATCTTTTACAATGCTTACCTGATCGCCCGCTACGGGAATGCTATAGGGCACATCAGCCGAGGCAATTGTTTGCGTCCAGCTGCTGTAATCCGATTGATTGCCAGCCCAAATGTAGCCGGTGCTGCCTTGGTAGGTGATTTGGTAAAAGCGGTTTTGGGAAACGTTGTCGTATACCACAATGTCTTCCACCTGTACCTGCGTTGAAGCTGGCACCGCTTTGATTAACTCGCCGTTAGGTGTAACGCGCAGATTATTGGCTTGCGAAAGCGAAATAAAATCGCCCACAGCAGCCAGGCCTGCAATGTTATCGGCGCACAGGTTATGCGGATCATACACTTGCTGTGCCACGCCTGTGGTATCGCCGCTTTGCAATTCCAACACCTGATTGGCGTCAAAAGTGCCAAGGTTTACCAAACACGCAGAGTGGCGCATATCTTCTACGCAGTGCAGCACATCATTGGTAAACACACAGGCTTTTTGATCGGCAGTTTCAATCAGTTTGCCAGCCCAGTTACTGGTATCTGCCGGCGCACCCGGTGGGCAGTAGCTGCCACCGTTGGCCAGGCACACCACATCGATGTTGGAATCCGTCTGGCTGGCGTTCACATAGTTCAGCCAGCTTTGCTCATCGTACTTGGTTACAAAGCCCACATCATTGCGTGCCCACACATCGTCTGGATTTGTCCAGCGGCAGATGCGCGACGGGCCACCGTTGTAGGCAGAGTAAGCCGCACGCGCGCGATCACGCCAATTGGTAGCAGAGCTTAAACACCACTCGTTGGGCGCACGCTGCCAGGCGGTAAAGTATTCATCCAGTGAATAAAAAATGTTATTCACCAGCTCCCAGCCTTTACCCTGGTTGGCCGCCAAATAGTGCCAGCGATCATCCACCTGCATTAAACCGTGGCCGTGGCCGTAGTCGCCGCGCATCATTTTGTAGCGGCTATCTTGTGAGGCCAAGCGGTAGTGAGACCAAAAACTTTCCTGGTGGGCAATGGCCAGCACGGCGTGTTTGAAGGCATCCACCTCTGCGCTGGAGGCAGAGGGCTTATTGCGTTCCATGTAGTACTCGCCCGACTCCAACAACATGCCGTAAAGCTCTTGCATGTAGCGGTTGCGCTCGGTGGTAGAATTTTTGGTGGTGTCAAAAATCACCGGCGGGTAGTTGGTGGTTAAATGGCTGTCTGAGCCAAAGGCACTGGCATCGCAACCGTAGGGTGCGATGCCAAATATCCAGTTGCCACCCACCTTGTTGTAGCACTTCCAGTCTGCGGGGGTATCGTTATATTGCGCAACTGCTGGGGCCGCGAAGGCCACCAGCATCAGCGCTTGGAGTATCCAAGCTTTCATTATTATTGCTCCTGTTTAGCGTTGGCACTTTCGTTAAAGTTGCCACCTACGCGGAGTTGATTGCCCTCTTGATCGGTGTAGAGCACCCAGTAGCGCTGTGATTGTTCGGCCACACAAAATTCCTCGCGGGCATCGCGTGCCAGCGGGTAGTTGCGTACCTTGTTGTCAAAAAATACGCGGCGCAGGCCGTTGCCCGAGGCGTCTTCTGTAACCACAGCCCAATTCACAATGCAATTGCCGTTAGCGCACTGGTTTTTGGGGTTATCTGCCAGCGCGAAGGCCGCTTCAAGCACCCATTGGCCTTCGACGTTTTGTACGCGTTTGATATCTGCATCCACTTTGTTAGCTGAAACGGCTTTGTACTCGTTCAACTCAGAGCGCGAAACTTCCGCATAATCACCCACATCCATGCGACAGCCATCGGGGCGCGCGCTGCCGGCCGGGGCACTGGCAGAGGCGGCGCCAGCTGGCGGAACGTAACCTGCACGCCAGGGTTTGATCGGGTCGTAATAGCAAGAGCGATAGCCGTTCTGGCAGCTGTTGCCGGTAGCCTGATCGCCAAAGTAGCCGGCGCTTCTGCGCTCGAAGTGCAAATGCGGGCCGGTGCCGCAACTGCTATTGGGGTAGGCTGAAATAGACGCCAGGGTTTGGCCCTTGCTGACACTTTGTCCTTCGGCCACCGACGGCGAGTTCAAGTGCACGTACCGCCACAGCGTGTTGTACTCATCTTCCAGATAGAGAATGTAACCACAGCTACTGGAGAACACGATATCGGTCACTACACCGTCTTGTGTGGCCGAGGCCGACATGCCGTTGTATTTGTAGATATCCTGGCCGATGTGCGGGCTGGTGCCCACATTGCGGCACACACACCAGCCGCTTCCCAAAACGCCATCAGGCATTGGGAATTCCCAGGTTTCCGCCGTGCCCGGATCAACGGGCTGGCCCATGTTGGTGTGCTCAAAGTACACATAGCCTTCGTTGAATGCACAGTTGTCGATATCCGGAATGGATACTTTGTAGTGCACGGCATCGGCATCCTGTACCGGAATGCTCGACACATAAGTACCCACCGGCAGCGCGCATTTTTCTGCGGCCGTTAACTCGGAGGTTTGCGCTGTGCTGATTTTAAGATCGGTAGCGGTGGTTACACTAAAGGCTTGCGGCCCACGCACACTGTGGCCTTCGTAAACGTAACCGTTGCTGAATCCGCACGCGGCCGGTGCATTTTCAAGCTTTACGTAAAAGTGCGCGGCACTGGCGCTGCCAATAGACTGGCTACTGGTGTAAACGCCAACGGGCAAGTCGCACTTGCTGCTGGCCGGCAACTGGCTGGATTGCACCGCCTGGGTTTTGAAGGTGGTGTCGTAATGCACCACCAGGGTATTGGCCTCGGGTGCCATGTGAGGTTCGTACACATAACCGGAGGTCAAGCTGCAATTGGCCACTTCGTTTTCAAGGCTTACCTGCAAGTGCGTGCCCGATACAGTGGCCGAGCTCACACTCACCAAGGTGTTTTTAGCCACTAAGCACTTTTGGCTGGCGGGCAGCGAGGAGGATTGCGCGGTAGACACTTTCAAGTAAGTGTCTTGCTTGGTGACATAGGTATCTGCTGCAGCTTGCGTGCCTATTCCGGCCAGAGCCAGGCACGCAAATGGCAGCAGCCATTGCGATTTATTGTGATATTTTTTCATGATTAGGATTCCGTACAGAGGCATTGAGCCGATGAACTTTTTACGTCAGAACGGCAAGTCAATGACGTTGAGCTAACAAAGGTGGGCTTGCCGTTAACGGTAGTAATGCTCACCGGTTCAGACTCACCATTGATTTCACCTTCGAAGATACGAGCGCCCGCTACACCTCCCTGGGCCTGGTAATACTCCTGAATTTGTTGCAAATATTGATAGGTTGCCAGCGTATCTTTATGGCGCGGCGGCGCCTGCGGCAGCGGAATTTGCGACACCTGCGCCTCAAAGCGCGGGTCGGTAGATTGGAATAATTCGTAGCGGTAAGTGGCCGGCAAATCCATTTCCCACAACACGGTCATTTGCAAATAGCTATCAGGCAATTGGAAAAACTGCGTAATAGATTTGAAGAACATGTTGTTCGGGCTGTGGGCACTGGTATCAATGGCGAACTGCTTTTTCAGGCTCTCCTCCAGGGTGTTTACCCCCTCAAAAGCCGGCAGCTCTGTACAAGACTCCGCCAACTCCAATGCGGTAACCGAGGGCACAAAGTGGCGCGCATCCAGCATGGCCACCGGCTCGAACCAATGGCTTTTGTCCAGGGATTCCGCGCTTACCGTGCGGCTGTATTCATGATCATGGCCATGGCCAGCATGGCCGGGCTCGTGTTCGCCAGCCGGCGCTGCTGCTAAAGCCACACCCTGCGACGGTGCCTTGCCCGCAGCTTTCGCTGCTTGGTCGCTAGCAAGGGCTTGGCCAGCCGTACTGCCCTGCACAGGCGTGTGTTCAGGTGAATTTTCAGCAGGCCAAAAAAGCACGGCGCCTACGGCCAACAGCGCGCCCATAAAAAGCGCTGCACGAAGTAATGGGTTCATAGCATCCCCGTTTTATTTTTCTGGTTGTGTAAACTTTTCAGGTTTTACATGGCCGCATGCACTGGCCAAGCGCCTGGCAAGGCCTGCGCCTGCCGGTAACCCAAAGTAAAAGCTGCGCGGGCGCCCAAGGCGCCAGCAAATACCTAAATTTCGATTTCAGAGCCCGGGGCACCGCCCTCGAAAAGCACTGCGTTTTCACTGCTACAACGGATGGAGCGCCAAAGCGCCTGTGAGACACGAATGTCAGACGTAAATATTCTTATTAAAACTTATATAGGAATAGATTATTCCATGCCGACAAAATTGCAAGGAAATATTCCAGTCAATTGAACTTTATGGAATTTAAAATTCTATTTTGGCGCGCAATTCAACGTAACCACCGGCAAATGGGCATGCTGGGCGGCCAGAAACAGCAGCTGAGAGGCAAAAAGGTACGGCCGCGCCCCTATGGCGGCAGGTGCAGACTCTTTGAAATCCCGTGTGGCCCGCCTACCTTTGCATCAACAAGGCAGGTAGCAGCGAATGAAATGGGGCGAGGGGCGTTGCATTCCCGCAGCAGGGCATGGCTGGAATGCAACTATCAAAGCGTCAACTTCGGCGTAATGCCTGGCTATTTCAACCCGTCGATCACGCCAAGTAATTGCGGGACGGAAGGGCGGGATTTGTAATCTTCAGACACATGGGCCCACTGCACTTTGCCTTGAGGGTTCACGATAAACGCCGAGGCGAGCGCAAACTTGTGGTGGGTTTTGCCAGACCACTGCTCTACATCAATGCCATAGCCCTTGTAGGTTTCTACCAGCTCTGGCGAGAGCGTCATTACCACATTGAATGCCTCGTGGGCAGAAAGCTCCGGGTCTGCCAGCACAGGAAATGGGATCTCGTACCGGCGCTGGGCCAGGGCTGCGCCGTCTACCTTGTCTGCGGAAATCAACACAAGCTCCACATTGCGCTTGGCAAATTGATTGTAGGCCTCTGTTAGCTGGCGAATTTGCAGGTTGCAATAGGGGCACCAGCCACCACGGTAGAAAATAACCAGCAGTGGTTTACCCGCCGCCAGCAAATCCTTTTGCGATACCGGCTCACCAGTGTGCGCCGATGCCTTAAAGGCCGGCACCGCCGTGCCCACTGCCAGGCCCGCGCCGCCATCGCGCAACCCAAGGGCCTTGGCCTCGGGCGCCGAGAGCTTGCTGGCATCAGGTAACTTGGGTAGTGCAAGCTCCGCCGCCTGTAGCGGCAGCGCGGCCAGGCTAAGCAGAAAGCAGATTGCGAAAGATTTCATCATGGTATTGCCCTGTATGGTGTGTGAGTTGGCTTGGATGAACAAACGGCTGCTATGTTACATCCCAATGGGGCAAGTTGTGTTTATTTCAACTGGCGCCTTTTAGCGCCGCGAGAAGCCATACTTTTTCTGTGCGATACCGGCGCACCTTTCAGCCCTTTGGCCATGGCCCCGCACAGTCAAACCCACGTGACAAGCTGCAGAAATAAGCCACTATTTGAGCCCAGGGCTCGCTGCGCTACCATAGACGCCTAACTACTCAGATTTTTGACCATTTATCGCAAAGGTGCGGCGCCATGACCAACACCCCCTGGTATAAAAACCCTGAAATGCTTGTGGCGCTTTCAGCCCTGTTTATCGGCTTGCTTACAGCAGTTATTTCTATTTATTCGCGCCTATGCTCGCGCATCCGTATGGCCAAAACTCGAGATTTATCGCAATTTCAGCGGCACAGAATTTAGTTACGCGGTGTATAACAAAGGCACAGGCCCAGCCATTATTCACTATGCCCAGGTGAGCCATGCAGGCAAGCCCGTTCAGCGCTGGGCAGAGCTGCCCGCCTTTAACGATATTACCCAGTCGCACATTGGCAACGTCACCATACCGGCCAACACCTCGGTTACCCCCTTGAGATACCAAGGCAAGCAATTGGAACAAGTACTTGAAGTAGATGCGAGCACCCGTATTTCGCTGTGTTATTGCTCAATTTATGACGAATGCTGGCTGGTGGATCGAAGCAACCGCGCGCAACCTGTAAACACCTGCCGCACAGGCAACGAAACCTATTTCCTGCAGTAGAGTTTAAATGGGGAAACAATGCGCAGGGCCACGCAATACCTCCCATGAGTTTACGAGGCTGAAAGAATATATTTTGTGCCATTCGGCTGTGAATAGCTTAAAGCAAACGGACCTGTTGCTCGCATAAGCTAGTTGGCTTCGCCCATCAATTGCAGGTATACATCCGCCCGTGGGGCAATAACATTCATTACTCAACATCCTTCAAGGCTTTTAATACATGCGCCCGCAACGATTCTTCAGTATGGGCGTTGAAATCGATAAGCAGATCGGGCACATACACTTCATTGCTGCCCCTCAACCTGCCACGCCATACTTTTAACGGCATTCTTAGCCGGTTACCACTTGGCAATCGAAAAGCAGGCGCTTCCATATACAGTGTATCGCCGCTTGTGGCCTGCCCAAAGTGCCTGACGCCAGGCACTGCCAACACCGTATCTGCGAAATCCAAGCATGCACTGGCACAACGATTATCCGTTAACAACACAAGATCTCCGGAAAACTTTTTAGGCCGTATATTCATTTCCTGGAAGGCTTCGCGTTGCCATTGGTGGTAGCTATTACCTGCGCTCACCCATGCCTCACCCTTGGCCTGTGCCGCCTGCATTGCCGCCTTTAACTGCTGGTAAAATCCAAGATCTTCGTTGTCTGGGCCGTAGGCAGCCTTTAAGAATTCAATGGAACCCTCTATACGGGCCAGAGCGTAATCGGAGACCCGCCACTGTGCATATGCCAAGGGCAGCTGCGCCTGCTGCTGTTCGCTTAACTCAATACCACCTGTAGCAGCCTTGAAGATGCGATCGCCCAATGTTGAGCTGCCGCCGTCATTGCCACGCACATCAAATACCAGTGTATGGAAATAGGGTAATGATTCTATAGCCGTCAACATCTTTTCAAACACATCGGCAGATGCAGCATTGAGTGAAAAACTGACAAGCCGCACCCATAAAACACCATCTTGGTAATCATAACCGTTGGCAGCACCCGCCCGATTACCGCTTGCAAGTAGCCCTATCAGCTCACCC
This sequence comes from Simiduia sp. 21SJ11W-1, assembly GCF_024138675.1. NCBI lineage: Bacteria > Pseudomonadati > Pseudomonadota > Gammaproteobacteria > Cellvibrionales > Cellvibrionaceae > Simiduia > Simiduia sp. 21SJ11W-1. The sequence goes on along the minus strand of NZ_CP090959.1, from coordinate 540,143 downwards.
AATTCCGTTGCCTGATAGCTCAGTGAATAGGTTTGCGCCCTCCCCAAGGGAGACCGAAAAACACAGGTTTTAAATTGGCTTTTTAAGCTATGGACGATGGTAAAAGCTGTTTTCGCAGCAGGATAGTGATCGGTCGCTTTTCGCAGTTCTACATAGGGCGCCCAATGATTGGCCACTAGATCAGCTACCGGCTGACCATCACACGCTATCAGCTCGTCGTTTAATTCAGGCAGTGGCACAGGCCACTGCCTCATACGCGCATTGACAAACAGCCGCTCGCCCTCTGCGCGCAAGCCGACGCCTGGCGACAATGGGGCATCACCATGAGGGCGCACATCATCAGAAATGGCAAGGTGGCCATCTTTAAAGGCCACTAGAAATAAGCGCGTCACACTCAATGCAGATTGATAATCGTATACGTCTGGGAGCGTTGAACGCGCCAACTGATATTGCCGCTCCACCAAATCTACGAAGCCCGGATTTTCTTCATCTATCATGCCGGGATGCGCCTGCTTGATAGCAAGGTAGGTTGCCGTTAAATCCCTTTCTGCTTCAACCCGCCATTGAGCGGGGGTAACAGCTTGCTCCGCCTGCAAGGTGCCACCCCCAGCACACAATACAAGTGCCAGCGCCCACCTGAAAATACAGCGAATCATTGCCGACTCAAAAAAAGTGGGCTGCATCTGCCAGCGAGATTTATCAGCGGCCGGAGCCATAGCCACATTGAGTGTGATTCCAAACACTTTTGCACTCGCATGCAACACCCTTTGCGCCACTGTCTGCCCCATCCTTCCCTGTTTTTTATAACTTTCTGCGTTCAGACCTGCCGCACAAATCTGGCGGCATGAAATTTGAGTATGAAGTTTGAATATGAGATTTGAAATTGTTGCTTAAGAGAAAAATATTGTCAGTAAGCGCGGTAAAGCGTGTCAGCAACAAAGACGCAGTACATTTATAGGTGCATCCAAGCTACTATAAAACAGCGAATCCTCTAGCGCTTATTTAGGTGACATTAAACCGTGGCGTGCGTGGAAATACTCGGCCTTACACCCTGCGCAAAGCTGTTGCCAAAGGCGCGCTCAAGGTGCCAGCCTACGGCCACTACGTCGGCTTCGCGGTAGGGTTTGCCCACTAATTGCACACCGGTAGGCACACCGTTATCGGCCACGCCTGAGGGCACAGAAAGCACCGGGCAACGGCTTAGGGTATTGAAGGGGTAGGTCATGAACCAGCCTTTAACAGGCTCTACCAGTTCGCCGTCTACCCGCATTTGATCTTTGCTGTAATCGTAATCGGCGGGTACCTGGGTGGTGGCAGTGGTGGGGCAAACCAGTAGGTCGTAGCGCTCAAAAATAGTGCTTAGGGAATCCCACATTTTTTGCGCGTAGCGATCAGCTTGCAACACATCTTCAAGGGTTACGGCGTCGGCAAGCTCCAGGTAGCGGCGCGCGTAGCTTGTCATTTGTGCGCGCTGGTCGGCAGCGCCGTATTTTTCGCGCACCATGGTGCCTAGCAGGCTGCCCTGATGCACTTGGGCCGTGCGAATGCATTCGCTTGTCCAATCCATTTCCACCAACTCAACCACCGCGCCCAGCTCGCGCAGCTTTTCTGCCAGCGCCAGGGTGTTGCGGCGCACATCGGGCTCCAGGCGGAAAAACCCGAGGTCCAGCGAGAGCGCCACGCGCTTGCCGGCGAGTGCCGGGTAGTCATTGGGCAACAGGCGGGTATCGGGTAACTGGGAGGTGATGTCTACCGGGTGCGGGCCGGCCACCTGGTTGTACATGAGAATCACGTCAGCTACCGAGCGCCCCATAACACCGTGGTGCACGTAAGGGTCTGCATTGTAGGGCGGCATTTCCGGAATGCGCCCGTAAGATGCCTTCAAGCCCACAACGCCACACATAGCCGCCGGAATGCGAATGGAGCCGCCGCAATCGGTGGCGTTGGCAAGCGTGGTAGAACCCGCTGCCAACATGGCCGCCGAGCCGCCAGAGGAGCCGCCCACGGTCACTGCCTCATTCCAGGGGTTACGGGTTACGCCCCACAAATCAGACCAGGTAAACCCCGCGCAGGAAAACTCCGGCGTGGTGGTGCGCGCATGCACAATGGCGCCGGCGGCGAGTAACCGCTCGGGCACCGGGTCTGTCACATCGGCCAGATTATCCACCATCAGTTTCGAGCCGTTGGTGGTCACCTGGCCCTCGATGTAGGTTTCATCTTTGATGGCCGTGGCCAGGCCTTCCAGGCCACGGGCTTCGCCGCGCAGCCAGCGGGTTTCCGCGGCGCGGGCTTGTTCGAGTGCGCGTTCGTTAAAGCGAAATGAGGCCGCGTTAATGGCGGGCTCTGTGGCATCGGCCCGGTCGATCAATGCTTGCATAAGCTCCACGGGCGACAACTGTTTGGCAGCAAACAGCGTAAGCGCCTCTGTGGCAGAGAGATAACACAATGCATCAGACATGACCGAACGGGACCTCTAGGTGAAAAAATCTGTCCTTTTCGTGCATTGTAGAGATATAGGTTTCAGTAGTAAGTTAAGACCCATCGCCAAAACCGATAGATGCTCGCTAAGCTCACCGGTTTAAAAGATATAAAATCCAGACACTATGCGGACATTAGCCAATATGACAGCCAAACAATTCAGTTACCTGGCACCCGAGCAGCTGGAAGCCTTTGAGGTAACCGCGCGGGTGGGCTCTTTTTCAGCGGCCGCCCGCCAGCTGGGCAAAGCGCAATCCACCATTTCGGGGCTGATTAACAATCTAGAGATAGACACGGGCCTTGAGCTGTTTGACCGCTCCCGCCGCGAGCCCATGCTCACCGAGCACGGCCAGTCGCTGTTAAATGACGTGCGCGCGGTGATGAATGCCTTTAACCGGCTCGACGCCAAAACCCGCAGCCTTACCGCCGGCGTGGAAGACAGCCTGACGCTGGCCATCGATGAGGCGGCCATTAGCCAGGGCCAGCTAAGCGCCACCCTTGCGGCATTCAGTGAAAGCTTTCAAACCGTTAAGCTGCAAATTATTCTGGCACCGGAATCCGAGCCTGCGGCGCTGATTAAAAGTGGCCAGGCAGACCTTGGCTTGATGCTCGCCTCAGACGACTACCCGGAAGAGTTTGAATTCAAAGGCATAGGCACCACCTATTTTGAAGCCGTAGTGGGCGCCGCGCACCCGCTTGCACAATTGAGTGAAGTCTCGGCGGCAAGCCTTCGGGATCACCTGCACCTGCGCATTGGCGCGCGCAATTCAACGGCCAAGGCCGCCAGCGATTTCAGCCACCGGGTGTGGCAGGTAGATAACCACCACCAATTAATTGAACTCGTGCGTCAGGGCTTGGGCTGGGCATCGGCTCCTTCGCACCTGGTGCAGCGCTATTTGGCCAACGGCAGCCTGGTAAAACTGCCCACCAGCTACCAACTCACGCCCTTTCCTCACGGGGTGGATTTAATCTGGCCACAAAGTCGCACATTAGGCCACGCCACACGCTGGCTCATTGATGCCCTGGCCAAACAGGTGAGCAGCTAAATGCGCGCCCGTTTACAGCTATCGGGCCTGCCGATAGCTGTTCACTCGCAGCCCGTTCAGGCGCATTAGATACTCGGAAATTACCCGCTCATTCATACAATAAAATACGGCACACAACTATGCGCACCACTCCCAACCATTGGCAAAGCCTAACCAGCCTTTTATTCATTGCGGTGATGGGTGCCTCCATCTTGACGCTGCTGCCCTTGTGGGTGGGCGCGCTTTCCGATGCAGCGGTATTTAACCAGCAACAAATCGGCTGGCTGGCCGCAGCCGACGTGATGGGCATTTTTGCGGCCACCGTTTCCGGCCTGTTTTGGGTGCGCCGCATTGGCTGGCGGCTGCCAACGCTTGCGGGCCTGGGCGTGTTTTTTATCGCCAACCTGCTGAGCCTGGGCCAGGAAAATTTCGCCCTGCTGATGATCACCCGCGTGCTGGCGGGCTTAGGCTGCGGCACCGCCTACGCCATTGCGCTGGCAAGCCTTGGCGATCACCGGCGCCCGGATTTTGCCTTTGGCTTGATGGTTACCGCACAAGTGGCCTTTGGCACCCTGGGGTTTTTCGTCGTGCCCGGCATAATTGATTCACTGGGTGTGGCCGGGTTTTTCCACTACTTAAACGGCTGGCTCATTTTGGCGCTCGTTGCCTGTGCAGTGTGCATGCCGGTATCGCAAAAGCCTACCAGTACAAGCGATGTAAAAAGTTTGCTGGGCCTGTTCAACCTCAATGCCGTGCTGGTATTCAGTGCGGTGGTAATTTACTACTGTGGCGTTTCCGCTGTGTGGGCCTACCTAGAGCGCATGGGCGTGGCACTCGGGCTAGATGGCCAGGCCGTGGGCAGTTTGTTGGGCACGGGCTTTGCCATTAGCGGGTTGGGCTCACTGGCCGCGCCTTGGGTTGCACAACGGCTGGGTAAATCGCTGGCCTATGCCGGCGCCACGCTGGTTCAAATTGCCGCCATGCTGTTGCTACTGGGCGACGACATGCCGCTTTCTGTGTATGGCCTTTATGCCGGCAGCACCATCGTGTTCCAGTTTTTCTGGAGTTTTGCCGTACCCTTGCTGATGGATCAATTCAACAAAGTCGATGCCACAGGCCGCTTGATTGTGTTGTGCGCCAGCGCCTTTAAAGTGGGCGAAGTGGCCGGCCCCCCAATGGCGGCGGCACTGATTAACGGCAACGATTACAGCGGCGTAATTGGCCTGGGCGCCGGCTGCATGTTGGCCTCTATCGCCTTGGTGCTGCTGGTTGAAGCGCGCACAACCAAGGTAGCCCTGGCACCTAGCGCCCGCCACTCCTGATGCACAAAAAATGGCGCACCGTGGAAAAAAATAACACGCAACAAGGCCCCAAAAAAAATACGCGGCACTTTTGCCGCACAGCCGCTTGCCAACGGCTGCTGCCTGCGCTCGTTGTGGTAGCGCTTGGCGGCTGCAATGGCGCAGAACCCACACCGGCGCCACAACTGCCGGCAAACGATTTCGCACAGCTTACCCACGTAGAACTTGCACGTCTGCAACTGGATAGCCCTGCGCGCACCCGCACCGGCCAGCCCGCAAAAAATTACTGGCAACAGCAGGTGGATTACACCTTAAACGCCCGGCTTGAATTCAACGGCAAGCAATGGCAACTGCAAGGCTCTGCCGAAATTGTGTATCACAACAACAGCCCAAAGCCGCTTAGTGAGCTGGTATTTTTGCTGGATCACAATGCACTCAAGCCAGAATCTTTAGCCACCCAAACGCGCATCAGCAAACCTGAAGTGTTGGCCGCCCGGCGTGCCCAGGCTCAGGGCTTTATTATTCACCACGCCCGCCAGCAGGGGCAAAACCTGCACTGGCAAGTAGAGGACACACTGCTCACCGTTAGCCTGCCAACGCCTATTGCAAGTGGCGATGAGGTTAAGCTGAACCTGGCCTGGGAACTTGCACTCACAGATAAAGTGGCCACCAATGCGCGCAGCGGTGTGGAATGGCTGGCCGATGGTTCACCCATTATTGTGGCGGCCCAGTGGTTCCCGCGGGCGGCGGCCTTTACCGACTACAGCGGTTGGCAAACGCGCCCGTTTTTACACCAGGGGGAGTTTTCAACTGAATTTGGCCGCTACCAGGTCACCGTCACTGCACCGGCACACTTTGCGCTGGCCGCCAGCGGCAATTGGCAAAACGCCCATGAAGTTTTAGATAAAACCCAGCAAAAATGTTGGGCCAGCCAAACAGACTGCCTGCTGATTAACGCAGACACTGCCCGGCAAAACCGGCAATTAAAACCGCCGGCTGCCGCAGGCCAACAATGGCAATTTGCCGGCGAGCAACTGCGCGACTTTGCCTTTGTGGCCTCGCCTGCGTTTATGTGGCAAACGGGCGTAGATGCAAAAGGCCGGCGCCTGAACAGCCTGTTCCCCAACGAGGCCGCCCCCCTGTGGCAGCCCTTTGGGCTGGCGGCAATGCGCCACACACTCACAACCTTTGATAGCGCCGCGGTAAACCTGCCAATGCAAACCGTAAGCATTGCCAATGCCGCAGGCATTGGGATGGAATACCCGGGCCTGGCAACCATCGCCACCCGCCCCGAGCGCACTCACGCAACAGGCAACACGCCCGCCTACAACCCGCTCACCAAATACGATTTTATTGGCACTGTCATTCACGAGGTGGGGCACAACTACATACCCATGACTGTTAACACCGATGAGCGCGAGTGGGCCTGGCTTGATGAAGGGCTAACCAGCTTTTTGGAGTACCGTGCAGAGCATCAGTGGGAGGCCAACTTCGATGTGATTTACGGTGAGCCACGCAGCATCGCAAGCTACACGGCAAGCCCCGGGCACCAACCGGTAATGACACCGGCCGACGACCTGCAGCAAAAAATTGCCAACGCCTATAACAAACCCGCAAGCCTGTTAAACATGCTGCGCTATTTGGTGCTGGGCCCCGCCGAGTTTGATGCCGCATTGGCAAAATTCTTTACCCACTGGCAAGGCAAACGGCCCACGCCCGGCGATTTGATGATGGCCATAGAACAGCACACAGGCCAAAACCTGGGTTGGTTTTGGCGCAGCTGGTTTCTTGAAGCACGCTCACTCGACTGGCAAATTACCCACGCACAACTCAACCAAACTCCACTGCCTTTGCGCCATAAAAACCCGCCAGAGCCTCCGGCAATTGCGCTACAAGCACGCGCCTTAACAAACGGCAATGAACACCGTTTCGTGGTAGACGATGCACCGGCACTGGCCGATGCCTACACCCAAAGCCGCGCCCAATACCTGGGGCCTGTGGCCACACACCCGTCGGCTACCTATAAATCGGCACCGGTTAATAGGCCGGAAAAAAATACCACAGCCAATGCCGCAGCCCACACTTACAGCATCGGCATCAGCAACGCAGGCACCGCCCTGTTGCCTGTGCCGCTGCGGGTAAGCTTCACCAATGGCGAATCATTAGACGCAGTCATTCCCGTAAACGCCTGGGCCAATGCCCGGGCGAATACCGAGGGCCATGCCTACATCGAATGGCAGCTAACGGTAGCTGCTGGGCAACGCGTACACACCATTATCCTAGACCCAGACTACCTGACACCCGACATTCAGCGCTCAAATAATTCCGTGGAGGTATCACACCCATGATGCGAACAACACTTACCCGCCTGTTACTGCTACCCCTGCTGTGCACATTGCTTGCCTGCGCAACCACTAGCAAGCCCACAATGGGCGACAAGCTGGTTGCGGCGGCCAAGCCCTGGAACGAGCAACCCTTTCGCGTGGGCGCAGCCGAGCAATGCATGAACTGGACGCGCGAAGTGCTGGTGGCAGCCTGCGGAGAAAAATTTCACACACTCGAAACCCAAAAACCCTGGGATGCCCACCTGCTGGGGCCAGACGATAAATTACTGCCAGAGCACGCAGACTCCCTGGCGGGCGATGAACTGGGTACCCGCATCGATCGCATTGAAGATTTGCAGGCCGGCGACTTGGTATTTTTTAAAAACACCTACGGCAATTGGGCCGAGGGTGTCATTACCCATGTGGGCATTGCACTGGGTGATGGCAACTACATTCACCGCATGACCTCACACAAGGGCATCGTAAAAACCGAGCCCATTCCCGCGGCTGATTTTGCCTCGGGCATTCGCTTAAACAGCGAGCTGTGCCAATAGCCTCAGCGCAACACCCGCGTTTTGCATGCCAACTGCAAAGGCCCGGCTAACGCCTGGCTTTTGCATCCCTCTCGGGAATATTCCCATTGCAATACCAAAAAAGAATAATGTATTCTCAAGCTCGCACCACGGGCTGTGGTGAAGCGCTCGCGTTAAGCCGCCAATATTTAAATGGCAGGCGCATGAGCGCCACATGCAGAGAGATGCCGCATGCACAAGACCTGGAATGTCGTGATGAAACCTGCCCTGCTATTGGGTTGCGGCTTTGTTATCAGCGCCTGCCAAACACCACCCCCACCCACATGGGCCATGTGCGAAGCCCACAACCAATGCGCAATGGTGCCCGGCTACTACTGCGGTGTTGTGGCCATTAACACCCACAACAGTGAGAATATTCGCAAAGATATAGATGCGTGGTATCTAGCAAGCCGGATCGAAAAATCCACCTGCGCGGTAAAGCCTGCGGACTTCATTGCGCGTTGCGAGCGCAATAAATGCATTGCAGAAAAGCGGGAAAGCTGAAACAGGGAGCCCACAATGAATGCAAAAACGCCCCTTGGCGATTTGGTAAACCAGGTTCCTTCATCCGCCCCCCTACCCATTAAAAAACGCTACCTGCTGGCCACGGCGGCGGCCACCGCCGCGTGCACCCTGCTTGCCACCTACTGGTTTTTCACGCCTGCAAACAGCAATCACGCCAGCAACCCTTTGGCGCAAACCGCCACTGATACAAGCCCCAATGCCACAACAATTGACGCGTTTGATCGCGCTACGCCTTCGCTGATTGGGCGAGCAACAAGCAGTTTAAGCGCAGACATCACGGTGCAATCTGCCGGCACATTGGTGAGCAAAATCGCCGAGGGTGAAAGCTTTAAGGTCACAGAAGGCGCGGCGATTTTTACACTTGCCAACCCTGAACTGGTAGAGCGCCTGAAGCTTAAACAAATAGAACTTGCCGCACTGAAGTCGCGCCGCATTACCCGTGCAAAAACCATCGACTACGACATACTTCAACACCAGTCCACCATGGAAGAGTCGCGCCTGCAATGGCAACTGGCCAGCGAAGTTACCCGCGCCAACCAGAATTTGCACAGCAAAAATGTGATTTCAGATATCGACATGCGCCGCTATGAACTGGAAGAGAAAACCGCCCAACTGCAAGTGGCATTTGCTGAAAAGAAAGCCGCATTTTTAACCGACAACAAGCGCGACCTTTTGGCCGAACTCGATAGCGACATCCAAACCGCTGAACTGGAAATTCAGGGGCTTGAGCGCAAGGTGGCAGAGCTGACCATCACCGCGCCCTTTAGCGGCACATTTATTGTGGCCGACAACCTCAGTGCCAATACCGGCGCCTACCTCAATGCCAACACTCGCCTCGGCACCTTGCACGACATGCGCCAGCCCGAATTCCGTGTGCGCATGAGCAATCAAGACGTGGCAGCCCACAATGCCCAGGCACATTATGAGCTTGTAACCAACAGCCAACGCTTGCACTTGCAACTGGTGCGCAAAACCCAAGGCTCCGAGGGTGGCACCGGCTCTTTGGTATTTACACTCAGCGATACAAGCAACAACACCCAACAATTTCTCTACGGCGACACGCTTAAAATTCAGCTGCGCCAGTAACCACACAACCCTAAGGAACCGGTGGCCATGCCCGATACCATCTTGCGCGCCCAAAATTTGTCTAAGCACTATGGCCAACACGCCGTACTTAACGACGTAAGCTTTGCCATCACCCAAGGAGAGTTCGTGGCACTGATGGGCCCCTCGGGCCACGGCAAAAGCACCCTGCTGAATATCTGCGGGCTGCTGGATAGGCCCTGCACCGGCGAGCTGTTTATTGCCGAAGCCAACGCCGCCGGTATTGATGCGCGGACCATGGCCTCCGTGCGTCAACAACACCTGGGCTATGTGTTTCAGGACTTTTGCTTGGTAGACGATGCCACCGTGCTGGAAAACGTGCTGTTACCCACACAGCAGCGCCCGGCAAACGCGGCGCCAGAAGTACTGGCGCGCGCCCAAACACTACTAGAGCAGGTTGGCATGAAAGGCTTTGAACAACACCTGCCCCATCAACTTTCCGGCGGGCAAAAGCAACGGGCGGCCATTGCCCGCGCATTGATCAACCAACCCACACTGATTTTGGCCGATGAACCCACCGGCAGCCTAGACAGCGAAAACACCCGCGCCGTGCTGGAAATCTTCGAGCAGCTCCACGCCGACGGCGCAACGATTTTAATGGTTACCCACGACCAATCAGTAGCCAGCCGTGCCAGCCGCACCCTGCAGGTATGTGACGGGAGAGTGGCATAATGCAGCCTGAAAACGCCCAACGGTTTTTTAGCCGGCACCGTTTTTTATTAATTGCCGCCGCCACTCTGTTTGTGCTTTCGGGCATCACCAGCGGTATTATTGGCCACGCTATTTTTACGCACCTTGGCATGCCTGCGGGCACAGAAAAGGTAAGCCACTGGCGAACGCTGTTTCCCCTGCCCCCCACTGAACGCCACCAGGTAAAGCCGCTGGAGTTTAACTTCAGCCATCAATACGACCGCTGGCTGGCCGATCACCCAACAACGCCCCACCTGGCCTTTAGCCACACCATGAGCATGCACCTCAACGGGCTGTTAGAGCGCCCCAAGGTACACGCCATGAATGCAGATGGCCTGAAGCACATCGGCATGGCAGACATCACGCTCAATAGCGGGCAGATTATTCTCGATCGCGCTTTTGCAGAATCACAAGGCCTTATAGATCACACAGCCATTACTCTTAATGGCATAGACCTTCAGGTGCTCACCGCCGAGCTGGATTTAAGCAGCCTGCCCAATAGCCCGAATGCCCTGGTGAACTGGCACGAGCAAATTGCTATTGCGCGTGCGGGTATCGAATACCTTAAAAGCACCAGTAACTTGCCGCCAAATACGCGCATGTCGGTGAGCTATGGGAATCTGGTGCATTGGTCGCTGCCGGCTGAAGCGGTGCAAAGCGTGCAGGCCTATTACCCCCAATTCCCAACTATCCCCACCATCGCCACCCAAGGCAGGCAAGATGTTGAAACACAATTTACGGCGCGCTATTTATTGGCCGCGGCATTGTTATGTTTTTTTACCACCTGCTGGCTATACATTTATCTGGCCCAGCGCTGGCAGCAACGCAACATCAACCGCTGGCGCATGCAATTGGCCTTTGGCACCCGCCTGGCCCACCAATCGCAACTGCGCTACCGCCAGGTAGGCCTGGCCGCCAGCCTGCTGGGCAGCCTGGGGGGCCTGTTAAGCTATGTATGGTTGCAAGCAGATTCAGCCCGCCACGCAGAAGCCAGCCACTTATTGCTGGGGCTTCTGGTGGCCTGTGCGCTTTACGGCGGCTGCAGCCGGTTGGCAAAAATTACCGTGAAATTTAAAGGCACCCCCACCAGCACCCGTTCACCCTGGGTGCTGGTATCGCAAGCAGTACTGGGCACTGCCATTGTATTTTTACTGGGCCAAAGCACCCATCAGCTGAGCGCCATTTATGCCGACCAATCAGCATACGGCCTCTACAAAAATCCGCTTTATGTGTTAAGCCTGTACCCAACTTCACCCGAGGAAAGCTATTTTAATTACCATGGCGAGGGCATGCGTGATTTACGCAGCCATTTGAGCCAGGGTGATCACACGCGCTTTCCCATGGCAGACTTACCCACCAAACGCCACTTCACGCTGACGCTTGAGCCAGAATCGCCCTTTAGCGGTGAGAAAATTATCCTCGCCAGTGCAGAAGCCGGCTGGTTCAAGCTCGTAAACCCAACCCTCGCCGAAGGCCGCAACCCGCAATTGTCTGGCGAGATTATTGCGCCGTCACAACCATTGCATGAAAGGGGGCTAACACCGCCTGTACCTTTGCAAACCAACCATGCCACCTACAACATTACCGGCAGCTACCAGACAACCTGGGGATTTCAGCAGCTGTTAGACAGCCGGGCAGTTGTTTATGCCTACACGGAATCTTGCGGGCATTGCAAAATATTTTCGCGCACACCCTTTGATGACAACGTGGTTAATGCCTGGCTTGCCCCCTTCAATGGGCGGGCAGAGCCCATTTATAACGACACCCGCAACATGTGGGATGAGCGCAATAAATCGCGGCTGCACATTGCCTATTTGAACGTGATTATATTGGCGGCCCTTGCCTGCCTGTTTTTTGCCAACTGTTACGCCGCCCTGTACAACGCCGCCAAACTTGAGTCGCGCCGCCTGCATCTGGCCCGCGCATTTGGCTACCCCTCAATGCAGGTTTTACGCATGCTATTTTCGCGCACGCGCACATTTTTACTCACACCGCTGACCATTTACGCAGCCATAGCGCTGCTTGATGCGGCCACCGCCAAGCTGCTGGAGGGCAACCCGGTGATTAACATTTTAATTGCAGCCTGCGCTCTCAGTGTGATCTACGGGGCCTGCTTGATAATTGCCTTTGTATTAAATGTGCAGCGCCGCGAAATCAGCACCGGCTTGAAATTGAGTTAAAAACTGCATTGATAGGGCTAACCGATAGGCCCCAACTTGAGCCAGGCCTACCCACGCCTATGCTAAATAAAAAAATTACTTACGAAGGAATTACCGTGCCAACAGTAAATGCATTTTCGAAAACCCGGTATCACCTACTGCCCCTTGCAAGCTGCATACTGCTAATAAGTGCTTGCGGCGGTGGTGGCGGGTCAAAAAGTGAAGACGTGGCCGCACCCGTATATGGGCCAGCGGAAGATGTGTGGAATGCCATTGCCTGGGAAGATCGCAGTGCCAACCACTACTTCCCCCAAGGCGTTAAGTACCAATTCGCCCAGCACAATGGCACCAACCTGTATTGGGTGAGTGTAGATCTGAATCGGCCGGAATTATCGTTACAGGCGGTTAAGTCTGACAACGCCCAGCCAATTTTTAGTTACATGGCACAAACCGGCGCCGTGGCTGCCATTAACGGCGGATTTTTTGCAGGCAATCAAAGTTACTCTGCCGTGGTCAGCGGCGGCGAACTGCAAGCGCGCAACGTCACAGCGCTTACGCGTAACGGCCAATCTTACCCGGTAATTCGCAGCGCCTTTGTGATTAGCCCGGAAGGTGAGGCAAGCGTTGAGTGGGTTTATCACTTCAGCACAGATGCAGCCGCACAGGCCTACCGCTTTGATGAACCTTTAGCCTACACAGGCTCTGCCAGTAACCCGCTGGCCGCCCCAACCACTGAAGACGGCACCCCCATCGCCATACACACAGCCATCGGCGGCGGCCCCACCCTGCTAAACAACGGCGCCCCCGCCCTCACCTATAACGAGGAGGTTTTCTGGGGTTCCGGTGTAGAGCTTGACGACTTACGCCCCCGCTCGGCCATTTGTGTAGACGCCACCAACCAGGTAAGCCTGGTGGTAGCAACCAGCGCGAAACTGAGCGACATGCCCGCGTTAATGCTGAAGCTAAATTGTGTAGAGGCAATGAATTTGGATGGCGGCGGCTCCAGCGCCATGGCCTTTAACGATCAAGCCATTTACGACCAACAGCGGGACGTACCCAGCGCGCTGCTGGTAGTAGAGTCATCGCTGTAACGCAGGATTCTCAATGGTTCACAAGCCACCTGGCGGCAGTGAGAGCTATCAGCAAGCACTGCTTGGTGCTCAGCCTGCCTCACAGTTTACTGTGAGGCAGGCCCGCAGTGTGGCGATAGCGATTTAATAGAAGGCGCATTCATGCGCGGCGAGGGCCGTGGCTTGTTTGCCGCTCAATGAATACACCGGTAAATTGGCTCGCGCGCCTTAGAAATACCACCTAGCGTTTTGGCAAATCCCACAGGCTTTGCACGCGCTCATACTCTGCCTGCGGCAACACCACCAATACCGGTGCGGCCTCGCGCTTTAACCACGCAAGCAAGGCATCTATTTTGGCTTCCGGCATGGCCGTACAACCGGCAGTCGGCTTATCTGGCCCACGCCAAATATGTACAAAAATGCAGCTACCTGCGCCCGAAATATTCTCGGGATTGTGGGCCACAAAAATACCTTTGCTGTACAGATTGTCGTTCGAGTGGATATCGCGACGCATGGCCTCGGTAGAGCCTTCAACCGCTGCCTTGCCAACCAGTTTGGCGTCTACCGTTTGGTTGTACAAAGGTGAGCCGGGTACATCAATGCAGTAATGGCTTTCGCTCATAGGTTGATAATTCAAGCCCGTGTTTAACGCACTGAGTGCACCAAATGCATCACCCAGTGCGAAAATACCCGCAGGGGCTTTGCCATCGCCTTCGCGTTTTTGTACACCCTCTTGGGGCGCATGTAATCCTTTGCCCCAGGCAGTGCCGGTGCGCCCCAGCGAAACCTGGGTGGCAACTTCCTCTTGTTGCCACTCACCTTCCGGCCCACGTGTCCAAGCACTTAATTGGCCGTTGCGGTCTTCCCAGTTTTCGCTGATCACCAGCACCAGCTGCCCAGAATTTGCAGGCACACTTGCCTGAGCTGTGCCAAAGCACAGCGCGAGCACCGCAAGCAGCGGGCCTGCCCAATTTCTTAGCGCATCAGATTTGCTCAACATTACTGGGCTCCTGCAGTTTCTACGGCTTGATCAAACACTGTAACCGGCAGATTACCTTGCGCTTTGGCACGGCCGGAGAGCACCGCAACAAGGGCATCGTAAGCAGGGCCACGCACGCTTACCGGGCCATTTACGGTTTCAAAGTTTGCGCTGTTGAAATCGTAGGTGGCGTAAACGGCATCACTTACCGGGGCCATGGTTTTAGCCTCGTAGGGCGCGCGCATGGACACGAAAATACGCGGCACTTTGCGCTCTTTTAAGGCGCGCAATAACGAGAACTGAATACGGCCTACCTGCTCGCGCTGGCGCTCCTTAATGGCGGCCCAGGCCTCTGGATTATTACCGGCCTCGGCTTTCATCTGATCAATGACATCATCCATACCGCCCATATCTACTGGAGAACCAGGCGGGGTTACGCCAATCACCATCACGCAATTGGCGTTTAACATGGCATCGCGCCGGGCGGGATCTGCGTAGTCTTTCAAGGTGAACGCCTGGGTTGCAAGCTCTGGCATTTTTGCCACCAAGGTTTGCGCCATGGCTTGCTGCACATCTTCTGTAGGCGCCACAACCACCAGGCGACGATTGGTATTGCCCGCCTCAGATACCCGGCTGGGCTTGGCACAGAGTTCGGCAAGGGATTCCTGTGAGCCTGCCACATGAGTTACCGCCGCCAAGGCGATGGCAGATTCCAGCGCGCGGTGTGATTTGTTGTCGAACACCGTTTGGGTATGCGCAATGCGCTCTGCAAGGGGTTTAGCCAACCACGCATTAATAGGCAATTGCTTTTTTAGCGCCAGAATGCGATCAACCGATGCATCTATTTCCGCCTCGGTTAAATGTTCTACGTTACCCGCCCGCACAGCATCTGCCACGGCAGTTATCAACGCTTGCAGCTTTTCACCGTCAGCGGGCGTGCGGATTTTAAACGGCATAAGTGCGATATCCACACCGGCAGCGAATGCCTTAACCGTACGTTCTACTGGGTCTGGTAGCAGCATGGCTACACCCACCATGTCGAGTGCGTCTGTGGTGGTTACGCCCTGGTAGCCGAACTCATGGCGCAATAGATCTGTCATGATTTTGCGCGAAAGCGTTGCCGGCACAACGGCTTGTTCACCTGTGTGGGTGGTAAGGGTGCTGTTATCCAGTGCAGGGAACTGAATGTGCGCGGTCATCACCAATGCAGGCGCGGCTTCGCTAATGATCGATTTAAACGGGTATAAATCTTGCGCCTTGATTTGCGCCAAAGGGTGCGCAACCAGCGGCAGGCCGGTGTGCGAATCTACATGGGTATCACCGTGGCCGGGGAAGTGCTTGAGCGTTGCCGCTACACCACCGGCCTGTAAACCACGGGTATAAGCCGCGCCAAGCTCTGCTACCCGCTTTGGGTCTTCAGAGTAGGAGCGCGTATTGATGACCGGGTTCAAGGGGTTGGCATTTACGTCTACGGTGGGGGCATAGTTAATAAAAATACCCAAGGCCGAAAGCTGTTCGGCCATCACACCGCCCACCTTGTCAGCAAATTCTGGCGCGCGCTCACCGGTGGCCGCAACCGCCATATTGCCGGAAAAGGCAGCCGCCCAGTGGCGCGGCAGGCGTGCCACTTTGCCGCCCTCCTGATCTGTTGCAACCAGTAAGGGAGTTGCGCTGGTGCGCGCTGCTGCTTGTTGTAAATCGTTTACCAGCCGCAAAGTGGTTTCGGGTGTTGAAAAGTTTTCCGCAAATAAAATCACGCCGCCCACTTGGGTATCGGCAATGATGTCGCCCAACGCCTTTGGCATTTGAGTTACGGGCGTGCGGCATTTTTCACCTTCACTCAAGGGTTCAGAGCAAAAATAACGCATATCTACGGCAAGTTTTTGCGCGATTTTTTGCTCAAGCGTGAGTGACGTTTCTGATTGCGTGCCGTGATTGCACGCCACCTGCGCGGCCCCCAGAATGGCAACACCGGCAAGGGCTGCCGCTTTGCGGAAAGTGTTCATGGTCATTGGATTTTCTCTTGTGTTTCAAATCGGTGTAGCCAGAGGTCATTGCCCTGGCCATTATCGTTAATGGCATATTCAAATGCCGCTTTGGGGTAGCGAATGGCATTACCGCTTTTGGCGGTATCGTAATTGCCCCACTTCTCCAAATTCCAGGCGCCGTAAGGGTCGTGCACAGTGTAGTGGGTGCCATCAAAACCTATTACCACAACAATGTGGCCGGCCTTGGTAAACCACCCGTGCACTACCGAGGGTAAACCTTGGGCTGCGCGTGCGCGCAGCTCGGTAAGGGTTCCCTGCAGGGTGGCGTTATCACGCCAGAGGCTGCCGGCCTCTTTTGCGAGTGTGTTAAAGCCATTTGCAAACGCAGGCACGGTTTGCAATTTGCCGTAGCGCTCATAAATACGGTCAGCCGTTCTGCCATTACCGGGTACGGCAATGTTTAAGTAATCCAACACCATGGCCATAGAGGTTAGCGAACAGGTTGCCGCCGGCTCATGGCGGTTTTCCAGCTGGCTGTAATAGGGCACTGGATTGCCAACTGCGCCCACACTCAACCCCAGCAGGCAAAAGGCCGCACAAAGGCGGCGCAAAATCGTTGTGAAAGCTGTTACTGAAAAACGTGTAACCAAAGATCATCTCCTGTGCCATTGTCGTTAATGGCGTATTCAAAAGCCGCTTTCGGGTAGCGCTGGGATTCGCCCGACACGCTGGTGTCGTAACTGCCCCACTTTTGCAGATTCCACTTGCCGTTGGGATCTTGCACTGTGTAGTAATTTCCATCAAATCCCGTTACCACCAGAATGTGGCCAGAGCTTGTAAACCACCCATGCACAATGGTGGGCTGGCCCGCACGGGCAAGTTCGCGCAATTGCTGCAAGGTACCTGTTTCTGTACCGTGATCGCGCAGGTCACTGCCCGCGTTCATTGCCAGTTCATCAAAGCCCGCCATGAGCGAGGGCACATCTTGCAGCAGGCCATATTCATCGTACAAGTAATCAGGCGTGCGCATACCCAAAACATCCGGGTCGGTAATGCCGTAGTAATCGGTGATCATGGCAAGGGAGGTAATGCTGCAGGTGGCATCTGGCTCGTTGGCATTTTCAAGCTGGCTGTAGTGCGGCACGGCGGCCGGCGGCGTGGTGGAAACCTGCGTTTCATGCACAATGTTGTTACCGGTACCACACGGGGTTTCGGCAAATTCTGCGCGCTCCCAATTCAGCGCTGCCCAGTCATCGTAAATGCTATCGGCAACGCCACCACCAGGTATACGCCAAATACTCGCATTGGGGCCTGCGTAGGTTAAAAAGGTGTCTATCTGCTCGGGTGTGATATCGCCGTGTTCCGTGGAAACAATGTGCCAAATGGGTTTTTCTGCGCCTAAATCGCGGTATTCACAATTGCCAAACTCAATCCAGTAAGCCGGGTCTGCCATGTAGCTTGCGCCCCAGTTTTCCAGGTAGGTTTGCGGCATGTGGAAATCCACATAATCATCAATAATATCTACCCGCATGCCGTGATCAATGGGATTACCCCAGGTAGTGGCACCCAGCAGGTAGTTGGCGTCTGCGTGGTTATCGGCAATGGCGTCGTCCAGCCGCGCGCGGAAGGCCTCGAGCAGCGCGGTGAGTTCCGTACTCAAGCCGTTAAACTCTGATTCAATATCCAATACGTGGCCCGCATAACCGTACTGGGCCGAGAGATACAAGGCCTCGGCCTGCGCACTTTCATCACCCGGGTAGTTGTAAGACCAGGTCCAGGGTTCTACCCCTGCATTGCGGTAGGTTTGCGACACTGTGGCGTCGCACACATCAAAAAATAGATCGCAGTTGCGCACATCATCGGCAATTTTTATAAATATGCGCTTTACGCCCTGCTCGCTCAATTGTTGCGCCAAAGATGCATGGGTTTGGCCTTCATTATTTTGGTCGATATACCACAACCACACACCAAATTTGTTGGTGCTCACAGTGAAATTTTTGGGTGTTTCTGTGGGCGTTGGGGTTGGCGTTGGGGTGGGTGTCGCTGTTGGTGACGGCGTAGGCGCTGGCGTTTCCGTGGCCGGCTGGCCACCTTCATCGGAACCACCACCGCCGCCTCCGCCACAGGCAGACAATAAAAAACCGGCCAAAATTCCGGTTGCGAGGGCTTTCGAGAAATGTAGCTGCATAATTCAAAGTCCGTATTGAAGCGGGCACGGCTAGCCGTGCCCGAGGATTTTACTCAAATATGTGAAGCCACAGGTCATCGCCTGTGCCGTTATCATTAATGGCGTACTCAAATTGTGCTGCGGGGTAGCGCTGGTTTTTACCAGACACGCTGGTGTTATAGCTGCCCCACTTTTGCAAGTTCCACTTGCCGAAAGGGTCGTGCACTGTGTAGTGAGTGCCGTCAAATCCGGTAACCACCATGATGTGCCCGGGCGAGGTAAACCAGCCGTGCACGATGGTGGGCTTGCCTTGGCTCGCCAGTTGGCGCAATTGCGCGATGGTGCCGTTGGTAACACCTACGTCACGCAGTGGGCTGCCCGCCTCTTGCGCAATGGTGTCGAAACCCCACGCCAATGACGGCACATCCTGCAGCACACCAAAGCGCTCATAGAGATAATCGGGGGTGCGCTTGCCAAGGCTTGAGGGGTTGGTGAGGCCAAAGAAGTCCGTCACCATGGCAAGTGAAGTAATAGAGCAGGTGCCATAGGGGTCGTAGCTGTTACTTAACTGGCTCCAATAAGGCACGGTGGCAGGCTGCGGTGTGCCACCGTTCCCTGCATCGGGGCTATCAACACCTAAGTCATACAAGGCGTTGTTATTTGCACCGCAATTTGCCGTTGGAAAGTCTGACCGACTCCAGTTCAAGGCGTTCCAGTCATCCCACACGGCCAGTGGCACCTGGCCACCGGGCGTGCGCCAAATCGACGCATTAGGGCCAGCCCACTGCATAAAGGTGTTGAGCTGCGATACGGAAATATTGTTGTACTCGGTAGACACTATGTGCCAAATGGGTTTGTTGGCACCCATGTCGCGGTATTCGCAGTTGCCGTACTCAATCCAGTATTTCGGATCGGCCATATAACTTGCGCCCCACACTTCCAGGTAGGTTTGGGGCATGTGGAAATCTACGTATTGATCGATAATATCTACGCGCATGCCTTGATCGAGCGGGTTACCCCAGGTGGTGGCACCCATGGGGAACTCGCCTGAAATGTGCCCATCGTTGCGAGCATCGTTACGCGCCTGCTGGAACGCCTGAAACAACGAGTGCAGTGCGGTGGTGGTGTTATTAAACTCTACCTCCACATCTAACACGAAGCCCAGGTAGCCATATTGCGCAGCCAGGTACAACGCATCGGCTTGCGCATTTTCATCGCCCGGGTAGTTGTAGCTCCAGGCCCAGGGCTCTATGCCGCGGTCTTTATAAATTTGGGTGGTTGTGGTTGAGCAGGCATCGGTAAAAAGCGTGCAGTTGGCGGTGTCGTCGGCAATTTTGATAAAAATGCGCTTAACGCCCATGGCCGCCAATTCATCGGCCAATTGCGTGTGGGTTTTGCCCAGCTCATCTATATACCAAAGCCATGCGCCAAATTTATTGACGGCAGCACCACCGGCCGGCGGCAAGGTGGTGTTTTGCACGGTTTGATAGAAATTGGCAGACCAGCGGTTGGTGTAGCAGGCGTTGCCGCCATTCAAGTATTCACACTTGGCCACTTCATCGGCGGTAAAGTTGCCGTACACATTGTTGGTGCCGCCGGGTACCGATTCAAAGCAATGGTTGCCATAGGTAGCCGAGCGCACACTGCCGATGGGGCAACTGCCCGTACCGCGGATATTCTGTGCGAACGAGCGCGTCCAGCGCAGCACATTGATAGTGTGCTGGCCATTAACCAAATAGGATCGCTTGGTAGTGCAGGCACTGCCGCCGCCGAACTGCACGCATTTATTTACCATGGCATTGGTGAAGGGGCCAAAAGCATAGGTGTCTGAAACGCAAAAACTTAGATTGTTGTCGAAGCTGGCGCCGTCTGGGCAGGCAGCTTGCGCCTGGCCGCTAAAGCCTACAAGGCCCGCCAGCGCAAGGGTGCAAGCACCCAGGGTGCGATGGAAAATGTTCATTTGGAACTCCTTTTAGCATTATTGTGAGATCCATAACGCGGTGGGTTGCCCGCGCATTGCTGACGATACCTCTGCAGGCCTCCCGCCTGTAAACACAGCAATATTTGAGCATGCCATCGCCCGGCACCCTGTAATAAATGACGAGCCATCGCTCGCGCCGATGGCTTGCGCCCGAAAATTTGTCGCATAAAAAAGGTGGCCGAAGCCACCTAAAAGCGAGTCCAATTTTACTGAAGGGAACAGTAAGAAAATTGGTGAGACCGGCAGTTGCTCCTGCATTAGCTGCGGGCATACACAGGCGCGATGCGAGTCTAGGTCAATGGATTCCATGCGCTAAACCACGGGTCATCACCCGTGCCAAACACAATGAAACCGCCGCGCCCGCCTGAAATAGTTGATCTCAAGCAGAGCGACACCACAGAATATAATATTCCTGCGCGAAATTTGCAACCTTGGCACATCAGCTAAAGTGCGGTTTTATGCGCCGCCGCCGCCCTTTTACATGCCTGAAGGCCCCGCAGCAGGCGAATTTAGGTGACAAAGGTCACAACTTGGGCGCCCCACCATCGGCAAAACCGATGGAAGTTAACTTCTTCTAACTGAGACTCTTGTGCATTCTTGATGTCACAGCCTGCGTAGGAATTATTTATTTCCAATGTGCAGCTGCTAAAAAATCTCTAATTATAACGTTACAGAAAAGGGGGAGGTGTCATGATACCTTTCAACAAAACCCAATTGAGCCTGCTGATTTCCGCAGCAACGCTCGCCCTGGCCGTGCCTTCATACGCTCAGAATGCTACTGACGATCAAGCCGATACTAAAAACGCCAAGTTCCAGTTGGAAGAAGAAGAGATTCTCGTAACGGCAACCCGCCGTGATGAATCTATGTCCGACATTCCCATGAACATCTCTGCCATGGGCGAAGCCGAGTTGCGCGAGCGCAACATTGGCGACCTGAAAGATTTCCTGAAAGACTCTGTATCCATTCACGCGCCTGAAAACTCCGCGCGCTCTATGGACTCTGTAACTGTGCGCGGTTTAAGTATTTCGCCGGTAAACCAGAACGACCTTGAATACTTTGTGCGCTCAACCGTTGCCTATTACATAGACGACACCCCCGTGCACAGCATGGGTTACCGCATTAAAGATGTTCGCCGCGTTGAAACGCTGATGGGCCCACAGGGCACCCTTTATGGCGGCGGCAGCCTGGGTGGTGCCATTCGCTACATCACCAACCAGCCTGAATACGACGAAACTACCGTTGATGTTCGCGCAGGAACCTACCAAACCCAAGGTGGCGGCCTGAGTGTAGACACAGACGTTACAATGAACTTGCCACTGGCCGAAAACTTGGCTGTGCGTGCAAACATCGCCTACCTGGACGAAGCCGGTTACACCGATCGCATGATCGTAACAGCAGAGCGCCTGAACGACCCTATGTGGGATGCACAAGGCAAGCAAGTTAAGTTCAAAAATGATGATTGGCAGCGTGTGAACTCAGCCAAAGTAGCATTGGCTTGGCAGCCTGCCGACAACATGGAACTTACGCTCACGCACATCGAGCAAAACCAACGCGCCAATGGCTCACGCGGTACCGCCGTTGACGGCGACTACGCCGTTCAATACGACAAAAACGTGGTAGTGGGCTATCACCGTGAATTTTCAGATCGCGAATTCACACTCGACAGCCTGAGCTTTGAGTGGGATCTGGGCTTTGCAGGCCTGGTATCCAACACGTCTAACTACGAGTATTCGCGCACCGGCCAAAACAACTACCCCAACGGCTACACCTACTACGGTGACTGGGGCAACTGCGCCGTATTCTGTTATTCAAATAACTACGACTCAGCGCCTTACATGACGTTTGATAACGTTAACTCGGCATTCACCCACGAAACACGCCTGGTATCCAATACCGAAGGCGCCATCAGCTGGATTGGCGGCGTTTACTACACTGAGCAAAAGGGTAACCTGCGCTTCTGGGAGTGGTATGACGACCTGGAAGCCGGCCTTTGGGGCCTGCCAACCAACGGCGACAACGGCTACTTTGAAGACATCAACACCGACTACACCGAGCTTGCGGTTTACGGCGAAGTGACCTGGGATGTTACCGAAGATTTCCACGTAACTGGCGGCGTGCGCTGGTTCGATTGGGAAGACAACGCCAACCCTAAAGTTGTTGACTACGCCTTCGAACTGGTTGACTACGAGCGTGAAGTAAATAACGGCGACCAAGATGTTTTCTACAAATTGAACCTGTCTTACGACATTACCGACAGCATGCTCACTTACGCGACTTTCTCGCAGGGCTTCCGTCGCGGTGGTGTTAACGGCTTTAAAGATCACGCTGGTGAAACCGTTACCGAAGAAGCACAAACCTACCAGCCAGACAGCATCGACAACCTCGAGCTGGGCCTGAAAGGCAAGTTGTTCGACGACCGTTTGTATGTACAGCTTTCTGCTTATCAGATGAAGTGGTACAACACCCAAACTTACCGCGTACAAACCATTGATGCCGGCTTCCCGTTGAACGGCACCGCCAATGGCCCGGATGCAGTAACCGAAGGTATTGAAACGGCAATCCGCTACCGCATTACCGATAACTGGTCTGTCAAGTTCTCTACGTCCAACAACGAAGCCAAGTGGGCCAATACCAAAACCCACTGCCTCTATGAAAGTGGCGATGAATGCCGCACATGGGAGAAAGGCGGCAAGTTTGGTGGTACGCCAGCGTTTGCCTACAACTTGTCGGTTAGCTACAACACCGTACTGCCTAACGGTTTAGGTTTCCGCGCCGGCCTGCATCAGAATTACCGCGACGAGATTCAATCAGATCGCGCAGATTCACCCGATGACATCGTTTGGACCTACCCGGAAATCACCCGCTACAACGCAAGCGTTGGCGTGAACGGTGATCAATGGGGCCTGAGCCTTTGGGCCAGCAACCTGACCAACGAAGAGAAGCTGGTTTCATTCCAGCGTGGGCAAGGCGCCAGTGTTGGCCACCGCGATATTTACTCGCAGCCGCGCACCATCGGCACCAGCGTTTCGTTCCACTTCTAAGTGTAAAACTTAGGCAATCCTCAGTAGTACAGGAGCGCTCCGGCGCTCCCCGCTTTCTCTTGTAACATGTGTTGTTACTCTCTCTTGCAGCCCGGATCCCTCCGGGCCTTTTTTTGCCTGTAGAATTCTTGCGGCCTGTCTATGCACAATTCCGACTGCAAAGTACAAACAATGCAACAGCTAGCGCTTCAGCCGATACATATTGGGACCAGGCAAAGATGATGCCGCCAGAAAAGCAGATGAATTTAGCACTTGCAGTAAGCCTACTGCAGCTTGATCAGCAAGCAAAAAGTAAAGGGGGGAATGCGCTGAGATTAGTTATGGCGCAATTTAAAAAATTGCACCCGAGCTTTGTAACATTAGCTTTGCAGTATTTTTAATGGCAGGCCCAGCATATCGTCGCCGGTACCAGCCAGGTACCAGATAATGCCCACAAAACTGCCCAGTACAGAGAAGTACCACACTGTGGCAAATACTTGCCCGTAGCGATCTAACGGCAGCAAGTGGCTTTGATAACGGCCCCGCCACTCGCTTAATATTTCAAGGGTGCCAATGATCAGCAAGAAGCCCAGCAAGGCAAGCCCCAAGGTGTAGCTTAGCCACACGCCAAAGGCCGCCGCCATTACGCATACAATCAGCCCCACCCAGCTATTCATGGAAAAGCTCACGCTCTTCAGAATGTGACCACCATCGAGCGGCAAAATGGGCAATAAATTAAACAGATTTAGCAGCGCATTAAACGCGGCCAGCCCTGCAAAAAACAGGCTGCCGGTTGCCCAGTAAAGCAACAGGCACAATACCGACATAAACAAACCAAACACCGGCCCCATGATGGAGATCACCACATCTTGCCAGCGGGTATTTATTTTGCCATCGGTTAGCGCCGCACCCCCGAAAAATGGAATGAGGTAGATACCTTTGGTGGGCATATTAAAGTATTTCATCGCGCGAATATGGCCGTATTCGTGTACAACCAAACAGGCGATTAACGCCAGTGCAAACTCTAAAGAAAACAACCACGAATAAGCCGCAAGGCTCGCCCCCGCCAGCGCAGCTTTAATGACCTTGGCGCTTTTCAGGAGCTTTAAGCCAAGCAACCCCAAGCCCACAAGGTTGAACTTGGGCTTATCTTCTACCTGCGGCACAGGTGTTTGTTGCTCTACATCTTTTGCCTTGCGCGTGCCGCGGGCCAACTGTTGATCGTTACCTTGCAGCGAATAGGTCACGCTAAAAGGCTGCCATTGCAGTCGCAATGTGAGCGTGAAGGTTTGCACAGCGTGTTGCTCACCTGAGCCCGGGTGTACAGCCGGCAGCTCGAACGTGTGCGTAAACTCTCCACCGGGCTCTCCCGTGGCCGCCAATTCAGACACCAAGGTTGGCCCCCAGTACAAACGCTGCCAGCCGGCCATTGAGGCATCAAGGCGTAGCCTGCGCTCCATTAATTCAATATTCAGCAGCTCCATGTAAGTTCCTGTACAGCAGTTATCATCGCGGGCATTATACTTTCAGATCACAGCCTTGGGCTCATGAAAAAACTAATTTGTGCGGCCAGGCGAACGCTGGGCCGGAGGTTTTCAAGTAAACCCTTCCCGCTAGCCTACGTATAACCAGATACAAGGCGCTTGAGCAACAGCATGGGAGCAACTTGATGTACAGCAAGCACGATAAACGCTCCCAGCGGCTACTGGGCTACTTGATTGTAAGTACAGCTCTGACAAGCCCCACAGGCCAGGTGGTAGCCAGCAATCTGGAAACAGTTACAGTTACCGCCGCCCGCAGCGAACAATCGCTCAATGAACTGGCCGCCAGCGTTTCGGTTGTAGACACCCAGGAACTTGAATTAATTTCAGCCACCCACATCAATGAAGCGCTCACACGCGTACCCGGAGTCTGGATTTCCCGCGGCAATGGCCAGGAACACCTTACCGCCATCCGCTCACCGGTGCTCACAGGTGCAGGCAGCTGCGGCGCCTTCGCGATTACAGAAGAAGGCATTCCCGTGCGCGCCACGGGCTTTTGTAACGTAAACCAGTTATTTGATATCAACACCGAACAAGCCGGCCAAATAGACGTACTGCGCGGGCCAGGCACCGTGCTTTACGGTTCAGATGCACAACACGGTGTCATTAATGTCATAAGCCTGGCACCGGCGCCCGAGCGCGCTACGCGCCTTGGCCTTGAAACCGGCGCCAACGATTACTCACGCGTAAAGCTTAGCCACAGCGAGCGCCAGGGCCAGCATGGCCTGCGCATCAGCATGAACGGTGCACACGATGGCGGCTACAAAGACGATTCCGAATTTGATCAGCAAAAATTGAGCGCCCGTCACGACTATGAGTCAGACACCTTCAATGCGCGCACACTGCTTAGCATCAACAATTTGAACCAGGAAACGGCCGGCTATGTGGTGGGCCAAGACGCCTACAAAGATGCCGACCGCAAGCGTGAAAATCCGAACCCCGAGGCGTTTCGCGACGTACAATCCGCACGCCTGCAAACGCAGTTTTTACGGCCCTTGGGTGACGATGCACAGCTTCTGGTAACACCTTACCTGCGCCACACCCACATGACGTTCATGATGCACTTTTTGCCGGGCACGCCCGTGGAGGAAAATGGCCACCAAAGTGTGGGGGTTCAAAGCGCCTACTTTTTACCGCTTGGCCCAAGCGTTAATCTCACCTCCGGTGTAGACGCGGAACTCACGCGCGCCTGGCTTACCCAATCACAAGCGCAAGGTTTCTCGGCGTTTCCCGCAGGCCGTCAGTACGACTACCGTGTAGGCGCTGCCATGGCTGCCGCCTTTGCATCAGCAGACTTCGCCGTCAACCAATCCATCCACATGAACGCCGGCCTGCATTATGAAACCCTGCAGTACGATTACGACAACAAAATGCGCAGCGGCAATACCGCCGAAGATGGCAGCCTTTGCATCAACGGATTTACTGGCGCCGTGGGTTGCCGCTACACGCGCCCGGAAGACTCAAAGGATTCATTCGCCAACCTCTCAGCTAATCTCGGCCTGGTGTATAAGCTGACAGACACACACACCCTGTTCGCGCGTGCAGCACATGGCAATCGCGCACCTCAGGCAACAGAGATGTACCGGCTGCAAAACGGCCAAATGCAAGCCAATCTGGATTCGGAGTCTATTCAAAGTGTGGAGCTCGGCCTGCGCGGCCAGTGGGCACAATTTACCTACAGCACCACCGCTTTTCACATGAAAAAAGACAATGTGATTTTCCAAAATGCAGACAGACTTAACCTCAACGATGGCGAAACCGAGCACCAGGGCCTGGAGTATGAATTGCACTGGCAAATGAACACCCGGTGGGATCTTGCGTTAACCGGCTCCTTGGCCGATCACCACTATCGCAGCAATGTAAGCGCACCGGGCAGCAGCGACACCATTGCAACCGACGGCAACCGCCTAGTATCTGCCCCGCGCAACATGAACACCCTGCGCCTGGGCTACACCCATGAAAACACTCGTGCAGAGTTAGAATGGGTGGCCATGGGGCGCTACTACACAGATCTGGAAAACGCGCACGATTACAGCGGCCATAACTTGCTGGGCCTGCGCTTCAAACACCAGCTGGGCGATAACCTGAGCCTGGGCGCGCGGGTGAAAAATCTGACCAATACCGACTACGCCGAGCGGGCAGATTTTTCTGCGTTTGCCGGTGAGCGCTATTTTATTGGCGAGCCCCGTTCATTATTTGTGAGCATTGATTACGCGCTATAGGGTCTGGTATTTCCATGGCCGCTTTCTGGATTGACGTACGGCGGGAAGCTCAAAGAGGCCTGAGCGCGGCCTTGGCCGCGCTCAGGCTTCATAGTGAACCTACAAGCACCTAGCGCCCACAGGGCCTTACTACAAGTTCAATTAATTCTAATAAGTAGATAATTCGCGGCTTCCAAAAACCTAGAAAGCTACTGGGTAGTAAAGTAGCTTTCAGCCTTGGAAAAGGCTTGCGGGCCAATGGCCTCGCCAATTTTGCGGCCTGGAATATCATCTACCGGCGGGTGAATGCCGCCCCAAATGCGCGACAAACTGCATTGATCAGATGCGTCGCGATAGGTGGCCCACTGCAGCACAACATCCACACTCGGGCCCTGCTCAAACACCAGAAATTCGTTTTGCTTGGCCACATAATCGCTCATGCCACCGGGGAAATAGGCACTGCCGGTAAGCAGCGTCATTAATTCTGCCGCCGCGCGTGAATAGGTGGAGTGGCCAGAAATGTAACCGGCAAAGGGCGGGCTCACAAAAGTGGGCCGCTGGTAGGGCCACCAGTTTTCCGCCAGAATCCAATCCACACCGGCGATATCGGTTTCAACATCGGCGATGTAATCGGGGCCGCGCCAGGCTTTTACTTTTATTTTGCCCACATGCTCATCAGCCGCACCGGCCAATGGGTCGCCGGCCTGCACCAGTGCGATAAAACCGGGCTCCAGGGGAATGCCGTCTTCATGGTAATTGGGCAGCATTGCATCAGAACTTTGGCCTAAATCTGCCATCAAGCGAATGGCAGACACCGGGCGCAAATAATCGTACCAACCTTTAATGCCCCAGGCGGCAATGGCGGCATCATGCATGGCACCACCTAAGGCGAAGTAAGATTTTACATCCCACTCCAGGCGGCCCATCAGATCGCCTTCACCGCGCCAGCGGAATTCAAAATCCGGGTGGTCGAACACATCGTTCATCAGCACAAACCAATGGCCGGGCGGGGTTTCCGAATCTGGGCCATCGGCCCAAAATTCCGCCAGTACGCGCGCATAGTCGGCGCGTGGTACCCGTTGTTCTGCGTAGGGTTCACCGGTTGCCGGGTTTACTTCATAGCCCTGGCTTGCATCGCCACCGGCCAGGGTTTGGTAAAAGGTTTCATAGGCCGCCACCGTGTCTTCAGCAGGCAACGCCGGATTGTTGCCCAGGGATTTTGGCGAGATATCGATCATCACTCCGTCGGCCGGATCCAGGTGGGCAGACCACTTAGACACCAGCGAGAAATTCCACTGATAAAAATCGCGGCTGTCTGTACCCAATAGTGGCGGCATGCCCGGATCAAAATACACCTTGTATTCAAAACCCTCGCGCCAGTAGCTGGTGGCGGTTACCGGGTCTAACGAAAAGGGCGCCACATGGCCCCACTCGGGCGAAAGAAACGGCGGCGTGCCGCTGATCAAGTTGCCCGCCTGATCAATGTATTCTTCCAGCACAATGGGCTGCCAACTGTTGTAATCGTTGTTGGCCAAGGCGTTGGGGTTGCCGGGTTTCTGCGGCTCGATAATGTCGTTGTGGTATTCGTAGCCCTGGTTGGCGTAGTCGAACTGCTCGTTGGCGCCATCTTGCAAGCCGTAATAAATGTAGCAGTCCGCAATGTAGTTGCCGAGGGACGCCGCGCCGTTGGTGGTGTAATCGGTATCTGTGTGATCTTTGTTGTAGCCAAGCTCGGCCATTAGCCCATCGGCAGTTTCCATAATATGTTCTTGCCCGGGCGAGCGGAAAAACCGGTGCTCGATCAAGCGGTAGGCGGCGTGCGCTATGGCCAACTCTTGATTGGCCTGGTTTTTTTCTATGCTGTGGCTTTCAAATTCGCAGCTGTAATCGCCAAAGCTGTTGCCAAGCAGGTAGGTGCTTGCATTGGCATCGCTGAGCGTTGCCCAGGCGTCGTACATGGCCGATGAAATATGAAACAGGTTGCGCGCGTGCACCGTTGGGCGTGCAAAATCGTTGCGAATGCCTTCCAGTAACACCTCATTCCACTGGCGCGCCACAGAGGGCGACTTGGTATCTATCACGGGCGTTGGGCTGGGGCTTGGCGTGGGCGAAGGTGCCGGGGTGCTGCCGCCTGACGAGCCGCCACCGCAGGCGGAAAGAATGGCCACCGCGGCCGCAGGCACCATGAATTTTGCAATAGGGCTGATTAAAAGATTCATCGAGTTGATCCGCACTTTTCTAATTTATTGTTAACGCAATGCCCGCCAATAATGCCGGCCACTAACACCAGATACTATGGCTGCACAATTGTAAGCAGCTGATTTACAGGCACATCGGTTATTTCCTGCTCTGCGCCGTTTGGCCAAACTATGGTTAGCGTATCTACCACTTGATGCCCGGCAAGCCCAAAGTGTGCTTCAACCGGCACTTGGCTTGCGTAACTGCCGCCAACAATGACCTCCCGCATTTGGGTAACGGTACCCGTGGTTGCGTATATGCGTGCACCCACAGCCTGGGTGTTGGCGCCACTGCCCTGCAGCTTCACGCGAAGGTAATTACCCAGCTCGTCTGCTCCATCATTGCGGTAGAGCACCATGGCGTTTGCAGCCAGATCATTGTTGACCACCAGCAAATCAATATCGCCGTCGGCGTCTGAGTCAAAGCACACTACCGCGCGGCCCTGGCCTAAGTCACCAACACCCAGAGCCTGCGCTTGCTCATCGAAACGGCCATTACCCTCGGAAATAAACAGCCGGTTGGCATCTTCCGGGTAGTCACGGGCATCTTCTGTATCGCCCACCGCATGCCAACCATTGGTGTGAAAAATATCCAATAGCCCGTCATTATTTACGTCGGCAAAGCACGCGCCCCAACCCCAACCGCCATTTTCAACCCGCGCAAAAAAAGTGGTATCTGTAAAACGGCCGCCGTCGTTTTCATACAAGCGATTACCAATGCTCGAAATAGAGAAGTCGCCTGCTTCGTAAATGCTGGTGACAAACCAGTCCAGATCGCCGTCGTTATCGTAATCGCCCAGCGCAGATCCCATACCAAATTGGTCTGTCAGTTGATCGTCTGTACTATCAAGAAATTGCCCCATGCCGTCAGACAAAAAATATTTTGACGTTCCAAAATCTGCCGCCATGGTGAGGTCTGGCCAGCCGTCGTTATTGAGGTCTGCAAATGTGGGGCTGAAACTGTAATCGCGCTCACCTTCAATGCCATCAACCCCAGGGGTAAGCACGAACTCTGCTACGCGTGTTGAACGGCTGACATCCACAAACTGCCCGGTACCCGAGCCTTTGAAAATTGTTTCAGTTTCATCTGAGATGGGGTTGCCCCAATGAGCGAGCGCTACGTCTATAAAGCCATCTTTGTCGTAGTCGCCAAAAGCTGCAGAGATAGTATTTTTGGCGTTCACCCGTAAACCGGATGTCTGTGAAACATCGCGAAAGGTGCCATCGGTATTGTTTAAAAAGAGCTTGTTGCCATCGTCTTCAAGCCCGCCTACAAATAGATCCAGCCAGCCATCGCCATCTACATCAACGAATACCGGGCCACTGCCTCTATGCCACACAAGCTGCACACCGGCTTCTTCTGCTACGTTTTCCCACTGATTTCCACCCAGATTTTTATAGAGCTTGGCCGGTTTGTAGTCGCCTGAATCGATGAATAAATCCGGTAGCCCATCGCCGTTGTAATCGCCCACCGCAACGCCGCCGCCGAAGAACTCGGCTTCGGTTGCATCGCCGGTTACGGTGATGTCGCGCACACCCCATTGATGGCTAAGCCCGCTCTGTGCTGTGATATTTGTAAATTTCCAGTCGCCTGCAGGGCTGGGCGACGGGCTGGGGGTAGGCGTCGGCGTAGGTGTAGGTGTGGGTGTAGGTGTGGGTGTGGGCGTTGGGCTGGGCGAAGAACCAGACCCTCCTCCGCCGCCACAGGCAGCCAAAGCAAGTATGAGCAAAAGTGATGAGGATGTTTTATAAATCATGAGAGGGTCCTGGCGAACGGATACCTGATTAAGTCACATGCGATTAGGTGGCGCCGGCATCCGCAAAGGGGCCGCGACGGGCCAACCGGTGTTGGTATTGCAGGGTGGGGATATTGAGCCAGGGGCTATCCGCCAAGAGCACTGCCCTCGTCCGCTAGGGGCTGGCGAGTTATTATCCAACTTTATTCTTAGTCGCGTGGCACCGAAGTTAACATTATTATTCCTGCCAAGTCAAACATCTGGAATAATTTATTACACTCTTAAGATTAAACCCCTTAACCCCAGCGGTACCTTTTAGCCTTCTATTAACCTCTTTACCAGCCACAAAAAAGGCGCAGCCTTTTGGGGCAGCGCCTTGTTATAGAGAGCCTTGGTTATCACAGGCAAGGTTTGTAGCCAAGCAGCGCCCAGCCGGTTTGCACACCCGCTTGGCAGTTTATATTCAGGCTGCTATTGCGCGGTGTCGTCTACCAGAAACACTTCGAGGCTATGGGGGCCGTGTGCACCGTAGGCCAGGGTTTGCTGAATGTCGGCGGTTTTGGACGGGCCAGACACCAACACCAAGTTGGTTGGCAAGCCTTTTGAAAATTCATCTTTGGCAAGCAGCGCCGTAAAATTTTTCACAAGCCTGCTTTTATACACCACCACAAAGTGCACCGGCGGCACCAGTGATACAGTGCGCGGCTCCTCAGCGGTTGGCCACAACACAATGGAGCCTGTTTCACAAATGCCGCCAAAGCTGCCAGTGAGAGCTGCCGGTACTTCATCAAAGAGTTTGGCTACCGGCGCATCGCCCAGCGATTGCCAGCTAATTAACTCGCACGCATCGCCGCACTCTGCGGCAATCGGCTGCAGCTGCTCACTTACAAGCAACCGCGTAAGCCCATGGGCGCGCACCCGTGCCGCCAACCTTGTGGCAAGCATAGCGGCCGACACTTCCGCTACCTGGGCATGGCAAGCCTGCAGGCACTCGATAAAGCGCGAAACATCATTTGCATCTACCTCAACCACTGCCGGCACTTCGGGTTTGCTGGCGAAGGTGGCATTTGCAACCTGAGGGCCAGATGCGCGCAGCCGCGCCAAAATATTTTGCTTGGTGCTCATGGTTGTTGCCTCCGCTGGCGGTAGCGCTCATGAAAAGTGCGCGCAGCTGGTATTGGCATAGTGCGCCCGGTTTTCCAGGCAGACGGCAGCCAGCCTATACACTTCCTAAAGCGTGCGGCCATCATACTGCCGATGCGGTAAACCCGGGGGTGCACACACGCCCAAGACCACAATGTCCAGATACTGGCCTCAAGCCTGCTGTAGCTGGCACCGGCGCCTTGCATCGCGAGGCTTTGTGGCGACTGGCTTTCAGCGCGCAGGCGCTGCAATAGTTTCGGAATTGGAATGCGCACCGGGCACACTTCCTCGCAGGCACCGCACAGTGATGATGCTGTGGGCAAATCCTGCGTGGCCTCCAACCCCAACAAGTGCGGGCTGATAATTTTGCCAATGGGGCCTGGATAGGTAGTGCCATAGGCATGGCCACCAATGCGCGTATACACAGGGCAGTGATTCATGCAGGCGCCACAACGAATGCACTGCAAGGTTTTGCGCAGCTCTTCATCGGCGTAAGCTTGCGAGCGGCCGTTATCCAGCAGCACCAGATGCACCTGCTCTGGCCCGTCTTTTTCATCGCCTTTGCGCGGGCCGGAGATCATATTGAAATAGGTGGTGATGGGCTGGCCGGTGGCCGAGCGGGTAAGCAGTGAAAGTAGCGGCGGTACATCCTGCAACCACTGCACCACCTTTTCAATGCCGGTTACGGCAATATGCACCGGTGGCACACTGGTGCACATGCGCCCATTGCCCTCGTTTTCCACCAGGCACAGGGTACCGGTTTCAGCCACCGCAAAGTTCACGCCTGAAATGCCTACATCGGCGCGTTTGAATTTTTCCCGCAATTGATTGCGCCCAATGGCAATGAGGGTATCCACATCTTCTGTGTAGGCCACGCCTTCAATTTTTTCTTCAAACAGTTGCGCAATTTCTACAGCACTTTTATGAATGGCAGGCATAATAATGTGCGACGGCCCTTCGTTGGCCATTTGCACAATGAATTCGCCCATATCGGATTCAAGGCAATCTACACCGTGGCTTGCCATGTAATGGTTTAAACCCATTTCTTCGGTAACCATCGACTTGCCCTTCAGCGCAAGTTTGCCATCCACCGCCCTCACAATACGCGCTATGATGCCGTTGGCCTCGTCCACAGTGGCAGCCCAATGTACCTGAATGCCATTTTTCGTGCATTGCGCTTCCAGCTGTTCCAGCAGCTCGGGCAGCTGGCTCAAGCAGCGCTGTTTGATGGCCTCGCCACGGGCAGAGAGGCTTGCAAACTCGTCATCGGGTAGCACGCCTTTGCGCTTGGCCTGCAAAAAATCCATGGCGCCGCGAAAGTTCTTTCGCAATTGTAAGTTGCCAAGGGCCTGGCGGGCATTGTGTTTAAACTGCTCTGGTGCCTGATGCATTAGCTGGGCTCCTTGGCGGGCTGCGTGCGCTCAGCAAGAAAGCTCGCCAGGTGACGACCACGCAACGGAGACTTCTGGTACTCCAGTGTGGTGTTGATATTGAGCATGCAACCCCAATCGGTGCTTACAAATTCCGGGGCGTTAGTGGCGCTCAGGCTGGCGGCTTTATCTTGCGCCATGGCAGAGGAAATATCGGCCTGCTTTACCGAAAAAGTGCCGCCAAATCCGCAGCACTCGGTTTGCCGCTCGTGGGCCACAGGCTCTACATTGGCCAATTGCTTTATAAGCTGCAGCCCGGATTCATGAATACCCATTTCCCGGCGCCCGGCACAACTGGTGTGTAAGGTAACTCGGGTCGGTGCGCCCACATCCTGTAATTTTACGTTCAGCACATGCACCATAAACTCACTGAACTCAAATACACGCTCAGTAAACGTGGCCAGGTTTTGATTATCAGGCATGAGATCTTCATAGTGCTTGCGCATCATGCCACCGCACGAGCCAGACAAAATCACAATCGGCCAAGGCTCGGGGAACAATGCCATCTGGGCCTCCGCCACCGCACGTGCCTGATCGCGATAACCGGAGTTATAGGCCGGCTGGCCGCAACAGGTTTGCTCGGGCACCACCACAACCTCAACACCTTCACGCTCAAGCAGCGCTATGGCATCAAGGCCTGTATCAGCGGAAAAGCTGTCTACCAAACAGGTAACATACAGGTATACGTGCGTGGGTTTTGCAGGGTACATCTTCACACTGGATTGCATGCGCGGTATCCACTTAATACTTATGTATTTAAAAACTCAGACAGGAGGTACGGCTTGAGTGCGCCAATATTCATCGGTCGTTTGAATAAAATCATCAATCATGGCGCGCGCATCGATGGTGCGGTAAAACCATACCTTGCGCTGCCCCAACAGAGCAGGCGTTGTGACAACTTGTTCGCTCACAAGCGAAGGATTAAGCACGGCATACACCAGAGCCAAATCCCAAATCACGCGCTCGCGTTTAAGCGGGTCTATATGGCTTTGCCAGCGTTGCAACAAAAAGTCGGCCAAAGGGTGCTTACCCTTTAAAGCCTGCTCCACTTCGCGGTAATTCATGGTCAGTGCACTGGCCACATTCAATGGCATGACATGCAGCTCGACATCTGCGTTAAACACTTTAAATAGCGCTTGCATGTCCATCATGCAGTTGAAGTCATCAATGCCATGCTTGCCCGTTTCAAAATCGTATTGCGAGCCCAACCAGTAAACCGCCAACTTTTTGCTAATCGCAGGCTCAATTAACAGCGCCGAGGCCACATTGGTGAGCGAACCCAATGCCAACACCTTGAGCTTCTGGCCGGGTTTCATAGCCTTGGCCTGGCGAATAATTTCGTAGGCGGCTGCGGAATGCTGGGCTTGATCGCCCCAGTCATACAGGCGGTTTGGCCCACCGCGAAAGGTGGGCACTTCCACTTGCAAGTGCGCGAGAATCATCTGATTTAGGCGGTGGCTCTCTTCCATGGAGTTGGGAATGCTCCAATGGCTGGCAGACCACTGCGCGGCCGTCACACCGGTAAGCTGCCACTCCTCGGCAATGGCCGCGCGCGTCACAGCAAACAGGTCATCCACTTCATTTGCAGTATCGGCATCTACTATTACAGCTGCGGATGCTGCACTTAACCAGCCTGCCATACCGGCTACCAATAGCAGCCGGCCCAAACACTCGCGCATTGGCATCTATTTGGCCTCGTTTATCAGCTGGTCAGTCAGGGCATTCATACGCGCAACCTCCGCTTTGTAAGCGGGATCTGTTGCGAGGTTGTTGGTTTCCAACGGATCTTCCTTGAGGTCATACAGCTCTGCGTAACCCGGGTGTTGCGGGTAGCGAATGAACTTTTTATCCAGCGTGCGCACACCTTCGGTTGTGGGAATCCAGTCTGTGCGCATGAGGTGCTCGCCCAAAAATTGCTCGCGCCAATCAATATTTTTACCCGCCAGCAGCGGCTGCAGCGCTTTGCCCTGCATCAGCTCTGGCACAGGCAGGCCTGCATACTGCAAAATGGTGGGCGCTACATCAATGTTCAGTACCAATTTGTCTACCTCGGCTTGAGGTTTGCGTGGGTCGTAAACGAAAAACGGCACCCTGAGGCTGTCTTCATACAACAGCCATTTACCAGCCAGCTGGCGCTCGCCCAGGAAATAACCGTTATCACCCATGAACATAATCACGGTGTTGTCGGCCACGCCTTGTTTTTCAAGCTCTGCGCGAATTTTGCCAACTTCACGATCAAGGCCCGTGATCATGCGATAGTAGCCTTTCACCATCGTTTGATATTTTTCTTCCGTATCAAAGCGCCAGTACCAGCGCTTTTTGCTGATGGAGCCTTTTACCCATTCGGGCAGTGCATCAAAGTATTTATCTTGCGCAAGGGGTGATACGGGGATCTCCACATCCTGATACAAAGGCGCCAGATCACGCGGATACACATACTGGTTTGGGTCGTGGTCATCGGCGTGGGGCGCATGGAAGCTTACAGAAAGGTTGAATGGCTTTCCGCTGGCAACCGCCTTGCGAATAAATTCAACACTGTGGTTGCCAATGCGCTCGGTGGTGTGTTCGTGTTTGTGGGTATCGAGATTGAGTTCGTAGTAGCGGCCGGCCACAGCCTTCTCACCGGGGCGGGCATCGTAATCGAACAGGGTTTTATCGGCATCTCCTTCAAACTGCATACCGAACTTACCTACAAATCCCACGGTATAACCTGCATCTTTCAGCAACTTGGGGTAGGAGTTTTCAATAAACTTTGTGCGCAGCGGCGGCTCGTTAAAGGTGAAACCGTGCCGGCGCTCGTAGGTGCCCGTCATGATTGAAGCGCGGCTGGCAGCACAAATTGACGTAGTTACAAAGGCATTTGAAAAGCGCGTACCCTGTTCGGCCAAGGCATCAATATTGGGGGTTTGAATAATGTCGTTACCGGCATAGCCTACGGCATCCCAGCGCTGGTCGTCGGTGAGAATGAAAACAATATTGGGCTGGGCACCAGCCTTTTTTGCCTGCGCATTACTTTCGGCAGGCTCACTGCAGCCCATTAGCCCTACAAGCGCTGCCAAACATAGCGGGTAGATCAGTTTCATTCTTTACTCCTGTAGCTTTTATTAAAATCAATTAACGCAGGTTTAATCGTGCCAGCCATGTTGCTACTGGCTGAAATAGCTTTCGGCCTTGGCAAAGGCTTGCGGGCCAATGGCCTCGCCAATTTTGCGGCCTGGAATATCATCTACCGGCGGGTGAATGCCGCCCCAAATGCGCGACAAACTGCATTGATCAGATGCGTCGCGATAGGTGGCCCACTGCAGCACAACATCCACACTCGGGCCCTGCTCAAACACCAGAAATTCGTTTTGCTTGGCCACATAATCGCTCATGCCACCGGGGAAATAGGCACTGCCGGTAAGCAGCGTCATTAATTCTGCCGCCGCGCGTGAATAGGTGGAGTGGCCAGAAATGTAACCGGCAAAGGGCGGGCTCACAAAAGTGGGCCGCTGGTAGGGCCACCAGTTTTCCGCCAGAATCCAATCCACACCGGCGATATCGGTTTCAACATCGGCGATGTAATCGGGGCCGCGCCAGGCTTTTACTTTTATTTTGCCCACATGCTCATCAGCCGCACCGGCCAATGGGTCGCCGGCCTGCACCAGTTCGATAAAACCGGGCTCCAGGGGAATGCCGTCTTCATGGTAATTGGGGAGCATTGCATCAGAGCTTTGGCCTAAATCTGCCATCAGGCGAATGGCAGACACCGGGCGTAAATAATCGTACCAACCTTTGATGCCCCAGGCGGCAATGGCGGCATCATGCATGGCACCACCTAAGGCAAAGTAAGACTTTACATCCCACTCCAGGCGGCCAATCAGATCGCCTTCACCGCGCCAGCGGAATTCAAAATCCGGGTGGTCGAACACATCGTTCATCAGCACAAACCAATGGCCGGGCGGGGTTTCCGAATCTGGGCCATCGGCCCAAAATTCCGCCAGTACGCGCGCATAATCGGCGCGTGGTACCCGTTGTTCGGCGTAGGGTGCGCCGGTTGCCGGGTTTACTTCATAGCCCTGGCTTGCATCGCCACCGGCCAGGGTTTGGTAAAAGGTTTCATAGGCCGCCACCGTGTCTTCAGCAGGCAACGCCGGATTGTTGCCCAGAGATTTTGGCGAGATATCAATCATCACTCCGTCGGCCGGATCTAGGTGGGCAGACCACTTAGACACCAGCGAGAAATTCCACTGATAGAAATCGCGGCTGTCTGTACCCAACAGTGGCGGCATGCCCGGATCAAAATACACCTTGTATTCAAAACCCTCGCGCCAGTAGCTGGTGGCGGTTACCGGGTCTAACGAAAAGGGCGCCACATGGCCCCACTCGGGCGAAAGAAACGGCGGCGTGCCGCTGATCAAATTGCCCGCCTGATCAATGTATTCTTCCAGCACAATGGGCTGCCAACTGTTGTAATCGTTGTTGGCCAAGGCGCTGGGGTTGCCGGGTTTTTGCGGCTCGATAATGTCGTTGCGGTATTCGTAGCCCTGGTTGGCGTAGTCGAACTGCTCGTTAGCGCCATCTTGCAAGCCGTAATAGATGTAACAATCGGCAATGTAGTTGCCCAGCGACGCCGCGCCGTTGGTGGCGTAATCGGTATCTGTGTGATCTTTGTTGTAGCCAAGCTCGGCCATTAGCCCATCGGCTGTTTCCATAATATGTTCTTGCCCGGGCGAGCGGAAAAACCGGTGCTCGATCAATCGGTAGGCGGCGTGCGCTATGGCCAACTCTTGATTGGCCTGGCTTTTTTCTATGCTGTGGCTTTCAAATTCGCAGCTGTAATCGCCAAAGCTGTTGCCAAGCAGGTAGGTGCTTGCATTGGCATCGCTGAGCGTTGCCCAGGCGTCGTACATGGCCGATGAAATATGAAACAGGTTGCGCGCGTGCACCGTTGGGCGTGCAAAATCGTTGCGAATGCCTTCCAGTAACACCTCATTCCACTGGCGCGCCACAGAGGGCGACTTGGTATCTACCACGGGCGTTGGGCTGGGGCTTGGCGTGGGCGAAGGTGCCGGGGTGCTGCCGCCTGACGAGCCGCCACCGCAGGCATTCAGTAATGCCAGCGCGCAACTCAAAAAGGTAAGCCTTGATGCAGCATGATTTTTCATTGCGTTTCTCTCAAATTATTATTGTTAGGGCTGAACCAATTGAATGCGGGAGTTTACCGATGGCGGTGTAATTTCTTGTTCTGCGCCATCGGGCCAGCGCACCTTCAGTGCTTCAATAACTTCTGACTCCCCAAGCCCGAAGTGCAACTGAGTGGAATTCTGGCTGGTAAAATTTGAACCGATCATCAGCTCGCGCATTTGGGTAACGCCACCGGCGGTGACATACACTCGTGCACCAGCCGCTTGAGTATTGGCACCGGAACCGACCAGGCTGAGAGCAAGAAAGTTACCTGCTGCATTACCGTTTTGATTCTCATAATAGGTAAAGGCGTTGTGACCCCGTTCATTACTTACCAGCAACAAATCCACATCGCCGTCGTTGTCGGCATCAAAGCAGGCAACACCGCGCCCTTGGCCTTCATCAGTGAGCCCACGCAGCATGGCTTGCTCTTCAAATCGCCCACCGCCTTTAGCCATGAACAGGCGGCTTTGATCTTCCGGATAGTTGTGCTGATCCGGATCGTAGCTTGAAGGCTCAACCCAACCGTTGGTATGAAAGATGTCCAACAGACCATCGTTGTTAAAATCTGCAAAACATGCGCCCCAAGCCCAGCCTCCGTCTTCAATGCGAGACACGAAGCTTTGATCCCCAAAACCTGTGAGATTATTGGAAAACAGGCGATTGCCCGTTTGTACAATACCGTGCTCACTGGTTTCATAAATGCTGGTAATAAACCAATCGAGGTCGCCATCGTTATCGTAGTCGCCTATTGCGCTACCCATGCCGCTGTCATCTGTGAGCTGGTTGTTTGTGGCATCAACAAATTTACCCTGCTGGTCGTTCAGGAAATACTTGCTGGTTTTAAAATCCGCTACCATGGCCAGATCCGGCCAGCCGTCGTTGTTAAAATCTGCAAAAGTCGGGGTAAAGGTGTAATCGCGATCACCCTGCACACCGCCACTGCCAGCCACCAACAACTGGCTTGCTATGCCTGTATGTTGGCTGGCTGGAACAAAGCTACCCGTGCCTGTACCTTCAAACAACGTTTCAGTGTCATCGGAAAAGGCATTCCCCCAATGCGAGAGCGCGAGATCCAAAAAGCCGTCGAGGTTGTAGTCACCAAAAGCGGCTGAATAGGTATTGGGCGCATTCAATGTCAGGTTGGCATCGGCTGTGGCATCCTGAAACTGGCTATTACCCACATTGATAAACAGTTTATTGGCGTGGCCATCAAGGCCACCAATAAAAAGGTCTACCCGCCCATCTCCATTGACATCGGCAAATGTCGGGCCACTACCTAAGTGTGAGGCCAGCGCAACGCCTGCTTCTGCCGCAATGTTTTCAAAGCGGCCGTCACCTAAGTTGCGGTAAAGTTTTGCAGACTCGATGTCGCCCGAGTCTATGAAAATGTCATCCAGCCCATCGCCATCAATGTCGCCTAGAGCGACACCACCACCAAAATACAGTTCATCTTTTATATCTGTAGCGTTTGACGCACCGCTCACACCCCAATGATGTACAAGGTTGGATGATGTGGTTTTATTGGAAAACTGCCAGCTTGAAGGTGTTGGGCTAGGGGCCGGGCTAGGTGTCGGACTAGGCGTAGGTGTCGGCGTAGGTGCTGGTGCATCACCGCCGGTCGATGAGCCACCCCCACCACATGCCACCAGGCTTGCAAGCGCAAGTGCTATGAATAATTTAGACGACTTCATAGCGCCTCCTAAACGTTAAGTGCGCGCAATATCTGGGCACGCAAGGTACGCGCCCTGGCGGCATCGAGTTTATCCAGGCGACCACGGGCAGCGGCCGGTATATGCTCGAACCGGCCGTCGCTTGGTGCGTCGAATACATAGTGCTTGAACAGATTGCGCCAGGCGTTGCGCTCGTCGTCAGGAAGATCTTTGATGGTGAGCATGGCGTGATAAAGCGCATACATTGCATCACCTGTGTATGCCCCAAGGCTTGGCCACCAGTAGTTGATCATCAGATTAAATTGCGCAAGGCCTTCAACTTGATGCCACCACATGGGCGGTATATACAACACGTCACCCGGCGCAAGCTCCACAGATTGGGCCGCCTGCAGGGCAGAGGCATAGCGAGGGTGTTGCGCAAGGTCCGGCGCATAGGGGTCTACCAGGCTGATCGGCTGGCCGGCCGGGGTTAAATCCATCGGCCCTACATACAAGTTCTCGAGTTGTTCAGGCTCAAGCAGCGTGAAGCGACGCCTGCCAGACACACAGCAGGCAAAATTATGCTGGCTATCGAAATGAGCAGGCACCAATGAAGGGCCGCCCATCCAGGCCTGTATCAAGGCGTCGGGAGCGTAGGGAAGCTCATCACACAATGCACTGCGTAGGCCTGGCAAGTGGGTATCAAGATGCACAGACGGTGCGAAGATGGATTGCTCGGCCGAACCCTTGGCAATGGCCTGCGCGCCTTCAAAAAAAGCCCCAAGGCTTAAAGGCTGCTTGGTAAAGCTCAACGCTTCACAACCTTCGGCATAGCCAAAATCCGGACGCTCTGCGACAGGCTTGCGGTAGCTCACAATGGGACGGCCGGAATCAAACCTTTGAAAAAAAGCCTGCACACCTTCGGCATTGCCGAGCTCATCCAGCGGCCAATGACTGATCGCCCCACGAAAGACCACAGGTAAAGAAGCCTTAACTACCTGTACCGGAATTTCAGCAAGCGCCAGGCCATCAAGCTCTCTCACCTCAGCTCGCATGTTGCAGCTGCCTTTGCTTTAGGTGCGCCAAGCGTGACACATTCGCCATCGAGCCCACTAACCAGTAGATCAAAGCCAATGCGCCAGACTTATGAAGAGCCTGCAAGGCTTCTGCAGAGACGTTTTCCAGCGCCTTGCCGGAAATACTGTAGTAACCTTCCAGCCGATAGCTTTGCTCGCCGAGTGACACGTCCAGCGAAAGCGGCTCCAGCAGCTGGTGTTGCTCGAGCAATTTTACAAAAGGCGCTGTCTGTTTTATCCCTTCATCAATGGCCGCCAGCAGCCCTTGCACGCGCTGCAATCTGGGTGCGGCACCGCCTTCGGGCAGAAATAGCGCCTCGCCTTCGGCATCACTCAACCGGGCATCGGCAAGGTCGGCGTGCACCACCATCGCTTGGGTTCCGTTCGCGGCGGTTTGGTAACCAATACTGAATGGCCCGCGCGCAGCCAGCAGGGGTGTCACATGGGCGTTCCAGTCAGCGCCCTCAAGAAACAGGTTTTCCTCCGGGCCAAAACCCAACAGGGCCACTAACTGGAGGCCATCTTGCCCCTTGGCAAATAGCAACGGGTATTGGACGTGCAGGTTTTTAATTTCATTGGGAAATACCACCATGCGGCCAACGCTATGGCCAAAGGGTTCACCAAACGTTGGCTGGTACTTGA
The DNA here is from genome assembly GCF_024138675.1 of Simiduia sp. 21SJ11W-1. Lineage (NCBI taxonomy): Bacteria > Pseudomonadati > Pseudomonadota > Gammaproteobacteria > Cellvibrionales > Cellvibrionaceae > Simiduia > Simiduia sp. 21SJ11W-1. The sequence continues at coordinate 497,935 of NZ_CP090959.1, read as the reverse complement.
GTTGATGGTGCTCTTGATTATTCAGCAGTACGGCATTCGCCATAATTCATGCCCTCAGCCCACCATGACTACCGGCGGGTTATTGTTGTGATTATTGTTTGAAGGCAAAAATTAGCATTTTCAATCACAAACAGTCAAGCACTGAATAATTTTGAGCGAAATATAAAGATTACTGGCGGGAAATGTAGTAAACACCACACGAAAGCCTGAAAAAGGCACCAAATCTGGCACCTTCTCAGACGAAATAGCGATTGCCCACGCCTCGCGTGAGCAATAAAAGAGAAGCCGGGTCAGCTATACCGCTTGTGCAATACTTTGGGCCAGCGGTACTAAAATCACCTCTACTCCGTGGGCGCGAATGCTTTCCACCATTTGGGCATCGGCGCCGTCATCGGTAATCAGCACATCCACCTCATCAATAGGGTAGAGAATGAAGTTGCTCTTGTGGCCCAGCTTGCTGCTATCGGCCAGCACCACAAGCTTTTCGGCTTGCTTGCGCAGTTTTTGCTCGGCCCGTACCAACAGCGAATCGGTTTCCATAACACCGAATTCTCCAATGCCCGCAGTACCGGTAAACATCAGCTTACTGCGGTAATTCTGGATGGAATCGTTTTCAAAGGGGCTTAGAATAATGCCCTGCTTGCGATAGATTTCACCGCTCGGCACCGTTACCTGGTTTTGCCCGTTATCGCACAGGTACTGGGCCAGGTAGTAAGAGTTAGTGAGCACCGACACATCGCGCTGGCTCAGAAACTCGCCCATCATAAAAGTGGATGAGCCACCGTTGACAATAATCAACTCGCCATCGTCACACATTTGCACGGCGCGCTGGGCAATGGCCCGCTTGGCGGTAGTGGCCTTATCTTTGTTCACCAAAAACGCGGAGCCCGTGATATGCGTTTTGGTAGAGGGCATAGGCGCGCCTTGCAACCGCTGCGCACCGCCACGGATTTTTTCCAGCCGCCCCTCTTTATGCAGTTTGATCAAATCGCGGCGAATGGTGGCCTCTGAAGAGTTCAACTGGGTGGTCAGGTCTGCAACGCTGGCAAATTGCTGCTCGTCGAGAAGTTCTAATAACAACTGGTGCCGCTGGCGTTCTAGCATGGGTCCAATCCCTAGATCGTGAAATTTTACCAATCATAACCGCTCATTACCTATCATGAAAGGCCTTTTACGATTGAAACTCACGGTTTGAGCGCCAGATGCTATCTGGCCCGCCATTATATGGCCGGCCCAAGCAGGCCCGGCTTATAAAGCAGTGGGAAAAACTGCCCCGCCAGCGCGTTACCCGGCAACACTGGTGGCACCCCCGGCAGCAAGGGCTCGTGGCTTGCAGAGCGGGTACCCTCGGCAAACACATTTAACACAAACGCCCGGCGTGCACGTTCCGAGCGGTTTTCATAGGAGCCGTGCACCATCAACGGGTGATGAAAACTCCCATAGCCCTTGGGCATTTCAACGGCCACCTGGCCCTCAAACTCACGCTGCTGCGCCGGTGTTAAATACTCTGCCAGGCCCTGCATATCACCGGCCAATTCCGGCTTTTCCAATAGCCCCCAACGGTGGCTGCAGGGAATGTAATGCAGGCAACCGTTATCTTTATTGGCGTCATCCAGGCCAACCCAGCAGGTTAAGTGCTGCATGGGCTGAGTGCGGGTCCAGTAGCTGTAATCCTGATGCCAAGCCACTACGCCACCGTGTTTTGCAGGCTTGCAAAACAACTGGTCGTGCCAAAAGCGCACCGGTTGCCGGCCCAACAGCTGCCAGGCCGGCACCAAAAAACGCGGGTTCCACAACACATCATGAAAGTGGGGCGTAATGCGCCAGTGGCCCAGTGAGTGAAACAGCACCTGATCAGGCAGGCTGGATTCATTGGTATGGAACTCGTGAAACAGGTGATTACCGGAGTGCGCTGGGTCCTGCAACTCGGCAAGCTCTGCGCGCAAGGCCTGAATGTACTCATCATCGAGCATGGGAATACCGGCCACGTAACCCTGATCCTGAAAATGCGCAACCTGCTCGTCACTCAGGCGATAGGCCGTCCAATCGCACGCATCCCAATGGTTGCGCATAAGCTCTGTTAACAATTCATGGTGTTTGGATAAATCAGACATTCGCGCCTGTACCTGCATTAAATTTTAACGGCAACACTCACTCGCAACCAGCAATCACAGATCAACACAGTTGGGGTTAAACGTAAAACTACCGGCAATCAAAACAGATACCAGTTTCCAACAAAAATCGCGCCTTGGCACTACAAAAAATTGTTTCCAGGGCGCGATCGGGCTACTGGTTAAAATGTAAGGTGGTCAATCCGGAATAATCTGACGTTGAGAGCCCAGATCGGCTATGGATCAACGTCCAATCACTTCCGTTGTCCGACCCCAGAATATCGAAGCCAGATAGCGCACGATTATTTGCGCTCGCTTTTATCATTATTGCATCGGGCGTGATGGCAGTATCCTGGCCTAAATCGATAGTAATCCAAGCCGGGAAATTATCACCAATAACCCAACCACTGTTACTGTTGTCAAAGGCACGATAGTCGCTGCTTCCATCAGTACTCGATGACGCGGAATGTTTTGTGCCTGATGTCAACTTAGGGCTGGGGTAAGACTCGCCTTGCTGCATAAAATGGATTTGCTGAATTGTGGACGGCAACTCAACGGTGCCATGGGCCCGCAATGTCAAATACCTATAACCTTGCCCATCAGCGGCAGCAAGCACCGAAACCTCGCAGCTGCTTGTGCGCAAGCCATCAGCGGAAGTTGCACTGATAACCGCACTTCCCGCCGCCACGGCCTTGACCCAACCCGAGCTTGAAACGCTGGCAATACCCGAATCTGTCGACTTCCAAACGATGCCCTTATCTGTTGCATTGGCAGGCAAAACCGAGCCCAGCAAACGCACTTGATCATCTATATTCATTGCATCTGTTGGACAGGCACCAATTGAGACACCGCTGACGGGAACTACGGCTTCTCCGGGCATTGACCTGAACCATGCGCCCGCACCCGCGGTAGATACATAGTGGGAAAGCGCACCGGAATCGTTACTGACTAGATGCGATGAAGTTAGCCCGCCAAAGTGCAAGTCACCACTGATATCCTGCCAGGTGACAGCCGCATTGGCGGTGCTGCTACCGGTTACAGTTCCCTCAAGAATGGCATAATGCTTTTGCAACGTATGATCATAGTGGGCCATAAAAACTTTATCTTCGTAGCCCAACAAGCCGCCCTTACTTTGAAATTGATACTGGTAGGCTGCCGGGCCACTGGTCACAACATCAAACCAGTCGTGCGACACCACAGACCGTGAGTCGGTGCTTTTCAATACGGTTTTCCAGGAGGTTCCGCCATCCAGAGATATCACGCCAACAAAGTTATCGCCTTCTCCGTCATCAACGCTTTTTCCAGAATAAAACAGGATGAGTTGCCCCGCATTATCCCAAGCCTGCACCTCCGCGTCCCAACCGCCACCTTCATAGAGTTTTTCCCAAACCCAATCAGCGCCGTTATATTCGCCTTTGAATACACCCTGATCGCCACTGGTGGCACTCAGGTATACGATGTCTGCATTAGTGGGGTGCGGAGAGATTTTTTTAACGGAGTTAATGCCGCCTGCAACACCATTACTTATTTTTTTGAACCAAGGGTCCTTGCCCTTCATGTGTTCGTTGTACCCCCAGTTTAGATTTTGCTGAAGGTACAAGCCATGCCCCCTTGAAAAAACAAATATTCTACCGGGCGCCGCTGGTGATTCGGCAATATCACTGAACAAACCGTCTGGCAAAGCGCCTCGCCAGTTGGCACCACCGGCATAAAACTCCCACTGATCATTGGGTGAATAATCATCCAAATGCTTGATGTATAAGTTGCCAGTACCGGCAAGGCCACCAAAACCGGGCGCCATTTGCGCGAGCACCATTTTCTTGCCGTTGGCTGTAGCAATTTCTACCGCTTGTACATCCGATAGAAAACCATTCTGGCGCATCCACACATTGCTCCAGGTTGCGCCGCCGTCCCAGCTTTCCACCGGGCCATTATCTGCCATCGCCTGAATCACATAGTTTTTATCGGCGGCAAGATCATAGGTGTAGGTACTCTCTGTTCCGCGGGATCCATAGGTGGCAACCGGCGTACCCCAGTAATCCGCAAAGTACTCATTGGTGGTATAGCTGTAGCGATTGCTCCACTGGTAGCTCACGCCATCCCATTACCCGCGATACATGGTTTGGTTCTGTGTTGACCAGATAGCACGTACCCAGCCATTGCCCTTGGGCGTGTAATGTGCAAATCGTGCGTTGGGCTTACCTACGTCCCAACCATCAACCACATCGGATTCCGTCCACACTTGCTGCTAGCTGACCGAGCTTGGACTGGCACTGTTGTAGCTGCTATTCCATGTTACTTTGCCCTCGAACAAACCCTTGCGTTCGGCGTCCATAGAGACAATCAACTTGTGCGTGGCACCGGTGGAGCGAGGATCTACCTCGGGTAACCAAAAGCTGTAATTCTCAAGGCTGCCGGTGACGTTTTGCCAGGCGATGCTGGAGGTTCTTGAGACATAGATTGCCGCTTCAAGCTTATTGCCTTGAAACCGGTTGTTATTAATATCTGCATTGGTCAGGTAAACGGCATAGACTGCCTGGCCATCGGCCGAAACATCCACCCCTTTGGCCCGGCCATTGCTGTCAGACGGAGACGGCAACCGCACCCAGCTTTCACCCGTGTCGGCAGACTTGAAAATACCCGCATCAGAGGCTAGGTACACTTCACTGCCGTTTGCCGGATTGAACTTCACAGCAAATACATTGCGATCACCGTAGGTCTCGGACGTTTGAATTTCTGTCCAGGTCTCACCGGCATCGGTTGATTTAAACAAGGTGACAGCCCCCTCTTTAGTCAGGCCGAACTTGCTATAAAACCCGTCTACGCCATTATTGACGTTGTAGTCGTCACGCCAACCCACTGCAGCGAGCACAATATTTTTGTTGGTTGGGTGAATGGCGATGGCGCCAATGGATTTCTTTTGGGCCGTAGGCACAAGACGGAAAGTCTCCCCACCGTCATTGGATACTTCCAGACCAAACAGCGTACCCACATACATTTTCTGATTGCTAGGCTGCTTGGGGATAGCCACCGCGTACACGCGGTTCTGGTGTAGCTCGCCTTTGGGGTGCCAGCTCAACCCATTGTCGAGCGTTTCGTAGATACCTTCCATATCCGATGCCAATATCAACCGTTCGTTAATTGGGGTCGGCCACCACATCCTGCACTTGGCCGCCGGCGCCGGGGTTGATGGATGTCCACTGGGCCTGAGCACACAAAGGCACCAGCAATAACAATGCGCTGATTAACTTTTTAAACATTATTGTTGTCTCGCATAGCAGATGGCCGGGCAAGTACCCGAGCCGATCGTTAGTGATTATTATTGACTGCAAATGCAAGAATAGAGCGCATTAACAATCACATCAACTCATTAAACCGCAGTATGTGACCTATTTTTGATCACTCAGCCCAAAATAAGTGCTTAACCGCGGCCCTGGCCCGCCATTTTCGCAGGGCCGCCTGAGATCACCCCAAAACATACAGACGCCAGGCAGGTGAGCCTCGCGTAAGCATCGCGGGCCAATACCGAGTACTACCGTGCCAATGCAGGGTATGAAGCAGTGAACACAGCCCCACGCGCAAGCTGACAGCAATAGGGATCGGGGGCTGTGGGCTGCGGCAATAGGCGAACGCCATCGGCCGACCATTGCACCTCGGCCACCCTCGGCGAGCGGCGCTGCATGCCAGCATCCCACGCGTGATAGTAAAAGAGCTCACGCCCGGCCCGGGTACGCAAATAATGGCCGTGCCCTGGGCCCTGGGTATTAGGCCCGGTTATCAGCACCGGGCTTTCCGGCAGCTCGGTAAAAGGGCCCAAAGGCGAAGACGCAACTGCAACACGGGTGCTGTATTCGGGTTTACGCCAGGCACCCTGTGCGTAAAACATAAAAAATTTATCGCCTCGCTGAACAATGTTGGGCGCTTCCTGCCAGCCGTGTTTATTTAAAATGACAGTGGGTTTGCCCGCCATCTGTGCGGGCGAGATCATGCGGTCAATTACAATCACCCCCTCACCTAGCCCGGTGCCGTTGCGCAACTCAAGCGCGTAAGACATGTACCGCTCGCCATTGGGCAACTCAATCACTGAGCCATCAAGGCTGCCGTGCGCAATTACCGGCCCATGATCCACAAAAGGCCCGGCAGGCGAGTGAGCAATTGCTAGGCCAACGCGGTTGCCATCGTTGGCAGGCGTAGTACCCGGGCTCGCCGTGTAGTAAAGGTAGTAGCGGCCATTCCAGGCATACACTTCCGGTGCCCAAAAGTTTTTGTAGTTCCACGCCTCGGGCGTGGCTGCAGGTACTACAGCGCCACTCACATAGCGCCAGCGCTCGCCATCTTTCGAGTGATAAACAGGAATCTGTAAGCCGTCGCGTGCCGGACCTGTGGCATAAAGGTAATAGCCGTCATGGGCTTCCAAGACGAAAGGTCTGCAAGATAGGCCGGAATAAGTTCACGTGCCGCCTGACCGTGACCCAACAACGGAAGCCAGAGAATGAACAAGGCAATCAGGTATTTCATGGCGCTCCCTTTTACGAATGATGCTAGATGAATCTGAAGGCCAGGTGTCGCTAACAGCCGCTGCTAGCAACTACGGGTTTAATTCCGGCGTCCATGCCGTCGTGCAATACCGGCATTCCCGCCATCCCTGGCTCGCCGGTATTTGCTCCTCGGCAACTGCTCCTGCGTTGCTCTACCTCCGGCGTCCATGCCGTCGTGCAATACCGGCATTCCCGCCATCCCTGGCTCGCCGGTATTTGCTCCTGCAATACCGGCATTCCCGCCATCCCTGGCGGTCATAAAAAAAGCCCCGGTAGGGGCTTAAGCGGTGCAATGACAGTACTTACTTACATGGAGAATAAAACTTACACAATACCCGAGCCGCTCACGCCACTGCTGGGGCGCTGGTCGGCAATTTGCGTGCGATAGTTGGCTGCGCGGTAGGCGGTCACCGGGTCTATCGCGCCCTGGGCGCGGTAGCGCGCCATGGCAAGAATCGGGTTCACATCGGTGTTGAAGGCAGTTTTCAATGTGCGTGATGCCAACAGTGCATCGTTGCCATCTTGTGCGGCAGTAAGCGCACTGCGATCTACCAACAAGGCTTTCACATAAGAGCGCTGCACTTCTTCTGCCGAGTTCATCAACGATTCGATAGGGTCGGTTACGTTGTGCGATTGATCCAGCATGTAGCAGGGCGCAAAGCCTTCTTGTTTGCGGTATTCGGCGTCTACCAGTTCGTTGAAAATCAAAAACTGCTGGTAGGGGTGAAGCGAGCCACTGTCGAGATCGTCGTCGCCGTATTTGCTGTCGTTAAAATGGAAACCGGCCAGCTTTTTAAACTGAATCAAACGCGACACAATCATTTCAATATTGACGTTAGGCGCGTGGTGCCCCAAATCAACCAGCGATTTGGCCTTCTCGCCCAGCTCCATGGCGCACAACACATTGGTGCCCCAATCTTGAATGACGGTGGAGTAAAACGCAGGTTCAAACATTTTGTGTTCGATAAACACCTGCCAATCGTCCGGCAAGGCTGCGTAAATGGTGCGCATGGAATCCAGATAGCGCTCAAGAGCGTGCTGGAAGTGCTGCTGGCCCGGGTGGTTTGAACCATCGCCAACCCATACAGTTAACGCCTTGGCGCCGAGTGTTTGGCCCCACTGAATGCATTCGATATTGTGGGCAATGGCCTGCTCGCGTGCGGCCTTTGACGTGTTGGTCAAGCTGCCGTATTTGTAGGAATGCGCCTGGCCCGCCTGATCCTGAAAGGTGTTGGAGTTTACACAGGTAAAGCCCAGGCCCAGGTTGTCGGCATACTGGCGCAGCTCGGTGAAGTCGTCCACTTTGTCCCACGGAAAATGCGGCGAAACTTCACGGGTGCAGCGCGTAAGCTGATTGATCACCGCGCAATCTTGCAGCTTTTCAAAAATATTGCGCGGCTCGGCCAAGCCCGGAAAACGCGCGAATCGCGTGCCGCCGGTGCCGGTTCCCCAAGAGGGCACAGCCACTTCAAAGGCCATGGCCTGCTCGGTGATGGCATTGATGTCTATGTCGCGTCGCGCCAGCTGGTTGGCCAGCGCATCGTAATCTTCTTGCACGTGGGCAATTTGGGCCTGGTTGTGCTCGGCCACCAGATCGGCATTAATTCTTAGCTCTGTCATGACGAAATCCTGTTAGCGCGTGAACGATGGCGCGTGACCCGCGTCCACGTTAATGATGTTGCCGGTAGACTTGGCAGATACGTCGGCACTCAAGAAGTACACGGCCTCGGCAATGTCTTCAGGGAATACATTGCGCTTGAGCAGGCTGCGCTGGCGATAGTGCTCTTCCAGTTGCTCTTCGTTCATATTGTAGGCATCGGCGCGCTCTTTCTTCCATTGGCCAGACCAAATCTTCGAGCCGCGCAGCACGGCATCGGGGTTCACCACGTTGCAGCGCACACCAATGGGGGCGCCCTCAAGGGCCAGGCAACGGGCCAGCTGCACTTCAGCGGCTTTGGCAGTGCAATAGGCGGAAGCATTAGGCGATGCCACCAGGCCATTTTTACTGGCCACAAACACCATGGCGCCACCAATGTTTTGCTGCTTCAGAATTTTAAAACCTTCGCGCGCCACCAGGAAATATCCGGTTGCCAGAATGTCTATGTTGCGATTCCACAGCGCGAGCGTGGTTTCCTCAATGGGGGCAGCACTGGCGATACCGGCATTGGAAACCAGAATATCCAAACCACCAAAGGCGCGCGCCGCGGCCGCAAACGCGCCAGCAACACCGGCTTCATCGGTTACATCACAGCGCACAGAGGCCACGCGATCTTTGCCGAATTTTTCAGCCAGTTCGAGCTCAGCACCTGCCAGAGCTTCGGCGTCGATATCTGCGAGCATGGTGCAGGCGCCTTCGCTCAGCAAACGCTCGGCCGTGGCGCGGCCAATACCGCCGGCACCGCCGGTAATAAAAGCCACTTTGCCCGCCAAACTTTTTGGCTTGGGCATGCGCTGCAGTTTCGCTTCTTCAAGCAACCAATATTCGATATCAAACGCTTCTTGCTCATCCAGGCCCACGTATTCGCTTACACCGCTGGCTTCGCGCATTACATTAATGGCGTTGATGTAGAACTCAGAGGCAATGCGCGCGGTGGATTTATCTTTGGCAAAGCTGAACATACCAACGCCCGGCACCAAATAAATAACAGCGTTCGGGTCGCGCATGGCGGGGCTGTTATCGCGCTTGCAGCGCTCGTAATAGGCTTTGTAGTAAGCGCGGTAGTCATCCAGCAGGCCATCGAGGTTGGCTGCACAACGGGCAAGCTCGGCCTCTAGGTCTTCGGCTTGCGGGTTGAAATCCAACACCAGCGGTTTGATTTTGGTGCGCAGGAAGTGATCCGGGCAAGAGGTGCCCAAATCCGCCAGCGGCTGCAAATTTTTGGAATTAACAAACTGCAGCACGGCGTCACTGTCATTAAAGTGGCCCACCTTGGGTTGATCCAGGGTGATTTTGCCCCGCACTAACGGCATCAAATGTGAGGCCACACGTTCGCGGGCGCCCGCATCCAAACCTTGTGCGATGCGCGCGCCACCAAAGGCGGGTTGGGTGTTATTTTCTGCCAGCCAATCGGCGGCCTTTTGAATAATCTCAAGGGTGTTCAGGTAACAGCTTTTGGCGCTATCACCCCAGGTAAAAATACCGTGGCCTTCCAGCACAATGCCCTTCAAGTGCGGCGACGATTTGGCCATGGCTTCAAGCTTCAGGCCCAGATCGTAACCGGGCCGCTGCCATGGCAGCCAGCCCATGTCGCCACCGAAAATGGTTTCGGTAAGCGCGCGGCTGTCTTTGGTGCAGGCGATGGCAATGGCGGCATCCGGGTGCATGTGATCCACATGCGGGTGCGGAATATAGGCGTGCAGCGGGGTGTCAATACTGGCCGCGCGCGGGTTCAGGTTAAAGGTGCAGTGAGACAGGTAGGCTACCATCTCATCTTCATGCTCAAGGCCGCGGTACTTCTGCTTGAGCATTTCAAGCTTATCCATATACAGGGTGGAAAAGCCGTCCAACGCGATAGACCCAAGGTCGCCGCCGGAGCCTTTTACCCACAAAACGAGGGTTTGCTCGCCGGTGAGCGGATCTTCCATCTCGATTTTTGCGGAGGTATTACCGCCACCGTAATTAGTAATGCGCAAATCAGACCCCAAAAGATTGGAGCGATAACGCAGCTTTTCAGGTTCGGAAAGGGTGGCGGCCAGGGCGTCATCCCACAGGCTCTGGAGAGGCTGATTCATAGCGGACTCTGAATTAGTTATTGATATTTATGTACAAGGTCAAATCATTATGTCACTGATAATTTATGAGCGCAAATGATTTATAATGATTATTTGTCAAAACAAACAATTCCTCGTAAGCCCTTTAAGCCCCTGTTTTTTAAATGGATAAACTACTGCAATCAAGGCGCGTAAAATCATAGCCAAGCATAACCAATCAAAGATGATTGTTTTGTAGGGTTAATGATGGTAGCTTGCAGGGCGGTTAAGAATAAGGAAGAAGCCTACATGGCCAACACACTGGTTTTCGATATCGGCAAAACGCACGTGAAGCTGTGCGTCGTCAGCCCCGGCCTTGCAACACTTGCCGCCCGCGAAACCAAAAACCGGGTAATCAGCCAGGGGCTCTACCCGCACGCAGATACCGACGGCATCTGGCAATGGTTTTGCGAGCAGGCCCTTGAACTCAATGAGCTCTACCCCATTGATTCGCTCAACATTACTACCCACGGCGCCACCGCGGCCTGTGTAGACACACGCACCGGGCGCCTGGCGTTGCCAGTGCTGGATTACGAGTTCACAGGCCTTACAGACGAGCCCCACATTGAAGAGCACTACCAGCAAACGCGCGACCCTTTTGCCCTTACCCACTCCCCCAGCCTGCCCGCGGGCCTGAACCTTGGCCGCCAACTGCACTGGCTGGCAAAGCAGTTTCCACAGGAATTTGAACGCGCCGACGCACTGCTGATGTACCCGCAATACTGGTTTTGGCGCCTGACAGGTGAGTGCTGTTCAGAGGTAACTTCTCTGGGTTGCCACACGGATTTATGGCAACCCCAGGCCCGCACCTTCGCCCCCATGGTGAAGCGCCTTGGCTGGGCAGCCAAGCTGCCGCCGGTAAAGAGCGCGCAACATTTTGCCCAACCTTTGGCAGAGGTTTGCCAAAGCGCCGGGCTTAAACCTGAGTGCAAAGTTTTCGCAGGCATTCACGACAGCAATGCGAGCTACTGGCGCCACAAGGCCGGGGCCGGCGGCGCGCCCTTTACGGTTATTTCAACGGGCACCTGGTCTATTGTGATGTCGGCGGCCACGCCGCCCGATTCGCTGATTGAATCACACGACATGCTGGCCAACGTTGATGTAAACGGCACGCCCGTGGCCTGCGCGCGCTTTATGGGCGGGCGCGAATACGAGGCCATCTGCAAGCTCACCCATGCACCGCTTGCACAAAACAGCGAACCCGAAGAAGTAGATCAGCGCATGCAACAATTGCTGGCCAGCAACACATTGGCGCTGCCTGCGTTTGCCGAGGCCGGCGGCCCGTTTACCCAACATCGCGGGCGCATTCAAGGCGAGCTTGCCGCAGGCAGCGGTAATTGCCTGGCATCACTTTATTGTGCACTCATGCTCGACTACCAGCTGGATGCCCTGCAAAGCCAGGGCGACATCATTATTGAAGGCGCATTTTTGAAAAACACGCTGCTGTGCAAACTGCTGGCCCAGCTGCGTGCGCCACAGCCCATTTTATTATCGGAAGACGACACCGGCACCGTCACCGGTTGCGCCATGCTGGCGCGGGATAACCAGCTACCCAACAGCGCCCTCATTCGCTGCGAGCCCGCCACTTTCAGCAATCTGAAAAGCTACAAAAATTTGTGGCGCTTGAGCGTTCAAAAATTGCAGCGCCCCACCCCGGAGCCCACATGATCAGCCTTGGCAAATATATACTCGGTTTAAGTGCGGCAAGCCTTTTGGTACTTGGCTGTACAAGCCTCACACACGAGACCAAACCCACGAATGCTGCAAGTGTTGACACCTTGCCCGCCCAGCTCAAGCGGCAGGCTTACATCAGCACACAGGATGGTAGCGAGCGCGAATACTTTGTGTACTTGCCCCAAAATTATGGGCGCGATGCCAATCAACGCTGGCCAGTGCTGTTGTTTTTGCACGGCAACGGTGAGCGCGGTGATGGCAAGAAGGACCTGGACTTTGTATTAACCCACGGCCCAATCTACGAAGCCTGGGTTCAAAAACGCGACCTGCCTTTTATTATTATCAGCCCACAACTGCCACTTTATGACTTCCCTGAAACCAACGCCTATTTCAACGAACGGCGTATAGAAGATGTACCGCAGCGGCGCGCAGTAGGCGTGCCCGCGCGCGTGCCACACAATACGCCCGCCACGCCCATGACGGGTAAACAAGCCACTGCCCACATGGCAAACAGGCCCGCACTGCTACCGAAAGGCTGGGAAACCGTTGAAGCCGACTTACTGGCAATGCTCAAGCACGCCCATGAACACCTCTCTGGTGATCAAAAGCGCACCTACATTACAGGCCTGAGCTATGGCGGCTTTGGCACCTGGTTTATGGCCAGCCAACACCCCGAACTTTTTGCCGCCGCAGCCCCCGTTGCCGGTTGGGGCCACCCGTCGCTCATGGGCCCCATCGCACAGGCCGGCTTGCCGGTGTGGTGTTTTGCAGGCGGGCTAGACCCGGTGATCCCCATTGAGCACTTCTACCCGGGCCTGAACATTTTGCGCGACGCCAACCCGCACGCCACACGGTTCACCGTGCATGAAGACATGGCGCACGATGTGTGGCGCCGCGTTTACGCTGGCGGAGATTTCTACCAATGGCTACTGGGCCACTCCAAGCCTTAAGCGCAAACCCACAAACCTTACAAAAAGCAAAAAGCAAAAAGCAAAAAGCAAAAATAATAAAATACAGGAGCCACCATGATTAAGCGCCGCCACTTTTTGAACCTTGCCGCCATGGGCACAGCCCTGGCAGCCACCCCGTTGCGCGCAGCCAGCCCCGCACCCACACTCAGCCTAAAACGCCCACCTGTAAAGGCCCGCACCTATCACAGCCAGGCCGTGGAAGATACGCTACACAAGGTGGCTAAAGAAATAGAATCGCCCAAACTCAAGCAGCTGTTTGTTAACTGCTTCCCCAACACCCTTGATACCACCGTCGATTTCGAATTCATCAACAACCGGCCAGACACCTTCATCATTACCGGCGACATAGACGCCATGTGGCTGCGCGACAGCACGGCACAGGTGTGGCCCTACCTGCCCTTTGTGCACAACGATGAAAAAATTGACTTACTGATTCAAGGGCTCATCAACCGCCAAACCACCTGCATACTTAAAGACCCTTACGCCAACGCCTTTTACAAAGATTTGAGCAGGCCATCGAAATGGGCCTCTGATGAACCCACACCAGAGCCCGGCATTCACGAACGCAAATGGGAAATCGATTCTCTATGCTACGCCGTACGCCTGGGCTACCACTACTGGAAAGCCACGGGTAACAACAGCCCCTTCGATGTGCGCTGGCGCACCGCCATGATAGCCGCAGTGGATACCTTTGAAGCCGAGCAGCGCTGGTCGGGCGAATCCGACTACCGGTTTGTACGCAGCTCACCGCGCATGATAGATGCCCCGGTATTTGAGGGCACCGGGCGGCCCGTAAAACCCAACGGGCTTATCGCCAGCGCCTTTCGCCCATCAGACGATGCCACCCTCTTCCCGTTTTTGATTCCCAGCAACATTTTTGCGGTAATCAGTTTGCGCCAGCTCAGTGAAATGGCCAGCCAGATTTTTAACGACCAGGACTTTGCACGCCGCTGTGACAAAATGGCCACGCAGGTAGACGCCGCCATTAAAGCCTGCGCCATTAAAGAGCACGAAGGCTTTGGCAAAATTTACGCCTATGAAGTAGACGGCTTTGGCAACGCGCTATTTATGGACGACGCCAACGTGCCCTCGCTGATGTCGCTGGCCTACTTAAACCCTGCCTTTGCACAAAGCCCGGTTTACCAAAATACCCGCGCATTTTTATTGAGCGACAACAACCCCTACTACTTGCGCGGCACCGCCGCAGAGGGCCAGGGCAGCCCGCACACTGGCAAACACCGCATCTGGCCCATGGGCATAATCTTGCGCGCCATGACCAGCCAAAGTGACGAAGAAATTACCCAGTGCCTGCAGTGGCTGTGTACAACCGATGCCAACACAGGCTTGATGCACGAGGGGTTCGACAAAGACGACCCCAGCCAATACTCGCGCGACTGGTTTGCCTGGGCCAATACGTTGTTTGGCGAACTTATATTAAAGCTGCAAGCAGAGCGGCCAGCACTGTTGAAACTGGCCCTTTAACCCGGGCCAATAGTGTCGGATTTTCGGCGCTAATCAAATTAAAAAACAGATTAAAAAAAATAATAAAATGAAAAAACAAAAGCTCGAAATCTACATCATCATCGCAATTTTTAGTCTGCTCGCACTTTGGGCCTGTACAGACAATACAGAGCCCGCGCAAACATCAATTGCACAAAGCGTTAATCAAACCACAGCCCTATCGGCCAGCCTCGGCGCAGGTAGCCCAATTAATCCACGCCTTTTTGGCGTAAATGGCGTGCATGAAACAAGCGATGATCCGGCGGCAAGCCCTGCCTACCGGGCCATGTTGCGGGCGCTGAACGCGCAGGGTATTCGCTACCCCTCCGGCAGCCCGGCATCATTTTGGGATTGGCACCGCGGGCATTTTATTCCCGAGCAGGAAATCACCGCCATCTGGCCTGCGGGTGCATTCAACTGGATGCTGGAGCTGGTTGAAGATACCCGCAACATGCCAGAGGGTGCCCTGGGGCCGGTAAAGTTTCTGGAGTTTGGCCAGGCCATCAATGCGGAAATTCAATGGATGCTTAACCTCACCACCCGTGAAGACGAGCAATTAGCCGCGCTGCAAAAACTCAAGGCCGCCGGTGCCGACATTCGCTACGTGGAAATGGATAACGAAACCTATTTCTGGGGCGAGGAATTCGGCGAAGCCGAACGGGGGCTGAATTACGCCAAGCGCGTAGCCAAGCTCAGCCCGCAAATCCGGGCACTCTACCCACAGGCACGCATTGGCATTGTGACCCGCGAAGACGACCTGTTTGAAACTGATCACCAAGACGACTCGCCAGCCATGGTGAACTGGAATACGCACATCATGCGCCCTGAGTTCAGGCCGCATTTTGATGCCTTGATTTTGCACCACTATGTAATGAAGCGGCAAAAGCTCGACCCTTACACAACAGACGCCGCGCGCGGCAAAGCGTTTCTGGCCTACCCTACGGCCACCCTGGACCGGGCCGCCGGCTTGATCAAAAAACGTTTCGGCAACTACCCCATGTGGATCACCGAATACAATGTGATCGCCTATTACAAACAGTTTCATGGCACGGGCGAGTCGGCCGAGTGGATGTTGGCTACCCGCGACACCGGCTGGAATGCCATTTACCAGGCAAGTTTCATTATCAACGGAATGAACAATCCAGACGCCATAGAGGTATTAAACCACCACAGCATTGGCAACCTGGATCACGGCTGGGGCCTTGGCCACCCCATTGATACCCACTCGGGCACCATCACCAAAATGGGGCAGCTATACGCCCACCTCACAAGCCTCGCGTTGCGCTATGAACAGATGCACCCGCTGCACTTTGCCAACAACCCGGCGCTCGGCGTAGCCATTGAGGGCGACGCCAACCAGGCCGCACTCTATGGCGCAGCACTCACGGGCAAGGCCGGGCAATCATACTGGATCATCAACAGAAGTGAGCACCCGCTCACCTTGCAACTTCCAGCCGGTAACGGCCCGGCGAGCCAGTGGGTATACCCCGCAGTAGAAGATGCACCTGCTGCAACAACAGTTCACTACCAAGGCCGTGGCCCTGTTTGGGCACAAGGGCCGCTGCCCCTGCGCGAGCACACCTACCCCGCAGGCCAGGCAGTGCAGCTGCCTGCACACAGCCTCTCGCTGTTCGAATTAAGCACTCATCAATGATTGCAAGCATAAACAATCAATAGTAATCTAATTCGATCAGAAACGGGGTGTAACCCGCCCCGCAAATAACGAATAAACAACACCTGATAGAGCAACAATGTATGGGCGGTTTCCTGCTGGGCGTGGATATTGGCGGCACCAAGTGCGCCCTGGTGCTGGCCTCGGCAGAAGGCCAACTACTGCGCCGGGAAGCCCTGCCCACCAATACACATCAGCCACCGCTAGAAACCCTAAGGCAATTAGCGGCACTGGCACGCGAACGCTTTTCGCCAAGCCATTTAGCCGAACTGCTCGCCATCGGAATCAGCTGTGGTGGCCCGCTCGACAGCCAAAGAGGGCTGATTCTCTCGCCCCCCAATTTGCCAGGCTGGGATGAAGTACCCATTACCGACTTTTTTAGCCGCACCTTCGGCGTGCCGGCGGCACTGCAAAACGATGCCAATGCAGGCGCCTTGGCCGAGTGGCGTTTTGGCGCAGGCCGCGGCACGCGCAACATGGTGTTTTTAACCTTTGGTACCGGTTTAGGCGCGGGCCTCATTCTCAATGGGGAACTCTATAGCGGCACCAATGATCTGGCCGGCGAGCTAGGCCATATTCGGCTGGCAGAGGAAGGCCCTTTGGCCTTTGGTAAACACGGATCGTTTGAAGGCTTTTGTAGCGGCGCTGGCATTCGCCTGCTTGGCCAGGCAGCGGTAAAGGCTGCCTGGCAGAAAAATCAGGCGCCTACCTGGTGCCGCACAGAAAAAGAATTAGCTGAACTTACCACCAAACACCTGGCTCACCATGCCGCCAACGGCGACGCATTGGCCCAAAGTGTGTTTGCAGAATCCGGCCGCCGCTTGGGCCAAGGGCTCAGCATAGTGATAGATCTGCTTAACCCCCAGCGCATCATTATTGGCAGCGTTTTCGCCCGCTGTGAATCGCTGATTGCTCCGGCCGCGCAGGCAGTGATCGCCCGCGAAGCACTGCCCGGCGCCGCAGCCGCGTGTGAAATAGTGCCCGCAGCGTTGGGGGAAACCATTGGCGATTACGCAGCCATTGGTGTTGCCCAACTTGCCTTAAAGCAAGCGCAGCGCTTGTAAAACTCATATTGCTGTAGCGCAATCCACAATCATAACGAGCACACCGCCATGACCATCAACTCCCTCAATACAGATGCAGAAAACCCGGCACCCGGCGCCCTCGCAGAAGGCAACCGCTACTTGCTGCCGCTGTGCTTTCTCACCATTTTGTTTTTCCTGTGGGGGTTTATCACCGCGCTGAACGATATTTTAATTCCCCACCTGCAAGATGTTTTTACTCTGAGCAACACCCAGGCCATGTTGGTGCAGTTTGCATTTTTTATCGCCTATTTTGTGGTATCTCTGGTGTACTTTCTCTTTGCCCAAAAAGGCAAAGACTTGCTTAACATCATTGGCTACCAAAATGGCTTGAGCCTTGGGCTTTTTGTGATGGCTGCCGGTTGCCTGTTGTTTAGGCCGGCGGCAAGCCTGGCCAGCTACGGATTATTTTTATTTGCATTGTTTGTACTGGCCGGTGGCATGGCCATTCTGCAAATTGCAGCCAACCCCTATGTATCTATTCTGGGCCGCCCCGAAACAGCCTCTGGGCGGCTCAACTTATCGCAGGCGCTTAATTCACTCGGTACAACCCTCGCCCCGATAATTGGCGGCATTCTCATATTCAGCCACTCAGGCCTCAGTGCCGACGTCAACAGCGTTGCGCCACCTTATACTTTCATGGCCGCCACACTGCTGCTGATGGCGGTATTTTTTAAAGTTATCAAATTGCCCGCCTTTGAAGATGTCAGCCTTAAACACAACACCCAAGGCAATGTTTGGCAATTCCGGCACCTTACTTTGGGAGCCGTATGCATTTTTATGTATGTGGGCGCAGAAGTTGCACTGGGCAGCATCCTCATTAAATACCTTGGCCTACCTGAAATTGCAGGGCTTGGCGAACTTGAAGCCAGTGTTTACCTGTCACTTTACTGGGCAGGGCTCATGGTCGGCCGGTTTCTCGGTGCCATTGCCTTTTCGGATGGCTTAAAGCGCGGCACATTGGTGGCCCTGTTTGCGCTGGTGTGGCTACTGGCCTTTGGCATTTGCGGTATTTTGGTTGACTGGGTAGCCGCAAGTATTTGGGCAGGCTTTATTGGTATTAACATTGCACTGATGTTTGCTTGCAAATTCAGCCCCAATCGCACGCTCATGGCCTTTGCCAGTGTCATTGTGCTGCTGCTTGCCATCGCTATGCTCATGGGCGCGCAGGTTGCCATGTGGTGTGTTGTGGCAGTGGGCCTGTTTAATTCCATTATGTGGTCAAACGTATTTACGCTGGCCATCAATAATCTTGGCCGCTTCACCAGCCAAGGGTCTTCCATGTTAATTATGGCCATTCTCGGCGCGGCCCTTGTGCCGCCACTTATGGGGCTGGTTGCAGATCTTGTGAATATGGAAATGTCACTCATTGTGCCCTTGGCCTGTTACCTGTACGTAATCTACTACGGCCTGCACGGTTATCGCCAAGTAAAACCTTAAAGACCCAACAACAAAACACCGATTCAATAACGAGAGCACAGAATCACCATGCAAGCATCAGAAGTAACAACCCCAACGCGCGCGCCCCGCCGCGACATGTGGTACTACGCGTTGGGAGAAGGCGGCACCGCCATTCCACTACTCACAATTGGCAACTTCGCCATGGTGTTTTACACCCAGGCACTGGGCCTGCCCGCCACCATGGCCGCACTGGCACTGAGCATTACCACCCTGTGGGATGCCATTACCGACCCGATCATGGGCCACGTAACAGACAACACCAAAAGCCGCTATGGCCGCCGCCACCCCTATTTATTAATTGGTGGCATATTGGTGGCGCTGTCGCTGTATTTCGTATGGTTTGTGCCCGACTCTGTGTTGGGCGACCATGGCTTGCTATTTACCTACCTGCTGCTGGTAAACATTTTATTGCGCACCGCCGTCACCATTTTTGTGATTCCCTTTACCGCCCTTGGGTTTGAAATCTGTACCAACTATGAATCGCGCGCAAGCCTGCAGTCGGTTCGCTACGTGGTGAACATGGCCATTAACTTTACCTTTGGCGCCATGGCCTGGACGCTGTTTTTCAAAGACGGGGTGAACCCCGATGGTTCAAGGCTTGATGGCACCAACATAGTGGCCAACTACGAAACCATGGGCCTCACCATCGCCATTGCCACCCTGTGCCTCACCCTCTTGTGCTGCTATTTAACCCGCCACTACATTGTAGACTCGCGGGCAATGAAGTCGGCAAACGCAGGCCTTAAGGCGTTTTTTCAAAGCATTGTGCAGATATTCCGGGATCCGCAGGCTAACAAGGTTTTTCTTTTCTACTTTGTTGCCCAAATCGGTATTGGCTTAACCGCACAAATGCAGATTTACACCTTTATCGACTATATGCAGCTTTCGGCCTTTCAAAAAACCGTGGTGCACAGCTCAACCATGGTGGGCTTTACCCTGGGCTCGCTGCTGATTGTGTGGCTGGTGAAACACTTTGAAAAACGCAGCATCTGCACCGGCGCGACTTTATTTTCTTTGGCGATGGGCGTGGTTATGTTTGCCACCTTTGGCCAGTCTGCGCTGCGCGCCGCTGTGGCAGACATGGGCGAGTGGTACACTACCGTACTCTTTGCGCTGCCCCAAGCGCTGTTCTGGCTTGGTTGCGGGATAATTATTCCCCTCACCATTTCAATGATTGCCGATGCCTCGGAAGTGAACTTCCACAAAACCGGGGAACTGAAAGACGGCAGCTACTCGGCCATTTTCAGCTTCGTAATTAAAGCCGCCACCTCTGTGGGCATTTTAATCAGCGGCTTCACACTGGAGTGGCTGGGCTACGCTGAAGGCGTTACTACCCAGGCACCGGAAACGGCGCGCGCCATTGCCAACTTCTCATTCCTGGGTGGCCCCATCATTATTGCACTAGCGCTTGTGTTCATTTGGCGCTACGGCATTAACCGCCACACGCTGGCCCAATACAAACAAGCTGGCAGTGAAGACGCGGCAGCACAATCAAACGCATAAACTTATTAACGGTAGAATTTTATGTACCAAATACCCGCACCCGTACATTTCAGCCCGAAGAAAATTAATCGCTATGATTTTTCGGCAGACAGTGTGCAACTGGCAGGCGAGCTGGGCGAACGCCTGGCACGCGCCATTCACCGCATCAGCCACGAGGCGCCCTTTAGCGAAGAGTACCTGCTAAAGCAAATCAAAACAGACCCAAACACCTGGACAAACTTCCCCTGTTGCCATGGCGACGTAGCAGGCCGCTGGCTGTGGGCCCAGGCATTGGCGCACTCTGATTGCACTGAAGCTCCGAAAGATGTACTGGATTTGGCCCATAAAGCCATCGCCCACCAACAGGCCGACGGCCATTTTGGCAACGAAACCATCACCCCCGGCGTTGAAACCATGCTTGGCGCCTATGGCAATGGCTGGATGCTAAAAGGCCTATCGGTATTGGCGAGCCTGTTTCCCGGCGAAAAACTGCAAACCGCAGTGCGTCAGCATGTGCAGTGGTACATAGACCAGTACCCCTACTGGGAAGAAGTGGCCCGCAACATTCGCGAGCGCGATACCGAATACTATGCCGTTACACCCAGCGGTTACTTCCACGGGTTGGCAGGCCTTGCCAGTGCCTACCAGATCACCCAAGACGAACGTATTCTCACCCTGGCCAAACAGTTCTTGCCCAACGTGGCATCGCTGGCCGAAGCTGACCACTCCCACTCCTACCTTACCGTGCGCCGCGGCTGCCTGGAGTTTGCCGAGTACAATCAAGATACAGATCTCGTTGCCAATATCGAACAAGAGCTGGAGCAAGTGTGGCACGAATTTGTGATGGAATCCGGCGGCATTCCCGAGCGCTTTGTGAAGTTCGACGGCGACCATGTGCACGACGATGAAGCCTGCTCACACGCCGACTGGATGCTCTTGTGTTTCAAACTGCACAAACTCACGGGCAAAGCCCAATGGCTGGAGCGTGGCATTTTGTGCCTGGAAAACCAGTTCTACTACAACCAAACCATTAACGGCGGCTTTGGCGCACGCCTTATTTACCAAAACCGCTATTTGCAAATGGGCAAAGAAGGCTATTGGTGCTGCTCGCTCTATGGCCCCTCAGTAATGCTGGAAGCCGCCAGTTACTTTGTGCAACGCCACCAAGACACACTGGAAATACTGCACCCTATAGAAGGCACCTTTACCTTTGGCAATCAAACCGTAAGCCTGGCGTGGAGCCAGGATTACCAGCAATTTAGCGTAGACCTTTCCGAGGCTCCCGAGATTAAACACGTTTGCTTGCGAGAACCCAGCTGGGCCAGCTGGCAAGTAGAGCAGAGCACCACCACACACCACTTTATGGCGCAGTGGAAATTCTGGAACGCCACTCCCGGGCGCGCACCGGAGCCCGTGAAGCCCGAAAGCGGCAAGGTATACACCCAGTTTCTAGGGCCCTGGATGCTGGCCGCACGCGCTGCACAAAATGTAGACATCCCCACACTGCCTGCACAACAAATGGCACAAGGCGAGCCGGTTGAAGGCCTTGAAATCCGCGCCATGAAAGGCATGCCACAAAGCAGCAAAACGCTCATGGCCGTGGCGCCCAGTGATGTACAAATCAACCAGTACGATGTGTTCTCATGGCCCAACCAGCCGGGAAATCAAATCATGCTGTACCCACTGAAAGACAAAGAATCACCAGACAATATGAAAACCTGGTTTAAAGCCAAGTAACAAAACCGGGGGGCGAAGGCCCTCCTTTTTTTAAAAACTTAGCCACACCACACTGCAACCAGGCGCGGCCATCTATGAACAAGCACTCCAAATACCTCTGCGGTCTCACGCTTTGTTGGCTAACGCTCTGTGCACTCAGCGCCCATGCACTGGAGCTGCCCTCGCTGTTTTCAGATCACATGGTATTACAGCGCGATCAACCCGCAAGGATTTGGGGGCAGGCACCGGCACTGCACACAGTGACAGTAGAAGTAAACGAAAATGAATATACAACCCAGGCAAACGAACGCGGCTATTGGGAATTAAAACTCCCGCCGCGGCCCGCAGGCGGGCCTTATCAGCTGACGGTAAGCGCAGATCAAACCCGAACCCTGAATGATGTGTACTTTGGCGATGTGTGGATTGCCGGCGGCCAATCCAACATGGAATGGAAAATGAACGCGGGCATCACCAATCAGAAAGCCGCCCTCGCTGATGCCAACTACCCCACTATCCGCTTTTTTGAGGTACCCAATACCATTGGCATTACGCTACAGCAACAACTGCCACCATCCAAATGGGTAAAGGCAAGCACAGAATCGGTGCAATATTTCTCTGCGGTCGCCTGGTTTTTTGCCAAACATCTGCATGAAAACCAAGCCGTTGCTGTGGGCATTATTGAATCCAATTGGGGCGGCACGCCCGCTGAGGCCTGGATGGACATCCACAAACTCAGCGCTGTGAACGGCTATGCCGAAAAGGCCCACGCCGTACTCGCCACGAAAAACTGGGCCGAGCGCATTGCGCAAAACGACGCCCGCCGCAAAGAAAAATACCGGCTAATAGACGACCTCGCACTCGCTATAGAAACCGGCGCACACAAATCAACTACAGATGTTGCACACTGGAACTTGGTAACACTTCCGAACAGTGAGCCCCTTAGTGACTTAAACTGGCTGCGGAAAACCTTCACACTGGCCAACAAACCCACGGATAACGCAGAGCTATTTCTTGGCGACATAGTGCAGAATGCCTTTATTTTTGTGAACGGCCAATTCATCGCCAAAGAAGATTGGCGCCACAGTGAATCCAGGCACAAAATTCCCGCCGAGCTGCTGAGAAAGGGCCCCAATCAAATTACATTAAGGGCCGCTAACGATTGGGATAACCGCGTGTTCGTAGGTGCCCGCACAGATGCGATGTGGCTGAAAACACCAGAACACACTGTAGATCTCACAGGCCACTGGCACCACAACAACCAACTGCAACCACCACTGCCAAAGGTTGAACGCTTGAACGAAACACCAAGCTTTTTATACAACGCCATGATTCACCCACTACTGCCCTACACGGCACGCGGCGTCATCTGGTACCAGGGTGAAAGTAACGTAGGCACACACACGCGCTACCACGAACTCTTCACCGCCATGATCAACAACTGGCGAGCCCGGGCGGGCAACCCTCAATTACCCTTTCTGTTTGTTCAACTTGCAGCTTTCAAGCTTCCCCAAACACTTCAACCTGCAAGTGGCTGGGCATACCTGCGGGATGCACAAAGAAAAACCACATCACTGCCCCACACGGCAATGGCCACTGCCATAGACGTTGGCGAAATACACAATGTACACCCCGCCAACAAGTACGCTGTTGGCCACCGCCTCTGGCGACAAGCAGCCTCGTTGGTATACGGCAATCAAATTACACCCAGCGGCCCAGATTTCACGCACGCAACCGTGGAGGGCAGCCACATGCGCATACACTTTAACTACGCACAAGGCCTAACAACCCTGGACAACACCCCACCGCTAGGTTTCATTATTGCAGGCGCTGATAAAGCGTTTTACGTGGCCAATGCACGCATAGAGGGCGCAACCCTGGTATTAAGCCATCCCGAAGTAAGCATGCCCGTTGCCGCGCGCTACGCCTGGGCAGACTACCCACAGGTAAATCTGGTAAACAAGGAAAAACTGCCCGCCATACCCTTTAGAACCGACAACTGGGCAGCAAGCGAAGTCAAACCTAGATGAGCGCCGCTGAAAAACCTAGGTAGCTGACGCGGTGTTTCGCGATTAGTGAACACTACTCCATTGAAGATAGCACCAAGTCAAAGCTTGTCATTTAAAGGCTATTTGGTTGTATGGCCCAGATTAAAAGCAGTGGTTACCCGCCTGAAATGGTTAGCTAGAAATTAAGGCGGCGCTACCGCACTTTATACATGAGATATTCCGCTCCGCCCGGTTATCGTGATCTGATTTACACAACCCGCCGTAACAATCGTACAACACTACACGCAGTTGAAGATTATGACCCAGATATACACCCGGCTTACCTATGCCAGTACCGCTACATTCGCCACCAATAGCCGTGGGGGCATAGAATCTGATGTTGCGCGCATTTTGCTGCAATCGCGAAAAAATAACAGCCATGTTGGTGTGGGCGGCGTACTGCATTACGGCAATGGTTACTTTTTTCAATGCCTGGAAGGCCCACGGGATCGGGTTAATGCGCTGTATCAAAAAATCTCTGAAGACCCGCGCCATAAGAACGTTCAGGTATTGTCGATGGTTACAATTAGCGCGCGGCTTTTTGACCGCTGGTCTATGAAGTACCTGCCATTGGAAGAAAATCTGAGCGCCCTGCTGAAACAGATAGGGCAGGTAAACTTTAACCCCTACTTTCTCAATGATGACATGATCAACGGGCTGCTGAAGGCCTGCGTGGAAGGAAAAGACCCAATTGCAGAGTTGGGCACCGAAGCCCCAAAACAACAAGACAACGCAGTGACTCGCTTATGGCGCCGCATATGGCAAACCAGCTAGGCTGCACAGGATAGATACCCTACTCATGGTCAGGCGCCAGTTCTTGCAGGTACCCTTGCACTTGGTGCCTGCCAAACTGCAAAGCGATCACGCACTTGGCCGCTGCCGTGGCAATCGAACAGCAACCTCCGCCGCATGCCTAGCCACAAAATTCCTTTTTCAATCTAAATAGGGTTAGAAAAACTAGCTTTACTAATTTCTCATCAGGATTAATTCCATATTGCTTTAACGCCTCAAACAGGGGCGCGCGTTTAGCGCGTCCCGGCCGTAGGCCCTTGCTGCTTTGGCTTGTTACATGCCATTTAGCTTCTCACACAACTCTGCTGAGCCTTCTATATTCCAAATATCTAACTGTCTTGCACCACTCAATTGGATTCGCAATCGATTGAATCCAAATATTGAGGATAAAGATACAGACTGAATGTCCTCGTAAGGTAATTCAACCTGATATGATCCTTCCCCTTTACTATAAAAAAGGTGATCTTTATTGATCATGATGTGCGAAGCTAGCTTGTAGTTATTTTCTATACAGTCTAGTTCCTTACTCTTTTTATATATGGACCAGATCAATCTAGGCAAAGCAAGTACCAATACAAACAATGCCCCCCAAATAAAAGCTAGTCCGAACAAAACTGTCCACATTGCACATGTGGCGAAAAATATCAATTTTTGCTTCTTGCGTAATAATTCTAAATCAAGTTTGTAGAGCATAGATTGTATTGATCATGTAACGCCTCGGGTTGGGGCGCGACGTCAGGAGCGTCCCAGCCAACGGCGACAACCCCGATTTGTTAAATGCTGTGGTAGATAGAATAGACATTGCCGTTTTCATAGAGAAGCCCTTTGCTTAGGTAGCTGCAGCTCGAAACTTTATGCAAGCCACCGCCGATGTAGCCAAAATAGATTTTCTTTTCTGATTCATAAGACTTCTGTAATGTGGCTAATGCTAATGCATGCTCATCTTTGCTAATTGGTGCCTTGTAATTCAACCATTTCAATACACCATATGTCCCACTAACTTTTACACTTGTGCATTCTTCTTCCATCCACTTCCTTTCTTCTGTCACTGGGATTGCATTAAATGAAAAATTGCTGCCATCAATTTCTATTTCAGTAACATGTATAGGGAAGTGATCTCCCCCAGAAAAAGCAGGCGAAGCAAACGCTATTAACAGTGTGACGATGTATCTATTCATTGTGCATTGGTGTTCCCCACAAAAAGTAGACACCTCACTTATGCAGCAATCGCTGCCCTCTCCTCAAACTCAACAGGGCTAACCCCGTCGTTTGCAGAATGCCTTCTCTTGCGGTTATAAAATATTTCAATGTAGCTAAATATACCTGAACGTGCAGCCTCTATCGACTGGTAGTTCTTGGCGTAGATCAGCTCTACCTTTAACCGAGCGTAGAATGATTCCATCACCGCATTGTCCCAGCAGTTACCTTTTCGGCTCATGCTACGCTTGATTCCGTGTCGCTCAAGGTACCCTACATACTCGTTCGAGCGGTACTGGGTTCCACGGTCAGAGTGAACGATTAGGCCTGGGCTTACACCTCGGGCATCAATCGCCATTTGCATCGCCTCGGTAATCAGCTCCACTGTCATACTCTCATCGAAGCTCCAGCCGATGATTTTGCGCGAGTAAAGATCCATTACCGTTGCCAAGTACAACCATTGGTTTTCAACCCAGATATAGGTGATATCCGTTACCCACTTCTGATTAGGCCTCTCTGTAGTGAAATCCCTCCACAGCAGATTATCTGCGACGTTATGCATCGTCAAAGCATGCCCGCCATAATTGAAAGCCTTCCCGTTACGGGCGACTATCCGCTGCTCCTGCATGATTTTGGCAATATAGTTGACCGAACACTTATACCCTTGCTCGTTAAGCTCCCGTGCGATTCTGGGGGCGCCATAAGCGGCCTCAAACTCTTCGTAGGTATCTCTAACCAAGCTAGTGATCTGGTCTCGCCGCTGCTCTCTCGGGCTAGATGGACAATCCCGCCAGCGATAAAAGCCTGATGGGTGGACCCCCAACACTCGACACATCAATCTTATGTCATATTGATCGGCATGCTGTTCTATCAGCTCGTACTTCACTCTTGGTCTTTCGCGAAGTACGCAGAAACCTTTTTTAAGAATTCCATCTCCTCTCGCAGGCGTTTATTCTCGCGCTTCAACTTACGGAGCTCTTCGCTCTCCTGCTTGGAATAGTCCACGCCATCAACCGTATTAAATTGCTTGTCTGACAAGCGAGTGAACTGACGCTTCCAGTTTGATATCTGCTGGGCGCTAATGCCGAGCTCTTTGGCCACCTGAGCCTGGGTAACGCCCGGCTGCTCCGAGCGCTTTACGGCCTCTTTTCGAAACTCTTCAGTGTAATGCTGGTGTTTTTTGCGTGTCATTCGGCACCTCCATATCTGTCAAATACAACTATACAGGGTGTCTACTTTTCGTGGGTAACTTGGGCATTTAACGCCTTGCTAAGGGGCAACCGAAACGCAGTGTAGGTTGTCCCGCGGAGGCCGCGCCTTTTGCGGCCGGAGTGTACTTAAGCAACTTGTTAGATTTAGTTTTCATATACTCTCATAGGTGAACCAAGCTCTTGAATAAACTCCAATACGGCCTCGTTTCTGTTCTCGATATTTGAAAATTGAGAGCAAGCTCCAGTGGAATGTGCACCACCTAATATAGCGTGAGAAAATACAACATATTCATCACCAACTTTAGGGGGCGGTCCTCCACAGGAGCTAATCTCGGTTGCGCTGCGTATAGTTACTACTTTCTCATCGCTTTCCAACTTCCATACCGCTGTAAGCTTTAGGCGACTTTTGTAATAAGCTTCATTCCATTCATTCTCAATGAGTTCGGTCTGAAGAATCACCCCAGAAAAAACGGCTACTTGACTATCGATTACCTCAGACATGCTCTTCGCATCGCTAAAACACGAACAGGCAAAAGCATCCATCGAAATAAAGAAATTGATAAAAAGTGTAAGAACGAAGGACTGTATTTTGTTCATAGAAATCTAACGCCGGTGGCATGGGCGGCCGCAGCGCAGCGGAGGCAGTCCAGCAGCGCTAGCTGCGACATGACCACCCTTGTTAAGGAATTTCCTTGGGAGAAAGAGCCTTGTATGACTTGTAAAGTCCCACACAAATTAAAACGTATGATGGATATACAACATAAACACCCAGCTGAAGAACAGCGAATGAAGCACCACCACCCACTACACTCGAAGCAATAATTAGCACGAAAAAATAGAGGGCATAAAAAATCAACCCAGCAACTATGAAAGCTGTGCCAGGCTTTTTTGAAGGGAGCCGTTCAGCAAATTTTTGATGTTTAGTAAAGATATGCGCAACCAAATAAAGAACACCAATACTAATTATTAACAGCATTGCAATAATAACTGAGTTTGGAATTTTTATGCTTTTTATGTTTGATTTAACAAGAATCAAAATCGGCATTATAAAAGCACTCACTGGAAGAACCTTAGATAGCAAAATGGCAAGACCCATATTTATATAGAACATTCTATTTTTCCTTAACGCCTCGTTAAGAGGCAAATAATATGTTGGCTAAAATAAGCGACGAAGGAGCAAACAGCCAACTGTTATTTGTCCTTTTGAATGACTTGTTATGCAGTTTTATTCGCAAGCAAACGTTTTTTCTAAACCAAAGAATAAAATCATCTCAATTGGATCTTCATCTTTCCATAGACCTGATTCAATTTCTGTATCAATTATTGATAAAAAATTTTCTGCATTTAAGGCTATTTTTTGAGGAGGGCAATATAAATTCTGTTTTAATTTATTGGCTACAATTGAATTACTCCAATCATAGCCTTGACCTAAGCCACTAACGTATAACTTGAGCGAGCTATAATCTTCTTTTTTTAACTGCTTATAATTAACAATAGACAGTGCATTAGCTTGATTACACATAAGAAAAAAGGCTCCTACTATCAATGCTAACTTTACAAGTTTCATATAATCTCCATTACCGCTGGTGTTCCCCACAAAAAGTAGACACCTCACTTATGCAGCAATCGCTGCCCTCTCCTCAAACTCAACAGGGCTAACCCCGTCGTTTGCAGAATGCCTTCTCTTGCGGTTATAAAATATTTCAATGTAGCTAAATATACCTGAACGTGCAGCCTCTATCGACTGGTAGTTCTTGGCGTAGATCAGCTCTACCTTTAACCGAGCGTAGAATGATTCCATCACCGCATTGTCCCAGCAGTTACCTTTTCGGCTCATGCTACGCTTGATTCCGTGTCGCTCAAGGTACCCTACATACTCGTTCGAGCGGTACTGGGTTCCACGGTCAGAGTGAACGATTAGGCCTGGGCTTACACCTCGGGCATCAATCGCCATTTGCATCGCCTCGGTAATCAGCTCCACTGTCATACTCTCATCGAAGCTCCAGCCGATGATTTTGCGCGAGTAAAGATCCATTACCGTTGCCAAGTACAACCATTGGTTTTCAACCCAGATATAGGTGATATCCGTTACCCACTTCTGATTAGGCCTCTCTGTAGTGAAATCCCTCCACAGCAGATTATCTGCGACGTTATGCATCGTCAAAGCATGCCCGCCATAATTGAAAGCCTTCCCGTTACGGGCGACTATCCGCTGCTCCTGCATGATTTTGGCAATATAGTTGATCGAACACTTATACCCTTGCTCGTTAAGCTCCCGTGCGATTCTGGGGGCGCCATAAGCGGCCTCAAACTCTTCGTAGGTATCTCTAACCAAGCTAGTGATCTGGTCTCGCCGCTGCTCTCTCGGGCTAGATGGACAATCCCGCCAGCGATAAAAGCCTGATGGGTGGACCACCAACACTCGACACATCAATCTTATGTCATATTGATCGGCATGCTGTTCTATCAGCTCGTACTTCACTCTTGGTCTTTCGCGAAGTACGCAGAAACCTTTTTTAAGAATTCCATCTCCTCTCGCAGGCGTTTATTCTCGCGCTTCAACTTACGGAGCTCTTCGCTCTCCTGCTTGGAATAGTCCACGCCATCAACCGTATTAAATTGCTTGTCTGACAAGCGAGTGAACTGACGCTTCCAGTTTGATATCTGCTGGGCGCTAATGCCGAGCTCTTTGGCCACCTGAGCCTGGGTAACGCCCGGCTGCTCAGAGCGCTTGACCGCTTCTTTTCGAAACTCTTCGGTGTAATGCTGGTGTTTTTTACGTGCCATTCGACACCTCCATATCAGTCAAATACAACTATACAGGGTGTCTACTTTTCGTGGGTAACTTGGCCGCATAACGCCGCTATCACCGGCAAATTGGAGTTGATTGGATTTTTGTGCTATCCAAGCACAAAAACCAAGCGACGGAAATGGGGTCTGGTGGATAGCTTTGTTATGTGCAACGACACTCTTAAAAAACCTATATACTACTCGTTGACAACGGTAATTCCTTTTTCGTTAATTTTGCAACACCAAATAGCTATCGGATTTTCCTGTATGACATTAGGCACAACAACCCCTTCCGCATACAGATATTCTATCTCTCCGTCGCTGTATTCATTATGTTCATACAAAGAAAAATGTAAGCCCTCTGATAGAATGACAACATTCCCATCTGAATCTTCCCTCGTGTCTGTTTTAGATAATAAAACCAAGTCTTTATCTAAAAGCTCATTAAAATCTACCTTTATTCGTGGCTTATCCATAGATGATCTTTGATTTCACATAACGCCTGGTTTAGGGGCGGCCGGAGCGCCAGCGTAGGCCGTCCAGCCGCGTTTTTTTGCGGCGACCCTAGAACCGCTTGTTATGCGCGACCTAGTTACGCACCGCCCTTTGTTAATATTAATTTACTTTTGGCCCACTATTTTTGTACCAACATTGCCACTACCTAGCAGAGCAAGAAAATACACTTAGAAAATGTGAGCATACAACACTATTTTCTCAGGCTGATCTTTGGTACCAAGATTTTCTTGACTACGAAGTTACCAACAATGGGCTAGCCTACTCAATTCTATTTGCATTCTTACTACTTTGAGCCACTTCACTTTGACACCGCGCTGATCATGACTACGAAGTAATTTGTGCTCCATCGTTCTCAGGATTTCGCTTTTCCGCATAACGCCCGCAACAAACGCGAGCGTAGCGAGTCGAGGCCGACAGGCCGGTTTGATTGCGTTTGTTATGCATCAACATCAAAGATAAGATACCTTAAGTACCAATTCTCAAACATTCTTATAAAGCAAACTCCTGGTGCTGGCTCCGCAGCCTCTTGACAGGTAGAGCCATCGAAGTCTGATCTGAACATAACAGCAGAGACTATACACATTTTCTTTCCGCAAACCGACGAAACGCCGTTTTCTATTAAAAACTTCTTGTTGTCACTAGATATGAGAACATTTGCATTTTTGGGTAGGAGTTTTATGTACTCTTCTTTATCTTGAATATCTACACTTTTCCCATTTTGACTCCTAGACCTAAATCTCGGCGGCACGATATTCCATATATAATCAAACCTATCATCCTGCTGCAGCTTAATATCTAGCGATTTCAGCTGATCAAAATTTTCGATAATCCATTCCTTGAACTCAATTTGTTCTGGATATTCATTAGCATTGACTGCTGCAGAAAATATCAGGGCTATAGATATCTGTAATAGTTTCTTCATTTTGCATAACGCCCGGTTTAGGGGCGGCCGGAGCGTCAGCGTAGGCCGTCCCAGCCGCGTTTTTTGCGGCGACCCTAGAACCGCTTGTTATGCGCGTCCTAGTTACGCACCGCCCTTTGTTTATTTAGCCAAACTTACAGGCCAATTATTCTTAAATTAACACTGCCATTGCCTGGCAGCGCGAGAAAAGCCCCTAACAAAGGTGGCCTTACGACAATATTTTTTAAAAAAAATTTTCATTGACGCCGAGCTTATCTTGGCTACGAAGTTACCAGCGATGAACTCCCTTAACCAATTCTTTATCCGCACTTCTTGGAGCCACACCACTTCGACGCCTTTTTGTTCATGACTACGAAGGAATTTGTGCGCCACCAATCTTAGGATTTCGCTTTTCCGCATAACGCCCGCAGCACACGCGAGCGTAGCGAGTCGAGGCCGATAGGCCGGTGTGGCTGCGTTTGTTATGCATTTGATAGCGTCTCTTTTAGTTGTTTGAAGTCAGGATGGTCTTTTGTGCAGAAATCACCATCAACTACGACTACTTGCCCACTTTGATTGGTGAAAACAAATCTGCCGTAATGATTATCCACATCTTCAAAGCCTGCGAACTTTATAACTTCACCAACCTTAAGTTCTCTCAAATCATTTTTAGCTAGATAAAAAGAGCCTACCGTTAGACCAATCTCTTTCACATGCCACGAATCATAAAATATGAAATCTGTTACTTTCTTCATGGATTGAAATCACTCATCAACCGACTGCATAACGCCCGGCTTAGGGGCGGCCGCAGCGCCAGCGTAGGCCGTCCCAGCCGCACGTTTTTTTTGTGCGGTGACTAGAACCGCTTGTTATGCGCGACCTAGTTACGCACCGCCCTTTGTTAATATTGACTTACCTTTGGCTTACTACTTTTGAGCTAACATTGCCACTACATAGCAGTGCGAGAAGAACCCCTTAAGAAAACGGAGTTTACAACAATGTTTTTTCAAAGAGTTCGCTTTGACCCCAAACTTTTCTTGACTACGAAGTTACCAGCGATGGGCGCCACTAATCAATCTTGATTTTATCCGTACTACTTGGAGGCACCCTACTTTGATGTCCTACTGATCATCGCTACGAAGTACTAGGTGCGCCACTAATCTCCGGATTTCGCTTTTCCGCATAACGCCGCCATAAAGGGCCGACTGGAGCGCAGCGTAAGGAGGTCCAGCGGAACGAAGTGGAGCGATTTTTGATGGCCTTGTTAAGGCATTTACCCATACGGCTCTGGCCAAACCAAAGCCCATTTATTGTTTTTCCATTGTATATCAGCATAGCTGCCACACTCCATGCAGAAAAACAGGGACAATTCATTTTCTTTTCCAAAGAATATAGCAAACCCTGGAGATTTCAGTTCAACAGTTAGAACCTGTTGAATTGTTTTGCTAACTGGATCAGATACAACAACGACATTCGCGTAGGGATACTTGCCAGATTTGTACCTTGCAACCCCTACAGACCAAAGCTCCTTTACCCCATCGTTGTTAAGATCTGATACCACTGAAAATTTACCGCCATTAATTTGGATTCCTTTACATTGTTCATGCGTGAAGTATCTATCACTTTCACACGTGTAGATCTCGACGGCACTAAATTCAGAGCCATATTTCTCAGTCTCGGATAGTGGCTCATAGACGTAATCAACCCACCAAGCCCTTGATACCGCAGCTAGAAGTAGTGGGATCGATAATATGAATATTGCTCGATTCATAGGTGCCTTAACGCCCGGTTTAGGGGCGGCCGGAGCGTCAGCGTAGGCCGTCCCAGCCGCGTTTTTTGCGGCGACCCTAGAACCGCTTGTTATGCGCGACCTAGTTACGCACCGCCCTTCGTTTATTTTGCCCAATTTACAGGCACATTATTCTTTAACCAACACCGCCAAAACCTGGCAGCGCAAGAAAAGCCCCTAATAAAGGTGGCCTTAAAACAATATTTTTTAAAAAGAGTTCTCTTTGACGCCAAACTTTTCTTGACTACGAAGTTACCAGCGATGGGCGCCACTAATCAATCTTGATTTTATCCGTACTACTTGGAGGCACCCTGCTTTGATGCCCTGCCGATCATCACTACGAAGTGCTTGTTGCACAACCAAACTCCGGATTTCGCTTTTCCGCATAACGCCCTGTTAAGGGGCAAATTGTAGTTGGCTAAAATGTGAAGCGAAGCGGAACCAGCCAACTGTAATTTGTCCCGCTTGAACAGCTTGTTATATTTACCCTTTGCCATTCTTTAAATAGTATTCGTGCATTACTGAACCAGAACAAACCTCACCCTCTGTACTACCCTTTAACCACTCTTTCAAAAAGGCAATTCGTTGAAGCGTAAGTCTTGTTTTATAACCAGAGTAACACATTGGAAAAACACTTCCGTAATACATGGGCTCATCTGCTTTTGGGTATTTCAAATCCAGATCTAACTCAAGTTGAGTTTCCCAGTTTTGTTGCGATTTCTCTAGGTTGGTTAAAAATTTCACCTCACCTTTATATAGCCTTCGAATCTCTTTAATTACTCGATGCATTTCGAACTCAGCTTTTTTGTAATCAATTCCTGCACATTGATTCATATCTCGCTGACTCATTGCCGTTTCAAGACAAGACGTTGTTTCTTCGGAATAAACATTGAGACTAAACAGTAAAGTAATTAATAAACTTATTCTGGTAATGACCACTGGACTTCCTTGGTAAATATAACGCCCGGTTTAGGGGCGGCCGGAGCGTCAGCGTAGGCCGTCCCAGCCGCACGTTTTTTGTGCGGTGACTAGAACCGCTTGTTATGCGCGACCTAGTTACGCACCGCCCTTTGTTTATTTTGCCCAACTTACAGGCCGATTATTCTTGAACCAACATCGCTAATACTTCGCAGTGCGAGAAAAACCCCTTAAGAAAACGGAGTTTACAACAATGTTTATTTCAAAGAGTTCGCTTTGACGCCAAACTTTTCTTGACTACGAAGTTACCAGCGATGGACGCCACTAATCAATCTTGATTTGATCCGTACTACTTGGAGGCACCCTACTTTGATGCCCTGCCGATCATCGCTACGAAGTGCTTGTTGCGCAACCAAACTCAGGATTTCGCTTTTCCGCATAACGCCCGGTTTAGGGGCGGCCGGAGCGTCAGCGTAGGCCGTCCCAGCCGCGTTTTTTGCGGCGACCCTAGAACCGCTTGTTATGCGCGACCTAGTTACGCACCGCCCTTTGTTAATATTAATTTACTTTTGGCCCACTATTTTTCTACCAACATTGCCACTACCTAGCAGAGCAAGAAAATACACTTAGAAAATGTGAGCATACAACACTATTTTCTTAGACTGATCTTTGGTACCAAGATTTTCTTGACTACGAAATTACCAACAATGGGCTAGCCTAATCAATTCCATTTGCATTCTTACTACTTTGAGCCACTTCACTTTGACACCGCGCTGATCATGACTACGAAGTAATTTGTTCGCCATCATTCTCAGTGTTTCGCTTTTCCGCATAACGCCCAAAGCAACCGCGCGCGCATTTTGCGCGTCGGCTTGCCTTTGCTTGTTAAGTATTATTTTGTTTTTTTCCAGTTTTTGCTACTGGTATGCCCGGCCAGTCCATGCATTACACTGCCCTGAAGCCTAACCTTGCTCCGCTTTTTATACTTTGGACATTTCATATTCAGCCTACTTGCTTTTTTTCTTAATCGAGCCACCAGTTTAGCTACATACCAATTTGTTTGGATGATATTAACTAGCTGCACCTTTGCATCTTTGTCTCCAGCAGAAATTTTCTTTGCTAATTCGTTGGCCTTCTTTGCTAGAAGCTTATCTTCTTCCGTCGGAATTTTCATTTCTACCGATATACTTAACGCCGCAAACAGGGGCGCGCGTTTAGCGCGTCCCGGCCGCAGGCCCTTGCTGCTTTGGCTTGTTATGCGAACCTGCTAGAACAACCTTGACCAGCTTTGAATTACGTAAAAAGGCCAGAAGGTAGAAAGCAGATACCCGCACTTTGATTAATTTGGCAGTGTACTAGCCCAACATGTGCGAAGCTGAAGTTGGGCGGGCAACGAAACTGCGTTGGTTTTGAGCGAACATACCGCAAGCAACTTGCGCAGCATGTTGATGGCCCTGAAACTGGCAGGAAATTTTAATACCGGCTCAGCCCAAGCTAACAAGTCCACCCAATATTATTCGTACTCTACCAGAGAAACGAGCGAACAAATCTCATCTGGACTTGCTCGATCTTCCACCTTCTCATTCGCTCTATTTCCGCATAACAGCTTATTCAATGGCGAGTCTAAATCTAGACGCACCGTGTCTATATATAGATCGTATATGTCCACATTTAGGCACCAACGATCGCGCTTCCAAATAATGCCACAACATTTTTCAAATGTGTCTATATTTGGCTGCTAATATGTCTACATATGGCACCTTATTGTCTAGATATGGCTAATGGCTAGCGCATGACCTTAACTGCAGTCCATATTTAGACATGCACAAAAATTAGCCAGCCATATATAGACTCGCATATTTATTTAGCCAAGCTGAACATACCCTCACCCCGCAACATAAAAGGCACTCCCCCCCTAAAGCGTTAGCCCAGAGCTATGCCCTTCTACCTGGCCGGCCATAAAAAAACCGCCCCAAGGGGCGGCTAAAACGAGGGCCGAGAGAAAACCCTAAGCATGAACACGAGGCATCTAGAATTCGTCGAAGGCTACCTGCTTATCTGGCACGCCATGCTTTTTCAGCATAGTGCGGGCAGCGGCCATCATTGGCGGGGGGCCGCAGAGGTAGTATTCAAATGCGCGCGAGTTGGCGGCACCTTTTAAAAATTGATCGTACATTGCCTGATGCACAAAACCGATGTTGAGCTGTTTATCTTCTTCATCTTGCGGCTCGGAAAGCACAAGGTTGAAGGTGAAGTTTTGGTGCTGTTTTGCCAGGTTTTCAAAGTATTCCCTGTACAGCGCTTCGTGACGATTACGTGCGCCATACCAAAAACTGATGGAGCGGGCGGTTTTTTCGGTTTCCAGCAAAAACGAAAGGTGCGATTTTAGTGGCGCCATACCGGCACCGCCCCCTAAGTAAACCATATCTGTGTTGGCAGGCTTGATTCGGAAATCACCCTGCGGGCCCATTGCCTCAACCACATCACCGGGTTTTAGGCTGTACATGTAAGCCGAGCCCACACCCAGGTGCATGGTCTGTTCGTCTGCGCCATTGAAAGCAAGCCGCACATTAAGCTTTAGGGTTTCATCTTTAACAGGGTTAGTTGCAAGCGAGTAATTTCTCATGCAGGGCTGCACATTGCAGGCCTTGGCGTGCGTTAAGCCTAGCGCCTCCCAGGTGGCGGCTTGCGATACGGTGGGCACTGCAAGATACAGGCTGCGCGCCTCATAGGCGGGTATGCACAGCCGCAGGTAGTCGCCCGGCTTATAGGTAAACTGCGGGGTAAGCTGTTCGGGCGCGAGCTCTATTTCACGAATAAAGGTAGACAAATTCTTAACTGCCACAACACGCAGCGCCCAACGTTTTATTGCATCTGTGCGGGGCAGCGGCCGGGTGTTTAAAAACAGCCCCTCTGCACGCGATTCTATGGCGTAGCGTTCAAGTGCCACGCACGCCGGTGCACGCCTGGCGCTGCCATCGTGCACATTAAAGCGGCCGTTGTGCTTTGGGCATTCGATTTCATCACCCAGCACTAAGCCATTGGCCAGATGTGCATTGCCGTGGGTACATATGCCTTCTGTGGCGGCAAGCTCGCCATTGGCGGTGCGGTATACGGCAAAGGTATGGCCGCCCACATCTACGCGCATAACGTCTTCAGGGGCAAGTGTGCGGGCTTCGCTGATGTCCACAAAGCCTTGCGCATCTGCAGCTTTTACCGATGCAGTTGCACGCTCATAGGTGGCATCTGAATTTGGCAGCGGGCGTTCTATGTAAAACGCCGGATCTTTCGCTTGGCGGCGCCACGCAGTAATAATTTCTTTCCAGGCAGCCCACAGGCCCGGGTAGGCTGGCGGGCAATCGTCTTTAATAAGGGCATGCAATTTTGGCAGCGCGTGGTAGGGCACCAATGGGTACATGTGGTGCTCTACATGGTAATTCATGTTCCAGTAGAGAAAACGGTTAAGGAAATTCATGTACACCGTACGGCTGTTGCGGCGATGGTCTGTTACATCTTCAGCAAGCCCTGCATGTTGGGTGTAGCCGTAAATGCTGATCAGCCATGAACCAAATACGGTAGGCATGCCCACGTACATCAGCGGCAACAAGCTTTGGCCAGCCACTGCCAGGGCAATCACGCTGCAATAAATCAGCAGGTAAATACGCGCCTTCCAGTGAATTTTTGGCCACTCGCTTTCAGGTACATAGGTGGCTGCTTGCGAATCGCGCCCGCCAAACGCATGTAACACAATGCGCTTGGCTTCGGCCCACATGGCTTGCGGCTTAAAAAAAGACAACACCATTTGCCACAGGCTTACCGGGCGCGGGCTCGCAATTTCCGGATCGCGCCCCACGATGATGGTATCTGTGTGGTGGCGCACGTGGCTCCAGCGCCATGTGGTGGATTCACGAAATACCAGAAACGAGGAAATTTCGTAAACCAGGATGTTAAGCCAATCAGATTTAAAGGCTGTGCCGTGGCTGCACTCGTGCCAACGGGAGTCTGAAACAGATGCATAGAGCACCGCATAAACCAGAAAAGGCAGCGGGAACCACGCCGTACCCCAGGTGGCATACATGGCGTAACCTGAGGCGCCAAGCAGCGCAAACCAAATGCATGTATCGCGCAGGGCAGGCCAATTGCGGCGCACCAGCAGTGCGCGCATGGCGGCTTTGTTTACCGGGCTTTGATACCAGCGTGCATCAGCAAGGCCACGCTGTTGCGCGTGCGCGCCCTCTGGGCCTGTGAGACGATAATCCCGCGGCTGCATTGCCTGCCCCCCCCTACGTAAGCGGCCGAACGGTAGCGGCGCTTACAAATCATTATTAGTCATTTGCGATCATGATAATTATAATTTCAATCAATAACAACAGGAAGTTAGCAATGACAGCCACAAAATTTTGCTCGCAATCCACCCCCCTTGGAAGCCTGCCCGGTTATCACACACTAGAGCACGGGCGGCTCCGGGCCGAAGTAAGTGCTCACGGCGCGCGCTTGTTGCAGCTCTACTTCGACGATCAACCCCTACTGCTTGCCTACCCCAGTGCAGCGCTTTGGCTTGAAGATATCTACGCGGTAAATGCTGTATGCGGGCGGGTTGCCAACCGCATTGGTGGCGCTACATTCAGTTTGGGGGGGCGCCAATATGCGCTTTCACGCAATTTAGGTGAACACACATTGCACGGCGGCGCGCGCAATTTCAGCAACCAAAGTTGGGCCACCGCAGAGCGCGGGGCGTGCGAGGCCGGGTTTGAAATTCACTCGCCCGATGGCGATCA
Organism: Simiduia sp. 21SJ11W-1; assembly: GCF_024138675.1. NCBI lineage: Bacteria > Pseudomonadati > Pseudomonadota > Gammaproteobacteria > Cellvibrionales > Cellvibrionaceae > Simiduia > Simiduia sp. 21SJ11W-1. Next base: position 459,041 of record NZ_CP090959.1, on the reverse strand, counting down.
GGGCTTTCCGGGGCGGGTTCATGCGCAAGTGCACTACGCGCTGCTTGAAGGCAATCAAATGCGCATCACCTTGAGTGCCACCACCGATGCCACCACACCCATAGATCTCACCCATCACGCTTACTTCACGCTTGGCGAGCCCGACTGCCGCAACCTGCGATTAAGCCTGCGCGCACAGGAGGTGCTGGAGAAACACGCAGACTTACCCACCGGCAAGGCACTGCCATTAAATGAATTGAACTTGAGTTTTGATCACAACATCGGCCAGCACATCGAGCGCTGGCGCCAAAAAAAGCGGGTAGATGCACACGGTTTTGATCATTACTTCCCGCTAGCCAAAAGCGAGCAATGCGGGTTGCCAAAGGCGCAACTGCAGCCAGCGGCGGTGCTGCTTGGCAATAAGCTGAAAATGACACTACACACCAACCAGCCCGGCATATTGTTATACACCGCAGGCCATTTGAGCGGAGAATTCAGCCCGTTTAGCGGCGTGTGCCTGGAGGCCCAAGGCTACCCCAACGCCGTAAACCGGCCTGAATTTCCAAGCCCGCTGGTTAGCCCCGGGCAGCGCTACCAACGGGAGATTTTGCTAACGTTTGCTGAACGCGAGCACGCACACGGCGCATAATATCTACATTTTGCGCCCACTGATTTGCAATGGGCGCACCCGTTGCAGGGTTGGGCAGCATATAGGGCGCAGGCCCAAACTCGGCGGTGAAAGTCAGTAACCTTTGCCCACGGGCAAGGGCTGCTTGTGCAATGGCCACCCACCAGCCAAGGTGCCGCTCAAGGGCTTCGGCATATTCTGGCAACCCGGTAGCTACCACCTGCGCACCCTGGCTGTGGCCCACACGGCAATGCACGTGAAAACTCCGCGCAATGGCTGCATTCACAGCCTCTTGCTGGTCTTCCAATAATGATTCGGCCACACAGCACCAATGGCTGAAATCTGCCGTTAACTGCAAGCCGGGCATGGCCTGTAAAAATTGCTGAGTAACATGGGCCGCAAAGTTAAAGCGGCCCCGGTGTGTTTCATGATAAATGGGCAAACCCAGCGATTGCGATAAGGCTTCGGCCGCGTCCAACAGCGCTTTATTTTGTTCGAAGCTGAAGTGATCGCGCCCGGAGTGGGAGTTAACAAACAATGGGCCAGTTTCTGCAAGCTGCGATAAGCGCGCCAAGTAGGCGCGCTGGTGCTCGGTAAAATCTGTGGTTAGCGTGTCCCAATGCTGCGCCACAAAAACGAGGTTGTAGTGCTTTATGGCCGCTACCATCTCTGCACATTGAACAGGATCTTTCGGAAACGCCACTTCAACGCCTTCATACCCCGCGTGCTTTGCATTGGCCAAAAAGGTTTCAAAGGGCAGCTGCTCAGAACCCCACAAGGGGCACAGGAAGGCGATGTCCATTATTCGGCTCCCCGCGCCAACAAGGGCGATAAGTCTGCGGCTACCACTCCTGCACCACGGGTGCTGTGCACCAGCCAGGGCTTGCCCTTTATCCAGCGCACCTCCCCTTCATTTACGCGCGTATAGCCGTGGCGATTGGCGCCAGTGCCGGCCACATTTGTCACCCGCACATCCGAAAGGTTGTTGAGGTTCAATTCAAGGGCATACACACCAATGCTGTTGCGAATAGAACCCACCGGCACAATTAACCAGTTTTCAAGCCCCGCAAAGCCACCCATAAAGGGCATGAGCGGATCATTGCGTGGGTAGGCCGGGGTTTCGAAGAAGCTCGGCACACCGGCCTTTCGCATTGCGGCTCTATCCAGCACTGTGTGCCAGGTTTTGCCTTCATCAGCACTCACATATGTATTGTGGCTGGCATCGGCCGGGGTTTGCGCGGCCACTGCCAAAAGCGTTTTGCCCTGATGCTGCCAGGCGTGCACGTCTTCAATTAGCCCCGTGAAGGTTTGCACCTTTTCCACCTGGCCATTTTGGTAGCGGTACAAGCTGCTCGCCGTGGGGTAGAAAATGGTATTTTCTTTTAGCGGGTGTGCAACCAGCGCAGTTTTCGGGAGTTCAACCTCGCCCAAATCCAATTGCCTGAAACCTGCACCGTCACCACGCAACAAGGCGCCCACATCGTCGCAAACATAAATGCCGCGGCCTTTGAAACCAACAAACAGGCGCCCCGGCGATTGGCTGTCGGCAGCCATAGCCCATATGCGGTAATCCCAGGCATCCGGGTGGCCGTGCACGCGCAACGCCTCTGGCACCGAGGGCAAGCCGTTGGCATTTTCACTGCCCTCTCCGTTCCACTCTGCAATGCCGCCGGCCAGATGCACCCACGTATCTTTGGGCGAGTGATGCACCAGCGCTTTGGCATAAAGCCCCATGGGTATGTCGCTTGCGCCATAGCCGTAACCCGTGCCCAACACCACAATGGGCGGGTCTGTTTCAAGAATTTCTACAGATTTAGAGGCCGTAATTTGCGGAATCGGGCGCAGATCGCGAATCCAGCTTTTACCGTAATCCCAACTTTCATGCAGGCCCTGATCACTGAGCGCGGCAACAAAATAGTTTTTACTGGTTGCAAAATCACCGTTGTAGGTATTTACGAAACCACGATTGGCCCAGGTAGTATGGGGAGCGGCGCCGTTATTTTCGGTTACGGGCGTTTGGTAAAGCATGGTTTCAGCGCCCTGCTTTGGAAACCCCGGTGCAGTTATATCCAGCAGGCTAATACCGTGGCCGTTTTCAAGAATAATTTCGTTGTTGCGGCCCCAGGCAATGGGTACGAAATCGAAGCTGTCTACCTGAACATAATTATCTGAACCCTGGGTGGTACCCCACCCTTTTTTACCGCCCTCGTAATAGATGCGCTGCCAATTGCCGCGCGATGGCACACCTTGGCTTACATCAAAGGTTGAGTAAAAAAGCGAGCTGTTGTGGTGTTTCATGGTTTTACCCATAAGCAGCCTCACGGTGTTTGCCAGCCCGAACTCAGCACTTTGGCTGCGCGGGTCTACCTTCAGGCGTGCGTAGCGCTGGCCCGGGTTGGTATAGGTTTCGCCATCAAACTCCACCCGGGTTTCACCGGGCTGCGCCAAGCGTTCGGGCTCACCTTTGCGGTTAGGTTGGTACAATTGATCAACCTGCACCCAAGTGGGCGTACCGTTGGCCAAGGCCTTAGCGCGGGTAGTAAACACCGTTGAGATTTTTTCATCTTTGGCAAAAATGGCAAAGGCAAAATCACCGGCCGGAGAGAGTGCAAAACCCAACGCGGCACTAAAGCCCTCGGGTGCGGCAACCGCCGCCCATTGTTTGCCGCCATCACGCGAGTGATACAAGCCGCGCTCGGTGGCCAAATAAACGAGATCGTGAACAGAATCGAACACCAAGTCCCAGGCGTTTTTTTCTTTTAGCAACGCCTGATCGTAATAGTGCTTAGTAAATGTTTTACCGCTATCAGTTGATACAAACACGAGCCCTGGGTGTTTTTCTCCTGTTGCGTATTCAGGTACCTGCTTGGGCTGGTCATTGAGGTCGGTAATGTCTGGCGAACTTAGCGCCATCACTATGTGGCTCGAATTATTCGGGTTAACGCCAATAAGCTGCACGGGGTAAGTGAGCGTTTCAGCAATTGCGTTCCAGGTTTCACCCGCATCATCAGACAAAAGCGCCATGCGATGGGTTCCCAAATACAGGCGATCAGGGTTAGTTGGGTCGCTCGCAAGGCCAAATACATTCAGTTGCGCAAGGTCTTCCGCCAGCAGCGAGTAGTGCTTGCCGCCATCATCCGTTCGGTACAAGCCCTCCATATCGCTCATTACGTAAAAGCGATCTTTTACCGCAGGATCCAAATAGATGCTTTGAATTTCACCACCTCCGCCAGGCGCCCAGTATTGCCAATCTAGCGCAACGATTCGCGCCTGATCATCTTTACAGCTCGCCAATAAAACGCCACCTACTACCAGTAGCATTACTACTTTAAGAAACCGCACTATAGAATTCCGTCAAAAACCAAAGAAAAAAGCCCTCTATACAGAGGGCTTATTGAGCATCAATTTACAATGAATCAAATTAGAGCTGGTAACGAGCGCCCAATGTCCAACGCGCACCCGTTTCAGCATGATTCAGAATTAGGTGGTCAGCACGACCAACGCTCACATTAGCTTCATTAAGGATGTTTACACCTTGCAGGAACACCTGTGCATTATCGTTGATATCGTAGCTTAAGTTCAGGTCTAGCGTACCGAACGCGCGATCGTACACCGGCTCCTGAAGACCAAACGATTGGTTGTGGCTCTTGAGGAACTTGTCACGCCAGTTGTAGGCCAAGCGGGCAGAAACACCGTGTTTTTCATAGAAGCCAACAAGGTTGGCGGTATCGCTTACACCAACCAGCGCGTTCGAGCCGCTCAAGTCCTCATTTTTGTAGCTGTAATCGGAATCTACAATGGTGTAGTTAGCAATCACACCAAAACCAGACTCGCCAAACAGGTGCTGAACGTTGAATTCCCAACCAGCAACACCATTTACTAGGTCACCATTGCTAGGAACGTTTACACGGAATTCCATCGCAGGGTCACGTGCAACATCACCCAGCACAGATTGACTGCTGCTATCAACGCCTGGGAAGCCAGCACGGTTGGCAATAATCCAATCGAAGATTTCCTGAGTGGATGTCATACCTGCCGCCATTGCTTCTTGTGCATACTGACCATCGCTTGGCTGGTACACGCCATCAAGGATGGTGTTGACGTTGGTGTTTCCACCAACGAAGTTGGTGATCTTTTTGTCGAAGTAGGCAATAGATGCGTAGCTGTCGTCGCTGTAGTACCACTCAGCAGACACATCGTAGTTCTCAGACTCCAGTGGCTCAAGACCTGGGTTACCGGAGCTGCCGTTACCAATGCCAGGGTTTTGCTTGGCACCAATACGTACACCACCTTTCAGCACACCGTAGTTAGGGCGCGCAATTGATTCACTATATGCAGCACGTACAATGATGTTTTCGGTAACATTTACGTTCAGGTTGAAGCTTGGCAAACCGTAGCTGTATTCACCAGTACGTGAACCCAGGCCAATAATGGCGTTACCATCTGAATCCAATTGAGGAATTAGCTCTACCTGGCTGTATGTACTCCATACACTACCACCCCACTGCTGAATTGCGGAGGCAGATTCAACAGTAGTTTCTTCGTAGCGATAGCCTAGGTGCATATCGAAAGGCATGCTCAATACTTCGCTTGACCAATTCCACTGTACAAACGCAACATTGGTAACTTCCTCAACTTCTTGCAGGTTACCCTGTGCGTATTTGTTAGAAGCACAGAAAACCGTAGCGCACGAACCTAGAGAAGGTGCTGCTGAATCTAGACCACCTGCAGGGATGTGTTGACCCCAAACAGGGTTACCAGAAAGGAAGGCATACATGTCACGCAAATCAAACTTCAACGCACTTGCATAGAGGCTGTCTTTTGTCAGTGTATGAGAAGAAACAACGTTGCCGTTGTTATCATAGTCGTTCAGGGTATTCCCGTTGGGCAACTGCTGGGCAATTGTTTCAAAATCACCGTAATCTGCATCAAAGCGGTTCATGAAGTTGAATGCTTCAAAACCTTCAAAGGCTGCAAAGTCACCTACAAACTGTTCGTAGTACTTACGTTTACGTTCAACGCGGATGTCACCCGTGCCGTAACTCACCTGGTTGTACTGCAAACCAAAGTCAAAGCTGTGCTCTTCATTTAATGACCAGGTGCCGTCAAACTTGGCCTGAGTCACTTCAGATTCATCAAAACGGCTTTCAATGAAGTGGTTCAGTGGCACAACGTCAGCTGGATTTACGTTGGGATTATTCAAGTACACAGCGGGAATGTCGCCAGTGTAGTCAACACCCACTGCCTGACGGGTAAGAGCTGCCATTTCAATTGCCGCGCGCGAACCCATGGTACCGCCAGTTGGCGTGATGTCGGACTTTGAAGTATTCGCGTCAAAGCCTAGAACCAAACTATCATTTACATCCCACTCAACATTCAAGCCGAAGGCTTGCAATTCATTCTGCACGTTATCTTCTTGCGCGTAGAAAGTGGTTTCACCAAAACCAGCATTCGGCCGGACTTCACCGTAAACCAAAGGTGCCTTGATGGTGTCGTCGCTCCAAACTGCAGTAGAGTTTCGGCCAGCCCAGTCATACCAAATTGATGCGCGATTGGTGTGAGTCTGCACATCTTTTTTAAAGTAGTTATAATCAACAGTAGTTGTGATGTTGTCGCTTGGGCGCCACTGAAAAACCACCTGGCCGTTCAAACGCTCGTGCTCTTGTTCAACAGCATTGAATGCCGCCATACGGCCCAGCGCGTATAGTTCACCATCCTGAGGCTTGTTTACCTGGTAGTCATTGTCTACAGCACTTTCAGAGTTCATCCAGCCAAAGCCAGGACGCGCGCCCTCACCCCAGATGTTAGACATCCAGAACACTTCTTCTTTGGCTTCGCTGCGACCGTTCTGCCGCTCCTGGTAGTTCAAAGATACAGCCACACCAAACTTGTCGTCATCAAAGGTGGTTGAGTAGATACCTGCAATTTCTGGCGTGATACTGGCATCATCTGCAGAATTGTCAGAAATACCTTTACCCACCAACACCAAACGCTCACCTGGCTCATTCAGCGGACGCAGGGTTTTAACATTGACAGTCGCGCCCATGCCACCGGTTTCACGCTCAGCAGCAGAGGTTTTGTATACCTCAATGCCGCGAATCATGTCTGCAGAAATGGTAGAGAAATCGAAGCTGCGGTTGCCAGCAGCCGAAGCCAACTGACGACCATTCAACTGCACTAGGTTAAATGCTGGGCCAAGGCCACGTACGGTGATGCTGCTGCCTTCACCGTCTTTTCGGTCGATAGACACACCCGTGATGCGCTGCAGTGATTCCGCCAGGTTAGAGTCGGGGAATTTACCCATGTCTTCTGCAGAAATGGCGTCGGTAATGCCCATAGAGTCGCGTTTGATATCCGCAGACTGCATTAAGCTGCGACGAATACCAACAACTTCAATTACTTCAAGTGCAGATTCATCTTCAGGCGCTTCCTGCGCAAGCGCATAGCCGGAGGTGCCAGCCATAGCCGCAATGATAGCGGTGGATAGGAGGGTGCGATTAAACGCATTGTGTTTCAGCATATCTCTTACCTTTAGTTATTTTAAATGCTCTAACTTGTGACTGCTGCCTTTGTCCTGCCTTCTCTGCTCTCAGAAGCGTTCACCCAAAAAGCAACATGCAGCCATTATGAATCATATAAAATCAATTGCAATCATTTTTAGAAATGTGATTTTAGCCTTTAGCTCGCTGTTACCAAAAGTGTCAAAATCAGTGTAATAGTGCTTATCTTCAAGTACTTAGGCATTTTGACCCCCCCCTTTATTTGACTGGTTGACCAAGTTTTTATAGGCGCCAATTTTGATATTGGCGCCTTCAATTACCTTCAAGCATCATATTCAATCATTAACAATCAGCGTTTTGATTTCAAAGGGCGTAAACAGGTTCGCACTATCGTTTTGAGGCACTTCATTCATCGTGATAACCGATGCCCCAGCCGGCCCCTGCCAGGAGGTGCGCCGGTTTTGGGTTTCATAAAGGCGCAATACTGTTCCCTGGCCGGATTCAGCCCGCTTGATTGTGGGAAATAAAATGTTACCGGGCAGATCTGTAATCAGCGGTGCAGGTAAGCCCACCCCAGGCTCGGTGGCGGCTTGATTGGGGTGCACAACCAGCGGGTGATTAAACGCCTTGGCCTCGGTAATTACATCGCTGGCAGCCAGATCACCTTCGTGGGGCAAAATTGCAAAACTGAAGTTCATGCCGCCGGCATCGCCACTGCCATCCAGGCTCCAGTTGAGGTCTTTCATTTCCTGGTAGTCGTGCTTGCGTTGGCCCCAGGCGATGTTCATGCGCAGGCCGCCGGATTTAAGGTTATAGGCGTAGCGCGTGCGGTTAATGAGTGCTACACCGTAACCGGCCTCGGATACATCGGCCCATTCATGCACTGCGATAGGGGTTTGGATGTGATCGTGAGGGCCAAAGTTGCTGCGTGCCATGGGCACGTAGCCAAAGGGAATGCCGTAATTGGCAACTCGGGCATTGAGGTTAAGCGGGAAATCCACTTCAAGCCTGTGTTGCTCTCGCCAGTCGAGCTGTGTATCAAATTGTAACTTGCGAGAATTGTGCCCAAGCCACACGCGCTGCTCTATGCGGCTCTCACCTACTTTCCAATTCAGGGTAAGGCCTGCACGCAGGTTATCTGAAAATACGTCAGAAACCTTTGCTTTGGCACTGAAAGGATCGTCAGTTACGGTGGCGTGATCTACCCGTATAAACTGGTTCCACACGCGCCCCGCCGGCACCAGCTCGCGTGCTTGAGCTTTATCGTAATAAGAGCTTATTTGCCCAGACTTGTTAAAAGTGATTTTAACCAGTGCGTTTTCCAGGCTGTATTTTTTTGCAACCAGGCCAGAATCTGCAGGTTTTTTTGCGGCTTTCTGCAGTACCTTGTTGTGTAAAGCCAGATGCATAAACTGTTGCGGCCCAAGTTTTGGCAAATCGGCCCAGAGATTACCTTCTGCATCAGGGGCCGTGGAAATTTGCACACCGCCTGCATCTACAAGTACTTTGTTGCCCGTATCAACCTTACCCAAATTCACAAGCCCGCCTGCCACAGAGGGTGCCGGGTTGTAGATCACAAGGCCCGCCTCTTTAAGGCCTGCCTCTGCCACAATGTGCTTTAGCGCGCTGTCGCGCATGCCCCTCACCGATTGCTCAAGCCCGGTTAAATCGCGCGCTGCGCGCGCCAATACTTCGGGCACCGCCATGCCGGTAACTATGTCGTGAAAATGATTTAGCAGCAGCGTCTTCCAGGATTTCTCAAGCGCATCTGCCGGGTAGGGGTAGCCACTTTTTCCGGCATAAACCGCCAGCGCTTCGGCTTCCTGCAGGCGCTGCTCTACGTCGCGGTTGGCCGCCTTAATACCGTTGGCCATCATAAAGGTGCGCTGAATCCAGTCGCGCGGCAAAATTCTGCCATCGTAAACGGGGAATTTATCTCGGGCCTGGTTTTGTTCCTGCACATACCCGTAGAGGGTTGTCCACTCCACCTGCGGGAACCCCGGCAGGCCGGTTACGCGGCGGATCAACTCAACATGATCTTCCGTTCCACCGGCACCGCCATCGCCCCAGCCAACCAGTAGCAGTTGTTGCTTGGTGTCTTCCTTATTTTTAAATTGCTCCCAGGTGCCTGCCAGCCGGCGTGGCCCGGCATCGGGTGCGTTATAGGTGGTGATACGTTCGCCATCTTCAACGGGGCGCTTGTGAATCGCCTCTTCATAGGGGTATTCCCAGGCGGGCGTGGTCAGGCTGTTTACCAACAGCTCGCTGCCATCAAGCCCCCGCCAGCGATAAATACTGCTGTCTATTTCTGGGGTATTGGTGCGCATGGCAATCAGGCTATCCAGGCCGAAGCTGTTAACCACCTGCGGGAAAAACGGCGGGTAGCCGAAGGTATCCGGTAAAAACAGGGTGTTTTTTTCAACGCCCAGGGTGTTTTTGTAGTAATCCAACCCGTACAAAAACTGCCGCACCACACTTTCACCGCCAGGCAAGTTGAGATCGGTTTCCACATAGGTTGCACCGTTTGCGATCCACTGACCGGCTTTGATTTTGGCTTTAATGCGCTCAAATACTTCTGGGTAGAGCGCCTGAATTCGCTCATAGTGAAAAGGCGTGGTAAATACGTAACGGTACTCGGGAAAGCGATCCATCAAGTAGAGGTTGTTAAGTGCAAGCCGCAGCAATTTGTCGTCTGTGTGATCGAGCGTCCAGCGCCAGGCGCTGTCCAGGTGGCCATGCAAAAGTACACGCAGGCGCTCTTCATTTTTTGGCAAGCTGGCAAGCTCGGCAAAGCCTTTATCCAACAGCGCTATTGCCGCTTTTAATTGCTGGCGATACACAGGCGTGTGGGGCGTTTCAAGATTTACCTGCGCGACCACCTTGTCTATGAGAGGGCGAATACGGCTGCCTGCCTCGGATTGATCCGATAAAATGCTGCCTGCCTCAACCAACACGCGCATTTTCCAGTAGAGGTCATCCGCTAGCGGGTCGCGCTCTACCACGGCCACTTGGCGGTAGCCGCGTGGGCTCTCAAATACGCCAAAGCTTTTCATGGTGATACGCTGGGGGCCACTTGTGGTCACAAGTTTATCGAGCGACCAATAAAAGTGTTTGCGCTGCAGTGCAGCCTTTGGCTCGCCGTTAATATAAATGGTGGTTTCCGGCCAGCCGGGCACGCTCATGTCCATGGGCTTCAGGGTAAAGAATCGCTCCCACCCCGTGGCAGATGGTGCAAGCTCGGGCAATGTAAATTCATAACCAATTTGCGAGTGGCGCCCCCCCACCAATTCACCGGGCGAGGCCTTTACAGCATCAGCCGGTAGCCCCTGGGTAATGAAAGCATCGCGCCACTCATCTACCCTTGCGATGGCATCGAGCTCCCACACGGTTTTGTGGCGCAGCCGCCCAAGGCGCTCCAAAAACAATATTTCGTGGGGCTGAAAATACATGTAGGGCATAACATGCCCATCCAGTGCCATGTGGCCCCCTTCGAGCGCCAGGTGATCACCTTCTGCAGCACGGCGAATGTAATCGCGCGTAACCTCTGGCACAGGTACATACTGGGGCGCGCGGGCATCTTGCGCGGTAGCGGCAATGCTTGCTGATGCAGCGCTGGCAACTGCCAAGGCAAGTGCCAGGCGGCGCGGTACAGACTGAACAAAAATTGATGTGATTTTCATGGTGCTCTCACGCTCACTGATTATTGTTTTGGCGTAACAGGCCGGGGCTTTGTCTGCGGCTTTCATATTTTAGGCCTTTACATTTTTAAGCCGTGTATCATTGATTGGCCCAGCGCTAAAGGGGCGCTTAAGAAATCTGCAACGGCAGGCTTTAAAGTAAACAGCAGCCTAAGCCTGAAAACCGGTAGACTTTTAAAGACGCCTGCGTTATTCAGCGCCCTCCACAGGCTTTTTGTTAATCCAAAAAGGTGCCGTTGCAATCCAGATTAACGTACCGGCCAGCGCCCACGATTTGAATTCATCAAGCGTAAGCTGCTGGTAGAACACCAGCAGGGCACTGATCAAAATACAGGCAAGGCCAGAATAAGAAAAAAGCTTTAAGGGTAGTAAACGGTTCATATTTCAGGCCTCCACTTGCAGCGTTGCGGTACTTGCTTGCAGCCCGTTTTGCATCAATTTTGCAAAGCCCACATACAACACGCCCGCAATAAGCCAGGCAGGCAACGCCATAAAGAAAAAGAAGTCCGCCTGGAATGCCAGATAAAGCCCATAGCTCACCGCGATTGAAAGCACCCACGCAAGCGCTACGGCGTAATTGAATTTAAGCTTTCGGAAATCGGCAAAGTTTTGCACCAACCCAAGCCTTGGAAACAACCAGACATCGGCCAATACCATCGCACCAACCGGTGCCGCCACCAATGCATAAAAGCCTAAAAATTGATCGAGCTTGGAAATAATCCACGGGAAGCACGCAAGCGCGGTTGCCAAGAGGCCAATGCCCAGTGTGATTTTCCAGCGTTTGGAGTTCGGAAACAGGGCCTGCACGGCAATGCCTGCGCGATAGACCGTGGGGTTGGCGGTAGTCCAGCCTGCAATCAGTACGCAAATGCCACCTGCAATACCAATACTCATTACCGCAATTTCACCGGAGCTTGGGTTATTGTTGCCCGCCTGAATGGCCACAGCACATAAAATGCCCGAGGCAACCCACGCCATAAAGTGGCCGATAAACATACCCGCCGCAGAGGCAATGCCGTAGTGCGGTTTTTTGGCGTAGCGGTAGATCGTCATATCAGACAAACCGATATGCATTGCGCTGTTACATAGCCAGGCAAAAATTAATACATGCCAAAAACCGTACTTGGATTGGCCCTCAACGGGAATGCCTGTCCAGATTTTGGTTTCGGCAATGGTCCAGAAGTCTGACCACTGGGTTAACCCCAGCTGGGGCAACATTGCTATCCCCGCCCCAAGAAAAATAAACGGCATCCAGGGGGCGAAAATCAGCGAGAACTTACTAACGAAGTCATAACCCCAGGTAGACACCAGCGCCATTACAGTGCCAATAACAAACACTATTGCCATGGCCTCAAGGCTGCCCGGCATCAGATCTGTGAGCCCGGGCATATCCACACCCAGCATGTAGCCAATGGCCGTGCCGGATACGCCAATCATGGCGGCCGCGGCCACGCAAAATAGCAGCCCGTTTAATACATTAAATATACTGACCAAATTAAACCCGGCTATTTTTTCCAACTGGTAATAGATGGTAAGCCGGGTTTTAACGGCCGTGGGTGCGCACAGGCACACCCAGCTTAGCGTGGCGAGAATGTTGCCTACAAGCAAACCCCAAAACAGATCGCTCCAGGCCGTGCCGTGCAAAACAAACAACGGCCCTATAACAAATTCTGTTCCGGCGATGTGCTCGCCCGATACAAGGCCAAGAAAACTCTTAAAGCCTTTAACCTTTTTTTCTGGTACCGGTTCACGTTCGTATTCATTCACCGCATCCAGATTTTCAGACAACCTTTCTGCCACGCTCATATCACTTAACCTCGCGGTAGAGTGATGAAGTGAGCGACATTGCGCCACCCTTTACGATGGTATCGTGGCTCAACTGGAAGGCTGCGTGCGCCTGGCCATTAACCTTTTTGCTGTTGATGTAACGGTGCGTATCTTCAAAGTTTTCCACAACAATGGAAAAACTTTCACCCGGGTAATAGTTTTGGTCAAGGGCGATATCTACCCGTGCAAAACTTGGCAGCGCTAGCTGGTAGCTGGGCTCGCCCACCAAATCCGGATAGAAGCCCATCATGGCAAACACTAACCAGGCAGACAAGGTGCCGGCGTCATCGTTGCCGGGAATACCCCAGGGCGAGGTGGTGAAGTACTTATCAACGGCGTAGCGCACTTCTTCCTGGGTGCGGTATTCCTTACCGGCCACATAGTTGTACAGGAAGGGGTACTGGATATCTGGCTCGTTGGTCATGTCGAAATAAAATTCGTCAAAACTTTCATCCAGGCGCGTAATAAACTGCTCTTCACCCATGATATCAATCAGGCCTGGCATATCGTGTGGCACAAAGAACAGGTATTGCCATGCAGTACCTTCTACGTAGCCGGCGCCGCCGCTCATTTTCCAGCGGATATCCCAGTGGCGATCGAGCGGATCAAACGGCGTCATCCAGGAGCCGTCTTTATTGCGCGGGCGCAAAAATCCGGTTTCTTCATCGTAGAGTTTTTTGTAGCTTAGGCTTTGCTCATGAAATGCCTTGGCATCTTCGGTTTTACCCAATGCCTCGGCCATTTTGGCGATGTTCCAATCCGCCAGGTTGTATTCCAGGGTGGTTGAAACCGTGCCCCATACAATGCCGTTGAACCAACCGAAATCTTTGCCTTCACCGCCGCGATCATCCTGCGGGATGTAACCCAGCTCACGGTAGTGCTTCAAACCCGGGCGCATGTGGTTAAAGGGCTCGGTTTGGGTTGCCGCTTTTACCATGGCGCCGTAAACGGCTTCTGCGTCAAAGTCGGTCAAGCCTTTGCGGTAGCTGTCTACTACTACCGGCACTGCCGGGTCGCCCACCATGGTGGCCGCCTCCATTCCCAATAGTTCCCACTTTGGTAGCCAGCCACTGTCGTGCACCATATCCGCCATGGATTTCAACATGTCGGTTTGCTGCTTGGGGTGGGTTAACGTGATCAACGGGTGCACTGTGCGGTAGGTATCCCACAGGCTGAAGGTGGAATAGCGGGTGAACCCCTCGGCCTTGCGAACGGTTTTCCCGTCCATACCCAGGTATTCGCCGTTCACATCATTGTAGGTCTGCGGCATGATCAGTGAGTGGTAAAACGCGGTATAAAACTTGGTATTGTTCTCGCTGGTGCCACCTTTAACCTTTACAACAGACAGCTCTTTTTCCCAGGCGGCTTTAGCATTTTTGCGAATTTCGGCAAAGGATTTATTGCCTTGTTCCACCTTCAGGTTTTCGCGTGCGTTTTCAACCGACACAAATGAGATGCCTACACGCAATTCAATTTCAGTGGGCTCTGCGAACTCGTAACTTAAGTGCACACCTTCATAGTTACCGCCATCAACGCGCTTGGCTTCTTTTAAGAACTCCGGCGATTCGAACTTCTCAAAGCTGGCTGCAGGCTTGCTGAACTCGGCTGCGAAAAATATTTTCCGCATTTGGCCTGCATCACAGAAGTTACCTTCTGCCTGAAAACCTTCAACGCGGTTTTCGCTCACATGGGTAATCGTGCCGCCTTTGGTTTCACCTTGGTTGAGCGCCAAATCAAAAATAAAGTTGGTTTGGCCAGCTGGCAGCTGGTAGCGGCTAATGCCCGAGCGGGTTGTGGCCGACATTTCAGCCAGCACGCCAAAGGTATCTAAAAATACGCGGTAGTAACCTGGCTCGGCCATTTCGCGCGAGTATCGGCTACGGGTATCCTGTTGGCCAAGCAACAGCTCGCCTGTGGTGACTTTTACAGGCAGCGCGCCCGAACTTGGGCAGCCCACGCCTGAAAGCTGCATATGGCCAAAACCATAAATGTAGGGCTCACCAAAAACATAGGCTGCAGAGTTTTTACGGTTACTGAAGTCAATATTTTGCGGAACAACCGAGGCCATACCCCAAGGCAGTACTGCGCCCGGGTAAGTATTGCCTTCATTGGCGGTTCCGATGAACGGGTCTACCCACTGGGTAACACCGGCAGCCGCCTGCACTTCAGCGCTGGGCTTAGCCCCTTGTTTGATTTCTGCTTTATCGGCGCCACAAGCGCCAAGCAGCAAGCTGCCGGTTGCAAGCAACAAGGCCGCCGGTTTTATTATGTAGTTCGAGCGAAGCATGTTATTTCCTCTGCTAGCTATTTATTCAAAGTCTGAAGCACTTGCCAGCAAGCACCCAGTGTGTGGTAGTCGCACTTGGCGCCAGCGGCGCTTTTAATGTTTGACAGGGGCTTGTTGTCGGCCGACAACACGCGGTACCAGGCGCCGTGCTTGTGATCGATCATGTGATCCCAGCTGTAACGCCAGAGCGCATCGTATTTTTCCCAGTAGGATTCCTCGCCCAGGGCTTTTGCCAACATGGCAGCCGCAGCAAAGGATTCCGCCTGCACCCAGAAATATTTTTCGTCATCACAAATGCGCCCGTCTGGCGCGTGGCCGTAGTAGAGGCCGCCGCGCTCGGCATCCCAGCAGTTTTCCCAGGCGGCATCGAAGAGTGCGCGTGCACGATCCAGCATCCATTGTTCCGGGCGGAATTGGTGTAGGGTAAGTAAAAGCTTGGTCCACTCGGTTTGATGGCCGGGCTGAAAGCCCCAGGGCTTGTACAAATTTTTCGGATCGTCTTTGTTGAATTCCCAATCCGGCTCAAGGCTCGATGTGAAATGTTCCCAGATCAGGCCATTGCCTTTTGCCGCCAGCTCAACGGCCACGGTTTTTGCCAATAGATAGGCACGATCCAGATACAGTGCATCACCTGTGGCTTCATAGGCCATCAGCAAGGCCTCACAGCAATGCATATTGGCGTTTTGACCGCGGTAGTCGCTCACCTCAGACCAGTCGGGGCTGGCTTCATCGGCATAGAGATTGTGAGCGGGTACCCAAAAGCGCGACTCCATAATTTCCCAGGTGTGAGCAATGCCTTGCGCTGCACCTTCAATGCCGCGCATGTGGGCGCTGGCATAGCCCAACATGACAAACGCCAAGCCGTAGCATTGATTGGTTTGATCGACGGGCGAGTTATTTTCCAACACCCACTGATAGCCGTTACGCGCGGCATCCCAATGATGTTGCTTGACGTAATCCAACCCCCGTACTGCGCGCGCTAAATACGCATCGCGCCCGAAGGCAGCGAACGCCGTGCAATAGTTAAACACCATGCGTGTTGAACTTACGAGCTGCTTGCGGCCCGGCTCGAATACCGTGCCGTCATCATAAAAATTTTGGTGAAATCCACCCTGTACGGCGTCGTCTACATTGGGCTCGTAAAAATCCAGGATGGATTGCATGTGGTCGCGCAAAAACGCGGCGCTTCGGAAATTCGGGTAGTCGGCCATATCAGTTCCAGAAAGGTTTTACATCATCAAGCGTGGGCAATGCAGGAAAAGCGCCCGGACGTGATACCGCCACAGCACCGCAGGAAACAGCAAATCCCACCGCCCGCGTAAGAAGGTCCGCATCTGCAGTTAATGCGCTTAAACCCAGCGCATTGACGGCGCACAACATGCCACCGGTGAAGCCATCGCCGCCGGCGGTGGTATCCACCACGTCAACATCAGGAATGCCGGCCACCACATCAAACTGCGCGGTATAGGCATGCACGGGCTGGCCGCCATCTGTAACCAACACGAGCTTTACACCGGCTGCAAAACACGCCTGCAAGTAACTGCTGGCATTGCCACTGCCGGCCAGATAATCCAACTCATCGCGGGAGAATTTCACCACCTCTGCCGCGTGTACCAAGCGATTCACGCGCGCAATATCTGCGGCGCCTTTGGCCCACAGGTTGTGGCGCAAATTCACATCAAAGCTCACCACCGCGCCCTGGGCACGGGCATTGGCCAGCGCCGCCTCTGTGGTTTTGGTGATGGATTCATCGGTCAAGGTGTTAGAGCAAAAGTGAAAAATGCCACAACCTTCAAAGAGAGTTGCCGGGCACTGTGCCGGTGTCAGCAGCAGGTCGGCACTGGCATCGCGATAGAAAGAGAAGCTGCGATCGCCGGATGCATCCAAAAACACAAACGCCAGTGCCGTGGGGGCACTGGGGTGTTGCAAGGTAAGGCGGGTATCTACCCCGTAGGTGTTCAGGCAATCAATCAGAAAGTTGCCGAAGGCATCTTGCCCCACCTGCCCCAAAAACTGCACCGGTGCACCCAGCTTGGCCAGCGCCACCGCCACATTGGCAGGCGCCCCACCCGGGTATTGATCGAACCGGTTGATAGGCACGCCCTGTAAATCTTGGCTGCCTACGTTCAGAAAATCGATTAGCGCCTCGCCGAAGCAAATAATATTTTTAGCCATGTATTTACCCTCAGTGCTTTTTCGCACCCACCAGCGCATACCAGGCGATGAAGGCATAGCACAGCAAGGGCACGGCAAAGCTTGCAGACAAAGACACGCCATCGGCCACAAAACCCTGCGCCATAGGCACCACGGCACCACCCACAATGGCCAGGCACAAAATGCCCGAGCCCTGGCTTGTGAGCGAACCCAGGCCGCGAATACCCAGCGTGAAAATGGTGGGGAACATAATGGAGTTAAACAGGCCAATGGCCAGTACCGCCCACATGGCCAGCGCGCCATCAACAGCCACCACCAGCATCAGCAGCGCACCGGCAACAACGGCGTTAAAAAACAGTGCACTCGTCGGCTTGATAAATTGCAACGCGGCCGAGCCGATGAAACGGCCAACCATGGCGCCACCCCAATAAAAGGTGAGGTATTGGGCGGCGGTGCGCTCGTCTATCTGGCCGATTTCAGGCAGCGAAATAAAGTTGATGATGAAGCTGCCAATGGATACTTCTGCGCCCACATACAGAAAAATGGCCACTGCACCCAACACCAGGTGCGGGTACTGCCAGGCGCTGGTTTGACCACTGGCGCCAAGCGCCATGGCATCGCCTTCAATGGAGGGCAACTTCAGGAATTTGAAAATGGCAGCAACCAACAGCAGAAAGCCTGCAATCATCAAATAGGGAATTTGTACGGCTTCGGGGTTGGCGGTTTCGGCCACCTGGGTGTGATCGCCGGTCATGATCAACAGCGCACCAAACAAAGGGCCAACGGTGTGGCCTACAGAGTTGATCGCCTGTGAGAAATTCAGCCGGCTGGAGGCGGTATCGGGGTTGCCCAGCACCGCCACGTACGGGTTGGCCGAGACCTGCAGCAGGGTGATGCCCGAGGCCATCACAAACAGCGCCGCCAGAAACAGCCAATACTGCTGAATGGCCGCCGCCGGGTAAAACAGGATGCAGCCGAGCGCAGCCACACCCAGCCCCACCGAAACCCCGTTCTGGTAGCCGATGCGGCGAATGAGCGCACCGGCGGGTATGGATACCAAAAAGTAGGCGCCAAAAAAGGTGAACTGGATCAGCATGGCCTGCACGTAGGTGAGGTCGAAGGCACTTTTCAGGTGCGGAATCAGAATGTCGTTCAGGCTGGTAATAAAGCCCCAGATGAAAAACAGGCTGGTCATCACCAACAGCGGGAATACGTAGGAGTTGGAGGAATTTGCATCCGTTGATGCAAGGCCGGCCGCACTGGCCGCACTGCTAGGAGGTACCGACATATCATTGCCCAATTATGGTTATCGTTTGGGGTCACTATATCGGTGCAATTGCTCTAAAAACTTTGCATTTACGAATCCGAAGAAACTATTTCTCAGTTTTGATTAAAGTTGAGTACACTGAGCACCAATAACAACAAAAACATATAAATAACAGACACTTATAATCGATCACCCGACCATAAAACACACCAAATTCTCTTCTGATTTTCTAAAATCGAACGATTTTGCAGTGAAAACTTCGGTTTTCGGTGAATTTTTAACCGACGCTTGAGCAGTCTGATCAACGCATGAGCGGATAATCGGGAGCGGGTCAAATCAATAGGAATCAATAGGGTCAGAGTCATGAATCAATAGGGTCAGAGTCATTGATCCTACCCATTTCTGCACGCGGCCGATTTACTGACGCCACCTCTGCGGGCAAGAACGGCTCTGCGCCCGGCCCTGGCTTCGATATGCGTCTTCAATCGATTACCCCCGGAGCCCGAGCTTTATTGGTGGCATCACAGAAATCAAATGACTCTGACCCTATTGATAGAGTACCAATAACAACAAAAACATATAAATAACAGACACTTATAATCGATCACCCGACCATAAAACACACCAAATTCTCTTCGGTTTTTCTAAAATCGAACAATTTTGCAGTGAAAACTTCGGTTTTCGGTGAATTTTTAACCAACGCTTGAGCAGTCTGATCAACGCATGAGCGGATAATCGGGAGCGGGTCAAATCAATAGGAATCAAAATCAATAGGGTCAGAGTCATTGATCCTACCCATTTCTGCACGCGGCCGATTTACTGACGCCACCTCTGCGGGCAAGAACGGCTCTGCGCCCGGCCCTGGCTTCGATATGCGTCTTCAATCGATTACCCCCGGAGCCCGAGCTTTATTGGTGGCATCACAGAAATCAAATGACTCTGACCCTATTGATACAGAAATCAAATGACTCTGACCCTATTGATACACCCTATTGATGCTCAATTATTTTCCTCTTGGAAATTAAGAACTACAGCCTGTTCACGGTCATCTTCTAGTCCAAAGTAGCCATGCACTGAGAACGCATTTTTTATACGACGGGTAAGGGCCTCAAAGTCCTCACCGGTAAGGTTCACCTCTTTGCGAAATCGGGCATCGACTGAAAACGGGGTGTTCAGATAAAACTCATACCAAGTGCCGATGCAATAAAATAAATAGCCAATGTCGCAGCGATCGTCTCGGACAATAGTTGGGCACATCATCAGGTAGCATCCTGTTTCATAATCTATTGCTCGCGATTTTGTAAGGTGGTTTTCTTTCGCGGCATACTGCATCAGAGACTGCAGATTTGCGTCAGAGGCCGCGTCCGACACTATTGATTGTTTGATGTCTTCGGTTATTTTTTCGAGGATAAATGCCACGGTTTGAATTCCCCAATCAAGAATCACTAGGGTTACCCATTAGTCAACTCCGGTCAACGATCAACAAGGCCCGAGACCTGATCACACAGCACAAAAAAAGCCCCGCCAGTGGCGGGGCAGGCTCCGGGGTTTACGCACGCCCCGGACGGAGAGAAGAAGCACTTACTTACAATTTACCAACCAATGTTAGAGGCCCACGTTATTGGATTCTGTCCAGCCGCTGGCAGAACCCGAGGCGTTGCGCGCTTTTACCCGGAAGGTGTAAGTGGCGCCGGCATCCAGCCCGGTGATGGTGGCGCTGGTGCCGGTGACATCGTACTCGGCCTTGCGCCAGGCATCGCCGGCTTTGAACTTCTGGATGTCGTAGGTGACGGCGTCCACCACGGGGTTCCAGCTCACGGTCACACTGGTGCTGCCCGATTTACTGGCGCTCACGCCCGTAGGGGCACCGAAGCTTCCGCTGGGCGCCGAGGGTGTGGCCACGGCGCCGGTTTCCGTCCAGCCCGATTGCTCGCTGCTGTTTACCGCGGCAATGCGGTAGTCATACAGGGTATCGGGGTTGACGCTGGTGTCGCTGTAGCTGGTGGCCGTAACACCGGAAGTGAGGCCCGCCCAGGCACCCCCATCCACACTGCGCTGGAGGCTGTAGCTGTCGGCATCGGTTACGGCACTCCAGCTCACATCCACCCGGTTATGGCTTACCGCCAGGGCATCGGCATTGGCGGGCGCGGCCAGAGGCTGGCTACCAGAGAGGTTCACCTGGCTGCTGGTGGTCCAGGATGTGGCCTGGCCGCTGGCATTGCGCGCTTTTACGCGGAACTTGTAAGTTGCGCCGGCATCCAGGCCGGTAACCGAGGCAGACGTACCCGCAACACCGTATTCGGCCTTGCGCCAGGTGGTTTCGGTAGAGAGTTGCTGCTGCACGTCGTAGGAAACCGCGCTTTCAACCGATGCCCACTGCACGTTCACTGAGGTATCTGAGCTAACCGACACTGCAATCCACCCGGGCGCTCCCCAGGGGCCGCCGGTTTCTTCGAGTGTTATCACGTTTGATAACTGGTACTCGGAAGATTGGCCCACAGAGGCCAGCGCCCGCACGCGGAACTCGTAGTCGCCGGTGGCTAAACCGGTAACTGACGCGCTGGTGGCGGGGGTGTTGGCCTCGGCCGTGGCCCAGTTGCCGCCCACTGGGCGGTATTGCACCTGGTAGCCTGCGGCATCGGTCACCGCGCTCCAACTAACGCTGGCGGAACTTGCAGACACTGCACTGGCCGTCACCGAAGCCGGGGCTGGCAGTTGCACTACGGTATCGCAGTAGCGTTGCAGGCTCACTTCATCCAGCCACACATCGGTGGTGCTGTTGCCCAGGAAAAAGCCCAGCTTCAGGTTGCCGAAATCCACACCCGGCTCATAAAACAGCGTGAAGGATTGATCTTGTGTGGTGAGCTGGATTTCATCGGGCGTTTTGATGTTGGCCCAAGGGCTTTGGGCCTGATGAATTTTCACTTCCATGGTGCGGTTGCTGGCCGCCTTGGCGTTGAAGTTCAGCATGTAGGTGTTGCCTGGCTCAAGCTTGCCGAAGCTGCGCTGAACCTGCACGTCGTTAGTGCTAAAGGCCGCGCCGATGTTTACCTTCAACGAGTTGCCGTTGCCAAATCCACCCTCTACGCCCACGCTGCCCGTGGCCGATGCACCGGCACTGGTATTGGCGTACACAGTCCAGGCGCCCTGGCCGCCGGTGAAGTTACCATCGGGCGTCAGGTTTACAGGCTCACAGGCAACGGGCGGGTCTACCGGGTCGCCGCTGGTAAGGGTTTTGGTATTGGAGTTGGCAGACTTGCCCGCGCTATTGAATGCATAAACGCGGTAAGTGTATTGGGTATCGCCGGCCAGATTGGCATCGGTAAAGCTTGTGGCGTTGCGCCCCACCTGCCCCACTACCTTGTAGGCCCCGCCATTGGCCGAGCGCTCAATGCGAAAGCCGGTTTCGTTATTTGAAGCGTCACTCCAACTAAGGGCCGCAGAGTTGGTGGACGACTGCAACTGGCCATTGAGGTTTGTGGGCTTGGCAGGTGCGCCGGAGGGCGCCGGATCCATACTCATACCACTGATAGCCCTGCGCCATAAACCGGCACCGGGTGTAGTGGAGTAAAGGTACATTTGGCCTGCATCTTTAATAAAGCGCGAGCTGGTCATGCCGGAGAAGTGCAGGTCGTCGGTGATGTCTTGCCAGTTCACCTGGCCATTGCTCTGGATAGTGCCCAGGAACACGCCATAACCCAGCTGGTAGTCGTGATCGTAATAGCTCATCACAATCTTGTTGCCGGCACCGGCCGAGCCGCCTTTACCGGTAAATTTGAAGCGATCGCCCACGGCGTTCCACCACACCAGATTACTGGTTGGGCGCACGCTCTTGGCGTTGGCCGGGGTGAAAATTTTCTGCCAGCTTTGGCCTTCATCGGTAGAGAGCAATATCTGCCAGTTGTTGCCATCGGCAAGATCCGGGCCGCCGCCCTTGGCAAAGCTCATGAGGTACACGGTGCCGTTATGGGCCCAGGCTTCTACTTCCGCATCCCAACCAGAACTCTCCAAAACCCGGGCGAAGTTCCAGCTGCCGTTGCTTTGCTGCTCGCCGCGCCATACACCTTGCACACCGCCGGTAGAGCTTAAAAACACCACCTTTTCATTGGTGGGGTGCGGGGCAATCTTGCGCGCCATGCGGGCTTCGGTGCTGTTATCCAAACCTTCGTATACCAGCGTTACCGGCAGCGTTTGGCCGCGATCGTGGTAATCCAGCGCAAGGCCAATGTCTTCGTACATGTACAGGCCGTAGTTCGAGCTGAACATAAACACCTTGGCGGGGTTGGCAGGTGATACCGCCACATCGCGGAGCACTCCCTTGGGTAAGCCCGCTTTGGCGTTGGGGCCACCGGCAAGTTCAACCCATTGATCAGAGGGGCTATGGGTGTTCAACCGTTTGGCCCATAAGCGGCCGTTGTGTGCCGCGCCACCGTAACCGGAGGTGGCCTGCGCCACCACCGTGGGCACGCCCCAGGCATCGGCAATGTCCACTGCCTGTACGTCTGACAAATTAAAGCCACCACCGCGCCGGTGCTGCATGTTCGACCAGGACACACCGCCGTCCCAGCTTTCCATCAAGCCGTTATCGGCCTGGCCTTGAATTACGTAGTTGTCATGCACGGCCACATCGTAGGTGTAGGTACTCTCGGTGCCTTTGCCCTTGTAGGTGGGCCAATCAGTTCCGTACCAGTTAACGGTTTGGCTGGTGGGGGTTGAATACTTGTTGGCCCAACTGTAGCTGTTGTTGCCGCTGTTGTGGCTGGCGTAGTACATGGTCTGGTTGGTGGTAGACCACACGCCCCGTGCCCAGCCGCCGGTGGCGGGTGTGTAGTGGGCAAAACGGGCATTGGGGGGCGTTGCGTAATCCCAACCTATGTCCCAGCTGCCGTCGTAGCTGTCCCAGATTTTTTCCCAGTAGTAGCTGGTGAGGTTGCCGTTGTTGTCCCAGTTGAAGGTGCCCTCGAACAAACCAAAGCGGTCTTTCACCGCACCCAAGAGCAGCTTGTGGCTGTTGCCCGTTGAACGTGGGTCTACCTCTGGGTACCAATAGCGGCGATTGCCTTCCAGCCCGCCACCGGTAACCTGCTGCCAGTTAATGCCGTTGGTGCGGGTGGCGTACACCAGGAAATTGGTGTTGTAGCGCAAGTCGGCCTTGGCCTCGGCAAAGGTGGCGTAGAGCACCTTGCCATTAGGGCTTAAGGCAATGCCCTTGTTCCAGGGGCGGCTGCCATCATTGGGGCCGGCAATGCGCTGCCAGTTCAGGCCGCCGTTGGTGCTTTTGTAAACACCCTTATTGGAGCCCAGGTACACGGTACTGGGGTTGGTTTTATCAAACTCCACCGAGTAGACGTTGCGATCGGTGCTGTTGTTGCTGTCGAAGGTGACCGTTTGCCAGCTGCTGCCGCCGTTTTGCGACACAAATACCTGGCCCGGGCCGGTGGCGGTTTCCCCAAATTTACCGATGAAATCGTCGTCATCGCGCCAGCCGGGTGCAGCAATAATGTGATTGGCATTGCCAGGCTTGAAGGCAATGCTGGCGATGGATTTGTTTTCGGTTTCCGGCACCAGCGTATAGCTGTTACTGCCGTTGGTGGAAATGTGCAGCCCGTAAAGGGTGCCCACCAATACTTTGCTGGAATTACCGGGCGCTACCGCCACGGCAAATACCCGGTTGTTTACCAGGTTGCCGGTGATTTGCCAGCTTTCGCCATTGTTGGTGCTTTTATAAACCCCTTCCATATCAGAGGCCATGTACACAACGTTGGCCTGGTTAGGGTCTGCCACCACATCCTGTACCTGGCCCCCGGCACCGGGGTTAAGTGGCTGCCAAACCGTGGCTGCCATTGCAGATTGCAGGCCTAGCAGCGCTAGCCCGCCTATGAGGTGTTTTAACATAACTGCTCTCTTTATCTTTATTGTATTGAGCGGCCACACAGCCTATGAAAGCCGCCAGCAAGTCAGGAGCGAAGAACAACAGGCAAAATACCATTATCAATCCTTACCAATCACTTTAGATCAATATACAATCACACACAATCATAAATGCGCCGATTCGGGCACTGCGTCACATGATTGCACCACTTTGGTGCGCTCATGGTCAGAAAAATAAACGCCAAGGAGCCAACCATGAAGCAAGCAGCAAAGGCCGTGGCCTGCCTGTTAGCAAGCATTGTCACCGCCAGCACCACCTCTGCAGATGCGCCTGCTGCCACGCCAGATTCTCGCCCGAACATCATATTTATGATGTCTGATGATCACGCCTATCAAGCCATCAGCGCCTACGGCAGCCAGTTGATAGATACCCCCAATATTGACCAGCTTGCCGCTGAAGGCATGCGCTTCACCCAGGCCACTGTGGCCAATGCCATTTGCGCGCCTTCGCGGGCAACCATTCTCACGGGCAAGCACAGCCATGTGAACGGCAAGGTAGATAACGTGCAGCCATTCGACGACAGCCAAACCACCTTCCCGCAATTGCTGCAGCGTGCAGGCTACCAAACCGCCATGTTTGGCAAGCTCCACTTTGGCAACAACCCCAAGGGCGTAGACGACTTCATGATTTTGCCGGGCCA
Organism: Simiduia sp. 21SJ11W-1; assembly: GCF_024138675.1. NCBI lineage: Bacteria > Pseudomonadati > Pseudomonadota > Gammaproteobacteria > Cellvibrionales > Cellvibrionaceae > Simiduia > Simiduia sp. 21SJ11W-1. Next base: position 434,129 of record NZ_CP090959.1, on the reverse strand, counting down.
GGGGGAATACATTAATCCCGATTTCATCACGCCCACCGGCACCCAGAGGCTTGAGGGTTATGTCACCGATTTGATTACCGATGTGACCATCAACTGGCTGGACAAAAAGCGCGATAAATCCAAGCCGTTTTTTCTGGCCTATTTACACAAGGCGCCCCATCGCCCCTGGTGGCCAAGAGCCGATAAATTTGCCAAGTACTACGGCAAAAAATTCCCGCTCCCGCCCACGTTGATGGACGACTACGAAGGCCGGGGCACAGCCGCAAAAACCGCTGAAATGCGGCTGCTCGATCACATGCGCTACAGCCACGACAGCAAAATAAAACCGCAAACCTACCTCGGCATGAATAAAGTAGAGCCGCCCATTGCGCCCTCATCCTGGGGTTTTGACGACCCCTACACCAAGCGCGTTACCGCCGAGCAGCGGGCCGCCTATGAGCCAACCCTTGAGAAAATTAATCGCGATTTTGAAGAAAACTGGCCCACCATGACCGATGCCGAAAAGGTAGAGTGGAAATACCAGCGCTATATGCAAGATTACCTGGCCACCATTGAATCGGTAGATGAAAACGTAGGCCGGCTCATGGACTATCTGAAAGCCCAAGGGCTCGATAAAAACACGGTAATCGTGTACACCTCAGACAACGGCTTCTTTTTGGGCGAACACGGCTGGTTCGACAAGCGCTTCGCCTACCGCGAATCCATGCAGGTGCCGTTAATCATACGCTGGCCCAATGCCATCAAACCCGGTGAAGTCAGCGACGCGCTGGTGCAGAATATCGACTACGCGCCCACCTTTTTACAACTGGCAAACCAACCGATCCCCGAAGATATGCACGGGCAATCGCTGCTGCCACTGCTTGCGCCCGGGGCGCGCACAGGCACCTGGGCGCGCGATGCACTTTACTACCACTACTACGCCTACCCTGCCATTCACATGGTTAAGCGCCACTACGCAATCACCACCCACCAATATAAATTGATTCACTTTTACTACGATATAGACGAGTGGGAGCTTTACGATCTGGAAAAAGACCCGGATGAGCTTAACAATGTATACCTCAACCCCGCCTACGCGCCGGTGGTGAAAAAACTCAAGCAGCAGCTGGCAACGCTCAGGGAATCTTATGTCGATTCACCCGCGCTAGATAAGCACTACATTGAAAAAACCAAAGATGCCCAGCGCGAAGAATGGGAAGAAGTCAAAACGAAGTAACCCACGGCACACGCCCATGTAAACTTGGGCGTGTTTGCTAAACGGCGTGTTTTACCTTGAACACCCGGGGCGTAACCCCGGTAAATTTTTTGAAGTTGGTATAAAAAACCGATTCCGATTTAAAGCCTGCATCCAGCGATATAGCGAACATGGTTTTATTATTGGAATCTGCTGCCAGCAACAGCCGCTTGGCCTCTTCTACGCGCTTTTCATTGATGTATTCATTAAAGCGCTTGCCCACCACCTGGTTTAACAGGCGCGATAAATAATAACTGGGCACACCCAGCTTTTCGGCCAGCGCCTTTTCCGTAAGTGTGGCGTCCAGGTAGAGTTTATCTTGTTTCATCAACGCCTCAAGGCGTTCGGCGTTGCGCTCGGCATCGGGCAGATTTTCTGCGCCACCCTCAGGCGCAACAGAAGGCTGCGCGCCTGAGGGTTGGCCTGCATCAGCTTGTGCATCGAGTGCGGGTTTCACATTTGAAGTTGATGGTCGGGCCGCGTCAGGTCGGGCCGCGTCAGGTCGGGCCGCGCCAGGCCGGGCCACGCCAGGCCGGGCCGCGCCAGTGTTTTCATCAAGGGCCGGGGCCGGCAAAGGTTCCGTACCCTCAACGCTACTTCGGGCAGCCGCCTGGGAATGCACACCGGCCTTGCTGCAGGGAACATCTAGAACTGCCGGCTCATCACCCTCATAGGTATCATCATCGTCGGCATCGGCCATGGCACCGTGCAAAATCACCTGCGGGTGGCGCATTAAGTACCACTGGGCGGCAGCAATAATCGCCACAGTGCTGCCAATAAACAAAATATCTTTGCCCAAGCGCACTGCATCGAATATTTCTTCGCCAAGAATCGCGTGAAAGGCAAATATAAAAAGATTAAGTACCGATTTTAAAAGAAACACGAAAATCAGCAAATCCAGCCACGAGATAAGCTTGAACTCCTCAACCCCCCGTAAATTACGGTTACGCTTAATGGAGTATAGGCTCAGGCACAAGTAGCTAAGGGTGGATGCCACAATCAAGCACAACACCACCGCATGCTGATTTTGGTGGATGTAATTTTCAAAAACAAAGGGGCCCTTAAACCACATCTCCACCACAAAAAAGTACAACACATAGGCCATTGCAGGCACAAAATGCAGTGCCTGGCGCCACTCAAAGCGCTCAAAAATCAATTGCCGGTAGTACAAGTACAATACCGGCCCATAGCAAAAACCAATGGCATCAGAAACAAACACAAATTCAGGGTAGGCCAGGCGAAAATCCGTAAACACCAGCAGGTGCTGAAACAGCACATTGAGTGAAGTCAGTAGAAAGAAGGCACTTAAAAAACCATTGGCAATATTGGCGCGAATGCAGGGAATAGCCACCCCCAAAAATAAGGCGTGCAATGTGGCCCACAGGTAAAAAGCTGTAAACATACTGAGTTCTTATAGTATCCGGCATTATCTATCTGGCATCAGGCTGTGCGCGGCAAGTAACACGAAACTGCCACCTGTATCACATCGCAATCAACCCACCTGATTTGTCACCTAAGTGTAACAGCTATGTCAAATAGCTGCGCTAGATTCCCCGCGTTGGTCGGCAAGACGCACTGCGCCATACATCACGGAAATAACATCTACGCGGTTACACAAGGCATGGAACCCATGTGTGCCGCCCCTACCCTGACTAAGGTGGCATGAAAATGATAAAACACATCACCAGTGGCCTTGCGTTGCTGTGCCTTATGGCTGGCAGCTACGCTATGGCCGAGAGCATCACCTTCAGCAAGCGCATTAGCAATGGCAACGACGACGCCGAGCAACGCGCCGATGGCTCCATGTATTTCAACAGCACCGACATAGAGCTTGTGTACGATGGCGGCAACCAAACCGTGGGTTTGCGCTTTCAGGATATAGCGGTACCCAAAGGGGCCACCATTACCAACGCCCACATTCAATTTACAACCGATGAAACCAACAGCAACAGCACCTCGCTGACCATTCGCGCAGAGGCCACCAACAGCGCGGCGGCCTTTGCCAACAGCAGCCACAATATTTCCAGCCGCGCAACTACAAACGCCTCGGTTAACTGGCAGCCCAGCACCTGGACGAATGTGGGCGCCGCAGGCAGCGGCCAACGCACGCCCAACCTCAAGCAACTGGTGCAGGAGGTTGTTAGCCGCAACGGCTGGAGCAGCGGCAACGAAATGGCATTCATTATTACCGGCAGTGGCGAGCGCACAGCAGAATCCTACGATGGCGCAAGCAATCAGGCCCCGCTGCTTACCATCGAGTACCAAGTGGCCGTACAAACAACCACCATCAGTAAGCGCATCACAAGCAGCACAGACGATGTGGAAGAACGGGCCGATGGGTCTATTTACCCAGACAGCACAGACCTTGAATTAACCTACGATGGCAGCAGCCAAACCGTTGGCCTGCGCTTTCGCGACCTGCCCATTGCCCAAGGCACAACCATTACCAATGCCTATGTGCAATTTACCGCAGATGAAGTAAACAGCAGCGCAACAAATCTCACCATTCGCGCTGAAGACGTCAACAACGCGGCACCCTTTGGCAGCGCCCCGCACAATGTTTCCAGCCGCCCTACAACCAGTGCATCGGTTAATTGGCAGCCACCGGCCTGGAATACCGTGGGTGCCGCCGGAATAGATCAACGCACGCCAAACTTGAAAAATATCATTCAGGAAGTGGTAAATCGTGGCGGCTGGCAAAGCGGCAACGAGCTGGCGCTGATCATCCAGGGCACCGGCGAGCGCACGGCGGAATCCTTTAACGGCTCAGCAAGCCAGGCCCCGCAATTGGTGGTGGAGTTTGAAGGCCCGGCCGACAACGGCGGTAATAACAGTGAGGGCGTAAAGATTGCATTTATTGGTGATACCGGCACCGGCACCAATTTCCAGAATGTATTGAACCTTATTGCGCAGGAAGGCGCGGCACTTACGGTAGTGGCAGGAGATACCTCCTACAATGCCACCCGCGACGACAACTGGGATTCCATGGTGCGCAACACGCTGGGTAACGACCCCGCCATCATTGCCGCGGGCAATCACGATTACGGCGACAGCAACTTCAACGATGTACGCGGCTTTGGTGAGGCCCGGTTGAACGCCCAATCGTCCGTGCAGTGCAATGGCACCTATGCAGAACAAATGACCTGTCACTTCGGAAATGTGTCTATTGTGCTTTCGGCCATTGGCTCTGCCGGTTCACGTGCCGAGCACGAAACCTACATCAGCAACAGTTTAAACAGCCTGCCCAATGGCAACTGGCGCATTTGTGCCTGGCACAAAAACCAGCGCGATATGCAAGTGGGCGGCAAGGGCGACGAGGTGGGTTGGACTGCCTACGAAACCTGTCGCCAGCAAGGCGCCATTATTGCTACAGGCCACGAGCACTCCTACTCGCGCACCCACCTGCTAAGCGACATGAGCGACAAAACCCTGGCTTCCACTAGCTCGACCTTTACGGTAAGCGAGGGCAATACTTTCGCTTTCGTATCAGGCCTGGGCGGTATTGGCATACGCGACCAGGAGCGCAACGGAAACTGGTGGGCCAGCATTTACACCTCCACCCAGGGTGCAAAATACGGCGCATTGTTTGGCACCTTTTATGATGATCGCGCGGAGTTTTACTTCAAAAATACCGACAACCAAATAATCGATCAGTTCACCGTCTTTAAGGGCTACTGAGGAGGCGTTATGTTGCACACGTTCAATTTAAGATTTTGTATTACAGCGTTGCTGATTGCGGCCTCCTTTAATGGTTATGGGCAATCGAAGGATGCAAACACAGAGTGTGAAGCCACCATAATTGAAGGCACCCACACCCATGCCAATCCATCCTTGGCCATTGCCGGCGCCCTGGAAGAAGCACAAGACAGCTGCTACCCGGGCGATGCGCAAGCACTCACAACCGACTGCCAAAGCACAACCAATTTGCAGGGCAAAGCCGTGCATCAATGCACCCAGTCGGTAACGTGCAATTTGTGCGGTGATGATCTGCGCCGGAAATACGAGGCGCTCGATTAACGCGGCCATACAGCCTACAGGCTTAATTGGCAGCAACCCACAGCGTTGCTGCCAATTGCAGCCCCACCACCGCGCTTGGAGGTTTGCTATGGCTTCAATAGATCATTCAGAAAACGCATTTATTAGATTCACGTCTTGCAGGAGACACTCATGACATTGCGTAATTTTTTCATCACTTTGGCAGTAAGCTTTATTGCACTTACCTCGCTGGTGCTCAGTGCACACGAACAGCACAACGCTCACGACGTGTACCGCGACGACCACACCGGCACCTATGCAGAGTACAAAGCTGCCGAACACCGCGCCACCCAAGCCCGCATTGCCGCACTCAAAGGTGCCGAGCGCTACGCTTGCGAGCTAATAGCACACGGCCATCAATGCCGCGAATACGCCATTCCCGACGCCGAGCAAGAGAAACTGCTGGATTTGAAATCCGGCTGTGAATCGCTGCCCGGCGCAAAACTCTTAAAGCAGGCCTGCCCCACCGCGTCCCGCATTGGCTTGTGCCAGCACATAGTGCGCAATCACCACGACCCGGCAAGCCTGATTTACAACAACATTTACTACAGCGGCGAAAAAAGCCCCTGGAACGAAAAGGAAATCGCCCGGGTGTGTGAAGATCTGGAGGGAGTGTTAGCCTTACCGAAGGTTGCAGCAATGCACGATGCAAAGCAGCCTTCAACCTAAGGCGTAAACACAACAAGCGGTTATGCTAGCGCAGTATTCGGCGCAATGACTTTGCCAAAACCTGTGCGCACTGCCTGTGGCCGGCCAGGTTCGGGTGGGCATCGCAGCCGTGCAGCCCCACCTCGGGCAACTGGCAAAAATGCACGGGTAGATGCGCACCCAGTTGGCCAGCTAGCTGTTGCAGCAGACTTGCCTGTAGCGAGGAATTCGGGTGCGGCACACCCACTAGTAGCACCTTTGCCTGAGCATGCGTGGTACATAGTTGTGCCACAAGCTCGGTATATTTTTCCAAGAAAGCCGCACGCAATGACGAAAGCTCGGTATATTTTTCGCCGGCGTCCGGGCGTGTGGAGAAGTCGTTGGTGCCCAGATTTACGACATAAATAACGGGCCCGGTATGCAATTGGGCTGCTCTAATGGCTGGCGCAAGTGGGGCCGCGTGGAGCGATTGGTTGACGCATTCAGGCAGGGTGGGCAAGTGTAAAGCCTGCCCCGGATAATTGCGCACTAGCCCCCGCCCTGAAACTGCCCGCAAACGCCAAGGCAGATTCAGGTAACCGGCGGCAAGGGCCGCCATGGCTTGCTGGGTATCGGTATGTTGGTCTATCTGATCATCAGGTAAACCGTCACGCATGGGCGCGGTTTCAGGCAACAGATTGCCATAGCCCACAAAATAGGAATCACCGATGAATTCCAAGCGTGGCGAGCAGCGCCCCGGGGCTGCACCAAAAAATTCATCAACCCCGTCAAAAGTATCAGCAGTGTTTGTGGCCGATAACCCGGCTGCCTCGCCGGCATCGGCAAGCTGATCAAGCAGGCAACCATCAAGGGAAACACCGTGAAATACCACCGGTTGGTTACGGCACTCAGAGCACTGCGCAATATGCACCAGCCGCTCGTCATCGGGGGTAGCAGAGGCAGATTGTGCGGCAAGGTCAATCGCGATATCGCAACCGGCACGCACACGCCTTGACGATACTTCACGCAAGCCGTTTGCTGTAGGCGCCAAAATACGCACCTGAAAATACGTTTGCGCACCGGAGAAATGCAACACAATTCGCTGCGCCCTGCACCGAAAAACGACGCGGGTGCCGGGCCAGTCAAATGCAATAGCGCCAGCGCTGGATGCCTGGGTATCCGTTGAAAAATCGTTGCATGCAGCGGCCTTAAGCCAATAGCCCGCCTTATAAATGCGGCCGTCCGTTGCGGGGTAGCGCTGCATGGGGTTGCTCACCTATAGATCAAATCAAGCCCGCGCGCTATGCCAATACACCCAACACTTCCCAACAGGCGCCCATGGTGTGGTAGTCGCACTTGCCACCGGCAGTGCTTTTCTGATTGCTCGTTTTTTCATTATTTGCGGTTAGCAAACGGTACCAGGCACCGTGTTGATGATCCACAAAATGCGCCCAGCTGTACTGCCAGATTTTTTCGTACCACTGCCAATAGCGTGCCTCGCCTGTGGCTTCTGCCAACAGGGCTGCTGCGGCAAAACTTTCTGCCTGCACCCAAAAATATTTATCGTCATCGCAAATACTGCCATCTGGCGCATGGCCATAAAAAATGCCGCCCTGCTCGCTATCCCAGCAGGTTTCAAGCGCGCGATCAAACAGGGATTGTGCACGGGTGAGCATCCACGCCTCGGGCTTTACCCGGTGCAAAAGCACCAGTAATTTTGCCCACTCCGTTTGGTGGCCGGGTTGAAAGCCCCAGGGGCGGTAGAGGTTTTTTGGGTCGTCGCGGTTGTAATCCCAATCTATTGCCAGATCTTTCGTGAAGTGTTCCCACACCAGCCCCTCTGCCTTATCGGCAAGCGTTACCGATACGGTGTTAGCCAGTGTATAGGCACGCTCCAGAAACACCTCATCGCCGGTTGCCTGGTGCGCTGCCAGGAGCGCCTCACAGCAGTGCATGTTGGCATTCTGCCCACGATAATCACTGACGGTTTGCCAATCGGCACTGGCTTCATCGGCATAAAGGCCAGATTGCGGCAGCCAAAGTTTGGCATTTAACAGATCCCAGGTGCGATACAACTCGGCGCGGGTGTCGGCCACGCCCGCTGACAAACAGCTTGAAAACGCCAGTATCACAAACGCCAGGCCATAGCAGTGATTGGTACTGTCTACCGGCTGATTAACGCTCAGTGTCCAGTGGTAGCCGGGGCGGCTGGCATCCCAGTGTTGGGTGCGAATGTACTCAAGGCCCGCCAGTGCACGCGCTTTAAATTGCGCCTTGCGCTCGGGCGTTTGTGCGTGCTGGTAGGCTTTGCAATAGTTAAACACCATGCGGGTGCTGCTCACCAGGTGCTTATCGCCCGGGTTAAATGGCGTGCCATCATCGTAGAAATTTTGATGAAAGCCGCCATGCACTGGATCTGCCACATGGGGCTCGTAGAACGCGAGAATGCTATCAACATGCTCACGTAAAAAGGCAGCGCTCTTGAAATTTGGCGCACTGGGCATGGCGTACTCCTTAATTTGGGTAGTGTTCAGCAAAGACTTTTTCGGCTTCGGCAAGCCCGGGCAGGGCCACGAAGGCCCCCCTTCGGGATACCGCGTGCGCGCCGCAGGCGCAAGCAAATTTGATGGCCCGCTCATGCGCACCTTCGCTTAACCAGGCCGGTAATTGATTGGCTGAAATGTCTGCCGCTGCCAGCTGGTAAAGCAAGGCGCCGATGAAAGCATCGCCACCGGCGGTGGTATCTACCGCACGAATTGCAGGCGGATGTACGCCACCCCAATCATTGGCGGTCACCCACTGCACTGGCTGGCTGCCATCGGTAATTAATATCAGTTTGGCGCGTTGCTTAAGCAGGCCTGATACAAAATGGTCGCTGCCATCGGCCAGGTACTCAAGCTCTTCAAGGCTAAACTTAATAACATCGGCCTCGGCCAATAATGCATTTACCCTGTCCCGATTTGCGCGGCCCTCGGGCCAAAGGTTGTGGCGCAGGTTTACATCTACGCTTACCAACCACTCATGGGCACGCGCACTGGCAACAAGCTGCTGTGTGGTTTCAGCAATGGCGTCTTCGGTGAGGCTGTTGGTACACACATGAAAAATGCCGGGGCTTTGAAAAACTGCCGCGTCGAAATGTTCGGGCCGATAGAGCAAATCTGCCGCCGGCGGCCGGTAAAATTCAAAGCTACGTTCGCCGTGCTCATCAAGGGATACAAACGCCAAGCCGGTTTTGGCACTGCGGGTAGTTTGCACATGCTCGGTGTTGACACCCTGTGCTTGTAGCTCAGCCTGTAAAAAGCGCCCGAACATGTCATCACCCAACATGCCCACAAATTTTGCTGCACCACCCAGCCTTGCAACTGCAACCGCTGCGTTGGCCGGTGCGCCGCCGGCATACTTGGTAAACTGTTCGGCCTGGGCGTTGGCTGCGTCGCCTTTGGCTACACGGCTGGACAACATATCCACCAAGGCCTCGCCAAAACATACAACATTTATCACAAGTGCCTCCTGCTATTGCTCAAAACCTGTTGCGGCATTTCTATATGCGCACTAAAGGCTGGGAAAAACCACCGGGTCTGCATCGTAACGGCGCTTTATTTGCGCGCGAAAATCCGCCAACCCTTCATAAAAGAAATACACCTCTCCGCGAATGCCCGCCGCACGGTTGGCATCCAACATGCCTTCAAGCATGGCTACAGAGGGCTTTTTTTCACCTACCTTAATTAACAACCCAGGCGCGAATGCCGCGCGTTTTTCTTGCGGGATGTAGTCAAGTGTCGCTTTTAGCGTATCTTCGTAATGCTGCAGGTCATGCCGGTAAAGTTGCGGAATCAAAAGATCAACGGAGTTGGCGGCAAGCCAGGCAGGCCAGTCTTGCAGGTACTCGCGCTTAGACCAGGGAAACACCGACGGGGAAAAGGATACCCACACACTGCCATCAGCGGCTTTTACCTCACGGTACAAGTGCTCGGCATAGTCATTAAGCTGGGCTGCACGCCAATCAACCCAGGCAGGCTCTTGGCTATTGCGCGGCGGATTAATACCCATTTCGCTGCGGTAGCGCGCCACAGTTTCAGGGTTGTAGCCCGCCTCGGAAGGCAGTGCCGGTAATCGATCATCGCCCTGAATGCCATCGACGTTGTAATTGTTCACAACCTCTAGCACCAGCGAGTTCATAAATTGCTGTACGTCTTTATCCAGAGCGTTAAGCCAATCGAAGCCGTTTTTGGTGACCAACTTGCCATCAGCACCCAGTGCTGCCCAGTGGGGGTTGCGCGCCACCAGTTCACCGCCCGCGCGCTGATAGGATGCCGCAAAGCCGAACTCAAACCAGGCAAATACCTTGATGTTCTTGCGGTGCGCGGCGTCAATGAGTTCCTGCAAAGGGTCGCGGCCGGTATTGTTTGGGTCTAACGCCGGATCCATCGCAACACCGGAAAAGTTTTTCATAATGGCCGACGGGTACAAGGTTCGGCCCTTATTCCAGGTCACTACAAAAATCGCGTTAATACCAATATCTGCACACAGGGCCACCGCCTCTTCAATACCCGCACGGGAATTAAGCACCTGGCTGTCTACATTGGTTAACCACACACCGCGTACCGCTTGGGGTAAGTTGCCCGCACTCGCAGCATCAGGCCCAACTGAGGGCGCAGTTGCTGCGTTGAGATATATCGGCGCCATAAACAACACAGCGCCCAGTAACAGGCACAGTGCCTTGCATTTACGCATTACCTTTTCCAAAGTGGATCCCCTGTTATATTTTGTCCAATGAGACAGTGCGGCCCTGGGTGTTGAACAGGTAGGCATGTGACGGGATGAAATCGAGCGCTACCGTCTCACCAACAGCCGGTAGGCTTGGCTCTGCTGTTTGCACGCACACCACAGTGTCGGCCAAGGTGCAGTACACGAAGCTGATGGCACCCAGGCGCTCGGTAGATTTTACCTGCGCTTTCAAGGGGCCGTTTTGGCTGAAAAACAAATGCTCGGGGCGAATACCAAGCACGGCCTCAGCCGCATTTTCCAGCCCATTTTCTTGCAGATCAAAACTCATTTGCTGTTCACCCACTACCACAGTGGCTTGCGCTGCACTTTGGCTTGCAACGGCTAGCGGCAGAAAATTCATTTTGGGCGAGCCGATAAAGCCTGCTACAAATTGATTGGCCGGGTTGCGGTATAAATCCATCGGCGCGCCCACTTGTTCGATGCGGCCATCGCGCAGCACCACTATGCGATCGGCAAGGGTCATGGCTTCGGTTTGATCATGGGTAACATAAATCATGGTGGCACCCAGGCGGCCGTGCAGCTCGGCGATTTCCGTGCGCATTTTTACCCGCAGCTCTGCATCCAGATTCGACAAAGGTTCATCAAATAGAAATACGTCTGGGTCTTGCACCAGAGCCCGGCCGATGGCAACGCGCTGGCACTGGCCACCAGACAACTCGCCCGGCTTTCTTGCCAGGTAGTCGGCCAACTGCAATACATTGCTGGCACGCTCTACCTTTTGGCTGATTTCCGCACGCGGTTCGCCACGCATGCGCATGCCAAAACTCAGGTTATCGGCCACGGTCATGTGCGGGTAAAGTGCGTAAGACTGAAACACCATTGCCACTTTACGCTCACTGGGTGCCAAGCGGGTGACTTCGCGCTGGCCAATGTGCACCTGCCCTTCGGTGACGGTTTCAAGGCCTGCAATCATGCGCAAGAGCGTAGACTTGCCGCAGCCCGAGGGGCCCACAAATACCACAAATTCGCCCGATTCGATTGTAAGGTCTACGCCATGAATGGTTTGGGTTTCACCAAAGCGCTTCTTCACACCACTGATTTTTAAGTTTGCCATTACGCTTCTCAAATACTTTGTTATGAATGCAGTTTTGCAGCCGGCGATTGCGGCCAGTGCAGAGGAATACCTGCCGCCTGCAGGCGATTCTGGAGTTGCCGGGTAGCACTACCACTGTTGTAGATATCTGCGGGCGTGCATTCGTGCTGCACGCACTCGGCGGCCAACAGGCCCGCCACCTCGCCCACCAGCCATTCAATGGGGTGCACGCGGGTTGCAGCATTAACCAGATGGGTAACGCCGATGTTTTTGCAGGCAGGCAGCAGGTTATCTATTGCCTCAGGAATGAAAATTCCCAGCGGCAACTCGAACGGGCGCACAGACGCATTGGTGCCCATACCCGACACGCAGGTTGGGTGAATATCCATGTTGTAAAGGCCAATGCCCACGCTGTTTGCGCAGGTTGCCGGCGCCCAGGACTCGTCACCTTCAGGGGCGATAATGTCGCACTGGGTTAGCGTTTGCAGCGCCACAATGCGGCGCGATTCACGCACATAAACCTGCTGCGCCAAGCCATCGGCAGTGCCCGTTACATCCGGTGCCAGGCTCAGTTCGGCAAAGCCTTTACCGCCATCGCCCAGGCAATCTCTCGGCGCTTCGGTTTGCAGCCAGTACACCAAACACAGCGTCAATTCGCGCGCGGCTTCAACCACTTCAGATTCTGTTGCCTGCGCGCCTTCAAGCAGCGGGTGCAGGCCATAGTCGTTTTGCGCCCAGTTAATCAGGCTCACATCGGCGCGCCCATCTGCCCAGTTATGGGCGGCCACCACGCGCCGGTAGCGCCATAAATCCAGCGTTTGATCCTGGTAGTGGCCAGCCTGAGCCGCGCGTGAAAACAGCGGTAGCTTGATAGAGGCAAACCCCGGGTGGCCGGGCAAGTATTCCGAGAACAAGGGGTAGTTGTAATGAGGCAGCACATACTCGCGCCAGAATGCGTAGCGCAGAGGCTTGGCAATGGGCGGCTGGGGCACAGGGTGCTGGCGCAGCGCACACACCACAGTAACCGGCTGCTGATCAGCCGGCGATGCAACAGCAGGCGCTTGCGGCTCGTTGAATTCATCGGCCGCCTCTTTGCCCAAACGGAAAGGCACATCAGCCAGCGCAAGTAAATCGCCGGTATCGGTGGCATCTAAAAAGTAGCGTGCAGCAATTACACTGGCACCAGCATCGGACTGCACTTCAACCCGGGTGATGGCCCTGCCGTTGCGCTCTACCTTTGTGGGGCGTGTAAGTTCCAACACCTGTAACCGCCCGGATGCAATGAAAGGCGCCAATAGTTCACGCAGGTATTGCTCTGCCACAGCCGGTTCAAAACACAGGCGGCTCACCCAACCGTCACCGGGGTTAGTGCCTTCGGTCATCTGGCTGTTATCTATAAAACCGGGTTGTGCTTTGTAATGGGCGCGGATTGCATGGCGAAAATCGCGGTAGCTTTCACTGGCGCCGAAAGATTCTATGTAACGATGCTCATCGGGTGGTACAGCCTGGCTTGTGAGCTGGCCGCCGATCCACGCAAACTCACTGGTGAGCAAAGTGTTTACACCGGCGCGCGCGCATTGCCAGGCTGCCAGTACGCCGCCCAGGCTTGCGCCAATAATGGCGACATCGGCTGAATAGTTACGCATCAACTGCCTCCTCTGCGGGCGTATCAGCCAATACCAGCCCCACTTCAAAGGTGCGCGCCCAGGGGTAATACACAGATTCAAGTGCAACGGCCGTGAACGGCGATTGTTCCAACCACTGGCGTGCGGCCGGCAAATACATGGATTCAAGCAGCCCTTGCTCGCCATCGGCTGTTTGCTGGGTCTGCTGCGCTTTGCGAATAGTTTGCCGCCATTTTGATTGGTAGAGAAAATCGTCCAGCAACCGGGTGGCTAGCAACTTCTGGTTTTCGGGCCCTCCACTGCTGCCGGTACCGACGGCTGCGCACACTTGTGCCACCAGGCTGCCAATGGCATTGCTGGCGGTATTCCATGCGGTAAAAGCCACAAGGTGCCCGAGCGCGGTTGGGCTTAACCTTTCTATGAGCTCTGCGTCTGCGCCATTGGCATAGGCAAGATCCAAGAGCGCAACGGGTTTAGCGCCTGCCTGTAAATATTGCTCAAGTGCGTCACACCAACTTGCGTCAAACCCCAGATCCTGCTCGAGGGGATATTGCATGGCCCAGTCGCCTTGCAAATGGCCACGGCAATGCACGGCTATGAGGGCATCGGCCGCCTCTGGGGTGTCTACAAGTTCGGCACCGGCTGCATGTATCTGGCAGCGGATAGATTCCATAACCGGGCGATCTTCATAGCGCGCCACCATCTGCATGAGCGCCTGCTCATGGTGCGGTAGCAGTGCAAGCTTAATGGGTTTGAACTGTCCCAAATGACATAACTGGTGCACCAGCAAGGTGTAAATTACTTCATCGGCGCCCGGGTAAATTAATACTTTGTCAGCCAGCGCTTTTGCCTCTACCGCGGCCTGCAGCGCGCGCCGCTCGGCGATGTTAAAACCATACTCGGCGGTGTCATCTTGAGGCAGAATCAACCTGTCTATTACGCCCTGCTCAACCAGCTCAAGTACTGACTGGGTAACGCTAAAATTGCGCGCGCGCGTGGCCAAATAATCTTGCTGTATTGCCTCTGGAATTAAGCCGCGGGCCGCTTCGGCGCGGGCCTTGTCGGCCGGCTCGCCCAGGCAACTGAAGCGATCGGTATGGTAAGACCAGGCCCATATATCGGTGCCGTAATCTGCCCAGTAGCGCTTTTCTTCTTCATTTTCGTTGTTGTTGCTCATGCGCATGGTGGCACAAAAGCCGTACAGGGGCTTTTCCGGGAAGCGCGCTTTCAGGGTTTGCAAAAACGCCAGCCGCGCCTGCAATTGTGATTGCTCGTCGTCAATAAACCGGCTGGGCACGAGGCCCCCGTATACCAGCATGTCCAGTGAAAAAATAAACCCTTGGGCACTGGCCGCGTGCTCGCTAACCCACTCGTTCAGGGCGTCGCGGTCGGCTGCTTCACGAAAATAGCCCAGCGCGGAAACCGGCGGGCACAACAACTCGCAACCGGCAACCAATGCAAGCTGCTGCACTTGCTCGCGTGTTACCGGGCGACCATCAACAGGCAGCGCCAGAATTTTGGGCAGGCCTTTAGCGGGCTTATGCATGTAGCGCACCTCCACTGAAAGCAAATGTGGCAATTTGGCGTGCGCCCACGGTTGGGCTCAACGCAACCGTCTCGCCGCCCAAGGAAATACGCGCACAGGGCGCTTGATTAAATTCAGCCTGCAGTGGTTGTTCAGTTGGGTTCCACAGCCGCACACTCAACGCCTGTTCGCCTTGCCAGGTAATTCTGCGAAGGCTACTAATTTGCAGCGCCTGTTCGGTAAGCGTGAGTTCAGGCAAGCCTGCCGCCTTAACATGGCCACGCACTGCCACCACAGGCCGGCGCCAGGCATCGGCACGGTCTAACAAGGTGGCAGCTTGGGGGGCATCAAAGGCCAGTGCGAACGCAAAGCCGTGCTCGCCCAGGCATTGAGCGCCCGGGGTGGCGAGATCTGGCCCCGCGCCTAAGCCACGGGTCACCAGGTCGCGCCGCGAAAGCCAACCCACGCTGCGCAAGAGCGTTGCAGAAAAGTAATCCTGGTTGTTGCCTGGCACCAATGAAAGTTCTTGCAAGCCGCGGTGAATAAATGCCACAGGGCCTGCTTGAGCCGCAGATTGGCTGGGCATCACCGCCACCGGTGATTCCTGTTGACCACTCACCTGCTTGTTGCAGTGGTACACCTTGGGGCGCTTCACCCAATCGAAGGCGCTGTCTGCGGCAATTTCCTGAACCTCTTGGCCGAGCGCAATCTCCAGGCGCAAACGCTGATCGCAGGCGCGATTATGCCAGGTTAATTGCGCATCGATTTGTGTGCTCTCGGGCAACAAGCGCAGCCGCATTTGCCCGCTACTGGTTACAAAATCCGTGCGTGGCTTGCGCTCATCATCAAGCCCTGCAGGCTGGCGCAATGAAAACTCCAGGTGCAATTCCTGAATGCTTGCGGGTGCGCGCGCATCCGGGCAGTTAACTTCCCAGGCCGTGGCCTCGGTAAGGGTTGCTACAAAACGGCTATCGCCCACCGGTGAAAAATTGTAGGTATCACCGCCGTCCAGCTCGCTCACAATAGCCAGCGCATTGGCGAAGGTTTGGCCGCGGGCTTTGTGGGTAATTTCCAATTGGCCGTCTGTAACGGCAATACGGTAGTGGCTGTTTTCCACGGCGGCTTGGGCACGGCCATGGGCCTGGTTGAAGCCCTGGGGCCCTGTGGATTCCAAAGTTTCAACCTGATCGCCCTGCAAAGCGCAGGCGCTAACGGCAAGGCCTGCAAGATCTGCCTTTACCGCCACGCGGTAGCGGTGGCCTGCCAACATATCCGGGAAGTCATCAACGGGCGAATGAAACTCCTCTGCCGGCGCCACATCCAATACCACACAGGCAAGCGCTTTGCCTTCCAGTGTGCGCAATTGCAGGTTGTTGAGCGGCATACCCTGCACAAAAACTTCATGCACTTGCCAGCCGCTGCGGGCTTTGGCGCTGGGGTTAAATAGCGACACTTTAGCGTCATCGGCAAAGGGGCTTGGGGCAAGCTGCGCGCGGGCCCGCGCTTGCTGATCGCCGCTCATACCCAGTGCCAGGCACGCCTGGGCTTTCAAGGCATCCAGCCGCTGGGCCAATTGGGTAAAGCGGGTTTCCATTTCACTGTGTACTTCATCCACACTGCAGCCGCAGATGGAATCGTGCGCGTGCTGCTCAATCAGCAGCTGCCAGGTGAGCTCTAGGTAGCGCGCGGGGTATTCAAAACTTGCATCGCTTAACGCGGCAACGGCGAGCAGCGGCTCAATTTCACCTAGCAGGCGATCTTCAATAGCCTGATTCAAACGCTTCAGGTATTGGCGGGTAGACAATACATCGGGCAGCACAAACGCTGTGCGGTTATCGCGCAATTCACCGCGCACTGTTGGCAAGTGCGAGGGCTCCGCCTGCAACTTACCTATGTAGGATTCAAGGCTTGATTGCACCAGCCGGTACTCGGACTGTTCGCCATTAAAGGCCGCAATTTTTTCTGCCAATCCATTAGCGGTGAGCAGGTGATCCCCGCCCTGGGTGAGCAACAGCGGCTGGCCTTTTGCACGTGGGCCCACTTTATTTAGGTAGCTGTTAAGTGCCGCGCGCCAATCTTCGGTGTTAAAGGGGTGCTGGTAGTAGCCCTCGGTCAGAAACACCATAAATACTTCTGAACCGTCTGCGCCCTGCCACTGCACTTGCGACTGCGGGCTGTCTATACCACGCCAGGCAACGGCGTTATCAATGCCAAAGCCCTGCAGCAATTGCGGCATCTGCGATATATGGCCAAAGGTATCGGGCAGGTAGCCCACCTTTTGCGCCCGGCCCAACGCATTGGCACGGGCAATACCCAGCTCCAGGTTGCGCACCAGCGACTCGCCTGCACACAAAAATTCATCGGCCATGATGTACCATGGGCCAATAACGATGCGCCCGGCTTCAACATGGGCCCGCACACGCGCGGCAAGTGCCGGCTCTGCCTGCTGGTAAAAATCTTCAATGGCGGAAACTTGCCCGTCGAACAGAAAACTGTGCAGGTCGCCACTGTCGAGCTGATCTACCACCTGCCCCATGACGCGCAACAGGCGCGCCAAAAATGTTTGGTGCGCAAAGTACCACTCGCGGTCCCAGTGGGTTTGGACAACCACAGCAACTTCTTGATAACTCATTGGTACCCTACCCCTTCACAGCGCCACGCATGGCGCCCTCAATGAAATATTTCTGGCTGAAAATAAACACAATTAAAATTGGCACTATGGAAAATATGGCTCCGGCTGCCACCAGCCGCCAATCCATAGAGAAAGTATTGGCCAGGCGATTCACGCCAAGCGGCAAGGTGTAATAGGAGGGGTCGTCAAGAATAATGAGCGGCCATAAAAAATCGCCCCACACGGCAATGAAACTAAACACCGCAAGGGTTGCCAGCGATGGTTTCACAAGCGGGATCAACACATGCCACCAAATTTGCAGGCGGTTCAGGCCTTCAAGCATGGCCGATTCTTCCAGCGCCCGGGGAATGCCCAAAAATGCCTGACGCATGAGAAACACCCCGAAGGCGGTACAGGCATGTGGCAGCACCAACCCCAAGTAGGAATTCTGCAAGCCAAGGCTGATGGCGATGTCGTACACGGGAATCATCAGTAACTGAAACGGAATCATCATCGAGCTTAGCAGCACGAGGAAAATAAGATTTTTGCCCCGGAAGTTCATGCGCGCCAATGGGTAGGCCGCAAGCGATGCAAACAGCAAATTAGCCCCTACCGACAGCAACGCCACCAGTGCGCTGTTTTTCAGGTACAGCATAAAGGGCTGGGTTTCGAGCACGCGCACAAAGTTATCGAGCGTGGGCGACTCCGGCAACAAGGCTGGTGGGTAGGCAAAAATATTTTCACTGCCCGATTTCAGCGCGGTAGACATTAACCACAAAAATGGCCCCATGGTGAGCACTGCAACACCTGCAAGCGCGAGGTACCTGCCCACTATGGCAAAGGCTGAATGTTTCATCGATCTTTTCTCAGTAAAAACAGGTTGATCATCGAGAGCACCAGGGTCAGCAAAAACAGCACCACGCCTGCGGCGGCTGCGTAGCCCATTTCGAACTCTTCAAACGCGCTTTGGTAAATGAAGTACACAAGGGTTTTGGTGGCATCCAGTGGCCCGCCCTGGGTCATGACGTACACTTCTTCAAATACTTTCATGGCCGCAATGGAAGACATTACCGCAACCACTGCAATAGAAGGCTTAAGTAGCGGGATCGTGATATGAATAGTTTGCTGCCACTTGGATACGCCCTCCACTTCGGCGGCCTCATACAAGTGGCGCGGGATAGATTGCAGGCCCGCCAGGTAAATCACCATGTAGTAACCCAGCCCCGTCCAGACTGTCACCGCCATTACAGAGAAAAGCGCGTTGGCAGGGTCTGTAAGGAAGGCCACGGGGTTGTCGGTTATACCTGTTGATAGCAGGAAATAATTTAATATCCCCTGTTCTTCATACACCCACTTCCAGATCAACCCCGTAACAACGAGCGATGTGATTACCGGCAAATAAAATATCGCGCGGAACATTTTGATGCCTGGCAGCGCGTTGTTCACAAGCATGGCTAGAAAAATGGGAGCAACCACAAGCACCGGCACCACAAACACCAAATACAGCAAGGTGTTTTTCAAGGAGTTCCAAAAGAAAGGATCTTCCAGCAGCATGGCGTAGTTATCGAGCCCCACAAAGTTAGACTCGGTAATCATGTTGTAATCTGTAAGGCTGGCCGCGATGGCGTGCAGCATGGGGTACAACACAAAAGCTCCGATAATTGCACACGCCGGCAATAAAAACGCGTAGGGAACCAGAGCGCGCACCAAGCCCGCCACCTGCACCCGGCGGCGAGGAGCCCGCCCTGATGCCGCCAATGCCGGGGCCAATGCTGATTGGTTGGATTTACTTAACATCGTGAGCATCCTTTTGCGGCGCGTTAAGGCGATCACGAATTAACGTGGCCGCACCCACCATGCCGGCATCGTTATTTAAAGTGGCAGCAACAACTGGCAAGGGCTGGCCGGCCTCGGCCAGCCGCGCTTCAAGTAAATGCCACCAAAGTGAGCGCGCCTCGGTGAGGCCGCCGCCCAAGACAATATGATCCGGATCCAAAGACCAGCCGATTTGCTGCAGTGCCATGGCCAGATAATCACAAAAAAGATTCAGCCCGCGTGCCGCCTGTGTATTGCCTGCCTGCACGGCATCAAGTACGGCGTGGCCATTGGCGAAAGTTTCACGCACATCGCCCACGGCCGATTCATTGGCCACCCGCGCAAGCCCCGTGCCAGACACCAGCGCCTCAAGGGTGAGCCACTGGCCGAAGTGCCAAGGGTTCGGCATGGGCATGCGCCCAAAGTGACCGGCCAGATGGCGTGCACCTGCAACAATTTGCCCGCGCTCGGCTAACGCGCCGCCAAGCCCGGTGCCGAGCGTGAGCATGACAACCCGCCCGGCGCAAAGCGCGGGGGCTGCGTGCAGCTCGCCCAGCAATGCGGCTTTTACATCGTTCTCCACTACCACCGGCACCTTGTAACGGGCAGCCAACAGGCCACCAAGGCGCGTGTTTCGCCAGCCGGGAATGGCCTCTGTGGCGTCTTCTATATCACCGGTTTTTGCGTTCACCACACCGGCCGTTGAAATGCCAATGCCGGCAAAATTTTTGTTTGCGAAGGGCTCGATAACGGCATCAATGGCCGCGGCCAAAGCCACCAGTAGCGCCTCGCGCCCACTGGTTGCGTTGCTTGGCCGTTGCACACTTTGCAACAGGGTTAAATTCGCATCGAACACGCCTGCGCGAATTTTTGTGCCGCCAATGTCGGCTGCAATAAACATGCGATCACTGGCCACTTATTGCCTCCAGTGCCGTTGTATCGGCTGGCCGCTTGGGCGCTAAAAATAGCGTCCAGGTACGCGCGGTATCGGCCAGTGCCTCGGCCACCGGGCGCTTGCCCACCATGGCCGACTGCAGGTTGTATACAAAACTGGTTTTGAGCTTGCTGTACTTTGGCAGCGGTGGCACTAACACCCCACCGGCCAACACTTGGCGGGCTGAAATCGCACGGGCCTGATCTACCAAACTTGGGTTTTCGGGCATAGCGAAGAATGGGTCGCTATAGCTTTCAACGGTAGAGGGCAGCAGTGGAATGCGGCGCGCCAAGGCCATTTGGTTCTCATGATTGGTAACAAAGCGCGCAAAGCGAAAGGCCGCCACCTTGTGCTTGGAAATTGCTGGCACAGCCACATTCATAACCGCCACATTGGCCAGGCTTTCCGGCGCCTTTAACTGCGGCGCTACGCCAACCTGTGCATACAGGCCCGGCGCGTTGGTTTTTATCGACTGCAAAAATTGCATGCCGGTGGTAATGAGGGCCACCTCGCCGGATTGAAACAGATCCACAGCCTTGTGGTGGCCTTCGGTAAGCACGTTTTTGGGGATTAACCCCTGCTGGTAGAGATCGCGATAGAACTGAAAAAACGCTTCACCGCGGGCATTGTTAAAGCCGACGGCTGCACCATTTTCAGACAACAAGGGCACGCCCATGGCCACCATATTTTCCAGCGGACGGCTGCCATCCATAGCCGGGAAATACGCATATTTACCTGTTTTTTCGCGCACTTTTTGCGAAACAGTCAAAAGCTCCGCAAAGCTCTCCGGCACGGATACATAGGCCTCATCCAACAGCGCACGGTTGTAGATGGTAATGGTGGTAGAAAGATACCAAGGCAACGCAAACGCCTGGCCCTGAAAGCGGTTAGCACGCCAGATATTCGGCAAATAAGCGGCCACTTCGGCCTGCGTTAAATACTGCTCGGGATCGGCCAAAGCGCCGAATTCAGCAAGTTTGGCGGCAAATTGGGGGTTTAAATTCACCACATCCGGCGCGGTACCGGCCGCCACAGAGGCCAGCATTTTCTTTTCCATTTCCTTCCAGGGCACATCAACCCATTTGACGGAAATTTCAGGATTTTCCTGCTCAAATTCACGAATTACGGCCTGCACATAGTCGTCGTGAAAGGGCGACAGCTGCATTGTCCAGAACTGAATCTGCACCTTATTGCCGGCAGCCTGCGCGAGGCCCGCCCAGCCGACCAAACACAGCACAACGCACCCTAAACCCAGGCGAAACTTCATGGCAACTCCCTCGAAAACGATGGTACGACTTTAACGAAGAAAATTTCCCAAATCAAACCATTTGGTATATTATTAGAAAAAATTCGGCCAGCTAAACCCACCAGCGAGGTTACTTTGGTCGTTTATTCCATACAGTAAGGGACTGCCAATGGCGATGACACGCAAGCAGCAGCGATTGCACCAACAACTTCTGGCGCTCATTGATGAGCTACCCCCCGGCGCACGCCTGCCGGGTGAGCGGGATTTGGCCGAGCTGACCCAGGTATCGCGCGACACTTTGCGGCGCGCGCTTAAGCACCTAGAGGAAATCGGCCGGATCGAAATTCGCCAAGGCGCAGGAATTTTCGTGCTGGCCAAACCCTTGGCCAACCAGCTAAAGCTGATGTCGTTCAGTGAAGAGATGCAACAACTGGGGCTTAAGCCCACTAACCAGCTGCTGTTTAACGAGGTCATTAAGGCAGACGTTAAAATCTCCAACAAGATGAACCTGGCCCCCGGCTCGGAATTGTTTTTGGTGCGCCGCCTGCGCCTGGCCGACGATTGCCCGGTTGCCATTGAGCGGGTTTACCTGCCCAAGGCCATTTTTCCCGAACTTGAAATTCAGCAGCTGCGCACAGGCTCGCTGTATGAAATTTTGTATCGCCAGTACGACATAGTGGTAGATCAAGCGAAACAACAAATCAGCGCCACCGTTGTAAACGAAGAAGAAGCCGAGCTGCTGCAAATACCCACCTTTAGCCCTGCCCTGCTCGCCGAGCGTACCGTGTACGATGAACAGGGCCGGATCATTGAGCTTGCGAAAAGTTTGTACCGCGCTGATCGCTACCGCTTTAACGTTTTGGTACAACGCAACGGCACACGCCTTGCCACGGTATACGAATGATGTCTGACGCAAACACTACCACTCTAGAAGCGCTGGATGCGCGCATGACAACCGGTTTGATTGTTTCTTGCCAGCCAGTTGATAACGGCCCAATGGATCACGACGATATAGTGGTACGCTTTGCACAAGCGGCGCTCGATGGCGGTGCAGATGGCCTGCGCATTGAAGGCGCCCAGCGCCTTGCAAAAGTACGCGCGGCACTGCCCGATGCATTTATCATCGGCATCGTTAAACGCGATCTTGATGATTCACCCGTGCGCATTACGCCGCTGAATGAAGATGTTATTGCACTGGCCAACGCCGGTGCAGACGTCATTGCAGTAGACGCCACCCAACGCGCGCGCCCGGAGCCGGTTGAAGAGTTAATTCAGCTGATTCGCAGCGCTGGAAAAATCGCCATGGCAGATTGCAGCACCTTGGCAGATGCAGAACTCGCCAGCAACGCCGGTGCCGACATTGTGGGCACCACGCTTTCGGGCTATACCGGCGGCCCCATTCCCGATGAGCCAGACTTCTCTTTATTGCAGGCAATGGCCGAGCGCTTTCCAAGGGTTATGGCTGAAGGCCGCTTTAACTCACCGGTTACCTGTGCCAAAGCGCGCAAACTTGGCGCATGGGCTGTTACAGTAGGCACAGCGATAACGCGCACGGAAGTTGTCACACAATGGTTTGCCGATGCCGCGAAACGTGGCAAGGCAGGGCTGGAAGTTACCGCCTAGCACCCAAACTTTAAAGTAAAAGAAAAGCCCGGCATCGCCGGGCTTTTTCAATTCTGAAGCAGGTTAATTTACTTCCAATATCAACTGCTGATTGGTAGTGATTAATCCCGGCACATACAAATCCAGCGTAATGCTACGCGAGCCCTGGGCCGGCACAGAATAGCTATTTAAAAACTGGGCAGGATTTTGTGGCGTCACGTAGATATTTTTTAAGCTGCCGTTGAGCTTGGCAGGGCTGTTCCAGGTAAACGATGGCCCGCTGCCGGTAAGGTTGGAGGCAAAGCTGAAGGACACAGTGCGCGCAAAAGACTGGGTGTTTTTCACATGCAAAGTTACCTGGTAGCGATGACCGTAGTTGCCGTGGGTGCGATCAGAGGAGTCACCCAAATGCATTACCGCACCGGATGTCTGATCTTGCAGGTAAGTATAAATCTTATTGGTTGTATTGAAATTGAACCCAATATGCCCCTGCCCCACAGGCAAATCAATTACCTGAACGGCTTGTACGCCCGAGCCTTGATACACACCTGCTTCACGGCCAAATTTATCTACGTCTGGCTGAGCGATGAATCCGGGCGCCGGATTGCTTTGCGACAGGTTTACTGCATCGTTCGCGCTGCCGTTACTGGTAGCTACCGTATACAGGTAGACACCTTTACTTGCACAAATTTCGTAGCGGCCATCAATCATGCTGGAAAGCGGGATTTTCACCAACTCTTTTGCTGTTGAAGGGGCAATGCTGGTATTGAACGTGGTACGTGGCGTGTTGAACAGGAAGTCATACACAACCTGATAGTTCAAGCCGCCGCCGGCACCTACAAGCGGCTTCTCGCTGTTGTTGTACATAGAGCCCCGGCCGGTGATGGTTACACTGGTGCCATTGGGGTTGGAAGCCAGTAGGTGCACATATTTGGTGGAGCCTGATTTATTAATGTGAAACAGGTACACATCAAAGCAACCAGACAGCGGGTAGGCACTGCCGCCCCGCAGGGCGTCTACGCGGCCACTCTGCATTAACCAGCCGTCGCCCTCAACGGTTTCCGGATTGTTACTCTTCCAGATTTTGCGTGTATCAATTTCTATGGCGAGTGGCTCTAGCAGTGTCGGGTCAACAATGTCGCCATTGAGCGCACCGGTTTGCCAGTCGCTCGCGCTGGTGCAGGGGGCATCGCTCACAATCACCGTGCGACGGGTATTCTCCCATGCAACATGGGCGCCCGTTGCCTGTGCAATAAATGCCACAGGCACCATAGTGCGATTGTAAGGTGTGGCAATAAACGGCGCTGCAGATAACGTCACCGTGCTGCCGTTAACCTTGGCAGTGGTACTGCCTATCCATAATTCGATAACAGTGCCATTACGCGTACCTGTCACCTTTTGTGCAGCGCCGTCCCATTGCAGCGCAATACCCATGGCTGTGAACAAGCCATTTACTTCCACAAAGGTGGTGCCTTCCACAATCAGTGGCGGCACATCAAACGACAAACTGCTGCAATTGTAATTCACATACACCGGGGTTTGATTGGCAAGAATGGCGTCTGCATCGCGCGTGGTTGGATCAGCCAACGCCAGCATATGGCAGGCCATGAGGCCGATTATCAGAAATATTTTCTTCATTTTTTGCTCCGTTATTATTGTTGCTGTGGTTAGTGTGTACTAGTGATCTTTTACTGAAATGGCATAACCCAAGTGGTAATCAGACTGGGGGGCCAAGGCGATAAAGCCCGGCTTTTTTGTAATATCGAGCGGGGCATCCGGCCCGTCATCGGTGGTTAGCCATGGCTCAATGCATACGTAAGGCGCGCCGGGCTTTGCCCACACACCCAAGTGGGGCGCACCACCTGTGTCAAATTCAAGCTGGCGATCATCACCCACCCAAAGCCACAAGCGCTGTGAATTAATGTTGCGAAAAATAAGTGCATCTTCTGCAAATGTCGCCGGTGTAATGGGCAACCTGCGGCCAACAAATGGCGAGGGCTCAGCCTGCCCCAAAAGGCTATTTCGAATACGAAAGCAACGCGGCAGCTCTTCTTTTTCAAACTCGAGCGCCACCGGCCAATGCGAATCTGCCCATTCCGGCAGGGCAAAAGCAGGGTGCGACCCCAAGGAAAAGTACATATCCCCAAGGCCGGTGTTTACCACCCGGTAATCCACCGCCAACTTGCTACCCTGCAAGCTAAAGCTGACATCCAAGCAAAAGGGAAAGGGGTAACCGCTACGCGTGGCCGGGCTGTCTTCCAAGCGCAAGGTCACACATTCAGGTGTAAGGATTTGCACCTTAAAACAGGCGCTGCTGGCAAAACCGTGAATGGGCATAGGGTAAAATCTACCCTCATACTCAAAACCCTGTTCACGCAGCCGCCCAACAACGGGGAACAACACAGGTGCCTGGCCACGCCAAATCGAAGCATCACCCTGCCATAGCAATTGCCGGCCAGTAGACTTGCAAATCAGGCTGGCAAGCTCTGCCCCCCGGCAATTGACAGTCACCGACAGCGCATCATTTTCCAGATAAATCCGGCTGGCATTTACATCACTTGCATGCATAAAATTCGGCCCAAAAAAATGCCGGAGAAGATCGAAACTCTACGAGCGCCAATCCTTCCGGCAGGAGGGAATAAAAAAGGAGGCACGCATCGCGGCCTCCAAGGGGACATTTAGTCTAACTGGTAAGTAATACCCAATACGAAGCGAGTGTCGTTTTCGTAGAGTGAAGCCAACTGCGCTTTCTCAATGTGGTATTGACGAATCTTCTCACCGGTAAGGTTTACACCTTCAAAGTTGAGTGTGATTTCATCGTTAAACGCATAGGTTGCTGAGAAATCGAACTGACCGTACTCATCTGTCCAGTATTCGTTACCGTAGAAATGTACGTTGTCCAGGTACTCTGAACGGTAGCTGTACGACAGGCGCGCACTGAACACGTCGTTTTCATAAAACGGCGAGATATTGAACATGTGCTTGGAGTTACCCATCACCACGCCAGAGCCCGGCTTGTTCAGCGGATCGCGATCTTCATCACTGTCGGCATCGGTATAGGTGTAGTTGGTTACCACACCAAAGTCGCCGAACATTTGCTGATAGCTCAGTTCCAGGCCATGCACTTTAGCACCGGCACCGTTTTCCAACTGGGTGAACACGACATCAATGTCTTGATCAGTTTGTGGATCATAACGCTGCTCGGTGGTTTGCACCGCGGTCAGGTTATTGCTGATATCTTTGAAGAAGTAAGTTGCAGCAACATAAGAGCCTTCTGCAAAGTACCACTCGTAAGCCAGGTCGAACTGGTTGGCCAAGGTTGGGTCCAGCTCGGGGTTACCACGGGTACCGGCACCTGTCAGCGTTGAGTAGCTTTCCTGATAGGCGATGTCGTTAAACGTTTGACGGGCCATGGTTTTGCTGGCCGAGAAACGTACACGTGTGTCGTCATTCAGGTTGTAGCTCAGGTTCAGGTTTGGCAATACGTTCACGTAGTCGTGATCGATTGAATCCCACTGCAGGTTGTAGTTGGCATCGGCATTACCCAAGGTTACATCGTAACCACCTACCAGCTGGCCGGCTACGAATACATCATCGCCATTCTGCCAGGTGTAGCCGCTGGAAGTGAGGTTGGTTTGCACAACGCGCACACCCACATCACCGGAAATCTGTGAGCTCACATCAAACTCAGCCATAGCATAGGCGGCGGTGATGTCTTCTTTGATTTCCCAGGTTTGCGCCAACACCGGCACGCGAGCGCCCGTAAAAGGAGCAACCGGATCATAACGACGGTAGGCTTCACCCAGGTCAAACAAAGGGTAGCCATCTACGCTATCGCCACCGGCCAAGCCGCCCAAAGTTGTTTGATCACCGTTCCACTCAGTGAACCAGCGCGCTTCGCCATCTTTGATGCTGCCATCCGGGTTGCGCTGATCATCACGCCACCAATGGAAAGAAGTCAGGAACTGCTCTTGGCCCTTGGTGCGATCGCGCACCAGCAAACCGGCTTTTACGCTGGTAAATACATCACCTTCCAAAAGCAGCTCGAAATCCAGGCCGCCGTAGGTTTCGGTGTCGTCGTATTCGGTGCCGATTTCATTGAACCAAGCAAGGCTGCGCTGATTGCGCTCTGCTACAGATTCCTGGCGATCGCCATCAATGTACAGACCAAGGTTCAGGTCTTTATCGAAGGTTACGCGATCCATGAAGTTGCGCATCAACATGTAACGCTGACGTGGCGTACCACCGTCCGATTCGCTATGACCTACGCGGCCACTCAAGGCGTAGCCATCTTCATTCAGGCTAAAGCTCAAATCGTAGGAATTGGTTTCCATTGAAGAATCACGCCCAAACCACTGGGTGTGCGCTTCGGGGCCCGCACCACCTGCTGTGGGCAGCGTTTGGCCGGCAACTACACCGCCGCCTTCAACTACGGCGCTGTCTGCATCAAACATGCGGTTGCCGCCATCATTGAAGGTGGCCAGGTAAGAGTAGTTCTGGTTGTTGGCATCAAGCGAGGTGTTCAACACGTTCAGTGTGGTTTCAAAAGTTTCGGTTGGACGCCACTGAACAGAGGCCAAGGCCGTTTCACGCTTTCGGTCTTGAGTGAAGATCGCGTGGTTTACGGTTTTTGGAAACCATACTTTACCGTCTTCGGCATCGCCGGCTACGCCAGGCACTTCAACACGGTCGTAGCCCAGGGTTTCGCGGCCAACACGGGTTACGGTGCGCTCTTGGCTGGTTAAGCTCAACAAGGCGCCAAAGGTTTCATCATCGTTTTTCCAGGAGTACAGGCCGCTCAACAGGGGATCTGTTTCACCGGAAATATCCGAGTACTGGCCTTCGGCTTTCAATGAAAGGGTGTTTGCTTTCAGATCCAGCGGGCGACGGGTTTTCAGGTAAACAGTACCGCCAAGGGAGCCTTCTTGAATGTCTGCTTTGGGGGATTTGTACACCTCAAGCGAAGATACAACGTTCGAAGGCAGGATGGAGTAGTTAAATGCACGCGTGGATCGGTACAGCGTAAACCAGTCAACCGAAGTTACTGACGCACCGTTAAGCAACACACGGTTCTGGCTTGGGTCGGTACCGCGCACTGCAATTTTTTCACCCTCACCGAAATCGCGGGTTACCGATACGCCGGTTATACGCGAGAGTGATTCGGCTACGTTTTTATCGGGGAACTTGCTGATGTCTTCGGCGCTGATGGCATCCACAATCGCGCTGTTATCACGCTTGGCATCCACGCTTGACTGCAAGCTGCCACGGATACCCGTGACCGTAATTTCTTCTACCAGTAAAGCATCGTCTTGCGCTTGCTGTGCCATTGCAGCTGGAACACCAGCAACAGCCATCGCAATACAAAGTGAAAGCACCGAGGGCTTTGCATTTATCGTCACGGCATTGTCTCCATCTTGAGCAGTTGGTTATTCAGTTATTGTTGTTCGCCCTACGCCGGCGAACTTATTTGCACCGCTGGTATCTTAAAACCAAATAAAAATACCAATTGGTATGAATGCAGAGATTGCCATAACTGGCGAGAATTTCAACCGATTTCTCGCAATCCTGCCACAGAGGGGCAGATTTTACATGAATCCTGCACTAGGCTGACTGGATTAAATGTTTGATTTTATTGAACAATATGAAACTTGAGCGTTTTCTAGACAGGTGCAATGAAAATCCAAATCTTTGATCAAACCCGGCAATGAGCCAACAATCGGGAGATATTAAAGAGGGTAAAAATCGACCTTGTGGTCAGATAAAGCACAGTACAATTACCTAAAACCGCCTCACCCGGTTGGAATTTGGCGCTAAAGGCGCGGCCTTAATGCAAGATAAACCCTTGATTTGTATCAATAAAAACATGAAACAAGACCAGTTTTTAGCGATTGCAGGCCATTACCTGGGCAGATATATAAGCCCCCAGAAACAGGAGACTGAAGGGGCAAGTAATTCGCACTGAGCACAACGTCTGGCTGCTTGGGGCTAAGCCCACTTGAACGCAGAAGCCCAGAGTTAGCGCGACTCTTTTATTCACCCCCCCCTCATAAGCAATGCTTGATTGCCCGTGTTTCAGGCCTTAAAACTCGGCCCTGCTGCGCCTGCGCCAACACATTCTGTATCTTCTTTAAGAGGAATTTGAATTGCTGTCACCAAATCAACGACTGCGCAACCAAACACCCAAATACACAAACGCTGCCAAATGCACCGCTGAAATTACCGCAAGATCAAAGCTACTCAATGAACACAGCACCCACTCAGAGCGAAACCCCGCTTACACAAATTCACGCAAACCGGAACTTCGGCCAAAAAAATGGCCACACAAGGTGGCCATCTGCTTACACATCCGCTTTCACAAACACAATTTGAACTGCCGACAGGTAAACCCATAGCTTTTTGCTTTGCCTGCACGCTCAAAATCCGCGAAGCTCTGGCGCGCGGCGCGCTTTTCGAACTTGGCGATTCGCTTGTCGAAGTCGGCCAAGAGTTTCCGTTTGATGTCGTCTTCCACAAAACCGTAGGCGATGGAGTTGCGGCTAAGCAGTTTCACCTCTTCCCACGATAGGTTGTAGGATTTCACCGCCGCAAAGAACTCATCGGTGTAATTTGAATCCCACATGCCGCGATCGTCTGTAGACAGCGCCACCGGAATGCCTAGGCGCAAGTACTCGGGAAAGGGGTGTTCATCAAAATTCTGATAGTAATCAAGCAGCAGGTTTGAAATCAGATTGATTTCCACCAGGTAGGGGCCGTGACGCATTTGGCGCAACAGGTCGCGATCGGTGATGAGGTTGAGGCCATGGCCGATGCGATCAGCGCCGAGTGCCAAGGTGTCGCGCACATGGGTATTGGGTTCATCCACTTCGCCGGCGTGAATGGCGAGGCGCACATTGGGGTATCGCTTGCGCGCTTCGCGGAAGGCGTTGTTAAAACGCAGCGGGTGACCGAAGGCGTTGTCTTCACGGCCCACCATATTCACCCCCACCATGATGTCGCGGTTGCGATACACCAAGCCGTGCGAGTCGATAACTTGCTGTTCGGCATTGGATAAAAAGCGCAGCACAAAATCGTGCAGGCGCACGGTTACGCCGGTGGCGCGGGCGTCTTTTTGTTGCAGGCGCTGGCGGTATACCTCTACCACTTCATCGGGCGTGAGCGGTGTGCCGTCGGCCCGGGTAAAGCCGCGGGTTTCTACCATGGTTTCAAGATACGTAAGGCCTTCGTCGCGGTAGGCCTGCATGTTACGCACCAACAGCTCCGATAATAGGTAGGGGTTGGCGAGCAAAGCACCCAAACGCGACCAGTGGGTTTGAAAAAATTCATCGCGCCCTTCGTGCGGCTTATCTAGCCGAATGCTGTCTAACCACGCGGCTTTTTCCTCGGCGTTTAACTCTTCCAGGCGCTTGTATTCCGCTTTTTCACATTCCGCCAGGCCATCGAATTGTGCGCTGGAGATATTTTGAAACAGCAAATGGTAGGGCTGAAAACTGTAGGCGTTTTCGCCGTAAGCACGGCAGTTGTTGATGCGCACTTTGGTGTAGTAGCGGTAGCCGCGCTCTGCTTCAGCAAGCGCCAGGGAGTACCACCAATCAGAAAACGCGGAGCCGCTTAAGTGATGGTGCAAGTCGCCGCCCTTTGGCATGGCGTAGAGCATTTCATAAAGGGCTTTATCGTTGCCGCTGGCTTTCAGTTTTTCAAACCAGGCTTCAGCGCTGGCCTCTGTGGCCACCATGCAAACCAAGCCCAGTGTCGCCCATTGCAGCCAGCGCTTATAGGTGCCGGCTGTTTGCTCTAGCAAGCTATTGACCATGATTTCTACACCTCTTGGTGCCGCGCAAAACTGCAGCACTTAACAATTAACTGAAATTTTAAGTTATAAATAAAAACTCCCAGCGCGTGCCGGGAGTTTTAGTGTACCACTGTTTAGCAAACAAGCACGGCGCTAGGGGCGCGCTTGCTTGCCGCTGCGCGGATCGTGGCCATTTGGAACGCGACCAGGTGGGAAGCGACCAGGGAAATACAGCTCAACCATGATCGGGTCGTGATCAGAGGCGCGGTAAGGCGTTGGCTGATAAAGATTTTCAAAGTAGTTTTCCGGTTTGTATTCGCCGTTGTAATCAAACAGGGCCAGCTCATCGGCATTGATGTGCCAGTGGTGCAGTTTGCGCACAAATGGCTGCAGCGAACGGCTCGCCAACGCGTGATCGAGATAACCCAGCTGGCCGTCGTAGCTGTAACTATACGCACCCTGGCCATTGCGACGCCCAAGATCGGTAATGCCCGCGCGGGCGAAGGCGATGATCGGATCTTCATTGCGATAGGCGTTTAGATCTCCCATCACCAGCAGGTGTGGCGATACGCTGCCCGTGGGGCGGGTCTTAAGCCATTCAACCGCCACTTTTACAGCGGCTGTGCGGGTACCGTTGCAGTTGCCCTGGCCGGTTGTGGTGTCGTCGTCACCTTCACCACATGAAGAGCTTTTGGCCTTTAGGTGCGCCATGGCCAAGGTGAAGGATTTGCCGCTGTGCAGGTCGCGAAAGCTTTGTGCAAGCATTGGCCTATGTTTGCCACGCCCGGTGTTCATTGGGTCTACATACTCGGGCGAATCCAGCACGGCCGGCGCACCTTCAAGCAGGGCACGCGCGGGCTTGTACATAATGCCCACGGTTGCGGCATCGGTACCTAAAGTGCCGGTATGCACAGCAGCATACCCACCACAACGCGCGTTCACTGCCGCCACCAAGGTATCGAGCGGGGTGGGGCCTGTGTGGCCGAGATTGGGGTTTTCCAGCTCGATTAGGCCCAGTATGTCGGCATCCATCTCGCACAACGCCGCCACCAGTTTGGCTTGCTGGCGCTCAAGCTCGGCGGCGTTATCGGCGCCGCGGCACCCCATGTTGGCATCGGGCCCGCACACATCGGGGCCGAGGTCTAGGCTGGTGAAGTAGTTCAGCAAGTTGACGCTTGCCACCGTCAGGGAATCAGCCCAGGTAGCCGGCGCTTGGGGCCGCGGATTGCGCGCGAGATGGGTATAGTTAAATTGCTCGGGCACAGGTTGCAGCGTCCAGTTATTAAAGCTGTAGTGCAAGGCGCCGGTTACATTGGCCAACTGATCGCCCGCGCGCAAATAGTTGTTGGCAGTAAGCGCCGGGAAGGGGTGTGGCGCAAGCGCGGGATTTTGTGCACTGCTGCCATCATCGAGTATCAGCGTGCGCGCTGCGGTGTGAATTTGGTGGGCAATAAACCCTGCCTCGCTCGGTGCCTGCAAGTGGGTAAATTGATACAGCCGGTCATCGGCCAATTGCACACTGCCATAGCGGCCCAAATTGTAATGCGCCACTACGGTGAGCGGTGCAGGCCATTGCACCAGCATGCCCTCGCGGGCTTCGTAGTAGGCATCAATTTCACTCATGGCTTGGGCTAGGTCGCCGCTGGTAACCGGCACGGGCAAGCTAAGGGTTGCCGGTGTGGGTAGTGGTTGCGAGGTAGAGACTAGTTCCACATCGTCGCTGCGGGCAATATTGAGCTGGCTCATGCCAAAATATTCTTTGGGCGTGCCGCTTACCCGCACCAGGTCACCTACGGCCACATCCACATCACACTTATTCCCGCAGTAAACGTAAATACCTTCGGAGGTGGCCGGGTTGTTATCGGCATCGGCATCTTCTTCCTGCACGAAGAAGGCCCGCAATTGGGAATCTTGCTGATAGTCGGCAATCACCACGCCCTCAATTTGCACCGGTGTTTCAATGGCAATGCGATCGCCAGCACCTTGCACCTCATGAATTTTTACCCGTGGTGCTGGCTCGTTAGGCACGGGGTTCGCACAGCGCCCGAAGTGACTTTCCGCCGGGCCGTTCCAGCTGTTGCCGGTGCGGCTTAAGGAAAAGCCTGCCGGTGTTGCGCTGGTTTCGGCCACGCCTATATCAACACTTGGCACCCCGTCGGCAACCCCGGTTACACCCACAAAGCTGCCCTCATAGCTGATGAAGGAAACCAGCAGCCCGTCTGCATCCACCAGCGCAACACCATCGGGCGCACCGTTTTGAATACCCGCAATTTCCGCTACCTGAAACCCCTGGCCATCGCAATCGCCACTGCTTTGCAAGGTGCCGGCAAAGGTGTGGGTTTTATAGGGCTTGCCTGAGCTTGATGAGCCGTTGTAGAGCACCAGGCTCCAGCCGGTAACATCCATACCCAAAGGGCCGGAAATTTCAATGGCCTCGCCGGTATCGGCGCCTGCGTTGTCGTAATGGATTTCGCTAATGGCTACTTCTGCGGCGAGCGGCGTACTGGCACAGGCCAAAAGCACGGCCACACTCAGGCCTGAAAAATTAAACGGGATCTTCATGATAATTCTGCGCTCCTGCATTATTGTTTTGATGGGGCATGGCACCGCATATGCGTGCTTAGGCAAGCTAGCCCAAGCGGGATTCGGCGCCAAGCATTTTCTGCCCAATCAGTTAAGATTTGAATGTAATAGTTACGAGGAATGTGATTAGATTCCAATTATGTCCCGGCATTTACAACTTAAGTTTGAGATAAAAAGTTGTTTCACTGCCCAACAATTCAGCACACTAGCGCCAGAATGTGACAACACTGTGGCGCGCGGCCAAGAGGCATTTATGACAACCCCCTACCCCCGCGACTTAATCGGCTATGGCGCCAAACCACCCCATGCAAACTGGCCCAAGGGCGCACGCATTGCGGTGCAGTTTGTTATCAACTATGAAGAGGGCGCAGAAAACTCCGTGCTGCACGGCGATGCCCACTCCGAGACTTTTTTAAGTGAAATTATCGGCGCCAAGGCCTACCCGGCACGCCACATGAGTATGGAGTCGCTCTACGAATACGGTAGCCGTGCGGGCTTCTGGCGGCTGCACCGGCTATTTGAAGCGCGCAACCTGCCGGTAACGGTGTTCGGCGTGGCCATGGCACTTGCGCGCAACCCCGAAGCAGTGGCTGCCATGCAGGCCGCGCAATGGGAAATTGCAAGCCACGCCTACCGCTGGATAGATCACCAGTTTATGCCGCCCGAAGAAGAGCGCCGCCACATTCAAGCCGCCATAGATATTCACACAGAGGTTACCGGCAGTGCGCCACTCGGCTGGTATACCGGGCGCGATAGCCCCAACACCCGCGCACTCATTCGCGAGCAAGGCGGTTTTGTTTACGATGCCGACTCCTACGCAGACGACCTGCCCTATTGGCTGCCCCCCACAGACACACAGGCCGCACACCTGGTTGTGCCCTACACCCTCGATTGCAACGACATGCGCTTTGCCAGCGCCCAGGGTTTTAACGCGGGTGATCAGTTTTTCAATTATCTGAAAGATACCTTCGATACGCTTTATGCCGAAGGCGAGCAGGCACCGAAAATGATGAGCGTGGGCCTGCATTGCCGCATTGTGGGTCGCCCCGGGCGCACCCTGGCGCTGGCGCGCTTTTTGGACTACCTGGAAAGTTTTGGTGATGTATGGGTATGCCGCAGGCTAGACATTGCCCGCCACTGGCAACAACATCACCCCTATCAAACCCCACAGGCGAATTAGATCGCGCCTTGCTGAAAAGGCAAATAAGGAATGTACAAACATGAAAGGCCTAGGCAAACCGGATGCTCGCAGTAAATTACACACTCCCACACCGGGTGGCCAAAGGCGGGCGCGGCTATTTAAAACCTTAGTATTTAAAACCTTAGTATTTACATGCCTGGTGTTTGCGGCCGCTGCACCCACAAGCCTGACTGCCACATCCACAGAAGGCCATAAGCCCAGGCTTTTGCTGGTGTCCATTGATGGCTACCGGCACGACTACACCCGCCTGCACAAGCCGCCGTTTCTAAGCCGCTTTAAAGAAGACGGCGCCTCACTGAACTCGCTGCGCCCGGTGTTCCCGTCAAAAACCTTTCCCAATCACCTCACACTGGTTACCGGTGTGGTACCTGCGCGCCACGGCATTGTGTACAACCACTTTTACGCGCCGGATTTAAACGCAGAATACAGCCTTGGCGATAGCGCCGCAGTAACTAACCCTGATTTCTATTTAGCCAAGCCTTTGTGGGTATTGGCACAGGCACAAGGCTTGAAAACCGCCACTTACTTCTGGCCAGGTTCAGAGGCCCCCATTCACGGGCTAAAGCCCTCCATTGTAAAATCCTATAACAAAAACACACCCATTGAGGCTCGCATAGACGAGGTATTGCGCTGGGTAGCTATGCAAGGGCCGGACGCGCCGCAATTTATGAGTTTGTACTTTTCTCACGTGGATGACGCAGGCCACCACTACGGGCCGCACCACAGGCAAACACGCAACGCCGTTCACACATTGGATGCCGCACTCAGCGCCCTGTGGCAGGGCATTCAGGCAAGCGACAGCCGGGTAAATTTGGTGATAGTGTCAGACCACGGCATGTACCCGCGGCAAAAAGCGCAAACAACACCGCTGTTTAACGAGGCCACTCATGCCTTGAGCAAACAGTTCCGCACGGTAGGCAGCGGCCCAAGCGTGCAATTTTACCGCACTGTAGCTGCACAAAACGCAGCCACCGCTCAACTAGAAGCCGAGCGCGCAGTGCTACAGATTAACGCTCACGCAAAACATTTTCGCTGCATGACACCTAATCAGGCACCGAAGCATTACCGGCTGCAGGGCACTGAACGCATGGGTGATTTTATTTGTGTGGCCAACGCGCACTGGAATATTCGGGTAACACCGGATCACAAATTTCCGGCGGGCAATCACGGCTGGCCCGCCTTCGAACAAGATGACCCTGCCGCAATAGATATGCACGGTATCTTCTATGCCCGGGGCCCGGCTTTTGGCGAGGGCCGAAAGCTCCCCACCCAAGACAATGTGCATGTGATGCCGCTATTGGCGCACATACTGGGCATAAAACTGCCGGAGCCTGCAGCACTGGACGGCAAGCTGGAGGCACTGGCCCCGCTACTTAAAAGCGACTAACCAGAAGCCCACGCATTATTGTTGCGAAAGCCAATGGATCAACACGCTGCGGTCTGCGCCGCTAAGCTCTGTGAAATTACCCAGCGGCATGTAATTGGATTCAATAGCGGGTAAGGCGCGCGCCTTTAAAGCCTGCAATTGTTCCGGCGTTTCAATAATTATTCCACCCGGTGCCACGGCAAAGCCTGCCTGGGTTGGCTGCCTGGCGTGGCAATTGGCGCAGTGGGTTGCCACCAATTGCGCAAGCGTTTGATAATCACCGGCCACGTTTTTACTGGCATCGACTACTTCATGTTGGCCAGAACTCGCGGCTTCACCCGCACTTGAAGCGGGCTCTTTACTTGCCATAGTGGCAGGCATTGCAGCCACTGGCGCGACCGTGCGGGCAATGGCCGTGGCATGGGCCATGTAAATGGCCAGCAGCACTACACCTGCGGCGCTGGTCACCAGTATCCACGGGCGCACGATGCCCTGGTGCTTCAGGTTAAAAAAGTGCCTGCCCCATGCCACCAGTGCCGCTAAAACTGCAACACATAACCACGCCTGATCGTGGCCGTACAAAAACGGCGAGTGATTGCCAATCATGCACAACAACACCGGCAGCGTGAGGTAATTGTTGTGGGTAGAACGCAGCTTGGCCATGGCCATGGCCGCCTCGGGCAGTGGCGTGCCCGCATCTACTGCGGCCAGAAATTTGCGCTGGGCAGGCATGATGCCGAGCAGCACATTGCCCACCATCACGCTTCCCATAAATGCACCCAGGTGCACTAAGGCGGCGCGCGCGGCAAAAAGTGCGAACGCCAGATAACTGGCAGCAGTAAATAAAACCACTAAGGTGCAGGCAAACAATGCAGGGCGTTTAACCAAGGGGCCGCGCACCAATAATTCATACAACAAAACGCCCGCGCCAATAAATAGCACACTTGCCACAATAGACTGGCTGCCCGAAAGCGGGCCGCCCATTTTTGCCAGCATGATATCGGCCTGGGCGTAGTAGAAGAGCACCATCAACGCCGTGCCGCTAATCCAGGTGCTGTAGGCCTCCCACTTGAACCAGTGCAAGGTTGTGGGCATCTGTTCGGGGCGCGTGTGATATTTGCTTACCTCATAAATGCCGCCGCCGTGAATTGCCCACACATCGCCTTTAATACCCCGGGCCGCCTTTTCCGCGGGCGGGGTGCGCAAACTTAAATCGAGCCAAATAAAATAAAACGAGGCGCCTATCCATGCGATACCTGCCACCAGGTGAAACCAACGCACCGCCAAATTTAACCACTCCAACACCAGCGCTTCCATGAGAACTCCGTTAATTATTATTTTGATACACGCAGCTGCCGGCCGCGTAGGTGCGCGCAATGTTGCGCTCGTCACCTAAAATCATCAGCGCAAACAGCGCCTCTTCAAGTGAGGCAACCTGGCTTTGGCGGCGCGCTTGCAGGGCATCGGGTGCGAGGTTAATCACAACAAAATCTGCGTCTTTCCCGGCACTGAAATTGCCCAGGCAGTGATCTAGGTGCAGGCTTTGTGCATTGCCGAGAGTCAGTTGGTAAAACGCGGTTAGCGCGTCCAGCGACTGGCCTTGCAGCTGCAGTACCCGGTAGGCATCGGCCAGGGTGCGTAGCTGGCTGAAACTTGTGCCGGCGCCCACGTCGGTGGCGATGTTTACGGCA
This sequence comes from Simiduia sp. 21SJ11W-1, assembly GCF_024138675.1. NCBI lineage: Bacteria > Pseudomonadati > Pseudomonadota > Gammaproteobacteria > Cellvibrionales > Cellvibrionaceae > Simiduia > Simiduia sp. 21SJ11W-1. The sequence continues at coordinate 396,424 of NZ_CP090959.1, read as the reverse complement.
ACACCCGCCGCCTGCAGGCGCGCGAGATCTAACAGGCCACTGCCCAAAAACAAATTGGAACTTGGGCAAAATGCCACGCTTGAACCTGTGGCTGCGAGCCTTGCCAGCTCATCGTCACTTAGGTGAATACCGTGGCCAAATACGCTACGCGGGCCCAGCAAGCCTGCCTGATCGTACACGTCCAGGTAGTGTTTGGCCTTGGGGTAAAGTGATTTGATCCAATCGAGTTCGGCCAGATTTTCAGACAAATGGGTTTGCATGTACAAACCGCTGTACTCGACATACAAGCGCCCGGCCGCCAGTAATTGTTCGGGGCTACTGGTAGGCGCAAAACGCGGGGTAAGCGCATAGTGCAAGCGCCCCTGGCCATGCCACTGCTCAATGAGCCTGCGGTCGTCGCGCTCGCCACTGGCGGCGGTATCTGTAAGGTTTTCTGGCGCATTGCGATCCATCATCACGCGCCCTGCCACCAGCCGCAGGTTGCGCTTTTGTGCCGCGTGAAACAACGCATCGGCGGCGTGGGCGTGCACTGTGGCATAGGCAAGTGCCGTTGTGGTACCGGCGGCAAGCAGCCTGTCTAAAAACAATTCAGACATTAACGCTGCGTATTGCGGATCTGAAAATTTAAGCTCGGCGGGAAAGGTGTAGCGGTTTAGCCAATCTAATAATTGCTCGCCGTAAGAGGCCATCACATCCAGTTGCGGGCAGTGAATATGGCTATCAATAAAGCCTGGCATTACCAGATGATCGGGCAGGTGTTCGCAACGGCTGAGGTCAAAACCCTGCTGCGCCATGGCCTCGGCCGGTGCCACGGCCGTTACCTGGCCCTTCTCTACCAACAGCACGCCGTCGTCAAAATATTGCACGGCGTTTTGTTCACCCTTACCCGTGGGCTTGGCAGTGAAGTGTAGAATGCGCGCGCGCAGTGCAACACTGCCGGGCGGGTTTGCTGGTGCACTCACGCTTAGCTGCCTCGGTAGGTGGAATAGCCGTGCGCATTTAACAGCAACGGCACATGGTAATGCTGATTGAGCGAGGCCACAGTAAAGCTGATGCTGACCTCAGGGTAAAAGCTGGTGCGGCTCTGGCGCTCAAACCAATGGGCCACATCGAACACCAGGCAGTAGTCACCCGCAGTTAAGGTAATCTCTGCAGGCCAGTGAATCACCCGGCCATCGGCATCGGTGGTGGCACTGGCCAGTAGCGCGTCGCCCGCCCACAGGCTGACGGCCAGCCCCTCGGCAGGGCGACCGGCGTCTAGATCCAGCACGTGGGTGGTGATAGGTGCCTTTGGGGTATTTTGCACTTCTGCTTTCTCCGTTATGTTCTCTGCTGTGTGCTCTGTTGCATTTTCAGTTGCGTTCTCAGGTGCATTCATGGGTGGCATCCAGCCACTGCTATAAAAACAGCTGCGTTAAGCGCAACCGGGTAATGGCCGCCTGCTCGGCTGCGGCATTAATTATTTCCTGGCTGCGCGAATTTGTTAGCCGCGATTTCAAAAGCGCAAGCAGTGTGTCTGGCGAGCGGCCCGAAGCGCACACCAAATAAATAAAGCCAAACTTTTTTTGGTATTCGCCATTGAGCGCTGCCAACTCCGCCAATAGCTGATCACTGGCACTGGCCACCTGGCCCTGCTCCCGTGCACTGTGCCCGCCTTTGGCGATGGCGCGGGTGTCGCCAATTTTAGCGTGCCCGCTACAGGCTTCTAACAACTGTGCCTCATCACCACGCCAATGGGTGCGTGCAGCGTGTAAGATCTGGTGCACATCGCCGTAGGGCCGGCCGGCCACCATGGCATCGGCCCAATCGCCACAGCGGCACACGTTTAACATAACGGCGCGCGCGCTATCCTCTGCACTTTCGTTGAATTGGGCGAGCGACAAAGGGCTAGGGTGCGTCATGGCTTTGCGCCTCGGTATCTGTGTTTGCGCGCAGCATTTTTTTAATGGTTTGCCAACTTTCGGTCGGCGCCTTGTGGCGCCTTGTGCCCTGGTAGTAAAGCGATTGCAGCTGGGCGGCAATAGATACCGCCACCTCCATGGGGCGCTTGCCCTGCACTTGTGCCAAACCCACCGGGCACACCAGCTGCTCGAGCAGGTCATCGCTAATGCCGTCGTGCTTGAGCCGCTGCTGAAACCGCCGCGCTTTGGTTTGTGAACCTATTAAACCCAAAAACCGCCAGCGGGGCGCGCGCAACAAGGCCAGGCACAACTGGTAATCCAACTGGTGATCATGAGTGAGCACTAACACCCAGCCATTGGCGGGCAGATTGGCCACCTCGGCCACCGGCTGGGCGGAGAGATCAAACCGGCAATTGGCAGGCAGCGCCTCGGGCAACATGCCGGTGCGCGAGTCAATAAACCGCACCTGCATGGGCAGCTCGCCCACAATGGCCAGCAGCGCTTTTGCCACATGGCCGCCACCGAAAATAGTCAGCTGCCAATCACAGGCGGGAAAGCATTCAAGCAACACAGTAACGGCACCGCCACAACATTGGTTGGTTTGGGCGGCCAAATGAAACGGCTGCAATTGCTGGGCGGGTGTATTTTTTTGCAGCAGCTCGCGGGCGGCCTGGCACACCATAAACTCCAGCTGGCCGCCGCCTAGGGTGTCGTAGGTGTGCTGATTGTCGATAACCATTTTGCTGCCGCCATCGCGGGGCGTTGAACCCTGGGCATGCACGATGGTGGCAATCACATAACCGCGCCCTGCTTGCTGGCAATGGTTAATGGCCTGAGCCCATTTAAGGTTATTCATGCACACCCCCACGGGCATTAAACGCGCGCGCCTGTTCAACGGCCCAGTACACCTGCTCCGGCGTGGCGGGTGCATTGAGTGTTGGGCTAAAACGGTAATTGGCCACAGAGGCGCAGGCATCGCGCAGCGCGGCCCACACAGAGATGGCCAACATCAGCGGTGGCTCGCCTACAGCCTTGGAGCGATGCACTGTAGGCTCTGCGTTGGCCTGATCAAATAGCTGCACGTTAAATTCTGTGGGCACATCGTGGGCGGTGGGAATTTTATAATTGGCAGGGCTATTGGAAATCACCCGGCCTTTGTCATCCCACAGCAGCTCTTCGCTGGTGAGCCAACCCATACCCTGAATAAAGCCGCCTTCAATTTGCCCCACGTCAATGGCCGGATTCAGTGAGGCGCCCACATCGTGCAAGATGTCTACGCGGGTGACGCGGTACTCGCCGGTTTCGGTATCAATAATCACCTCGCTTACCGCTGCGCCATTGGCAAAATACAGAAACGGCCGGCCCTTGGCGGTGGCGCGGTCGTAATGAATTTTTGGCGTGCGGTAAAACCCCGCAGCCGACAGCGGCACGCGGTTTAGGTAGGCCAGCTGGATAAATTCCGTAAAGCCCATGCGCGCAGCCCCCAGCCTTACCTGACCCTCGGCGAAGGCCACATCCGCTGGCTGCACATTAAAATGCGCACACGCAAAGCTGCACAAATCCGCTTTGATTTTTTCACAGGCGTTGAGTGCTGCCATGCCGTTTAAATCGGTGCCCGATGAGGCCGCCGTGGGCGAGGTGTTGGGTACTTTGTCGGTACGGGTAGACACCACGGCCACCTGCGCCAAGGGTTGCCCAAAGGCATTGGCCACAATTTGTTGAATTTTGGTGTACAGGCCCTGGCCCATTTCTGTGCCGCCGTGGCTGATTTGCATGCTGCCATCTGTGTAGATGTGCAAGAGTGCACCGGCCTGGTTCAAATGCTTGGCAGTAAAAGAAATGCCAAATTTCACGGGCGTAAGCGCCAGCCCCTTTTTGGTTACCGAGTGGCGCGCATTGTATTGGCCGATGGCATGCCTGCGCGCGCGGTAATCTGAGGATTGCTCAAGGGCCGCCACAATATCGGGCAGCTGGTGCTGTGAAATTTTTTGGCCGTAGGGCGTTTCGTCGCGCCCGGGCTGATACAAATTTTCTTTGCGTACATCAAGCGGATCTAACTGCAGGTGGCGGGCGATGTCGTCAATCATGCACTCGGCCGCCAACACACCCTTGGGGCCACCAAAACCGCGAAACGCAGTGTTGGAAACTGTGTGCGTTTTGCAGCGTAAACCCAGGATGCTGGCCGCGCCCAGGTAGTAGGCGTTATCTGCATGAAACATGGCGCGATCCACAATACCGTCGGATAAATCCGCCGAGTAACCGCACTTGCCCGCCAGAATCATATCTACACCCAGCAAGCGCCCGCGGCTATCAAAGCCTGCGCGGTAGCGGTTGTAAAAATCGTGACGTTTACCGGTTTGCACCATGTCGTCGTGGCGCGGCATCCGGTAGCGCACCGGGCGGCCGGTGCGCTGGGCAAACAATGCCGCCAAGCAGGCAAGCGGTGCGGCCTGGGTTTCTTTGCCACCAAAACCGCCGCCCATGCGGCGCACTTCGGCCACCACCTTGTGAAAAGGTAAATCCAATACCTCGGCCACAAGCTTTTGCACTTCGGTGGGGTGTTGCGATGAGCTGAGTATGTGAATGGCGCCATCTTCCAATGGCGTGGCCTGGCTGATTTGGCCCTCAAGATAAAAGTGCTCCTGGCCACGCACATAGATTTCGCCGGCAAGCGTGTGGGGCGCATTGGCAATGGCGGCATCCGGGTCGCCCATGAGCAGCCGGTGCTGGGGCAGCACAAAACTTTCCTGGGCGAGGGCGTCTTTTATTTCAAGCACGGCAGGCTTCGTGGCGTAACTTACCTGCGCGCGTTGCACCGCCCGCTGGGCGGCGGCAAAACTTGTGGCTGCCACGGCAAAGATCGGCTGGCCCACATACTGCACACTGTCGCCGGCCAGCAGCGGGTCACCGGAATACACCGGCGCCACATCAATTTTGCCAGGAATATCGCCCTGCACCACCACATCCACCACACCCGGCGCGCGCTTCACTTCGGTTAGATCCAACGCGGTAATGTCTGCATGGGCGTGCACAGACTGGCCCGTGGCCACGTACAACAGGCCCTCGGGCACAGGCGCGTCGTCTACATATTGTGCGCGCCCGGTAACATGTAGATGCGCCGATTCATGGGGCGTTTGGCAGCCCAGTGGTTGCGTGCCTGCTGGCTGCAAACGTTCAGGTGTGGCCACACGCGCTGTGGGGGTCGCGTCTGGTTTGCCTTTATGGGCGTGGCCTTCGGTGAGTTTACGCATAGACACCCGCCTCGGCATCCGCGCCCAGCGCCCAGGCCCTGCAGGCTTTGCGCAGTAAGTTGTGGGCGAGCTGCAAGCGGTAATCTTTTGAGGCGCGCACATCGGTTAGCGGTGTGAAATCTTGCGCTAAATACTCGCCCGCCTGCGCGACAACTGCCTCCCAATTTTCTGCCGTTTGCCAAGGCTGTTTATTAATAAAAGCCTCGGTAAGCCGTGCCCGCTTGGGCGTGGCGGCCATGCCGCCAAAGGCGATGCGCAATTGATTGTTGGGGTTTATTAAAAAGGCGCCGCACACGGCGGATATATCGTCTTCATAGCGTTTACTCACCTTGTAGAGTTTGGCCGCGCAGGCCAAGCGCGCACGGCTCAAGCGCACATCGGCCAGGTATTCACCGGCGCGCAAGGTGGTTTTTTTGTAATCCAGATAAAAATCTTCCAGCCGCTCGTAACGAAAGCCGCCTTCTGGTTTGCCAATAATCAATTCGGCCTCCTGCACCAGCAGCCAGGGCGGGGTATCGGCAATGGGCGATGCATTGCATATATTGCCGCCCAGGGTTGCGCGATTGCGAATCTGGCGCGAGCCAAGGCGTGCCAGAAACGCCACATACTCAGGCGCTATGTCTGCCAGTGCCTGCTCTTGGGCGCTGTAGGTTGAGCCCGCGCCAATACACAGGGTGTCGCCGGCGCTGTCTATGCGGGTGAGGCTTGGGATCCGGCTCACGTCTATCAGCGGTGCGAGGGATTGATAGGCCTGGGTGGCCTCCAGCATTAAATCGGTACCGCCGGCAATAATGCGCGCCTCCGGGTGCGCCGCTAGCAGTTCGCGCAATTCGGTTTCGGTTTCTGGCTGAAAAAAGCCCCTCAAGGGCTCGGCTGCGGGCTTGGCTGCGGCTGCCACATAGGGCAATTCAGCACCGGCCCCGCAGGCCGCTATGCCGGCCTCCACAATGGGCTTGTAGCCCGTGCACCTGCACAAATTGCCTGAAATGGCATCCAACACCTGGGCACGCCGGGCCTCGGTATCTTCGGGGCTGGCTGCCTGTGCGGCAGCGGCCAGCGACATCGCAAAACCCGGCGTACAAAAGCCACATTGAGAGCCGTGATAATCGATCAACGCCTGCTGCGCCGGGTGTAACTGTGCGCCGCAGGAAAGACCTTCAACGGTGAGTAACTGCCGCTCTTGCACACTCCCCAAGGGCAGCAGGCAGCTGTTCACCGCCTGGTAGCGCGCGCCACCTGGGCCCTCGCCTTGGGAACCAGACACCAGCACCGTACAGGCACCGCAATCACCCGAGGCGCAGCCCTCTTTGGTACCCAAGCTTGTGCGGCTGGCACGCAGATACTGCAGCACTGTGGTGTCTGCTGAGGCATCGTCTACTGTGGTTTGATGACCATTTAACCAAAAGCGCACCGGCTATCCTCCGTGCCTGGGTTCTTGTTATCGCGCCATTTAAACAAAAACCTGTCTAAATAGCCAACATTTGAAAATATGCGATTGAACTCCCCTCTCTAACGCTAGCACAGGCCGCAGCCCCCGCAGGATACCTGACCTCACGCCCGTTGAACGAATATGGTATAAAGTGCCTGCGGCATAGGCCGCCCTCCTCTAACACACTGAACAAGCGCATGAATAAACCTGTAATAGATAACGGCCAGGATTTCGACCCCAAGGAAACGCCCACTGGCAAATACAAGGCCGGCAAGATTCGCGAAGACAATCTCGCCAATATTCTGAGCGCCGCAGAAGAGGAATTTGTACAACACGGCTACCGGGGCGCCAGCATTCAGGCCATTGCCGATCGCGCAGGCCTGCCCAAGGCCAATGTGCACTACTACTTTAAAAGTAAATCGAACCTGTACGTTACCATCCTCAACAACATCATCTCGATGTGGAACGACTTCTTCGACACCATTACCGAAGCAGACGACCCAGCCGTGGCCTTGGATGCCTTTGTGCGCAAGAAAGTGGCGCTTTCTTATTCGCACCCACGGGCCTCCAAGCTCTTTGCCATGGAAGTTATTCAGGGCGCACCACACCTGAAAGACTACTTCCGCTCAGACATGCGCACCTGGGTGCGTGCCCGCGCGCAGGTAATGGAAAGCTGGATTAGCCAAGGCCGCATGGACAAGGTAGACCCGGTGCAATTGATCTTTTTAATCTGGTCTTCCACCCAGCACTACGCAGATTTCGACACCCAGGTGCTCACCATCATGAATCGCGCCGAGTACGAGCCCGCCATGGTGGAGCAAATTGCGGATTTCCTGAGCCACATGATCCTCAAAGGCTGCGGCTTAACACCGCCCAAAAAGCGCTAGCGCGACGCGCGAACCACTGCACCGCCGCGCGCCTTTGCGTCAATGGCCCCAAATAGCCTGCACGTATTCGGGGTGATCAATAAACGGGTTGCGATTACCCTGGTAGGCGTGCGCCGCGTTATTGCGATCAATCTCTTTTTGGCTTACCGGGTCGGCCTTGTGCCAATCAATCAGCAGGTAGAGCATCCAGGTTTCAAATACTTTTTGGCCGCTCCCATCAAGCACGGCGTCGCTATAGCTGCTGTTGGATGCCCAGGCGCCAATCACATTTTCATAGCGGGTTGCCATGTAAAAATACGCACGGGCCACATCGCCTTTAAATTCATCTATGGGCTCAAACACCACCCCCGTGTAGCCTTGGCTTAACTGCCCATCACCTAAACGGCTGCCATTGCTGGTGGCTGCTATCACACTCGCCACCTCACCAAAGGGGTAGCTGCCGCGCAGGGCGTTTACATAGCCGTCGGTTGCGAATATGTGGTGCACATCGGAATTCATTGGCTCGATTGCGCCACCAAACCAGGAGCGCGGAAAACTGTGCTCGCGATTGTAACAATGGCCTTCGGCGGAATAGCTGCCACATTGATCAGCCACTGCGGTATAGGTGTAGGCCTCAGGAGCCGAGGGATTTTCAGAGTAAATATCCAGAATGCTGCCATCTTGCTCGTAGTAATTATCCACTTCATGGGCGGCATAAAAGCCCCAAAGGGCGCTGTAACCCTGCACATTGTGATCTTTAATAATATTGTGCAGTGCGGTTTTTAAGGCATAACCACTGAGGCCCTGGGCGGCATTATAGTAGCCGTCTACATCACCTCCTGCGCCACCTCCTGAACCTGCACTGGGTGTGTAGTCGTCCAGGTAGACAACTTCTGCGCCATCAAATCCCGATTGATCATAAAACCTGAGCCCCACCTCAATGGTGCCCGTAAAAGTTGCGGTGTAACTGTGACTCAGTTGCTGCCACTGATTTATTAACCCGTTGTCTGAATAGCCTTGGTAGCCATCTACATACAATCGCGCTTTAACACGGCCTTCAGTATGTTGTACCCACACAGAAAAATCGTATGTCTCCCCGGCGCTCACACTCACCGACTGCCTAAAATCTGTTGAAGATTGCGAACCGGTGGTGACATTTACCGCAGCCGCCGCAGAACCGCTATGCACAACGGCAGTGGATTTAGTCACGCTGATACCACTGTCGATGGTTGTCCAGCCATCCGGTGAAGACCCACTCCAGGTTTCAAAGTCACCATTAATCACGTTTGCCAAGCTAGCCACAGGCACGCCAAGCAACCCCGCAATGAATACACATTTCAACAAGCGTAATCTTTTCATTGTAATTACCTTTGCAAATTGAACGTTGGGCGCAGCACGCCTGCAATTGCGTTCACACGCGCGAGCGCCATAGCACCACTGAAAACCCGGCGGCGGTTCAACAGGCCAAACCGCGCGACTTTCACAGCCTTCTTGGCGGTCATCCATTAACGTAAGCTGCTAAAACGTCAACACAATGACAAAGCGCCAATTTTTACCTAAAAAAAACCCCGGCACAGGGCCGGGGTTGTGAGGATCTAGCACACGCGATTAAAACTCGTAGCGCACGCCAACTTTCAGCGCCCAGGTGGAGGCTTCAGCATCGTAGGTATCCCAGTTGCGAAGGTCGGTGCCACCAAAGGCTTCACGGTAAACGTACTGGCCGTTGATTACATCGTAATCAACAATTGCGCGATCGTTGAAACGCTTGTAGCGAATGCGGCCCATGTCGTTTTCGTAAATGCCGGTGTCGTTCAGGAAATCCAACACGTTGTTCATGGTGAGTTCAATCACACCGCGGTGGCCTTCCATAAAGCCAGGAATTTCCTGGGTGAACTTCAGGTCCATCTGGGTTTGCCAGGGTTGGGTGCCCACATTCTTAGGCACATAGCCGCCTGCGTATTTACCCAAACCTGCGGCGTTGAAAATTTCCATGATTTCATCGTAGGTGAGCGCGCTGCCAGTACCGTCGCCATAGGCCATGGCCGGATCATCAGCACCGGTGGGCACATAGGGCAGGTAGTTGTTTGCACTGTTGAACTTGGATTGATCACCCAGGTCGCCATCGCGGAACGCACCCAATGCATAGCTGAACGGCTTGCCAGACATGCGCTGCATGTAGAGGTTAAAAGTAGAGCGGTAGCCCTCTACAAACTCGGTGTCGTAATTCAGGCTCAATACAAAGCGGTGCTCAACTTCGTAGTTACCGCGGCCCATGTACACTTCGTTGCGGTTAATGCCGGGGGCGTAGCGGAAGTTCGAGTGCGCCGTTGAGCTGCCACCGTAGGTGCCTTCATCAATGTCTTGATGGGTGTAAGAGAAGCTTGAAGACAGGCCGTTATCCCACTGCTTGAACAAGCTGGTTGAGAAAATCTGGCTGTTACCGTTTTTGTCGGAATTGGTTAGCACCAGGTCGTAGTTATCACCACGGGTGGGCTGGTAAATCTTGCGGCCGCCATCCACAGTGGTGCCAATTTCTTCACGGGCCAGGTCGAACCACATCACGGGGTTGTCTTGCTTGATGTAGGTGTAGCTAGCGTTCAGGTCTACCTCGTAGGGCAACACGTAAGACACATCAAGGCCCGCGCGCCAATCGGAAGGCAGGTCAAAGCGTGGGTCTATCACGTTGGTAGAACCGTCGCCACGATCGGTTTCATCGAGCAGCATGTCGGCGGGAATAGTGAGCGAGGTGAGGCCCGTGTAGTCGTTCTCACCGGCGCTTACATAAGTTACACCGTCGTTGCTCCAGGAGTTGGCCAGCCATACATTGGGCTGGCCGCCAGAGAAGCGACCAACGCCACCTTTCAAGCGCAAATCGTCTTGAATATCCCAGGTGAAGCCCAAGCGTGGTAACAAAATTGATTTGCCGTCCAGATTTTCCTGGTTTGAAAACCCGTAGTTGGCTTCAAAGTTGCTGTTGTAGTTGGGCGCCTCATTGGCGGTGATCTTCTCGTAGCGCAAGCCGTAGGTCAGCTCGAAGTTGTGGGTCATAGCCCAAGTGTCTTGCACGAACAGGCTGGTAGTTACCATGCTCAGGTTGGCGCCGGCATCTTCTTTTACGTTGGTGTAGGCGTTGTCGTAAGACACTGCCGCATTACCCGCGTTCAGGTCTGCCAGGCTATCAAACTCGAAGGAGCCGTTGGCGTTGTACACATAAAGGTTAAACGCTTCCATCTTGTCGTACTTGGCACCGAACGACAGGGTGTGATCACCCATCAGGTATTCGCCCACCCACTCCAGGCCAAAGCGCTGATTTTCCAGCTCGTTGCCGTGGCGGTTCGGGTCTGAACCCAAGTGCACTTCGGTGTTTTCATGAAAAACAACAATAGCGGGCATGCCATCGTTTAGCGACACCTGCTCGGTCACGACATCTTTGTAGTTCACACTCAGCTCGGAAGAAAAATTGTCTGACCAGCTTGAGTACCACTGGCCTGCCCAGTTTTTCAGGGTTTCCGTTTTGTTGTAAGCACCACCGGCACTGTAAAAACGGTTGGACCGCGAGTCGCTGAACTCCAGCGAGTTACCCTCGGTGTATTGGTAAGTTAACGACACGCGCTGATCGTCGCTGATGTTCCAATCCAGCTTACCCAAAAACTTTTCGTCTTCTTCGTTCGGGCTTGCACGCCAGTCGCCCACATCCAAACCGTAGCGGCTGTTAATGGCGCTGCGCACCTCGTTATAGCCCGCCTCACTCAGGTTGACGCTGTTGGCAAGGCCCGCACCATCGGGGCCCCACTCTTGCGCTGTGGGCGATTCGTACTTTTCGTAACTGGTAAAGAAGAAGAGGGTGTCTTGTAAAATGGGGCCACTAAAGGTGAGGCCCCAGTTGGTGCGCTCGTAATCCAGATCCACTTCATCGCCTTTCGGGCCATCGGGTTGCGCAGTGCCGCCCAGCTCGTCGCCGCGGGTTTCGTAGAAGGCCGAGCCGTGGAATTCGTTGCCACCGGATTTGGTAACCGCGTTAATTTGCGCACCGGAGAATCCGCTCGCGCGCACATTGTAGGGCGTGGTATCCAGTGAAATCGCCTCAAGCGCCTGGGTAGAAATTGGCGAGCGACGGGTTGGGTAGCCGTTGTAGTTCAAACCAAAATCGTCGTTCTGGCTGATGCCGTCAACAGTCAGGCTGTTAAAGCGTGGGTTCATACCCGCAACAGACAGTTCGTTATCTGCACCCGGGTGCACCACCGCAAGCGGGTTCAGCCGCACCAAATCTTTGATGTCGCGATCCATAGAGGCCGTTTTGGCAATGGTATCTGCGCCAAATACGCTGGAAGTACCCGAGTTACCCTCACGCAAAAATTGCTCGGCCGTTACCGTCATCTCTTCCATGGTGCCGCCTTGCAGCGCGGCCGAGAAGCGCAGCGGCTCATCCAGCTTCAGGAAAATATCTTTGTATTGGGCATCCTGGTAAACATCGGAATCCACAACAATCTTGTAAGGCCCACCCACGCGCAGGCCATTGGCTGTAAAGCGGCCCGAGCTGTTGGTAACCACCTCGGTGGTGTTGTTTGACGGCTCGTGCACAATAATCACACGGGTCGCGCCTGCGGGGTTGCCATCGGGGCCGGTAACCAGGCCGCGAATACCGGAGGAGGTATCCTGAGCCAGGGCATCAGCGCCGCCCAACGCCAAAAGCACGCTAAGCGCCAACGGCTTGCGAGATAAGTTCTTAACATTCATGGTTGTTCACCCTCATTCCTATGCTTGGGTTTTGGATTCCAGGCCGCTTTGCGCAGCATCTGTTTATTTATTGTTATGGCCAGCCCTGCCAGGCCTTCACCAACACTCGGTGAAACACCGCTACAGCTCTCATTCTGCATTTACCACAAGGGCAAGCATTGCTGACCAAATAGTCAAAGCTAAATGTTGCGTGATTGTCGGCACGCCATATGACAGACGTGTGACGCAGCTATGTTACCAATATAAATTGCAATGAAATTAAGGCTTTCGGCTTAAATTTGAACTTTTTATGACCAACAAACCACGCCATAAAAACTATTAAATACTAATTAAAACAATAACTTAATCGCATTGCTCACACTTTGGCAGCAACCTACGCCGCCCGCGCCACACGTGCGTATGAAGCGACGGGCAGCGCCTCGGATGCCATGCACTGCCAAAGTGCACCTCTGCCCCAAACTAACCCAACGGTATGGTCAGGTTTTGGCAAGCTAGGGCGCGCAACAGGTTTGATCGGGAAATGTTTCTTTAATTAAGCGGGATTTAAGCTAAGATTTATTGCGCCCGGCCGGTGGCTAGCGCAGACTTAGCGCTAATTCTGGCCATGCGGTTGATTTTTAACCGCACTGGTGTAAATTCGCCGCTTTTTTCTCGGGGAAGCCTTCATGGAAAAAACCTATATCAGCGCCCAACAATTGTTGGTGGATTCACTGCAGCTGGGTTTGCAAATTTATGAAAGCGGCTACCGCCCCAATTACATTGTGGGTATATGGCGTGGCGGTGCACCCGTGGGCATTGCCGTGCAGGAAGTGCTGGATGTGCTGGATGTAAAAACAGACCACATAGCCATTCGCACCTCGTCTTATACGGGTATTGGCGAGCGCAGCCGCACGGTGGTTGTGCACGGGCTCAACTACCTGGTGCAAAACGTCAACGCGGAAGACTCGGTGCTGTTTGTAGACGATGTGTACGATTCCGGACTTAGCGTGCAGCAGGCCATTAAAGATTTGAAGGCCATGTGCCGTAAAAACACGCCCGACATCAAAGTGGCCACGCCCTACTTCAAGCCCGGCAATAACCAGACAGATCAAGACCCGGATTTCTACATCCACAAAACCGATCAGTGGCTGGTGTTCCCACACGAACTGCACGGCCTCACCCTGGAAGAAATTCGCGAGCACAAGCCGGAGCTTGGCCATGTGAAAGACCAGCTGCTGGCACTTATGGAAAAGCGTGCACAACGCTAAACGGTAAATAATGCGCTGTAAGGCCCACTCCCGAGTGGGCCTTACTGCACAGGGGCTCGCTGGATCTCCCCTGGGCCACAATATGCTTGACAGCCCAGGGGCCGGCCAATAACTTAACCAACCGGACATGTTTTGGCACTTAAGTGCCAGCAGCCCTCGCAAACGCTACACCCACCCGAGCACCCAAAAGTTAAAATATAACTCCAAAGAGGATGACAGAGATGCACACCAAACCCCTGGTCGCCGGTATTGCACTGGCCCTGGCCTCAGGCATGAGCTGGGCACAAACAGACGAAAGCAACAGCTATTTCGAAGAAGTTGTGGTTACCGCGCAAAAGCGCGAGCAAAGCATCTACGATGTGCCTGTAGCTATCAGCGCCTTCACCAGCGACACCATGGAAAAGCAGGGTATCAGTGACCTCACCGATATCGGCAAATTTGTGCCCAACCTCAACATCACGGGTTTCTCGGCGGGCCACACCTCATCGAACAACGCCTTTATTCGCGGCATCGGCTTACAAGATCACCTGATCACCACAGATCCGGGCGTAGGCGTGTATGTAGATGGCGTATACCTCGGCCGGCAGGTGGGGCAAAACTGGAGCTTGTCTAACATCGAGCGCGTAGAAGTACTGCGTGGCCCACAGGGCACACTCTACGGGCGCAACTCCATTGGCGGTGCCATTAACATCATTACCCGTGGCCCGGCCGAAGAGCCCGAGCTGCACCTGGGCACCGAGTTCGGTACCCGCGGACGCCTGAACGGCGACATCTACGCAAGCGCCCCGCTCACCGACACCCTGGCGGTATCCGGTAGCCTGGCCTACCAAAGCCGCGATGGCATTGGCGAGTTCACCAACCTGCCTCAGGCCGATATGGACGTGGGCGAGCTGCAAGATTTTTCTGGCCGCGTTGCCGCGCGCTGGACGCCCACCGATGCTCTCACAGTAACCTTTGCAGCCGACGCCAATGACGGCAAGAACGGCCTGCGCCCCTACACCACGCTGATTGACGAGCTGCCCAATGGGGCCGTATACCAAGCGGGCTATCGCAACAGCGATCGCGCAAACGATCCATACGACAACGCCACCGGCCAGCTGAATCAAACCGAAGTTACCAACAAGGCCGCCGGTTACTCACTCACCCTCGATTACGATATTTCAGACAGCCTGCACGCCAAGGTGCTCTACAGCGATCGCCACTCGGAGTACACCTCGGGCCTGGACGACGACAGCATTGAAGCGGATTTCCTGTCGTTCCCAGAAGAAGGTGAAGCCGACCAACGCTCGGTGGAATTCCAGCTAGACGGTGAAATGGGCGCGTGGGATTTCGTAACCGGCCTCTACTATTTTGAAGAGCAAGGTCACAACTTCCAGGACGACACCGTATTCAACGGTGGCGCCCCGAGCGACTTTTACCTGGCACAAGATCTGGAAAGCACTGCCATTTACGGCAACCTGGGTTATCACGTAAACGATGGCCTGCGCCTTTCCGGTGGCCTGCGCTATACGCAAGATGAAAAAAGCGCACACACCATTTTGTTTGAAACCATTGAAGAGCGTAATACACGCGACTGGGATGAAATCAGCTGGGAGCTGGCCGCCAATTTCGACGTAACACAAAACCTGAGCGGTTACGCCACCATTCAAAACGGCTACACCTCCGGCCAATACCCCGCGCGCCCTTACTGCCTGGTTGGCAGCTTCAATTTCGGCACCGGCGAGCTCGCGCGCCCCAACTGCTTTGAGGCCAACGACAACGTCACGGCCATGAACTATGAAGTGGGTATCAAGGGCACGCCGCTGGACAACCTCAAAATGAGCCTGGCGCTGTTTAACACCATTTACTCGGATTTGCCCTACCAGGTGAGCACCACCAGCGGCGGCGGCTTTGAAACCCGCAACCTGTTGGTAGACCAGGTATCACGCGGTATCGAGTGGGAAAGCAGCCTCGCCATTACCGACAGCTTCATGCTGCACACCACCTTGGGCTACATAGATGCCGACGTAGATGACGACGATGCGGCCGCGCCCTTAACGCCGGAACTCACCGCCTCCATCAGCCCCGAGTACACCCTGGGCCTGGATTCGGGCGAGCTGAGCTTCCGTGCCGACTGGTCTTACCGCAGCGAAATGTACGGCGAGCCCAGCAAAGACCCGGGCCGTTTAACCAAAATGGATAGCCGTGCGTTAATCAACATGGACATCACCTACCGCAATCACGATGGCAACTGGTCTGCGAGCCTGTACGGCCGCAACATTACCGATGAGCGCTACGACAACGCCCGCCTGAACACCGGCGACTATGTGTTGGTGATGCTCAGCAACGATGCCAGCGAGTTCGGTATCCGCCTGACCAAAGAAATGTAATGCCCTACTGCAGCTAACACCTGCATAGTCATACCATAACTGAGCCCCGCATTAGCGGGGCTTTTTTTACGGTGGAGAAAGCCGAATGATGCGCACTGCTGCCCCATGGTTTAAGCCTCCATGAAAGACAGACCTTGAAACTACCTACCTATATGGCAGAGTTTCTAAGCGATGTATGGAGATGAATTTGGGGGCCGCAGCGCACGCTTGGGCTTTTACCAAATAGGAGCACAAAAGCTCACCCTATAGCTTTTATGTGCTCCTGAACTATCCAATCGTACCTTGGCGCTCTCACGCCATTAATTTTCACCCCATGGCGCCTGCACCTCAGGAACCAAAATTAAATTTACTGTCTTGCCTGCGCGGCGAACTTCCACAACATATTCTTGCCCGGCTTTGCTTCTGCCCACCTGTTCGGCCAACTGCAGCCAGCTATGTATCGGCTGCTGGTTAATAGCCACAATCACATCACCTTCTTTAAAACCTGCGCGGTGGGCTGGCGCATTTTTGACGACTTGATTCACCACAGCCCACTGGCGCTCAAATTCGGCGCCCTCTTGCTTCAACCAGATGTTGTCACCCACAAGCCCAACACTCGGGCGCACCACCGGCTCACCCGAAGTTAAGGCAGGCATCACTTCATGGATAAGTGCCATGGGTACCGAGAATGAAATACCCGAAAACTGCGGCCCAACGGCCAAAATGGCACTGATTACGCCAATGGCCTCGCCCTCGGCATTGAGTAGCGGGCCTCCGGCCTGCCCCCGGTTGGTATAGACGGTGGTCTGAATATAGGGCAGCCAGGCGGCTCCCATACTGCGGATCGCCGGATTGCTGACCACACCCGTTGTCAAGGAGGCATCAAGCGTAAAAGGGAAACCCAGCGTAGCCACTGGCATACCCACTTTTACCAATTGCCGGGTGTTAAGCTTGATTGCGGGCAACCCCTGAGCCTCTATTTTGAGCAGGCTCACGTCTAGCAGTGGGTCACTCCCCAAAAGCCGTGCACCGTAGCGGCGCCCATCCTGTAGCGTAACCTGCACGTCTTTGGCGCCCTCCAATGTTGAATAAGCGCCAAGAATCAACCCATCTGCGGAGATCAAAAAACCACTGCCTGTTGTAGTACTTTCTCTAGCACCCACTTGCCTGTCGCTAAAAAACTTGGCTAATTCCTTAGGCACATCAGGTGTTTTATGCTCCCCTTTTACTTCAATTTTTACCACGGCCGCAAGCGCTTGTTGCGCCACGGTTTGCCAGTTTTGTGCCAGGCAAGCCTGTGTCATGCACATGCCAACTAAGGCCAACCCCAAGACAACTTTCATAATTAACTTCCATAAAAAAGGCCCGGAAATCCGGGCCTTTAATGCTAGGTAATTCCGCTTAGAAATCCATGCGGAAATCAACACCAAAGGTACGCGGCTCGTTTACGAAGCCGGTATTGTTGTTGAAATCGATAAAGCCCTTCACGTTTTCCTCATCGGTAATGTTGCGGCCATAGAGCGCCACTTCATAACCGTGGTTGTCGTTGATGTAGCCCAAACGCATACCGCCTTCAAACTGGCCATCAGTCTGAAACTCTTCGGATTCATACAACGCAAGGTTGGTTTCACCCTGGTAGGCCCAGTCTGTGAAGCCGTAGAACTCACCACTGCTTACCGGCACCGCATAGCGCAGCGTCAGGTTAGCGGTGAGCTCGGGCGCTGCCTGGAAGGGGTTACCATCGAGCAGGGCATTGCCGTTGCCGTCAAGTGGATCCAGCACCGTGCACTGGCCAGAGCCGCAAGGCGCGGTGGCCAGGTTTTTATCTTGCAGTTCGGTTTTCGCATAACCTACGCCGGCGGTGGCGAAGAAGTTATCGGTTACCGCGTATTCGAGGTCTACTTCAAAACCGTAGCCTACGCCTTTATCGGCATTGAGCAGGCTGTTGCCGTTGTTGGCACCACCAATGGCAGACAACTGGATGTCGTTTACCTGGTAGTAGAAGGTGCCCACGTTCAACCGCATGCGGCGCTCAAGCAGGTCGGCCTTGTAGCCCAGCTCGAAAGACGTAATGGTTTCTGCATCGGCCACCGACGGGTTGCCTTCAAAGGCTACATCGCGCGCCTGAATAGATTGCGCGCGGAAGCCGTTGGCAATACGCCCGAATAGGCTTGAGTGATCGGTAACCTGATAGTTGGTGGAAAGCTCCCAACCCATGCGGCCATCGTCCACTTCAACGGGCTCGTAGGTTTGAATGCTGGCGGCATTTATCACCAACGCAAAACCGTCTACGTTTTGCTCGCCCACTTCCAGGGTTTTCTCATCGTAGGTATAACGCAAGCCCAGGCTTACATCCCAGTCGTCTGTGACATCGTATGTACCCTGGCCAAACAGCGCCCAGGTGGTGTTGTCGTGGGTGACTGTGGTCTGGCCGAAGAAGCCATCGATGGTGGTTACGTCCAGTGATGAGTCGTAGTAAAAACCACCCGCCTGCCAGTTAAAGGGGCCTTCGTAATCGCTGGTGATGCGCAGCTCTTGGGTGAACTGCCACACCTTGGCCTGATCTTCGGTGACTGCCTGGAAGGGAATGAAACCCGGGCCCGAGGGGTTGCCGCCGTCGATATCGCCCTTACTGAAGCTCTCTGCGCGCTGGTAAGAGGTGATCATGGTCAACGCCGTTTCACCAAAATCCCAATCCAGCTTTAAGGTAGAACCGGAACCGTCTACACCTTGCGGGTTGTTGTCGCCGTCATCGTAAGCCACAACGTCGCGGTCGAAGTTGTCGTTCAGGCCAGACTCACCGGTAGTGAATACGTTGGCGCGGAAGATAGACGAGGTGCCGTTGAGGTCGCGATCCTGATGGGTCAGCAAAGCGCTGAAGTCATCGGTGGGCGTCCACAACAGCTGGCCGCGAATGGCGTTTTCAGTGAAGCCACCCATGGCTTCGTCTTCGCCGGTGAATTCGTTGTCGATCCAGTCTGAGCGCTGCTGAGACAGCACAGAAACGCGGGCGGCCAGTTTGTCTTCAACCAGCGCGCCGCCGTAGGCAGCCTCAAGATTGCGGGTACCCAGGGTGCCAGCGGTGAGGTTTACGAAGCCTTCGTTTTCAAAGGTGGGGCGGCGGGTGTCGAACTTCACCACACCGGCGGTGGTGTTGCGGCCAAACAGGGTGCCCTGTGGGCCACGCACCACTTCTACCTGGCGCACGTCAAACAGCGGGAAGCTTTTCAGCACCACGTTTTCCATCACCACGTCGTCCATCACTACAGAAACCGGCTGTGAGGCGGCCAAATCGAAATCCACATTACCCAGGCCGCGAATGTAAAAGCGCGGTGAAGCGCGGCCATTGGAAGATTCGGCATACAAACCCGGCACCCGTGCGGCCAGGGCCAGAATGTCTGAACCATCGTTGAATATGGCGTCCATGCGGTCACCGGAGAGCGTCGCTACCGAAATAGGCACTTCCTGCAAACCCTGGGGGCGCTTCTGGGCGGTAATAATTACCTCTTCCAGAATGAATTCGTCTTGCGCCTGTACCGCTGTGGCACTGAAGCTGG
Source organism: Simiduia sp. 21SJ11W-1 (assembly GCF_024138675.1). Lineage (NCBI taxonomy): Bacteria > Pseudomonadati > Pseudomonadota > Gammaproteobacteria > Cellvibrionales > Cellvibrionaceae > Simiduia > Simiduia sp. 21SJ11W-1. Next base: position 377,088 of record NZ_CP090959.1, on the reverse strand, counting down.
CTGCAATGGCTGCACCTAGAGCCGCTCGTATAAAGCGGTGCTTGGCGGGGTGCTGGCTGCTCATGGTCTCTTCCTCATTGATTTTTAGAGATAGTAGTAATGCAGACTTATGGCCGGTGAAACGGCTCACGCAACCATAAGTTAATCGGTTAACTTTCTACCATTAGACAGATATGCAAACAAGCAAACAGGCCCGTAGGCCTGCAAATTAAGTTAATTTAAGCACAGCTTTGATCAGTAACCACCGCCAGACTGAATGGCATCGCCATAGGGCACCCAAATATTCTTCACCTGGGTTGCCTCCTGCAAAAAGCGGGTGCCTTGGGTATCTTGTGCAAACCAATCGTATTCACCGCCGCCCTGCGCCCAGGTGCGCTTGAGATTGGCCACCGAGGCAAGCTCTACGGCGGCATTGCCGGCCGCCGAGCCGAAATACCACAGCGCATCTACCTGCAAATGTTCGGCCAGCACCTTGACCAGCGAGTCACGCTCACCGGTGACAATATTCACCACGCCGCCGGGTACGTCTGAGGTTTCCAGCAACTGGTAAAAATCTGTGGCAATCAACGGGTGCTGCTCAGAGGGCAGCATCACCACGCGGTTCCCCATGGCCATTAACGGTGCCAACAGCGACACCATAGAAAGCAGCGGCGCGTTGTCTGGGCAGGCCAGGCCAACCACACCAAAGGGCTCGTTCATGGCCAGGGTGACGCCGCGCATCGGCGGCTGATGCACACGCCCTTCGTATTTGTCGGCCCAGGCGGCGTAATAAAATAAACGCTCAACCGTGGCCTCTACCTCGCGCTCACAGCGCGCGGCATCATGGCCCGTACTTTGTTGCAAGCGACGGGCAAATTCCGCCGCGCGGTAGCTCAGGTTTTCGGCCAGGAAATACAAAATCTGCGCGCGGTTGTGGCCACTGGCGCCACTCCAGCCGGCGGCACCGTTGGCGGCCTCTACGGCGTTGCGAATGTCTTTGCGATTGCCTTCGCCCACCCAGCCAATCACCGAGCCATCGGCACCCACAACCTGCAAACTGGCGCCGCCGTCGGGGCGCACTTGCTTGCCGCCAATGTAGAACTTGGTGGTTTGATCAATGGCCGGCAGCGTGTGCTCCTGGTTTTTAGCCTGCGCTTTTTGCACCGGCTTTTCTTTGCTGGCGGTAAAAGGCGTGGGCGCCAGGTATTCGTATAAACCCTCAAGCCCGCCTTCACGGCCGAGGCCCGATTCACGGTAGCCACCAAAACCGCAGGCGGCATCAAACTGGTTGGTGGTATTGATCCAGATTACGCCGGCTTTAATTTGCGGCGCCACATCCAGGGCGCGATTAATATTTTCAGACCACACGCTAGCCGCCAAACCATAGCGGGTATTGTTGGCCAGCTGCACCGCTTCCTGTTGCGTGCGGAAGGTCAGCACCGAAAGCACCGGGCCGAAAATTTCCACGTTGGCCACTGTGTTGCTGCTGTCTACATTAGTGAGCAAGGTGGGCGGGTAAAAGCAGCCGCCTTCGGGCACTGCGGCATCTGGCTGCCAAAGAGTGGCACCTTCAGCCACGCCTTGCGCTACCAGTTTGGCAATTTGCTCGCGCTGGCTGTGATCAACAATGGCGCCCATATCAATGGCTTTATCGAGCGGGTTGCCCACGCGCAAGGTTTGCATGCGCGCACGCAGTTTACTGATTACCTGCTCGGCCACACCTTCTTGTACCAGCAACCGCGAACCGGCACAGCACACCTGGCCCTGATTAAACCAAATGGCATCTACCAGGCCTTCTACGGCGCTGTCTAGGTCGGCGTCGTCGAACACAATAAAGGGCGATTTGCCACCCAGCTCCAGGGTGAGCTTTTTGCCAGTGCCTGCCGTTTCACGGCGCAAAATCCGGCCCACTTCTGTGGAGCCCGTGAACGCCAGCTTGTTGATATCCGGGTGTTTCACTATCAGCTCGCCGGTGGCGCCGTCGCCGGTAACAATGTTCACCACACCTTTGGGCAGGCCTGCCTCTTCACAAAGCTCGGCAAACATCAGCGCGGTCAAGCTTGTAAATTCTGCAGGCTTTAACACCACACAATTGCCTGCGGCCAGTGCCGGGGCAATTTTCCAGGCCAGCATAAGCAAGGGGAAGTTCCAGGGAATAATCTGGCCCACAACACCCACCGGCCGGTGATTGGGCAGCTCGGTTTCCATCAGCTGCGCCCAGCCTGCGTGGTGGTAAAAATGGCGAATGGCCAAAGGCACGTCTATGTCGCGGGTTTCGCGAATGGGCTTGCCGTTGTCCATGGTTTCCAGCACGGCAAATTTGCGCGAATGTTTCTGCAGCAAGCGGGCAATGGCGTACAGGTAGCGCGCCCGGCCATGGCCGCCCAGTGCCTGCCAGCCCGCTTGCGCTGCCCGTGCAGCGCAAACGGCGGCATCCACATCTTTGGCCGAGGCCTGGGCAAGCTTGGCCAGCTGTTCGCCGGTGGCGGGGTTTGCGCTGTTAAAGTATTTACCGGCCGCCGGTTTTTGCCACTGGCCATCAATAAACAAGCCAAAGCCCTTGGCGTGTTCGGCAAGCCAATTGACAACGTTTTTATTATCTTCTGGCGCAGGTCCGTAGCTCATGTCGTTAAAGATCTGTTCAATGTTCATGGGAAATTCCTAGGCAATTGGGTGGCGGTGGCTAGCGGAGTAACACCCGGTAACCTGGTGCTCTAACTGGCGCTCTATATCGCCCAGCAGGCTTGAGGCCCCAAAGCGATAAAGCGCCGCGTTAAGCCACTCCACACCCAACTCTTCTTTGATCATTACTAAATAATCCAACGCATCTTTGGCCTTGCTAATGCCGCCAGCGGGTTTAAAGCCCACCTTAAAGCCTGTGAGTTCGTGGTATTTACGGATCATGCGCACCATAACCAGGCTCACAGGCAGGGTAGCGTTAACAGATTCCATGCCCGTTGAGGTTTTAATAAAGTCGGCGCCGCCCATCATGCACACCATAGAGGCCTTGGCCACATTGGTGAGGGTTGCCAGCTGGCCCGTTGAGATAATGGTTTTCATGCGGGCATCGCCACAGGCTTCGCGGTAGGCACAAATTTCCTCAAAGAGCTTGCCCCACTGCTGGTTCAATACGTAGCGGCGCGAAATCACAATATCAATTTCCGCAGCACCCGCAGCCACAGAGGCGCGAATTTCCGCCAGCCGCGTTTCCAGCGGCGCCATGCACGCAGGGAAGCCGGTAGACACAGCGGCAACGGGAATGCCGCTGCCAGCCAGAGCTTTTACCGCTTCTTCCACCATCACGTGATACACGCACACGGCACCGGTGGTGATGTTTAACGATTGCGCGCCCAGTGCTTCTATAAGGTCTGCACGCACGGGGTTGCGCGCCTTGGCGCACAGGCGGCGCACGCGGCCTTCGGTGTCGTCGCCGGAGAGGGTGGTTAAATCAATGCAGGAAATGGCTTTTAACAACCACGCAGACTGCCAGGCTTTTTTCACTGAACGGCGCGCCTTCATGGTGGCCACCCTGCGCTCAACGGCGCTCTGGTTAATGGCGATATCGGCAAGCCAGTGTGGGTGAAATTCAGTGCCCGGGTTGCGCTCGGCGATGGCGCGCGAGGCAAACATGGGTGTTACCACATTGTTGGCAGCGGCGCGCTTTTTACCGCTGCGGGGTGATTTTTTCACTGCTGTCATGATGTCTCTCTCGTCCCCGCTGTGGGCGGGTATTTATGTTCTACAGGCTTTTTTTGCCCGGCAAAACGCCGGGCAGCCCGCCTTCAACGCTTACTGCGTGCGCCCTATGCGCTCTAAAATCACGCTGTGTGCAGCTGCTGGGGCATCGGCCACGGTAATAGCTGCACGAATGCGCGCCGCCGCCGCATCGGCGCTGGCTTGATCGCGCGCGTGCACGAATGCCACAGGTGCATCGGCATTCAGCGCCTGACCAATGGCGGCCACTTCTGTGAGCCCCACGGCGGGATCAATGCGATCTTCTACGCGCCTGCGCCCGCCGCCAAGTTCCACCACGGCGTTGCCCACAGAGCGGGTATCCATGCTGGCCAAGTAGCCGGTTTGCTCGGCGTACACCGGCACCACCAAGGGGGCTTTTTCCAAATGGGCATCCGGGTTTTCAACCAAATCTTTAGGCCCACCCAGGGTGTGCACCATGTGCGCAAAAATTTCGGTGGCGCGCCCGCTATCCAGGCTTGCCTGCAACTGGCGGCGGGCAGTGGCGGCATCGGGGGCAAGCTTTGCCAGCACCAATAAATCTTCACCCAGCGCCAGTACATTTTCATGCAGGCGCGGCTCGCGTGCGCGGCCAGTGAGGTAATCAAGGGTTTCGCGCACTTCCAGCGCATTGCCCGCGGTAGTGCCCAGCACTTGCGACATATCGGTAATTACCGCGGCAATGGGCAAGCCCAAGCCCGTGCCCACTTTTACAATGCGCCCGCCCAGGTCTTGCGCTTTTTCCAGTGTATCGGCAAAGGCGCCGCTGCCGGTTTTAATATCCATTACCAGGCCATCAAGGCCTGCGGATAATTTTTTAGACAAAATAGACGCGGTAATCAGCGCCAGCGATTCCACTGTGCCGGTGACATCGCGAATGGCGTAAAAGCGGCGATCTGCCGGTGCCAGTGTTTCGGTTTGGCCCACAATGGCGCAACCCACTTTGGCCACCACCTCTTGCAGCCGCTCGTTGCCCGGCACAGAGTTGTAACCCGGAATGCTGTCTAATTTATCCAGCGTGCCGCCTGTGTGGCCAAGGCCACGGCCAGAGACCATCGGCACATAGGCGCCGCACGCGGCAAGCATAGGCGCCAACATGAGCGATACCTTATCGCCCACGCCACCGCTTGAGTGCTTGTCTAGCACCGGGCCATTCAAGCCGAGCGCCTGCCACTGCAAGGTGGTGCCGGAATTCAGCATGGCGCGGGTAAGTGCAACGTTTTCATCCAGATTCAAATCGCGAAAGAAAACCGCCATGGCCAGTGCAGACACCTGCCCTTCAGAAATACTGCCGTCGGTTAGGCCCTTTACAAAGAAATCGATTTCGGCCGTGCTCATGGGCTGGCCATCGCGCTTGCGACGAATAATGTCTTGTACAAGCATGTGTTATTCCCTACTTCAAAAATAAAAAATCGTACAACGAGCCCGCATCCCCACGGGCACCGTCGCACGGAAAGCCGCGCTGTGCGCGGTGAGTAATTTACTTGGTGCCGAAAATTTTATCGCCGGCATCACCCAGGCCCGGCAGTATGTACCCCTGCTCGTTCAGGCCGTCGTCTACGCTTGCTGCAAATATTTCCACATCCGGGTGGAGTTCATTTACTTTCTTCACACCCTCGGGTGCAGCCACCAAAACCAAAGCGCGAATACTGGTGCAGCCGTGCTTTTTTAACAGCTCGATGGTGGCAATCATGGAGCCACCGGTGGCCAGCATGGGATCTACAATCAATGCCAAGCGATCGCCAATATCGGGCGCGAGCTTTTCAAAATAGGTAACTGGCTCAAGGGTTTCTTCATTGCGATAAATACCCACTACCGAAATTTTGGCATTGGGCACCAATTCCAGCACACCATCGAGCATGCCGAGCCCCGCACGCAAAATGGGCACCACGGTGAATTTTTTGCCTTTAATGCGCTCTACTTCAACCGGGCCGTTCCAACCATCAAGCTGATAAGGTTCAAGCTCCAGATCGCGCGTGGCTTCGTAGGTGAGCAGTGCGCCCACTTCGCCGGCGAGCTGGCGAAAACGCAGTGTACTAATGCCGCCTTCGCGCATTTTTCCAAGCTTGTGGCATACCAGTGGGTGGCGAATTTCATGCACGTTCATGGCTTAATCCTCTTGCAAGGCACATTCCAGCGCCAGCTCAATCATGTCGGTAAGGGAGGTTTGGCGATCGGCAGCGGCCATGGCCTCACCGCGCAAAATGTGATCGGTAACGGTGCAGATGGCGAGCGCCTTGCCCCCCATTTCCGCGGCCACGCTATAGAGGCCCGCCGCTTCCATTTCAACACCCAACACGCCGTACTTGGCCATTACCTGGAACATTTCTGTATCTGGCGTGTAGAACAAGTCGGCTGAAAACACATTGCCCACCCGCACCGGTAAATTGCGTGCACGCGCGGCGTTCACTGCCTTTTCCAGCAGGCTGTAATCGGCAATGGCGGCAAAGTCGTAGCCTTTAAAGCGCACGCGGTTGACGTTGGAATCTGTGCAGGCACCCATGCCAATTACCAAGTCGCGCAGCTTGATGTCGTCACTCACAGCACCACAGCTGCCCACACGGATAATGGATTTCACGCCGTACTCGGCCATAAGCTCGCGCGCGTAAATTGAGGCCGAGGGAATGCCCATGCCCGAGCCCATTACCGAAATGCGTTTGCCTTTGTGCTCGCCGGTAAAGCCCAACATATTGCGCACATCCGTAACCTGCCGTGCGTTTTCCAAAAAGTTTTCTGCAATGTATTTTGCGCGCAGCGGGTCGCCAGGCATTAATACGGTTTCGGCAAAGTCGCCAGCCTTGGCGTTAATGTGGGGAGTCATGCAGGGGTTACCTCAGAGTCTTGGATAGAATGGCTTGGCTTGTGGCCAAGAAAACTGGTGCCGTGCGAAAGCGGTGCCAGGCCGAAGTGTTCGGCCAGTGTTTGGCCCATATCAGCAAAGGTGCTGCGCCGCCCCAAGGAGCCGGGCGCCAAGCCCGCGCCATAGGCAAGTACGGGCACGTGTTCGCGGGTGTGGTCGGAACCGGGCCAGGTGGGGTCGCAACCGTGATCGGCGGTGATAATCAGTAAATCGTCAGGCCCGAGCTTGGCCAACAATTCCGGTAGCCGCCCATCAAAATATTCAAGGGCGCTCGCATAGCCGGGCACGTTGCGGCGATGGCCAAACTCGGAATCAAAATCCACAAAATTGGTGAACACAAGGCTGCGATCGCCGGCGCGGGCCAGTGTTTCCATGGTGGTATCAAATAAATCCGGCAGGCCTGTGGCTTTGATTTTTTCACTGATGCCGGAGCCCGCGAAAATATCGTGAATTTTGCCCACCGCCAGCACGGTGCCGCCATCATCAACCAACCGGTTCAGCAAGGTGGGTGCAGGCGGTGTTACCGAAAAATCGCGCCTGTTGCCGGTGCGTTTAAAGCTTGCGGCATCGCGGCCCACAAAGGGGCGCGCAATCACGCGGCAGATGTTGTAGTCATCCAGTAATTCAAACGCAATTTTGGAAATTTCCAACAGCCGCTCAAGGCCAAAGCTTTCCTCGTGGGCGGCAATCTGGAACACGCTATCGCTTGAGGTATACACAATGGGCTTGCCCGTGGCCCGGTGCTCTTCGCCCAGGCGCGCAATAATTTCAGTGCCCGATGCGTGGCAGTTGCCCAACACGCCCGGCAGCTTGGCGCGCGCAATAAATTCATCTAACAACGCTTGCGGGAAGCTGTTTTGTTTATCGGTAAAGTAGCCCCAATCAAACATCACCGGCACGCCCATCATTTCCCAGTGGCCTGAGGAGGTATCTTTGCCGCTGCTCATTTCAGCGGCGTGGCCAAAGGCGCCTTCAATGCGCAGGCGGGTATCGGTTCCGGCGGGGAATTCGCCACGGCTTTCACGTGCGGCATGCATCAGCCCCAGGCGCGTAAGGTTCGGCAGCGCGAGCGGGCCTTTACGGCCCACATCGGCAAGGCCCTTGGCGCAGTGCTCGGCAATGTGGCCCAGGGTGTCTGCGCCCTCATCGCCAAAGGTGTGTGCATCGGCGGTGTAACCCACGCCGAAGGAATCCAGCACCAGAAAAATTGCGCGCTTCATTAAACCTTACCTCTTACGTTCATCGTGCGCCTCAGGCCAGGCTGATAAACAGGCCTGCCAAGGTGGCGCTCATTAAATTCGACAAGGTGCCCGCCGCTACGGCCTTCAAGCCCATGCGGGCGATGTCGTGACGGCGCTCGGGCGCCATACCGCCTAGGCCACCCAGCAAAATGGCGATAGACGACAAGTTGGCAAAACCGCACAACGCGAAGGTGGCAATCACCTGGGTTTGCGCCGATAAGCTCTCGCGCACGCCTATTAATTCGATGTAGGCCACAAACTCGTTTAACACAAGCTTCTGGCCCACCAGGCTGCCCATGGCCACTGCATCGCTCCAGGGCACACCCATCAAAAACGCCAGCGGCGCCAACAGCCAACCCAGAATTTGCTGCAGGGTGAGGCCGTCTACGCCAAACCAGCCCGCAACGCCACCCAACATGCCGTTTAGCAACGCAATGAGCGCGATGAATGCCACCAGCATGGCGCCAATATTCATGGCGAGCTTCATACCCGTGAGCGCGCCACCGGCGGCGGCATCTATCACATTGGCGGGCTTGTCTTGCTCGTCAAAGGAGGCACTTACCACATCGTCTACCCGTGGCGCCTCGGTTTCAGGCTTGATGATCTTGGCCATCAGCAAGCCACCGGGGGCGGCCATAAAACTTGCCGCAATCAAATATTTAAGCTCAACGCCCATGGCCGCATAACCGGCCATCACCGCACCGGCAATGGAGGCCAGGCCACCGGCCATGACCGCAAACAGCTCTGAGTTGGTCATGCGGTTAATAAAGGGCTTTACCACCAAGGGCGCTTCTGTTTGCCCCATAAATATGTTGGCCGCCGCCGACAGCGATTCCGTGCGCGATGTGCCCAACAGCCGCTGCACGGCGCCACCCAAATACTCCACCACCCGCTGCATCACGCCGATGTAATACAGCACAGACATCAACGCCGACAAAAACACAATCACCGGCAACACCTGAATGGCAAATACAAAGCCGATGGAATCGCTGGCCAGGCCGCCGAACAAAAACCGGATGCCATCGTTTGAATAATCAATTACATGCTGGATAGACGCCGCCGCACTGGCGAGCGCTTCCTTACCCCAGGGCACATACAGCACCAGTGCGGCAAAACTTGCCTGCAGCAAAAACGCCCCAATCACCGTGCGCAGGTTAATTGCGCGGCGGTTATCCGACAGCAGATAGGCAATCGCCAATAACGCTACCACCCCTAAAATGCCCATCTTTTCACCTTATTATTGGATTTTATGTGTCGCTGCTTAGATCTTAGTACCCACAGCCGCAATGCGCCCGAGCGCGTTTTCTGGCGCCCGGGTTAAAAACTTAATCGTTTAAGCGGAAATAAAGAAGGTTATAGGCTCAGGTTTTAGGTGTCAACCAAGGCCGCTGGCCGCAAACGCCCATGGGGCGCGCCATCAACAGGCCCCACGCGGGTGCCTTCAGGGGCCGATTGCGGTAGCATTGCGCCCCCGGAAGCACGCCTGCCACGCAGACATCCCCCGTTAATAAACCAAGAGCCCGCCCATGCAAGCCGAATCTATTCAGGCGCTGATGCGCCCAGAGGCCTTCGACCACCCAGTGGCCAACCTCCAGCTCATAGAAACCCACATCTCCTGGGTTATTCTCACAGGCGAATACGCCTACAAAATCAAAAAGCCGCTGGACTTGGGGTTTCTGGATTTCAGCAGCCTGGCCAAACGCCGAGGCTTTTGTGAGGAAGAGATTCGCCTGAACCAGCGCTTTGCCCCCGAAATCTACCTAGGGCTGGTGGCCGTTACCGGCACCGAGGCCGCCCCAAGCCTGGCCCAGGCTGGCGCCCACCCACTGGATTACGCTGTGAAAATGCGCCAGTTTGATCAAGACCAACTGCTGGATGCCATCTACCAGCGCGGTGAGCTAAACAACGCGCTGATACGCGCCATCGGCCAACAACTGGCAGACACCTACGCAGGCCTGCCCGCGCTCTTCCCCGAAGACGGCCCCGGCACACCCGGCACCTTGAAAGCCGCCATAGATCAAAACTTCGAGCAAATCGGCGCCTACCCACTGCCCGATGCCGAGCGCGCGCAGCTAAACGCGCTGGCCGAGGCCACCTGCAATGCCTGTGAACGGCTTGAAGGTAAAATGAACCAGCGCCTACGCGATGGCTTTGTAAAAGATCTGCACGGCGATTTGCACCTGGGCAATATCGCACTGGTGAATGGCAAGATCCGCTTTTTTGATTGCATAGAATTCAACCCGGGCTTTCGCATTATGGATACTGTGGCTGAAATCGCTTTCATCACCATGGACATGATTGCCCGCGGCGCCACCACCGAAGCCCGCCGCCTGCTAAACAGCTACCTGGAATATTCCGGCGATTACCAAAGCCTTGCGCTGCTTGATCTGTACCGCTGCTACTACGCCACCGTGCGCGCGAAAGTCACGCTCATGCAATTTAGCCCGCAAGATCACGCCCTGCTTAACGCCCCGGCGTTTAACACCTTCCGCCACTACCTCACGCAAGCTTTAAGCTACACCGTACCCACACGCCCCAGCCTCAATTTGATGCACGGCGTTTCTGGCACCGGCAAAAGCACCCTGGCTCAAACCCTGTGCGATCACACAGGCGCCATTGCCATTCGCTCGGATGTAGAGCGCAAACGGCTATTTAACCTGCGCCCCGAACAAGCAAGCGCGCCCGGCCAAAATATTTACAGCGCAGAGGCAAACACCAACACCCTCAACCAGCTGGTTGCCCAAGCACAAAAAGTTTTGGATGCAGGCTTTAGCTGCATACTCGATGCAACCTTCCTGCGCGCGAGCGACCGAGCACCGGCACTTGCCCTGGCCAGCAATACGGCCACACCGGTGCGCATAATTAACTGCCAGGCACCGGAAAACATTATTCGCGAGCGCCTGGCCAACCGCAAAGCCGAAGGTATTGATGCCTCAGAGGCAGATGAAGCAGTAATGGCGCAACAGCTCGCCCACTACGAGCCGCTCACCGAACAAGAGCAAGCCATCACCCTGGTGGCAGACACCACCCAGCCACCCGCCCTTTTAGCGGAACAATTGCGCCTGCCATAAACAACTGAGCGCGCACAGCATAGTGCGCGCTTGCTTATCACCAGGCGTACATGCGGCCGTCAGCCCAAAGAGTGAGAATCAAAAGCGCTAACAATGAGAATTGCTAAAGCGGGATGAGGTAGAACCGACTGTCGCAAAGCTTGGTGCTTTGTTAATGGCCGAAGCTCCATTTACTATTTGGGTATTAATGGCATATGCGCACTGCGGGCTTGCAGTAGCATTGTTTGACTGAACTCGAAGTTACCGGCCCAGCTGACGCACACGAATAAACGTGCTTTTTTCTCGCCGTTCACGCTAAATATAACTTACGAAGATGCCTAAAACGTGTGGGGATGCTGGCCATTTAACGCTGCGCTAACGGGCAAAAACACTGCGGAAAAGTACGAAGCACCGCAGTGTTATTACCCCAGCGAACCCAGTAAGCGAGTCGGGGCCTTGCTAGCCACTTTTGTTGACTTTCCACGGCGGTGACAAACGGTTTTCTCCAGCCCAAAACAGTTTAATTTTGTTTCCCGATGAATCTTTTAAAACAGCCTCTTTCCAGAGATATCTTTGTTCCGTAGGGAGCTGCATGAACTGAATCCCTTTTTCAACCAAAGACTCCACAAGTTTTTCTAGCTCATCAGTTTCAAAATATATGATAGCACCATTTTTAAACTCTTCTGATTGAAGAGAAAGAGAAAAAGTAGAATTACCTTTTGGGCAAGAAAACCTCGCATAGTGTGGCGCATCTACGATTTGAACAAACCCAAGAGCCAGGTAGAACTTTACCGCTTCTTCCATGTTATTAACTGGAAGAGTGACTTGGTTCATCTCCATTTAAACTTCCAAGTGGCTTACGCCGCCATATGGGGCAGCTTTGTAGTTGATTTATGTTGTGATAGCAAAGCACAAAATGAAGCGACGGAAAAGTCCCCCCCACCATGATGGCTTTGTTAGAACTTTTAGTTCACACGAAATTTTATGGGATTGCCAGGAATCGTACTTAGATCATAAGCGATTTGCCGAAGATGATCATAAAAGTAGCCCTCACGTAGAGCTTTTAAATTTTCCGTTTTTCTAACCGATATAAAACAGGACTTCGTTGGGGAACCCGGTGCGCCGGCATGCAATGCATCCCATAGAGCATCAAGATTACGTCCGAACTTTTCCGGTTCGTAAGTGTCGACATTGCCGACATATGCATCCCAGAACTCATCCTCTGTTTTTATTCCGGAGCAATCGATAATGTACTTAATCATGGCTAACTTCTAACGCCTCAAACACCGGCCCAATTTATTGCGTCCGAGCGCTTTGACTTGTTAACCACTTTTGCAGTTCCTTTGCTGTGATAAATGTATACTTATAGCCTGACGTTTTTTCAATTACTTTTTCCGGATACGGATATATAGCCCGCGCCTCATCAAAATATTGCTGTGCTAGAAGAGCGGTTGCGGGGTTATCCTTTAACATGGCCCACTTCGTATATAGTGCGCAACCTAAAGTAAATCGCCCCATCCCATAGTTCATGATATTGATAGCTTCTCTGCCATTTTTGATGGCCCCATCAACATCATTGTATGTAAATAATAAGAAGCTAGAATAATCACCCCAACTCCATGCATTGTCAGGTTCATATTCTATCTCTTTCTTAAAAGATTCATTAGCTTTATCGTATTGCCTCATCTTTCTGTACATTGTTGTTATTCCAGCAAGAGCACTTGCATAAGCTTTGCGATTATTCGTCCCTTTTTCAACGACGTATTGATATCGCTGCATTGCTTCTTGATACCGGCCATATTGTTCAAGCAAGCCTGCCCAATTCAAGTGCAGCCATGGAATTTCAGTTCCAATTGCTTCAGCCTTTTTTAAGGAATTTTCTGCATCCTTATAACGTTTCATCTGCGTGTAAAGATGTCCAAGCAACACATAAGAGTCAGCGTATTCAGGTTCTATTTCTATCGATTTTAAGATAGCAAATTCGGAAGGAGGGAGGCTGCCTCTTTCAAAATTATCATAATTTATGTGGCCGGCCATGATATACAAACGGCCAAGCTCTCTATAAGCGGGTGCGTAGTTAGAATCCTTTTCAAGAATATGCTGTAGTATATTTCCAGCCTCGTCAAGTCTTTGACCTTGTCCACGCCAAGAATCCAACAACGCCCTTGCTCTGTCAAAGTTATTGTAAAGTTCAATATTTTTGGCTTTATATTTTTTATCGATTGGAGATATCCATTCATTAGCAAAAGCAAAGCTTGCCGTGATACAGAGCATTAAAACAGTAAATATTATTCGCATATAGATTTCCTGTGTGGTGGCGTTCCCCACAAAAAGTAGACACTCCAACTATGCAGCAATCGCTGCCCTCTCCTCAAACTCAACAGGGCTAACCCCGTCGTTTGCAGAATGCCTTCTCTTGCGGTTATAAAATATTTCAATGTAGCTAAATATACCTGAACGTGCAGCCTCTATCGACTGGTAGTTCTTGGCGTAGATCAGCTCTACCTTTAACCGAGCGTAGAATGATTCCATCACCGCATTGTCCCAGCAGTTACCTTTTCGGCTCATGCTACGCTTGATTCCGTGTCGCTCAAGGTACCCTACATACTCGTTCGAGCGGTACTGGGTTCCACGGTCAGAGTGAACGATTAGGCCTGGGCTTACACCTCGGGCATCAATCGCCATTTGCATCGCCTCGGTAATCAGCTCCACTGTCATACTCTCATCGAAGCTCCAGCCGATGATTTTGCGCGAGTAAAGATCCATTACCGTTGCCAAGTACAACCATTGGTTTTCAACCCAGATATAGGTGATATCCGTTACCCACTTCTGATTAGGCCTCTCTGTAGTGAAATCCCTCCACAGCAGATTATCTGCGACGTTATGCATCGTCAAAGCATGCCCGCCATAATTGAAAGCCTTCCCGTTACGGGCGACTATCCGCTGCTCCTGCATGATTTTGGCAATATAGTTGATCGAACACTTATACCCTTGCTCGTTAAGCTCCCGTGCGATTCTGGGGGCGCCATAAGCGGCCTCAAACTCTTCGTAGGTATCTCTAACCAAGCTAGTGATCTGGTCTCGCCGCTGCTCTCTCGGGCTAGATGGACAATCCCGCCAGCGATAAAAGCCTGATGGGTGGACCACCAACACTCGACACATCAATCTTATGTCATATTGATCGGCATGCTGTTCTATCAGCTCGTACTTCACTCTTGGTCTTTCGCGAAGTACGCAGAAACCTTTTTTAAGAATTCCATCTCCTCTCGCAGGCGTTTATTCTCGCGCTTCAACTTACGGAGCTCTTCGCTCTCCTGCTTGGAATAGTCCACGCCATCAACCGTATTAAATTGCTTGTCTGACAAGCGAGTGAACTGACGCTTCCAGTTTGATATCTGCTGGGCGCTAATGCCGAGCTCTTTGGCCACCTGAGCCTGGGTAACGCCCGGCTGCTCAGAGCGCTTGACCGCTTCTTTTCGAAACTCTTCGGTGTAATGCTGGTGTTTTTTACGTGCCATTCGACACCTCCATATCAGTCAAATACAACTATACAGGGTGTCTACTTTTCGTGGGTAACTTGGAAAACTAACGCTGCGGTAAATTGCAGCTTTGAAGTTGATTGCATTGTGGCAGCGTAGCGGCCGCCACATAAGCAAGCAACGGAAAAGATGTCAATTTGACTGCCTTGTTACATTTTGACTGATAAAAATCGCGAAAACACTTAACACTGGAATACTTGCAACCATGGTTACTAAGTGCCAATAAACGCTCACCTCACCCAACCAGAAAAAACCATGCAACAACACTAGAGCTATAGGTATAAAAAGTAACTTCATTTTTGCTGCGCTGTAAAACATAAATGCGGCAACAGAGAGCGCCAAAAATAAACCAGCCATTTGTATCAACGACAGTTGCTCAAGACCATGATTGACTCGATATGCGTTAACTGCAAATGGGGATGCCAATGCACCTAGGACGCAAAACAGCATTGCCGAAAAAAACATAAAAATTGGAACTGGCAGAAATTTGGCTAGAATCCTCACGACTCCCTCAATAAATGTAACGCCTGGCTTTGGGGCGGCAGAGCGACAGCGGAGCCGTCCCGCCGCGTATTTTGCGGCCTACAAAAGCCACTTGTTATGTTGATAAACATCTATTTAAGCCAACCAAACATACACTCTACAACTGAAGACTCTGCGCACCAATAGAACCAATCAAATCCATTGAACATGATGATCATAATAGCCGACAGTACGACGGCAAATAATAGTAAAAAAATCGACCCATAGATCCACCAAGGTATGGGTTCCAACCCTTTTCTTTTTCTATTTATGACCATCGAAGTAACAACAGCCCCAGAAAGCGCCACTGGTATTAAGTAAACAACCAACCAAATAAACCTATAAAATGGTATGGGGGCCCCATGCGCAAGAACTGAATCCGATACAAATAGCGCAAGGGAAAAAACCAGATATCTGCACCTCATTCACACCCCACAAATGTCCCTTTTTTCAACATAACGCCCGGTTTATGGGCGGCCGGAGCGTCAGCGTAGGCCGTCCCAGCCGCACGTTTTTTGTGCGGTGACTAGAACCGCTTGTTATGTTTGAACTAGCTTTGCCAACCATACCTTACCCAAAGATAAACGCGGTGAAGAAAAGATAACAAACAAATAATTAGACCAATAGCACAAAGTACAAATAGCAGGCCTAGGCCACCTGAGTATCCAATCCAGGCAAAGACACCCAGCATTAAACCTACGAAAATTTCGACTAGGGAAGATTCCCAGTCCACTGTCCTTCTATATGGAACGGTCTTCGACGCAAAATGCCTAACACTAATCTTCTTCATCGAGTCCTTTCAACATAACGCCTTTGTCAGTTGCGCTTTGGTTGTAGTGTAGTTTTGGTGTACAGTGGCGCAGCCACGCCAAAAACGAAGCGTAGACCAAAGCGTCAACTGGACAAACTTGTTAAGCATTTTCGCCAATTTTTTCTACTAATAACCTTGCTTTTCTTTGTTGATCGTTAACCAGCCGTACAGGAACACCTTCCAGCCAGCTATTCTCATAAGAAATTTCTTTAGATGGTGACTTTAGGGTAGCTCTAATAGTAATCCGACACTGAGGATTATCCTGATATTTTGCTATATAGTCAGCCTGCTCACCTGTTAAATCACCTTCAGCCAAGATCCCATCATGTACTGAATACTTTTCCACCTTTAGGTCGTGAAAATCAGTTTTAGACTTGGCAGTTAACCCACCATAACCAAATTCCAACGAAATATTTTTAATGGAAAGCGAAAATGGATTTAGGTTTATTACTTTTAACCATGCTTGGATTCTAGGCAGCTCATGAAGCCACAGCTCGAAAGGGGTATTCCTAGGCCGCAGATCTAAATCTACATTCTTAGCGATATCTTCCGAAGATCTAAATAAACTGACCAAATATTCCGAGATGTGAGTAAGGAATTTTGCAGGCGCAGAAAACTTTAACTTCCTAATAAAGTTTAACGCTGCAATTCCAATAACAACACCGAGACCACTAAAAAGCCATTCGATGTTGTTTAGTAATTCTTCGAACATGGTTGATATACCCTAATGCTTAACGCCCGGTTTAGGGGCGGCCGGAGCGTCAGCGTAGGCCGTCCCAGCCGCGTTTTTTGCGGCGATTATAACCGCTTGTTATTGAAGCCACCTGCCCCACTTGCTACAACGCACGATGCGAAGCGCCAGCGCAGCCTATGGCAATTAATTTTGGTAAGAATACTTTACCTATGGGCCATTTAAAACCCGCTTAGGGCACACCACAAACAAGGCATGCACTTGCCGAAGCTACACAATTCTTGGTGGCACGAAGAACGAAACTACGTACTTAGGTACAGCACAATCCTTGATACCGGCATGCCGATTGTTGGCACACTGCTGAAATCATTCCCTTACTATCTACCTGTAAAAATGGCCTGGCTCAATAACGCCGCCATTTGCGGCAAATTTGGAGTGGGGCGTTTTGTGCTAGCGTAGCGTCAAAGCACAAAACGCGCCACGGAAAATTTGTCCAGCCAGCTTTGCTGGCGAGGCAAAATGGCCTTGTTAAGTGGGGTTGCAGGAGGGTAGCTCGCTTGGAATAGGACTAATACGCTTGGTAAAACCGTCTTTTGCACAAACAAGTAAAAAGTTACCATTTAAAGCAGATTCCGAACTTTGATTCGTAACCAACTGAGTCTCCCCCGCTGGACTCAATAATACCGTAGATACACCCTCTGTGGTGCCAGCCACCTTTAACAAATACCCACCATCGAGCTTAACCGTCTCCGCACCACCTGAAGTGAGAGCTACACTGTATGTTTTAGTCGATGCGACTTCTCCAGCATCGTATGCGACTAGATAAGTAATGTTGCGATCAGATGAATATGCGAAAAAACTAGTAAACAAAGTTACCACTGCGACAAGATATTTATACACTGTAAAGCTCCTTTTAAAAATATGAGATTATCCTGCCTAATTATGAACCGAAGCTGAACAGACACTTAACGCCCGGCTTTGCGGCGTGCCGAAGCGTAGCGTAGGCACGTCCGACAACAGCCGCTTGTTAGATTACGCTTACTCAGAACCAGCAAACTCACCAGGATTGAAATCATGTGTATGGCTTGACCACTGAGACCAGATACCTATGTCATAGCCGTATGTTAGAGTAATTCTAAGAGCATCTTTATTCACTGCTTCGGGGTAATTTTGGATAACAATAGCGGCTAATTTTCGAGCAAGCTCAACATCACTAACTTTATTGGATGAGAGAACGGCTTGAGCAGTTACATATGTTGTTGTTTTGGTCCCCTCATTTACAGAGCTGAAAGTCGTCGTACTGGTAGTAACCGTAGCATAAGATACTTCTTGCTCATTTGAGAGAGCCGACTGAACCGCAAGCATGTCTTTAAATGGTTCATTCTGTGCCAGTTTCCCAGTAAAGGCAGGGACTATTGCAGCAGCGACAAAAAATACTGCAACTATTACTAGATGGAGCTTCCAAACTTTGCCAACCTCTTGCTTTTCAATGTTGGCATTGACCACCAAGGTGCCAGCTGCAAGGTCATGAAGTGACTGCCTGGTTACTCTGTTAAATATGTACAAATAAATTATAGAAAATAACCCGCCGAAAACGATCATAGAGAGCGGGTACATTAAATACGAAAGTAACGCTTCATTTGAAAACTGGGCCCCATTTAAAGAAAAAGGAGCGGCCAAAACAATGTATCGAAATACAGACCTAATTAAAGGTATTGTATGGTTATCTAAATCAACGACTCTAAGATTTAAAAGCCTTTTTCCAATAGTTTGTCCATTAGACAGCTTGCTATTCATTAACCCGAAATAGGCTAAAGCAATACCAAAACCTATTAAACGCCCCCAGCCACCGATTTGAACAAACGTAGCCTTAAGGGCTAACCCCAATAGAAAACCCACTAACCCAAGAATCAGAGTGTCGATAAAAAGAGCTCCGATTCTCCTCCAAAAATTTGCTATCCAGTTTTGTTGCACTTCTTCTGTCATTCTTATTCCTTGGTTGGATCTTGATAGTAATCTAACGCCGCCAACAGGGGCAGACAACATGTAGCGATTTTTGTGTTAATTTGGAGCGATAGCGACAACACAAAAAGCGCGTAGTGTTGGCTGTCCTAGCCGCTGTATTTTAGCGGCTATACCTGCTTGGCTTTGTTATGCATTGTGAAGTTGAATGCCTAAATATACTAGAGCTGCCACCATGGGCACCCACACCAATGGCGAAAACAGTAGTGGCATTGGTTCTGAATTTCCCAACCTTGCGCGCTTAATAGACCACCAGATATGAAACCAGTAAACCCCACAAAATGTTGCGATACTTAAACAAAGAAATATTGCACCAACAATAAGAATATTTTCTGACTGGTTACCGACATACCAGGCAGATAATACCTGACCAAACCCTACTCCGAGCATTAGCAGACTACTGAGACCAGCCTTTTTAACACTTGCTAAATCCATGGCTTGTTAATTCCTTTTGATCTGCATAACGCCGGTGGCATGGGCGGCCGCAGCGCAGCGGAGGCCGTCCAGCAGCGTTAGCTGCGACATGACCACCCTTGTTAAGGATGCGATCTACCAAACTTGCTACAACTTACGTTGTGGAGCGGCAGCGAAACCGCAACCTAGATAAAATTACCCGCAAGAATGCCATAGCTAGACCACCTTGCGAACCCTAAAAGTTTACCGAACGATGCTGTGAACTCTGCGCCACTACGGACTACTTTGTGGCATGGGGAGAAACTGCGATTCTGACGCGGCACACTCCCTGATGCCGGAATTCTTTGAAACTGTGTAAAAACTTTTTGCCCAGCACTCACTTGATCAAAATTTATTAGAGCACCTTAACGCCCCAATAACGGGCCGAGCGACAGCGAGGTCCGGCGACCGCAGGGAGCATCGTTGATTGGTTTGTTATGTGTTTTTAGATTTAGCACGATACCACCAACTGCCAGCAATAAATGTAGATACAATAAACACGATATAGTTATTTAACTGTGCGTAATTTGAAAATATTTCAAAAACCGTGGCCAAGGCTACAATCGCCGCAACAATTGCAAATGACTGATGTGGAATTTGAGACCAACCAACTTGCGTATCAGCAAACCAACGCCAAGAAATATATGACAAAGCTATACCAGTTAATATAAATAGTACTCCGTATTCAATCTTTAATTCACGCCCCTCTTTAAAAGATATTTCGCCTGTATATAAGAGATATATTTCTAACGCGCCGACAAATACTAAAACTCTAGCTATTAATACTAGAATTGCTCCAGCTGTAAATTTCATACCCTCCCCTTACACATAACGCCGGTGGCATGGGCGGCCGCAGCGCAGCGGAGGCCGTCCAGCAGTGCTAGCTGCGACATGACCACCCTTGTTAAGGATGCGATCTACCAAACTTGCTACAACGTACGTTGTGGAGCGGCAGCGAAACCTTAACCTGATTAATTTAACCCGCAAGAATGCCACAGCTTGGCTACCCTGCGAAACCTAAACTTATGCCGAAAGATGCTGCGAACTACGCACCACTACGGGCTTACTTTTTGGCACTGGGAGAAACTGCGATTTTGACGCGGCACACTCCCTGATGCCGGAATTATTTGAAACTGTGTAAAAACTTCCTGCCTGGCACTCAATTGATTAAAGTTTTCTAGAGCACCTTAACGCCGCCAGCAGCGGCCGAGTGAAACGAGGTCCAGCGACCGCAGGGAGCGATGCTGGCTGGCCTTGTTAAGTGCTTTTTTGCGACTAGAGAACATAGTTATTTAATAACACTAACGCGATTAATAGGCAGAATAAACAGCCAATATTTTTAACTGCTTTACCCCTGTATTTTTTACCCTCTATGGTTAGTGCATTTGGTAACCATAGTGCATTGGTAAAATTGAATGACGTGAAGTAATTTCCCTTTGCTACCTCGGCATTTCGATTAGCTAGTGCCTTTATAAAGTAATAAAAACCCTTAAAGAAACATAGCCCGCCAATTACCAGGACAACAGAGCATAAAATTGTTGAAACTACCGAATTGATCATTTCCATCTTTGACACTTAACGCCGTGTTAACCGGCAGGCAAAGTGCTGGGGCTTTTGTGCGAAGATTTGCGAAGCAAATGCACAAAAGAACCAGCGCTTTGACTGTCCAGCGAAGCCGAAGGCGTAGCGGTGGTTGAACACTTTGTTATATTTTTTGACTTCACGTATTCCTCGAAATAATTTTGGATTTCATCGGAACTTATTTCAAATATTCCACAGTGTTCATAGCTGCGCTTAACTTTAGAAACCCTGTTGGCTACAATGTGCTGGCAACCACCACCAATATTTTCACCACCGCCTTCTTTCTCGCAGACGGCAACTTCCTGCCAATAATGAAAGCTATCCACTGAATCTGTACATGCACGATACGCATATTTGGCGTCTTTGACTATCTGGGTGCGCACTTCTCGATACTCTTTAGTGAGTTCACACGCACTCGATAGCGGCGACAAGATTAACAGTAAATACAGTATTCGATTCATAGTGAAATATAACGCCGCCATTTGCGGCAAATTTGGAGTGGGGCGTTTTGTGCTAGCGTAGCGTCAAAGCACAAAACGAGCCACGGAAAATTTGTCCAGCCAGCTTTGCTGGCGAGGCAAAATGGCCTTGTTAAGTGGGGTTGCAGGAGGGTAGCTCGCTTGGAATAGGACTAATACGCTTGGTAAAACCGTCTTTTGCACAAACAAGTAAAAAGTTACCATTTAGAACAGATTCCGAACTTTGATTCGTAACCAACTGAGTCTCCCCTGCTGGACTCAATAATACCGTAGATACACCCTCTGTGGTGCCAGCCACCTTTAACGAATACCCACCATCGAGCTTAACCGTCTCCGCACCACCTGAAGTGAGAGCTACACTGTATGTTTTAGTCGATGCGACTTCTCCAGCATCGTATGCGACTAGATAAGTAATGTTGCGATCTGATGAATATGCGAAAAAACTAGTAAACAAAGTTACCACTGCGACAAGATATTTATACACTGCAAAGCTCCTTTTAAAAATATGAGATTATCCTGCCTAATTATGAACCGACGCTGAACAGACACTTAACGCCTGCATTTGGGGCGGCGAAGCGAACGCGTAGCCGTCCCGCCGCGCTTTTTAGCGGCGAACAAGATGCACTTGTTATGTGATTTCACGGATGCCCCACTTCGTTCATTAGATATATCTCATCAATTTCTTCAATGCCACCGGACTTATGAAATCTGTAACCGATACAGTCTGTAGAACCAACTATTCTGAGGAAATACCACCTCGTAAGCTGTACTACCAGTATATAGTCATCGTCCTTGTGCACCTGTGACCATATAGAGGGCCAGTACTTCTTACCTTCTATTCTTATACTTTCAAGATTTACCCAGCCAATCTCTTTGATTTGTTCAAACGAGAAATCTGAGTATTTGGCTCTCATTTCCTCGAGAACACTTCGTACCTGATCTTTCATAGCTTCACATAACAGCTTATTCAACGGACGGAGCGCGGATATTTATTTTCAAAATATTGGATAAATCCAACGCTGGGTCCCTGTATTTTTGGTTTTGGCAATATATTTTGGCGTGAAAATCAACATATCACTGCCAATACCTAAAGCGGTTGGCAATATATTCCCCGTAGACCATGTCGAAATATACCCGATAAGCCCTTCATTAAAAACGATAAATGGCGAAAAAACATTGAATTTCTTGAGGATAAAACTGAGACCTAGCTACTGAAAAACGGCATCGGGGCACACTCTTGGTGCGCAACTGATCTACATGACATGGCCGCCCACACCAATCACCGCCACCTGAATTTTTAAAAAATCACCAGGGATGCCCATTTAAGCAAGCCAACGCTTATTGGCAGGCATAGAGCAATATGTTTGGGCGCGGGCGCCAGCGGTTTGCGGTTTGCGGTTTGCGGTTTGCGGTTTGCGGTTTGCGGTTTGCGGTTTGCGGTTTGCGGTTTGCGGTTTGCGGTTTGCGGTTTGCGGTTTGCGGTTTGCGGAGATTGAGCGCAAGCATTCAAATACAAATGCACAAATACACAGATGCATAGATACGATTTCAAAGCAGCAAAGGCCGTACCAGCGCTGACCCTATATCAACCCTAAAGAAGCCTGATAATAACCTTGTCAATAAGCGCACTGGACGCCAGGTAGCTAGCCTGCAATCTTAGCGCAACACTCATCTACCCCGCCTTGCTGGCCAGTCGCTCGGATTTGGCTTTAGCCTTTACGCGCAGGCTTTCAAGAAACTGTGCCGCTACCGTGAGGTATTCAGCGCGGATGTCGGAGCGCTCGTTAATGAGCTGGTGACGCGCATGGGTTAGCCAGTGCAATTGGTGGTTCGGCAGGCGTGCGGTGAGTACGGGGATGTTAAAGCGCCAATCGACAGTGGTGTCTTCGCGCCCTTGGATGATGAGCGTAGGCAAGGTGAGGGGCTTGCAGCGCCAGAATTGGTGCAACCACATTTTCATGGCGCTTACCCAGCGCACAGAAAGCTGTGTGGGTTGCAGTGGGTCTCGCTTTAGAAATTCCAGAAACGCTTCATCGTGGGAGTTGTGGGTAAACACTCGTGGCAGGTGCTTGATGAAGTGGCGCAGAAAGAAATGCGCGAAGCGGCTTATATGCCAGCCGTGCGGGCGCACCAGTGGTGCGAGCAGTATTTGGCCATCCAGTATGTCTGCGTGCTCTACTTGCGCGTGCATGTCCAGCTGGTATTTCAGCAATACCGAGCAACCGGTGCTTTGGGCGAGCGCAAAGGTTGGGCCGTCAACCGGCAGCTCTGCGGCTAGGTTCACCACAGCGGCAAGTGCTGCGGTGTATTGGCTGAAATCGTCAATGCTTGCACGCGGGCCTTCAGAAAGTCCGTGGCCCGGGAGATCAAAGGCGACTACGGCAAAGCCTTGTTGCAAACCGAATTCGATGGCGTTGCCGTACAGGCCTACGTGGTCGTAGTAGCCGTGCAGCACCAGTAGCACACCCTTGGGCGCGCTGGGCAGCCAATAGTGGGCGGCAATTTTTTGTGCAGAAACATTCAGGTAACCAAAGCCGTGGCGCAGGTTTTGAAAGCGCGCCTGTAGTCGGGTGAGGCCATAAAATTGTAAGTAGGTTTGAAAGGCCGCGCTCTCGCGCCAGGGCTTTTCGCATTGCGCGCTGCCGCTCAGTGGCTGCCACTGGGTGTGGATGGCGGTAATGGCGGTGGATAATTCAGACATAACAAAAAACGGCAGCCGAAGCTGCCGTTATCTCACTCAGTTGACTTCTGGATCTAGGCTACCATTTTCGTAGCGCAGGTACATAGCCTCTAAGTTCAGGGGTTTAATTTTACTGGCGTTACCGGCGGTGCCGAAGGCTTCATAGCGCGCAATGCAAATGTCGCGCATGGCTTCGGTGGTTTTGGCCAGGAATTTGCGCGGGTCAAATTCGCGGGGGTTTTCCGCCAGAAATTTGCGTACAGCGCCGGTAGAAGACAGGCGCAGATCGGTGTCGATATTCACCTTGCGCACGCCGTATTTGATGCCTTCGCAAATTTGCTCAACGGGCACACCGTAGGTTTCGGGTATGTCGCCGCCAAATTCGTTGATCACCTTCAACCACTCTTGCGGCACAGACGATGAGCCGTGCATAACCAAATGGGTATTGGGGATGCGCGCGTGAATGGCTTTGATGCGATCGATGGCCAGGATGTCGCCGGTTGGCGGGCGAGTGAACTTGTAGGCGCCGTGGCTGGTGCCGCAGGCAATGGCCAGGGCATCTACCCGGGTTTTACGCACGAAATCGGCGGCTTCTTCCGGG
Source organism: Simiduia sp. 21SJ11W-1 (assembly GCF_024138675.1). Classification (NCBI taxonomy): domain Bacteria; kingdom Pseudomonadati; phylum Pseudomonadota; class Gammaproteobacteria; order Cellvibrionales; family Cellvibrionaceae; genus Simiduia; species Simiduia sp. 21SJ11W-1. The sequence goes on along the minus strand of NZ_CP090959.1, from coordinate 352,847 downwards.
TCTGTGAGCATTTGATCGTGAGTGAGTTTGCCCTCGGCTCCGATGCCATCTTCTTCACCGGCTTCACCGGTTTCAAGCGATCCCAAGCAACCCAGCTCACCTTCAACAGATACACCGCAGGCGTGGGCCATGGCTACGGCCTCTTGGGTTACGCGCACGTTGTATTCGTAGTCGGCCGGCGTTTTGCCGTCTTCTTTCAGGGAGCCATCCATCATCACTGAGGAAAAGCCCAGCTGAATAGAGCGCTGGCACACGGCGGGGCTGGTGCCGTGATCCTGGTGCATGCACACGGGAATGTGCGGGAATTCTTCTATAGCTGCCAGAATTAAATGGCGCAGGAAGGGCGCGCCTGCATATTTGCGCGCACCTGCGGAGGCTTGCACGATTACCGGCGAGTCGGTTTTGTCGGCCGCCTCCATAATGGCGCGCATTTGCTCGAGGTTATTAACGTTAAATGCCGGCACACCGTAGTTGTGTTCGGCGGCGTGATCCAGCAGCTGACGCAAGCTGATTAAGGCCATGTTGGGTTCCTTCTCGTTTCTCTTGCAGCGGGTGTTTGCCCTGCCGCTCTCGTTAAGTGTAGTGCCGGTTTTCCGGTCTAGTTCTAGCGTGTGTGAACTTTGCGTTCTAAGACTCTACGGTCTTTATTTTCTGCAACCTTGTAACTCTTAACTTCTGTAACTCTTAACTTCTGTAAATCGTTCATTTTAAACCCGGCCAAAAAACAAAGCCGGTGTGGCGCTCTGCGGCGCCTTGGTGTGCATCTATACTCAAAAGCCTGCAGCCCGCGGCCCGCGCACGCAACCTGTGCGCGGGCACAGGGTTATTCGGCCGCGCGCGATTCCAGCATTGCAACGGCTGGCAGCACTTTCCCCTCAACATATTCGAGGAAGGCGCCGCCGCCCGTTGAAATATAGGACACCTGCTCGGCAATGCCGTATTTATCTACCGCGGCCAGGGTGTCGCCACCACCGGCAATGGAGAAGGCGCTGGATTCGGCAATGGCTTGCGCCAACGCCTGGGTGCCGGCACCAAACTGATCAAACTCGAACACACCCACCGGGCCGTTCCAGATGATGGTTTTGGCCGTTTTTAATATTTCCGCAAGCTGGGCGCTGGTTTGGCTGCCGATGTCGAAGATCATGTCGTCTTCGGCTACGGCATCGGCCGCTTTGGCAGTGGCCTCGGCGGTTTCGCTGAATTCCTTACCGGTGACCACATCCACAGGCACGGGAATGTGGGTTTTGGCCATGAGGGATTTGGCCACGTCGATCAGGTCGTGCTCGCACAGGGATTTACCCACGGGCTTGCCGCTGGCGGCGAGGAAGGTGTTGGCGATGCCGCCACCCACAATCAGCTGATCCACCTTATCTGAGAGGGATTCCAGCACGGTGAGCTTGGTGGAAACTTTCGAGCCACCCACAATGGCCACGAGCGGCCGCTCGGGCTTGGCCAGGGCCTTTTCCAGTGCATCCAGCTCGGCGGCCAGCAGGGGGCCTGCGCAGGCCACGGGCGCAAATTTGGCCACGCCGTGGGTAGAGGCCTGGGCGCGGTGGGCGGTGCCGAAGGCATCCATCACGAACACATCGCACAGGGCGGCATAGGCTTTGGCGAGGGTTTCGTCGTCTTTCTTTTCGCCTTTGTTAAAACGCACGTTTTCCAGCAGCACCACTTGCCCCGCGTCAACGGTAACGCCTGCCTGCCAGTCTTTGATCACGGGCACCTGGGCACCCAGCAGCTCACTCAGGTGCGCAGCTACGGGCTTGAGTGATGCGGCCTCGTCGAACACGCCTTCTTCCGGGCGCCCGAGGTGCGACATCAACATCACCCGGGCACCGGCGCTCGCGGCGGCCTTGATGGTTGGCAGTGCTGCGCGAATGCGCGCATCGGATGTGACCTTGCCGTCTTTTACCGGCACGTTCAGGTCTTCGCGAATCAATACGCGCTTGCCCGTTAAATCCAGATCCTGCATCAGCTTTACAGCCATTGGAACTACCCCTTTTTCATTCAAAATGTGTGACGGATTTTTTCTTATAGGTATTGCGTTGCGCGCGGTTCAAAGGCCGCGCCATTAAAATGTTTGCGCCCAAAAACTTGCGGTATCGAGCATGCGGTTGGCAAAGCCCCACTCGTTGTCGAACCAGGTTAACACCTTGACATGCTGGCTGCCGGCCACGCGGGTTTGGCCGCCATCCACAATGCCGGAACGGGCATCGTGGTTGAAATCCCAACTGGCTAACAGTTCATCGGTATAGCCCAGCACGCCATCGAACTGCGCGCGCGCGGCATTCGATAAAATCGCATTTACGGCATTGGCGTCTGTTTCTTGCGCCACCACCAAATTCAAATCAATGGCCGACACATTCACCACCGGCACGCGCATGGCCTGGGCTTCAAACTTGCCCGCCAGGGCTGGCAGCAGGCGGTCTATACCGCGGGCAAGGCCGGTTTCCACCGGAATAATCGATTGAAACGCCGAGCGGGTTTTGCGCAAATCCGTGTGGTGGTAGGCATCAATCACCGGCTGGTCGTTCATGGCCGAGTGAATGGTGGTGAGCATACCCGAGCGAATGCCCAGCGCTTCGTGCAGCGAGTGAATTACCGGCACGATGCAGTTGGTGGAGCAGCTGGCGTTCGACACGATAGTGTGACTGGCGCGCAAGCTTTGGTGATTGAAACCATAGACGATGGTGGCGTCCACTTCGCTGGTAGCTGGGTGTGAAAACAGCAAGTGTTTGGCACCGGCATCTATGTGCAGCTGGGCGGTGGCGCGATCGCTAAAAGTGCCAGTGCATTCGAGTACGAGGTCGATATCCAGCGCGCGCCAGGGCAGCCGGGCAGGATTTTCTTCGTGTAAAAGTGCGATGTCCCAATGGGCGATGCGAATGCGGCCTTCATCCTGCAAGGCCACCTGCGCGCCGAAGCGGCCGTGGGTGGAATCGTAGCGGGTGAGGTGGGCGATGGTGGCGCCGTCGGCCAGTTCGTTAATGGCCACCAGCTGTAAATTTTGGGCGCGGCCTGCCTGCTGCGCCTCAAATAACGCGCGCAATACCGAACGGCCAATGCGGCCGTAGCCATTTATTGCAACCCGTATTGCCATGCATACCCCTGCAATGGGAAAGCTTTGAACGTGTCTTAATTTGACCGTGTCTTAATTTGACCGTGTCTTAAAAGGGCGACCCGATAAACACACCTGACACCTTGCGGCCGTGGGCAGGTCAGGCACAGCGGGGACGCATAAATACTTCCCTGTAGCTCGACGGCGGCTTCCCTGCCGCCGACGCCCCGCTGTACCTGACCTGCTCCCGACCTTCTGCATCGCACCTCGACAGCGCAACGCGCCGCGCGAGGTTGACGCTAAAAAACCGAGTTAATCCAGCAGCTCTTCAACCACACCTACAACATTGTCTACGGTGAAGCCGAAGTGCTCCATCAGTGCCGCACCCGGGGCCGACTCACCAAAGGTGGTCATGCCCACTACGCGGCCATCAAGGCCCACGTACTTGTACCAGTAATCCACGTGCGCGGCCTCGATGGCAACGCGCGGCAATACCGACAGCGGCAACACGCTTTCTTTGTAGAGAGCGTCTTGCTGGTCAAACACATTGGTAGACGGCATAGACACCACGCGCACATTGCGCCCGGCCGCTGTAAGTTTATCGGCAGCAGCCAGCGCCAGGCCAACTTCGGAACCCGTGGCAATCAGAATGGCCTCCGGCTCGCCATCGCTGTCGCGCAGGATGTAACCACCGCGGGCGATATCGGCCACTTGGGCACTGTTGCGCTCGATTGGGTCGAGGTTTTGGCGGCTGAATACCAGCGCGGTTGGGCCATCACGGTATTCCACGGCGGCTTTCCAGGCCACGGCAGATTCGGTGGCATCAGCCGGGCGCCAGGTGTTCAGGTTGGGCGTCATGCGCAGGTTGGCAATCTGCTCGATGGGCTGGTGGGTGGGGCCGTCTTCACCCTGGCCGATGGAGTCGTGCGTGAACACAAAAATGCTTTGCTGTTTCATCAGCGCGGCCATGCGCACGGCGTTGCGGGCGTATTCCATGAACATCAGGAAGGTGGCGCCGTAGGGCACGAAGCCGCCGTGCAGGGCCACGCCGTTCATAATGGCCGCCATGCCGAATTCGCGCACGCCGTAGTAGATGTAGTTGCCGCTGGCGTCTTCGGCGGTGAGGCCTTTACAACCGCTCCACAGGGTGAGGTTGGAGCCCGCCAGGTCGGCCGAGCCGCCCAGTAGCTCGGGCAGCATGGGGCCAAAGCTGTTGAGGGTATTTTGTGAGGCCTTGCGCGAGGCAATCTTCTCGGCCTTGGCCTGGGTTTCGGCAATAAAGGCTTCGGCCTTGGCGGCGAAATCGGCGGGCAGGTCGCCCTTGATTACGCGGCGCTCAAACTCGGCGGCAAGTTCGGGGTGTGCAGCTTTGTAGGCCTCGAATTTGGCGTTCCAGCCCTGCTCGCGCTCGGCGCCTTTTGCCTTGGCATCCCAACCGGCGTAGACATCGGCGGGGATCTCAAAGGGCGGGTGGTTCCAGCCGAGTTTTGCGCGGGTGAGTGCAATCTCGTCGTCACCCAATGGCGCGCCGTGGCAATCTTCTTTGCCCTGCTTGTTGGGCGAGCCAAAGCCGATGATGGTTTTGCAGCAAATCAACGTGGGCTTGTTGTGCTCGGCGCGGGCTGCCTCGATGGCCGCTTTAATGGCGGCTGCGTCGTGGCCATCTACCGCGGGGATCACCTGCCAGCCGTAGGCTTCAAAGCGCTTGGGCGTGTCGTCGGTGAACCAGCCTTCTACTTCACCGTCGATGGAGATGCCGTTGTCGTCGTAGAAGGCGATCAGCTTGCCAAGGCCCAGGGTGCCTGCCAGGGAGGCCACTTCGTGGGAGATGCCCTCCATCATGCAGCCATCGCCCAAAAAGCAGTAGGTGTAGTGATCCACAATGTCGTGACCGTCGCGGTTAAATTGCGCAGCCAGGGTTTTCTCGGCCACGGCCATGCCCACGGCATTGGCGATGCCTTGACCCAAGGGGCCGGTGGTGGTTTCAACGCCCGGTGCGTAGCCGTACTCCGGGTGGCCCGGGGTTTTGGAATGCAGCTGGCGGAACTGCTTGAGCTCGGCCATGGGCAAATCGTAGCCAGACAAATGCAACAGCGAGTAGATCAGCATGGAGCCGTGGCCGTTAGAGAGCACGAAGCGGTCGCGGTCTACCCAGTTGGGGTTGGCGGGGTTGTGGCTCAGATAATCGTTCCACAGCACTTCTGCAATATCGGCCATGCCCATGGGGGCACCGGGGTGACCGGACTTGGCTTTCTGGACGGCGTCCATGCTGAGGGCACGGATGGCATTGGCGAGATCATTGCGTGCGGCCATTGGAGAGGCTCCTTTGTGTGGCGTATGTGTGGCAAAGCGCAGCGGGCAACCCACCTTGCGGGCGGGGGCTTAAAAGGGGCGCTATTTTCGCGTAACGGGCATGGAGCGTAAAGGCAATAATCAAAATATCCATCATTGATAAACATTAAGTTGGGTTTCTCCAACCTAAATACTGCTTGACCCGCCCCCAACCACCTGCTAATTTTTTAGCACATGCTAAAAAATTAGCAGGTAAACCCACTCAACGCCCCACAGGAGCCACCGTGACCAAACCCAAAATCAGCCGCCGCGAGCGGGAAATTCTGGACGTGCTCTACCAGGCCGAAGAAGCCAGCGCCCAACAGGTGCAAGCGCTGATGCCAGACCCACCCAGCTACTCCTCGGTGCGCGCACTGCTGGCGCGCATGATTGAAAAGGGGCTGGTAAACCACCGCCAGGAGGGCACCAAATATGTGTACCGCCCGGCCCAGGCCCGCGAGCAAGCGCAGCACTCGGCACTTACCCGCATGTTAAAAACCTTTTTTGATGGCTCTATTGCCAAGGCTACCCAGGCCTTGCTGGGCGAGCGTGGCGATCAGTTGAGTGATGCCGAGCTGGACGCACTGGAGCAGGCCATCAACAAAGCGCGTGCAAAAAAACGCGCCCAATAAACACCGCCGGAGGCTGCCATGCCCACCCTTGATGTGTTGCTGCTGTTGGTTGTGAAGCCGGTTGTGCTGATTGCGCTGGCCTGGTGGCTGATTGCCCAAGAGCAGCGCCGCTCGGCCAGCCACAGCCACCTGCTCACCACGGGCCTGCTGTGGGGCTTGCCGCTGCTGTGTGTGCTGGCAATCTGGCTGCCGGGTATCACGCTGCACAGCCAGTGGCTGGCGGGCACCAGCGCGTTATGGCGCCAACCGGTGTGGCAGAGCCTCAGCGAGCCGGCCGTGCAGGCAGTGTTGGCTGTGTACCTGTTCGGGCTGTTGTTTTGTGTGTTTTACCAATGCCTGGGTTACGCGCTGCTGGCCCGGGTAAGCGCTGGCGGGCGCAGTATCCATTCACCACAGCTCACAGAATTGGCCTCACTCACCGCCCAGCCCCTGCCCCGCCTGAAAGTGTGCAGCGCCGTAACCGGCCCGCAAACCTGGGGCTGGCGGCGGCCTGAAATTCTGGTGCCGGTGAATTTTCACGATCAACCCGAACCCCTGCAAACCCTCGCACTGCTGCACGAGCTGGGCCACATACAGCGCCGCGATTGGTTAATTAACCAGCTGAGCCGCGCGGTGTGCGCCCTGTTTTGGTACCTGCCGCCTGTGTGGTGGCTGGCCTACCTGCAGCAACAGCAAGCCGAGCGCGCCACCGACGACTGGGTACTGGCCCGCGGCCAGCGCCCGAGCGACTATGCCGAGCTTCTGATCAGCAGCGCCCGCGCCCTGCGCGCCGAATCGCTGCCCACCCAGGCACTTACGGGGTCTCTGTTGTTTCAGCGCGTCTCCTTGTTGTTAGACGACAACCTCGACCGCGAGCCCCGCCAGGCGCAATCGGCATTGCAGGCGGCGCTGGTGGTGGGCGCCAGCGCCTTGCTGATAGGCGCCGTGCAGGTGGCACCACAGGCCACAGCCATGCGCCCAACACTTATGGTCACCCTTATGCCGAAGGAAGTTCAGGCAGCCGAAAGCCGCCTGCCCGCCTCAGGCGATACTTCCGGCAATACCCCAAGCGCTCACCCTGATCGCCAGGCGCTTACCCAGGTGCCGCGCCAACCCGGGCAGCCGAGGCCGGCCGCCCTTGAAACCGTGCGCGTTATTGCCGCACGCCCCCAGCGCCCGGCGGCCCGGGATTTAGCCACAGAAGTGCGCGTGGGCAGGCCCCAGTTTGCCAATGTGATGCCGCTGGAATTGGTAACGCCCGCCTACCCGCAGCGGGCCATCAAGCGCGGCATTGAAGGCACGGTAACACTTGCCTTTGCCATCGCACCCGATGGCCGCCCGCAGGACATCCGCGTGCAATCAAGCCCGCACCCCTGGCTTAGCCAGGCCGCAGCCCAGGCCCTTGCGCAATCGCGCTACGCGCGCCCGCGCCTGCACCAGCAGCCGTTCACCCTCACCGGGCTGACCGAGCAATACCGCTTTAGCCTTACCACTGAACCACCGGACACCTGATCACTGTCCACCGGTTGCACCTGCCCGGGCGGGTGCGCCACCACTAACCCCATGACGTTTGTTTAAGGAGGGTGTCTATGAACACCGCAGCTTTCGCTCGCCCTGAATTTCGCTTTGCCAGTGCACTGCCGAGTGCCGCACTCACAACCATCGCGCTGATTTACGGCATGCATGTGTTAATTGACCGGGATTACACCGAGCCCGATGCCATACCCGATTTGCCGGTAATCAATGTGGTAATGGACGACCCAGGCCCCGTTGAAGTGCTCTACGAACAGGCCACCAAACCCCAGGAGCCGGAACCCCTGCCCGCCACGCCGGAATTTGAACCACACGCGGGCGACATGGAAGTGGCGGGCCTGCTGCCGGGATTTTCAAAACCCGTAATTACCGACCACATTCCCGGTATTGATTTGGGCGGCGGCAATCTGGTGAAGCAAGTGATGATTGCCCCAAACTACCCGCGCCGCGCATTAGCGCGAGGTATTGAAGGCTTTGTGGATGTGGCCTATGACGTAACCGCCTATGGCACCACCACCAACCTGCAGGTGCTGCGCGCAGAACCGGAGGGCGTGTTTGAAAAAGCCGCACTGGCGGCGGTGGCGAAGTGGAAATTCCGCCCGCAGATGATCGACAACGAACCCGTGCCCACACAGGGGCTGCGCGAGCGGGTGCGGTTTTCTATTGAGCAGTAAGTGCGAAGCCAAACACCACCAATAAAACTCAATCACCCGGGCGCGAAGGCGCCCTTTCGCAGTTATTGCCTTAGCGGCGGCGCACCTTGGGGGCTGCCGATGTTGGCCCTGCGCTCTGGGCCTCGGCCGCGCCCAGCGCACCGCCCATGAGCACGCTGAAATCCGCCTGACTCACATCCCCGTTCACCGTGATCTTTGTGGGCAAGCCCACGGTGGGGTAGGCACCGCAAATTTCACCGGCATCACACAGCTCAAGGTCGTTGTCGGAATCGGTACCGGCGATGAGATAGTAATCCCCCGGTGCCAGGCCCTCGAAGGTGAAGGGGTAGGCGCCGGTGTTATCGGCATCCAGATGCACCTGATTCACATACTCGTAATCGCCATCTACCAGCAAAATCCACTGGTGGCCGGCGCCTGCCTGCGCCACATTGCTGCCCTGGTAGAGGCTTACCCGCACCTGCAGGCTGGCACCAGAGCTTGCACTGAAGGTCACCATGGCCTGATAGGGGCCATCGGCCAGGCCCGAGCGATCGGCACTCAGGCTGTATTCCCCCAGGCCCTCGGCATCCACATTGGCGGCGGCAACCGTGAGCCAGGCGGCACTGGATTGCACGCCGGTCACCTGCACATTGCCGCTGCCCGACTGGCTGATAGTCACACTCCCGGCAGTTTGCGTTGAACCGAAATCCACTTCTCTGGGCGAGGCCACCAAAGTTGCCTGCACCGAGCCACCGGCGAGCGCCGTGGCATATTGCACGGCCTTGCGCGCATTGATGCGCCCGTGGCCGAAGTTGTTGTCGCGGCCGCTGGCGCCCAGATCATCCACTATGGCACCGCTTGAAAGTGCGGCATCAAACTGATCGGGCGTGAGATCCGGGTAAATAGACACCATCAAGGCGGCCACACCGGCCACGTGGGGCGCCGCCATGGAGGTGCCTTGATAGTAGGCGTAACCGCTGCGCCGGGCACTGCCCGACTCTTCCACCAGGCTACTCAATACACCGTTTACCGCGCCCGTACGCTGGGCGCCACCGGGGGCCGCCACATCCACAAAGGCGCCGGTGTTTGAATAGGGGGCGATGTTGTCGAATCGGTCGGTGGCCGACACAGACACCACGCCATCGTAAGAGGCGGGGTAGCCCGGATCTGTGCTGGCCTCGTTACCGGCGGCGGCAATAAGAATCACACCGGCATTGCGCACCTCGCGGTAGGCGTTTTCTTCAATGGCGGAGTAGCAAAACTGGCAACCCAGGCTCAGATTAATCACCTGTGCCGCCTGGCTTGGCACAGTGCCCGAATCATTGCTGAGGCCGGCAGCGTAGCGCACGGCCTGCAAAATATCGTAGGTGGTGCCGCCCTCTTGGCCGAGCGCGCGCATGGGCATCACCTTGGCGCCAAAGGCCACGCCCACCCCGCCCTTACCGTTTCCGGCAGCGGCGGCCACGGTGCCTGCCACGTGGGTGCCGTGCCAGGAACTGCTGCCGGCCACGCCACTGTCGCCCGGGTCGTCTGGGTTGTTATCTATGCCGTTGCCATCGCGCGCATTGTTGGCATTGCTGATGAAGTCGTAGCCGCCAACCAACTGGCCGGCCAAGTCTTCATGGGCCAGGTACACACCGGTATCCACCACGGCCACCACCGCATTGGTGCCGATGCTTACATCCCAGGCTTGAGGTAAATCGATGGCCGGGTAGTGCCACTGTTGCAGGTAGTGCGGGTCTGCCGGGGTGAATTGCGGTTTTACCTGATAATTCAGCCCCACCGCTTTTACCCGCGGGTCGCGCGCCAGCGCCTTGGCTTTCATGATGGTTTGGTAGCGCGCACGCATCAGCTGCAGCGCCCGGGCCGTGCGCGGCACATAGGCACTCTCGGCCATGGCGGCCAACCGTGCATCGGTGCCAAGGCCCAGACTTGCCGCATCAAAATGGTTCAGGCTGGCGCGCCCGGGCACCGGGTTTTGCGCCAACAGGCCCAGGCCCTCGGCCCGCAGCGCCAAGCCCTGGCGGCTGAGAATCAGGCTGCCCTCGTATTCCACAATCAACTCGCCCGGGCGCACCGGCGAGCGGTCGTTCATCCCGTGGCGCCGGGCAGTGGTTGCCTCGCTATTGACCACCAGGCTCAGCTGGTAGTTGGAGGCGCCAGCATAGGCCACCACCTCGATGCGGTAGCGGCCGTCCACCAAGGGCTTGATAACCTCGGTGTCGTTAACACCCGTCGACGAGCCAACAATCAGGCCATTGGCATCGTAGAGGTACAAATCCAGATCCGTGCCGCCACCGGCCCAATCGCTGATTTCCAGCAATACCTCCTGGCCCTGGGTGAGGTTGGCCTCGTAGAAGTCAGACACATCTGCGCGGCTGGCAAAGCGGTCGCTGTTGTCCGTGTTGCCCGTGGCCTCATTGGTGACATAGCCGCTGAGGCTCACCGGGTTGCTGATGACCTGCGCCTGAGCCAGGGTATTGTTGGCTTGCTCCTGGCTGAACGGGTCGTTGGTGTCGGAATCCACCGCCGTTTGGGCCGCGGCCGTCACCGTGCCCGACAGACTAAAGCCCTGGGTTAAAGTGACCGTTTGGGTAAGGCTATGGGTGGCGCCGTCGTTGTCGGTCACCGTCAGGGTCACGCTGTAGGTATCGGCATTTTGAAAAAGGTGGCTGGCCTGGCTACCCGTGCCCGCGGTGCCATCGCCAAAATCCCACTGATAGCTGGTAATGCTGCCGTCTGAATCCGATGAGCTACTGGCGTTAAACACCAGCGTTGCCGGCGCACTGAGGCTTGCCGCCGTCACCGTGAAGGCCGCAACCGGTGCCACGTTGGCCGGGGCATCACTGCCGCCCCCGCCGCCACAGGCCAGCAAGGTGCACAGGGTTAGCACCAGAGCGAGCCTGCCTACCCATTGCGCGCAATTGGCGGTTTGCCAAAGCCTGTGAATCATACCTACTCCCGAATCATCAATTGCGCCCAATGCACCTGTTAACACTAGTGCCAAAGCAGGGCTAACACTAGCCCTAGACCGAACTAACGCAAGCATTCAGGGGCAGCGTGCGAAAGGCTTTGCGCCCGTTAAGTTGATTACCCGAGTGCTACGGCCTGCGCGCACTGCCAGTTCATTATTGCAGCCAGCCCTACAAATTAACGTTAATGGCTCGGCTTTATTCCTTTAAAACCTATATCAAAATTTTTTGATATAGCACCATTTCACTGCTAGACTTGCCGCCATGACCCACAGCCACCCCCCGAAAGATGCCCAAAGCGTAGATCCGCAACAGCTCAGCAGCCTGCTGAAAGCTGCGGCCGATCCGCTGCGCCTGGAGATATTGCGCCTGCTCGCCCAGGATTCCTACGGCGTGCTGGAGCTGGCAGGGCTGTTGGACATGCCGCAATCGGGCATGAGCCACCACTTAAAGGTGCTCAGCAAAGGCGGCTGGCTTACCACCCGGCGCGAGGGCAACTCCATTTACTACCGCCGCAAGCCGCTCCTGCCCGGCCACCCGTTGAACGACGCCAAGGCGGCGCTCTTGGCCACCATTGATCAACAGCCCTTGAGCGACGAACGGCGTGCACGCCTGAGCGCCCTGTATGAGGCCCGCAGCCAAACCTCGCAGCAGTTTTTTGCCGAAAACGCCGAAAAATTTCAGGCCCAGCAAGATCTGATTGCAAGCTTTCCCGTATACGGCGACAGCGTGCGCGAAGCCCTGGCAGCCATCAGCTGGCCTGATAACGCCACCGCCATTGAGGTGGGCCCGGGCGCCGGCGAACTGCTGCCCTGGCTGAGTGAGCACTTTCGCTCGGTAACGGCCATCGACAACGCGCCGGAAATGTTGGCCCAAGCGCGCGCCAACAACCAGGGCCTTACAAACGTCAACTTTTTACTGGGCGATACCCGCACCGCCCTTGGCGAACAGCTCACCGCCCACTGCGTGGTCATCAATATGGTGCTACACCATACGCCGAGCCCGGCCGATGTGTTTCAGGATTTGGCCGGCCTGCTAACCCCTGGCGGGTGGCTCGTGATTACCGATTTGTGCCGCCACGAACAATCCTGGGCGCAGGCCAATTGCGGCGACCTGTGGCAGGGCTTTGAACCGGAAGATTTCAGCCACTGGGCCAAGCGCGCGGGCCTGGAAGAAGGCCAAAGCGCCTACTTTGCATTGCGCAACGGATTTCAAATACAAATTCGCCAATTTCAATTGGCGCCTTGAATTAACGCTTATACCAACGGAGACACAGCATGTCTGAGTACGCCATATTTACCTCCGAGTCTGTCTCGGAAGGCCATCCCGACAAAATGGCCGATCAAATTTCCGATGCCATTCTCGATGCCATTCTCACCGACGATGCCGATTCGCGCGTAGCCGTTGAAACCCTGGTAAAAACCGGCATGGTGGTGGTTGCCGGTGAAGTGCGCACCAGCACTTACGTGGATTTGGAAGATCTAATTCGCGATGTGGTGTTAGACATCGGCTACAACTCAAGCGACGTAGGTTTTGATGGCGCAAGTTGCGCGGTGCTCAACGCCATTGGCAAACAATCCGCCGACATCGCCATGGGCGTAGATGAAGCAGACAACAAAGACCTGGGCGCTGGCGACCAGGGCCTGATGTTCGGCTTTGCCTCCAACGAAACCGACGTGCTGATGCCCGCCCCCATTTATTACGCGCACCGCCTGGTTGAGCGCCAGGCAAAACTGCGTAAAAACGGTGTGCTCGAATGGCTGCGCCCCGATGCCAAAAGCCAGGTTACCCTGCGCTACGAAAACGGCAAACCCGTTGCCGTAGACGCCGTTGTGCTTTCTACCCAGCATGCGCCCAACATCAAACAGGCCGACCTGCGCGAGGCGGTGCTTGAAGAAATTATCAAGCCCGTGCTGCCGGCCGAGTGGCTGCACAAAGACACATTGTTTCACATCAACCCCACCGGCCAGTTCATCATTGGCGGCCCCGTGGGTGACTGCGGCCTGACCGGGCGCAAAATTATTGTGGATACCTACGGCGGCATGGCGCGCCACGGTGGCGGCGCTTTCTCGGGCAAAGATCCCTCCAAGGTAGACCGCTCCGCCGCCTACGCCGGCCGCTACGTTGCCAAAAACATTGTGGCCGCGGGCCTTGCCGATCGCTGCGAAATTCAGGTGTCTTACGCCATTGGCGTGGCCGAGCCCACCTCCATTGCGGTGAACACCTTCGGCACTGGCAAATTGTCTGATGCGGAAATTGGCAACCTGGTGCGCGAGCATTTTGATCTGCGCCCGCAAGGCCTGATTGCCATGCTCGATTTGAAGCGCCCCATCTATCGCCAAACCGCCGCCTACGGCCACTTTGGCCGCGAGCTTGACGACTTCACCTGGGAGCGCACCGACAAAGCCGCCGAGCTCGCCAAAGCGCTTTAAACAATCAGTCTCTAGTTGCTAGTCACTAGCAACTAGGCATTAGTGACGAGTAATTTTTAGAGATTAAACATATGACTTATTCAGCAAACGGTTTTACCGACTTTAAAGTAGCCGCCAAAGATTTGGCCCAATTTGAAAAAGACGCCGCCTGGGGCCGCCGCGAAATTGAAATCGCCGAGGGCGAAATGCCCGCGCTGATGGCGCTGCGCCGCAAGTACCACGCCGAGCAGCCACTCAAAGGCGCGAAGATCATGGGCTGCATTCACATGACTATTCAAACCGCTGTGCTCATTGAAACCCTGGTGGATTTGGGCGCTGAAGTGCGCTGGTCTTCGTGCAATATTTTTTCAACCCAGGATCACGCAGCCGCGGCCATCGCCGCCGCTGGCATTCCGGTATTTGCCTGGAAAGGTGAAACAGAAGAAGAGTTCTGGTGGTGCATTGAGCAAACCGTATTGGCAGAAAAAGACGGCAGCGCCGTGTGGGATGCCAACATGATTCTAGATGACGGTGGCGACCTCACCCAGTTGTGCCATGAAAAGTACCCAAGCCTTTTGGACAAGATTCACGGCATCAGCGAAGAAACCACCACCGGCGTGCACCGCTTGCTGGAAATGATGCAAGAAGGCAGCCTGAAGGTACCGGCCATCAACGTAAACGACGCCGTAACAAAATCGAAAAACGACAACAAATACGGCTGCCGCCACAGCCTGAACGATGCCATCAAGCGCGCCACCGATCACCTGCTGGCCGGTAAAAAAGCGCTGGTTATCGGCTACGGCGATGTGGGCAAAGGCTCTGCCGCCTCACTGCGCCAGGAGGGCATGATTGTAAAGGTCACCGAAATCGACCCCATCTGCGCCATGCAGGCGTGTATGGATGGCTTTGAAGTGGTTTCGCCTTACAACAACGGCATCAACACCGGCAAAATTGAAGATATCAACACCGCCGTACTTGGCACCACCGATTTGATTGTTACCACCACCGGCAACGTGAACGTGTGCGACAGCGCCATGCTGCAAGCGCTGAAATCGAGCGCCGTGGTGTGCAACATCGGCCACTTTGACAACGAAATCGACACCGCCTTCATGCGCAAAAACTGGCACTGGGAAGAAGTGAAGCCGCAGGTGCACAAAATATACCGCGCAGCGCAGAAAGACGCCGCCAAAGGCGATCACTTGATCTTGTTGTCTGAGGGGCGCCTGGTAAATCTTGGCAACGCCACCGGGCACCCGTCACGCATTATGGACGGCTCATTTGCCAACCAGGTACTGGCGCAAATGTATTTGTACGAGAAGAAATTTGCCGACCTGCCCGCCGGCGAAAAAGCGCAAAACATTTACGTAAAAGTGCTGCCCAAAAAGCTGGACGAAGAAGTGGCCAAAGACATGGTAGAAGGCTTTGGTGGCGTGATCACCAAAATGACCGAAACCCAGGCCAAGTACATAGGCGTAAAGGTAGAAGGCCCCTACAAGCCTGAATCTTATAAATATTAGTAAGTCTCTAGTCTCTAGTTGCTAGTCTCTAGGGGCTAGCAACTAGAGACCAAAAAACTAAAAAAGTCACAGGATTACACCATGAGCGATGAACTTCGCATCAGTTTTGAATTCTTCCCGCCTAAAACCGCTGAGGGTAAAGCCAAGCTGTATAAGGTGCGCGAAGAACTGCAACAATTTAACCCGGATTTCTTTTCAGTTACCTACGGCGCCGGCGGCACCACCCGCGACACCACCCGCGGGGTGGTGAAATCTCTCATCGACCAAGGCATAGACGCCGCGCCACACTTGTCTTTTGGTGGCGATGATGAGGCCGCCGTTGAAGCGCTGATTGCCGATTACCAGAACTTTGGCGTCAAGCGCATCGTAGCCCTGCGCGGCGATTTGCCATCGGGCATGGGCGGGCACTCGCAGCTGGTGTACGCCAATCAACTGGTGGCCTTCATTCGCGAAAAATTCGGTGACCACTTTCACCTGGAAGTGGCGGCCTACCCGGAAATTCACCCGGAGGCGAAAAGCTACAGCGACGACATCCGCTACCTGAAAGGCAAGTTCGATGCCGGTGCCAACAGCGCCATTACCCAGTACTTTTTTAACCCCGATGCCTACTTCCACTTTTTAGACCAGTGCCAGCAGGCAGGCATAGATGCACCTATTTACCCGGGCATCATGCCGATTATCAACTACCGCAATCTCGCGCGTTTTTCAGACGCCTGCGGCGCCGAGATTCCACGCTGGTTGCGTAAGAAGCTTGAAAGTTTTGGTGACGACACCGAATCGCTGCAGGCCTTTGGCGTAGACCTGGTAACCGAGCTGTGTGAAACCCTGCTGGAAAACGGCGCGCCCGGCCTGCACTTTTACACCATGAACCAGACCAACCCCACCGCCCAGATATTGAAAAACCTGAACGGCGAATAGCAGAGACCGGACTATGCGTATCCCCCGCCTCTATGTGAAACAACCCCTGGCCAGTGGCCAGGTGGTCGATTTGGATGCAGCCGCCAGCCGCTATATTGGCAGCGTATTGCGCATGGAGGTGGGCCGCCCGCTCATAGTATTTAACGGTGAAGGCGGCGAGTTTTTGGCCACCGTACATTCAGCCGGCAAAAAGCAGGTGAGTATTGGCGTAGGCAAATTCAACGCAGACAACCGCGAATCGCCCTTAACACTTGCCCTTGGTATCGGGCTTTCCAAGGGCGACAGGTTCGACTGGGTTATTCAAAAGGCCACCGAGCTTGGCGTTAACGAAATCACCCCGCTGCTCACCAGCCGCGCGGAAGTGAAACTGAACGCCGAACGTGCAGAGAAAAAATTGGCGCACTGGCAGCAAATTGCTATTTCAGCCAGTGAACAATGCCAACGCAATGTGCCACCGGTAATCAATGCGCCGGCAAAGCTCGATGATTGGTTAGGCCCACGCGCAGAAGAATTGAAACTGGTGCTGCACCATCGCAGTGATAAAACCCTGTCGCAACATGAGGCGCCGAAATCCGCGGCGCTGTTAATTGGCCCGGAAGGTGGGCTGGACGACGATGAAATTCAAGCGGCAAGGGCGCAGGGCTTTCAACAGCTCACCTTGGGCCCGCGGGTGTTTCGCACAGAAACCGCACCCATTGTTGCCCTAAGTTTACTGCAATACCAATGGGGTGATTTTTAACGGGTCAGATTTTGCCGCCGTTGCGGCGAAAATCCAGAATTACCTGCTCCATGGCAGCCACATCCGGAATGGCGCAAATCTCCCCTTCAAGATCAACGCGAATGCGCTCAAAGGGTTTGAGGGGTACGTCTTTTACTTCGTGAATAGAGGCTTCCTGCACGCGGCTCAAACGCGGAATGCCGAGGGTGGGCACTGCAAAAAAGGGCAGATCTTCGCTCACACCCGTGTTGTTAAACACCGCAAGGCGCGAGCGCTGGCCGATGTCGCCCACCGCCTCACCACGCAAAACCTCAAGCGACACCACAGGCACCGGTTGCTTGCGCCACTCGAAGGTGCCAAGCAGCCAATCGGGGCCGTCTTGCACGGGCACGGGCCTGACGTAGGATACGATTTCAGCAATCGAAACAGTGGGCGCCAACATGAAGTGCTCGCTCATGGGCAATATGAGACTGGGAATTTCCATTGCACGTTGTTCGAGCGCTGCTTTTGCTTTCATATGCCTGCCTGAATTACTGTTTTATTCCCGGTTTGGGCAATCTATGCATTGCCCACCGGTCGTTCTTGGTGTGTTACCTAATGACGCGCGCCAAGGTGCGCGGCCAGTTTAACGGCCAAGGCCTCGGGCGAGCCGGTGTAGGAAACGGTGCCCGTTGCGATTGCCTCATCGGGCATGCTGGACACAGTGCAGGTTTCTGCCGTCTGCGCCCATACCGTGCCGCCTTGTTGCTTCATCATTTTTAGCGCGGCACTGCCGTCGTCACCCATGCCGGTAAACACTATCACGCCCGAATGTGCGCCATAAATGGCCGCCACATTGGCAATCACTTGATTGATGGCCGGCCGATATTGGCCGGGCCAGCACTCGTTGTGCACAATCAAGGTGCCGTTTTCCTGTACCTCGGCACGTTGATCGGGCCGCACAATCAATACACTGTTGGCCGCCACCAGCGACCCGTGGCCGGCCAGTACCGCCGGGTATGCCGAACCCTTGCTGATCACTTGTGCCAGGGTCACATCAAAGCCGCCGTCGATATGCTGTGCGTACACAAAGGCTACATCCAGCCCCTCGGGTAACGCCTGTAAAAACTGTTTAACCGCTGCAGGCCCACCGGTGGAGGCCGCCAGCACCCATACCTCCCGCGGCTTGACGGGGTGGCTGCCGAGGTTGATCACACCGGCAAGCTGTTGCAGCTTAATACTCAAGCGCCGCTGCCAGCCCTCATGGGATTGCCCGGCGCCCTCTTCAAAAATCACCGGCACATCTACTTCGGCCAACCAGCTGGTAAAGGCCGCATTTTCTATGGCGGTATCTGCCACAATCAGCCAGGCATCGGCCTGAACCTCCGCAATGCTGCCGATATTTTCGCAGCTGATGGTGGCCGCTAACTGGCAACCGTTTTGCGCAATCAGCGCTTGGTATTGTGTGTGTTGGGCGGCTTGTTCCAGTAGCAAACCCACCCGCAATTCACCTTGCAATGCATTCATCCCTGAATTGGCACACCCGAGTGCTATTGCTGATCTTCACCGCTGAGCTCTCGGATATTCGCCAACAGCGCATCCTCTTGGTAGGGCTTACCCATGTATTTATTCACGCCCAGGCCAAAGGCCCGCTCGCGGTGTTTATCACCGGTACGCGAGGTAATCATAATAATGGGAATGCCTTTCAAGCGGCTGCTTGAGCGAATGTTTTTCGCCACTTCAAAGCCATCCATGCGCGGCATTTCGATATCGAGCAGCATCACATCCGGCACTGTGTCTTGCAGCACGCGCAGGGCATCGGCACCGTCTTTTGCGGTAATAACGTTGTAGCCTTCGCGCTCGAGGAAGCGGGTAGTTACCTTGCGCACCGTTACCGAATCATCCACCACCATCACCAGGCGCGAGGTATCTTCTTCAATGGATGAAGGTGCATCCAACAGCTGTGCGTGGCCAAGGCTTAGGGCCGCTTCTTTACGGATCATGGCGTGCAGATCAAGAATCACCACCACCGAGCCATCACCCATTACGGTTGCACCCGAAAGCCCCTGCACCGCACTGAATTGTTGGCCTAATGTTTTAACCACAATTTCCCGCGAACCCATAAGGGTATCTACTTGCAGGGCCACAGAGTGCTCGGAGCTGCGCACCAAAATTACCGGCAGCGGCAGTGCCTGGCCTTCAAGTTTCGGCCGCAACTCTTTGTTGAGCATGTTACCCAAGTAGCGCACGCGGTAATTTTCACCGGCGTATTCAAAGCGGGCATCCACATCCTGGTAGTAGTGCTCAAGCTCGAAAGGGCTCACGCGCACAATACCTTCAATGGTGTTGAGCGGAATTGCATAGCGATCCTCGCCTATCATCACCATCAAGGCGCGGTTTACCGACACCGTAAACGGCAGGCGAATAATAAACTCGGTGCCTTCACCGTAGCGCGAGTCGATAAACATGGCGCCACCGAGCTGTTTGATCTCGGAGTGCACCACATCCATGCCCACACCGCGGCCTGAAATCTGCGTCACTTTTTCTGCCGTAGAGAAACCTGCCGACAAAATAAACTGCATGATTTCCTGATCAGACAGGCGCGCATCTTCTGTCATCAAGCCACGTTCGATGGCCTTGGCCTTCACGCGCTCAAGGTTAATACCGCGGCCGTCATCGGCCAGACGCAGCACTACATCACCGCCTTCGCGGCCGAGGCTGAGTACAATTCTGCCTTCGGCGGGTTTGCCCGCAGCGGCGCGAGTGGCCGCATCTTCGATGCCGTGGTCTACCGCGTTGCGCAGCATGTGCTCAAGCGGCGCCACCATGCGCTCCAATACCGAGCGATCCATTTCGCCTTCGGCGTTATCCAGCTCAAAGGCAACCTGGCGATTCAGCTCGGATGATACCTGGCGCACGATACGGCGCAGGCGCGGCACCAGGCGCGAGAAGGGCACCATGCGCGAGCGCATCAAGCCCTCTTGCAAATCGGTGTTAATGCGCGACTGCTGCAGCAACAGGGTTTCTGCATCGCGGGTTTTATCGTTGAGCGTGCTCTTGAGGTCGAGCAAGTCGGAGGCCGATTCAATCAGCGAGCGTGAAAGTTGCTGCAGCTGCGAGTAGCGGTCCATCTCGAGTGGATCGAAGTCCTCTGTTTCAGCCAACTGCTCCTGACGGAAAATAATCTGCGCTTCGGTTTCGATATCCAGGCGACGCAGCTGTTCCTGCAAGCGGTTGATGGTGGCTTCCATTTCATCAATGGCAAAACCGATCTCACTGACCTGCTCTTCCATTCGGCCACGGGAAATAGAGGTTTCACCGGCGAGGTTAACCAACTCTTCCATTAAGTCCGCGGAGATCTTGATAACCTCTTGCGGCTGGTTGCGCTTGACCGCCATTTGCGCAGCCGGGCGCGACGTTTTATCGGCCACGGTTTTACCGGCCACCGAAGGCGCTGGCGCACGGGGGTTAAAGGGAATGACATCAGCACTGGTGAACGGCTTGGCCGCAGGCTCGCTGGCCGGTGCCGCGGGCATCTGCGGCTCATTGGCCGCTGCATCCTGCTCTGGCTCTTGCGGCTCTTCTGGCTCGTCTGACGCGGGCTGTGGTGATTCGGCCTCGTTAGCAGCCTGTGGCGCGGCCTCGCTGCCTTCAACGGCTGCAAGACCTGAGCGCGCCGATTGCTCAATTGAGCGCATGGCCTCGGCCAGCCCTTCGGGCTCGTAGTTGTGCACAGCCTGGCGAACTTTCTCGGTGCCGTTTAACAACAGATCCTGGTAGCGGTGCATGGTTTCAAACAAACCGTCATCCACCGGCACGTTTTCGTTTTCACGGGCAATGAGGTAGGTTTCGAAATCGTGCGCGATATCGCCAAGGCCCATAAGGCCTGCCAGGCGGGCACCCCCCTTGAGGGTGTGCAGAATGCGCTTGAGCTCTTCCAGGTGTTCGTTGTTATTCCAGTCGTCTGACCAGCCATTGATGGCGTGATCAACCTCTTCCAGAAGTTCGTCGGCCTCTTCTAGGAAGATTTCAAAAATTTCCGGATCAATTTCTTCAGCGTCTACTGCCTCTGTTTCTTCGGGCGCAGAAGCTTCAACAACCGGTGCCGCGGCTTGCGGCTCTGGTTCTGGTTCTGGTTCTGGTTCTGGTTCTACAGCTTCAGGTTCCACAACCTCCGGCAGTTCAGCTTCATCTGTGTCAAAAGCTTCCGGCTCGGCAAAGGTTTCATCAACGCTGATGGTGGGCAGTGCAGGCTCGTCTGGCGAAACCTCTGCGGGCGTAAGATCAAAGGCGCTGGCGTCTTCCTCTTCTTCGCGCTCGATGTCTGTCACATCGGGCAACTCTATTTCAATATCTTGTGCCAGCTCTTCAAGGTTGTTGATCACTTCAACGTCTGGCTTGGGCACCTCTTCGTGTTCGGGCGCTACCTCTACATCGGTGGCGGCGAACAACAAGTCTTCTTCAGATTCCGTTGGCAGCTCATCGGCGGGGTCTAGCCCTTCGGTTTCAAAGGGTGCCATGGCAACCAATGCGGCCATGATGTGGTCATCAACGGGCACAATATTTTGGCCGGCGGCCACGGCATCAACCATATCCAGCAGCGCTTCATGGCCGTGATGCAGTTTTTCAAACCCTGTGGCATCAAGCGTTAAATGGCCTTCGCGCACGGCCTCGTACACAACTTTCAGCTGGCCACTCAAGCCGCTCATTTGCACGAGGTTGGCGTGCTCTGCGCCCTTCTCGAGGTTGGCAAGCTCCGAGTGCAGTGATGCCAGTTGGGCTGCATCTATACCGGAGGCTTCCCACTGCTGGAGCATTTGGTCGGCATCCAGCAAGAGGTTCATTTCTTCGGCCATGAAAATCGACAACAGCTCAGGGTCGACTTTCTTCTTGCCTTGCGCCTCTGCCTCTTGCTGACGGATCAGCGGGCCTACGGAGCGCTCTTTCAGTTCTGCCACGCGCGCCAGGAACTGTTGCAGGCGTGGAATTTCCACTTCGCGCCCGGCGGCAATGTCGGCCAGCGCTTCACGGGTGTAGGTTACGGCGTCGCGCAGGAGTTGCAGAATGTCGTCGTCGATATTTACCTGGTAGGAGCGCAACTCTTTAACAAAGCGCTCAAGGGGGGTGGCCATCTCAGCAATGGGCGCTACATCGGCCATATGGGCGCTGCCCTTGAGGGTGTGCAAAGCGCGCTGCATATTTTCGCTGGGTGGCGTATAGAGTGGCGCCATTTCCTGCATCTCTGCAATAAAGGCCTCCAGCTCTTCAAGGTGCGTGCTGGCCTCTGAACCGAAGATCTCCCACAGCATGCTGTCGGGTTCGCCGTCGTCTTCATCGTCGGCCAGATCCGTTTCGGTGTGTGCAGCCTCTGGTGCCTCACCCGCAGGTGCCACTTCAGCTTGAGGCGCCGCGTCACTGGCGGCTGGCTCAGCGCCGTCAATGCCTGCCAGTAATTCCGCCGGCATGTTGCCCTTGGATAAATCCTCGGCCCAGGCCTGGTATTGGTCTACCGTGGCCTTGTCTGGCACGGGCTTTTTATCGCGGAAGGCTTCTATCATGGAGGGCAGGCGGCCCACCACGCGCTCGATCAAATCTACGTGAATGCTGTTGGGCTGAATGCTGCCATCAAGCACCCGGTTGAGCATATTTTCAATAGACCAGGCCAGCTCGCCAATGGCCATTGCCTGCACCATGCGCCCGGAGCCTTTGAGCGTGTGGAAGGCACGGCGGAACTCTGTAAGTGCCTCTTCATCGTTGAAATCTTCTTTCCAACGGGGGAAGAATTCATTGATGGTTTCGGTAACTTCTTCGGCTTCCTCGATGAAGATTTCCAAAATTTCTTCATCAATTTCGTCTTCAGGTTCTTCAACGCTTTCAGCAGCAGTGTCCTCAGCGGCTAGCGATGTATCCTGTTGTGCACTATCGGCAACAGCATCGGCGGGCGCAGGGGTTACTGCGCCGTCTTCTGATGTGCGCTCTTCCAGGCTTGCATCATCAACAGCCTGCTCTGGGCTGGTTGCCTGCCCGGCTGCAGTTGCTGGTGCCTCTGCGTTGTCAGCTTCGGTTGAATCTTGCGCAACCGGTACGTCCATGTTGACGTCTTCAACGTCAACCATTTTCTTCAATACCGATTCAGCATCAGAGCGCTGCTCGGTGCCTGCCTTGGGCTTGCTGGAGGCCACGGCGTAACCCAGTGCCTCAACACTTTCTTCTGCCACGCTCAACAGCAGGTCGTCGTCTTCTTCAAGATCGCCGCCCAACCGCTCAAGGTAGTACTCTACGCTTGTGATGGCATCGGCCAGGATATCAAGGGTTGACCACTCCGGCGGATTCTCGACATTAACGAGCTTATCTTCAACAAAGCGCGCGCATGCGCCAATGATGCGCGCCGGCCGTGCGAGTGGCACCATGTCCAGCCCGCCACGAATTTCACGCAGCAAGGTGGGCACATTGTTCAGGTGCGATTGATCCCACTGGGACGCAATGTATTCGATAACTGCGTCTTTGGCTTGCTCAAGGCCATTGCGGCATTCGCGCAAAACCTGCTCTTGCGCTTCGTTAAGATTGACATCGCTCACCTTGCCCCGGCCGTCGGTAACGCCCATGTTGCGCACTAGCGCCTGCAGGCTGTTTTCGATATCAATAATTTCACCGGCCACGCCCATTAACACATCGGCGGTAAGGGTTTCTGGTGTGGCCACCGCGCGTTCAAGCACTGCCGCTTGCGCCAATACTTGCTGGCGTAAAGCGCCAATACCCAACACGGCCATGGTATCGGCCACACGCTGCATGACCGGCAGCGCTTCTTGTACATGGGCGCTGGAGTCTTCACCGGATAAGCACATATCCAGCGCATGTTTGACGATATCCAGCTCATCGCCAATGGCAGACACCACCGAACGCATGGCTTCGTTGTCTGGGCCAGACAGGAGTTCGTCGTCGCTTAAATCTTCAACTTTATCTTTGGGCAGTGCTTCTGCCAGCCGGTACTTTTCTTTCAGGCGGGTGATAACCGGTGAATTGACTTCCGCGCGCGCGATGTAATACAGCAGGTTTTTAAGCAGCTCGTGTTCGGTACCGGCTTTGAGCGCCTTCAGGCCGTACACTGCCAGCACTTTGATTTCGCGATCCAATTGGCGCAGCAAGTTTTTTACAGAAACACTCGCCTCAATGGCATCGCTCTGCAAACCCTCAACCAAACCGAGAGCAATTTCCCACAGGGGTTGCCGGGGCGTGCCCTGGGTTAATTTGTGCAGGCGGGTAAAAACTTTTTGTAAATAAGCCAGGCTTTCATCGGGTTTTACACCACGAATTAAACTGGCCGCGGCCATTTGGTACATCTGCCGCAACTTGGTGATCATCTCGGCAAATTGCTTGGCATCTTGTGCCGCGGCTATTGGCTGGCCAACTACTTTCTTGGCAGCCGACATATCCGGGGTGAACAACTGGGTTTCGGTGAGCAGGCTTTGCCCGCGCACTGCACGCAAATCGTTCAGCAGCGGCAGCACCATGGCCGGTTGATCTTTGCGGCTGCTTTTAACGTGCTCCAAATACAATGGCAGCTGCAAGATGGCGCGCATGAGCACTTCTTGCCCTTCGGCTTCATTTTTAACGGCGCCGTTCATGAGCGCTGTGGCCAGCTGCTCCATTTCTTCGGCCATCAAGGCCGCGCCGTAAAACTCCACCATTTTCAGGGAGCCGTGCACCTGGTGAATATGGGTCAGGCAGAAACGGATGCGCGTGGCATCCTTGGCGTTTTCCACATAGGCCTCAAGGGCCTGACGCGCTTCTTTCAGCGTCTCGCCAATTTCGCCAATAACCCAATCGAGGGCTGCAAAGTTACGGTTGTCTCCCAAGGGACCGTCCTCTCGTTATGCGCTCTTGGCAGTGCCAGGAGCGGAGCGTTGGTAGGCCTGAATTTCTTCGCCGCCCACGCGCTTCATCTTAGGGTGATTCCAATCTGTGACTTCACCAAGGCCGACAATCAAAACCCCGTTGGGCTTGAGCCGATCTACGAGCTGATTAAGAATTTCACGCCGCCGCCAGCGACGGAAATAAATCAGCACGTTTTGGCAAAAAATCACATCCATAGGCACGGCCGGCATCTTGCCCAGATCCAACACATTACCGTGGGTGAAACACACCCGATCTCTTATTTTTTCAACCACCTGCAGGTTTGCGCCTGCAGATGCAAAGTACCTGGCGCGCTCTTGCGGTGTGGCTTGATCTACCTTGCGTGCAGGGTAAATGCCTGCGCGCGCCTTGTGCAGCGAGGGCATGCTGATATCGGTTGCCGTCACGCCGAAGTAGGGGTCTATTGCTGCCAGCTCGAAGCAGTCGTTTACCACCATCGCCAGCGCATAGGGTTCTTCACCCGTGGCGCAGCCCACACTCCAGACATCAAAGCTATCATTGAGCGTTTGGTTATTGATGCGCGCCTGTACCAAACGGCGAACATATTCGATAGACGGGCGGTGGCGGAAAAAACTGGTTTCCTTCACCACCAGGCGATCCACCAACACCGACCACTCAACCATACCCTGCAGGCCTTCGCGCACCTGCTTCATGTAGCTTGTGTAGTCGCCACACTCAAGCTCGCGCATGCGGCCGGCAATCTGCGTTTGTAAAAACGCGCGCTGGTGCGGCGCAATTTGAATGCCGGTACGGTCTTCCAGCAGTTTGCTCCACTGCTGGAATTCGTTATCCGTTAGTTCGGGCAGCGCCCGTAACGACCACACCACGCTACGGCTACTCGCTTATCAGGCTCGATTGGATTGTTCGTCTTCCAGGCTGCTGAGTTCTGCATTGAACTCGCCGTCCAGATCGAAGCTGACTTCTTCGTCTCCGTCCAGGCCTTCAGACATGTCATCTACGGTGTCGTCGAGCGTGAGGGTTTCGGCGCCGTAGCTGTCATCCAGCTCTTCTGGGAGCTTGAAGCCTGCTACTGATTCACGCAGGTCGAGGGCCATTTCGGCCAGAGTACCAATCGACTGTGCCGTGGCCGATGTACCGGCCGAGGTTTGCGAGGTAATTTCCTGAATTACGTTCATCGTATTTGAGATGTGGCCGGCCGACGATGCCTGCTGGCGGGCGGCGTTCGAAATGTTTTGAATCAATTCCGCAAGCGACGATGATACGTTTTCAATTTCTTCCAGTGCCACACCCGCATCCTGTGCCAGACGTGCACCGCGCACCACCTCTGCGGTGGTTTGTTCCATCGAGATTACCGCCTCGTTGGTATCGTTCTGAATCGTTTTAACCAGCGCCTCAATCTGCTTTGTTGCCGCAGCAGAACGTTCCGCAAGACGCTGTACCTCATCCGCAACCACCGCGAAGCCTCGACCTGCGTCACCGGCCATCGAGGCCTGGATCGCAGCGTTAAGTGCAAGAATGTTGGTTTGGTCGGCAATGTCGTTAATCAACGATACGATGTCACCAATTTCCTGTGACGATTCACCCAGTCGCTTAATCCGCTTCGAGGTGTCCTGAATCTGCTCACGAATGGTGTCCATCCCGTGGATGGTATTCTGTACCACTTTTGCACCGTTGCTCGCGATCGATACCGACCGCTCGGCTACCGCGGCTGATTCGGCGGCGTTAGCAGATACCTGGTCAATGGTTACGGCCATTTCGTTAACCGCCGCCGATGCACCGGCAATTTCCTGCGCCTGGTGCTCAGAGGCCTCGGCCAGGTGCAGTGCAGTTTGCTGGGTTTCCTGGGCGGCCGACGATACGTTCACAGCCGTTTCGTTGATTCGCGATACCAGTACCCGCAGTTGGTCAATGGTGAAGTTGATGGAGTCGGCAATGGCACCGGTGAAGTCTTCGGTTACCGTGGCGGTGGTGGTCAGGTCACCGTCTGCGAGGTCGGCCAGTTCGTCCAGCAGTCGCAAAATTGCGTTCTGGTTACGTTCGTTGGTTTCTTCCTCTACCTGCAGTCGCTGGCGCGTGCCCTGCGTCCACTGCAAGCCGATCAAAATAATTGCCAACAGGCCAATGGCACCCAAAATTGCGATGGTCAGGTTATTGGGCTGGCGGTTGCCGGCGTTCTCAACGATTTTATCCGACAGGGTGGTCAGGGCTTCCAGCAAGCGTGGCGAATCATCGAGAATCTGGTTGGTGGCCTGACGGGCCTTAAACAGTGCAGGCGACGCCTCGAAGATTTCGCGAATGGAGCTGTTCACGAATTCAAACAGCTCGGAAATTTCGTTCAGGGAGCTTACGGCCTCGGGCTCGGTTACCCGCGAAATGCTCATGGCCACATCGCCGCCCTTCATGCCGGCAAGTACCTTACCGAACAAGTTGGCATCGAGGTTGAACTGGTCGGCGGCCTGGTCGGCATCACCACCACCACGGAGCATCTTGTCTACGTTTCGCCCAATACGTTCAGCACGCCAGGACTGCATCTGCGCAACCGATACCTGATCGGCCGGTGCGCCGCTTTCAAGCAGAATCTCAACGATGTTGTTGTGCTCTGCCTGCAGTTCCGGCAGCGATTCGTTAAGGGTGATCGCAACATCATTCAGGAAGATGATGGTGTCTTTGTTGGTCACAATGCTGTTGGCGTTACTTTTTACGCTCTGGAAAATCGCATCGAAACCGGCAAATTCTTCAGCCAGCGCGGTACGGGTATCGGTATCAGAAGCGCGCAGGCGATTCCACAGGCCATCCATCTCGGCAACCACTTTGGCCAACTCGGGGAAGGCCTCTTCGTTGCCTGAGGTGGCTTCACGTGCCAGCGATGTCACCCGGAATGACAAGGCGCGCAATTCTGCGGTTAGCTGCAGATAGCCCTGATCTTTCGCGGTGTTTTGCTGCACCAAGTAAAAGCTCACACCCATTAGCACCAATACAACCAGCAGTGCAGCACCTAGCGCTGCCATCACCGGGTTGCCGCGCATGGTTGCGACCAGGCCTCTTGTTTCGTTCTTCATGCTACGCTCCTGACCAACGTTGCGTGTTACTTAAAATAAAGCGGTAAAACCGCCCTGAAAAAAAAGCGGCTCAATCTTCAGCCGCGTTGGTAAATCGGGGTTCATCGGCGAGACTGGCGGGGCTGAACACATTCCACTGGTTCTCGCCCTGCCGGTAGGCGCCGCTTACAAAGGGCGCCAAGGATTTCGGTAAATCGCTGTTGTCATCGCTGAAGGTATCCACCGGAAAGTGCTGCATGCCGAATACCTGATCCACAATGAGCCCGGAGTAGAGTTCATCGCGATCAAGAATCAGCACGCGCCGCTGCTTGCGGTGGCTGGAAATTTTTGAGCCGAAAAAGGCGGCCAGATCAAACAGCGGCAACAGCCGCCCGCGCACATTGGCCACGCCGCGCACCCAGGGCTGTACACCGGGCAAGCGCGTATAGGGGGGCACTTCGAGCATTTCGCTCACTTCATCCATGGGTGCCACAAAGCGGCGCCCCATCAAGGAGAAACCAATGCCGCTCCAGTGCGGTTTGATCGCCACCTGCGCCGGCAAGCCGCGCGCAAAGTGCTTACTGCGCCCGGCCAGTTCAACCAGCGCCTTGAAAGCTCGTGATTCGTTTGCCTGTGGCTCGGTCATGGGATCCCCATACTGTTAACCCAAACCACGGCTAGGCCATGGCGTCGGCAATGGCCTGCACCAGGGTTTTCTCGCTAATGGGTTTGGTCAGGTAGGCCTTGGCGCCCTGACGCATGCCCCACACGCGGTCTGTTTCCTGATCTTTGGTGGTCACAATAATCACGGGGATGTGGGAAGTTTCCGAGGCCTTGCTGAGCTGACGCGTCGCCTGAAAGCCGTTGAGGCCCGGCATGACGATATCCATCAGCACCAGATCAGGGCGCTCTTTCTTCGCCACCGCAACACCCTGCTCGCCGTTTTCAGCGGTAATAACCTCATGGCCATTCTTTTCCAGGATGCTGGTCAGTTTGTAGGTTTCAGTGGGTGAGTCGTCAACGATTAGCACTTTTGCCATAAGTCCCCCAGGAACATCTGTTTTTTGTTATATCGATCAGGGCTACGCGCCCAATCCAACGTTATGAAGCTTTCGCCTGCCCCACGTGCGCCTGAATAGCGCCGAGCAGTTCGGTTTTTGAGAAGGGCTTGGTCAGGTATTGATCCGACCCCACAATGCGCCCTTTGGCCTTATCGAACAGGCCGTCTTTACTCGAGAGCATGATCACAGGCGTTGATTTGAACTCGCTGTTGTTCTTGATCAGCGCACAGGTTTGATAGCCGTCGAGCCTGGGCATCATGATATCCACAAAGATGATATCTGGCCGGGTATCGGCGATTTTTGCCAGTGCATCAAAACCGTCAGTGGCGGTAATTACCGTGCAGCCGGCCTTGTTAAGGAGGGTTTCAGCGGTGCGACGAATGGTTTTACTATCGTCGATCACCATCACTTTCAGGCTTTCCAGATTGACGTCCATAATGAGCTTATGCCTTTCGCTTTATTTTTTACCTCGACCAGGCCGGGTCAGTGGCGGATGATCGCCCAATCAGCATAGCAGCCGAAAACTCAGCGGCGGCCGAACCTGGATTTGCGGCGAAGACTACGCCGACTGGATGTTTTAACACAGTTGTTAAGGTTTCGCTATAAGCGACTGAATAAAATGGGAATTTGCCTCATCCGTGAGCGTGGCTATAGCCCCCGCCAGCCGATAGCGCTATCCTCATCGCCTGATAAATTTAAGCAGGCTTGCGCAACGTTTTCAGCCAGAGGTAAACCATGACCTATCGCGTCGGCATCGTGATGGACCCCATCCAGAGTTTCAACCCCAAAAAAGACACCACACTGGTGCTGATGCAGGCCGCCCAGGCCCGCGGCTGGGAGCTGCTGGTGTTCGGGCAGGGCGATCTGTGGCTGGAACAGGGCCGCGCCATGGGCGAGGGCCGGCGCGTGCGGGTGGCCGACGATGCCCACACCAGCGGGCAGCCCGACTGGTACCAGCTGGGCGAGCCCGAAAATCTGGCGCTCGGCGAGCTGGATGCGCTGCTGATGCGGGTCGATCCGCCCTTTGACAGCGAATACGTCTACAGCACCTATGTACTGGAGGCCGCCCAGCGCGAGGGCGCGCTGGTGGTGAACAACCCCCAAAGCCTGCGCGATTGCAATGAAAAGGTGTTCGCCACCCAGTTCCCCCAGTGCTGCCCGGAGGTGTTGGTCACCCGCAACAACGCCCGTCTGCGCGCTTTTCACAAGCAGCATCAGGATGTCATCTTCAAGCCGCTGGACGGCATGGGCGGCGCCGGTATTTTCCGGGTCAAGGCCGACGACCCGAACGTGGGCGTGATCCTTGAAACCCTCACCCGCTTTGGTGAGGAAACCATTATGGCCCAGCGCTACCTGCCGGAGATCAAAGCCGGCGACAAGCGCATTCTGGTCATTGACGGCAAAGCTGTGCCCTATAGCCTGGCGCGCATCCCGAGCCTTGGCGAAACCCGTGGCAACCTGGCCGCCGGGGGCAGTGGCCGCCCGCAGCCGCTGTCTGAGCGCGACCAGTGGATTGTGGATCAGGTGGCGCCGAAGCTTGTGGCACGGGGCTTGTTGTTTGTGGGCCTGGATGTCATTGGCGACTACCTGACAGAAATCAACGTCACCAGCCCCACCTGCGCCCGGGAAATCAATAACGCCTACCAAACGGATATCGGCGGCCTGTTGATGGACGCCATCGCCACACGGCTGGAGGCGCGCTAGCCCATGGCCGCAAGCTCCATGCTCCAGGCACCCGCTGAAAGCCAGAACGACCGGCTGATATTTACCCTGTTTGTGGCACTTGCCGTGCACGCGCTGGTGCTGTTTGGCCTCACCTTCAAGGTGGACCAAGGCGAGGCGCGCACGCCCACGCTGGAAATTACCCTGGCCAACCACAAGAGTGCCAGCGAGCCCGACAAGGCCGACTTCCTGGCCCAGCAAAACCAGGAAGCCAGCGGCACCATTGATGAGGCCAAGGCGCAAACCACCGATCAATCGGCCGAATTCTTCGCGCCGGTAATCAACGAGGTGAACCCCACACCCCAGCAACGGCAGATCAAGCCCACCGAGCGGCGCGAAGAGCAATTGGTTACCACCACCAGCCGCAGCAGCCACAGTGCCAGCCTAAAGCTCGATAAACCCACGCCCGAGGCCGAAGAGCGCCCGGGTGAAAACCAGGAACGGCCCAACAGTCACGCAGAAATTGCCTCGCTGATGGCCGAAATAGACCGCCAGCGCCAGCAGTACGCCAAGCGCCCACGCATTCGCCACCTGACCTCGGTGGCCACCAAAAGCTCCGCAGAGGCCGCCTACCTGCTGAAATGGACCGACAAAGTGGAATACGTGGGCAACCGCAATTTCCCGCAAGAAGCTTTAAACCGCGAGATATTCGGCGCCGTCACGCTCGCCGTAAGGGTGCGCCCCGATGGCCGCCTGGATCAGGTAGAGATCACCCACCCCTCGGGCTACCGGCTGCTGGATGACGCCGCCCTCAATATCATTCGCGATGCCTCGCCCTTTGCCCCGGTGCCCCACGCCGTACTGCAAAACCACACCCACCTGGAAATTGTGCGCACCCTGCGCTTTGAAATCACAGGCCTGAGCTCGGGCGATGCCCAGGCGGCGCGCTAAGCCGCCAACGCCACCTTGTTTTTCGGCCACCAAACCCCATACTGAAACGTATGAAAAAGTTTACCGAACCGCCCCGTGCAGAACTCACCGTCGGCTCCCTCAAGGGCCAGTTTCTGGTTTCTATGCCAAGCCTCAGAGACCCGCACTTCAACCACTCCATCACCCTGATTTGCGACCACAGCGATGACGGCGCCATGGGGCTGGTGCTGAACCACCCGCTGGGTGAGCTGACGCTGGGTGATATTTTCGAACAGATGGACTTAACCGCCGCGCCGTCTGCCGCGCAACTACCGGTTTTTGCCGGCGGCCCGGTGCAGCAAGAACGCGGCTTTGTGGTGCACCCCTCGGATCAGCGCTGGGAATCCACCATTGATGTGTCGCCCTCGGTGGCACTGACTGCCTCGCGCGATATTCTGGAATCCATGGCTGCAGGCACCGGGCCCCACAACGCCATAGTGGCGCTGGGCTATGCCGGTTGGGATGGCGGCCAGCTGGAAGACGAAATTGCCAACAACGCCTGGATTACCCTGCAAGCCGACAGCGATCTGCTGTTTAATACCCCGGCCGAACAGCGTTGGGCGGCGGCGGCAAAACTACTGGGCTTTGACCTCAACCTGATTTCCAGCAGTGCAGGCCACGCCTAGCGCACGCGCGCAGCCACACCCCGGGCAATCAAATAAAGCCACCGGGTGGCAGGCGAACAGCGCGCCCTTGCTGTAAGCTGGCCACTGTTAACTTTCTACCCTGTACCCTGCATGCCAAATACCCTGCTCGCCTTTGACTACGGCACCCGCAATATCGGCCTGGCCTATGGTCAATCCATCACCGGCACCGCCCGCGAACTGCCGGCACTCAAAGCCCGCGACGGCGTACCAGACTGGCACGCCATAGAGGCGCTCATAAAAGAGTGGCAACCGCAGCAGCTGTTAGTGGGGCTGCCCCTGAACATGGACGACAGCGAATCAGAGCTGGCTGCGCGCGCGCGCAAGTTCGGCAACCGCCTGCACGGGCGCTTCGGGCTGCCGGTGGTGATGTGGGATGAGCGCCTGAGCACCCGTGAAGCCAAAGCCGAAGCCCGCGAGCGCGGCCACAAGGGCCACTACAAAAGCGACCCGGTAGATTCCATTGCCGCGCGCCTCATACTGGAAAGTTGGCTGGCCGCACAAGCGTGAGCCAGCCCGTGCGCTAGTAAAGCTTGTGGCTGGGCGACTCGTCTTTCTCGATGGTGAGTTCGTCGGCCGCGTTGGAGAGGTAGTCGGCATCGGTTTCCGACCCCAGCTTGATCAGCAGGCGCAAATCGTTCGGTGAATCCGCATAGGAGAGCGCATCTTCGTAGGTGATTTCGCCGCGGTCGTACAAATCGTACAGCGCCTGATCGAAGGTTTGCATGCCAAGCTCGGTGGATTTTTTCATGAGCGGTTTTAATTCATGCACCGCGCCCTTGCGAATCAAATCCTGCGCCAACGGCGTATTTAACAACACCTCCAAACAGGCGCGCCGGCCAGAGCCATCAGGCGTTGGGATCAGCTGCTGGGCAATAATGCCGCGCAAGTTGAGGGCCAAGTCCATCCACAACTGGCCGTGACGATCAGCCGGGAAGAAGTGAATAATCCGGTCGAGCGCCTGGTTGGCGTTGTTGGCGTGCAAGGTGCACAAACACAAGTGGCCGGTTTCAGCGAAGGCGATGGCGTGCTCCATGGTTTCGCGCGAGCGCACCTCACCAATCAAAATCACATCGGGGGCTTGCCGCAAGGTGTTTTTCAACGCCACTTCAAATGAATCGGTATCAATACCCACTTCGCGCTGGGTCACAATGCAACCCTGGTGCTGGTGAATAAATTCAATGGGGTCTTCAATGGTAATGATGTGGCCTTTGGAATTGCGATTGCGGTGGCCAATCATGGAGGCGAGCGATGTGGATTTACCGGTACCGGTGGCGCCCACAAAAATAATCAGGCCGCGCTTGGTCATGGCCAGCTCTTTGATAATTTCAGGCAGGCCCAAATCATCAATTTTCGGAATATTGGTTTCAATGCGACGCAACACCATGCCCGCCAGGTTGCGCTGATAAAACGCACTGCAACGGAAACGGCCAATACCGCGCGCGGAAATAGCAAAGTTTAATTCTTTGCTTTCCAAAAATTCGTTGCGCTGCTTTTCATTCATCACAGACAACACCACCTCGCGGGATTTCTCTGGCGAGAGCGGCGTGGTGGTTACCGGCACCACCTTGCCGTGCAATTTCATTGATGGCGGCACACCGGCGGTAATGAATAAATCCGAGGCGCCCTTCTCTACCATCAGGCTCAATAAACGATCAAAATCCACAGCCTGATCCTCTTAGAAATTTTCTGGAATTTTTGCTTTTTCACGGGCAACGTCGCGGTTAATCACGCGGCGCGCCACGAGATCGGCCAGGCATTGATCCATGGTTTGCATGCCGGTAGATGCGCCGGTTTGAATCGCCGAGTACATTTGCGCCACCTTATCTTCACGAATCAGGTTACGAATGGCGGGCGTGCCGCGCATGATTTCGTGTGCTGCCACCCGGCCACCGCCGTTTTTCTTCATCAGCGTTTGCGAGATCACCGCCTGCAATGATTCCGACAGCATTGAGCGCACCATGGCTTTTTCAGCGGCCGGGAATACATCAATGATCCGGTCGATGGTTTTTGCCGCCGACTGGGTGTGCAGGGTACCGAACACCAGGTGGCCGGTTTCGGCCGCTTCCAGGGCGAGCTTGATGGTTTCAAGGTCGCGCATCTCACCCACCAGAATAATGTCCGGATCTTCACGCAAGGCCGAGCGCAATGCGGCAGAGAAGCCGTGGGTGTCGCGGTGCACTTCCCGCTGGTTAATCAGGCACTTTTTACTTTCGTGCACAAATTCAATCGGGTCTTCAATGGTAAGGATGTGCTGGTATTTGTTGTCGTTAATGTAATCCACCATGGCCGCAAGGGTGGTGGATTTACCGGAACCCGTAGGCCCGGTTACCAGGCAAATGCCGCGCGGGGTATTGCAGATATCGCGAAACACCTGCCCCATGCCCAGCTCTTCCATGGTTAACACTTTCGAGGGAATGGTACGGAAAACTGCGCCGGCGCCGCGGTTTTGGTTAAAGGCGTTTACACGGAAACGCGCCACGCCCGGCACCTCAAAGGAGAAGTCTGTTTCCAGAAATTCTTCGTAGTCTTTGCGCTGCTTGTCGTTCATGATTTCATAGATCAAGCCGTGCACTTGCTTGTGTTGCATGGGCGGCAAATTAATACGGCGCACGTCGCCGTCTACGCGTATCATGGGTGGCAGCCCGGAGGAAAGGTGCAGGTCTGAGGCGCCTTGTTTTGCGCTAAAGGCGAGAAGTTCCGTAATATCCATACAACAACCTTACTATTCTAAGTTTTGCAGAGCCGGTATTTTGCAAAGCGCTAGACTGCCGATGACTGCACAACAATTAATCAAACCGTGAGTTAATTAACCGCGCGTACCGATCAACGCCTTACCATTTTCAGTATATGCACATGATTGCCGACAAACTAATGCAGGTCGAGGCCCGTTTGCAACAGGCAAGCCATTCGGCCCACCGCCCCCGTGACGCCATCGCCCTTTTGGCGGTCAGCAAAACCCAGCCCCCCGCGCGCCTGCGCGAGGCCTACAGCGCAGGCCAGCGCCGGTTTGGCGAGAACTACCTGCAAGAGGCGCAAGACAAGCAGCAGGCCCTGGCCGACCTCGCCATCGAGTGGCATTTCATCGGGCCCATCCAATCCAATAAGACCCAGGCCATCGCACAGGCCTTCGACTGGGTACACAGTGTAGACCGCCTGAAGATCGCGCGACGCCTGAGTGAGCAGCGCCCGCCTGAGGCCGGCCCGCTGAACATTTGCCTGCAGGTCAACATCGACGGCGAGGCCACCAAATCCGGCGCGAGCCCAGAGGCGCTGCCCGCCCTGGCGCTTGCTGTGGCCGAGCTACCGAACCTGCGCCTGCGCGGCTTGATGGCCATTCCCGCCCCCTGCACAGACCCCGAAGCCCAGCGGCAGGCCTTTGCCCGGGTGCGCGCGCTTAAGGATGCACTGCAAGCCCAGGGGCTGGCGCTCGATACGCTCTCCATGGGTATGTCTGGTGATCTGGAGGCCGCCATTGCCGAGGGTGCGACCCTGGTGCGCGTGGGTACCGATATCTTCGGGCCGCGCATGGCCCGTTAGCGGGCTGGAAAAATCGAGATTTGCCCCCACCATACACAGACATTCACAACAGGAAGCCCCATGAGTTATCGCATCGGATTTATCGGCGCCGGCAATATGAGCGCCGCCATTTTAGGCGGCATGGTCAAGCAGGGTGTGGCGCCCGAGCGCATCATCGCCAGTAACCGCAGCACCCCCAAACTCGAGGCCTTGGCAGACGAATACGGCATTCACACCAGCACCGACAACCACCAGGCCGCCAAGGCCGATGTGGTGGTGCTCTCGGTAAAACCGCAAATGATGAAAGATGTGTGCCTGGATTTGGCGCCGTCGCTGGGCCACAAGCCGCTTATCGTGACCGTGGCCGCGGGCCTGCCCATGAGCCGCTACGAGCAGTGGCTGGGTGCAGATCAAGCCATTGTGCGCTGTATGCCCAACACCCCGTCGCTGGTGGGCAAAGGGGCCAGCGGCTTGTTTGCCAACGCCCGGGTGAGCGATCTGCAAAAATCGCGGGTAGAGGAAATGATGGGCGCCGTGGGCGTTACCGCCTGGGTGGCCGAAGAGTCGCTCATTGATGCCGTGATTGCCGTGGCGGGCTCGGCACCGGCGTATTTCTTCTTGATGATGGAAGCCATGATCGATCAAGGCGAGGCCATGGGCCTGGATCGCGCAACCGCCCGTGCACTTACCCTGCAAACCGCCGCCGGCGCCGCCGAGCTTGCCGCCAGTGCAGATGTGCCCGTAGACGAACTGCGCCGGCGTGTGATGTCGCCCGGCGGCACCACCGAGCAGGCGGTATTCTCCTTTGAGCGCGACGATATTCGCGCTATTGTGAGCCGCGCAATGACCTGCTGCGCAAACCGCGCCGCTGAAATGGCAAAGGAAATGGGGAACTGATCCTTGGAGACACTGGTAGCAATTATCGTTTTTCTGGTTAAGACCTTCGGCAGCCTGTATTTGATGGTGGTACTGCTGCGGCTGATGCTGCAAATCGCCCGCGCCGATTTCTACAACCCGCTGTCGCAGGCTGTGGTGAAAGCCACCAACCCGCTATTGCTGCCGCTGCGCAAAGTCATACCCGGCATCATGGGTATCGACTTTGCCTCCATTGTGCTGGCATTGCTGGTGGCACTGGTGACGGTGCAGGGCATTATTTTGCTAAAGGGGTTTGGTTTTCTGAACCCGCTGTACCTGCTGGCCTGGTCTGCGGTGATTGTGCTTTCAAGCCTTGCCAGCCTGCTGTTTTGGGCGTTGATTATTCTGGTAATCGCAAGCTTTGTAGCCCCGCAAAGTTACCACCCGGCGCTGCTGCTGATTCGCCAGTTAATGCAACCGATCATGAACCCCATACAGCGCATCATCCCGCCCATGGGCGGCTTGGATTTCAGCCCGCTGGTGGTGATCATCATCTTGCAAATTATCAGCAACTTCCTGATTCCGGAATTTGCCATGCAGCTTGGTATGCCACGCTGGCTGTTTTTGGGCTTCTAGCCCAAGCCTGCGCCGGTGTTTACCACACCGGCGCGCGCTGCAAATGCCACAGCGCTTAAGTCACCGAAACGCAACAGAGCACGCAACAGAGTAAGCCTGCGCTGATCAAACCAGCTCTCAGCAAACCATCACCCATTAACGCCCGCGCGCGCAGCAGCTAGCCGATAACCTGCATCGCCAGCGCCGCGTTGTACCCAACGTAGGCCAACACCAGCAAGGCCCCCTGCCAGCGCTGGATAGCGCCGCGGTTGAGCGCCCGGTAACACAGTACCGCCAGCGCGCCAGATAAAAGCACCATCACCAGCGCATCGCGCCCGAGGGCATCGGGTGCTACAACATCCGGGTGAATCAGCCCCGCAATACCCACCACGCCCAGAATGTTGAACACGTTCGAACCAATCACATTGCCAATGGCCAGGTCGTGCTGCTGTTTGCGCACACTGGCTATGCTGGCGGCAAGCTCCGGCAGGCTGGTGCCGAGCGCCACTACCGTCAGGCCGATAATCAACTCGCTGATACCCAGCGCCAGGGCAATCTCGGTGGCTGACCACACCAGCATGCGGGAGCTGGCCAACAGCGCAACCAAGCCCAGCAGCAGCGCCATGGCCGCCTTCATGCCGCTTTGTTCATGCGAGACGCTGGCTTGCACATCGTCTGCCAGTGAATCGTCGGGCGAGCCCATGCTCTGCCACACGCCAAAGCCGATGTAGGCGGCCAGCCCGCCGAGTAGCAGCAGCGCATCACCGCGGCCCAACCAGTCGTTAGTGAGCGCCAACACACCCAGACCCGTCGCCACCAGCATCAGCGGCATCTCTTGCGACACTACCCGCGAATGCACAGCAATGGGCGCCATTAACGCGGTCACCCCCACAATCAAGCCAATATTGGCGATGTTGGAGCCAAGGGCATTGCCAAGCGCAAGGTCCGGTTCGCCCTGCCAGGCCGCAATGGCAGACACCAGCATTTCCGGCGCCGAGGTGCCAAAGCCCACAATCAAAATGCCCACCAACAGCGGCGACATCCCCAGCAGCTGGGCCACCGCCGCCGCACCGTCGATGAATTTGTCTGCGCTCCAGGTTAGCAACACCAAGCCTACGATGAGTCCACCTACTGCTATCAGCACGCTCTACCTCTTTTGTGTGGATGAAGATTTATTGGCCGCCATTGTATGCATACAGGCCTCAAATAACACGGTTTGCAGCTGGGCCCTGGCGCTAAAAAGCCATAAAAAATGCCTAATAAAGCGAAAACGATATAACCAAAACTTTGAAGTTGGGCGCCATTCGGTTTTAATAGTCGGCCCAAAAAACAAGAATAGGGCACGGTTCGCCACCCAGGCGACGATGCTCAGGTCACAGGTTGCACTATGGATCACGCCTCACTCTACCGGCAGCTGTCCGGTTTCCAGCGCTGGAAACAACAGCTCAACACCCAACTGCAGGCCTTTTTGCAGTGGTTGGAAGCCCACAAGATTACCTCCAGGGCGGCCGAGCAGAGCCTCAAGCACGCGCGCACTATGCTCGCCAACGATCACTTCACCCTGGCGCTGGTGGGCGAATTTTCCCGCGGTAAAACCGAGCTGATCAACGCCTTGCTGTTTGCCGAATACGGCCACCGCCTGCTGCCCTCGCAACCCGGGCGCACCACCATGTGCCCCACCGAAATTTACCGCGACCCGCACACACCCAAGGGCTGCGTGCGGCTACTGCCCATCGAAACCCGCCGCTCGAACGTGGCGCTGGCGGCGTTCAAGCGCATTCCGCAAAAGTGGGTCACCACCCACTTCGACCCCTACGACCAAAAGCAAGTGGCCGAGGCTATGGCGCGCATCGCCGAGGTAAAAACTGTGTCTGTGGCCGAAGCCGAAACCCTGGGGTTTGACATTGAAAGCCTGGTGCGCTCGCGCGAGAGCGTAGACCGCGTAGAAGTGCCCGTGTGGCGCCACGCGCTGGTGAGCCTCGACCACCCGCTGCTGGCGCGCGGCCTGCGCATTCTGGATACGCCCGGCCTGAACGCCCTGGGCAACGAGCCGGAGCTTGCCCTGGGTACCCTGGCCAGCGCCCAGGCCATGCTGTTTTTGCTCGCGGCCGACACGGGCCTCACCGCCACCGACATGGAAATCTGGAACGAGCACATCAACATACTGCGCGCCACGCAAGATGCCGAAGTGATTACCCTGCTCAACAAAATCGATTCCCTCTGGGACGACCTGCTGCCCCAAGAGGACGTGCTGCTGGCCATTCACAAGGTGCGCGAAACCACCGCGCGCCAATTGCAGCAGCCTATGGACCAGGTACTTACGCTGTCGGCCAAGCAATCACTCATTGCCCGCGCCAAGGGCGACGCCACCTTGCTGGCCCGCAGCCAGATGCCCAAGCTTGAAAAAATACTTTCCGAAAAACTCATCGATAGCCGCACGCGGCTGGCGAGCCACCGGTTGATCAGCGATTTGCTCACCATCATGGACGACACCAGCAACCTCTTGCGCGAGCGCCTGTACGCTGCCGATCGCGACCTGGCCGAGGTAGAAGGTGCCCGTGGCGATGCCGAGCACAAGGCCACACTGGTGTCGCTGCGTGCCAATATCAAACGCATTCACCACCAGTACCACAAGCAAAGCCTGTCGCTAAAATCCAGCGAACGCCTGCTGTACCGCCAGCGCGACGGCCTGCTGGGCCCCATTGGCGAGGCGGTGATCGAACAGCAAATTCAGGCCGCCGAACAGGCGCTGGCCGAGAGCTGGCACACCTTCGGCGTGGGCCGCGTGGTGCAGGAATTTTTCGACAACATCGATCACTGCCTATCGAATTTGAGCCACGAATTGCTACAGGCCAACAAGGTGATGTTGTCTATCTACAAGCGTGAAGACAGCAACGTCAACCCGGATCTGCTGCGCAATCACGAGTTCAATTTGCGCCACTACCGCGCGCGCACCAACCAGCTGCGCGCGCACAGCAAGCAGTACTCCCTGGGCCTTGGCAACCTGCTCACCAGCAAGCAGACGCTTATGGAGCGCTTTCTCAATACCGTGGCCAACGAAACCCGCGCGCTCATGCAAGAATTGCGCACCGATCTCGACAACTGGCTGAAAGACGCCCTGGCACCGCTCAATCACCGCAACCTCTACCAAAAGCAATTGCTAGATGAGCAGCTGCTGCAGTTGGCCAACCTGAATTTGCAAAACCACACCCAGCAAGAACAAGTGGGCATGCTGAAAGGGCAAATCGCCAAGCTCGAAACCGCGCTGATGGAGCTGGATACCATCATCAACAGCACCCGCGCCCTGCAACCGGACGGCCAGGCGCGCTCGAACGTGGTAAATCTGCGCGCCAAAAACGCCTCTATCCTGTAAATGCCAACAGCGCTGCGCGTGAAAAACCGCGCTGCCCGCTTGCCCTGACGCGGGTGCGTCCTTAGACTTGCGGCCACCCTAACCGCGACTGGATAGCAGAAGGTGCCCAAGTCAGACGCCCGCTCCGTTGGCCTCGTAACGCCACAAATTTATGAATCACAAGCGCCGCTGCAGCTGGCCTGCGGCCGCGTGCTGGAAAGCTACCAGCTCATTTACGAAACCTACGGCCAACTCAACGCCGATGCCAGCAATGCAGTGCTCATTTGCCACGCACTCTCGGGCACCCATCACGCAGCCGGCTACCACAGCGAAGACGATCGCAAACCCGGCTGGTGGGATCACTACATAGGCCCGGGAAAACCCATAGATACCAACCGCTTTTTTGTGGTGGCGCTGAACAATTTAGGCGGCTGCGCGGGCTCCACCGGGCCCACCAGCATCAACCCTGCTACAGGCAAACCCTGGGGGCCGGATTTCCCGCCCTTGCGCGTGCGCGACTGGGTGCATTCACAGGCCAAACTGGGCGAGGCGCTCGGCATTCACAACTGGGCGGCCGTGGTGGGCGGCTCGCTCGGCGGCATGCAGGCCATGCGCTGGGCGCTGGAATACCCGGAGCGCGTGCGCAATTGCGTTGTGATTGCCTCGGCCATGAAGCTTACCGCGCAAAACATTGCCTTTAATGAAACCGCGCGCAACGCCATCACCTCGGATCCCAACTTCCACGCAGGCGACTATCTGGCCCACAACACCACGCCCAAAAATGGCCTGGCCACCGCGCGTATGATTGGCCACATAACCTATATGTCGGGCGATGGGCTGGGTGAAAAATTCGGCCGGGCCCTGCGCCGCGGCAGCTTTGCCCAAGGGGTGGATGAACCGGTGGAATTTCAGGTGCAAAGTTATTTGCGCTACCAGGGCGATGTGTTTTCCGACAACTTCGATGCCAACACCTACGTGCTGATGACCCGCGCGCTCGATTATTTTGACCTGGCGCGCGAATACAACGACGACCCGGTACAAGCATTCGCCCGGGCCCGGGCGCGCTTTTTGGTGGTGTCTTTCACCACCGACTGGCGCTTTTCGCCCGAGCGCTCGCGCGAAATTGCCCATGCACTCATGGCCGCCAACCGCTCGGTTTGCTACGCGGAGATTGAATCAAATTCCGGCCACGATGCCTTCTTGTTACCCAACTCCCGCTACGAGCAGGTGTTCACCCACTTTATGCAAACCATCGATACCCACACGCAGGTGCAACCATGAGCCTGCGCATTGATCACTCTATTATTGAAAGCTGGGTGGCGCCGGGTACGCGCCTGCTGGACCTCGGCTGTGGCGATGGCACCTTGTTGCAACTGCTGCGCAAAAGCCGCCAGATTGAAGGCTACGGGCTGGAAATTGGTGGCGATGAAATTAACGCCTGCATTGCAAAGGGCCTGAATGTTATCGAGCACAACCTGGATGAAGGCCTCAACCGCTTTGGCGATAAAAGTTTTGATTTGGTGGTAATGACCCAAGCCCTGCAAACCATGCGCTTTCCGCATTTGGTGCTCGATGAAATGCTGCGCGTGGGGCGCGAGTGCATTATTGCCTTTCCGAACTTTGGCCACTGGAAAGCCCGCTGGCATTTGGCCACCAGCGGGCGCATGCCGGTGTCTGACTTGCTACCCTACCAATGGTACGACACCCCCAACATCCACTTTTGTACCGTGCGCGATTTTGAAGTGCTGTGTGCTGAAAAGGGCATCAAGATTTTGCAGCGCCAAGTGACCGGCGCCCACGGCACCCACGGGCTCATCGACCTTGCGCCCAACCTGCTGGCGGTCAATGCCATCTACCACCTGAGTAAATAGCCATGAAAACACTGCTGGGTTTTGTATTGCTCGCCACCCTTTGGGCCCCGTTTGTACACGCCCAACCCGAGCCGCCAACGGCCACCCCCGTGACCACCAACCCCTGGCACGACAGTGGCGACTATCGCGTGCACTTTAGCACCTTCACCAGCGATTTCCTGCCTGCCAATGCCGCGCGCGCGCTGGGCTTTACCCGCGCCAAAGATCGCATCATCGTGAATGTGGCACTCACCCAAAAGCAGGCCGACGGGCACTTTACACTGGGCCTGCCCGCAGGCGTGGAAGGGGCGGCCACCAACCTAATGCAACAGCGCAAAAGCCTGAGCTTCAAACCTGTGGAAGAGCCCAACGCCACCTACTACCTGGCCGAGCTGCGCTTTACCAATGAAGAAGTCATGCACTTCGCCTTAACCGTCACCACGCCAGATGGCACGGCGATAGACGTTAGCTTTTCCCGGAAACTCTATGTCAACGATCAGTGAAATTGTGCTGGCCAGCAACAACGCCGGCAAAATCACAGAACTCAATCACCTGTTGGCCGAGTGCGGTATTCGCGTAGTGCCGCAGTCGGCTTTTGACATCCCAGATGCCGAAGAAACGGGCCTGAGCTTTGTGGAAAACGCCATATTAAAAGCCCGGCACGCAGCCCGTATTGCCAACCGCCCGGCACTCGCCGACGACTCGGGCCTGTGCGTAGACGCCCTCAAGGGTGCGCCCGGTATTTATTCTGCGCGCTACGCAGGCGAGCACGGCAACGATGCCGCCAACAACGCCAAGTTGCTGCAAGCACTGGAAGGCCAACCCAGAAGCGCACGCACGGCACGCTTTTTATGTGTGCTGGCACTGGTGCGCCACGCCGACGACCCGGTGCCGATCATTTGCCAGGGCGAATGGCGCGGTGAGATTCTCACGCAACCTGCGGGCGACAATGGCTTTGGCTACGATCCGTTATTCTGGGTGCCTGAGCGCCAATGCGCCTCGGCACAACTTTCCAAGGAAGAAAAAAGCGCGCTGTCGCACCGCGGTCAGGCACTGAAAAAACTGTTGGCTGAATTGTCAGCGAGCCACAGCGCCTGACACGCCGATGATGCCCACCGATTGCCTGCCGCCGCTGTCACTTTACATCCACATTCCCTGGTGCGTGCGCAAGTGCCCCTATTGCGATTTCAACTCCCATAAGGCCGGTGCAG
Source organism: Simiduia sp. 21SJ11W-1 (assembly GCF_024138675.1). Lineage (NCBI taxonomy): Bacteria > Pseudomonadati > Pseudomonadota > Gammaproteobacteria > Cellvibrionales > Cellvibrionaceae > Simiduia > Simiduia sp. 21SJ11W-1. The sequence continues at coordinate 309,495 of NZ_CP090959.1, read as the reverse complement.
AGCTGCCCGAGGCCGCCTACGTGGCCGCGGTGCTGGCCGATATGGCGCAAGAGCAGCCCTTCACCCACAACCGGCCGCTCACCTCCATTTTCTTTGGCGGCGGCACACCCAGCCTGTTTAGCGCACACGCTATTGGCGCACTGCTTGAGGGCGCCGAGCGCTGCTTTGGTTTTGCGCCAGATATTGAAATCACCCTTGAGGCCAACCCCGGCACCGCCGAGCAGCAGCGCTTTGCCGGCTACCGGGCCGCCGGCGTGAACCGGCTTTCCCTTGGGGTGCAAAGTTTCAACCCCAAGCAGCTTGCACACCTTGGCCGCATTCACAGCGGCGCTGAGGCGCAGGCGGCGGTCATCATGGCCAGACGGGCCGGCATAGATAACTTCAACCTGGATTTAATGCACGGGCTGCCCGATCAAACGCCCGCCGATGCAGCAGAGGATTTGCGCCAGGCGCTGGCGCTGGAACCCAACCACCTCTCGTGGTACCAGCTCACCATCGAGCCCAATACCGAGTTCTTCAGGCGCCCGCCCACACTGCCCGTGGAAGACACCCTGGCGGATATTCAAGACGCAGGCGCCGCGGCACTGAGAGAGGCGGGCCTTGGCCAGTACGAAATCTCGGCCTATGCCAAACCGGGCAAGGCTGCGCGCCACAACCTCAACTACTGGCAATTTGGCGACTATGTGGGCGTGGGTGCCGGTGCCCACGGCAAACTCAGCCACCTTCATGAAGGCAGGCTCGCGATGGTGCGCCGCTGGAAAACCCGCACACCCGAGCACTACCTGCAGCGCGCGGGCCAACCGCCCCAGCCCGGCAGCCACTTCAGCTTTGCCGCCAGCACTGAGCCACTTGCCCCAGCCGACCTGCCGCTGGAGTTCATGATGAATGCCCTGCGCTTAAGCGCAGGCGTAGAGGCCAGCCTGTTTGAAGCCCGCACGGGCTTGAGCCTCAAGGCACTGGAGCCCACCCTTGGCCGCCTGCGCGATCAAGGCCTGATAACCCCGGACAGGCTGCAGGCCACCCCTTTGGGCAGCCGGTTTTTGAACCGGCTATTGCTGGCCTTCGAGCCCGAATAGCCCGCCGTTTAGCTGCTACACTTTCTGAGGTGCGGCCGAAGGCGGGCGCACCCAAGCCACCGCTTTTGGCCAAAGGAAATCGCCTGCGACTATGTTCAGCCTGACCCGCTACCGCCGCGAAAACCCCATCGCAACACGACTGCTGGCACTGATCATTATCAGCAGCTCGGCCATGGCGCTGTTTGCCATTTTGGTGCAGCTGTATGTGAGCTTTAACGACGACATAGACGCGCTCAACAAGCGATTAGACCAGGTGCGCATCAGCACCCTGCCCTCTATCACCAAAAGCCTTTGGGGCTTCGATGAAGAGCAGCTCAACGTGCAAATTCAATCGGTACTGGAAGTAGAAGACGTAGCCCAGGTGACAGTGGTGTGGCGCGACTGGAACAATACCGATCAAGCCATGACCGCAAGCTCCGGCAACAGAGCGGTCAATACTAGCGAAGAAAACAGCCGCGGCACGCTGGTAAAAGAATACCCGCTCATCTACTCAGATCCGAACACCCCCGAGCAGGAACTCGGCAAACTGATTATTACCGCAAGCCTCAACAGCGTGTACAACAAACTTTGGGGGCGCGCCATTTACATCGGCGTATTGCAGGGCACCAAAACGCTGTTGATCTCACTATTTATTTTATGGCTGGTGCGCTCGCTGCTAACCCGCCACATGGAAACCATCGCCCAGTACGCCCGCCAGCTCAGCCTCGATAACCTCTCAACGCCGCTCAAACTCAAGCGCCACAAAGACCCGGCCCAACCCGATGAATTAGACAACGTGGTAAACGCCTTTAACCAAATGCGCAACTCGCTGCTGGAAGATATCGAACAGCGCCAGGCCATTGAAACCGCGTTGCTCACCGAAAAACAGCAAAAGCTTGAATCCGAACGGCAAAAAGCCGTGGCCGAATCTGCCAACCGCGCCAAGAGCCAATTTCTGGCCACCATGAGCCACGAGATTCGCACCCCCATGAACGGGGTGATTGGCATGGTGGAGCTGCTGCGCGACACGCCGCTCAACAACACCCAACAACACTACCTGGATGTGATTCACCGCTCGGGCGAAACCCTGATCGACATCATTAACGACATTCTGGATTACTCCAAAATTGAAGCCGGCAAAATGGAGCTGGAAGCAGCGCCCTTCAACCTGGAAGACCTCTTGGAAGATTGCGTGCAATTGTTCGGCGCCACCGCCAACAAACGCCACATAGAATTAATTGGCAGCGTCGCCCCCGGCACGCCGCTCAACTTGCTGGGCGACCAAACCCGCCTGCGCCAGGTGCTCATCAATTTAATTGGCAACGCCTTTAAATTTACCAGTGAAGGTTTCGTGATTGTGGAAGCCCGGTGCTTGCGCAAACCCGAAAGCGATGCGCCGCTTATTTGTTTCAGCATTCGCGACAGCGGTATCGGCATTAACGAAGAGGGCATCGCGCGGCTGTTTCAATCCTTCAGCCAGGCAGACAGCTCAACCACCCGCAAGTTTGGCGGCACAGGCCTAGGCCTTGCCATTTGTAAACGCCTGGCAGAAATGATGGGCGGAGAGATAGGCGTAGACTCAGCCGAAGGTGAAGGCTCTACCTTCTGGTTTACCGCGCGCTTCGAACTGGCGGCCGAAACCGATAGCCTGCCCCCGGAAGTGCCGGCCGATTTGTTGCAAGGCAAGCAGCTGCTGGTGGTGGAAGACAACAGCTACCTGGCCGGCATTATCAACCAGCATGCGCGCAGCTGGGGTATAGAGGTACATCAAACCACCAACGAGGCAGAAACCCTTGCCCTCCTGGATTCAGAAAATAGCCCAACGATTGATTTCGCCTACCTCGATAACGACATGCCCGAACTGGATAGCCTTTCGCTTAGCAAAAAAATTCGCAACCTCGCAAGCCCCACGCTACCCGTTGCCATGCAAACCGGTGGCGACACCATGCCAGATGCCCACCAGCTGGCCGAAGCCGGCATTCAGCAGGTGCATAGAAAACCGGTCACGCCCAACAAATTGCGACTGATTCTGGCAGGCCTTTTGGGCCACAAAACGGAAACCGCCAAAACAAAAAGCGACAGCACAAACAATCTCTATGCCAACCTGAAAGTACTGGTAGCCGAAGACAACCAGGTTAACCGCATGGTGATTAAAGGGCTGCTCGGTAAATTTGGCATCAAGCCCACCATTGTGGAAAACGGCCGCCTGGCTTTCGAGGCGGTTACCGCAGGTGATGCAGATTTTGACTTGGTGTTAATGGATTGCGAGATGCCCGAGATGGATGGCTTTGAGGCCACGCGCAGCATTCGCGAGTACGAGCGCCGCAACATGCTGCCAGATTCCATCATCGTGGCGCTTACCGCCCACGCCATGCAAGAGCACCGTGAAGCCGTTTACGCAAGTGGCATGAACCACTACCTGAGTAAACCGGTCACCGTTGAAGCCTTAAAGCAGGCCTTTGAGAAAGTGGGCATTTTAAAAACTCACGCACAAGCTATGATCTAAACGTCATCAAGCACTACCTGCGCATCACCGGATAAACACACGGCCTAAATCGCTCCGCCCTTTTGCGGATTATATTTTTAAGTACAGGAAGTTGCGCATAAAGCCATAAAGGTTATTTGCATGTAAGAGCCAATCAGTGCCGGCGCGCACAGGCGCAGGTACCTGCCACACCCTACTTAAGCTCGGGCTTTAGCCAGCGGTACAGCATGTTATCAAACTCCTCTGGGTCCAGGGGTTTGGTTAAATAGTCACTCATCCCTGCCACCAGGCAACGGTCTTTGTCGCCCGCCATGGCGTTGGCCGTCATGGCAATGATAGGTAGATCGGCATTGTGTAAACCGCCTTTGCCCTCACGAATTAGCCTGGACGTTTCATAACCATCCAACACGGGCATTTGGCAATCCATTAGAATAATATCAAAGGCATTGGCCGGGTCATTTAGCTTTGCCAACGCATCTTCGCCGTTCTCCGCCGTGATCACCTGCATGCCGATATCGGCCAGTAAACCCACGGCGATCTCAAGATTCACCTGATTATCATCGACGAGTAGCGCTGCGCGCCCCTTTAATAGCTGCAGCGGTGATGCGCCACTTTGCGCCTGGATTTCCGGCATACCGGCCGCTTTTTTGCCTCCGTTTTGCATCAACCTTAAAAGATCTACAAGGTCTGTGAGGGTGACGGGCTTGTTAAGCTTTCGAAAATTTTCAAAGCCCTTAAGTTGCTTGCTGGCATGCATAATACTTTTGTGAAGAATAATGCTATTGGCCTCAGACAAGATCACCCGACTGTCAGTTAGCAGGTGTATGTCAATAAACACCAGGTCGTAGTCTTCGGCATTAAATGCTGCATCTTTGGTGTTGGCCGGCCACTCAATCTTGGTCACTCCCAAGACTTTTAGATAATCGCTCAAACTGCGGCTTACATATTCCTGGCTTGTGTGTACCAAAGCGCGCATGCCATTTAGGCTTACATCCTGAAACGGATTTCTGTCTGCGGGATCTAGCCTCTGTACAAGAGTGAACGAGAATTCCGATCCCTTGCCCGCCACACTGGTGGCCGCAATATCGCCGCCCATTAACTGGCATATTTGTCGCGAAATCGACAACCCGAGCCCTGTGCCGCCGAATTCGCGGGTCACACTGCTGTCTGCTTGGGCAAAGGCTCCGAAAACAGCCTTCAGTTTGTCTTCCGCAATACCTATACCGGAGTCTTTCACTACACCAAAAACCCGGACTTTATCGTGCTCGATAATTTCAGTCTCAAGACTTACATGTACATAACCCGACTCTGTAAATTTAAGTGAATTACCGATAAGGTTGGTGAGCACCTGACGCAGGCGTTTACCATCGCCAATCAGATAATGGTGCTTAACCTTTGCGGCATTGAGTACGAAATCGATATTCTGCTCATTGGCTTTAATGGCGAGTGAATTCACCAGGTCATCAACCACTGTGGTCAGGCAATAGCGTGACGAATCTATGTCCAGTTTATTGGCTTCAATCTTGGAGAGATCCAGCACATCATTTATTAAACTCGAAAGCACCACCGCGCTCTTTTCTGCCAAGCTTAGATATTTTTCACGCTCTTGTTTTTCAAGATCTTTATGCAATAGCCTCAGCATACCTACAATGCCATTGAGTGGGGTGCGTATTTCATGGCTCACATTGGCAATGAATCCACTTTTTGCAGCGTTGGCAGCCTTGGCATGATCAACAGCCCGGGCAAGCTCTTTGGTGCGCGACTCCACCTGTGCCTCTAACTGTTTATTGGCATCGCGAATGGCCTGCTCGGCTTGCACCTGCACGCTCACGTCGCGAACAAATGCCGACACACCACCCACATTGCCCACTGAAGTTTTAATTGGTGAAAGTTTAACTTCCACCTCCAGCTGCTGATTATCCGCACGCACCACCGGCAAGCGTAGGGGCTCGGTAAATTCGTTGTTCAACACTCTGTTAAACAACGCATCAAACATCTGCTGGTGGGTGTCGTTGGAAAAAAGGAAATCAATAGGCTTACCGAGTGCCTGACCTTCGCTGTAACCCAAGGTTTCAATAGCCGCCAAATTCCAAGAAGTAATTCTGCCACTTTCATCCAGTGTGAGAATGGCATCTTGCGAGCCTTCAATGAGGGCACGGAAGTTGGCGTGAGCCTCTTTGAGCTTGACGGACTGCTGGACATTCGATTGATACATAAATAGCAACACAAGGCACACCAACATACCGCCGGATGCCGCGTAAATGCCGCCCATAACCTGTGCATTCATCAGGTCATCTACTGCGTCATAACCAATAGCTACAATCAGCCGCAAGACATTATGGTGCTCTACACCCAATACGCTCAATTCGCGCGCCCTGGCAAAGAGTTCAGCCCCTTCTTGAGAGACTATTCTGGTTGCACCGCCGCCAGCGGCAAACTCAACGTAATGGTTGTGCCAGGTGCTTGCTTGATCTTGTTCGAAGCCGAAACTGTGCTGCCCATAACCATCGACAATGATGCCGCCATCACTGTTAACCAGAAACAGGTATTGCCGGCTAGATAAGGTGTCGCGCATGCGTTCAAACAGAAACTCGGCATTAAAGTTAATAATTAATATGCCAAACACACTGTCTACGCGGTCATAGATGGGAATGGCCAATCGGTAGGTTGGCTCGAGTGGAAACACAATTTTACCGTGCTCGCGGTTTAAATTGATGTCAGAGGTATAGATTTGTCCAATGGGCAGTCGGGCCGTTTCAGTAAAATAATCCCGCTCACCTTTTTTTTGCAAAAAGGCATTCTCTACCACTTCTACCGACATTTGGTCGCGCTCAACACGCACTAGCTCAAGGCCATTGTTTGCCACACCTATGTAGCGTACCTGGTTCACATCGGCATTGGTTTTTAGGTAGGCAGTAAAAATGGTGGCCAAACGCTGCTTCCACTCGGCAATGGAAGTGCCATCGTGCGGGTCTGTACCTTGGTTGTTGGCGGCACGTGCTATGCCCTGAATAGGCGGCGTATCGTAGAGAAACCGCAGCTCGTTGCGCTGCTCGGATAAGGTTCTCTCTACCATTTGCCGCTGAACTTCAAGGCTTTTATCTAGATCACGGGAGAGGTTTTTGAAGGCACCACTTCGGCCGCTTTCAATCACAAACCAGATTAATGCTGCAAAAGCCACCAGCAATACAAGCGCCGAGGCCCGCACCAAGCGCAGGTAGGCGTAGGAGTCGCTCAGCAGCTTCATAGGCTACATCCTTAAAGCAATAGATCCTTAGTTAAGTACAAGGGCCAACTGGCATGCCCCGCGGGTAGAAAAGCTGAACTACGCCCACAACAGCGATCGTCAACAGGCCAAGGGCCCCGGGCGCGCTCATAGTTGCAGGGTTTGAGTATAGACAAGGTTTCAGCAGGGGGTTGTGCACCTAAGGGGCGCTGATGGTTACGTGCTAGCAAATACTTTGGTGTGCACCAATGATGTCATCGCTTAGAGTAAGGGCGCAGTATTCGCCCGCAAGATTTGCCAGAAACACGCGCTGCACTGTGTCTGCATCAATCACCTCACCTTCTGGCGTTACCAGCGCAATGGCGGCGGTGGCATCTGTGGCGAGGGTTACGCGGTAGCCCAAACCTGCCGCGTGGCGCACTGTGGCATCTACCGAGTGATTAGTGGTTACACCACACACCACCAGCTGCTGGCAATGCAGTTGTTTAAGCTCTGCGTGCAAGGCGGTATTGATGAAGCCGTTATTGTTGCGCTTGGTCACCACCCGCTCCAAGGGGCCGGAGTTAACCGCATACTTGAAGGCAAAGCCCGCGCTTTTTGCGCTATAGGGCGAGCCGGCCAGTTGCGAGGAGTGGCGCAAATGCACAACCGGCCAACGGTGCGCACGCCAGTGTGCCAGCAACGCCGCTATGCGGGTTTCGGCCTCCGGGTTAGCGCGCGGCCCGTGACTTACCCAAAGCGGATCATCAATGGCTTTTTGCACATCAATAATCAGCAAGGTGGCAGGCAGAAGGTGCGGCATATAAGTGAGGGCTTGGGCATTCAGCAACGAATGCCCAAAGTGTAATCAGCTTGTAAAAAAGCGCAATCTATCAGCGCCGCCAGGCGTGAAATTTTTGCACCCAGCCCAACAATTGCTGGGGCGCATTGGCGCGCTTCCAGTTGCCGGCGGCAAATTTATTGGCCTCGCTCATGGTGGGGTAGATGTGCACGGTGCCGAGTATGCTGTTTAGCCCTCGCCCGTGTTTCATGGCGCTGATGAACTCGGTGATTAATTCGCTGGCGTGGTGGCCCACAATAACCGCACCCAGTATCCGGTCTTTACCCTTTGGCGTGAGCACTTTCACAAAGCCCGTGGCGGTGCCATCGGCCAGTGCGCGATCCAGATCATCAATGCCGTAGCGGGTAATTTCATACTCAATGTGCTTGGCCTGTGCCTCGGCTTCACTCAAGCCTACGCGCGCCACCTCCGGCGCGGTAAAGGTGGCCCAGGGCACCACGCTATAATCCACTTTGAAAGATTTTAACGGGCTGAACAAGGCGTTTACCGCCGCGTACCAGGCCTGGTGCGAGGCCATGTGGGTAAACTGGTAGGGGCCCACCAAATCGCCGCAGCCATAAATATTGGGGAAACGCGTGCGCAGCTTATCGTCTACGGCAAGGCTGCCATTGTCAGTGAGGGCAAGGCCCAATGCCTCGGCACCAAAACCCTCCACGTTGGGCGTGCGCCCAACGGCCAATAACAAAGTATCGAACACAAGGCTTGTGCGCTTGCCATCTTGTTCATACACCAGGCGCTGTTCACCATTTTCTACCTCAAAGGCCACCGCCGTTGCGCCATTGATGAGCTGAATTTTTTCGCGCACAAACGCTTGGCTGATAGCCTCTGATACATCGGCATCTTCGCGCGGCATAATGCGCGCCGCGCGCCCAAGCAGGGTAACGTTCGCACCCAGCCGTGCAAAGGCCTGCGCCAGCTCGCAGCCGATGGGGCCGGTGCCCAAAACCAGCAGCCGGCCCGGGTTTTCCCGCAGTGACCAGATGGTATCGGAGGTGTAGTAATTCACCTGCTCAAGCCCGTCGATTGCAGGGATGCTGGGGCGCGCGCCGGTGGCCAGCACAATGGCGCGGGTGCGAATAATCTTGCCGTTTACTTCCACCTCCCAAGGCGAAACCAGGCGCGCACTGCCGGTGATGCAATCAACCCCGAGTGCGGTGTAGCGCTCAATGGAGTCGTGCGGGGCCACCTGGCCTATCACCTCGTGCACGCGGCTCATCACCCGATTGAAATCCACCTCAGGCACAACCGGTTGTACGCCGAAGTGCTCGGCCTCACGCATAGATTGCGCCACTGCCGCCGAGCGAATTAAGGCCTTGGAGGGCACACAACCGGTGTTGAGGCAATCGCCGCCCATGGCGTGCTTTTCAATGAGTGTGACCTTGGCCTTCACGGCCGCGGCAATGTAAGCAGACACCAAGCCGCCACTGCCGGCACCAATCACCACCAGGTTGGTATCAAACTGCTTGGGCTTTTGGTAAGGGCCATACACCCGCCAGCGGTTGATCTGCGCCATGAGCAGTTTGGCAAGCCAGGGGAATACCGCGAGCAATGCAAAGGCCAATAACACTTCTGCCGACATCACCCCGCTGACCGACAGCTCTTCAAGCTGGCCAAGCTCCGCACCGGCATTCACATACACCGCCGTGCCCGCCAACATGCCCAGCTGGCTCACCCAGTAGAAGGTAAAGGTTTTCACCCGCGTAAGCCCAAACACCAGGTTGATCACGAAAAAGGGCACCAATGGAATCAGCCGCAGGGTGAACAAGTAAAAGGCGCCGTCTTTTTCAAGCCCGCGGTTAATGGTGGCCAATTGGCGCGCGAACTTGGCTTGCACCCAATCGCGCAGCAAAAGCCTGGCGGCCAGAAAGGCGAGCGTGGCACCAATGCTTGAGGCAAAAGAGACAATCAACAGCCCCCACCAAAGCCCGAAGAGCCCGCCGGCAATGAGCGTGAGCACCGCAGCCCCCGGCAGCGATAAGGCCGTTACCAGCACATAGATGGCGCCAAAGCCCAAGCCCGCCAACAGCGGCTGCTCTTGCAGCCAACGCCGGTACACTTGAGGCTCCAGCAGCGCCTCGCCACCCAGCCCGTAAAACGCCGCCACTGCAGCCACAATGGCCAGCAGCAAGAATATTTTTTTCATAAGGTCACATTTATTTCATTTAGAAGGTGTAGGATGCGGCTGATTTGAGCCCTGTTCACTATACTTGTTACGCGCCCACCCAGATCAAATAATGAATGGTACCGGCGCACAGGTTTTATCGCTTTGTGCCAGCCAGTGCGCGCCATGGCGGCAAGTAAACCACGCACCACCCACACAATAGCAAGCCCTGGAATACCATGAACGATCTGGTCTGCGAATTTCTGGATAACCCGGCCTATTACCTGAACCGGGAGTTAAGCCACCTGCACTTTAACCGGCGGGTGCTCAACCAGGCACTCGACAACTCGCACCCGCTGCTTGAGCGGTTGAAATTTTTGCTGATTTGCTCGGCCAATCTGGATGAATTTTTTGAAATTCGCGTGGCCGGCCTGCGCCAGCGCATCGCCATGGAGCGTGAAATCACCGAGCTTGACGGCTCAAGCCCGCAAGAGGTGCTGGCCGCCATCAGCCAGCAGTGCCACGAGCTGGTGGCTGAACAATACCGCATTCTGAACGATGTCATTTTACCGGCGCTGGCCGCAGAAGAAATTCACTTCATTCCACGCAACCAATGGACACAGGCCCAAAGCGAATGGGCCGATGCATTTTTTGAATCCGATGTGCTGCCCATCATCAGCCCCATCGGGCTAGACCCGGCGCACCCCTTCCCCAGGCTTGTGAACAAAAGCCTGAACTTTATTGTGTCGCTCGAGGGCCAAGACGCCTTCGGGCGCGAGACGGGCCTGGCGGTTGTGCCGGCACCGCGCTCGCTGCCGCGCATTTTGAAGTTCCCCGATGAGCTGGTGAGCGGCGGCGACAACTTCGTGTTTTTATCGAGCATCATTCACGCCAATGCCGACAAGCTGTTCTCGGGCATGACCATCAAAGGCTGCTACCAGTTTCGCATTACCCGCAACGCCGACCTGGATTTCGACACCGAAGGCGTGGCAGACCTGGCCCGGGCCCTCAGGGGCGAGCTGCACTCCAGGCGCTTTGGCAACGCCGTGCGCCTGGAAGTGGTAGACGACTGCCCGGAGCCACTGATTCACTTTCTGCTGCGCGAAACGGGCTTAAGCCAGCAAGAGCTCTACCTGGTGAATGGGCCTGTGAATTTCAAACGCCTGATGGACGCCGAGAAGTCTCTCAACCGGCCGGACTTGCAGTACGCGCCCTTTGTGCAAACCATCCCCAAAGGGCTCACCCGCAAAGACAACATCTTCCAGGCCATTGCCCACCGCGACCAGCTGCTGCACCACCCCTTTGAATCATTCACGCCAGTGGTGGAGCTCTTGAGCCAGGCCGCCAAAGACCCGGATGTACTGGCCATCAAACAAACCCTGTACCGCACAGGCTCCAGCTCCCCCATAGTGGATGCCCTGCTGGAGGCGGCGCGCAACGGCAAGGAAGTCACCGCCGTGGTAGAACTGCGCGCGCGCTTCGACGAAGAGGAAAACCTGGAGCTGGCCAGCCGCCTGCAAGAGGCAGGCGCCGTGGTGGTGTACGGGGTTGTGGGCTACAAAACCCACGCCAAGATGATTCTTATTGTGCGCCGCGAAAACGGCAAGCTGCGCCGCTACGTGCACCTGGGCACCGGCAACTACCACTCGGGCAACGCGCGCCTGTATACCGACTACTCGCTGATGTCGGCCGATGAAGACCTGGGCGCCGATGTACACATTATCTTCCAGCAGCTCACCGGCATGGGCAAAACCGAGCGCCCCAAAAAACTGCTCAACGCGCCCTTTACCCTCAAGCGCCAGCTACTGCGCATGATCGACGCTGAGGTAAAAGCCGTAGAGGCGGGCAATAGCGGGCGCATTATCATCAAGTGCAACGGCCTGACCGAACCCAAGGTGATCCAGGCGCTCTACAAGGCAAGCCAGGCCGGCGTGCAGGTAGACCTGATTATTCGCGGCATGTGCTGCCTGCGCCCGGGCATCGCCGGCGTGTCTGACAACATCCGGGTGATCTCAGTGGTGGGCCGGTTTCTGGAGCACAGCCGGGTGTTCTACTTCGCCAACAGCCAGCCCGGGCTCTACTGCGGCAGCGCAGACCTCATGGAGCGCAACCTGAACCGGCGCGTGGAGGTGTGCTTCCCGGTGGAAGAGCCGGCCCTGGTACGGCGGCTCATGGCAGATCTTGAGAGCTACCTGAGCGACAGCCACCAAAGCTGGCAATTAGACACCCAAGGCCACTATTTAAGGCTAGAATGCGAAGACGGCGCACCCAGATCATCGGCCCAGCAGCAGCTGCTGAGCGAATTGACCAAATAGTGCCCTTTAAATGGGCAAGATTGCCCCCATTAACCACCCACTTACCGCAATTACCCGGTCAAACCTCGGTGGCCAACTTGTACAGGCTCGGCTCTAACCTTATGATGCTCGGCTAAACCACTAGGTGTAAGACCTTAGAACCAACGGAGATTTCCCAATGAGTGATGCTATCGTTCACGTATCCGACGCTAGCTTTGAAGCAGACGTACTTAAGGCTGAAGGCCCAGTTCTGGTGGACTTTTGGGCAGCCTGGTGTGGCCCTTGCAAAATGATTGCCCCGGTACTGGACGAGCTGGCTGGCGAGCTGGCCGGCAAGATCACCATCGCCAAGATGGACGTTGATGCCAACAAAGAAACCCCTGCCAAGTTCAACATCCGTGGCATTCCCACGCTGATGATCTTCAAGGGCGGCCAGATGGAATCCATGAAAGTGGGTGCGCTGTCCAAGTCGCAGCTGGTTGAGTTCATCAACTCCGCACTGTAATCCCTGCAGCGCCGCAAAAAAGCGGCGCTCAGTTTTTGCACTATCGGAAATATGCGTTTATACTCAGCTCAACTTTGAGTTCCCGTCTGTACCTTCCCCCGATCGCAACTTTAGAACAAAGGGCCCAACCGGCCACAAAACCGCTCGGATTTACCCTGGGAAAGCAACAGACTACTGGCAATGGTGCCTACCCCCGAACGCGCACCGCCCAAGGCGTGGTACTCCCCAAGAGCACCCGGCGCAACGAGTACCCCCAATACATTCAGTTACCTGATTTATATTGATAATTTTTAACTTCTTATTTAGCGCAAAACTCCCAGCCGCCTTTTCATTGCGGTGATGGACTCCCTTACCCCCATAAAGCACTTTCTTATGAATCTAACCGACCTAAAAACAAAACCCATCGAAGAGCTGCTGGAAATCGCCAAAGGCATGGGCCTGGAAAACCTGGCACGCTCACGCAAACAAGACATCATCTTTAACATTCTCAAGCGCCACGCAAAAAGCGGTGAAGACATCTACGGCGACGGCGTGTTAGAGATCTTGCAAGACGGTTTTGGTTTTTTACGCTCGGCAGACAGCTCCTATTTGGCCGGGCCAGACGACATTTACGTATCGCCCAGCCAGATTCGCCGCTTTAACCTGCGCACCGGCGACACCATTTCCGGCAAAATTCGCCCTCCCAAAGAAGGCGAGCGCTACTTTGCCCTGTTGAAAGTTAACGACATCAACTTCGATCGCCCGGAAAACTCGCGCAACAAAATTCTGTTTGAAAACCTGACGCCCCTGTTTCCCAACGACCGTTTGGTACTGGAAGCGGGCAATGGCTCCACCGAAGATTTAACCGGCCGCATCATCGATTTGATTGCCCCCATCGGTAAAGGCCAGCGCGGTTTGATTGTGGCACCGCCGAAAGCCGGTAAAACCATCATGATGCAGAACATCGCCCAGGCCATCACCCGCAACAACCCAGAGTGCCACCTGATTGTATTGCTGATTGACGAGCGCCCTGAAGAAGTTACCGAAATGCAGCGCAGCGTGCGCGGCGAAGTAGTGGCCTCAACCTTCGATGAACCACCGGCACGCCACGTGCAGGTTGCCGAAATGGTAATCGAGAAAGCCAAGCGTTTGGTTGAACACAAAAAAGACGTGATCATTCTGCTAGACTCCATCACCCGTTTGGCGCGCGCCTACAACACCGTGATTCCATCATCGGGCAAAGTCTTGACCGGCGGTGTAGATGCCCACGCACTGGAAAAGCCCAAGCGCTTCTTTGGCGCGGCGCGCAACATTGAAGAAGGCGGCAGCCTCACCATTGTGGCCACAGCGCTGGTAGATACCGGCTCTAAAATGGACGAAGTAATTTACGAAGAGTTTAAAGGCACCGGCAACCAGGAACTCCACCTGGATCGCAAGATTGCCGAAAAACGCGTGTACCCGGCCATCAATATTCGCCGCTCAGGCACCCGCCGTGAAGACTTGCTCATGAAAGAAGACGAAATGCAGCGCGTGTGGATTTTGCGCAAGCTCTTACACGATATGGAAGATCTGGGCGCCACCGAGTTTTTGACCGACAAACTCAAAGACTTCAAAACCAACGATGAGTTTTTCTTGTCGATGAAGCGCAAATAGTTAAAAGCCCGCAGCTGCGGGCTTTTTTTTGCTTAAGTTTTCCCCACTGCAATATTTAGAACTGTTGCACGGGTATTGTGGTGTATAAGAACACAATGCAAAAGCCGGCCGCACACTCCTGCCAAACGATGCCCGCGCTTGCCCACCGGTTAATCTTTACGGCCAACGCCCCCGTAAACTGCTAAATTAATACGCGAAGGAATTCACAAAACACACAGTTAACCGCCCATGGCTTTGCTAAAGTTAAGCCGTTGATTATTAAAGGAGACAAACATGGATTGGGTAAAGCAATTTGAAGAACTGGCCATCGCCTATGGCCCGAAAGCACTCCTTGCCCTGTTGGTATTGTGGGTGGGCTGGAAAGTCATTGGGGGCATCGTAAAAGTTACCGATAAGGCCCTGGAGCGCAGCAACGCAGAAGTTACCCTGCGCAAGTTCCTGGCCAGCCTGATTGGCTCGATTTTAAAAGTGATGCTGATTATCAGCGTGGCCTCCATGGTGGGCATCCAAACCACCTCCTTTGTGGCAGTGCTCGGTGCCGCGGGCCTGGCCATTGGCCTGGCGCTGCAGGGCAGCCTGTCGAACTTTGCAGGCGGCGTGCTGATTTTATTGTTCAAGCCCTTCAAGGCTGGCGACTTCATTGAGGCCCAGGGCATAGCCGGCACGGTGAAAGACATTCAAATTTTTACCACGCGCATTCTCACCGGTGATAACAAGCTGATTTTTGTGCCCAATGGGCCGCTGGCCAATGGCAACATCACCAACTTTTCTGCCCAGTCTCACCGCCGGGTAGACATGGAATTTGGCATCGGCTACGACGACGACATAGACAAAGCCCGCGCCACCATCAGCGAGGTGATCAACAGCATAGACGCCATCATCAAAACCGAGGAAGGCCGCGAACCGCTCATCGCCATTTGCGCCCTGGCAGACAGCTCGGTGAATTTCCGCGTGCGCGTGTGGGTGCTCTCGCCCGATTACTGGTCTGTGTTTTACGCCATGCATGAAAATATCAAGAAAGCCTTCGATGCCAACGGCATCTCTATCCCCTACCCGCAACGCGACGTACACCTGCATCAGGTGTCTTAATCGCAACAGGCGCTTGTGCTAAGGTATTGCCCTCTGAGAGGGCAATACCATTGAAATATTCTGACCTGCGCGACTTCATTGAAAAGCTGGAACAACGCGGCCTGCTGGTACGCGTAAGCCACCCCGTAGACCCACACCTGGAAATGACCGAAATCTGCGATCGCACCTTGCGCGCAGGCGGCCCGGCACTGCTATTTGAAAATCCGGTGGGTTTTGATATGCCGGTGCTGGCCAACCTGTTCGGTACGCCCGAGCGGGTGGCCATGGGCATGGGGGAAGAAAAGGTTTCTGCACTGCGCGAGGTGGGCAAAATGCTCGCCTACCTGAAAGAGCCCGAGCCGCCGCAAGGCTTTAAAGACGCCTGGGAAAAGCTGCCCATCTTTAAACAAGTGCTAAACATGTCGCCCAAGGTTGTGAACAAGGCGCCCTGGCAGTACAGCGTAAAGACCGGTGCCGAGGTAGACCTGCACCAACTGCCCATCCAAACCTGTTGGCCCGGCGATGCCGCGCCATTGATTACCTGGCCACTGGTGATTACCCGCGGCCCCAACAAACCACGGCAAAATCTCGGCATCTACCGCATGCAATTGATCGGTAAAAACAAACTGATTATGCGCTGGCTATCGCACAGGGGCGGCGCATTGGATTTTCAGGAGTGGTGCAAACAAAATCCTGGCAAGAAATTCCCGGTAGCCGTAGCCCTAGGCGCAGACCCGGCCACCATTTTAGGTGCGGTGACCCCCGTGCCAGACACCCTCTCGGAATACGCCTTTGCGGGCCTATTGCGCGGCGAAAAAACCCAGCTGGTTAACTGCACAGATTGCGATCTGCAGGTACCTGCCAGTGCGGAAATTATTTTGGAAGGCACCATAGATCCTGCAGAGCTTGCCGACGAAGGGCCCTATGGCGATCACACGGGTTACTACAACGAGGTAGACCAATTCCCGGTGTTTACCGTTGAACGCATGAGCCTGCGTAAAGATGCCATCTACCACTCCACTTACACTGGCCGGCCACCGGATGAACCGGCCGTACTGGGTGAAGCCCTCAATGAAGTGTTTGTGCCCATTTTACAAAAACAGTTTCCGGAAATTGTGGATTTTTATTTGCCGCCGGAGGGCTGCTCTTACCGGCTGGCCATTGTAACCATCAAAAAACAGTACGCCGGCCACGCCAAGCGCGTGATGATGGCGGTGTGGTCTTTCTTGCGCCAGTTTATGTACACCAAGTTTGTGATAGTCACCGACGACGATGTCAACGCGCGTGATTGGAACGATGTAATCTGGGCCATCACCACCCGCATGGACCCGGCGCGCGACACCACACTGATTGAAAATTCACCCATCGACTACTTGGATTTTGCCTCACCTGTGTCGGGCCTTGGCTCGAAAATGGGGCTAGATGCCACCAACAAATGGCCCGGCGAAACCAACCGCGAGTGGGGTGAACCCATTACCCGCGACCCGGAGGTTGTGAAAAAAATAGACGCCATCTGGGCCGACCTTGGCATTGAGTTGAAGGATTAACCCATGCAGCGCTTGCTGGTTTTACTTTTTTGCACAGCCCTGTGGCTGCCATTGAACGCCAAAGATGCCGATGGCAAACGCGTGGGCTTGGTGCTCAGCGGCGGCGCTGCCCGTGGGCTTGCGCACATTGGTGTGCTGCGCGCACTGGAAGAACAGGGTATTGAAGTAGACATCATAACCGGTACCAGCATGGGCGCCATCATCGGCGCCATGTATGCCAGCGGCTACAGCGTTGATCAGATTGAACAGCTCGGCACCGAACTCGACTGGGGTTATGCACTTACCGATACGCCGCCACGGCAAGATCTCACCTTCAGGCGCAAACAAGACGACCGGCGCCATTTATTGCGCACAAAACTAACGGTGGTAGATGGCACCCTGCGACTACCGGCGGGCGTACTGGACGGCCAGAACCTGGACTTGCTACTGCAAAATATTTTCCGCCAAACCGACGACATCAATCACTTCGATCAACTGCCCATTCCCTTTCGAGCCATCGCCACCGATTTGGAAACCGGCAGCCAAGTGGTGCTGGCCGACGGCTCGCTCGCGCGCGCTATTCGGGCCAGCATGTCGATTCCCGGCATGCTCACCCCTGTGCGCCACAAGGGCCGGCTACTGGCCGATGGCGGCATGGCCAACAACATGCCCGTGGATGTGGCACGTGCGCTAGGTGCAGAGCGCATAATCGCTGTTGATATCGGCTCGCCACTGAGCAATGCCGATGAACTGGGCAATGTGTTTGCCATTTCCAATCAAGTGACCACCTTTCTCACCATCAAAAATGTGCAGGAGCAAATCGCCACCCTCACAACAACAGACCAACTGTTGCAACCGGATTTGAAAGGCATAACCTCGCTCGATTTTACCCGCGCCGGCGACGCCATCGCGCTCGGCTATGCAGCAGCCATGGCCGCGCAGCCGCAACTGGCAAGCCTGGCCGGCGCTCGCCAGGGCCCCACACCGGATATCGCTATTGAAACATCGCCCACCATCACCCGCACCACTCTGGAAAACGACAGCTACCTGAATAATCAGGCACTGCTTGGATTTATTGAGCAAAAACCGGGCACCGCCTTTAACCGCAAGCAGCTTGAGCGCAACATCAATACGCTCTACGGCCTTGAGTATTTTGAATCCATTAATTACGCATTGCTCACTGAGGGCGATGGCAAACGGCTGCATTTGAGAGTAAAAGGCGATAAACGCCACAAAGGTTTTATCCGCTTTGGCTTTAACGCCAGCGACAATTTTACCGGCGACAACTATTACAATATTTCGCTGGGCTACAACCAAACCGGCATAACAGACACGGGCGCAGAATGGTTCTCCCAAGTGCAGCTTGGCAACGACATCCGCATTGCCACCGAGCTCTTTGTACCACTTAATTACAAATCGCCTTTTTACATAAAGCCCACAGCCGAATACCTGGCCCGCGATGTACCCGTGTACGACGACAACCTGGAAACACAGCTGTTGATGCTAAGAGACAGACGCGTAACCGGCGCACTGGCAGCCGGCCTGCAATTTAGCCACTACACGGATATCAGTGTGGCAATGGGAGCCGCCGATGGCCGGTTAAATGTGCAAACCGGTACGGCCGATATTGATAACTACGGCTACCAGCAATACTTTACAGACATAGCCCTGCAATACGACAGCGAAGACAACATCTATTTCCCAACCTCCGGCAGCCGCGTGAATTTGCGCCACCGCAAGTACTACGACCAGAAAATAGATAACGCAGATTATGTGGAAACCGAAGCCTTTATTTCGCACGCACATACGGCAGGTAAAAACACCTTTATCGGGCGGCTGCAAAGTGTGCGCACCAACGGCGAAAATGCGCTGCCTTCCAGTGTGTATTTTTTGGGTGGCTTTGGCCAGATCTCGGGCATGCCTGAAAACAGCATTGTGACGCAAAACCACGATTTGGCGGCGCTGTTTTATTTACGGCTGTTGAACTCACCACTGCTGGTATTCGATACCCGCTACTACTTTGTAGCCTCGCTTGAACATGGCCGCGCCTGGAACGACAGGGCCAGCGCAATCCCCTTCGACATGGGCAATGTCACCGCCGGCAGCCTGGGGGTCGCCATGGATTCACCGGTGGGCCCGGTAGTGCTCAGCTACGGATTTAACTCGGCCGATCAGCAATCGGTGTATTTCTCTATCGGGCGCGCGCTCTAGGCGCGCGTAGGCCGATACAAACTGCCGCCAATCAAACACACGGTAGCCACCAGAAAGCCTGCAAAGTGTGGCGGCAGGGGTTCATCTGCCCAGAAGATCTCGCACACCAGCCAACTACCCACACCCATGATCAACCCCAAGCCCACGCCAAAGCTTGAGGTTTTTTTCCAGTAGATGCCAAACAGCAATGGCGCCAGCGCCATCACCATGGTGACCTTGTAGGCGTTTTCCACCATGTGGTGAATAGAGGTGGATTGGCCGGTGGAATAAAGCGCATAAAGTGCAACCAGCACCGCAAAAAAAGCCACCACGGCGCGCGTGAGCCAAAGAAATTGGCGGTCGGAAAAGTAGCCATCTGGCAGCATACCTTTAATGATGTTTTCTGAAATCGTCACCGAGGGCGCAAGCATAGTGCCCGAGGCGGTACTCATAATCACTGATAACAGCGCACCGTAAAATATCACCTGCGCGTAGAGCGGCAGGTGATTGAGTATCAGGCTTGGCAAAATTTCCTGCGGATCTTTTTCAAGCAATGTGGCGGTCATGGCGGGGTCTATGAGGTTGGCTGAATAGGCCAAAAATATGGGCACCGCCGCAAACACGAAATACACAAGGCCACCGATCACCGTGCCCCACACGGCAATGTTTTCATTGCGCGCGGTGTTGGCGCGCTGGAAGATATCCTGCTGCGGCATAGAGCCCAGCGCCATGGTTAATAGGCCCGCCACAAAAGTAATGACCGCCGCCCATTCAAGCTCTGGCCAGAAATTGAATTTCTGGGCGGCCTGTGCTTGTTCTATAACCGGTGCAATACCGCCGGTTTGCTCGCTCACCAGCCAGCCAATCCACAAAAGGCCCAATACAATCACCACCATCTGGAACGAGGTGGTGAGCGCCACCGACCACATGCCACCAAACAAGGTGTACAAGGTGACAATAAAAGTTCCGAGCAAAATGCCGTTTTGCATACTCACGGCCCCCTCGGTAAGCACACTTAGCACCAACCCGAGCGCCACCACTTGCGCCGACACCCAGCCCAAATAAGAGGCGGCAATGGCCAGGCTCACGGCCACTTCAATGGGCCGGTTAAAGCGCTTGCGGTAGTAGTCGCCAATGGTGAGCAGGTGCATGCGGTACAAGGGCCGCGCCAGAAACAGGCCGAAAAACACCAGGCACAGGGTAGTGCCGAAAGGGTCTGAAATTAGCCCGCCCAAGTCTTCACTCATGAAGGTGGCGGGGATACCCAGCACGGTTTCCGCCCCGAACCAGGTGGCAAACACCATGGCGATCACCACAATCATCGGCAGGCTGCGGCCTGCACTCACGTAATCTTCAGTGGAGTTGACCTTGAGCGAGGCATAGAGCCCCAGGGCCACGGAAATCAGCAGGTACAGGGCAATCAACTGGAGCAACATAGGGCGTTCTCTTGGTTTGGGCGGCTAACAAATTCGGGCTAGGCTAGTCTACCTAAGCCAAATGGGTGACACACTCCCCCATTTGGTTAGCCAAAATACCCCCCTTGGCCAACTTGCACATTTTTTGCACAGCGGCGAAAATACGTACTTCCGTCTAATCTTAGAGAAAGCTGACCAGCGGCCCGCCTCTGAGTGAAAAATCTAGCCCAAAACTCTCGAAAACCGCAATTTATAGGCAATTGAATGAAGTATTTGCACCATGTTTTCTCAGTACTGCTAGCCGCCCTGGCAATGGGACTTGCCAGTCACACGGCGGCACAAACCCAGCATTACAGCGCCCTGGTACAGGCCAACCAGCCCCAGTTCGCCACCCGCCTGGAGACCCCTGGCCAACCCGATGCCCGCGAGCTACTAAGCAAAACACCGGCCTCAGTGATGGAGTACCGCATTATTTCAGACCGCATCAACAATCGCCGCTTCTTCAAGCTGATTGCCGATGCCATTGCCGTTAACAGCGATGCCCGCCTGCTCGCCAAGAATGCCGGTTACATCTCGCGCGCCCGCAACGCCCTGCCCACGGAGCTGCAGCCAAACGATCAGCTGAAATTCGCCTTCGACGGCAAAAGCCAGGTTACCCTGAGCCTGAACGACGTTCAGCTGGCGCAATATGAGGCCCCCGATTTCTACCGTATGCTGCTCTCTACCTGGATTGGCGATGTGCCTATTTCCAGCCGCGTTAAACGCGAAATCCTGGGTAAGGAATCTACCCCCGTAGACATAGTTGACCTGTTTAACACAGCCCAACCGTCGGCCAACCGGCGCGAGCAAGTGCAACAACTGCTGGCCGCAGCAGCCGCGCCAACTGAAGCGCCCGTTGCAGTGGCGGCACCTGCTGCCGCGCCCAAGGCGCAAGCCAAACCTGCGCCAAAGGCCGCATCCAAGCCAGAGGCCGTTGCCAGCAAGCCTGCCGCAACACCCGCGCCTGTGGCCAAAGCAGCGCCCGCGGCTAAAGCAGAGCCAGCTGCCAAGCCCGCGCCAAAAGTGGCCGCCAAAGCGGCTGCGCCCAAGCCTGAACCAAAAGCCCAGCCCGCCCCCGCAACGGTGGCCAAGGCGGCCCCGGTACTAACAGAAGAGGAAGAAGCCGCGCGCCTGCTGTTGCGTCAGGATTACCTCAAGCGCTTGAACCGCGAGATCAACATTCACAAGCATATTCCCCAGCGCGCATTTACCCGCCGCGCTGAAGGCTCTGTGCGCTTGGCCATTACGCTAGATAGCGCAGGCAAGCTGCAAAAAGTTGAAATTGTTGAGCCCTCAAAGCACGATATGTTTAACGAGCAAGCGCTTGAAGCCGTGGGCAATGCCCAACCCTTCACGCCACCGCCCACGGGGCTTGAAGCAGATCCGTTCGAGTTTGAAACCACCCTCTACTACGATTTGCCTTTGTAGCAACTGGTTAACACTGCGCAAAAAGGCGGGCATTGTGCTCGCTGCTGTCCCACAAATCTACAGGCATGGAATATGGGGCGGAGTTTGTGACCGTCACCCGCATGGACGCGGGTGTCGAGACTACATGGATGTATTTACGTCGTGTCACAAACTGCGCCCCAGATTTCATGTCCAGATATCGCTTAGAAACTCTGCGATATAAGCAGTTTCAACGTCTGTTTTCCATGGAGACTTAAACTATGGGACAGCAGTGGCATTGTGCTCGCCTTTTTATTGCAAAATTTACGTGCCCCAGCTTCACTCAACACTCAATGGTGAGGCGTTAGAATATCCAGAATCTCGCGGGTTTTTTCATGCAGGCGTATGAGGCGGCCATCCACTTCGATGGTGACACTGCCATCACGGCCGATGGGCACCACCACGCGGCCACGGGCGTATATATCGTCATCTAGCCGGTCTCCGCGGGAGAGCTTTTTCTCCCAGCCTGGCGGCAGGGGTTTGCCCTGCTGCACTTTCTTTTGCAGGCCCGGTGGCAGGGCCTCATTGTGGTCTTTATCTTTTTTGGCGTAGGCAAGCGGGCTTGCCATGGCCAGGCAGATGCCTGCAATCATCAGGTGTTTGATCATGGTGTGTACCTTTTTACAAAAACTTTTACCACGCTTTTACAGAGCGTTAACAATGGGTGTACCGGTCTCGTTCAATGGCAAGCAAACGCATCACCATTAGCGCAGCCTGCATAGCCTGCCGCAACATTGGCGCCATTAGAGCAAATTCCTTTTAGTAAATCAGCG
Source organism: Simiduia sp. 21SJ11W-1 (assembly GCF_024138675.1). Classification (NCBI taxonomy): domain Bacteria; kingdom Pseudomonadati; phylum Pseudomonadota; class Gammaproteobacteria; order Cellvibrionales; family Cellvibrionaceae; genus Simiduia; species Simiduia sp. 21SJ11W-1. Next base: position 286,899 of record NZ_CP090959.1, on the reverse strand, counting down.
ATTTATCCCGCACAAACAGTACATCCATCACAATCTCCGGGTTCCAGGCCTTCATTTGCCGGCTGCTTTCACGCCGAATTTCATCGAGGGCCTCAATGGATTGCGGCTTGAAATCTGCCGCCACCAGCACATGCACCAGCAAGTAGGTATTGCGCCCACGCTTGTTCACGCGGTATTCAATGAGCTCGTGGGGCACGGCCGCGAGGGTGGGGCGCAGCCGTTCGCCAATTTCATCCACCACCGATTCAGGCGGTGCCATCACTATAATTTCCCGCAGGCTGTCTAAAAAAATTCGCCCAGGGATGGGCAGTGCCAACAGAATAATACCGATCAATAATATCGGGTCTACGTAAGGCGCCCAGTGGGCGTGTTCGGTTTTGGTAAGGCCCCAGGCAAACAAAAATCCGAGCAACACAGAGGCGCTTAACAGGCTATCTACAAACCAGGCCTTGGATTCCACATTCACCAGGTCCGAGCGGCAATCACGCCCGTATTTACGCAACAGCAACGCCACCACAAAGCAGCCGCCCGTGGCCAGGCAGCCATACACCACTGCCCAGCCGTAAGCCGCCTCGGTGCCGCCGGCCAGCAATCGCTGGGTGGCCTCAACGGCGGCGTATACACACACCACGATGGTAATCAGGGATTTGAATAAGTTCAGCGTGGGCTCAAGGGTGGTGTAGCCAAAATGAAATTGATCGTCGTCCGGGCGCTCGGCAAGTTTCGCCACGCGCATGGTGAGCAGCGCCGTGGCAAAGGAAACCAGCGAGTAGATGCCGTCAAATAAAATCGCATCGGATTTGGTGTAGATGGCAAAGCCCAGCGCCAACACCACAAAAAACACCACACCTGCAAGCGAAATGCGCAGGGCTTTTTGCTCTTTACGCACACGCTTGTCCTTCAACTTTTTGGTAGTATCAATATTTACCATAAGGCTTCCCGCTCTATTCTCTTTCCGGCGATACACGCCTGTGCTATGCCTGCATTTCACATGACTTACAACAAGTCATTTACGACCACTAAATTTTTGCGGTCCGCTTTTACTTATTGCCAATAGCTTTCTACATTTAATCCATTGCGCTTTAGTGTAGCTGCAGGCCAACCAAGGCGCACTGCCCCGAATGGATCACTCTAATTTCGAACTACAGCAGACCTTCGCATTTGCGCATCTGGCGCGGCTGATTAGAGAGCTTGCATGAACAGGTTGCTGATGGATCGAACCATCCCATTGTGTACATTGTTCACGCAAGCAGAACTGGGATTGGAACTATTGCGTAGCATACAAAAATCTTGTAGGGTCGATCGCTCAGCCCTATAAAGCGGCAAACACTACAAGGATTGTAGTATGAATAAGTATTTAATTTCTCTTGCGCTATTTTTATTGTCATCCCTAACCAATGCAGCTGACATCTACACTCGCTGTGATGGCTGCACAAACCACCAAAAAACGGTTGAAGCACTTGGTATAGCTAGCAACAGCGCACAGGACACCCCAACCGTTCACGTCATTGATGCAGTAGATAGTTCCACAAAAAGCTTCTTGGTTATTCTGGATTTTGGCGGAATCGACCCTCAGGGTGGAGTAAGCCTTAATGCACAACCAGTATCCACCCCTTCAACCGTACTGCAATCGGTCACTAGCGCCTTCAATACCATCAGTAAAATCAAGACCATAAAATCTGTTAGCTCACAAGATATTGGTGTTCACTACCCCAATGTTGGCTATCTGATTAATTCAGAAAGAAACAGACGTGAGGTAGCACAACGGCTTAGCTCATACATTGGCGCTCAAGCTCACGGGCAAAGTAACGGTGCGATTGAACACATTATAGAATCAGCAATGAAGGATTTGCTTCAAACAGCGGTTACTGTCAACTTCCCATACGGAAGCAGCCACCAATTTAAGTTTAAAGAGTTTCGGGTTATTACCGATGCAAATGGGTTCATTATCGGGTCTGAAGTGGTTTACTTGCCAGTGACTGGTACTGGAAAAGATGCAGAAGAAAACCCCCTTCCAGAAACCCTTGATGAATTTTCCACCACATTTGCATATTTTTCAGAGTCCGGCACCCTTGCAGCTTGGCAGCGAGCAGCAAAGAATTTCGGTAGCGTCAGCATATCAACTTCGCCAGGAGGCGGGTCCGGCAATCAAAGCTTAGGCCACATGGAGTGCGCATCTAGTGGCAATGAAATTCGCTGTACCTATTACCCTGATTAAGTATAAAAAAAGCCGCGCGAGTGCGCGGCTTGAATCGTTTGCGTAGTTGCGTTGTTTAACCGGTATTGCGCATACCGGCGGCGATACCGGTCATGGCAACCATCAAGGCCCGGTTGCAGTCACTTACTTGATTGTCGTCGCCATTGGCCCGCACGCGGGCCAGCAATTCGATTTGCGCCAAGTGTAGTGGTACCAAATAGCTTTGGCGCACATCCAGCGATTGCTGGCCCCAGGCATCGCGTTCCAGCAATCGTTCCTGCCCCAAAAAACCGAGCAAGGTTTGAATGTCGTCTGTGAGCTGTTTGCGCAGCTCGCGCCCCATGGGTTTTAACGCATCATCTACTAAACGGTTGTCGTAAAGCTCGTTAATTTCCACTTTCGACTTGCTGTACACCATCTCCATCATCGCCAGCCGCGAGCGGAAGAAGGGCCATTGGCGCTGCATGTCTTTCAACAAATCAGCCTGGCCATCGTTCAGCGCAGCACCCAACGCCGAGCCAAAGCCCAACCAACTGGGCAGTACCAAACGGTTTTGCGTCCAGGCGAAAATCCAGGGGATGGCGCGCAGTGATTCAATGCCGCCTGTGGATTTACGCTTTGCCGGGCGGCTACCCAAAGGCAACTGCGCAAGCTCCTGCTCGGGCGTGGCCTGGCGGAAATAGCGCACGAAATCGGGTTGATCGCGCACGTAGCCCCGGTAGGTGGCACAGGCTTTGTCAGCCATGTTGTCCATAAGCGCGCGCCACTCGGCCTTGGGCTCGGGCGGCGGCACAAGCATGGCTTCCAATATGGCACTGGCATAAAGCGACAGGCTGCGCACCGCAAGCTTGGGCATACCGAATTTGTAGCGAATGGTTTCGCCTTGTTCAGTCACCCGCAGGCCACCGCTAACAGAACCCGGTGGCTGCGACAAAATTGCGCCGTGTGCCGGGCCGCCGCCACGGCCGATGGTGCCGCCACGGCCATGGAACAAGGTGAGCCGCAGGCCTTCTTTCTGATGCAGTTTAATGAGCGCATCCTGCGCGCGGTATTGCGCCCAAGAGGCCGCCAACACGCCGGCATCTTTGGCCGAATCCGAATAGCCGATCATCACATACTGGTGGCCATAGCGGCGTTCTTTGTAACCGGGCATGGCCATGAGATCAGTCATGACTTGCTCTGCGTTATCAAGGTCGTCCAGGGTTTCGAACAGTGGTGCCACCGGTAGAGGCTTACGCACGCCACAGGCTTTTTGCAAAAGTTCCACCAGCAATACATCAGAGGGCTGGCTGGCCATTGAAATAATATAAATGCCCAACATTTCAGCGGGCGTTTGCGCAATCACTTCAACGGTGTCCAGCACTTCTTTGACGTTGTCTGAAGGGGTCCAATAGGTGGGCAGCAGCGGGCGCGGGTTGGCAATTTCTGCCTGCAAAAATTGCTGGCGCTCGGCCTCACTCCAGTTGAGGTAGTCACCCAGATCCAATGCCTGGGTGATTTCACTCAACACTTCGTTGTGTCGCTCTGAGTGCTGGCGAATGTCCAGGCGAATCAGGCCGATACCAAAACATTGAATGCGGCGAATAACATCCAGCAAGTAACCGCGTGCGATGCTGGTTAAACCGCACGCCATCAGGCTGCGATAACAAAGGTGCAACGGCTCCAGAAGCTCTTTGGCTTTAAGCAACACAGGCGCGCGTGCATCAGCCACACTGCCGGTGCGGTAGAGGGCGTCCATCTGCTCGTGGGTGCTGGCCAACAGTTTGCGCAACGGGCGAATGATTTCGCGATAGGGCTGCTCGGAGTTTTTGTGGGCCTCAGGCAACGCGGCTATGAGCTCGTCGCTTGCTTTCATCATTGAAAGCTCCATAGAGAGCTGCTCAAGATCGCGCCCGTACAGCTCTGCACCTTTAGCGCGCGACATGGCAATTACCTGGCGCGTGAGCTTGGCGGTCACAAAGGGGTTGCCATCGCGATCGCCACCCATCCAGGAACTCATGCGCACCGGTGCTGCAGTGAGTGGCAGCGGCTCGCCGGTGTAGGCCTCGGCCTGCTCATCCAGGTCACGCATGAATTTTGGCAGCGCACTCCAGAGTGAATCTTCGATGACCGCAAGGCCCCAGGAGGCTTCATCTACCGGTGTTGGGCGAATGCGGCGAATGGAATTGGTGTGCCAGTCTTGCGCCATCAATTCCTGCACGCGGCGGGTATCGGCTTCATCACCGCGACGCAGCTGCGCTTCAATTTTGCGGTACTTGTGAATGAGGGTGCGGCGCGTTACCTCGGTGGGGTGCGCGGTGAGCACCAGATCAATGTTGAGTGCATCTACTGCGCTTAGAAACTCGGCCTTGCCCCAACGCTTGCCCTCAAACTGCTCGCGCAAACTGGCGAACGGGTCTGGCCTGTCGATGAGAGTGCGCGCTTCATCAGACACGGTATAAATCTGCTCGGCAATGTTGGCCATGTTCAAAAACTGGCTGAATGCCCGAGTAATGGTGAGCAGCGTTTCGTCATCGGCACTGCCGATTTTTTCCATCAACGCTTGCAGCGCGGTTTGATCACCGGCATCAATGGCCTTGCCCTGCAAACGGATGGCTTCGATCAGGTCCAAGCACTCAGGACCTCTGTCATCCGCGATGGTCTGCCCCAAAAGGGTGCCCAGCGCTTTCACTTGATTGCGCAATGCGCTCATCGTTTACTCCTGCGAATCTTGCGATTCTTACCTGTGAACTTTGATCGCCCTCTAACGGAGCTTTTGAATGGAAATGGCTGCACCTACCATTTTGCGCCCCCACGAAAGGCGGCGCCGGCGGCCATTGTACCAGTGCCGGGCAAAGCCTGCAGCGTGCTGGCACCGAAGGCCCTGCTTGAGTACACTCTGCCGGGCCCGCACTTGCCTTAAGGCCCGAACGCTTTGACGAACCGCGAAAACTGCCAAGACTACCGCCGCCTGTTTCTGGAAGACGCGCCCTTGATGGATGTGCGCGCGCCGGTGGAATTTCACAAAGGCGCCTTCCCCAAGGCGGTAAACATCGCGCTGCTAGACGACGAGCAGCGCACAATTATAGGCACACGCTACAAGCAACAGGGCCAGGATGCCGCCATTGCCGTGGGGTGGGAGCTGGCCACAGACGCCATAAAAGCAGAGCGCTTGGCGCGCTGGCTGGCCCATGTGAAGGCGCACCCCACGGGTTACCTCTACTGTTTTCGCGGCGGCCTGCGCTCGCGGCTGACCCAGCAAATGCTGGCCGAGGCAGGCAACCCCTACCCCCTGGTGACCGGCGGCTACAAAGCCATGCGGCGGTTTTTAATCGATGAATTAGACAAAAATACCGCGCGTGCGCCGCTGGTATTGGTGAGCGGGCGCACCGGCAGCGGCAAAACGTTACTGCTGAAACAATTGTCGCGCTTTATTGATCTTGAAGGGCTTGCCCGCCACCGCGGCAGCGCCTTTGGCCGCCAGATCACCCCGCAGCCCACACAAATTGATTTTGAAAACGCGCTGAGCATCGCACTGTTAAAAAAACTTAACAGCGCGCCTGCCACACCCATTTTCATTGAAGATGAAGGCAAGCTTATCGGCCGGGTTTCCATGCCGCTCCCATTTAAGGCGCGCATGGAACAAGCGCCACTGGCGGTGTTGGAAACGCCCATAGAAACACGCATAGACATTGCGCTGGCCGATTATGTCACCGAGGCCTGGCCTGCATACCTAGACCATTTTGCACAAGACACAAGCGCCGCTGAATGCGCCTTTCGCGCGCACATTCTGGATAACCTGGCCCGCATTCGCAAACGCCTGGGCGCCGCCCGGCACCAGCAGTTACACCAGCAGTTTGATCAGGCGCTCAGCCACTTTTTCAGCCACGGCGACGCCTCGCAGTTTCGCTCGGGCATTGAATTATTGCTTACCGACTACTACGACCCAATGTACGACTACCAAAAAAGCCAGCGTCAGGGGCGTGAGATTTTTCGCGGCCGGGCGCCGGAATTTATTGCCTGGGCGGAGGATTATCTAGCCAACTGTGCACAGGGATAATAGCTCCGGCTGCTCCTTTTAACCCAAGGCGGTGTAGCACTTGCCACCATTACACAAACAACTGAACCACCCGTTACTCAAACCACAACCTAGATTACTAAGGAGAAAGCCCCGTGCGGTTATTGACTGCTTTAGCAGCGCTGCTCGTTTCCCTTGGCGTTTTTGCTGCCGAGAAAACCCAGCCAGAATTTACTTTTACTGCCATTCCAGACCAAAACGAGGCGCAGCTGCGCGAGCGCTTCGGCCAGATGGCCAGCTATTTAAGCGAACAGCTGGGTTTGCCGGTCAGTTACATTCCGGTAAAAAGTTACCCGGCCGCCATTACCGCCTTTCGCAACAACCAGGTGCAACTGGCCTGGTTTGGCGGCCTTTCCGGTGTGCAGGCACGCGCGTTGGTGCCGGGTTCTGTGGCACTGGCCCAGGGCTATGAAGACCAGTTTTTCAAAAGCTATTTCATCGCCCACAAAAGTGCAGGGCTTACACCTGGCGAACAATTGCCCGAGGCGCTGCGCGGAAAAACCTTCACCTTTGGCGCCAAAGGTTCAACATCGGGCCGCTTGATGCCCGAATTTTACCTGCGCGAAGCCTTCGGCATTGCACCCGAGGCGCTCTTTAAGCGCGTGGGCTTTAGCGGTGACCACTCGCGCACCTTGGCGCTGGTGCAATCGGGTGCCTACCAAGTGGGCGCGCTCAACTATTCGGTATGGGATCAAGCGGTGGCCAAGGGTGAGGTAGATACCGAACAGGTACAACTCATCTGGACCACCCCCACCTACCCCGATTACCAGTGGAGCGCGCGCGGTGATCTAGACGCACAATTTGGCGCAGGCTTTACCGAAAAGCTCACCCGCGCGCTGCTGACCATAGATGACCCGGCGCTCTTGCAAAGCTTCCCTCGCCAGCGCTTTGTGCCGGCCAACAACGGGTTTTACCAGCCCATAGAAGACACCGCCCGCGCCATCGAGCTGATGAACAGCTGGTAAGATGCTGGCCCTGAAAAGCGCAGCCATTGGCTATGGCCCCAAGCACCGGGTGCTGGCCGATGTTGCGCTACATATCGCCCAAGGCGAGCGGGTGGCACTGCTCGGCAAGAGCGGCAGCGGTAAATCTACCCTGCTTGCGCATTTGCGCACGCTGGCCAACGGCCACGCCGCCTGGTGCCCGCAACAGGCATCGCTGGTGCCGCAGCTCTCGGCGTTTCACAACATCTACGCAGGTGGGCTAGGCCGCCAGTGGGCACTTACCAACCTGCGCAATCTGTTGTTTCCGGCCGAGCCCTGGCGCTCTGAAATTGGCGAATTGGCACAAGCGCTGGGGTTGAGCGATTGCCTCTGGTCGCCCGCCGGCCAGCTTTCCGGCGGCCAACAAAGCCGGGTGGCCATGGCGCGCGCGGTATACCAACAACAGCCTTTGCTGCTGGCTGATGAACCCGTGGCCGCGCTTGATGGCCATCAAGGTGCGGCACTGCTGCCCTGGTTAATGGCGCAACATCAAACGGCGGTCATTGCCCTGCACCATGTGGATTTGGCGCTCGCTCACTGCACGCGGGTTATCGGCCTAGCTGAGGGGCGCATTCAAATTGATGCACCCGCCGCCAACCTCAACGCTCGCGAGCTTGCATGGCTGTATCAATAGCCAGGCCCACTCACAGCCCGAGGCGCGTGAGTGGCTACTTTGTGCTGGTGGCACTGGCCTGCCTCTGGTTTGCCGATTTGGAAGTGAGCACTGGCTCACCGCTGGCCGAGCTTGCCGCCATGGGGCAGGGCTTTTTGGCACCCACTGTGAGCGATTGGCAGGCACTGGCCCAAGCGCTGCTGTACACCACAGCCTTTGCCCTTCAGGCCATTGCCCTGGCGGCTGTACTGGGCTTTGCCATGGCCCTGGGCTATCGGCACCGGCCGGTGCGGTTGGTTGCCGCCCTGCTGCGCTCGGTGCACGAGGTATTCTGGGCACTGCTGTTTATTCAGCTGCTAGGCCTTTCCAGCCTGGCGGGCCTGCTGGCCTTGCTGCTGCCCTACACGGGCACGCTCGCGAAAATCTACGGCGAACAATGGGCCGAAGCCGACCGGCAACCGGCGCTTGCCATTAGCGATGGCGGGCGTATCAGCCGCTTTTTCTATACAGAACTGCCACTCGTTTGGGCGCCCATGGTGCACTACACCAGCTACCGCCTTGAATGCGCGCTGCGCTCGTCTGTGGTGTTGGGCTTTATTGGCCTGCCCACCCTGGGTTTCGCGCTGGAAACCGCCCTGCGCCAAGGCCAGTACAATGAGGCCGCGGCGTTCATTTATGCCCTGATTGCACTGGTGGTAAGCCTGAAGTTCTGGCTTAGGCCCTGGCTTTTGGCCTTGGCGCTGCCGGCCAGTTTTTACTTTGTACCTATTGACTGGCACTGGGCACCCGGGCTGCTGGGGCCCTTTGCCGAATCGCTGATTCCCGCGCCCTGGCGCCTGGGCTTGAGCGAGGCACAGGCAAGCCACTGGTGGCAACAGCTTTGGGCGCAGTCCCTGCTGCCGGGCACGTTCAATACCCTGCTGGTGGCACAGATAGCGCTGGTGATCACAGGGCTCCTGAGCCTTGCCTGGCTGCCACTGAACAGCCGCCATTTTGGCAACCGCGGGTTGCGCGCCTGTGGCGACGGGCTGCTTATAGTGTTGCGCACATTACCCGAGTACCTGCTGAACTTTTTGGGGCTGATACTGCTTGGGCCTTCCATGCTGCCGGCCATCATTGCCATGGGCCTGCACAATGGCGCCATAATTGCGCACCTGCTGGGCGGCCACAGCAGCCAGCTGCCAGAGCCCTGTTTTGCAGCGCGCGGGCTCAACCGCTACGGCTTTTATGTGCTGCCCCAGCTCTATCGGCAGTTTATGGCCTATGTGCTTTACCGGTGGGAGATCATCATGCGTGAAACCGCCATGTTGGGCGTGCTGGGTGTGCCCACTTTGGGCTTTTACATAGATTCCGCCTTCGAGCTGCTGCAATTTGACCGGGCACTGCTATTGATAGCCGCCTCCAGCCTGCTCACACTGGGCGCCGATGCCCTGGCCTACCGGCTGCGCACACACTTGGCACTGCACGCGCAACCCGAGCGGGATTAACACCGAGCCTACAAATCCGCACACCGCTTAAAAGTTGACCATACAGGCACAAATAATCGCCCCTGCACCCCAGCTTTGTGTGACCTATGTCACACGAAGCCTGATAGCTATTGTGTTCTAATCCACTGCGTCGCTATACGCGTACGTTCTAATCGGTTGCCAAGCAGTAGGCTGGCACAATTGACTAAGGTTACTCTGCTTATGCCCATCCAGATTGTGGAAACCGGCGCAGGGGAAAAGGAAGTCCACTTCGCAAGCCGCCAAGATGCCATCTACCCGCACCTCATGCGTTTATGCATGGATTTTAATTTTCGAGTGGTAGAACACGGCAACCAATTTTCACTGGCCCCGCAAGAGGCCGGCAGCATCACCCCCGCCTTTAACGATCTGGATGCGCTGGAAGCCCACGTGCACCAACACATGGTGGATATCCTGCACGACTACCTCTGCAGCGACGGCGCCCTCACCCACTAGGCACCGCTACAATTAGCGCCCACACGGGCCCCGGGCGGCGCTATAATCGCCGCCATGAATGCTCCCCACCTGCAAGATCTGGTGCTGCTTGGCGGCGGTCATGCCCATGCGCTGGTGATTGCCCGCTGGGCCATGGCACCTTTGCCCGGCGTGCGCTTGACGCTCGTCTCACCCGAGGCCCACACACCCTATTCCGGTATGCTGCCGGGGCTGATTGCCGGCCACTACACCTACCGCGATACCCACATAGACCTCGATCAATTGTGTGCCCGCGCCCAGGTGCGTTTCATTCGTGCAGCCGCCACCGGGCTAGACTTACACACCAAGCACATTCACCTTGAAGGGCGCCCGGCGCTCGGCTTCGATGCGCTTTCCATCAACATTGGCGCCACCCCATCGCAGGCAGTGCCAGGTGCTCGACAACACGCCATTGCCGTTAAGCCCATCAGCCAGTTTTACGCCCGCTGGCAAGCCATTGAGGCAAGCCTTGCAGAGAAGCCGCACGCCCACATTGCCCTTGTGGGCGGGGGCGCTGCCTCTGTTGAGCTGGCCTGCGCCCTGCGCGTGAAGGCGCCCGTGGCGGCCATCAGCCTGTTTTGTGCAGAAGCTCGCCCGCTTGCGGGTTATGGCAAGCGCGCACAGCGTGCGGCCGCGCGCGCGCTGGCGGCGCGCAACATCAGCATTCACGGCGGCCAGCCCGTCACCCGCGTGGAGCCCAACCGCCTGTGGACAGGCGATAAATCACACAGCGTGGACCAGCTGCTGTGGTGCACCCAGGCCGCAGCACCCGAATGGCTGCGCCAAACGGGCCTTGAACTTGATGGGCAGGGGTTTATTGCGGTGGATGATCAACTGCAAAGCGTCAGCCACCCGGGCATTTTTGCCGCCGGCGATGTGGCAAGCCTAAGCGGCCAAGCACGCCCCAAGGCCGGCGTGTTTGCCGTGCGCCAGGCGCCGGTGCTGGCCCACAACCTCAGGGCCTGGCTGCTCAAGTTGCCGCTTAACCGCTACCGGGCGCAGCGGGCCTTTTTGAGTATGTTATCGCTCGGCGATGGCCAGGCTCTGGCCACCCGCGTGGGCGGCTGGCTGCCCGTGTTCAGCGGGGGCTGGGTGTGGCGCTGGAAAAACCGCATAGACAAGCGCTTTATGGCGATGTTCAGCGGACTCCACAGCAACCCTATGCAGCCAACGGGGCTGCCGGCCGCGGCCCTTTGGGGTGATGAAGCCGCCCCCGTTTCGCCCAATACCATGCGCTGCGGCGGCTGCGGCGCCAAGGTGGGCGCCAGTGTGTTGGCCCAGGTGGTGGGCTCACTCGACACGCTTGCGCGCGATGACGTACTGATGGGCCTGCAATCGCCAGACGATGCCGCCGTGCTGCAGCTACCTGCCAATACCCGGCTGGTGCAAAGTGTGGATCAATTTCGCGCCATTGTGGACGACCCCTACACCCAAGGCCGATTGGCCGCCCTGCACGCCTTGAGCGACCTCTACGCCATGGGCGCCGAGCCGCAAAGTGCCCAGGCGCTCATCAGCCTGCCCCATGCACGAGAGGCACTTCAGGCGCGGGATCTGCACCAAATCATGGCGGGCGCGCTGGCCGAACTTACACCGGCAGGCTGCCAGCTTACCGGCGGCCACACCAGCGAAGGCGCCGAGCTCACCACAGGCTTTGTGGTAAATGGGCTAGGCACTGAGCCGCTGCTTACCAAGGCAGCCCTTTGCCCGGGCGACAATCTCATACTGACCAAACCGCTGGGCACCGGCTGCCTGTTTGCCGCGCGCGCAGCAGGCGCAGCCCAGGGCGACTGGATAACCCAGGCCCTGGCGCAGATGACGCGCTCTAACGGGCCCGCCGCACAAGCGCTGCGCGCCCACCAGGTGAAGAGCTGCACCGATGTAACGGGCTTTGGCCTGCTGGGCCATTTGGTTGAGATGCTGCGCGCAGCCGGTGTGTCTGCCCGGCTAAACCTCGCGCAGCTGCCGGTGCTTGCCGGCGCTGAAACCTGCCTGGCGCTCGGCCACCAAAGCAGCTTGCAGCCCCAAAACCTGCAGCAACGCACGGCACTGGGCGATTGGGCCAGCTGGCAACAACACCCGCGCTACGGGCTATTGTTCGACCCGCAAACCAACGGTGGCCTGCTGGCCGGCGTGGCGGCATCGCACACAGACGCCCTGCTGGCTGCACTGGCCGCGCAAGGTGTTGAAGCCGCCTGCATTGGCGAAGTGTATCCGGCAGCGGAGACACTGGTACAACTGGCAGACACACCCAGCTGATTGTGTGCGCCACACAGGCATTGGGTAAAACCGTCAAGGCCGCGGCTCGAAGGAACTTTCACCCGCGCAGTACACTCTAATAGCCATGATCTCGCAGGAGTGACACGCGTGAAAATGACTTGGTGGCTGCAAGCTCTGGCACTCACAACTTTGATAACCCCGGCGCTTGCTTGCGCCCAGCAAACGCTGCACGGCCAAGCGCCCGACTGGCTGTTAAGTAATGCCCAGGGTGAGTATGTGTCGTTTTATGAAGACAGCGACAATCAGGCAAGCCTGTTGATGTTCTGGACACCCACCTGCAAAAAGCGCTGCCTGGCGGCTATGGAGCAGCTGAACCAACAGGCGCAAGCGGCGGGCATTAAAACCTATTTACTGCTCAATTCTGCCCACACCCAACAGTCTGAATTACCGGCGCTACCAACAGCCATGGCGCCGCTGTTTAAAGCCCACGCCGTGGGCAAGCACTATGGTGTGCGCGGGCAGCCCACCTGGGTATTGGTGGATGGCGAAAAAAACATTCTGCAAAACGCCCGCGTGGGCAGCCAGGCCGAACCTCTCGACGCCTTGCTCAAGGCCGGGAATTGAGCACCCTTTAACGGTGCCTGTTAAATACACCCACTGTTACAGCACAACAATGGTGGGAACCAAGGGCGTAAAAGGCGTGAGAGCAGGCTTTTTTGGGTACAAACACTTGCCGAGTTAAAAATCGCAGGCGGGTTTAGGCCTTGAATATGGCGGCCAGCTTTTAATCAGAAAACGGAACTCAGTACTCAGAACTAGAAACTCAGCACCAGAAACCCCGCTTCGCAAAGGCCAAGGCCTCAGCCCAGCTCTTCGTCCAGATCTTCCAACAAATCCAGCGGTTCTTCTTCCGGGCCTTCCAGATCGTTGTTCCAGTTTACGCCCACAATAATCACATCTTCGTGCATACCGGGCAGCCAGTCGTCGAGAAACTCTTCCAGATCAATGGGCACGGGCTTGTACACTTCCCACTCATCCACGCACACGGCCTCGGCCAACTCTTTGGAAGACCAAAACGGCATGACGTCGGTTTCCTCATGGCGCAGCGACGGGCACACGGCAAAGCCCTCTTCACCCTCAAGCGCCCAGACGATGCCATGCTCGGCCACTTCCACTACAAAGCGGTCGTAGTTTTCATCAAAATCGTCACTGAGTTCGGTCATGGGTGGGCCCTGGCTAAAGAGAAAAAGTCTGCGCGGCTACTATAACTGATGCGCAGAGCCTTGGTACAAACAATTACAAACACAGGCTGTGGCCGTGGCGCTTGAGCCAGCGCCGCTGCGCCAAATAATCGGGGCAAAGCGCGCCCACTTGCGCCCAAAACGCCGCGCTGTGATTCGGGTGGCGCAGGTGGCTAACCTCATGGGCCACCAGATAATCCACCACCGCCTCCGGCGCCTGCACTATCAGCCAGTTGTACTGCAAGTCGCCAAGGCTTGTGCAATGGCCCCATTTCGAGCGCGTACGCTTAACTGTAACCCGGCCTATTGAACGCCCGATGCGGGCAGCCAGCTGCCGGCTTTTTTGCGTGAGCAACATGCCGGCTTGCGCCTGGTACCACTCGGCCATGGCCGCTTGTACGCGTAGCGCTTGTGGCTTGCGCCCACGCCGAGACAGGGCTACCTGCCACTGGTTATCCACCAACTGAACATGGGTGCGGGCACCTTCGCAAATCTGCAAAGGGTAGTGGCGGCCCAAATAGGGTAAGCACTCGCCGCTGGTAAAACCGTAGCTGGGCGCCTCGGCCTGGCGGGCGCGAATGTCGGCCTGGCGCGCAATAATCCAGGCCTGTTTGGCTGCCACCAAGGGCAGCCAGTGGGCATCGGGCAGCGCCTTGGGCACGCTCACCTGAACGCCATCGGCCAGCACCCGAATACCCACGGTGGTGCGTCTGGGCGAGCGGCACACGCGCAGTTGATCAAGTAGCGCCTGAGGCAGGGCCTGTGCGTTCACGCTTTACCGTGTGGCACCACGGCCATGGTTAAGCGCGAAATACAAGACAGGCGGCCGCGATCGTCTAGCAGCTCGATTTCCCAAACCTGCGAGGTGCGGCCAATGTATTTCGCACGCGCGGTGGCAGTTACCTTGCCCGAGCGCACGGCGCGCACATGGTTGGCGTTAACCTCTTGGCCCACACAAAAATATTTTTGCGTATCCACCGCCATGTTGGCGGCCATAGAACCCAGGGTTTCTGCCAGCACCACATTCACGCCGCCGTGTACCAACCCCATGGGTTGCACAGTGCGCTCGTTAACAGGCAAGGTGCCCCGCAAAAAATCCGGGCCCACTTCGGTAATTTCTATGCCTAAAAATTCTGCCGCCGTGCGCTTGCCCAAGGCGTTGAGTTCCTCAACCGTTGCCGGGCTTTGCCAAATTGAATCTGTCATTAGCCGAACCTGTGATCTGCCACGAAGGGGTTGGATTTACGCTCGGCACCCAGTGTAGACATGGGCCCGTGGCCTGGCACGAAGCTCACATCATCACCGAGCGGCCAGAGTTTTTCGCGAATGGCTCGCACCAATGTGTCGTAATCACCACGCGGAAAATCCGTGCGCCCAATGGAGCCTGCAAACAACACATCGCCCACCCAGGCAAGCTTTCGCCCCGCGTGATAAAACACCACATGGCCCGGCGTATGGCCGGGGCAAAAGAGAACATCCAGGCGTTCATTGCCCAGTTGAAGTGTGTCGCCCTCGGTGAGCCAGCGGTCTGGCTGAAAATTTTCCACCGGCGCAAAGCCCATCATCTGGCACTGCATGGGCAGCTGATCAATCCAGAAGGCGTCTTCTTTGTGGGGGCCTTCAACGGGCAGGTTGTATTGTTTTACCAGCGCCGCTGTAGCACCCACGTGATCCAGGTGGCCGTGGGTGAGAAAGATTTTAGTAAGGCGCACGCCAGCTTGTTTGATGGCGGCCTCCAGCAGGTGCTGATCGCCGCCCGGGTCTATCAGCGCGGCCTCTTGGGTTTCATCACACCAGATCAACGAGCAGTTTTGCTGAAACGGCGTTACGGGAATTATTTTGTACTGCAACATACTGCCTACTCACAACTTGCTCTGTACGCGCCAACCCCAAGCTCGCGCTTGAGGGCAAACAGCCCATACAAAGGCACACACTATTTAGCTTGCTAACCTGAAACTGCCGAGGCCCGCTCACACACCCCACCCAACAGGGTTATTTTGCATCAGCTGCAGGCGGGAACTGCGCCAGAATGGTGTTTACCGCCAAGTTGATGGATTCGATGCGCTCGCGCTGGGTTTTCAAATCGCTGATGCGTGCACTCAGCATGCCGCGCCACACGGATTCCTGTGACTGCGTATCTATCATGTCCATGATCAGCGTGCCCTCTACGTAATCCATTACGCGCACCTCTCGGGTACTTACACCCATGCCCATGCCAATGCCCCAACGGCAATTCCAGCAATGCTTTACGCCCGCATTGTAGGTGCGGATGTCTTGCTTGTCTTTGGTGGTGACGTGATAACTCACCAGAATATCGGCCTTGGTAGCGTCTTTTTCGTAGGCAATGCCCTTGGCCGCCATGTTCCGCTCAACGGCATTTTCAATGCGATTGCGGGTGATGTCGCTGGTGAGCGGTGTCATGTCGCGCAGCTTGGCGCGATCGATAAAGCTGTAGGTTTTCACCTTGGAAAAGTCGAAATTTTCATCCCAGTCGCTGTCTGCCTGCGGCAAGCTGCTGCACCCGACAAGCAGTGTAAACACTGCAACCAAGCCCCAAGTAGTCAGTTTGTTCATGTGTCACACCTTGGTTGAGTATCAACTTTTCCCACAGTTTTGTGGCTAGCAGCATCAGCTCGCAGTATCGACCCGAAGCGCCAATTTATAGTGCAATGTCTGCCAGATTACCTTTGCTTTCAAGCCATTGCTTGCGATCTGAGGCGCGCTTTTTGGCCAGCATCATATCCATCATTTGCGCGGTGTCGTCGCCGTCGTCAACGTAGAGCTGCACCAGGCGCCGGGTATCGGCGGCCATGGTGGTTTCGCGCAGCTGCAATGGGTTCATTTCACCCAGGCCCTTAAAGCGCTGCACGTTGGGTTTGCCCTTTTTCTTTTCGGCTTCCAGCCGATCCAGAATGCCCTGCTTTTCCGCTTCATCCAGGGCGTAAAAAACTTCCTTGCCCAAATCGATACGGTACAAAGGCGGCATGGCCACAAACACGTGGCCGGCTTTTACCAGCGGCTGGAAGTGACGCAAAAACAGCGCGCACAGCAGCGTGGCAATGTGCAGGCCGTCTGAGTCGGCATCGGCCAGAATGCAAATCTTGTGATAGCGCAAACCGCTTAAATCATCGCTGCCCGGGTCTACCCCCAGGGCCACGGCGATGTCGTGCACTTCCTGGCTTGCCAGAATTTCAGCGGAATCTACCTCCCAGGTGTTCAGGATTTTTCCGCGCAGCGGCATGATGGCCTGGCACTCGCGATCGCGTGCCTGCTTGGCAGAGCCACCGGCCGAATCACCCTCTACCAAAAACAATTCACCGCGCTCGGCCTCGCAGGAACAGTCGGCCAACTTGCCGGGTAGCGCCGGGCCTTGGGTAACCTTTTTGCGGGCAATTTTTTTGCTGGAGCGCACGCGCTTTTGGGCGTTGCTAATGCACACTTCTGCAAGCTTGTCGCCATCTTCTGTGTGCTGGTTCAGCCAGAGGCTGAAACTGTCTTTGGCCACACCCGATACAAACGCCGCGGCCTCTCGTGACGACAAGCGCTCTTTGGTTTGCCCGGAAAATTGCGGATCGTGATGCTTGTAAGACATCACATAACAGCAGGCACTCCAGATATCTTCCGGTGCCAGTTTCACGCCGCGCGGCAACAAATTGCGGAACTCGCAGTACTCGCGCATGGCTTCCAGCAGGCCTGTGCGCAGGCCATTCACGTGGGTGCCACCTTGGGCGGTGGGAATCAGGTTTACGTAGCTTTCCTGAATGGCTTCACCGCCTTCGGGCAACCATTGCACGGCCCAATCGCAGGCCTCGGTGCTGCCGGTAAAGGTCCCCACAAAGGGCGCCTTGGGCAGGGTTTCCCAGCCTTGGGTGGCGGCGTTCAAATAATCAGACAGGCCATCTTCGTAATACCACTCATCGGTTTCGCCGCTTTGCTCGTCTTTAAAGGTGACTTTTAAGCCGGGGCACAGCACCGCTTTGGCGCGCAGCACATGGCGCAAGCGCGATACCGAAAACTTGGCGGAATCGAAATAGCTTGGGTTCGGCAAAAAGTGCACTGCGGTGCCCGTGTTGCGCTTGCCGCAGGTGTCTATCACGGTGAGGTCGCGGGTTTTTTCGCCGTTGGAAAATTCAATTTGGTGTACCTCGCCGTCGCGCTTGATGGTCACCACCAAACGCTCAGACAGGGCATTCACCACCGACACACCCACGCCGTGCAGGCCGCCGGAAAACTGGTAATTTTTGTTGGAGAATTTGCCGCCGGCATGCAGCGTTGAAAGTATCACTTCAACGCCGGGCTTTTTTTGCTCCGGGTGTAAATCTACCGGCATGCCACGGCCATCGTCACTGACGGTAAGCGAATGATCTTTGTGCAGCACCACGTCTATCTGGCGCGCGTGGCCTGCCAGGGCTTCATCCACCGAGTTATCAATCACCTCTTGCGCCAGGTGGTTCGGGCGGGTGGTTTCGGTGTACATGCCCGGGCGTTTTTTAACCGGGTCCAGGCCTGTTAAGACCTCAATATCTTGGGCGTTATAGTTAGACATCAGATGAAGGCTTTTGAATAGGGTTATTGTGCAGCGGCCACTATACCGCAGTTGCGGCCGCTTTGTTGAGCGATGGGGCTAGAGCCAGTCGTTCAGCAATATGCCAAAGCCGATGCGGTGGTTGCGGTGGTTGTAGTCAATCAGGCTTTCACCGTAGCCGTTGTAGTACTGCACGTAGCCCTTGAAGCGCCCGCCTAAGGGGAAGGTCCAATCCAGCTGGACGCCGTAGTGGTTGAAGTTACGCTGCTGGCCGCCCTTGAGTGTGGTGGTGAACAATTGCTCATCCCACTTGTAGGCCACCGCGAGATCCCCCACGCCCAGGTAGTCGTCGATATCCGGGTTATCGTCTTGCCCTTCGTCTTCAGGCAGGCGCCACCAGAGCCTGGGCACAATCACCAGGTTGCCCTTGTCGATCACTGCCGTGCTCATCAGCCGGTTCCAACTGCGCGACAGTTCGCCGGCGCGGCCATTGGATTCGTGATTAAAACCCATTGTGAGTGCGCGCACGGTGAAACCCAGGCCTGTGAGGTGGGTATCCCAGCGCAATATCAGCTCGGGCTCATAGTTGGCCTCACGAAAGGGCGCCGAATCTGTGTACAGCTGCCACCAATTTTGTTGGCTATAGGCGGCCCATAAATCTGCCCCCAAAATGCCACGCGCCACCAGCGCCTTGAACGAGAGTTGCAGTTTTACCTCGGTGTTGTTCATGTTGAAATCCGGGTAGTCCTGCGCCCAGATCTCGGTGTTCGGGTTGTCGTTATATGAACCCAAGAGCACGTAATTGCGCCGGTATGCAGAGATTTCAAAGGGGTTATCCAGCGATTCCTGCTCGGCCAGCAGCCGCTCGGTTACCGGGCTGGGCTCGCCCCGGGTTTCGGTTTCCACCAATTCACGCTGTTTTAATTCCTGCACCTTGGCGCAGCTTGCGCGCAAGTCTCCCAGCTCCAGTTCATCGCTTGCGGTTTTAAGCTTCTCCAGCAGGCATTCGCGCATGGCCTTGGAGGGGCCAGTGACTATGGGTGCAGGGGTTTGTGATGCTTGGCTATCGGGCGCATCGGTGGCCAGAGGATCTGCCAGTGACGGCAATGCAGCGGTGGCCAGCATCAGGCCCAAAGCCCAAGGCAATTTAACCATTTAAGACTCCAGACCCGGCAGCACAAAATCCACCGCCGGGGCAATAAAACGTTCGAAGTTCTGAAAGCTGTGATCGCCGCCCAACTCTACTGTTTGCCGGCAGGCATGGTATTTTTTTACCGCCAGACGGTAGTCGAGGGTTTCATCGCCGGTTTGCACCAGCAGCCAATAGTTGGCAGGCCGTTCAATCACAGGCCGGTTGTACTGGGCAAGGTCTGCAAGATCTTGCCCCGTGAGCGTGTAGGTTGCGTCGGTATGATAATTTTTAACCGGCTTGTCGATGTATGCCGGCAGCAGCGCCATGGGGTTGGTTGACGGGTTAATGAGCGCCGCGCGCACACCGAAGCGCTCAACCAGCCAGGTGGCCCAAAAGCCGCCAAGCGATGAACCCATCACGCCCAGGGGCTCGTCACGGGCACCTGCAATAGCCTCCAACGCCTCGGCCGTGGCTTGTGGGTGCGGCGAGAGCGCCGGGCAAATGAACTCAACCTCCGGGTGCTGCACGGCCAGCCAGTCGCGCACCTGCACGGCTTTAGCCGATGCCGGTGAGCTTAAAAAACCGTGTATGTACAGCAGTCGGGGCATCAGTAGCCGGTGGAGTTAAAATCGATGGGGTAATCTTTTTGTGCAATGCGCTTAACGCCGGTGTCGAAGCGACCATTGGCGTGCAACTCAAACCAGCGAATGCCGGGCATGGCGTCGTCTAGGGCGAACTCGTCGTTATCGGGCAAAAACTGGATGCAGGTAGAGGGGCTTGCCAGCATGCGAATGTGGCCGCGCATTTGATCGTAAGCCTGGTGCACATGGCCCCAAACCACACCCTTGACCCGGGCACACGGATCAATGAGCTCAAAAAACTTCTTATTGGCGCGCACTGTGTATTGATCAATCCAGGCGCTGCCCACCGGCTGCGGCTGGTGGTGCAAAAAAACCAACGCAGGCTTACTGGAAGCCGCAAGGGTTGCTGCCAGAAAATCGAGCTCGGCCGCGGTTAAATCGCCGTGCTCGTGGCCGGGCACGTAGGTGCTTAACAAAATGAACTGCCAGGGGCCGGCTTCTATCACCCGGGGGCTGCCGCCTTTTACTGAGGCATCCATCGCTTCGGGTAAATCGTGATTGCCGGGCAACCAGGCGTGGGGCACATTGGTGTAGCCATCCACCAAGGTTTGGTAGCGGCGGTAGGAACCTTTGTGGCCGTGGCTGGATACATCGCCGGTGTTGATGATTAGATCCGCCGGCTCGTTTGCCACCATGGCCAACACATCGTGCAGGCTTTCATCGGTGTTGAGGCCCAGGAGTTCTTCGCCCGGGTACTCACCTAAATGGCAATCGGTAATCTGCAGCAACCGAAAGGGCCGATCGGCGGGGAAATCAATGTGTTTTGGGAAGTCCATTCGGTTGAACCAGTCCTATTCTTCCGTTGCCCGGGCTTAGCCGGTTAACTTCAAGTTGGCATCCAGCACCTTGCCTTCGGCGAGGCAGTGCGCCAACCATTCCTTGAGAAAGCGATTGTGCTGCACTTTCTCATCGGCGTGATACATCTTGGTATTGGGGTAGGCATAGTGCCCGCGGTTTACGCGGTGCCGCTCCCAGGCTACCACTTCGGCCATTTGTGCATCGTGGTACAAGCGCACCTTCATTACGGGCGAACGGGTCCAACGGCAGTCGCCCTGATGGCGCGATATTATCACGCTGGTGGTGAATCTCGCACGCTCATCCACAGAAATGGTAATGCGCCAGTCGCGCTGCGGCGCACAGACATTAAAACACCACTGGCTGCGGTGCGATAAATCCGGCAACAGGCGCATAATGGCCGCGTAATTCAGATCGCCCAACGCCTGTTGCTCCACCAGATCTACCTGGTGGCGGCGGCGCGCACGAATAGCTGAATAAGTTGCCATAATTCTGGCCCGAAATGCCTCTATATGCCGCTAAGCATGGCACAAGTTGCGGCCAAACTCACCCTTTGAACGCTAGAGACTTGACCCACTGCGCAGTTCGGCGTGATGAATCTGGAGCCACTGCAGGCACAAGAGGGTGGCGGCATTGTTGAACCTGCCCTGATAGAGGTTGGCAAATACCTCTCCGGCCGGTGCCACATGCAGGCGAATGTCTTCGTTTTCAGCGGCCAGGCCAAACACTCCGCCCGCCCCTTGCAGTGAACAGATTGCACAAAACAGGTGCAGCTGTTCATCGGTGCCGCCGGGGCTGCTGAGGTAGTTACAAATGGGAATGAGCCGCGCCGCCTGCAGGCCGGATTCCTCTTCTATTTCGCGGGCCATCACCTGTTCTGGGGTTTCACCGGGCTCGGTCATGCCGGCCACCACTTCCAGGCACCAGGGCCCGTAGGGTTGCTTGAGTGCGCCCACGCGAAACTGTTCAACAAAGCCCACCAGATCGTGCTGCGGGTCATACAAAATAGCCGCCACGGCATCTCCGCGCTCAAACAGCTCGCGGGTCATCCAGCCACTCCAGCCGCCGCCAAATAATTTATGGCGCAGCTTCAGGCGCGCCATGCGGAAAAACCCTTGGTAGGTGGTTTCTTTCTCGGCAACTTCCACGTCGCCCAACTGAAACTGCGGCTCGATCATTTTACGCTGCAACCTTTGCTCAACGCGCCTTGGGCATTGATGCCAGCACTTTATTTACGGCCATGCGCAGGCGCAGGAGGCGCTGCTCGGGGGTGAGCACGTGATGATCATCCAAGAATACTTTAATGGCACCGCGCCACAGGGCTTCCACACTGCCGGGGCGCGCAATGGCCACAATCAGCATGCCCTTGTGCAGCTGGCTGTCGCGCCCAAGGCTTGGGTAGAGCCGGAACAACTCGCGCATTTCATCGGATAATTTTTCATCGCCCACCTGCACCAGTGCAATCACCCGGTAGTCGGCGTTCATGCCCTCGCCCATTCGATAGCCTTTGACGGATAAGTTTTCACTCACACTGGCCTTTACAAATTCGAGCATGTCGGGGTCGTCTTGGGCATCGTCTTGGCCCACAAAAATCACATCAGACACCCAGCTGATGGTATTGCCAGGCTCGGGTTTAAAAGCGGGATCTGTCACGCTGATCACCGAAAACGCCGACAGATCGGCCTGCTCTTTTTTGAGCGGGGGCGTTTGTTTGGGCTCGGAGGCACAAGCCGCCAGCATGAGGGCCAAGCCTGCAATAAAGATGCGCTGCATAGGGCATTCCTTTTGGTGCACCGTGAATAGAGCGGCCTTTGGCCGATGGGGTAACAGAGGGAGTGTATAGCAGTATTTAAAACTGGCCAAACCCGCGGGCGCGCCGGTGTGGCCGAGGCGATTGCAGATCAGTGGCGGCCCAGGTCATCGAGGTGATTGCGAAAAATTCGCGCCCAACTGCTCATGATCTGGTTCGTTTGCGAGCGCACTTCTACGGGATTGATTTCACGCCACATGCGCGTGCCCTCGCGCTCGTCGGTAATTTGTGCCAGCAACTCACCACTCGCGCCATCGAGCAATTCAAATGTCATGGTCATTTTGCCCGCGTTTTCTGCGTACACGCGATGTCTGCCAGACATTGCAAAGCCACTGCTGGGAATATAATTGGGCGCAATCTCTACAAGTTTTGCGCGAATCACCAGGGTATTGGCCGCACCTTGCTCGGCGGTTTTAAATATACCGTCTTCAATCAACTCACGGGTAAACGCACGCGCGTAAGATTCCGACAAGGCCGCTTTTTGTTTATCTGTGAGTGGTTTGATATCGCGCTTGTGGGTCTGCGCAGGCGCCTTAATTGCAACATCGCTCACATCCAGCGCCAGCAATTGCACATGGGTGTATTCGCCCCAGGCCACACCGGGCTTGGCTCGCACCTCATCCAGGCGCTTCACTTTCACAGGCGCCAGACCATCGGCTGGTGCGGACTCGGCCAAGGCATTGGAAGCCGGCATCATCAGCACACCCGCCAGTGCCACTGCGGCTGCAAACAACGTTTTTGAAGAAAGGCTTTTCATGGTGACCCCTATGTTTGGCAAAAAAGTAGCGCGCCATGCAATTAATGGGTGCAGGGTGTTTTACCTTTTTTTGGAGTGGCAAACGCCCTGATAGTTCATCAACGTTCAACGAAAGCTGCTGGTTTACCGCCTAAATCACACAAGCTAAACCTCAATCACGCTGTTGCGCTGCTGGCCAAAGACGCCTCGTCTGCTTGCGCCAAAATCATATCGGCGGCTTTTTCCGCAATCATTATGGTGGGCGCATTGGTGTTGCCGCTAATGAGCGATGGCATTACCGAGGCATCCACCACCCGCAGGCCCGCCAAGCCGTGCACGCGCAGCTGTGGATCTACCACCGCCTGCGCATCAGTACCCATTTTGCAGCTGCCGGCCGGGTGATAAATGTGGTTGGCTTCAGCGCGTACAAAGGCTGCAAGTTCGGCCTCGGATTGCACATCGTCGCCCGGGCGCAGCTCGCCTGCATAGCTGTGCGCAAGGGCCTGCTGGCGCAAAATTTCACGCACCTTTTGCACACCCGCCACCAGGGGCGCCACATCCCGTGCGTCACCCAACAAATTCAAATCAATCACCGGGGCTGCTTTTGGGTCGCCACTGGCAAGGGTAATGCGCCCGCGGCTGTGGGGCCTGAGTAACCCCACGTGTACCGTTAACCCGTAGCGAAAATAGTAGGGCAGGTGGCGGCCGTGATTGGCCATGGCGATGGGAGACACATGCAACTGCACATCGGGCGTGGCGGCCTCTGGCTGCGCCTTAAAAAACGCACCCACTTCGGCCACGGTAGAGCTGAACATACCGTCTTTGCGAAACACATAGCGCCCGAGCGCCCACACACTGCGCAGCATTTGCCGCGGGCGCAAGGTGCCCCAGCTGAGTGCCGATTTATCTTTGCAAACCACCAATACATCCGCATGATCTTGCAGGTTTTCACCCACGCCGGGCAAATTGTGCACGCATTCAATGCCGTGGGGTTCGAGTTTTTCCGGCGCGCCAACACCCGAGAGCAACAGCAGCTGCGGAGAGCCAAAAGCCCCGGCGCTGAGAATCACTTCGCGCGCCGCGCGCGCTCTAAAAACCTGGCCGTCCACCTCGTACGCCACCCCCACCGCGCGTTTATTTTCAAACAACACCTTGCGGGTGTGCGCGTGGGTGATCACCGTGAGGTTGCGTCGCTCGGCCACTATCGGCTCAATGTAGGCCGCTGCCGCGCTGCAGCGCTGGCCATTTTTTTGCGTGGTTTGAAACCAGCCAACGCCTGCCTGCTCGGCCCCGTTAAAATCGTCGTTGCGCGCAAGTCCGGCCTGCTGGGCCGCCTCGATAAACGCCTCGCACAAGGGGTGGCGGTGGCGTAGATCTGCCACATTTAGCGGCCCACCCACACCGTGAAACTCGCTCTCGCCGCGCTCTTGGTGCTGGGCTTTTTTAAAGTAGGGCAACACGCTGGCCCAATCCCAACCGGGGCAGCCTTCATCCTTTGCCCAGCGGTCAAAATCCTGCGGCTGGCCGCGCACATATAGCATGGCGTTAATGGCGCTGCTGCCACCGAGCGCCTTGCCGCGCGGGCAGTAAAGGCGGCGATTGCCCAGCGGTGGTTGAATTTTGGTGTAGTAGCGCCAGTTGAACAGGCCACCGGCTACGGCCGCTATGACCCCCAGCGGCGTGCGGATTAACGCGCTGTTGCCGGCCCCGCCGGCCTCTAGCAAACACACCCGGGTGCTGCCGTCGGCGCTCAACCGGTTGGCCAATACGCAGCCCGCTGAGCCGCCGCCCACTATCACGTAGTCGTAGAGTTTTGCCATGCCTTGCTCCCTGTCTGGCCGCCCGCAGCAGCGATGAATGGCTAGGAGTCTAGCGAAATACGCACCCTCGGCTTGACTTTACACGCCAAAGGTTTGACCTTGTGCGCCATGCACGGCACTTTGCCACCCCTTAATTTAGCTATGGCCAGGTTTAAGGCACGTTATGCCCTACCCGCTGATCAGCAAAAACTTTCTCACAGGCTTGCCGGAATTGTTGGCAGAGCAAGGGATAGCCCCGGCGCCGCTGTTTGCCGAGGCGGGCCTGGCACTTGCGCTGCAAGACGCCGCCCAAGACCTGATTCCCTTCGAGTGCCACAACCGGCTGCTGCTACTTGCGGCCAAGGCGCTGGGCTGGCCCCACCTTGGGCTGGTACTGGCGCGCCGGCAGGGGCTGTTTATTTTCGGCCCGCTGGCGAGCCTTACCCGCCAGTGTCGCACCGTGGGAGAGGCGCTTTCGGTGTTTAGCCAGCATCTTTCCATGGTGGTGCAAACGGTAGATATCGAACTGATGCACCAAGGCGAACTTGCCCACCTGATTGTGCGCGGGCGGTTTGACCAAATTGCCCGCACCCCCACCTTCCAGGATCACGCGCTGGCACTGGCCTACGATTTGATTCAGGTTTTTTGCGGCAACCACTGGCGCCCAAGGGCTGTGTACTTCAGCCACCCGGCGCCTGCAAACATCGCACCTTACGGCCAGTTTTTTCACTGCCCCATCGGCTTTGACCACCCACACCTGGCACTGGTGCTGGAGGGCAAGTTGCTGAGTCACCCCCTACACCCGGATGCGGCGCAATTTCCGGAGCGCTTGCGCCAGCATTTGGAACAACGCCACGGGCAGGATTTGCTGCAGCAATTGCGCGAAGTGATCGCCTTAACCCTGGCCACCGATGAATGCCAGCTCTCACGCATTGCCGGCGCCATCGGCTACAGCGCCCGCACATTGCAGCGCCACTTGCAGCAACAGGGTACGAGCTTTCAGAAGGTGCAGGAATCCGTGCGCCAGCAACAAGCACAGCACTATTTGGGCAACGGGTTTTACCGCATTACCGATGTGGCAGCCATGCTCGGGTTTTCCGAGCTTTCGGCCTTTACCCGCAGCTTCAAGCGCTGGTTTGGGGTAAGCCCGCAAACCTGGCGCGCCAGGCACCAACGCCAAATTGCACCTGCCATGCACAAATGACCCGGCCCGTCTCAATGGGCATTCTGTTCACCCTAAATTAACGATTCTTTAGGCAATTCATACTAGGAGGTACAGAATTGTTAAGGTAACCTTGCCGCTCATAACCCTCAGTAAACCGTCATCGAAGGATGCGTCTATGTCTTCCCGTACACCGCTAGCCCAAGCACTGCGCTGGATTTGCGCGGCAGGCTTGCTCACCAGCCTGCCATTTGCCCAGGCCGACACACTGAACGACATCTACCAACAGGCCGTTGAGAACGATCACCAGATCAAAGCCGATGCCGCAGCCTACCGCAGCGCGCGCGAAGCCAAAAATATCGGCCTGGCCAACTTGCTGCCACTGATCACCGCCAACGCCAGCTACAGCAAATCCGATTTGGATGTGACCCAGGTGGGTGTACCGGAAGTATCCAACACAGAAACCACCAGCTGGGGCGCCACACTCACCCAGCCGCTGTTTAACATGGCCGCCTGGTTTGGCTACCAGCAAGGCGTGGATTTAACGGACAAAGCCGAAGCCGACTTCAGCGCCGCCCAGCAGGATTTGATTGTGCGTGTGGCCACGGCCTACTTTAATGTGCTGCGCGCCATCGACACGCTGGAAGCCTCTATTGCCGAAGAAAACGCCAACTCGCACCAGCTTGCGCAAACCAAACAGCGCTTTGAGGTGGGTTTAACGGCCATCACCGATGTACACGAAGCCCAGGCTTCGTACGATATTGCCACGGCACAAACGCTCACCGCGCGCGGCAACCTTGGCATTGCCTTTGAAGCCCTGGAAGTATTAACCGGCAAGGCCCACAACACCATTGCGCCGCTGAAAGAAGATTTCCCCGTGCGCAAACCGCAACCCGAGACACGCGCCGACTGGGTAGAGTTTGCCTTAAAAAATAACTACCAGCTGAAATCTGCCAAGCTCGCCGCCGAAGCATCACGCCGTGGTGCGCAAAGCGCCCGCGCGGCCCACTACCCCACCGTAAGTGCAAGCATTGGCTATAGCGATTCAGATAGCGACAACCTGGAAAACGCCCTGCTCGATCGCGCCAGTAACGGCACCACGGCAAGCGTTAATCTTTCGGTGCCGATTTTCGCAGGCGGTGGCACCAGTGCGCGCTCGCGCCAGGCCTATGGCACGGCCATGCAAGCCGAAGAGCTGTACAACAAAGCCATGCGCGACACCATTCAACAGGCGCGCTCGCTGCACTTACTGGTAACCACCGATGTCGCACGGGTAGCCGCGCGCAAGCAGGCCATTACCTCAAGCTTGAGCGCGGTTTCAGCAACCCAGGCGGGCTATGAAGTGGGTACCCGCAACCTGGTAGACGTACTGCAAGTACAACGCACCCTCTACCAGGCGCGCCGCGACTATTCCAACGCCCTGTACGACTATGTGATTAACCAGTTCCAGCTGAAAGCGGTAGCCGGCAATTTAACGCCCGCCGATGTGGTGCAAATCAACGAGTGGCTTGATGATTTGGCCGCAGTTAACCGCGCCAAGTACGAACAGTAAACCCGTTTACTGCCCGCAACACCCTACGGCCAATCAAGCCCCGCTTGATTGGCCGTGTTTTTTTGCCGCAAAAATTCTCGCAAGCCTTTGCTCCCAAGGCGCTATTTGTGCAGTAGCGCTTTTAAAAAACGCGAACGGTCGCACACATCAAACCTGAAAAGTTTGCGCAGAAAGTGAAATGAAAAATGTGTGGCTTGGCTGAAAAATGCGCCACCAAAAACCCATGCCCGTTGCGGCAATCTAATGCACTGAAAGTAAATACCGGCAGCCAGTTCCGGGCGACTCAGGCAACAGCATTTCACCCAATGCCACAAGCCAGCGGCAACGCGGTTTAGGGCAAGGTTCACTCACGTAAAAGCCAACCAATGCTCAGCACATAACGGCTACCCATTAAAATTTTACTCACAGAGTGGGCAGCGACATCCGGGCGAAATATTTTTATTCTCCGGGTTTCGAATATGGGCTTTGAACACGTGAAGCGCCCACAGCTGTCCCACAAATCTACAGGCATGGAATATGGGGCGGAGTTGTGACCGTCACCCGCATGGACGCGGGTGTCGAGACTACATGGATGTATTTACGTCGTGTCACAAACTTCGCCCCAGATTTCATGTCCAGATATCGCTTAGAAACTCTGAGATATAGGTAGTATCAACGTCTGCCTTCCATGGAAACTTAAACTATGGGACAACAGTGGTGAAATCCCCGCCTTTTTTGGCCTTTTTTAACACAATATTTAGGCGGTAATGGCGGCCACTGGGCACTGCGTCTGTATGCTCGGGTATCTCACTGCCCTGGGGGAATTTCAGTAAATACATATCGAAGGCAACTGGCCAACGGGCGCCGCCAAGAAACATTTTGTGGTAGCCCGTTGCTTGCCTGCCGCGCTGCCATTTGAATAATTCGCTCAAACTCATGGGCAACCGATTTTCCTATTTAGAGCCTTCACACCAGCTGATCTATTTCCGCGAGCAGCCGGGCCAGCGCGCCGCGATTGGCTTCTGCCACCGCTTGCGCGGCCAGGCCCATACGCGCGCGGTGCGCCTCACTGCCGGCGAGCGCGACTACCGCCTCGGCCATTGCATCGGCGTCACTCACTGTTTGCAGCCCGCCTGCGTCTATCATCAGGCGCGACACTTCGGCAAAGTTAAAGAGGTGTGGCCCGCACAACACGGGCCTGGCCCAGGCCGCGGGTTCAATCATGTTGTGGCCGCCGGTGGGCACCAGCGAGCC
The DNA here is from genome assembly GCF_024138675.1 of Simiduia sp. 21SJ11W-1. Lineage (NCBI taxonomy): Bacteria > Pseudomonadati > Pseudomonadota > Gammaproteobacteria > Cellvibrionales > Cellvibrionaceae > Simiduia > Simiduia sp. 21SJ11W-1. The sequence goes on along the minus strand of NZ_CP090959.1, from coordinate 258,227 downwards.
GCCCACAAAACACAGATGCGCCGCGCCAAAAAAAATCAGCAGCTCGCCCATGGTATCGCCCACCAATACATCAAAGCTCGCCTCGGTGCGCCGGCTGCGCCGCTGGGTGTGCCAGCCTGCCGCCTCACACAGGGCAGTTACGCGATCAAAGCGCTCCGGGTGGCGCGGCACCAAAATCAATCGCAGCGCCGGGCACTGGGTGCGGGCCTTGGCAAAGGCGGCCAAAATAATTTCATCTTCACCTTGGTGGGTACTGGCGGCCAGCCACAGTATTTCATCGCGCGGGGCCCAATCCTGGCGCAGTACGGCCGCAGCTCGTCGCTGGGCCTCGGTGAGGGTGAGGTCGAATTTGATGGAACCTGTAATGGTGATTTTCTCAGGCGCAACGCCGAGTGCGCGAAAGCGTTCGGCATCGGGGGCTTGTTGGGCCGCCACTTTGCTCAGCCGCGCAACCATCGGCCGGGTGAGGCCACCCAAGCGCTCATAACCGGCCGCAGAGCGGGCGGATAACCGGGCATTGGCAAGCAACACCGGCACCTGGCGGGCGGCGCAGGCTGCCAGCAAATTGGGCCAAAGCTCGGTTTCCATCACAATTAGCAACGCAGGCTGCACGCGGCTGAAAAACCGCCACCAGCAATCGGGCAGGTCGTAGGGCAAATACACGTGCGATACGGTTGTGCCCAAGGCGCTTTGCACGCGTTCGGAACCGGTGGGTGTGGTGGTGGTAACCAGCACCCGGTGATCGGGGTAGCGGGTTTGCAGCGCGCGAATCATGTCGAGTGCAGCCAGGGTTTCGCCCACGCTCACAGCGTGCACCCAAATCACCGGGCCCGCGGGCAGCTCGCCCGTCAGGGCAAAGCGCTCGCCCCAGCGCCGCCGGTAGGCCGGTGCCAGGCGCGCACGCCACAAGAGCCGCAGGGCAATCACCGGCAGGGCCAAATACAAAAACAGTGTGTAAAACGCGCGCATCATAGTGGGGGCAGTGGCTGACAAAGGCGCAAGCATACCGAATGCCGCAGCCTGCCACCACGGCGGCGGGGCAGCCGGGCCTGAGCCTTTGCCGTATAATTCGCGAAATTTTGTACGGAAGCGCCCATGACAGTGCAGCAACACCATTTCGATACCCTCATCATCGGCGGCGGCGTGGCGGGCCTGTGGCTGGCCAATCGGCTGATGCGCGCGGGGTACAACACCTTGCTGCTGGAGCAGTCGGGCCTGGGCGATCAGCAATCCATGGCATCCCAAGGCATGATTCACGGCGGCGTAAAATATGCGCTCACCGGCAGCCTCACCGGCGCCAGTGAAGCCATTGCCGATATGCCCGCCCACTGGGCGGCCTGCCTTGCAGGCAAGGGCGACGTGGATTTAACCGGTGCTCGGGTGTTATCTGAACACTTTTACATGTGGGCAAGCCAGAGCGTCACCTCACGCATTACCACCTTTTTTGCCAGCAAGGCACTGCGCGGGCGTGTGGATGCCCTGCAGCCGAAAGATTACCCGCCACTGCTGGCGGCCGCCGGGCGCAAGTTCGACCTCTACAAGCTGGTAGATCTGGTGTTAGACGTACCCAGCGTGATCCAAACGCTGGCGGCCAACCTCGAAGGCCGCTGCCGGCAAGTCGATTGGGCGCACAGCCGTTTGACCGAGGGCCCGGAGGGCGTTTCGGTGATTACCGAACACCAGGGGCAAACCCATCAAATTAACGCCAGGCGAGTGATATTTACCGCCGGGCGCGGCAACGAACAGCTGCTGGCGGCCGCCGGCTGCAGCCAGCCCCGGATGCAACTGCGCCCGCTGCAACAGGTGATGGTTAAGCACCATTTGGGCTACAGGTTTTACGGCCACTGCCTGGGCGCCGATAAAACCCCAAGGCTCACCATCTCAAGCCACCCCTGCGCCGATGGCGCCACTGTGTGGTACCTGGGCGGCAGCCTGGCCGAACAGGGCGTGCAAGACACCCCGGCCCAACTGATTGCCCGCGCGCAACAGGAATTGGCCGAGCTCATGCCTTGGGTGGATTTATCCCAGGCGCAATGGGCCACGTTGAGCGTTGATCGCGCCGAGCCGCGCCAGCGCAACTTCGCCCGCCCCGATCAAGCCTTTGCCGCACGGGCACAACGCACAGACGGGCGCGCCAGCAACATACTGGTGGGCTGGCCCACCAAGCTCACACTGGCCCCGAACATGGCCACAAGCCTGCTGCAATTACTTGAGGCAGACGGCATTGCCCCCGCCCACCGCCAAAGCCCCGTGGCATTTCTGCCGGCCGCCCCCATTGCCCCCACCCCGTGGGATACCGCCTTCCCCACCACCGAGGCACAACAATCATGATGCAACGCCCCTTTGGTTCCACCGGTATCGAGGTAAGCCCCATTGGCCTTGGCACCGTCAAGCTTGGCCGCAATCAGGGCGTGAAATACCCTAAAGGGTTTGAGCTGCCCAGCGACGCCGAGGCACTGGCACTCATTAATTTAGCGCGCGAGCTGGGCGTAAATTTAATCGACACGGCCCCCGCCTACGGCACCAGCGAAACGCGCCTGGGCCACCTGCTTAAGGGCCAGCGCCAGCAATGGGTTATTTGCTCGAAGGTGGGCGAGGAATTCAGCAACGGCGAATCGCATTTTGATTTCAGCGCAGCCCACACACGCCACAGCATCGAGCGCAGCCTGCAGCGGCTAAACACAGATGTAATCGACATAGTGCTGGTGCACTCCAACGGCGATGACCTGCACATTATCGAACAAGAAGGCGCGCTGGAGCAGCTGGCCGAGCTCAAGCGCGAAGGCAAAATCCGCGCCTTTGGCATGTCTACCAAAACCGTTGAGGGCGGTTTAAAGGCTGCACAAATTGCCGATGGCGTGATGGTGACCTACAACCTGAACGAGCAGGCCGAGCGGCCCGTTATCGACTACTGCCACAGCCACCAAAAAGGCGTATTCATTAAAAAGGCGCTCGCCAGCGGCCATCTGTGCAACGGCCAAAGCGCGGATCCTGTGCAAGCCAGCATGGATTTCGTGCTGCAAACTGCAGGCGTTACCAGCGCCATTGTAGGCACCATCAACCCGCAGCACCTGCGCGATAATCTTGCCCGTGCGAACAAGGCGCTAGAGTGCTAGCGCGCGCCGATTTTCTTAACGTCGATTTTCTTAACGTCGGTTTTCTTAACATAGGCGCCAAACGTCGAGTGGCGAGAAAAGCGTAAGCCATTGAATTAATTAGATTTTATTTTTCGGGAACACTTTTTGCGTTGAAATGGGCGACACAGCTACCCGGCGGTAGCTCGGCAACCCTACAAATTCGCGAGGCAAGAAAAATGAAACGGATTCTCGTCGCTTGCACACTGGTTTTGGCGGCCGCGCAGGTAAGCGCAACCCCCATAAACTGTGCTGACACCAGCAATAACTACATGTCTATGAGCGATACCCAGGCCATGAGCTGCCTGGACGCAGGCACCGGCAACATCAGCGGCAACCCCGCCACCGATGCCTTCCTGCTGGCCACCAGCGACCCTTGGGTATTGAAAAGCAAAGACGATGTAGACACAGCGCTCGATCCCTTCGACCCGTTCAATATCAACTTTTCCATCGTGGCCGGCGCCAACAAATCCAGCACCGGCACCTGGAGCTTCGACAGCGACTTCTGGAACCACTACGAAGATGCCGCACTCGGCTTTAAGTTCGGCACCGGCGGCCAGCCAGACGAGTGGTTTGTATTTGAAATCCAGCAGGGCGTCAGCAGTGGCGACTGGGCCTTTCACAATGTGTTTGGCAAAGGCGGCGGCTTATCTCACATAAACCTTTACGCCTCTAAAATGGTCACCAACCTGCCAGAGCCCAACAGCGCCTTGTTAATGCTTTTTGGCGCCTTGATGCTGGCCGTTGCGCGCCGCAAAACCGCGCGCAGTTGAGCTGTAAATTACCGAAAGGCCGGGCAGCAATTTAGATGCGAGCGACTCATTGTTAGTTGCGCGTTGCTAGCCCCGCCGATTAAGCGGCCGCTGTATTAAGCGGTTGCTGACTTAGCCGGTTGTCTTGGGCGGTTGCGTGCCCAATGGCGTGGGCACTTAATTCTTTTTCACATACTGGGTGAGGATCACAATACGCTGGCCCTCCACCTTGCCTTCTATGTGCTCGGGGTTATCGGCCACCAATGAAATACCGCGCACGGCAGTGCCGCGCTTGGCGGTGAAATTCGCGCCCTTAACGGGCAAATCTTTGATGAGCGTCACGCTGTCGCCGGCGCTTAACACATTGCCGTGGCAATCTTTGTGCACCACCGACTGCTGGGCTGCCTGCGCCTTGGCCCAGCTTTCAAGCTCGGGCGCTAAATACATCACATCCAGCAGCTCTTGCGCCCAGTGGGCATTCGTTGCCAGCACCTGCAATTGCCGATAGGCCTGCACTTGCACGGCACCCACGCTGCTCCACATGGCATCGTTCAGGCACCGCCAGTGATTTTCATCGAGTGCCTCATTGCCGCCCAATTGGTTGGCACAGGTGGCGCAGGCCAGAATTTGGCGATCCGAGTTGGCCGCCGCATCCGGGCCCACTTCCAGCGCGCTCAGGTTTTCGGTTGCTTTGCACAATTCACAACAGTCGCTGCGCGCTTGCAGCGCGACCAATACAGACATAACACACCACCCAAAAGCGCAAGTATACCAGCAGCCAATGCCGCTAGATGCCCGCAAACTCCATTGCCGCCTGTTCAACACAAAGCGCATGGCGGCGCGCCAGTGCCTGTTGATCGCGGTCGTAGCCACCACCAATAACAGTGGCAATGGGCACCCCCGCCTCGCGCGCCTGGCGCAATACATCGCGATCGCGCGCGGCAATGGCCGCCTCTGAAATATTTAACAAGCCCAGAGGGTCGTCTGCGTAAACATCAACACCGGCGTCGTAAAGCACCAAGTCCGGGCGCTCTTCACGCAGCAATTTGGCAAAGGTGTGCGACACCACACTGAGGTAGGCATCATCGCCCATGGCCACCGGCAAGTTGATATCCAAGTCACTGGCGGCCTTGCGCACGGGGAAGTTTTTTTCGCAGTGAACTGAACAGGTAAAAGCCTGCGTATCGCCTTCAAGAATGCGCGCGGTGCCATCGCCCTGATGCACGTCTACATCAAAAATCAGCACCTTGCGCACGCGGGTGTGAGCAAGCATCGCGCGCGCGGTTATGGCCAAATCGTTAAAGATGCAAAAGCCCGAGGCGAAATCGCGGTGCGCGTGGTGGGTGCCGCCGGCCAGGTGGCAAGCCACGCCGTATTCCAACGCATAGTGCGCGGCCAGCAAGGTGCCGGCCGGTGAAATACACGTGCGAAGTTTAAGCCCTTCGCTCCAGGGCAGGCCCATGCGGCGCACCTCGGCATGGGTGAGTTGCCCACTCACAAACCGGCCCACATAGGCCTCATCGTGTGCCAGGGTGAGCAGCCCCGGCTGGCAACGGCCTGGCCTCAGGGTATTGGTGCGCGTGGCGATGCCCAGGCTTTGCAAATAGGCGTGCAGCAAGCCGAATTTCTGCATGGGAAACCGGTGCTTGGCGGGAAAGGGGTAGCTGTAAGCTGGGTGGGTAACAAGCGGCAGCACGCGGGCTCCTTGGTTGCTCGGTTTGCCTCGTGTACGGCGTTGCACAAGACCTGCGATCACTGGCATTGTCACTAAGGGTCATTAAATTGCAACTGTGCGCTGGCCTATAGTTAAAACCACACGCCACACATCAGGAAGTGAACAAGCCATGACATCAGACGCTTTTATTTTCGATGCCCTGCGCACACCCCGTGGGCGCGGCAAAGCGAGCGGCGCGCTGCATGAGGTCAAGCCCATCAGCCTGCTCACGCAACTGCTCGGCCATTTGCATACGCGCAACGGGGGTTTCCCCACCAATCAGGTAGACGACATAGTGCTGGGCTGCGTAACCGCCATAGGCGATCAAGGCGCAGACATCGCCAAAACCGCAGCACTCGCCGCCGGTTGGCACGATGATGTGGCAGGTGTCACGCTCAATCGTTTTTGCGCATCTGGCCTTGAGGCCGTCAACATGGCCGCGCAAAAAGTGCGCTCGGGTTGGGAGCACCTGGTGGTGGCCGGCGGTGTGGAATCCATGTCGCGCGTACCCATGGGCAGCGATGGCGGCGCCTGGGCGCTAGACCCGGAAACCAACGCGCGCACAGGCTTCATGCCACAGGGTATAGGCGCAGATTTAATCGCCACCCTGGCGGGTTTCAGCCGCACCCAGCTCGACGAGTTCGCCATGCACTCGCACCACAAGGCTGCTGCTGCCTGGGCCAGAGGCGCGTTCAATCGCTCGGTCATACCCGTGACAGATGCCAACGGCTTTACCCTGCTCGCCCAGGATGAAACCATTCGCCCCGATGCATCGCTGGAAAGCCTGGGCGCGCTCACGCCCTCCTTTGCAGACATAGGCGCCATGGGCTTTGACGGTGTGGCACGCGCGAAATACCCGGAAGTTGAACGCATTCATCACCTGCACACCGCCGGCAATTCCTCTGGCATAGTGGATGGCGCGGCAGTGTTATTACTCGGCAGCGCCAATGCCGCCAGCCAATGGGGCTTAACGCCACGCGCGAAGGTGCGCGCCACGGCACTGGTGGGCACAGACCCAACCATAATGCTCACAGGGCCTGCACCGGCTGCGCAAAAAGCTCTGGCCATTGCCGGCCTCACCGCAGACGACATAGACCTGTTTGAAGTAAACGAAGCCTTCGCCTCGGTGGTTATGCGCTTTGCCCGCGAGCTTGCCGTACCCATGGAAAAAATTAACGTCAACGGCGGCGCCATTGCCATGGGCCACCCCCTGGGTGCCACCGGCGCCATGCTCACTGCCACCCTGCTGGACGAGCTGGAAGCCCGCGACAAACAATTTGGCTTAATCACCCTATGCGTTGGCGGCGGCATGGGCATCGCCACGGTGATTGAACGCGTGGAGGAGTGCCAATGAGCAGCGTAAAACTTGTTAAACACGAAAACGGCATTCACCACCTGTTGCTCGACAGGCCCGACAGCCGCTCCAATTTAATGGATCAAACCTTCGCTGACGATTTCCAAAAAGCGACCGATGAACTGTTTGCCAGCGAGTGGCGCGGGCTCGTGCTCTGCTCCGCCAAAGACACCTTTTTTGCCGGCGGCGATCTCAAAGCCCTGTGCAACGTTTGCGACGACAACGCGGCAGATTTTTTCAACATGGTTGAGCAAATGAAAGCCTGCATGCGCAAAATAGAAACCGCCGGCAAACCGGTGGTGGCCGCCATTAACGGGGCCGCACTCGGCGGCGGCTGGGAAATGTGCTTGTTTGCCCACCACCGGGTAGCGCTCAATCAGCCGCAGGTAAAGATCGGCCTGCCAGAGGTGAGCCTGGGCCTGTTGCCAGGTGCGGGCGGCGTAACCCGCATGGTGCGCTTGCTGGGCTTGCAGGCGGCCCTGCCGCTGCTAACCGAAGGCAAGCAGCTCTCACCCGAGGCCGCGCTCGCCGCGGGGCTGATTCACGAACTTGCGGAAGACACCACCGGCCTCATTGCGCGCGCCGAAGCCTGGGCCGCCACCCACCCAGAGGTGCAGCAACCCTGGGATCAAAAGGGCTACAAAATGCCGGGCGGTACGCCTACGCAACCGGCACTGGCGCGCACACTGCCCATAGTGCCTGCCATGGTGCGCGCAAAAACCCACGGCTGTTTACCGGCGGCTGAAAAAATTCTGGCCTGCGCCGTTGAGGGCGCACAAGTGGATTTTGAAACGGCCACGCGCATTGAATCGCGCCACATAGTGACGCTGGCCCGGGGGCAGGTGTGTAAAAACCTCATCAATACATTCTGGTTTCAGCTCAATGAAATAAAAAGCGGCGCCAGCAGGCCCGACGGTGAAGCGCGCGCGCCTATCAAAAAAGTGGCCGTGCTGGGCGCGGGCATGATGGGTGCCGGCATTGCCTACGAATGCGCCAATCGCGGCATTGCAGTAGTGCTTAAAGATATCGACATGCAAGCGGCCAACAAGGGCAAGCAGCAGGCGGGGAAAATTTTGCAGGCACGCGTTGAGCGCGGGCGATTGCAAGCCGCCGAGGCCGAGGCCATTTTGGCGCGCATCACGCCCACCGACTTGCCCGAAGACTTCAGCGGTTGCGAGCTGGTAATTGAAGCAGTATTTGAAAACCGCGAGCTCAAAGCCAGTGTCACCCGCGAGGCGCAAACGCATCTTTCTAACCAGGCCATTATTGCCAGCAACACCTCCACCCTGCCCATCACGGGGCTGGCCCACGCCGCCGACGACGCCGCGCGTTTTATTGGCCTGCACTTTTTCTCACCGGTGCACAAAATGCCTTTGGTAGAAATTATTCGCGGCGCGCAAACCAGCGACGAAACCCTCGCACACGCCTACGATTTCGTGCAACAAATTGGCAAGACCCCCATAGTGGTGAACGACAACCGTGGCTTTTTTACCTCGCGGGTATTCGGCACCTTTACCCACGAGGGCATGGCCATGCTAGGCGAAGGCAGCCACCCGGCACTCATTGAAAACGCCGCCTTCCTGGCAGGCTTTCCCGTGGGGCCGCTTGCGGTAATAGATGAAGTCAGCCTCACACTGCTGGAAAAAGTGCGCGAACAAACCCGGCAAGATCTGGCAGCCGAGGGCAAGGCCTACCCCAATCACCCGGCCGAGGCAGTGCTCGATCGTATGCTTGAACTGAACCGCCGCGGCAAAGCCGCAGGCGAAGGTTTTTACAACTACCCAAAAGATAGCCCCAAGCACCTGTGGCCGGAACTGATCGCGCAATTTAATGTGCAACCGGAAAATCTAAGCCTGGAAGACGCCAAAGACCGGCTGCTCTACATAATGGCCATTGAAACCCTGCGCTGCTACCAGGAGGGTGTAATCAATGCCGTGCGCGATGCCAACATCGGCTCTATTTTTGGCATCGGCTTCCCTGCCTGGACGGGCGGCGCCATTCAATTTGTAAATCAAACGGGGCTGGCCGCGTTTTTGGCCCGCGCCGAACAACTAGCCGAGCGCTACGGCGAGCGCTTCACCCCGCCTGAAATTCTCATTAAAGCCGCCCACGAAAACCGCCTGTTTCAAGACAACAATAACGAGGCCGATCATGATTGCTAGAAGCGTTTACGATACAGAGCACGAACAATTTCGCGACAGCGTAGCAAAATTTCTGGAGGCCGAAGCTGTGCCTTTTCACCACGAGTGGGAAAAGCATGGCCAGGTGGATCGCGCGCTTTGGCACAAAGCCGGGGCGCAGGGCTTTCTGGGCGCCACCATTCCCGAAGCCGATGGCGGCCTGGGTGTGGATTTTCGCTACAACGCCATTATTGACGAAGAAGTGGCGCGCTTAGGCCTTACCGGCATTGGCTGGGGGCTGCATTCAGACATTGCCGTACCCTACCTCTACAAATACGGCTCTGCGGCGCTAAAGCAAAAATACCTGCCGGGGTGCATAAGCGGCGACATAATAACCGCCATTGCCATGACAGAACCCGGCACCGGTTCCGATTTACAAAGTGTTAAAACCACCGCCGTGCTTGAGGGTGATCACTACCTGTTAAACGGTGCCAAAACTTTTATTACCAATGGCCAACTGGCAGACCTGGTGATTGTGGTTGCCAAAACAGATCCAGCCGCCGGCGCCAGCGGCACCAGCCTGCTGTTGGTTGAGGCCAACAGCCCGGGCTTTAGTAAAGGCAAAAATCTCGAAAAAATCGGCATGAAAGCCCAAGATACCTCAGAGCTTTTTTTCCAGGATGTAAAAGTACCGAAGGAAAATCTACTGGGGGCAGAAGGCCAGGGCTTTGTATACCTCATGCAAGAGCTGCCACAAGAACGGCTGTCTGTGGCGATTGGCGCCATCAGCTCTGCTGAAAGCGTACTTGCCAACACGCTCGCCTATGTAAAAGAGCGCACCGCTTTCGGCAAGCCCGTAGCCAATTTTCAGAACACGCAATTCGTGCTGGCTCAGCTCAGTGCGGAAATTACCGCCATGCGCGTGTTTATCGACAAGTGCCTGGAATTACACGTGCAAGACAAGTTAGACGTACCCACCGCCGCCAAAGCCAAACTCATCGCCACAGAACTCCAGTGCAAGGTGGCCGACGAGTGCCTGCAGTTGCACGGCGGCTACGGCTATATGTGGGAGTACCCGGTGGCCCGCGCCTGGGCCGATGCCCGCGTGCAAAAAATTTATGCAGGCACCAATGAAATCATGAAACTCATTATTGCCCGCGATCTTCTAGGAAAATAACCCAGCCATAAAAAAAGCGGGCAAAGCCCGCTTTAATGCCTGCTTACAAAAAACTATTGCAGCGCAATGGGTGTTGCCGCGTTGGCGGTAATAGCGGCATTGGCCGTTGCACCAAACATAATTTCGTCGGCAGTTAGCGCGTCGTCAATCAGGCCATCACAGGTGAATGCCAGCGTGTAATCGCCGGCGGCCAAAAAGCCCACGGTGAACACAAAGCTGTCGCTGCTTTCTTCGTACATGACAGTTGCAGAGGTAATTGGGTCAGTTTCGGCACCCTGAATATCCATCGGGGTGACATCTGCACCCTGATACACATACACCACATTGCCCATGTCATTGTTGTCGCCGTTGTTTTCACAGGCTACGTCTTCAATGAGCGCGCGGCTAACCGTACCCACCACGGTGCCCACCTCAAGGTTGTTCACCATGCGCAGCGTTGGGCGCAGCTTGTAATCACCCGTGCCTTCCTGGTGTACCGATTTACGCAAATCAAACTCGATGGTGAAATCGGTAATGCCACCGGCGGCCAGGGTAAAACCACGGTTCAACTTCAAACCGGTTTGTGCCGCACTGGGGATTTCCAGCGGGTACTGTGCGCCGTCAATTTCAATGTAAGACGCAGCCGCGTCTACCCCTAAACGCACCCAATTGTATTCGCCGGCATCCAATTCAAGATCGCTCACCAGCGGCGCGCTCACCTCACCTTGATAATCCAGCAAATTTAACGTTGCCGCCTCATCAAGCGTTACCACCACACTTGAACCATTTGCAGGCTTCAGTTCCAATTCTGTAAATGCAATAACCACTGCATCGGCCGCATCCACTGGGCCATCTACTATTGCCAAGTTCAAGGTTGCCTTGTCGTCATCACTCGAAGAGCCACCACAGGCAGCCAGCAGGCCACAGGTAGCCAATAGTGTTATAAGAAAACCGTTACTTAGATATCGCATTTATACACCTCTTACTCATCCAAAAATGGACGTAATTCTAGACGCCAGTAGTGTGCCGCCGTCATTCATTTATTACCGTGAACCGGCACACAAGTTTACAACGCTGACATTATAACCCAATCGCCGTTTTTTCAGGCTGGACTGAGAAAAAGCAATTAACTAACACCACGGCCAGCCTGCCAAGCTTTGCAACGTCAATCATGTGCTAAACTGAAAGCGTTGTGTGGCGTCGGTGCCGGTGGTTCTAGCCCTTCGATCGGCACCGCCCACTTTTTTATGCCTCGGGTTTTGCGGGCTTGCTGGCTTGCATTCCAGCAACACATTCGCCCACCAGAGGCAGGCAGTTTTATAGAAAAACATGCAATAACTGAGCTGCAAGTAACAAAGCGTTACAAAGCAATGGAGAAATGCAGTAAAAGAGCAAGCAATTAACCGGGTGTAGCCCTGCAATGTGAAATTTACACGAAAGGCGCGCTGGCATAAGCCAATAGATTTAGGGCAAAGCCCTGCAAAGATAAAAGCCTTTTTTCGCGCGGGCAGGGTGGTGAAATTCTAGGCAATAAAATATCCTAGAAGGTGAAAATGCGTTAAAAGATGCCACACCTAAGCCTAAAATGGCACTGGCATTTACAGGTATCTTTTCATTGCAGGCATACAGCTTGTTAAAGGTTAACAGTGTGTATACCTGTAGCAATTTACATCACCACGCACCCTCTAAAAGCGCTCTAGGCGCGTAGGCCTTGTTAGCCGCGAGCATTTTTCGTGACACACTCATTGCCTAATACCTCTTTGATTTTTGCATGTAAACGCAGGCCAGCTGCCAACTACACATTGCCAGTGTTAGAACCGAATTTGCCACACAACATTGCTTGCGCCATCTTGAATACATTTTTAATGTGGCGCCAAAGTTACAATGAGAAAACCATCGCAATGAGAAAGCGTAAATGAATGCAATAACAGCATTAAATGCGAAGACACCATGCTAACAATCGGCATTTACCTTTTTGACCAAGCAGAGCTGTTAGACTTTGCAGGCCCGCTGGAGGTATTTACCACCGCCAACCGACTGCATGAACAACAAACAAAGTCTAGCCTACTGCGGGTGATCACCCTAAGCGCATCCGGCGAGCCTGTGCGCTGCCGTGCAGGCCTTCACATCACACCCGACACCTCACTGGCAGACTGCCCGGCACTCGATGTATTTATTGTGCCCGGTGGGCGAGTGGAGGCCGAGCGCGACAACCCGGCACTTAACGCATGGTTGATTGCCCAACGCCCGCATATCAGCACCTTAGCCAGCATCTGTAACGGCGCCTTTATTTTGGCAGGCGCAGGCTTGCTGGATAACCTGAGCGTAACCACACATTGGGAAGATGCCGCGCAGCTGGCGCGCGAATTCAGCCAAGTTAACGTTCAACCAGAACACCGCTTTATTGACCATGGCCATACCTTTACAACCGCAGGTGTGGCCGCAGGTATCGATGCCTGCCTGCACTGGGTGGCAAGCAATTGCTCAACGCCGCTGGCCACCGCTACCGCCCGACAAATGGATTACCCCTGGGCGGCTCACGCATCCCATGAGGAAGAAATATTATGAGCTACAGCGAAGCGCTAGCCACGCGCGTAAGAAAGCATTTAGGTCATCACGACAACTATCAAGAGAAACAAATGTTTGGCGGCCTTGCCATGATGCTCAACGGCAACATGTGTTGCGGCGTGGTGGGCGAAGAGCTTATGGCGCGGGTGGGCCCCGAGCGCTATGAAGATTGCCTTAAGGTACCTTACGTGCGGCAAATGGATTTCACTGGCAAGCCATTGCGCGGCATGGTGTACATAGCGGCAGCCGGGGTAGATTCCGAAAAGCAACTGGCCGCCTGGATTGAACTCAGCGAATCCTTTGCCCTGAGTTTGGCGCCCAAGTAGCTAGCACTAGAAGTACCTATTACGAGTAGCCAATACTTGCAACTATCAAAGCTGGCCATTGCACCAGCGCACCCACAGCTTTAGCACCCGCATTTTCAAACAAGCGTTACGTACCTTAACTCGGCGTAGCTGCAAGCTATTAACCACACTGTGTTTCACCTATCGCGTTTAAGCGGGCTTCAGCTTTCGGGTTCGGAGCCAAGCCCAGACACAGGGCGCGGGCCTGAGTCAGCGCACACGACCATCGCCCCTAACAAACAGCCGACTCAGAAACACGGCCAACACCACCACAAACACCAAAGCCCATTGTCCGGGCGCAGGCTGGCCATTCAATGTACGGTTGAAGGGGCAGGGGCTGTGCGAAAATATATTTTTTTTACCCTCTTGCGCGGCGCAAAATTGGGCATATATTTAAGGAGCCAACAATTGGTTGGTAACCGAAGCGATAGCCAACAGTAAGAGACTTTGGCTGCCTTCATCCTTTCCAGGAGAAAGAAATGGCTAAAACCCCGAGTGGCAATAAAGCGGCTCCCAGTGCTGTTTCCAAAGTGCCCACAAAGCCCGCTAAAGCCAGCGGCAAAGTGGCCGCGCCCGCCAAAAGCGCACCCGGCAAAAAGGGTAAGTAAAAAAACGCACATCCGGTGGCGGCAGTTGCCGCCACTTTTTAGTCTCGCCAAGCACCAGTTAGCTAACTGTAAATATCACGCCCGCTGTTAACTGCGCTCTGGCTCTTCTTCAACCCGGCGGCTGGCTGCCGGCACCTCGTACAAACACACCTGATTTCGACCGTCGGCTTTTGCTTGATAAAGTGCGGTATCGGCTGCTTCAAACAACGCACCCGGTGCGGTTAACAGGCCATCTTCACAGCAAGCAACGCCGAGGCTTGCGGTAATAGCCATGCCCCCTGGGCGCTCGGTTTCCACAAGCTTACGCAACCGCTCGGCCAGCACTTGCGCCTGATCAATGGCCGTATTGGGCAGAAGCACCGCAAACTCTTCACCGCCATAGCGGCTGGCAAAGCTTGGTCGGCGCACATTCTTACGCAGTATGCGCCCAACGGCGGCAATAACCTGGTCGCCCTTGGCGTGGCCGTGGGCATCGTTAATGCGCTTGAAGAGATCAATATCTAATACCAACAAAGACAAAGGCGCACCGGCGCGCTGCGCCTGATCCAGCTCTTTTGGCAAACGCTCGTCAAAATGGCGACGGTTAGCCAGGCCTGTGAGCGCATCGGAATAGCCGAGCTTTTGCATTTCATTTACGCGCGCGCCCAGCGCCAAAGACAGCAACACCATCTCCAGCAACGAGCCCATCTGGAAGCTGTTTTGGGTAAAGAAATTGTGCGGCAGCAATCCGAACTGTTTAAACATGTACACCAGTACCGACACCATAAACAGCAGCCAGGCAGCCATGAAGTAGCGCGCCGGTACAGAACCGCGCAGCCAGCACAAGGTGCCCAACACCAAAATCACACTGCACACGAAAATGGTTTGCAGCGAGTAGGCCAGCACCAGCTGCTGGTAGGCAAGAAAGGGCGTGACCAGCAACAACACGCCGCTGGCCATTTGCAGCACCACAGCAACCCTGTCGGTTTTGGGCGCAAGCTTTTGGGTGCCGTTTACCTCGCGGGAAAATTGCAAGCCAAAGAGCAGCGAAATACCAAGCAACAGCAGCAGGCTTTGATTGGCAAGCCAGGGGCTATTGGGCCAGAAATACTGGAACGACAAACCGTTGTGAACAGACATATACAAGCCATAGCTCACCACATACACCATGTAAAACACGTATACGCGATCTTTAACGGCCAAGAATAAAATCAGGTTATAAATAACCAGCACCAAAAAGCCGCCGTAGTAGGCGCCAAATAACAGCTGCTCACTGGCCACCTGCGTAAGCGCGGGGCCGGGCGCGGCCACACTCAAGCTGATGTTGATGGGGCCATCTGACTTGAAGCGGAAATACACGCGCATTTTTGCGTGTGCCGGCACCTGCAAAGGGAATACAAAATCGCGTACGCCCACAGGCCGGCTTTTGAACTGGCGCCGATCGCCTGTAGCGTGGTTGCGCCAGTTGCCATTGGCATCCTGATACCAGAAATCCAGGTAGTCGATGAGGGGGTAGTCTTGGCGAATAAACAAATCTGCGGGCCGCGCCTGGGTATTCTCGAAGGTGAGCGCCACCCAGTAGGCCGAGGCGGTAAACCCGAAATTTGCAGACGGCGAATGCCAGCGGGTAAACCCCGGGGTATCGCCTGCAATCACCTGGGCTAAAGACAGCTCGCCACTTGGGTCTTCCATGAGCGACATGTGCTCTGCAAGCTTTACAACCGGCATATTCGCCTGCACCGGTATCGAGTCGCTATTGGCCTCTGCCCGGCCTCCGCACACAAGGCAAAGCAGTAAACACAGCGCGTGAAGTTTGCTCATGAAGGCAACCTTTTTGTCGTTATTGTCATCGCAACGGTTGGCATCTGGCGCCCGAGCTGGCGCCATTGTCGCATAAATCATCTTTGACTTTTCACGACACCCATGCCTTATGCGCTATTGTGCCAAGTTAATTCCGCCAGCGAAATGCCAAACGGCCATGCAACCGGCCGTAAGGCACGCAATAGCTGCCGAAATATGGTAAAAAACGCGCTGGAAATTACTCCCACAAAAATAACAAGGAAATCCCGTGACCGGAATATCTTGGGGAAGGCTCGGCCTTTATGCGGCCATAGCCGCCACCTGCCTCACCGCCTGCGACCACTCGCCCGCTGAACGCCATGCACACACACCCAGCGGTTTGTTACTGCTAGACCAAAACTGGGACGACGCCACCCGCAACAAGGCCTGGTTTACCTCCTTCGGTTCACGTGTGATGCCCGAGAGCTGGTTTTTGGCCCTTGAGCAGCCAGGGCGCAACACACCCTTTAACAACCCACAATACCTTGAAGCCTTTGGCTTTGCCGTGCCCGGTGCCAGCGAGGCCAACCCCAACAACCTCGCCATCGGACTGACCGTCACACCCGAGCGCGAAGGCCACCAATGGCTGGGCTTGGGCTGCTCGGCCTGCCACTCGGGCCAGGTATTTTATAAAAACACCCGCATCCACATTGATGGCGGCGCAGCGCTGTTAGACTTCCAGGCCTTTGAGCAAGCGGCCATAGAAGCGCTGGAAGAAACCCTAAGCACCCCGGAAAAATTCGCGCGCTTTGCCAGTCGCCTTCAAGCTGCAGAGCCTGAAGCCTTGCGCACAGAGGTGGGCAACTGGGCCAGCACCCTGCGTGCACGCCAACACACCAACCGCACACAAAGCCACTACGGCTATGGGCGCCTCGATGCCTTCGGCCAGATCTTCAACGCCGTGGCGGCAGATTTCCTCAACATTCCCGAAAACCGCCGCGACCCGAACGCGCCGGTAAGCTACCCCGTATTGTGGGATGCCTCGCACCTGGATTTGGTGCAGTGGAATGCCTCGGCACCCAATGCAGGCCCGGGCCCGTTAATTCAAAATGCCACCACCGCACTGGCGGTGTTCGGCCACCTGAACGTGAGCGCCGAGCACTCGGGCCTGGGCTACCCTTCTACCATCGAAATGGAAAATCTGGGCCCCATTCAAGATCAGTGGTACCAACTTAGCGCGCCCCAATGGCCAGAGAATGTGCTGGGCAAAATAGACAAAACACTGGCCGCCCAAGGTGAAAGTATTTACGCACGCGAGTGTTTACAGTGCCACACCCTATCTGATCGCAACAACCCGAAACGCATTCTGAAAAGTACCGCTGTGGATATTGCCGCGGTTGGCACAGACCCAACCATGGCGCAAAACTTCACCAGCGCAACAGCAAAAACCGGTGCCTTTGAAGGCAAGAAAGTACTCTTTGCCGCCGGTGATGTGATTGGCGAAACCGCGCCCACCATTGAGCTGGTTGCGCACGCAGCCGTGGGTGCACTTTTACACCACCCGCTGGCCGCCACCTGGCAGGCGGCACTCAGCAACCACAAGGTTGAAAAGGCGCCACTGTATCACGCGCCCCACTACTACAAGGCGCGCCCACTGTCTGGCATTTGGTCTTCTGCGCCTTATTTACACAACGGCTCAGTGCCAACACTGCACGCAATGCTCAGCGGGCCAGCCGCAAGGCCCGCGCAATTTCCCGTGGGCAAAGTGGAGTTCGATCCTATCAAAGTAGGCTTGAGCACAAACATGCTTGATGAAAACCAGGCCCACACCTTTGATACCACCCTGCCCGCCAACAGCAACGCCGGGCACCTGTATGGCACCGCACTCACTGAAGCAGAAAAGCACGCACTGCTTGAATATTTGAAAACCCTGTAGCCACGCTGGCACCCCAACAAAAAGGAACTCACTATGACAAGCTGGATAAAAAAAATAGCGGGCCTGCGCTGGCTGCGTTGGTTACTCGGGATAGCTGTTGCACTGGCGGGCGTTATCATCATGGCGTTTGTGTATATTGTGGAATCATCCAAAGCACTACAGCCGCCAGAAGAAGTTACCGATAAAACCGTCTACTTAAAACAACACTGGGATAGCACCGCACGAGACACCTACTACTACACCCCGCAGGGCACCTCGGTGCCGCAAGGTGCTAATCTCGGCGCGCTGCGCTACAGCTGGTTTGTAAATTTGGAAATGCCGCTATCTACCGAGCGCTTTGCCGCGCCCGGCAATATGCGCCGGTTTAAATTTTTGGTAGATCCCGCGCCCAGCACTGCCAACCCTGATCACCTGCCAGTAGGCTTTACTAAACACTTCAATACAGACTTGGGTGAAGATGTATTAGACATCACCTGCGCCGCCTGCCACACAGGAGAGCTGCACTACAAAAAAGGCGACGTGAACTACGCTGTGCGTGTAGACGGCGGCCAGGCCATGCACGCCTTCACCGATTTAAACCGCGGCACTTTTGGCCCCACCTTAATCACCGCACTGCTGGAAACCTGGGCAAACCCTGTAAAATTTGATCGCTTTGCCGACAAGGTACTGGCCGATGGTGGTGATCGCGGTGCACTAAAAACCCAGCTTGGCCATTCCCTTAAAGCCTTTTTGGGCATTAAACAAAACAACCCGCTCAAACATCTATACCCCACCCGCGAAGGCTACGGACGCACCGATGCACTCGGGCGCATTGCCAACACCTTGTTTGGCGATCATTTGATTGAGTCCAACATGCAGGTGGGCAACGCCCCGGTAAGCTACCCCTACCTTTGGAACATCTGGAAATTTAACTGGGTGCAGTACAATGGCTCGGTATCACAGCCACTGGCGCGCAACATTGGCGAAGCACTGGGCGTAGGTGCGGTTATTCCCCTAATGAACCCCGAAGGCGGCCCGCTGCCGGCACACGCACGCTTTCGCAGTTCTGTGCGCATTCCAGACATAGAGCGCATTGAACACACGCTGCAAACCCTGCAAGAGCCCGAGTGGCCCGCAGAAATTTTTGGCGAGCCAGATGCAGCTCTGGCTGCACAGGGCAAAGCCTTGTTTGAAAACCACTGCGTAGAATGCCACGGTCCGCACCGCGCCACTGCCGCGCGTATGCGCGCAGAGGCACCGCTGAAAACCACAACCGAAGATCAATGGCTAATTGAAGTAATTGATCTGGATCACATAGGCACAGACCCGAACGCCGCGCGCGGATTTTTGGATAAAACCTACGATCTCACCCCGGCAGGAATTGATCGGGCCACCATTAAAGCCGTGCTGACGCCACTGTTTGATAAACAACTGGCACGCGATGTTTTGGCACGCCTGGAAGCACTGGCAGAGGCCGATGAACAGGCAGGCATTGTAGATTCGCCCTTTGCCCAGCTGGCGGCTAACTACCCAGACCCAGACCAACTTGCGCTCAACGATTTTCACGATGCGCCCTTCGAGGCCATTCGCAGCGCATTGCAAGCAAGCAATTACTTGCCCAGCAAAAAAGTCAACGCCAACTATCAACCCTACCGCCAGCTTGGCTGCAGCACCCAGTGCCAGGTGAATGCACTCTGGTGGGATATAGACTACGGCCGGGCGGCAGTGGCGAAAAAACTCGACGCGCTAGACCCTAAGGCGCTCACAGAAGGCGTAGGGCTAAACGTTGTGGGGTTACTTATTAAAGCGCGCTACTACGAAGACAACCAGTTGAGCCACGAACAAATCCAGTGCCTTGAAGGTTTCGGCACGCTGGACTTACCCCAGCAAATTGCCGGTTACAAACCGCGCCCGCTTGCAGGCGTATGGGCTACACCACCCTTTCTGCACAACGGCTCTGTACCCAATATCTATCAAATGCTTACACCGCCTGAAGAGCGCGATAAACGCTTTTTTGTAGGCCGGCGCGATTACGATCCCGTGCATCTGGGTTATGTAACAAGCCCAGCCTCCGGGCGTGAAACAGACGGCATGTGGTTTGATACCAGCATCACCGGCAACCACAATACCGGCCACGGCTTTAGTGCCTCCAAACAGCAGTGGGCTGCCTACAAAGCAGACTACAAAGCCAACCCGTTGCCCAAAGGTGTCATTGGCCCGGTACTTAGCCACGAACAACGCATGGCATTGATCGAGTATTTGAAAGTGCACCGCGATAACCCTGAAGGCTACCAGTTCGTACCTGGCAACACCTGCCTTGCGAGCTATCGCTAATGGCCGAGACAAGCACCTTCGAACAGGTACAAGCCGCCGAACAAGGCTGGCTTGCAGAGCGCCGGTCTAAAGCCGGCGTAGACGCAAGCAAGCCCGTGCTTGGGCTTGCTTTTTCCGGCGGCGGCATTCGCTCTGCTTGTTTTCACCTGGGCGTTTTACAAGCACTGCAAGCATCAGGAAAGCTGCGCGAGGTAGACTACCTTTCCAGCGTTTCAGGCGGTGGTTATATCGGCGCCTGTTTTCAGTGGCTGAAACATTTTGCCTCAGATGCCAACAACGAAACCCTATTTTCACAACCGGCCGGTAACGATTCCGTACTTGATTGGCTGCGCGCACACGGCAAGTTTTTAATCGATGGAAAATCCGTATCCAGCATCACACTGGCCTCAGGTCTGCTTGCCAGTACCCTATTTAATTTACTCATTGTGGTACCGCTATTGCTCGCTATTGTTTGGCTTGCGGGCCTCCCTCACACAAGCATTAGCTGGCCAGGCCATTGGCATTTACCCGGTGCGGAAAACATCGAAGGCCACGCAGGCTATTTAATTGCGCTTTGGCTTTCAGCCGCAAGCTTGGGCCTTTTTCTATTAAGCATTCCGACCATGGCGCTGTGGCGGCAGCACACACGCCATCACAGTTTTCGCGCACGCCGCCGCCAAGGGCAGCTGCTGGGCTTTAGCCTGGTGGCGGGTCTTGTTGGTTCACTGCCCATAGCGGCCCAACTGGGCGATGCCTTGGTTGCCGCTGCGGAATCAGAAGCACTGGGCGACTGGACCACACACCTGAATTACGCCCTGCCCTTTTTGGGCGGGTTGGCAACCCTGTGGCGGTCGAAAAGCCGCCCACGCTTGGCACTGCTTGGGCTTACGCTATTGCTCTACGGCCTGGCGGCAGCGGCCTATCACTGCGTGTTTCATATAGGCTTTGCCGATACGCGCCTCTTTCATCTGTGGCTTGGCGTGGCACTGGTGTTGCTGGCATGGGCGTCGATCAACCGCACCTCTATGCACAGTTACTATTTGGCGCAGCTGTGCAACGCATTTTTCGCCCCCATACGTGCCGTACCCGCGCAGCAAAACGACACACTGCTTGCCTCACTCACACCCGGCACAGGCGCGCCGCTGCCGCTCATAAACACCACCCTTAGCACCCGTAACTCGCCGGCTTCTCTTTGGCGTGCAAGGCTCGGGGCAAGCTTTACTTTGTCGCCACTTTATTGCGGCGCGCCCGCCACAGGCTTTGCACCCACAGCGCAATTCCAATATGGCCGGTTAACTCTGGGGGAAGCCATGACCACCTCCGGTGCGGCCGTAGACCCAGGTACCGCGCAAACCGCCAATAGCAGCCTCAGCTTTTTAATGGCGCTGCTTAATTTTCGCTTGGGCTACTGGGTGCGGGCACCGCGCGCGCCGGTGAATCGCTGGCAACGCATGCCTTACTGGCTAATCGCCCGTGAAATGTTCGGCGCCGGCCTTGGCGAGCAATACCAGAATTTGCATTTAACAGACGGCGGCCACTTCGAAAACTTGGGCGTTTACGAACTGTTGCGACGAGAAGTGCCGTTAATTATCGCAGGCGATGCCGGGGCAGACCCAACCACAAGCCTTGCCGACCTTGGCCTGTTAATCCAGCGCGCAGAAGCAGACTTCAACTGCCAAATCAGCATTGATACTTCAGCGCTCACACTGGCTGAAAACGGGCTCCATAATGCCTGCCACGCAACTGGAAAAATTCACTATGCATCAGGGCGTACCGGCACCTTAGTGTTCGTCAAATCACTACTCACTGCCAACAGCAGTGCGCAAGTGCAGGCTTTTGCTAAACTCGACCCAACATTTCCAAACGACAGCACCGCCAACCAGTTTTACGATGAACAACACTTCGATGCCTATCGCAAACTGGGCTATGAAAACATGCAAGCTGCACTGGCAAGTGCCGACATTTAATCTAAGCTTGGCAACAATCACTCAAGGAGCCACACCATGAAATACGCCTTATTCGCCGTCGCCATCACACTCACCTCTGCAGCCACCGCCGAAACTTACGTGTGTACCAACGGCGGCATGGAACGCAGCATCAGCGTTGTATACCTGGAACCTGGCCAAGCGGTACCCTGTGAAGTGCAGTACACCAAAGATGGCGAAAGCCGCATCCTCTGGCGCGCGCAAAACGAAAGCGGCTACTGTGAATCGCAAGCTCGGGCTTTTGCCGATAAACAATCAAGCTGGGGCTGGGCTTGTGAGCTAAGCGGCAGTGAATCGACATCAAATGCACAAGACACTACAGCAGAAGATACTGAAATTGAACCCGCCGAAGGTGCAGACGGACAGTAAACTACTGACTGCTGCCCCTATAAAAAAACCACCGACAGGTGGTTTTTTTATAGGGGCGTAAACTTACTTGCCTAAACTACAGGCTCAATGTGTACATTAGATTTAACTGAGTTCGCAATGAAGCAGGCCTCATGCGCCAAATGGTGCAGCTTACTAATTATTTCGTCACTGGGCCTGCGCTCACCACTGAATCTTGCCTCAGGGCGCAAAATAACTTCACCAACCCACTCACGCCCCTGCGCATCACGAGCCATACGCCCGCTAGCATCATCTTGATAGAAATCTACGCAATAGCGCTTTTTGGCAGCAAAAGACAAGAAAAACAACATATGGCAACTTGAAAGCGCCGCCACAAAGGCCTCTTCAGGATCTACGTTTTCAGCCACCGACAAAGGCAGTGGCACAATATGGGGCGATGCAGACGCAGGCACCACTACTCCACCATCAAAACTCCAATGGTGCGCGCGGCTATACTGATTATCTACAAACGCTTCGCTCGCCGCCCTTTGCCATAAAATTTTCGCCGCAAATTCACTCATCAACGCGACCTATACCTAGCGTGCCTTTGCCTACTAAGCCATCTATTTTTTTGCTGCGTACACGAATATAACCGCGCGGCAATCAACTTAACCATTTGAAACTCCACACCACAGCCCACCTTCAATACCTCTCCTAGCATCTGTTTAGCGATGCTAGATTTTATAAAAATGTCAGTTTTCTTAGCGCTTTTCTACAGCTTCAACGCCGCCAACACAGGCCGAGCGGTAGCAAGAGCCAGCCCAATGCAGCTTTTGGCATTGGGCGATTGTGCTTGGCGTTGTTAGGGCTTTTGATATATAGTTGTACGGCATTTCCGTACATAACGGTGATATTATGGATACCATTAGTGTAAACAAGTTTAGAGACAACCTGAAAACCCTTGTAGAACAAGTAGTTAGCAGGCACGAGCCGCTTAAAGTGACCCGGCGGGCCGGCGAAGCTTTTGTGGTTTTGAGCGCCGATGACTGGGAGCGGGAACAAGAGACCCTGCATGTACTCCAGAACAAAGATCTGATGCTGCAAATTGCTACTTCTCTTGAGACCCATAAACACGGGCAAGGCTACAGAGCGAATGAAGAGCAACTGAATGAGATCACTGGTATTTGAAGGCAATACTTGGGGCGCTTATGAAGCTATGCGCGAAAAGGATAAAAAATTGCACAAGGCGCTTTGTAAATTGCTCAAAGAGATGCTCCGATCAGAGGACCCTTCATCTGGCCCCGGCAAGCCTGAACCGCTAAAGCATAATTTGTCCGGCTTGTGGTCAAGGCGCATCTCTCAAAGGGACCGGCTAATATATCGGTTTGATGAAAATTCCATTTATATTTTTGCCATCGGTGGACACTACGATCAGCCCTAACAAGACCGTAGAAAAACTCCCCGCCAATATTTTTCTTAGAAATTTGGATGTATTTCACCCTAAAAATATGCCTCAGCTTGAAGCCTGTATAGGTTTAACCATTAAACCAACCTAGATTTTATTGTAGCGCGGGTGCAACTTATGACCCTGATGTTTTTCTACAGTCTGAACGCCCCAATTTACGGCGAGCAATAGCAAGTTCGGCCGCGTATGCCGCGAACAACACTGCCTTGTTATAAATTTTTTTCATTTTCTTTGCTGTGCCAAATACGGAGAATGTTGATAGCCTCCGATGAAGATATTTGGTACCTGATGGTATAGTTGCCAATATATAGATCACGAAGTAGATCTGGGTTTTCTGCACGGGAAACCGGAAGACCAACTTTCGGAAACACTTTAAGTCTTTCTGCAGCTTCCTGGATTTCTATGGCAGCTTTTCTTGCAGCCAAAGGGCTTTTAGGTGCCATAAAATCATGAAGGCGTCTCAAGTCACCAACCGCCTGCGGTGTATAATGCAGCCTCATTTTGCTGGGGCTTTCAGAAGGCTTTCGGTTCCCCAGCTATTGAGCCAAGCATTCACCTCAGACTCGTCTATAAGCTCACCCCGCCTTACAGAATCGATTGCTTCAAGAGTTTCTTCCCAGCGAGACTCTTCGACTGCCTGCCTAGCGACAAACTCCCTAACCGCTTGATTTATAAGGTAACTTTTACTTCTGTCGAGTTTCTGAGCCAGAAGATCAAGTGGTTTCTCAATATCATCATTTAGGCGAACACTAGTAATACTCATAGAACCTCCTACAAACTTTGTATTACATTGTAATACGGCAGGAGATTCAGGGCTAGACTTGATTTATAACGAGACTGTAGAAAAACTCCCCGCCAATATTTTTCTTAGAAATTTGGATGTATTTCACCCTAAAAATATGCCTCAACTTGAAGCCTGTATAGGTTTAACCATTAAACCAACCTAGATTTTATCGTAGCGCGCGTACAACTTATGACCCTGATGTTTTTCTACAGGCTCAACGCCGGTGGCATGGGCGGCTGCAGCGCAGCGGAGGCCGTCCAGCAGCGCTAGCTGCGACATGACCACCCTTGTTAGGCTCTTACTCACAGTTATTACAACGCTTAATGATATCGGCCCAACGAATAAACTCTACATGAAAACATTTTCTTCTTTTTGGTTTATAGAAAGCAGAGATCTCAGAGTCCTGCAAAAAATCTTTGTAACCACGAATGAAGTATATTGCGACACCACCCTCTTCTCTGTACCCCTCATACATAGAAATTTGATTTGCCGCTTTATTAAATTGCATTGAATGAAGGTAACCATCTTCGTGATATATAGGAGCAATTATATCTACCGAAAATAGCCCCCCTCTCTCCCTCTCAACAACCAAATCAATAGGCACTGATTTATACCCACAATTGCTAAATTGAGCTTCAGCTGTTGCATTTGCTTTGAGGGCGATTATCAAAAACAATAAAATCGAAAAAAGTCTCATATCATGCGCCTAACGCCCGGCTTTGGGGCGCGCGCTTTTTGCGCGTCCCGCCGCGCCTTTCAGCGGCGCACAACAGCCGCTTGTTAACTGCTTAGTTGATATAGAAACTAACATACACAAACGATCTTGCATTTTCATAGTGTAATGAGGCCTCAAAGCCAACCACTTCTGGAGCGCTAAAATAGTAGTAGGTTCTGTTATTGCTAACCTCGGTGCTATAGGACCTTGACTCAATAGAATTCACTATAGTTTCTTTTTTGACCAATTCTGAGCCAAATTCGGTGACATAAGCGACAACCTTTTCAAAGAACTCCTGTTCCGTGAATGGTTTGTCTCTACTTATTTCAGAGTTTACTTGTATGCCGAAATGTACACACCCACCGCGCCCAAACGTAATTATCTCTTCGCCTCTTGGGATAGTTATATAAAAACCATCATCTGATAGGTGGCTTTCTTGGTTTTTAGCAAGGTATTCACTTACATATTTCTTTTGTTCTTCCACATCGAACACACAATCTTCTGCATATACAGAGACGGAGAACAGACTAAAAATTATTGAAAGTGCTTTATTCATGGTTGCAGTTAACGCTTACAGCAGAGGCGCGAGCTTGCGAGCGTCCTGATGCCTGTTTTTGTTAGGCCGATTAGCCTATTACTGGCACACCACCAATGTATGGCGACAGGCCTGTTGGATGTCTTTTAACGAAGTCTGCATAATTTTTTTGGTATTTTTCTGTTGTTTCAACTTCGTCTAGCCACATGCGCACGCCGAGTATCATCTCTTTACAGAAAGAGGCCAAATCAATGCAAAGAGCATCATTCATAACACCATAATGCACAACGTTTGTAGTTGCTCCTGGCTCTATAAATATCATTCTAGAATACTGACTTTTCGGATGTACTGTCCTTCCTTGATGTAGCAAGGAGCATCGAAACAAGTAGCAGGCTTCGCCATCTAGTGGATTTTCTATGTCGGTAATGTGTTCCCGTGCGTGCTCTGGAATAGATGCCAACACCGTATCCATGATTCGTGGCCGGCCCCACTTTTCATACCAAGCCTTATACTTTGCGCCGGTAGCAAGACCATTATCGGAGTCTAGTGCTCCGGCGATATCAGGTAGTGTAAGTGCTGTAAAGAGCGAAAGATAATAGTTTCCTGAATCCAGTGATTGTTCTAGCTGATCTAGCAGTAATCTCATAATCCCTCCCTGAGGGGCCTAACGCCTCAAACAGCCGCGCGCGCTTTTTGCGCGTCGGCTTGGTTTGACTTGTTATATTTTTTGTATGAAAACCAAGCAATAGTGGTAATTAAGCCTGAAATAGTAAGGCATCCAAGTAGCGCAACTAGGACAAATGGATTTATGAGCCAATCTATGTAGTATTGAAACTCAGTGCATTTCCACACGCTATCAAGAAGACCTGCACAGTTAACTCCATCATAACCACCGTAGGCATAAACCAGCGATGACACTACATGAACCATCAGGGGAACAATGAGGCCTACAGATATAAATTTATTTCGCGGGCTCACCTGATCCTCCGAAAATATAACGCCTGTAGCACTTGCACGAATTTCGAAGTGCCTTTTTGGGTAAAATTGAGCGTAGCGAAAACACAAAAAGGCGCGTAGTAATTTGTGTCAGGTGGCTACACTTGTTAGCAGTACTTTCGATATTTACGAAGTACAAAATATACACTCCAATAAATAGAGCTGTAAATAATAACACCCCAAAACCGGCCAATATTAGTGGCTATACTAGCCCCAATATCAGGTGAATAAACAAATAATGGTTCACCAATCCATGATATAGGTAGGAAGTAAATAACCTCAATAAATAAAGGCACTAGCCCCCAACTAACAAGTTGTATTACGCAAAATGTAATCAGAGGTAAGCCAATTAAAACAAACCAGAAAATAAGAGGCTTTTTGATTGAATGCACCTTGTACTGCTAACGCCGTGGTAAGGGGCAGCCGGAGCGCAGCGTAGGCTGTCCCGCGCAGGCCGCGCTTTTTGCGGCCGGAGTGAACTTGACCACCTTGTTATGTGATTTCATGGATGCCCAACCTCATGCATTAACCAATATTCATCTACGTGGTTTAGCTCGCCCTCTTTGGTTAGGGTAAAACCTATACAATCTGTTGAACCAATCATTTTCAAAAAATACCAACGAGTAAGTTGTACCACCAGTAGCAATTCATCATCACCGAAAGACTGAGACCAGATCGCTGGGTGATATTTCTTCTTATTAATGGCAATTGGTGATTTATCTATCCATCCCATCGCCTTTAAATCATCGAAAGACTTCCCTTCAAATTGAAGCCTCATTTCCTCTAGCTTTTCTCGGACTTCAGATTTCATACTTTCACATAACGCCGGTGGCATGGGCGGCCGCAGCGCAGCGGAGGCCGTCCAGCAGCGTTAGCTGCGACATGACCACCCTTGTTAAGGATGCGATCTACCATAACTGCTACCGTGCACGTTGTGGAGCGGCAGCGAAACCGCAACCAGAATAAATTTACCCGCAAGAATGCCACAGCTTGGACAGCCTGCGAACCCTAAAATTGTGCCGAAAGTTGCTACGAGCTACGCACCACTACAAGCTACTTTGTAGCACTAGGAGAAACTGCGATTTTGACGCGGCACACTCCCTGATGCCGGAACTCTTTGATACTGCGTAAAACTTCCTGCCAGGCACTCACTCGATCAAAATTTTCTAGAGCACCTTAACGCCCAGCTAAGCCGCCGGAACGGAGTTGATTGTTTTGTGCGAGCGTAGCGGAAAAGCACAAAACGAGCAACGCAGTGGAGGTCAGTTTGAGCTGTTTGTTAGGCATTGCTTGCCTCGATTTTAATACCCAGTGTCATCGGAGGAAACACATGCCTTATTACTACCTTTTTGTCATTTTTGAGCGTGAATTTCGTTTGGTTTTCTACACCCTCGCCAAGGTAATCATCCTGCTTTATTTCCAATATTTTTGAAGGAAGGCCCTCCATTTCAAGTAGAAAAGACTGCTCCTGAAATTTCCCCTCACTCACCTTCAGCCCGAGCGCGGGAAAGCGACCTGGCAGTTCTACTTCGCACGGCTTAATCGTGAATGTAGATTGATCATCAAAAACCAATTCAATCGAATAGCAAAAAAGAAAACCCTCGTTCGCATCATCTTTCCAAGCCGAATGAACTTCATCATGACTTATTCCCGTTCGAATTTCGATAAGGTTCTTATTTTCGAAGATGGTAGTTTCTCTCATGGCTGCCTAACGCCCGGTTTAGGGGCGGCCGCAGCGCCAGCGTAGGCCGTCCCAGCCGCACGTTTTTTGTGCGGCGATTATAACCGCTTGTTATTGAAGCCACCTGCCCCACTTGATACAACGCACGATGCGAAGCGCCAGCGCAGCCTATGGCAATTAATTTTGGTAAGAATACTTCACCCAAATGCCATTTAAAACCCGCTTAGGGCACACCACAATCGAAGCACGCATGTGATGAAACTTCGGGACTTCTTAGTGGCACGATGAACAAAACTACGTACTTAGGTACAGTGCAATCCTTGATACTGGCATGCCGATTGTTGGCACACTGCTGATTTCATTCCCTTACTATCTACTTGTAAAAATGGCTTGGCTCAATAACGCCGCTGTATGGGGCATTTTTAGTGTAGTGGAGTTTTGGGGTAAAGTGGCGCAGCCACCCCAAAACGGAGCGAAGCAAAAAATGTCCCTATGACAGCCTTGTTAGAGTTTTTGCCCATGAACTAGATACCAACCTAAAATTACGCCTAGAATTATTGAAATTGGTAGTACAAATACCGCTCCTATAAAGCCACCCAATATACCAGCCATTAACACTTCTGAAATTGGTATTGAGCCGGAGCTTAACGCCATTACACCCATATATAACAACCCAGAAACTAGTGCGGATGGAAAACTTACTAGCACAGTTACAACATAAGGCTCAAATTGGAATTTTTCACCCGGAATTAGCTTATACCACCCGGAAAACAACCAGCCAAAAATCATGGCTGATAGAAATGAAAAACCAGTGAGTACAACCGTTGCGCCCTCTAAATTTTCCAATAACGTATACGAAAGCGACAGTACTCCGACTACAGCCACCAGGGCGTTTAAAACTGAACTTTTTATTTTTAGATTTAGCTCGCTCATGGCTATGATGCTTGGAACTCTAACGCCGGTGGCATGGGCGGCCGCAGCGCAGCGGAGGCCGTCCAGCAGCGTTAGCTGCGACATGACCACCCTTGTTAAGGATGCGATCTACCATACCTGCTACCGTGCACGTTGTGGAGCGGCAGCGAAACCGCAACCCAGATAAAATTACCCGCAAGAATGCCATAGCTAGACCACCTTGCGAACCCTAAAAGTTTACCGAACGATGCTGTGAACTCTGCGCCACTACGGACTACTTTGTGGCATGGGGAGAAACTGCGATTCTGACGCGGCACACTCCCTGATGCCGGAATTCTTTGAAACTGTGTAAAGACTTTCTTCCAGGCACTTACTTGATCAAAATTATCTAGAGCACCTTAACGCTTTGGTTTGGGGCGCCGCGTCTTTTGCGGCGTCCCAGCCGAAGGCGCACAACACCAACTTGTTAGCCGTAGATTATAAACAGGGAATGCAACAGGTAGCACATTGAACCCTTCTTTTTATAAACTATTCCTCTAGACGAATAACTCTTAAACCGTAGGCGAAGTTGCTAGATGTACAAATACTCTCTACCGAACATCCTACGTACTCAATGACACCATAGAGGCAAACATTTTTTTGATTAATTTTGCTAGATTTTACTATTTCTTTACTGTTTTGATAGTTAACAAGATACAGGCCCACACCATCTTTGCGGCTCGATCGACTTGGCCAAATGTTGGTATTTTCGAATTCGTGAATTACGTAACCACAGATTGTTTTTTCTTGCCCGACATACTTGTCAGGAAACAAAAATATCTCTTGCGAATCGTTATTTGGCACGATTGAGCAGGAAATTGTAATCGCAAGAATCAGCGAGTGAATTATGATCGCTTTTGGCCTTTTTAATGCCATGAAATTCTTCTTTCTCATGCGCCGATTTGTGTACGGCTAACGCCCGGTTTAGGGGCGGCTGGAGCGTAGCGGAAGCCGTCCCAGCCGCGCCTTTAGCGGCTGCACTACAACCGCTTGTTAGAAACTTTATGAATCTTGGTTTAAAAGCTTTTTCTTCGCACGTTTTTGTAGCATCTGATAGGGAATACTGAAGGAAGCAATTACTATAATCATCATAATTAATCCATCTAGAGCCTTATCTATTCCAGTATCTATTGGCTTAAATATGGTCAGAATAGCCCATACCAAAAACATAGTCATAAGCCCAACTGCCGCCGGAATTATCGTAGTCTTAAACATTAAATTCTCCTTGCATTTCTAACGCCCTGTTAAGGGGCAAATTGTAGTTGGCTAAAATGTGAAGCGAAGCGGAACCAGCCAACTGTAATTTGTCCCGCTTGAACAGCTTGTTATATTTACCCTTTGCCATTCTTTAAATAGTATTCGTGCATTACTGAACCAGAACAAACTTCACCCTCTGTACTACCCTTTAACCACTCTTTCAAAAAGGCAATTCGTTGAAGCGTAAGTCTTGTTTTATAACCAGAGTAACACATTGGAAAAACACTTCCGTAATACATGGGCTCATCTGCTTTTGGGTATTTCAAATCCAGATCTAACTCAAGTTGAGTTTCCCAGTTTTGTTGCGATTTCTCTAGGTTGGTTAGAAATTTCACCTCACCTTTATATAGCCTTCGAATCTCTTTAATTACTCGGTGCATTTCGAACTCAGCTTTTTTGTAATCAATTCCTGCACATTGATTCATATCTCGCTGACTCATTGCCGTTTCAAGACAAGACATTGTTTCTTCGGAATAAACATTGAGACTAAACAGTAAAGTAATTAATAAACTTATTCTGGTAATGACCACTGGACTTCCTTGGTAAATATAACGCCGGTGGCATGGGCGGCCGCAGCGAAGCGGAGGCCGTCCAGCAGCGATAGCTGCGACATGACCACCCTTGTTAAAACTGCGATCTGCCAAACGACCTACAAAGTGCGTTGTGAAGCGGCAGCGTAACCCACACCTAATTAATTTTACCCGCAAGAATGCCACAAACAGGACAACCTGCGAACCTTAATATTAAACCGAAAGAAGCTACAAACTGTAAGCCACTACGGACTTAAACGTGGCACGGGGAGAAACTGCGATATTGACGCTGGCACACTCCCTGATGCCGAATACTAGACTTCATGTGCTCACTTTGATTCTTGCGACTTTCACAAAAACGCAGAGCATTTTAACGCCCGGTTTAGGGGCGGCCGGAGCGTCAGCGTAGGCCGTCCCAGCCGCACGTTTTTTGTGCGGCGATTATAACCGCTTGTTATTGAAGCCACCTGCCCCACTTGATACAACGCACGATGCGAAGCGCCAGCGCAGCCTACGGCAATTAATTTTGGTAAGAATACTTCACCCGAATGCCATTTAAAACCCGCTTAGGGCACACCACAATCAAGGCATGCTTGTGATGAAACTTCGGGACTACTAAGCAGCACGATGAACAAAACTACGTACTTAGGTACAGCACACTCCTTGATACTGGCATGCCGACTATTGGCACACTGCTGATTTCATTCCCTTACTATCTACTTGTAAAAACGGCTTGGCTCAATAACGCCGGTGGCATGGGCGGCCGCAGCGCAGCGGAGGCCGTCCAGCAGCGATAGCTGCGACATGACCACCCTTGTTAAAACTGCGATCTGCCAAACGACCTACAAAGTGCGTTGTGAAGCGGTAGCGTAACCCACACCTAATTAATTTTACCCGCAAGAATGCCACAAACAGGACAACCTGCGAACCTTAATATTAAACCGAAAGAAGCTACAAACTGTAAGCCACTACGGACTTAAACGTGGCACGGGAGAAACTGCGATATTGACGCTGGCACACTCCCTGATGCCGAATACTAGACTTCATGTGCTCACTTTGATTCTTGCGACTTTCACAAATACGCAGAGCATTTTAACGCCCGGTTTAGGGGCGGCCAGAGCGTCAGCGTAGGCCGTCCCAGCCGCACGTTTTTTGTGCGGTGACTAGAACCGCTTGTTATGTTTGAACTAGCTTTGCCAACCATACCT
The DNA here is from genome assembly GCF_024138675.1 of Simiduia sp. 21SJ11W-1. Lineage (NCBI taxonomy): Bacteria > Pseudomonadati > Pseudomonadota > Gammaproteobacteria > Cellvibrionales > Cellvibrionaceae > Simiduia > Simiduia sp. 21SJ11W-1. Next base: position 226,057 of record NZ_CP090959.1, on the reverse strand, counting down.
TACCCAAAGATAAACGCGGTGAAGAAAAGATAACAAACAAATAATTAGACCAATACCACAAAGTACAAATAGCAGGCCTAGGCCACCTGAGTATCCAATCCAGGCAAAGACACCCAGCATTAAACCTACGAAAATTTCGACTAGGGAAGATTCCCAGTCCACTGTCCTTCTATATGGAACGGTCTTCGACGCAAAATGCCTAACACTAATCTTCTTCATCGAGCCCTTTCAACATAACGCCGGTGGCATGGGCGGCCGCAGCGCAGCGGAGGCCGTCCAGCAGCGTTAGCTGCGACATGACCACCCTTGTTAAGGATGCGATCTACCATACCTGCTACCATGCACGTTGTGGAGCGGCAGCGAAACCGCAACCTAGATAAAATTACCCGCAAGAATGCCATAGCTAGACCACCTTGCTAACCCTAAAAGTTTACCGAACGATGCTGTGAACTCTGCGCCACTACGGACTACTTTGTGGCATGGGGAGAAACTGCGATTCTGACGCGGCACACTCCCTGATGCCGGAATTCTTTGAAACTGTGTAAAAACTTTCTTCCAGATACTTACTTGATCAAAATTATCTAGAGCACCTTAACGCCGCGGTAAACGGCAGAATTTAAGTTGTGGGTTTGTGGAATACTTTTGCGCAGCAAAACCACAAAACCGCGACTTAAATTCTGTCCAGTGAAGCGAAGCGGAACGATGTTTGACCGCTTTGTTAGGCATTTAGTGGTGCACTTCAGCCAACAATGTAAAACTACCGTTCTTACAAAGCCATTCAGACAAAACATAACAATAGTTACCAGGATACTGAGATAACTCTATGCGCTCAAGATCTGTACAGATTCTCGGTGAAATTTCATTTTTGAAGATGCCATAACGATTAGTTAGATCAACTATTTCAAAATCAAACCCGACATTGGCTAATACAATATTTAATTCGGGTATCTTTATTAATTCTTTGGCTCGTAAAAGGCTAATTCCACGCAAAACCAGATGAGCATCTGCGAAAGGGTGAGGAAGCCTTTCTACCGGAATTTGGATGGTTTGATTCGTCATGCTCATAGTGCTTTGCCTAACGCCCACCACAAAGGCGCGCGTTTTTTTGCGCGTCCTATTGCTGGTGATTGTTAGAACCAACTCTAAAAGCGCCAACCTTACTTAAATAATCATCACCAACCAATATCGGGTGATAAGAGATTTCCTTTATTTTTTCTGGATCAATATGTAGCATGCACGACTTAATATCTTTAATTTCTCCTTCTCTATGCGTTAGAAAAGCTTCAGTTGTCCAATCTATAATTGTGCCATCGCTGAGTGTTACCCAGACATGCATCTGCAATGGGTTATCAATATTTGGTGACTTTAACTCTGATTTCAACTCTGAGAGAGATGATTTATTTATCGTTGCTCCGTATGCCTTTGTATAGCCAATGGTTAAGTAGCATTTAATACCTAACACCTCAGAAATAACTTTATAAGCAGCGGTGTTTGCAAAAACACATTGATTGTGGATGTGATCGCTGGTTACCCACCCAAACTTTGAAAAAGCTTCTAGGCAAAGCTTATGAATTTGTTCAAGTTTATACCTTGATATCTTTGAGCTTGCTGTAAACTTAATTTTCTTTGGGGCCTTTAGATCGATACTTTTTGTATCGCTATGGGCTTGTGATAATTTGTCTAAATATTTCATAAGTTCTAACGCCGCCATAAGTTGCGGCTTTGGAGTTGTTTGGTTTGTGGTAGCGTAGCGTTAAACCACAAACCAAACAACGGAAAAGACGTCAATCTTGATGGCCTTGTTAACTGCTGCCTGCACCATACTTGATTGCAACCTTTTTAAACCACCCAAACTCTGACTTTGCTTTATATTCTGAGCCATTTAGCGGGCGATAAATTATAAGTTGATTTTCGGATTCCCAGCCAACTTTGGGCGATGCAGAGTCAGGGTGACCATCAATTATATATACGTTACCTTTGGAATTTCCGAGTGATTCACCCGCGGATAATATTGAAATTTGCGTACTGTACCCTGTAGTAGCACCACAATCTCGCTGGAAGATTACTGCCTTATAGTTTCCCGCTGGACTCTGAATTGATGCATATTCTTGGTTGGCGCACATACCTGTAGCTAAACCAGCCACATAGAGAACCGCGATTGGCAAAGCAAATGCCAACACAAACAATCCTACCGTCCAAGATATGACTTTCTTCCAATACTTCATAGGCAGTTAACGCCCGGTTTAGGGGCGGCCGGAGCGTCAGCGTAGGCCGTCCCAGCCGCGTTTTTTTGCGGCGACCCTAGAACCGCTTGTTATGCGCGACCTAGTTACGCACCGCCCTTTGTTAATATTGACTTACCTTAGACCCACTACTTTTTAACCAACATTGCCATTACCTTGTAGAGCAACAACATACACTCAGAAAGTGTGAGAATACAACGCTATATTTTATGATGCTGCTCTTTGGTGCCGAGATTTTCTTGACTACGAAGTTATCAACAATTGGCTAGCCTAATTAATTCTATTTGCAGCCTTACTTCTTTGAGCCGCTTCACTTTGATACCGCGCTGATCATGACTACGAAGTAAGTTGTGTGCCACCAACCTCAGGATTTCGCCTTTCCGCATAACGCCGCCATAAAGGGCCGACTGGAGCGCAGCGTAAGGAGGTCCAGCGGAACGTAGTGGAGCGATTTTTGATGGCCTTGTTAGCGGTGTATTGGCACATTACTGAACCTCAATAGATTCTGAGGACCAAGTGGTTTTGCTACTTTGAGCATATACCGACCATGTTGAAAATACTGCATTGTGACTAAATCCAACAGAAACCATAAACTCCACCCAGTTTAACCACTGTTCAAAGGTGAACTCATTGCCATATGGCCGAGTAGTTCCCTTGATTAGTACATAATCCTTTTCAGATGCTGGTGCCAGTTCTAATGAATAGTTTTCAGAAAGTTGTTCTATTAGTTCTTTAGCTTCATTCTCTGAGTTTGAGAAGAACACAAAATCTAGTGCCGCAACAGTTGCTGGAGTAAACCCTTCAGATTCCATCGTATTCCAGAGCACTCGTGCTTCAGAAACTCTCCGATTCATTATTTCTTGTTGATATTCACTCATTTCAATTCCTTGTGATGCGCTGGCAAAGCTTAATAGCAGGACAACTATAAGACCGGTAATGTGCTTCATACTTTGTACCGCTAACGCCTCAAGCAGGGGCGCAGCTTGGCTGCGTCCCTTGGCTTGATTTGTTAGTTTCTGGCTTCGCAGACTGCATCTTTTGAACCAAAGAAGGCTCTTTTTCTGCTTTTTTATTCTGCGCCTCTAAAGCCTTTTTATATGCTTTCTCAGTTACTATGTACTCTTCAGCTCTCTGGTTAATTGAAGAGTACTGAGAATTAAGAGATTCAATTTTGTTGGACAGGTGCTCTAAGTCGAGTATTTGATCAAAATACAGCGCAATAAGGCGTTCACACTCTCGTGCTACGGCGAGGTATTCATTGCCAATTTCACGGTGACCTTCATAGCTTTTTTTGAAGTTGAAAAAAGTTTGAACGCCACCAAGTAGAGCCGCGGTTAAGGCTAATATAGCACCAACCCACTTACTCCAGTCTGGAAGCTCAGTGCCAAGAAGTGCAAAAAATACCGAGCCAAGAATCAAATTAATTAAGACTATTGGAATACCACATATTATATGAAGGTGCCGACCACTTTGCGACGCATAGAAATGGCTATGCTTCCCAAGATGGGAATTCCACCTTAACTTCTCTATCACTTCAATCGTATATGGAACAGATTCCATTCAATACTCCTAAGAAACTAACAGCTTATTCAACGGACGAAGCGCGGATATTTATTTTCTAAAAATCTGCATTTTCCACGCTGGGTCCCTGTATTTTTGATTTTGGCTTGATATTTCTGGCGCCTAAATCATTAATTTCATGCCCGCCAAAGTAATGCTGGCAATGTATCTCCGAGAGAACTTCTCGAAATATACCGCATAACCTCTTAATTTTAACAAGAAACATACATAAAAACTGCATTAGATGCCCAGAGAAAACTGAGCCATAGCTACTGAAAAAAGGTATTTGACGAAGTGCTCATTTAGATATACTGTATATATATACATATATATTTTAGGTGGAAGGCCATGCAAAAAGTGGAACCTATAGACGATGTTCCGGTATATGTTCCCGAAAAGCCTGTTCGGTTTCTGGACCAATTACGGGCGTTTATTCGCTACCGGAATTTGGCTTATCGAACTGAGCAAACATACATCCATTGGATAGTGCGATTTATTCGATTTCATAAGATGGCGCACCCCTTGCGGCTTAAAGCTCTTGATATTGAGGCCTTTCTAACCCACCTGGCTGCGCATAACAATGTGTCTGTAAACACCCAAAAAGTGGCGCTGAATGCGCTGATGTTTTTGTATAACCAGTTTTTGCAAACCCCAATTGAAGGGTTGAACTACCGGTTTGGCAAAGCCACCGTGCGCATTCCCGTTGTGCTGTCGAGCCGGGAGGCAGCCTTGATTATTGGCAATGCCAAGAAGCCGTATCAACTGATGTTTTCGATTATGTATGGCGCGGGCCTGCGAATTGCTGAAGTGTTGAACCTGCGTATTCTTGATTTGGATTTTGACAATCAGATTTTGGTAGTGCGAAGCGGAAAAGGCCGTAAAGATCGCACCTGTATTTTGCCGGCAAGCTTGATGGCCCCGCTGGCACAACAGATAGATGCCGTACGAAAACTGCATGCTTATGATCAGGCCCGCGGATACGGCGAGGTGTATATGCCCAATGCGCTAGCCAAGAAGTTCCCGAAGGCGAGTAGCGAAACCAAGTGGCAATTTTTATTTCCTGCAACATCGGTTGGAGGCTGCCCACGCACAGGCGAAATACGCAGGCATCATTTGCATCAATCTGCAGTAAGTAAGCACCTGCGTAAGCTGGTGCGGCAACTTGATATAGACAAATACGTAACCTGCCACACTTTCAGGCACAGTTTTGCAACACGCCTATTAGAGCGCGGCTATGATTTACGCACTATTCAGGAGTTGTTGGGCCACAGCGATTTGAAAACCACAGAGATTTATACTCACGTAGTAAACAGGGGCAAGCTGGGTGTGATTAGCCCAATGGATCAAATTGGTGAGGCGCCGGCAAGTTATTGGGTGCAACAGCCAGACCAATTACGGCTTGCAACGCCGGCAGCCTTTCTTCCTAACACTAACGCTCGCCTGCCTTTTCAACATACAGCGTAAAAGTCTGGCCAGCTGACAAGACCTTTGGAAAACACAGGCTAACAAAGTTTATTGCCATCACCGCGTGTAATGCTTTTTAGGCACAAAAGTAACGGTGACTATTTTTTGCGTTCATGATCACGTTGAATTTTTTCAACAATGGCGGTTGTAGAGACATTTTCAAAAAAACTCAGCACTTTTACGGTGCCGCCATAGGCTTTTACAATTTCATGGCCTACCACTTGATCTTCTGTGTAGTCGCCGCCTTTTACCAGCACATCGGGCTTGATGAGTTTAAGTAGCCTTTCGGGCGTATCATCGTCATAAAAAGTCACCCAATCTACCGCCTCCAAACCAGCAAGTACTGCCATTCTTCGGTCTACCGGGTTGATTGGGCGGCCGGCGCCTTTAAGGCGCTTTACCGAGGCATCGGAATTAATTGCCACAATTAACCGGTCGCCCAGGGCGCGGGTATCTTCCAGATAACCCACATGGCCTGCGTGAATAATGTCGAAGCAGCCGTTGGTAAATACTATGCGTTCGCCCGCAGCGCGAGCTTCTTCAATTGCCATCAGCAATTGTTCTTCTATGAGCACACCGCGCTCGCTGCCTTGCTCAAGCTTTACTGCGCGGCGCAGCTCGGGAGCGCTGATGGTGGCCGTGCCGAGTTTACCCACTACAATACCGGCTGCGAGGTTTGCAAGCCCCACGGCTTGTGGCAACTCTTCGCCGGCGGCGAGACTTGCAGCCAGTACAGATATAACCGTATCGCCGGCACCGGTGACGTCATACACTTCGCGTGCCCGCGCGGGCAGATGCAATTCGGCTTTACCTTTGCGAAGCAGTGTCATGCCGTGCTCACCACGGGTGATTAACAGCGCTTGTAAACCCAGCTGCTCAAGTAGCGCCAAGCCCTTTTCAACCAATTGGCTTTCGGTTTCACATTTGCCCACAACGGTTTCAAACTCGTGCAGGTTGGGTGTCATTAAGGTGGCATGTTGGTAGCGACTGAAATCTGAGCCTTTAGGGTCTACCAGTACGGGCACTTGGTGTTTATTGGCAAGGGCAATGAGTGTTTGCACTTCAGCCAAACTGCCTTTTGCGTAGTCAGACAAAATTACCGCACCCATGTGTGCAATGAGCGCTTCGGCCTTGGCGGCAAATTCCGAGCTGTCTTGCGGTGCGTAAGGCTCTTCAAAATCCATGCGCAGCAATTGCTGGTGCCGGCTCAGTACACGTAACTTTGTAATGGTGGGCTTACCCTCCACCACTTGAAAATCTGTATGCACGTTGGCGGCTGAAAGCCTTGTTTTTAGTGCATCGCCTGCTTCATCGTTGCCAACTATACCCACAAGTGCGCAACCAGCACCAAGTGCGGCAATGTTTAGCGCAACGTTGCCAGCACCGCCTGGGCGATCTTCTACCTGATCAACTTTTACTACCGGCACTGGCGCTTCGGGCGAGATGCGTGAGGTGCCGCCATGCCAATAGCGATCGAGCATCACATCGCCAATAACCAGCACCTGTGATTGCGTAAATTGCGGCATGTTTAACAGCATGGTGAGCCTCGTGCTTATTCGTTGTGTTCTTCAAATTGCATGGAGTGCAATTTGGCGTAATAACCCTGCTGGGCGATGAGTGTTTCGTGCGTGCCTTGCTCGACGATGCGCCCGGCATCCATGACCACAATGTGATCGGCGCTTTCAATCGTCGATAAGCGGTGCGCGATCACAAGCGTTGTACGGTTGCGCATCACGGCTTCCAGCGCGGATTGAATGCTGCGCTCTGATTCGGTATCAAGCGCGGAGGTGGCCTCATCTAAAATCAACAGCGGTGCGTTTTTCAAAAGTGCCCTGGCAATAGCCAAGCGCTGTCGCTGGCCGCCCGAGAGCCGCACGCCATCTTCACCAATGAGGGTTTGCATGCCCTCTGGCATTTGCTCGATGAACTCAAGGGCATGGGCTGCGCGCGCGGCTTCCATAACCTCTGCTTCGCTGGCAGAGGCTAAAGTGCCGTAGGCGATGTTGTTGTAGATGGTGTCGTTAAATAGGGTGACCTGCTGGCCCACCAGCGCAATTTGTTCGCGCAGGCTTTGCAAGGTGTAATCTTGTATGGGCAGGTTATCCAGTAAAATCTCGCCTTCACGGTGCTGATAAAACCGTGGAATTAAGCTGGCAAGTGTGGTTTTTCCGCTACCTGAGCGGCCTACCAGCGCCACGGTTTTGCCAGGTGCCACGGTGAGGTTGATATCGTGTAGAACGCGCTTGTCGCCTTCGTAGGCAAAATTCAAATTGCGAATGGTCAGCTCGCCGCGTACACGGCCGGATTGGTGCGTGCCGGTATCTTGCTCGGTAATTTGATCGAGCTGGGTAAAGATGGTGCTGGCCGCTGCAATACCTTTTTGAATGGTGGAGTTCACTTCACTCAACTGGCGAATGGGTTTGGGGATAAGTGCGGCAGCGGTGATGTAGGCCACAAAGGCGCCAGGCTCTGATGTGCCCATGAATGTTAGCGCCAGATACACCACAAAGCCCATGGCTACGGCCACCAGTATTTGGATAACCGGGGTATTGGCAGAACTGGTGAGAGAAATTTTTATGTTTTGTTTGGTGTTGCGCGCAGAGGCTTTTTCAAAGCGGTCTTTTTCATATTGCTCGCCGCCAAATGAGCGCATGACGCGGTAGCCGTTAATCATTTCTGAGGCCACATGGGTTACATCACCCATAGAGGCTTGCACCTTGGCGCTAAGCTTGCGAAGGCGCAAACCCACCTGCCATACAATCAGGCCAATCAACGGGCCCACGCCTAAAAAAATCAGCGTGAGCTTCCAGTCTTTGTATATCAGGTACGACATCAGGGCCACTACGGTAAGGCCCTCGCGCACCACCACTTTAAAAGCCTCTGTGGCGGCGCCCGTTACTTGCTGCACATTGTAGGTAATGCGTGAAATTAAATGGCCTGAGTTGTTGTTGTCGAAATAGCTGCCAGGCATGTGGGTCAGCTGGTCGAACAGCTGGCGCCTGAGCATGTGTACGATGGCGTAAGACACCCGCGAAATAAAATAGTTACCAATAAACTGGCCCAGGCCGCGCACAGCGAAAATCGCAATCAGTGCCGCCGGGACTATCCACCGGTCTTCGGGGCGGTTATTGGGAATGGCTTCGTCGATGAGGTATTCCATCACCCACGCATACATAGGCTGAGATACCGCAAATATGGCAAGCCCCACAATGCTGATGGCAAACAGGCCGGCATGGGCGCGCACATAACCAAGCAGGCGCAGGTATATTTGCCCCGCGGTTTGCGGTTGAACCTCTTCGGGGTGGCTAACCCTAGGGGATTTGGATTTGCTCATAGTGATGGGTCTGAATTACTGAGGGCGCTATTCTAACAGGCTAGGCCAAAACTATCTGCGTTGGAGGCAGCCCCACAGAGTAGCCTTTTTTCTCTGCTTTTAAGGGCGGTTGGCGGACGTTCAAGGCAAAAAGGCATCATTTCTATAAAGACCTCGTTATAGCCCCCGCACCTTAAGGCCCTGAACCGTTCGCGCAAGCCCTTCACGCCAGTGCGGCAAGGTGCGCCCGAGGCGCTCACCGAGCTTTGCAGCACACAATGGCGACCACTGGGGCCTTGGCGCAATGGGTGAGGTGGCCTGGGCTGCAAACTGCTGCTGGCTCACGGGTTTGATGCTGACGCCCTCGGCTGCGATGCCGGCATCGGTGGCGGCACCCACCAAAGCACGGGCAAGCTCAAGGCGGCTGGCCGCTGCCGTGCCGGAAAGGTGGTAGAGCCCGCCCTGCGTGCCATTTAGCAGTTCGGCGGCAAGCAACCACACGGCCTCGGCAATGTGGCCTGCATAGGTGGGTGAGCCGAATTGGTCGCAGGCCATTGCCAGCGTCTGCCCACGTGCCGCCTGCTGCACTATACGGCTGCCCATGTTGGTGCCGAATTCGCTGAACACCCAGCTCACCCGCAACACCAGATTGCGTGCCACGGCAGCCACTGCCTGCTCACCGGCCAACTTGCTGCGGCCATAGTGGTTTACGGGCCCCACTGCATCGGCCTCGGTATAAAGTGCGGGCAAGGCCCCGTCCTCTACAGTTCGCCCTGGAAAGACATAATCCGTTGAAAAATGAATGAGCGGAATGTCATGGGCCGCGCAGGCCTCGGCAAGTTCCGCCACCGCACTGTGATTGATGCGCATAGCCAAGGCGGGATCGAGCTCGGCGCCATCGACCTGATTGTAGGCCACGCAATTAATTACCAGCGCCGGGCGATGGGCGCTCACTGTTGCAGCCAGCTCACCAGCTTGCTGAAAATCTACCTCGGCGCGCATGGGCGCTGTTAAAAAATATTCTGCGGGCAGGCTTGCGCGCAATGCCTGCCCCACTTGGCCTGTTGCGCCTAAAAGTAAAATATTTTGCATGCGCTTTTATAATCCAGCCTTCAAAAAAATCAAAAAAACCCAGATGTCTTATCGCCGCGCGAGATCGGCTGAAAACGTGCAGGCCCAGCTACTGCGCTGCCAGCGGCGGCCACTTTTCATCCCGCGGTGCCACTGTGGGAGCGCCCTTTAGCTGCCAAGGCAAGGCCAGTAGCGGGTCGTCCCAGCGGCAACCGCCCTGGCCCTCTGGGTCATAATAGTCGGTGCATTTATACAGCACCATTGCCGAGTTCGATTGCGTGTAATAGCCGTGCGCATAACCCGGCGGCACATAGAGTTGATCGCCCGCCTGTGCATCTAATTGCACCGAAACATGCTGCCCGAAATGTGCGCTGCGCGGATTAATATCGGCCACTATGTCTTGCACTGCGCCTTGCAATACACAAATTAATTTGCCCTGGGGCTTGCGGGTTTGATAGTGCATGCCGCGCAGTACACAGGCCTTGGAATGCACCAGGTTATCTTGCACAAAATCTGGCAGGCCCAGCGCGCGGTAGGTGCTTGCCCGCCAGGTTTCGGTGAACGCTCCCCGGCTGTCGCGATGTGTGAGCGGACGCAATAATAAAACACCGGGTAGCGCCAGGGGCGTTATGGTGATCTGCTCAACTGCAGCGCTATTCACAGTGCGCGCCCTGTGATGCGATTTTGCCTTGCGAGTTGCATTTGCCAAGTTAAGTGCCTTCGCGTACTCATTTGCTTTCACCTGCGGCTAAAAATTTGCGGTTAGCCAAATACCAGGCAACGGTTTGCTGCAGGCCGTCAGCCAGTGACGTGGCGGGCGCCCAGCCCAACGCCTTGATCTTTTGCCAGCATACTTTGTAGCAGCGGTCATGGCCGGGGCGATCTTCTACTTGTGTAATAAGGGTTGCGTGGGGCGCGCCCGCGGGGCTGGCTGCATCCAATAGCTGGCAAAGTGTATTAATTAATTCGCGATTGGTGCACAGAGCGTCACTGCCCACATTATATATTTCACCCAATTGCCCGCGCTCAGCCAGTAGCATCAAGGCGCTTACGTGATCTTCAACATAGAGCCATTCGCGCTGTTGCAAGCCATCGCCATACAGTGGCAATGGGCTGCCCACCAAGGCCCGCGCAATAAATTTGGGGATTAATTTTTCGGGAAATTGCCAGGGCCCGTAATTGTTGCTGCAGCGCGATAAAACCACCGGCACACCGAAGGTGCGATGCCAGGCCAGCGCCAGTTGATCAGCGGCGGATTTAGAGGCCGAATAAGGCGAGCTGGGCTGCAGCTTGTGAGATTCCAAAAACGCGTGGTTTGGGCCTGTGTCTGCGCAATCGCCGTACACTTCATCGGTTGAAACCCACACAATTTTTTCAAGCATTTGCGCGGCTTGCGCGCCACTGGTGCGTACCGCTTCCAACAAATTTGCCGCACCCAACACGTTGTTTTGCACGCTCACCAAGGGTGCGGCAATGGAATTATCAACGTGGGTTTCAGCGGCCAAATGAAAAATAAAGCGCGGCTTTGTGCGCGCTAACAGTGCTGCAACCGGCGCGGGGCCCTGGGCCAGATCGATATTGTGCCAATGGTATTGCGGGCCTTCCAGATGATCGAGCGAGGGGTTGGCCGCCTGGGTGCGCTTATCAATATTGTGTACACAAAAGCCGCGCGCCAAAAGCCTGCGTACCAAGGCCGAACCGATAAAACCACAGCCCCCGGTTACCAATACAGTGTGCATGTGTTGCCTGCTATTGGGCCTGGGTTGCTGTGCTTGCGGCTTGCGCCAATACCCGCTGACGCAAACCCTGGTAGGTTAAGCCTAACTTGCAATGGCGCCAGTACTGCTGCAAAAAATACTCGGTATCTGCGGTGTCGAAGGCGGCCATGCCGCGCATAAAACAGGCAAGGTCATTCACGCTTGCCACCACCGTGCGCCATTGATAACCCAAGCGCTCAAGGTGATCTATGCGCACCTCGCGCTGGGCGTTCATCAGCACATTAACCGAATGCAAATTGTGGTGCGCTAAGCGCTGGTTGTGCATAGCGGCAATGTGGGTGGCCCAGGTATCCAGCACTGGCTGGCGCTCTGCAAGCGCAAGGCTTGGCCATTGCTTTACAAACTCGTGTGCGCTTTTGAAATCTGTGGGTGTGCGCACCAGCATCAACGCGCGCCAACACTGGGTATCTGGCAGGCGCTGCTCGCCGTAACACACGGCCTCTGTAGTGGCGATGCCGCGGGCTTCACACAACAAATGGTTCTGGTAAAGCTCGCGCAGCTTAGGCCGGGTTTGCCACAACCAGCCCTTGCGCTCTAACTGGTTTTGGCTGATGTAAACGCGGTAGCTTGCGCTGTCACCATCGAAGTTGATGTCTGCGGTTTTTTTATCAGACAAGCCCTGGCCCGGGGCGAAATTTATTTTTTGCGCACACCAATCCCACAGCCGGGCGGCATCGTGCAGGTGGTGTTTTTTCAGCAGGGTTTCAAGCGAGGCATCACAATGAAACATGGGCTTAATCCTAACCGGCGCGGGTAACGCTGGCTTCAATGATATCTGCCGCCTTCTGGGCGAGTGAGTAGATATCGCGGTTGTCGGTAAATTCCAGTGCGTTGTTACCCCAATCCATGCGCTCGTCGGTGGCGAGCGCCTTTGCCAGCAACGTATTGAACTCCGTTTGCTGATAGGGAAAAGGCGCCACCAAACCGGCATTGGCTTTTTTCACCAGAGGCGCATAACCACAGGTGGTGGTTGCCAGTACCGGCAGGCCCGAGGCCATGGCTTCAAGCAGTACGGTGGCGGTCATGTCGCGGTGCGCCGGGTGCACCAGTAAATCGGCGCTTTGCATAAACCGGGGTACGTCTTCACGGCCACCAAAGAAAATAATCTTCTCTGCAACTCCAAGGGTTGCCGCCTGGGCAACGTAGGGGTCTGGCTTATCATTGCCCACCACCCATAGGCGCACGCGCGTTTTTAATGGCGCAGGCAACGCGGCCATGGCTTCAATGAGCCGCATGAGCCCCTGGCGCTTGAAGCGCGTCATGACGCACAGCAACACCAGCTCATCGGGTTTGACCTGCTGCTGGCGGCGAAATTCCAGCTTGTGCAATTCGCTTTCAAGGGTGGCCTTGCGATCACTGGTTACACTCGGCGGCAACAGGTGCATACGCGCGGTGGCATCAGGGAACTGGTTGGCAAAAATCGCGCGCTGGGCACCAGACATCAACAGGATTTGCGTTGAAGATTCAGGCCCGAACACGGCCTCTTCACAGCCAGCCCAAAATTTGTAGGCGGGTGTCATCTTGTGCACCCAGGTGCAGCTTTCAGCCACTTGGGCTTTGTAGCAGCCTTCGGTAACCAGGCACACATCCAGCTTGGGCATTTTGTTAAAGCCCACGTGACATTGCACGGGGAATTTTTGCAAATGCGCTTGCACCCAACGGTAGAAAAAGGCGTTGCGCTCTTCAGGTACTTTGCTTTTTACCGGCACCTGCACAAAGCGCACGCCGTCTGGGGCATCGCCTTCCCACTTCATGGCATAGGCGCGTACGGTGTGGCCACGGCGCACCAGTTCGCGGGCAATGTTGGCACAGTGGCGCGCGTGGCCCTGGAAGGGCGAGTAGTGATAAATGCTGAGCGCTATATCCATGGGTAACCGTTAAATAAACCTGCTGCTAACTGTAGAGCATTGGCGCTATAGCGCTGCGCATAAATCAGGCGCTTACCGGCGCCAGCCACTGCGGGTGCTTGTTGCCTACCCCGCGCACGGCGTCAAAGTAGGCCGCCTGCAATACTGTGGTAATCGGCCCGCGGCGGCCTTCGCCGATTACGCGGCCATCGTGCTCGCGAATAGGCAACACTTCGGCGGCGGTGCCGGTAAAGAAGGCTTCGTCGGCCACGTACACTTCATCGCGGGTGATGCGTTTTTCCTTGATGGTGTAACCGGCTTCGGCCGCCAACTGGAAAATGGTGTTGCGGGTGATGCCGTCCAGGCAGGAGGTGAGCTCGGGGGTGTAAATCACACCATCGCGCACCATGAAAAAGTTTTCACCGCTGCCTTCGGCCACGTAGCCTTCGTTATCCAGCAGCAGCGCCTCTTCACAACCGCACTCGATGGCCTCACGCAGTGCCAGCATGGAGTTGATGTAATTGCCGTTGGCCTTGGCCTTGCACATGGAGATGTTCACATGGTGGCGGGTGTAGCTGGAGGTGCGGATTTTTATGCCTTGCTCGCGCGCCTCGGGCGACATGTACGAGGGCCACTCCCAGGCGGCTACCATCACGTGGGTTTGCAATTTATCAGCGCGCAGGCCCATGCCTTCACTGCCCAAGAATGCCATGGGGCGCAGGTAGGCTTCTTCGAGATTATTTTCGCGCACCACAAGTTTTTGGGCTTCGTTGAGCGTGGCCTTATCAAAGGGCATGTCCATGCGCATGATGTGGGCCGAGCGGCACCAGCGATCTGTGTGCTCTTGCAGGCGGAAGATGGCCGTGCCATGGCTTTCGGTGTTGTAGGCCCGCACGCCTTCGAACACACCCATGCCGTAGTGCAACGTGTGGGTGAGTACGTGTACCTTGGCGTCACGCCAGGGGATTAGTTCGCCATCCAACCAGATGACGCCGTCGCGATCGGCAAAATTCATGGCCTACTCCTAACAATTCGGTGCCCCGCACGGGTTAACTGCCCGGGGGCTTGGTCTCGGTTACGGGCCCAAACAACCGTTGCCATAGGTCTGTTACGGCAGCGCGCTCTGTGCGAAATTGGCTGTCTTCAAGGGTTACTGCCTGGCGTTGTAACGCCAGTGCGTGACCCGTTGATCGGTAGGCTTTGTAGGCTCGGATCAGGCTGGCAACATCGTCTGCCGCCATGAGATCTGCTTCTTCCAGACAGCCGAGTATGCGAATGTTGTCCGAGTATCGCACCAGCGCCGGCACTTGGTGGGCCCAAGCTAAAGCGGCGTATTGAACCATAAATTCAATATCTACGATACCACCGGCATCCTGCTTGAGGTGGAACAGGCCGGCCTTGGTGCAGCCCAGGCTTGCGCGCATCTTCTCGCGCATGGCCACTACATCAGCCGCCAATTTGGCGAGATCGCGGGGCTGGCACAAAAGTTCAAGGCGCAACTGTTCAAAGCGCCGGGCAAGGGCGGCCTCACCGCACACCACCCGCGCGCGCACCAAGGCCTGGTGTTCCCATGTCCAGGCTTCGTTGCGCTGGTATTTTTCAAAGGCTGTGAGCGATGTCACCAGCAAGCCTGAATTGCCTGAAGGACGCAGGCGCATATCCACTTCATACACCTGGCCTGAAATGGTTTGGGTATTGAGGATGTGGATGATTTTCTGGCCCATGCGGGTGTAGAAGCTTTGGTTGTCGAGCGAGCGCTCGCCGTCTGTGTAGCCGTTGATGTCGGTGTTGTGCACAAACACCAAATCCAGATCTGACCCGTGCCCCAGCTCAATGCCGCCCAGCTTGCCGTAGCCCACCACAATGAATTCGGGCTCGGTAACCGCGTTGCCCGCCACCACCGGGTAGCCGTGGCGCGCCACCATCAGCTCCCAGGCCAGCTGCTGCACATAGTCGAGTATGGCCTCGGCAAGCCAGGTTAAGTAATCGCTCACTTTCATCAAAGGCAGTACACCTGCAACCTCTGAGGCGGCAACCCGCAGGCCGTGGGCCAACTTGAAGTAACGCAGGGCTTCCATCTGGGCCTCTAGGTCATCGCGGTTGATGCGCAGCGTGGCCTGGCGCAACTCGTCGGTAAGTTCAGCGCGGTTGGGCGGGTGATAGAGGCTGTGGGTATCCAGCAGTTCATCGAGCAGTGCCGGGTGGCGCGAGAGCTGATCGGCAATCCAGGGGCTGGCGGCGCACAGGGTAACCAGTTGCGCCAGTGCGGCGGGGTTTTCAATTAACAGCACTAGGTAGGCCGAGCGCCGCAGCACTGCCACAACGAGTTTGAGCACCCGCTGCAGGGTTTCGGCACTGGCCGAGGTTTGCGCCAGCACCGCCATCAAGCGCGGCATGAAGTGATCAAACCGGTCGCGGCCGCTGGCCTGCATCATGGCCAATGCACGCAACCCATACAAATCTTGCAGCTGGCTTAACACCGCCGCCGGCGCATCAAAGCCCAATGCCTCAAGCCAGGCCTGTGCCTGTTCGGCATCTACACCCTGGCCGGTTTTGTGCAAGCCCGCCAAAAAGTCTGCCCAGTGCTGGATGTCGGTTTCTTCGGCGGCTTCGTCTTCGTCATCCGGGCTTGCGATAACGGCCTTGAACTCTTCGTGCACGCGCGCGCGATGCTTGCTGAGCACCGCATAAAAGGCGGGCCAATCAGCAAAACCCATGACCCGGGCCAGGCGTTGCTGGGCGGCGGGTTCGGCCGGTAGCGATTGGGTTTGGCGATCGTCCAGCGCTTGTAAGGCGTGCTCTGTGTGGCGCAAAAAAACATAGGCACCGGCCAAATCTTCGGCAGCTCTGGGCGGCAGTAACTCCCACTCGGCCAGGAGGTTTAACAGGGGCAATACCCGGCGCTCGCGCAGGGCCATATCGCGCCCACCGCGAATCAGCTGGAACGCCTGGCCCACAAATTCCACTTCGCGAATGCCGCCACCACCAAGCTTGACGTCGTCTTGCAAACCCTTGCGCTGCACTTCGCGGCTGATCAGGTTTTTCATGTTGCGCAGTGAATCGAAGGCGGAAAAATCCACATAGCGGCGGTAGGTGAATGGCGTGAGCAGGGCCATGAGTTTTTCGGCGGCAACAGCACCGCCCTCGCCCACCCACGCCACGGGCCGCGCCTTGATCATGGCGAAGCGCTCCCAGTCGCGGCCCTGGGTTTGGTAGTAGTCTTCCACGGCGTTGAAGTTAGACACCAATGCTCCGGAGTCGCCGTGCGGGCGCAGGCGCATGTCTACACGAAAACAAAAGCCTTCGGCTGTGAGGGTATCCAGGCTTTTGATCAGCCGCTGGCCCAGGCGGGTAAAAAATTGTTGGTTGTCGAGCGCACGCGCGCCGTTGGTTTCACCGGACTCTGGGAAGGCAAAAATCAGATCGATATCCGACGATAAATTAAGCTCCCAGGCACCCAGCTTGCCCATACCCAGCACCACCATGGGTTGCGGCTTGCCCGAGGCGCGCCCGATGGGCGCACCCAACTGTTCACACAGGCGCGGGTAATGCCAGGCCAGCGCGGCGTTTAGCAAACAACTGGCCAGCGCCGAAAGCTCGGCGGTGGTTTCTGCCAGTGGTGCAAGGCCGTTGAACTCCCGATAAATAAAGCGCACCTGCTCGCGGTGGCGAAACAATCGCAACGCTCGGTTGAAGGCGTCTTCGTCTTCTTCACCGGTGAGGGTTTGCCTGAGCAATGCATCAAAATCGCGCGTGGGTGCGCCTGCTGGATAGAGGCTGTCGTCTGCTATGTGGGGCAGCCAATCGGGGTGCTTGGTTAGTTGCTCGGCGGCAAAGTTGCTGGCGGTGAAAAGGCGTTGGAGGTGAGGTACGTTAACCTGATCTATTACCTCATCTACCCCTGCCAACAGGGCATCGAGGTCGCACCCCCAGCCGTCTTTTGGTGCCTGCAATTGCAGTGGCGCTGTCACATCCAACCTGGTCATATCTTCTCCTTAACCCTGGAGTTGATAATGCCTGAATTTGCTGGTGTGAAACAGCCTGCAAGGTACTAAGGGTAGCGATTCACTATCGCCTGCAAGGCCGCGTTTTCGTGCAACTGAAAGCAACGGGATAAATTGGGATCAATATTGGCTTTGCTGCCAGTGACAGGCGTAAAAGACTGCACAGCTTGGGCGATCTCCTGGAACACCTCAGCCGGTAAATTGCTGGTTTCCACCATGCCGCCGGCAATCGCGCGTATATCCTCTAATGGCAAGCCCTGATCTTTGAAATACCAAAACAGGCAATTGGCTTGGGCGAAATCATTTATTTCTTTTTGTTGAGAGCTTAATGATACTTCAGCAGCGCAACCGGTAAGTAAACTGAGCGCGATAGAGAACAAAAAAAGACGCATTAAAACGCCACTCTTGTATTCATTACCCGACAACGAGAATGGTGTAAACATTCGCTGAATGCACCTGTAAAAACACAAGCAATGCGAAACATATTATGGCCAACGAAGAAACGAAGTTTGTGGCGCTCTTACATCAGCAAAGCCGTGCATAGCCACCATCTACAAATCTCCACCGCCTCCTGTATACACAAACTGTGGCATCAGATTAACCGGCCGCAGATCTTTCAAAGCCGGATACACTTCCAGCAGCTCTTGCAACCGTGCATTAAAATTATCATTCGGCGCTGAGATGTATGCACAGTGCTTACCGCTAGCGCACATACATTGAGCCCGTCCGTCAAAATCACCTATGTAATACAAGGTTCCAGGTTCGGCGGTAAAGGAAAGACTGAAAGGGTAATCAACCGCTTTTCGCCCAGTATGTTGGCCTCCATCTTTTCCAATTCTGGAGTGCGTGCCTAGCCACTTATTCAGTTGATACTCCCCAGGCACAACAGAATAACTTTTGACACCATGGCTCCAATGCCTTGGTTCGTCAAACGCCAGGAAATCTTCCCGTGTAGGCCCCTTTAAGGCTAACGCTACTCCTCCTGCACAGGTAAAACCCAACAACTTATGGCTTTCCAGCTCGAAACTTCCAAAAATATAGGCGCTGCCCATGCTGACTTGTGCATCTTGCGGTAGCGATTGTTTCATTGTGCTACAACCCATGAGCAGCACTAAAAATCCGTAATACCAACGCATAACATTCCCTATTAATTTATTGAACTAATCCTTATCCGGCGCCGGTGCCACACGCATCACTTCTTCAATGGTGGTAAGCCCCGCGCCCACTTTTTGCGCGCCGGCAAGCCGCAGGGTGCGCATGCCTTCTTTAACGGCTTGTTTTCTAAGCACCATTAAATCGCCGTCGTCTTTAATCAACGCTTTGATGGCATCTGAGAGCACCATAATTTCGTAGATGGCCACCCGCCCAAGGTAGCCTGTATTGCGGCACTCCAGGCAGCCCACAGGTTGATACACCTTGGCCGGTGCCGCGGCCTTCCAAGGGGCGACCAGTTGTTGCCAGGCGGCGGCATCTACCGGTTGCGATTCTTTGCAGTGCGGGCAGAGGGTGCGCACCAGCCGCTGGGCCATCACCCCCAACACCGAGGCCTTGATGAGGTAGGCAGGCACGCCTAAATCCACCATGCGCGCCACTGCTGCCGGCGCATCGTTGGTGTGTAGCGTCGAGAGCACCAAATGGCCTGTGAGCGATGCTTGAATGGCCATCTCGGCGGTTTCCAGATCGCGGATTTCACCCACCATGATGATGTCTGGATCCTGGCGCATGAGGGTGCGCACGCCGGCGGCAAAATCGAGCCCTATGTTGTGCTGCACCTGGGTTTGGTTGAAGGCGTCTTCCACCATTTCGATCGGGTCTTCAATGGTGGAGACATTCACCTGATCGGTGGCCAGGCGCTTGAGCGACGAATAGAGCGTGGTGGTTTTACCGGAGCCCGTGGGGCCTGTCACCAGCACGATGCCGTTGGGGTTGGCGAGCATGTCTTGCCACTGGATGAGGTCATCGCCTACCAGCCCCAGCTGCTCGAACGAGCGCAGCAGTACGTCTGGGTCGAAAATACGCATCACCATTTTTTCGCCGAAGGCTGTGGGCAGTGTGGATAAACGCAACTCCACTTCGTTGCCATCGGGGCTTTTGGTTTTGATGCGGCCATCTTGCGGCTTGCGCTTTTCGGCCACGTTCATGCGGCCCAGCACCTTCAAGCGCGAGGTGACGGCCGTGGTGACGTTCATGGGCAGCTCGTAGACCTGGTGCAAGACGCCATCGATACGAAAGCGCACCCGGCCAATGTTGCGCCGGGGTTCTATGTGGATGTCGGAGGCGCGCTGCTCGAAGGCGTATTGCAGCAGCCAATCCACAATATTGACGATGTGTTGATCATTGGCCTCCGGGTCTTTGGCGGCGCCCACTTCCAGCAGCTGCTCGAAATTATTGGCAGCCGAGGTGCCACCGGCGCCCACCCCGGAGATGGATTTGGCCAGCGAGTAGAACTCCACCGTGTAGCGGTCTATGTCGTCTGGGTCTGCAATCACCTTGGTGATGCCCTTGCGGGCGGTGTGGGTGAGCTGCTCAACCCAGTTGTTTACGTGGGGCTCGGCGGTGGCCACTACCAGCTCGTCGGGCAGCACTTTCACACACAGGATTTTGTGGCGCTGGGCAAAGGCGAACGACATCACCTCGGTCACGCGGGCCACGTTCACTTCCAGCGGATCTATGTTTACCCAGGCCAGATTGCTGCGCTCGGCCAACCAGCGCGACAGCTGTTCGCCATCGAGCGGTTTGTCTTTGCGGGAAGGGTCTGCCAGCTTGCGCTGGGCAATGATTGCGAGCGGGTTGCGGGCTTTTTGCTTTTCAGAGAGCGGCGTGCCCATGAGCAGGTTGGCGTCGCCCTGGCTGATGCGCCCGTCTTCCAGCAGCGCCAGTGCTACTTTTCGCAATTCCAATGGTCTGTCTGGGCCGGCCAACTGGTTCATCTTCCCTCGCTCTCTTCTGGCAATAGGCAGAATGTAACACACCGCCGAAATACGCGCCTTGCGGTCTCCATATGAAAGAAATATGACCATTTGTTGCGTGACCCAGTGCACATCTCTCCCTATACTGCGCGCACTGAACTACGGGAGAGCAAATCATGCCGAGCGCCAACCCTTTTGCCATTTTATTTGGCAAGTCCCCCATCAAGCCCATGCAGGAACACATGGCCGTGGTGAGTGATGCCGCAAGCCTGCTGAAACCCTTCTTCGAGGCGGTGATCGCCAACGACTGGACCACAGCCGAGAGCGTGCAGCACAAGATCCACGAGCTGGAGAACGAAGCCGACAAGCTCAAGAAAGATCTGCGCCTGCACCTGCCCAAAAGCCTGTTCTTGCCCGTGCCCCGCTCGGATTTGCTGGAGCTGCTCTCGGGCCAGGATCGCATTGCCAACCGCGCCAAAGACATCGCCGGCATCATGCTGGGCCGCAAAATGAAGCTGCCCAAAGCACTGGGCGACCAGATGCTGGAGTTTGTGGGCTCGGCGGTGGAAACCGTGGAGCAATCGCTGAAGGCCATCAACGAGCTGGATGAATTGCTGGAAACCGGCTTTTCCGGTCGTGAGGTAGACATAGTTGCCAACATGATCGACGAGCTGGACCGGTTGGAAAACCGGGCTGATGAAATGGAAGTTCAAATCCGTGCCGCACTGTTTGCGCTGGAATCTGAAATGCCACCGGTGGATGTGATGTTCCTCTACCGCGTGATCGACTGGGTGGGCGATGTTGCCGACCGTGCACAAAAAGTAGGCAGCCGGCTAGAGCTGCTGCTGGCGCGCTAAGCGCCAACTCACTAACTGCGGAGAATTTTCCATGTCAGTAATTGCTGAATACGGCCATATTTTCATTGTGATGGCCTGTATCTTTGGTCTGTTCATGGCCTGGGGTGTGGGCGCCAACGACGTTGCCAACGCCATGGGCACCTCGGTGGGCTCCAAAGCCCTGACCATCAAGCAGGCGATCATCATCGCCATGGTGTTTGAGTTTTTAGGCGCCTACCTCGCCGGTGGTGAAGTAACCGCCACTATTCGCAAGGGGATTATCGACCCGAGCGCCATTGCCGACACCCCGGAGCTTCTGGTTTACGGCATGATGGCCGCGCTCTTGGCCGCCGGCACCTGGTTGCTGATTGCCTCGGTACTGGGCTGGCCTGTGTCTACCACCCACTCCATTGTGGGCGCCATTGTGGGCTTTGCCGTGGCCGGTATTTCCGTGCAGGCCGTGGAATGGGGCAAGGTGGGCACCATTGCCGCCTCGTGGATTGTCTCGCCGGTACTGGCCGGCACCATGTCGTTTTTGCTGTTCAGAAGCGTTCAACACCTCATTCTGAACACCGCCACACCGCTTGAGAACGCCAAGAAATATGTGCCTATGTACATGTTCTTCGTGGGCTTTTTAATCAGCATGGTCACCCTGCTGAAGGGCTTGAAACACGTATTCAAAGACAGCGGCCTGTCGCTCAACTTCCTGGAATCCACCGGCATTTCTATTTTGGTGGGCCTATTGGTTGCGGGCTTTGGTATTTACTTGTTGTCGCGCGTGAAGCCTGTGAGCACAGAGCAATCGCGCTTTGCCAACGTTGAGCAAGTGTTTGCCATTCTGATGATTTTCACCGCGTGTTCCATGGCCTTTGCCCACGGTTCAAACGATGTAGCCAACGCCGTAGGCCCCATGGCCGCCATTGTATCCACCGTGAAAACCGGTGCCATTGGCGCCAAGGCGTTAATGCCTGGCTGGATTTTGCTGGTGGGCGCCATTGGTATTGTGATTGGTTTGGCCACTTACGGTTACCGGGTGATGGCCACCATCGGCAAAAAGATTACCGAGCTGACCCCAAGCCGTGGCTTTGCCGCCGAGCTGGGTGCCGCCGGCACTGTGGTGCTGGCCTCTGGCACCGGCCTGCCCATTTCCACCACCCACACGCTGGTGGGTGCGGTATTGGGCGTGGGCCTGGCGCGCGGCATTGGCGCATTGAACCTGCGCGTGATTGGCAGCATTTTCCTGTCGTGGATTGTGACGCTGCCCGCCGGTGCGCTGCTGGCCATTTTGTTCTTCTTTACCTTCAAGGGCATGTTCTCTTAAGGTTTGGGACCAATAGCCAATTAAAAAGCCCCGGCCTGTGCCGGGGCTTTTTTATAGAACAAAAATGCAAGTGAGTGGTGGCAGGGCAATCCTAAATCACGATTTTTTGCGCTGGAATAGCCCCTAAAATGTAAAATTTCCGCGAGTGTGCCTGCTCTCGGCTCCCTGCCGGCGACAACCTAGCAGCTGTGCCCCAAGCCCGCCCACCACCTATTACCATCCACCAAATACCGCCCATGCACATTCCTGCCTGGTACAAATTCTGATGGGGTCGAGCTTTTTGCATTTGGCAAGCGCGCTCAAAACGCCCACAATCACGGCCACACCCTCAAGAGCACAGGCCTATGAGTTCCGTGAGCCACCTGCCAATTTACCAGTTAGATGCCTTCACCCAGACGCGCTTCAAGGGCAACCCCGCGGCGGTGATTCCCCTCGATAAATGGCTACCCGATGACCTGCTGCAGGCCATCGCCGGCGAGAACAACCTCTCTGAAACGGCGTTTTTTGTGGCCAAAGGCGACGGCTTTCACCTGCGCTGGTTTACCCCCACCCACGAAGTTGCCCTGTGCGGCCACGCAACGCTGGCCACGGCGGAGGTAATATTTGCGAACCTCAAGCACCACTTGGCGCAGGTGCACTTTCACACCCAGAGCGGCCTGCTCACGGTTGGGCGCTTGGCAGACGGCCGGCTGGAGATGGATTTCCCCGCCCAGCCGGTAACGCCGGTGCTGTTAAGTGACACCGAACAAGAGCATCTGAACGCGGGGCTTGGGCTTAGCTGTGGTGCCACCTTTGCCCATGAAGACCTGCTGGTACGCTGCCCCGATGAAGCCTCTGTGCGCGCCATCAAACCCGACCCAAAGGCCCTGGCAGAGCTGCCCTACCGCGGCATTATTGCCACGGCACCGGGTACGGAGTGTGATTTTGTCAGCCGGTTTTTCGCACCCGCGGTGGGCGTAGATGAAGACCCGGTAACAGGCTCTGCACACACCAAGCTCACCCCCTATTGGGCCGAGCAGCTGGGTAAAAACCTGCTCAGTGCACGCCAGGTGTCAGCCCGCGGCGGCGAGCTTGAGTGCGAGCTTCAGGCCTCGCGCGTGTTATTGCGTGGCTATGCGGTGCAATACCTCGAGGGCCGGATTGCCCTTTAACCCATTGCCAGCGGGGCCGCTTGCCATCAAGCTATAGGCTCACGGCCCAAGGATTGCGGTATGGTGGATATCAAGCGCTACACACAGGAATTAAGCCAGCTGGTGGCCCTGCCCTCGGTCAGCTGTGCCACGCCAAGCCTGGATACCAGCAACCGCGCGGTGGTGGAGCTTTTGGCCAACTGGCTGGCAGACCTTGGCTTTGCCTGCGAGCTTCAACCCCTGCCCGATCAGCCCCACAAGGCCAACCTGATTGCCACCCGCGGCCATGGCCCTGGCGGCCTGGTGCTGGCTGGCCACACAGATACCGTGCCCTATGACGCCCACAGCTGGCAGCAAGATCCGTTTGATTTAACCCTGCGCGACGATCGCCTCTACGGCCTGGGCGCCACCGACATGAAAGGGTTCTTCCCGGTGGTGCTGGCAGCCCTGCGCGGGCTGGACCTCAACAAGCTGCAAGCACCTATCACCGTAATTGCCACCGCCGATGAAGAAACCTCCATGGCGGGTGCCCGCGCCCTTGCGCTGCGTGGCGGCTTTCAGGCGCGCGCGGCAATTATTGGCGAGCCCACCGCGCTCAAACCCATTCGCATGCACAAAGGCATCATGATGGAGGCAGTGCATGTGCGCGGGCACAGCGGCCACTCCTCAGACCCTGCGCTTGGCAATAACGCGCTGGAGGCCATGCACCAGGTGATGGGTGAGCTGATACGCTTTCGCAGAGAATTACAGGCGCAGTTTTCACACCCGGGTTTTACCGTGCAGGTGCCCACCTTAAACCTTGGCTGCATTCACGGCGGCGACAACCCCAACCGGATTTGTGGCGATTGCGAGCTGCAATTTGATTTGCGTGCGCTGCCGGGCATGAATAACGATGAGCTGCACGCACAACTTGGGGCACGGCTGCGGCCGGTGGCAGAAGCCTTGAATGTGGATATCACGCTGCGTGCGCTATTTGACGACGTGCCCGCCTTCGAGCAACCGGCCGGGAGCGCGCTGGTGCGCGCCTGTGAATCCTTCTCTGGCCAGCAGGCGGTGAGTGCCGCCTTCGCAACCGAGGCGCCGTTTTTACAAAGCCTCGGCATGGAAACCGTGGTGTTGGGGCCGGGCTCTATTGATCAGGCTCACCAGCCCAACGAGTTTATTCCCATGGCACAATTGGCCCCGGCAACACACCTGTTGCGACAACTCATCGCCCACTACTGCCACTAAATTTTCGCACAACGTTCATTTTGTTAAATCAGGCTCAGCAATGACCCAGGAAAATAATCACACACTCGCGCAGCAGTATGTCGACTGGTTTCGCGACTCCTCGCCTTACATCAACGCCCACAGGGGTAAAACCTTTGTGCTGATGCTGCCTGGCGAGGCCGTGCGCCACAGCAATTTTCACAACATCATTTACGACATCGCACTGCTCAACAGCCTGGGCGTGCGGCTGGTCATTGTGCACGGCAGCCGCCCGCAAATTCAGGAGCGCCTAGAGCTCGATGAAATGGCCTCGCACTTTCACGAGAGCCTGCGCATCACAGACCCAGAGGCCATGACCGCCATCATTCAGGCCGCCGGCGAAGTGCGGGTAGACATAGAGGCGGCGCTCTCAACTGGCCTGCCCAACTCGCCCATGCACGGTGCGCAAATTCAGGCCATTAGCGGCAATTTTGTCACCGGTATGCCCATGGGCGTGATCAACGGCACCGATTTACAATTCACCGGCAAGGTCAGGCGCATCAACACCAAAACCATGCAGCAGGCGCTGGATTTGGGCGCCATTTTGATTGTATCGCCGCTGGGTTATTCGCCCACGGGCGAGGTGTTTAATCTCTCCTTTGCCGAGGTGGCCACCCAGGTGGCGGTGAATTTAAACGCCGATAAAATTGTAAGCTTCGTGGAGGGTCGCGGCGTTGAAGACGAAACCGGCGGGCTGATTCGGGAATTTATGCTGCACGAGGCCGAGCAATACCTGAACTCCCCCAACAGCCGCCCGGCCCACGGCAGCCGGCTGGCGCTCACCGCCTGCTACCAGGCCTGTACCCAGGGCGTGCCGCGCGCACAAATCGTGTCGTTCAGCGAAGATGGCGCCTTTTTGAAGGAGCTGTTCACCCGCGACGGCTCAGGCTCCATGGTGTACCGCGATAACTACGAGCAACTGCGCACGGCCACCATCGACGACGTGGGCGGCATCATTGAATTGATCGAGCCGCTCGAGCGCGCCGGTGTGTTGGTGCGCCGCTCGCGGGAAATGCTTGAAACCGAAATAGAAAAGTTTTTCGTAATGGAAAAAGACGGCACCGTGCTGGCCTGCGCCGCCCTCTACCCCTACGCCACCGGCAAAGCCGAGCTGGCCTGTGTGGTTACCCACCCCGGCTACCAGAAAGGCGGGCGCGCGGCAAAGCTGCTGGCGCAGCTGGAACGCCAAGCCATTCGCGCCGGCATTCGCGAGCTGTTTGTGCTCACCACCCAAACCGCCCACTGGTTTTTAGAGCAGGGCTTCGTGCAAGGCGACATCAACGCCCTGCCCGACGAGAAGCAATCTCTGTATAACTATCAGCGCAAATCCAAAATTTTCGTAAAGCGCTTGGCGCCCTAACGTTTTTTACTGCTAACAAAGGCCACCCGAAGGGTCGGCCAGTGCACCGGATTCTGGTATGCTGGCCCACCTTTTATCGACCCAGTTGAGTTTCGGAGTGCGCAATGCCAGCCTATCGTTCTAAAACTTCCACCCACGGCCGCAACATGGCCGGCGCGCGAGCCCTTTGGCGCGCCACAGGCATGAAGGACGACGACTTTCAAAAGCCAATTATTGCGGTGGCAAATTCTTTCACGCAATTTGTGCCAGGCCATGTGCACCTGAAAGACATGGGCCAACTGGTGGCCCGCGAGATTGAAAAAGCCGGGGGCGTGGCAAAAGAGTTCAACACCATCGCCGTTGATGACGGCATCGCCATGGGCCACGACGGTATGCTCTACAGCCTACCCTCGCGCGACATCATTGCCGACAGCGTAGAGTACATGGTGAACGCCCACTGCGCCGATGCCCTGGTATGTATTTCCAACTGCGACAAAATCACCCCCGGCATGTTGATGGCCGCCATGCGGCTGAACATCCCCGTGATTTTTGTCTCCGGTGGGCCCATGGAGGCCGGTAAAACTGCGCTCTCCGAACACAAGTTAGACCTGGTAGACGCCATGGTGATTGCCGCCGACAGCAGCGCATCCGATGAAAAAGTCGCCGCCTACGAGCGCTCTGCCTGCCCCACCTGCGGTTCTTGCTCTGGCATGTTTACCGCCAACTCCATGAACTGCCTGACCGAGGCGCTGGGTTTATCGCTGCCGGGCAACGGCTCCATGCTGGCCACCCACGCCGATCGCGAGCAATTGTTCCTGGAGGCCGGGCGCCGCATTGTAGACATCACCAAGCGCTACTATGAACAAGAGCAGGAACACCTGCTGCCGCGCAACATCGCATCCCTTGCGGCCTTCAACAACGCCATGGCGCTCGACATCGCCATGGGCGGCTCTACCAACACCATTTTGCACCTGCTGGCTGCAGCGCAAGAAGGCGGTGTGAATTTCGATATGAAAGATATAGACGCACTCTCACGCAAAATTCCGCAACTGTGCAAAGTGGCCCCCAATACACCCAAATACCACATGGAAGATGTGCACCGCGCAGGCGGCGTGTTTGGCATTTTGGGTGAACTTGCCCGCGGCGGGCTGCTCGACACCAGCGTGCCCACCGTGCACAGCGATACCCTGGCCGAAGGCCTGGCCAAGTGGGACATTGTGCAAACCGGCGATCAAAAAGTTGCGCAGTTTTTTATGGCAGGTCCCGCCGGTATTCCCACCCAAACGGCGTTTTCTCAAGCCACCCGCTGGCCAAGCCTGGACGGCGACCGCGAAAACGGCTGTATCCGTAGCGTTGAGCATGCCTATAGCCAGGAGGGCGGCCTGGCAGTGCTTACCGGCAACATTGCCGAAGACGGCTGTGTGGTAAAAACCTCGGGCGTAGATGAAGATATCTGGGTATTCGAGGGCAGCGCCTACGTGGTTGAAAGCCAGGAAGACGCCGTGGCCGACATTCTTGACGGCAAGGTAAAAGAGGGCGACGTGGTCATCATTCGCTACGAAGGGCCGAAAGGTGGCCCGGGCATGCAGGAGATGCTCTACCCCACCAGCTATTTGAAATCGAAGGGCTTGGGCAGGCATTGCGCACTGCTAACCGATGGCCGATTCTCCGGCGGCACCTCGGGCCTGAGTATTGGCCACGCATCGCCGGAAGCTGCGGCCGGCGGCGCCATTGGTTTGGTAAAAACCGGTGATGTGATTCAAATAAACATTCCGGAACGCAGCATTAACGTGAAACTCACGCAGGCAGAGCTTGATGCCCGCCGTGCCGAAGAAGAAGCCCGCGGAGCAGACGCCTGGAAGCCCCGCAAGGTGCGCCCGCGCAAGGTGTCTGCCTCACTCAAGGCCTATGCCCTGTTGGCTACCAGCGCCGATAAAGGCGCAGTTCGTGATCTTACCAAGCTCGACTAACCCCGTGGCGGCAGCAGCACGCTGCCGCCACTTCCCATAAGCTTTATCTTTTCACGCATTTCAGTTCGGCTTTTAACGGCCGTTCTACGCACGCGTTTACGCGTCAATTTGCGGGCATGCTCCGCGCACAAAATTTACAGCCGCTGCAGGCGTTGCAAATTTTTCAGCTACAGGCCTTAGAGCCTGTGCGATTAATTTAAGTTTTTTGGGTTTTACTTTTTTACGGCTATACCTTGCACAATATTTACGCCTTCTCACGCGCCTTTTCCTTCACACAAAACCCTGCGCTACGGGCAAAGAGACTAGTTCCTCTAGTACTTTTTTATATTTATTTTCCAAGGGTTTAGAGCGTTTCTTTTTCTGATTCGCAACCTGTAAAACCTGCGTACTAGTTGGGGACAATAAGTTTTTATTTCATCGTGTTTTTCTGTGCATTCGTGCCAGTTTTTTGCATCTCATCGTTTTAGCTATCGATTTTTGCAAGCCATATTGCTAACCATGGCGTGCTCAGCTAATCGAGCCAACAATAACGTCAACAGCAAAAGAGATTACGCACATGGAATTCAAGACACGCTTTACGCACACATTGATGTACGCCTCCATTCTTGCTGCAACCGGTACCATGCCCGCACTGGCGCAAAATACCGCAACCATTGAAGAAGTGACAGTTGTAGGCTCGCGCATTGCCCGCGGCGCCGATTTCAACAGCCCCACGCCCGTTGAAGTGCTAGACAGGGAAACCATCGAGAAATCCGGTTACAACAACTTACAGCAGTTGTTTGAAAAATCCCCCGCTGCCGGTAACGGCACCTTTTCTACCCGCGGCAACAACCAGGACTCCACCGCTAACGGCGCGGCCGCCGTGAGCCTGCGCGGCATGGGCGCAGACGCAACGCTTGTGCTGGTAAACGGGCGGCGTGTAGCCATCAGCGCCTTTGCAGAGGGCATTACCACCAACTTTGTGGATATCAACACCATCCCCGTGGGTGCCCTTGAACGCGTGGAAGTATTGAAAGACGGCGCCTCTGCTATTTACGGCTCAGACGCTGTAGCCGGCGTGGTAAATATTGTTCTGCGCAATGATTTCGAAGGCTTTGAAGTGTCTGCCGGGTACGGCAACACCACCAATTCCGACAACGACGAAAAAACCTTTTCTGCCATCTGGGGTGTTAATGGTGAAAAGGATTCCAACTTAACCCTCATCTTCGACTACTTCAGTAATTCTGCGCTCATGAATAAAGATCGCGGGCGGCTGGGTACGGCCAATCAATCGGCCAATGGCGGCATGGACTTCCGTTCATCCCGTGGCTACCCAGGCTATTTTTACGTGGATGGCGACATTACCATTGACCCGGCCTGCCCGGCAGACCAAGTAGTGGGTGGCGGCGATGTATGTGCCTACGACTACGGCCCCTGGAATGTGCTTACACCGGCTGCCGAACGCACAGGCCTTACGCTAATGGGCCATACGGATTTAACCAACGACATAGAGTTCTTTACAGAAATTGCCGTGCAACACAACAAGTCCAGCGCCCGCGGTGCGCCCACACCGCTGGATGAAAGCGCAGGCCTTACCGTTCCCGCCTCCCATCCGGATAGCCCCTTTGCAGGCGCAACGACTATTGATATCGGGCGCTACCGCACCGTTGATGCCGGCGCACGGGAGTGGGATATTGAAACCGACAATCTGCGTGGCGTATTCGGCCTGCGCGGTGAAGTCAATGGCTGGCGCTGGGAAACCAGCGTACAGCGCGCCCGCAGTGAATCCATGCAAACCGGTAGCCGTTCCCAGGGCTGGGTGCGTACCGACTTCCTGCAACAGGAAATAGATGCCGGCCGCTACAACCCCTTTGGCGGCACCCAAAATCCTGAGAGTGTGATCGATGCCATAACCACGAGCCTGGTGAGGCGTGGCGCCTCGCAGCTGACGGCCTTCGATTTCAACGTGAGTGGCGAATTGTTTGAGCTGGCTGGCGGCAATGCAGCTATGGCTGCAGGCGTTGAATACCGGGAAGAAAAGGCGACCGACATTCCCGATGACCAATTCCAACGCGGGCTTATCTTCGGTACTGAGTCTGTTTCAGCGAAAGCCAAAC
The DNA here is from genome assembly GCF_024138675.1 of Simiduia sp. 21SJ11W-1. Classification (NCBI taxonomy): domain Bacteria; kingdom Pseudomonadati; phylum Pseudomonadota; class Gammaproteobacteria; order Cellvibrionales; family Cellvibrionaceae; genus Simiduia; species Simiduia sp. 21SJ11W-1. The sequence goes on along the minus strand of NZ_CP090959.1, from coordinate 195,928 downwards.
GCGACATCACCTCGGCATACATAGAAGTTGCACTGCCTGTGATGGATAACTTCGACGTGAGCCTGGCCACGCGCTACGACAGCTATTCAGACTTCGGCAATACCGTTAACCCGATGCTCAACGGCCGCTGGCAGATAACCGACAGCTTGTCTGTACGCGGCTCCTGGGGCACAGGTTTCCGGGCGCCATCGCTTGCACAAATCGGCCTTGGGCCATCGCAGGAATCCAAATTCTTTATTGATACCTATGGTTGCGCCATTAACGCCGCCTATTGTGCGAGCACCGATTACAACATCGTGTTTTCAGGCAACCCTGATCTTGAGGCCGAAGAATCAGAATCCTATAACCTGGGTGTGATTTTTGAACCGATGGACGACCTGCAACTGTCTCTTGATTATTGGAATATCCAGCAAGAAGGCAAAATTGACGACGCACCACTTGGCTTCATATATGCGCAATTTTGTAACGATCAAAACAGCACTGTGTGCGTGCGCTCTACACCGCAAACCGGCGACAGCCTGGGTGCGCTGCAGTCAATCAACAATACATTCATCAACATTGGCGAGCAAAATGTTACAGGCATTGATTTCGCGGCGCGCTACAGTGGGCTGGAGCTTGCCGGTGGCAGCCTGAATTTGCGATTGGACTACGCCTACCTGTTGGAATTCGAGCGCGTAGAACTCGATTCCGACGGCACCAGCTTTAAAACCACAGATTTGGCCGGTGAATACGAATACCCCGTGCACCGCTGGGTGGCCGCCGGTGACTGGGATATGGATAACTTCGGGTTTACCGCGAGCGTTAATTACACAGGTGAATTTGAAGACACGCCGGATTTCGACTTTGATGGCACGCTGGATTATGAATCAAACACCTCGCGCACCGTTGAGGCATTTGTAACGCTGAATCTGCAAGCACGCTACACGGGCTTTACCGATGTAAACCTGTCGCTCGGTGTAGATAACGCACTGGATGAAGACGTGCCCTTCGCCATTGGCGATGGCGATTCAGACCTCTACGGCTATGTTTCCGGCCAGCACAGCCCAAGAGGACGCTTTGTGTACGGTAAAGTGACCTATAGCTTCTAACCCAGGCCTTAGGTAGTTTGCGTGGCAGCCTCTTAAAACGGGGTTGCCATGCGGCTGTCGCTTCACGTTGCTCTTGGTCACTGCGCTGGCTGCAATTACCACGACATCGGCTCAGCCATCTGTAATATAACGCGCCAATGGGTGGCACCCGCACTCGCTGGTTGTTTGGTGATAATTTTTTTGAAAACCGATTTGGCGACACTGATACAACAGGTACAACAGGTACAACAGGTACAACAAATATAACAGGCACAAAAAAGCCGGCTTGCGCCGGCTTTGTTTAAAGCGTGGTTTACTAGTCTAGTGCCAGTTGCTTTTCGCGCTCGCGCTCGCTTTCAGCATACTGAATCCACTGACGGGCAAACTTGGCAGAGCGTTTATCTTCTGCCGCTTTCTTGAAGGCCCTAATGGCGGAATCGTATTGCTTTTTGTTTACGTGAGCCATGCCCAGCACAATCTGCAATTGATCTTCGCGCTTGATGCCCTTGCGCTTGAGAGCCACTTCGCCAGCATCAATGCACTTGTCAAACATGTCGTTATCCAAGTAAATGCCTGCCAAGCGGGCGTAGAGATCACCGTTATCGGATTTGGCCGCAGCCTTTTCCATTTCCGGCAACGACTTCTTCACTTCCTGGGCCATGCGCCAAGCGGCAGCCAAGGTTTCCAGATTTTTTGAAGTCGGCTCAATGCGCTTATCTTTAATGCCTTTATCGATGATTTTAGCGGCCTTATAAGGCGCTTCTTCACCCAGGAACAGGTAAGCGATGTTAAGCAGCTCTTTCTCGTTGGTTACAGCGCCCATCAGGTAGGCTGCTTCCAGCGCGTGCAGCTGATCTTTTTCGCGATTAACCGCGCCGTACATACCACCCAGCTGGCGCCAGTAAGAGGCCTTAGGGTAGTGCTTTACGAGCTTCTCAAGAATTTGTACAACTTTTTTGTTGTCGCCTTTCTCGTAGTAAATCGCACGCTGCAAGGCAAACCAGTTTTCCTTGGGCACTTTGCCTTTGGATTCATAGTCGTTAACGGCCCAGTTGATATCGGGCAGCGCCTTGTCGAAGTTGTTCAGCGAGTAGTAGGCCTGACCACGCAGCACATAGGCATCTGCACCTACGATGGGCGACATGTTCATCCAGCGCGTCAGCATATCAATAGCTTTTGGGTAGTCTTCCTGAATGAAAGCCAGCTGCGCCATGGTGTAGAGCGTGGCTGTTTCCAAACCCACCGGAATGTCATCCGGGTTGGCTACAACGCGCTCATAGGCACGCAGCGCGTCATCGTAGCGCTCCAGGGAATAGTACACAAAGCCGTAGTAGTTCCACAGCTGGGCCATTTCATAGCCGTTCCACTTGCCCGTATCGCCTTTAAGCTCGTTCAGCTCTTTGAGCGCACCGTTCCAATCGCCGGCATCGGTGAACACCTGAACTTCGGCCAGCTTCTTGTAAACGTTTTCCCGCAGGGCGGGGGTTTTACGGGTATTGTGCTGGGGCTTGGCTTTATCATCTTGCGCCACTGCGACGCCTGATGAAATCTGCTTGGCCAGCACTGTGTCCTGCAACACCACACCACTTAATGCCGGCGCCAATAAAAGCGGCGCGGCAAACAGGGTGTTCCTGACGATGCGGGTAACTGCTGTTTTAACGTTCATAGTCACTCCCGTCAGTTACTTCGCAATCGCGAAGGAAATTTTGTTACGTACACCAGGTACTTCGATGGGCTCGCCATCTACAACCCGCGGCTTGTATTTGAACTTGAGTGCGGCTTTCATCGCGGCGCGATCAAAAATACCCTCAGGCTCTGCTTCAATAACCACTGGGTCGCGTACAGAACCATTCTTGGTAACCACGAACTCAACAATCACATAGCCTTCAATGCCACGCTGCAGTGCGCGACGGGGGTACACAGGCTGTACTTTCACGATTGGCAGGTATTCACCATCGCTGGCAAAGCCGCCAATACCACCCACTTTCAGGCTAGCCGATACTTTGGGTGCGCCCATGTTGATGGCGTTAGGGTTGAGGTCGGGAGTATCAAAATCCATTTCCGGCATTTCTGGCGGTGGATTCTGCGGGTCGTCTGGCTTTACAGCCGGGTCGGTGTCGTATTCGGTTTTAATTTCGCGGTCAGGCATGTGAATGTCGACCACTTTGATGTCTTCAACTTCTTCCGGTGCCTTCATGTTCGAGGCAATCAGAAACTGCATCAGGAAAATCAAACCTGCTGTGGTAGCCGCCGCCAGTGCCGCTGCTACACCAATTTTAAAGATGTTCATAGCGAGTTACTTCTCTGTGGCGACTGACACATCGAGAACAGACACTTCACGCGCAGCCTCGATAACCTTTTGGACAAATTCGATTTGAGCATCATTATCCGCTTGAATTACCAACGCACCCTTCGGGTTTTCTGCGTGCAGACGCTCAATGTGCGATTTGATATCGCGCTCATCCACTTGCTGCTTGGCAATCCAAATTTCGTTATTGGCATTAATCGCAACCAGAATGTTGGCATTCTTTTTCAGGAGGCTAGTAGTAGCGTCCGGGCGATTAACTTCAATACCGGCTTCTTTAATGAACGATGCGGTCACGATGAAGAAGATCAACATGATAAATACCACGTCGAGCATGGGCGTCAAATCGATCGCGCCGGCTTCCTCTTCTTGGGTTGGTCTTTTACTCATGACGGTTCTCGTTGTAACTGGTTAACGGGCGACGGGTCTAAGACCCGCCGCTTCGCCTGGCCTCGCGTTAGCGATTAATGATCCATCGTGAGATGGTCGGCCAGCAACTGGGATTCATTGGCTGCTGTTCGGGTCAGGAAGGTATTGGCAAATACGCCCGAGAGCGCAGCTACCATGCCAGCCATGGTTGGAATGGTGGCCTGAGACACACCACTCGCCATGGATTTGGCATCACCACCACCGGTCACTGCCAGGATGTTGAATACCTCGATCATCCCCGTCACGGTACCGAGCAGACCGAGCAGAGGACACAGCGCAACCATTGCTGCGATCATGTCCATGTTGCTATTGATCTTAATCGAGATGCGTGAAATCAGCGCGTACCGCACCTGATGCGCAGCCCAGGATTTGCGCTCTTTACGAGCCTCCCAGCTATCGAGTGCAGTTTGCACGTCGCCTTTCAGACTGCCTTTGAAATACCAAACCCGCTCGAAAATGAGGGTCCACATGACAAAGGTCAGGACGGCGATCCATTTAAGGATCGGGCCGCCCGAGTCCATAAAGGCGTCAATGGCTGCTAACGCGTCCATCAATGCCAACATGGTTTATCTCCTACTTCTTTTCGGCGTTTTCAGCAATGATGCCAGCGCTTTGCTCATCCAGAATGTGGATAACGCGCTTGGCCTTGGTGTTAACCAGGGTGTGCATCAGAACTGTCGGAATAGCGACTACCAGACCCAGTACCGTAGTTACCAGAGCACCGGAGATACCGCCGGCCATGGCCTTAGGATCGCCTGCACCGAAGATGGTGATGGCCTGGAAGGTTACGATCATACCGGTCACAGTACCCAACAGACCAAGCAGCGGGGCAACCATAGAGATGATCTTCAACAGTTGCAGGCCAGATTCAATCGCAGGGCGCTCTTTCAGTACGGCTTCTTCGAGTTTCAGCTCGAGTGTTTCACCGTCCATGCCTGGGTTGTCTTCGGCAACTTTCAACACGCGACCCAGTGGGTTGTTGGTGTTGGCTTTAGGTGCTTTCAGCTGGGCAGAAACCTTGCTGCTGATACCCATCAGCACGATGAAGCGCCACAGAGCCAGCAGGGCTGCGAATACACCCACCGCAGAGATGATGTAACCCACGGTACCGCCCTGGTGCCAACGCTCTTCCAGTGAAGGGCTGTTGATCAGCGCCGCCAGCAGTGAACCGCCTGATGGGCCAGTGGGGTCAATACCTACTTTGGTAAAGCCGCTGTCTGCGTTTTGCAGTGCCATTGCGCCAGACAGGTGATCATCGGGCTGACGAACCAGCTCTTCGATCTTGCCGTCTTTGGGCGTGTAGCTCAGGTACTTGCCTTCGGAAACCAGGTTGTAGTTACCGATGCGCACAACAGTTTGATTCAACTTGTCGCCGTTTGGCTTGATTACGCTGGCCTGGAAGCTTGAAACCTTACCGCCTTCGATAGTTTCACGCTGCATTTCAAACCACAGGCGCTCAATCTCTTCGATTGAAGGCAGTTTGGTTGCAGAGTTCATCTTGTCGATCAGGGTGTCCAGGAATTCAGTGCGATCGCCCAGCTCAGCAGAAACAACAGAGTTGTTTACGTTTGAACGCAGGTCACCGGCAGTTGAAGTCAGGTGGCCGAACAATTCTTTCAGTGAGCCCAAACGCTCTTGCAGCTGCTTGCGCTTGGCTGCTACCTGAATTTCTTGCTCTTTGTATTTCTTTTCCAGCTCTTCTGAACGACGCTCTTCAGCCGCTTTGGTGGCCTTGGCTTTGTTCAGCAGAGACTGCTGGTTGGCCTTGTCGCGCAGGAACTCAGCTTCACGCTGTTTGTGTTCACGAGACTCGGAAACTTTGGAGTTTTGAACCATCTTTAACAGCTGGTCCAGTGAGGCGGCCTTGTCGTCCTGCGCAACGGCAGTGCTGGCGCCGAACAAGCCCATGGCTGCAACGATCAGGCAGCGCTTAGCAAACATCTTCATTATTTAGCCTCCGGAGCCAGAATCGGTAAGCCCATGATATCGTTGGTCGCTTGTTTCTTGGCGATCTTGATACCCTGCAGGATTGATGAACGGTATTCGCCGGAATCCAGCTCTACCCATGCCTTTTGACGGGCATCCCAGGCACCGGACAACTTGGTGTCGGTAGTCTGGTACATCAACGCAACGCGGCCAACGCGGAGAATGTTCACTTCGCGATCAACACCACCGATGTTCAGGGTGTCTTTGTAGGTATCGATCTTGCGACCGTACTCAGATTCAATCTTGTAGGCTTCAAGCACCTGGCGGAATTTCTCGGCCACGGTAATGTCGGCACGTTCCTGGTTGGCGCGCAGCTGTTCAACACGCTCCAGACGCTCGTCCAGGTGGAAGGGCACGTCCAAATTGATGAACTGCTCCAGGCCATCCAACATGCGCAGGATCAGGGGCTGGATTTGACGCTCCATCACAGTCACTTGATCGATGGACTCTTCCAGATCTTTCAACACCACCAACTGGTTAGCAATCTGCTTTTCCTGCTGGGCGTTGTAAACGCGCAAGCCTTCAATCTGCTTGTTAACAGTTTTGAATTCCTGCAGCAGCGCGTTGGTGTCTTCAGCGATCTTGTCGATACGCTTCTGAGACTGCTTAGCCGCCGTAGTTTTAGCTTGGCCTGTCTGCAGAATCGCATTCAGGGTTTGGTCTGCCTGGGCCACACTGCCAATCAGTGCGCCTGCAGAAAGCACGGTGGACAAGGCCACGGCTTTCAATCGTTGCTTCTTCATAGTTCCCCCAACTCGGGTGCTTTTGCAATCAACTTGTATGCGTCAGTTCAACTGCCACACACACGTATATCCGCGTTGCTCTGGCGACAGTTAAGGGAGGCATTGTAAAGACCCCCTTCGCCAAGATTCAACGACTAGACGAAATCCCAAAATCAGTTTGTGCTTTTAGGTAACATCGCGGTAACAGATGGGTAACAACTGTCGGAATGTACATCCAATAGCGGTAACACCAGCCCAAAAAACACACAACTGCTTGGTGACTCGCTGTGAACTTGCCGCAAATTGCGCCAAGAATCACGTTCGACGCAGCACTATAAACGAATAGTCGTGCGGATTGGAACCACTTGACGCCCGACGATCTTCGCTAACCTGCTGCCACTGACCCGCATCCAGCGGTGGAAAATGCGCATCGCCGTCTATCTGGGCGTGCACCTGGGTCAAGTATAACCGGCTGGCTTCCGGCAGGGCCTGTGCGTAAATCTCACTGCCGCCAATAACCATCACTTCGTCGACTCCCGCGGCCAGCGCTTGCGCGCGCGCCTGCGCGATGGCGGCCTCTAGAGAGTTACAGACTGTAACACCGTCGGCGGCCCAGCCAGGCTGGCGGGTAACCACCAGATTGGCGCGCCCCGGCAGAGGGCGCCCAATGGATTCATAGGTTTTGCGACCCATGATTATCGGCTTACCCAGGGTAACGCGCTTGAAATAGGCCAGGTCGTCCGGCAGGTGCCAGGGCAGCTGGTTGTCGCGCCCGATGGTGCGGTTTTCAGCCATGGCAACGATGAGTGCGATTTCTGTCATGGAGATCCTTAAATGGCCACAGGTGCCGGGATGTGCGGATCCGGGTCGTAACCTGTGAGCTCGAAGTCTTCGTAGGTGAAGCTGAAGATGTCTTTCACCGCGGGGTTGAGCCGCATGGTGGGCAGAGGCTTGGGTGTGCGGGAAAGCTGCAGCTCTACTTGTTCTGCGTGGTTGCTGTAGAGGTGGGCATCGCCAAAGGTGTGCACAAAATCACCGGGCGCCAGGTCGCATACCTGCGCCAGCATTAATGTGAGCAGCGCGTAGGAGGCAATATTGAACGGCACCCCCAGAAAAATATCGGCGCTGCGCTGGTACAGCTGGCAAGACAGCTTGCCCTCTGCCACGTAAAACTGGAACAGGGTGTGGCAGGGCGCCAACGCCATGCGCCCCTGGGCCACGTTTTCCTGGGGCGACAGGGATTCATCGGGCAGGGCGGTGGGGTTCCAGGCCGATATCAACAGGCGGCGCGAATTGGGCTTGGTTTTGATCATCTGCACAAGCTCGGTGATTTGATCAACCACCTCGCCGTTGGGGCCCTCCCAGGAGCGCCACTGATGGCCGTACACCGGGCCTAGATCACCCGATTCCGTGGCCCACTCATCCCAAATTTTCACGCCGTTTTGTTTCAGGTAGCGGGTGTTGGTGTCGCCTTTTAGAAACCACAACAGCTCGTGAATAATGGATTTCAGGTGACACTTTTTGGTGGTCACAAGGGGGAAACCCTCGGCCAAATCAAAACGCATCTGGTAGCCGAATACACTCTTGGTGCCGGTGCCAGTGCGATCGCCCTTTTGTACACCCTGGTCACGCACATGGCGCATTAAATCGAGATATTGCTGCATGATTTGCCCCTTGTTATTTAGCGTTTTTGGCGTTGGCTGCGCCCTTGCGGTAGGCCAGTGCCAGCATGATCAGCCCGATCAAAATCATTGGCGCCGACAACACCTGGCCGCGGGTTACCCAACCAAAGAGGTCGAAGTTGATGTGGTTATCCGGCTCGCGCACAAACTCCACCAAAAACCGGAAGCTGCCATAACACACGAGGAAAAGCCCGCTCACAGCCATGCGCGGGCGCGGCTTGGCAGAGAACCAAATGAGAATAATAAATAGCAGCAAGCCCTCGAGCGCCGCCTGATAAAGCTGCGAGGGATGGCGCGCCAAGGCCTCGGGGTCGCGCGGGAATACCATGCCCCATGGGCCATCCGTCTGGCGGCCCCACAACTCCTGGCCAATAAAGTTTCCGAGCCGCCCAAAGCCCAGGCCCAGGGGCACAATAGGGGCGATAAAATCCGTGATTTGGAAAAAGCCGCGGTTGATGCGCCGCCCGTAAACGAACATGGCAATCAGTACGCCCAAGAGGCCGCCGTGGAACGACATGCCGCCTTCCCAAATGCGGATCAGCCACAGCGGATCTTCCAGAAAGCGGTCGAAGTTGTAGAACAACACATAGCCAAAACGCCCACCCAGAATTACCCCGAAGGCGCCGTACATGATGAGATCTTCCACCTGCGCCGGCGTCACCGGGCTGTGCGCTTTACGCGCGCGGCGGTTGGCAATAAAGCCTGCACACAAAAACGCTGCCAGATACATCAACCCGTACCAATGCACACTGAGCGGCCCCCAACTGCTGCCAAACAACTCAACCGGGCCAATCGAAAAGGCGACGGGGTCTAAATCGGGGTATTTCATAGGGCATCCATTGGGTTGTATCACTCTAGAGGCGGGCATTATGCTGCCTTCCATCGCCAGCTGAAACCCCAAAGCCATGTGCCTTGTTTTTATAGCCCACCAACACCACCCGCAGTGGCGGCTGATCGTTGCCGCAAACCGCGATGAACTGCACGCCCGGCCCACGCGCGCGGCGGGCTTTTGGCCGGAGCAGCCAGACTGGCTGGGCGGCAGGGATCTCGCGGCCGGCGGCAGCTGGATGGCGCTGAGCCGGGCCGGGCGGCTGGCACTGCTCACCAATGTACGCAACCCAAGCCAACCCCAGGGCAGCCGCAGCCGGGGCGAGCTGGTGACGGGGTATCTGGCCAGCGGGCAGTCGCCGGCCGGCTACTTGGGCGGTATCGACGCCAACCAATTCACCGGTTTCAACCTGCTGGTGGGGCAATGGCTGCCCGATACGACCCATCCCGGCGGCCACTGGCAGCTGCACATCGGCAGCAATCGCACCGTTGCGGAGGGGCTTTATCAGCAGCAACTAAAACCGGGGCTGCACGGCCTTAGCAACGCCAGCCTGAACACGCCCTGGCCCAAAGTGGCAACCGGCAAGCGCGCGCTCGAACGCCTAGTGGCCAGCTCACCGGATCCGGCCCAATTGAAGCACAGCCTGTGGGATTTACTGGCCGATTGCAGCCAGGCACCGGCAGACCAATTGCCCGACACAGGCGTGGGTCAGACTGCGGAGCGCCTGTTGTCGAGCCGGTTTATCGTCTCGCCCGAATACGGCACCCGGGCCAGCACCCTGCTGCTGTGCGACGCCTTGGGCCATGTGGCGTTTCTGGAACGGAGTTTTGATAGGCAGGGCGCCTGTACGGGCGAGGTCAGCTTTAACTTTGCCTTGAGTGAAAAACCCTGACGCAGTCATCGCTCATCCATTTTTTACGTTCAATACTCAATGGATACAGGACATACCTTCAGCGCAGGCCCCTAACTACTGGCAGGACGTGGAATCCGGCATGAGGTTTGCGACACGGCGTGAATACCCACCGGGGCCGGCCTGTAAGCGCTGCTTGCTGGCGTTTAAGCAACCACAAAGCAAAGCTTTGCCAACAGTTGCATAAACCCATGCGGGTGACGGACACAAACCTCATCCCGAATCCCAAGTCTCAAGTCTCAAGTCTCAAGTCTCAAGAACGGTGGAACAGCGGTTAAAGGCGAGGCAGTTTTCCGTCAGCCCGCTAAACGTTGGGCCGGTACAGCCGCTTGATGCCCATGGTTTGCATGCGATCATTAAGCGTGGCCTCTACTTCTTCGGCGGTGCACAACTGCATCACCTCGGCCAGCAGGTCTTCGGCCTGCACCTTGGAGATAGCCCGCAGCACCGATTTCACCTTGGGCAGGTTGGTAGCACTCATGGAGAGCACATCAAAGCCCATGGCCATCAGCAGCACTGCAGCACCCGGGTCGCCGGCCATTTCGCCACAAATAGACACATCCACCTGCTCGGCGTGGGCGCCTTCAACCACTTGGATGAGTGCGCGCAGCACCGCCGGGTGCATGCTCTGGTAGATGTCGGCCACCCGGGCGTTGTTGCGATCAACCGCCAACAGGTACTGGGTGAGATCGTTGCTGCCCACCGACAAAAAATCCGAGCGGGCGGCAAATTCGCGCGCCTGATACACAGCCGCCGGCACTTCCACCATCACGCCCACCGGCGGGAATACCACCCGGTGGCCCTCTTCCATCACCTCGTTGAAGGCCCGCTTGATCAACGCTGTGGCCGCCTCAAGTTCCGGAATATTGGTAACCATGGGCAGCATGATGCGCAGGTTATCGTAGCCTTCACTGGCTTTTAACATGGCGCGCACCTGCACCAGAAAGATCTCCGGGTGATCGAGGGTTACACGCAAGCCGCGCCAGCCCAAAAAGGGGTTGGCCTCATCGATGGGGAAGTAGGGCAGGGCTTTGTCACCGCCCACATCGAGGGTGCGCATGGTAACCGAGCGCGGTGCAAAGGCCGCCAGTTGCTCGCGGTAGATTTTGGTTTGCTCGGCCTCGCCGGGGAAGCGGTCGCGCAACAAAAAGGGCACTTCGGTGCGATACAGGCCCACGCCCTCGGCGCCGCGATCGAGCGAGCGCATCACATCGGCCATCAGCCCCGTGTTTACCCACAGCCGCAGCCGGTGGCCATCGGTGGTTTCACAGGGTTTGTCTTTTAGGGTTTCAAGGTCTTTCTGCAGCGCCTGCTCTTCTTTGAAGATGGCCTTGTACTGGGCCTTGAGCGGCTTGGACGGGTCGGCATACACGATGCCGTTATAGCCATCCACAATCAGCTTGCGCTGGTCGAGCTTGGTGTAGGGCAAATCAATCGCGCCCATCACCGTGGGAATATCCATAGCGCGCGCCAGAATGGCCACGTGGGAGTTGCGCGAACCCTCAACAGACACAAGGCCTGCAAGCTTTTCTGCCGGCACTTCGCCAAGCATGGAGGCGGTGAGCTCTTCGCCCACCAAAATGGTGTTGTCCGGGTAGACCTTACAAAGCTGCGCCGATTCCTGCAGGTAGGCCAGCACGCGGCGCCCCAGATCGCGCACATCGGCGGCGCGATCGCGCAGGTAGGCATCGTTCATGGAGGAAAAGTTGCGCTCGTGCTCGAGAATCACTTCAGCCCAGGCATAGGGCGCACACACGCCCTGATTGATGCGCTCGATCACTTCGCGCCCGAGGGAGGCATCGTCGAGCATGGCGAGGTAGGCATCAAAGAGCGCCTGCTCTTCGCGCGACAGGCGGCTGCGCAGCTCATCGCCCATGCGCCGGATGTCGTCGCGCACCGCACCCAGGCAACGGTAGAAGAAGGCGGTTTCCTCTTCTATGTCAGACACCACCTGATAAGGCACAGAGTTCAGGTCCGCCGGCGGGCTGATCACCACTGCCTCACCAATGGCCACGCCCGCACAGCCAGAGGTGCCTATGAATTTGGCCTCGCCCTTGCCCTGTGCCACCGCCACCACCACGCCGGTGGCCTCGGCATGGGCAATCACCCCGGCAAGCTGGGCGGAAAGGGTGACCAAAAAGGCCTCGTCGCCTTCATCAAACCGGCGCCGCTCCACCTGCTGCACCACCAACACCCCCAACACTTCGCGGTGGTGAATAATGGGCACACCCAAAAATGAGCTGAAGCGCTCTTCGCCGGTTTCAGGGAAATACTGGTAGCTGGGGTGGGTTTCGGCGTGCTCGAGGTTGAGCGGCTCTTCGCGACTCACCACGCGCCCCACCAGGCCCTCTTCGGATTTGAGGCTGACCTTGCCCACCGCCTTCGGGTGCAGGCCGTCGGTGGCCATGAGCACGTATTGGCGCTGGTCGTTGCGCAGGTAAACCGAGCACACCTGGGTGTGCATGGCGGCCTTGATGCGCGCCACAATAATATTCAGCGCAGACTGCAGATCGCGAGCGGCGTTAACTTCCTGCACGATATTGCGCAGCGAATTGAGCATGCTCGCGGCCAAAGTTTACGCTCCTATGTTCCGTAGGTTCCGGTGGTTGATGCGGGCTTGGGCCCGGCAGCCTTGCTCCCATTGGCAGGTGCGGGCTGCTCGCCCTCGCGCTGCAGCCGGCACATCAAAGGCGACAGCTCGCGCAGCGCTTTGCGGTACACATCGCGCTTGAACGACACCACTTTGCCGAGCGGGTACCAATAATTTACCCAGCGCCAGTGATCGAACTCGTCTTTTTTCTGGGTATGCAAGTCGATCTTTGATTCATCGGCCTTTAAGCGCAAGAGGTACCAGCGCTGCTTCTGGCCAATGCACAGCGGGCTAGAGCCGCGGCGCAATAATTTTTTTGGCAGTAGATAGCGTAGCCAACCCCGCGTACTTCCGACAATTTCTACATCGTCCGGGGCCAGGCCCACTTCTTCATAGAGCTCGCGAAACAGCGCCTGCTCGGCAGATTCGTTAGGGTTGATCCCCCCCTGGGGGAACTGCCAGGCATCCTGGCCGCCGATGCGGCGCGCCCACAATACCTGCCCGTGATCATTCGCTACGATGATACCCACATTGGGTCTGAAGCCATCACTGTCTATCACGGTGTGATCCTTTTATTCATGCTGCCGGCTATTGTTCCATAACTGCTGTGTATTCAGCAATTTAACCGCACGCTCGCACGCCTGATAACAATCCATTGTATGGCCCGAGCCAAGTCGCTATCCTTGCCGCGCCCACAAAACAACCCTGGAAAAGCCGTGACTGTAGCGATTTTTGACCTAGACAACACCCTCATTGCCGGCGATTCCGATCACAGCTGGGGCGAGTTTCTGGTGGAGCGCGAGCTGGTTGATGCCGATCACTACCGGCGCGCCAACGATCAATTCTACGCCGACTACCAGCGTGGCGAGCTGGACATTCACGCCTACCAGCGCTTTGTGCTCACCCAGGTGGCCGCGTTCAGTAGCGCCCAGCGCGCGGCGCTGCTGGCAGATTTCATGCAAACCAAAATTGCGCCCCTGATGCTGCCCAAAGCCCGCGAACTGCTGGCCAGCCACCGCGCCCAGGGCCATTATTTGCTGATTATCACGGCCACTAACAGCTTTATTACCGCGCCCATTGCCAAGGCACTGGGCGTGGACCAGCTGATCGCCACCGAGCCCGAGGTCATCGACGGGCAGTTTTCCGGCGAAATTATCGACCCGCCCTGCTACCAGGCGGGCAAGGTGGCGCGCTGGCAAGGCTTTATGGCCGATCAAAAACGCCAAGGTGAGACCTGCTACTTTTACAGCGACTCCATAAATGACCTACCCTTGCTTGCCGAAGTGGACCACCCCATAGCTGTAGACCCATGCCCACAGCTCAGCGCCGCCGCCGAACAACGGGGCTGGCCTATTATCAGTTTGCGATAACCGTTCAGGATCGAACCATGCGCACGCTCATTATTGCCCTGGCCTTGGCCAGCCTGTGTTTAGCCGCCTGCCAGGAGAAATCCGAAACGCCGGCGCCCACCGAAGTAGCCGCACCCGCCAAGGCGAGCCCTCAGCCCCAGCTGGATGAACCCTCGCGCGCCATCTGGGAGGCAGGCACGCCGTTACTTGCCCAAAGCCACGAACAACTGGTGGTGCTGCGTGAAGCGGTGGCGGCACTGCTGGCCAACCCCGATGCCACGCAGCTGGCCAAGGCGCGCGATCAATGGCACCAGGCCCACGACAGCCTGCAGGCGTTGAGCCTGTTTTTTGCCATGGCTGAAGCCCACCCGGGGCTCTTGGTACCGCTGGACACCCAATACAACTACCTGGATGGCTGGCCTATTCAACCGGGATTTCTGGACTACTACGATGTTTACACCCACTCGGGGCTGGTGAACGACATCGCCATTGCAGTAACCGCCAAAGCCCTGCGTGAGGCCCACCAACAGTTTGATGAACAAGATCGCGCCCTTGGCCTGCACCCCATCGCTTACCTGCTATGGGGCAGCAACGGCCAGCGCCCGGCCTCAGACTATGCGCCACAAACCCCGGCCGCGGCAGGCAAAGATGCCCCCAAAGTGGCAGACATGCCCAACAACCGGCGCCGTGCGTTGCTGGGGTTAATGGTTGAACTCGCCATTGAAGACGTTACCCGCTTGCAAAGCCATTGGGCTGCAGAAGGTGCGCTTGCGCAAACCTACCTGCAGCTGACCCCTCATCAGCGGGCGGAAATACTGAGGGCGTCAACGCTTTACTTAATAGAGCAACAATTGATCAACCAACAACTGCAACCGCAATTAGATGTGCAGGCGATGCCCGAGCTGGATTATCAGCCCCACAACGCCTACAGCGGGCGCGGGCGCAATGCCCTGAGCGCCCAATTGGGAAGCCTTGCGCTGTTGGCGCAAGACACACCGTCAGCCAACGCCTTGCTGGATCACTGGACCAAGGGCGCAAGCGCAAGCTGGCGCAACCAGTGGCAGGCGGCGGTGCGCCTGGTGAGTAAATTGCCGGAGGAAGGTGATGCCACAGAAACCCAGTGGGTGGCCGCCATTGCCGCGCTGCAACAGCTGGCCGAACCCTTGAAACCCGAGCCCCAGGTGCACTAGCGCCCGGGCCAACTTACAGCTTACAGCCGATCTTTTTACGCCAGCCACCATAGCCAAGAAGGTGAAAGTGCAGGCGTCTATCGCACTGTGGACACGCCCAACGCTGCAATGGGCACTCGGCCTAGGCGTGATACACGCGGTAAAACAGGGCTTTCAAATATTCCGTTTCCGCAATGGCGCTGTGCACCGGGTGATCGGGCCCCTGGCTGCCACGGGCGATTAACTGCGCCTGCCGATCCAGGTGGCGCGCCGCCCCCTGAATACACAACTCAAGCTCACCGGTGGCCAAATGCATAGAGCAAGAGCCAGAGACTAACAGGCCATCGCGCCCCAGCAGCCGCATGCCCAGCTCGTTGATGTGCCGGTAGGCCGCCAGGCCCGCCTTGTGGTCTTTGCGCTTTTTGATAAATGCAGGCGGGTCCAGCACCACAATGTCGAACACTTCGCCCTGATCAATCAGCTGCTTCATCACGGCAATCGCCTTGCCCTGCAATGTACTTACGCGCTCTCTAAAACCGTTCAGCGCGGCGTTGGCCGCCACACCCGCCATGGCAGCTTCAGAGGCATCTACGCACACCACCTCGCGGGCACCGGCCTGTGCCGCCGCCAGGCCCCAACCGCCAATGTAGGAAAACACATCCAGCACGCGCTTGCCGGGGGCAAATTGCTGAAGCCGCGCACGGTTTAACCGGTGATCATAAAACCAGCCGGTTTTTTGGCCGCTGCGCACCGGCGCCAAAAAGCGGGTGTGGTTTTCTGTCAGCTCGACTTCCGCGGGCACCTCACCGTAGGCGACTTCTGTATACAGCGGCAGCTGCTCCAGCTCGCGCGCGCTGTGTTCATTGGCCAGCAATACGCCCGCAGGTTTTAACACCTGCACCATTGCCGCCACTATGTCATCGCGCACCCGCTCCATACCGGCACTGGCAATCTGCACCACCAGCACATCGCCAAAGCGATCTACCACCAGCCCCGGCAGCAGGTCGCTATCGCCATACACCAACCGGTAGTAAGGCGCCGGGAAAAAACTTTCGCGCAGGGCGAGCGCCTGTTTTACGCGGTGCACCAGCAGCGACTTATCCAGCGGGTAGCGCGTATCGCGGCTCACCAAGCGCGCGCAAATCAGGTTGGCGGGGTTCACCGTGGCAACCCCCAGGCTTTTGCCATTGGCACTGGTGACCTCTACCTGATCACCGGCAGCCAATGCCTTGAGCGGTGTGGCACCCACATCCACCTCATTGCTGTAAATCCACAAATGGCCTTTACGCAACCGGCGATCGGCCTGCGATTTAAGCTGTAAAACAGGAAGAGACATGGCGCCACCTCAGCGTAAAAGCGCGCAGTATAGCCGCTGGGGCCTGGGCGTGCGCGCTTTGTGTTGCCGGGCGGGCGGGCCGCGTCGGTTCAGGCCTGGCCACTTTTTATGCCACAAAAAACTAGTGTTCGGGCTGCGTTTTCGCAGCCATCATCTAAACTGAACCTGCCAACCAGCCGGAACATTTCATGCCCCAGGAACTGACAGACGCACAAATTTCTTCGCTCCTGAAGGGGATTAACATCCCCCCCCAACCGCAGGTGCTAGTAGACCTGCAGATGGAGCAGCTCGACCCGCAGTGCTCCATTAACGCGCTGGCCAAAATTATCAGCCAGGACGTGGGCTTGGCAGGGGCGGTGTTAAAAACCGTGAACTCGCCGTTTTTTAACCTCACCAATAAAATTTCGTCTATCCAGCAGGCAGTGAACTTGCTTGGCATAGACAGTGTAATCAGCCTGGTAAATGCGCACTCCATTCGAGGTGCCCTGTCTGACGAACAAATTATTGCGCTCGGCAAATTTTGGGATACCGCCATAGACATCGCCCAGGTGGCCACCCACGTCGCCAAGCAGATAGGCATAGATTCACCGGAAGAAGCCTATACCTTGGGGTTATTTCACAACTGCGGCATCCCGCTGTTGATGATGCGCTACGAAAACTACCCGGAGGTGATGCAGCGCGCCTACGCAGACCCGATCAACACCATTAACGCCACCGAAAATGCCGAGTTACACACCAACCATTGCGTGGTGGGTTACTATGTGGCGCGCTCGTGGAAGCTGCCCCAGCATCTGTGCCAGGCCATTCACAATCATCACCAAGTGGCGCAACAACTGGTGAGCGATAGCGTAGATAGCCGCGAAAAAAACCTGCTTGCAGTATTAAAAATTGCCGAGCATTTTTGCGGCAACTACAAAATATTTGGCCAGCAAACCGAAGATCACGAATGGCAGCGGCTGCAAGAACAAATTCTTATTTACGTGGGCCTTAGCCAATACGATTTCGAAAACCTGCGCCAGCAATTGAGTGATCAGGGCTTGTTGTAAAACCTGCGGCACTAAAGTGGCCTCACGCCACTTAGCAAACTAACCGCTTCCAGCGCCTGCTCGGCCATAGCCCGGCCATCCAGATCTTCCACTACACGCACGCGCTTTTTATTATTCAACAATGCATCAATAACAAAGTGCTCTGTGTGTTTAGTGCCAACCTGCGAGCTGCCCTTGGATTTTATTTCCAGCCCTTTGATTTCAGCCGGCGCGATAAAACCCTTGGCTACCACCACCCCTAGCAGGCGTCGCTCGGTGTACAAACCGCGCGTGCCCACCTTCACCAAATAGCTGTTTAACAAACCATAGGCACACACCAAGGCCATAATTGCGCCTATGCCAACCAGCACAATGGGGAAAATAATGGGCGCATTTGAGCTGCCCATCATCCAACCGCCAACGGCCATTCCCGCGCCGATCACCAAGCCGATGGTGCGCCCCACCAGGCGTCTGCCGATGCCATAAAACAATTCGATACCCTCAGGAATTTGCCGCGCATTCAGCAGCTTTTCAAGGCGCTGCTCACGCAGGGCTGCCATTTCCGGGTGCGCGCTCGCACAAGCCATTCGGCGCGCAGGCGCCTCACCTGTGGCAAATACCGGCACCTCATATTGCTGTGAAAAATCGGCACCCGGAATATTGGCAGACACATCCAAACGCCAAAAATGGTAGCGCTCATCCGGCAGTTGCGAATGGGGTAGGTCGGCCGGAATATCAAAGGCAAACTCAACAGCGCTGCCTACCGGTGCGGGCTCTGTGTTGGCATAACCTTCTGCCTGCCAAACTATTTTTTCTCTGCGCTCGCGATTTTTTCCGGTGCCGCTGTAATAGCTGTGAATACAACTTAAGCGTAACTCTACGCGCGCATGCGGGTTATAGGGCAGGGCAAAGGCCAGCTTGCCCGCCAGTTGGCCACCCAATTGCGCGGGCCAGGGGTTCATGTGCAAGGGCACGGCACCGAAGCGCAACCACTGGCGCCACTTCACTATGGCCGCAATAATTAAACCGGCTCCCACCAGCGGAAAAACCAATGCAAAAAGTATTGCCTGATTTCCTTTGGCCAACTCCTCTGGCACCACAAACACCACCGGCAGCGACAGCGCATTCCATACAATCGCAAACCCCGTGATCACATACAGCCCCAGCTTGCTGTTGGAGTGCACGGGGTTTGCCCACGCCTTGCGAAGCCGCCAAGGCTCGGGCTCCCCTTCAAGGCTTGCCGGCTCATCGGCCTTGCGCCAGGCAAGCCAAATCAGGCCGATGCCCACGCCCCCAAACACCACCACAAAAATACTTTTAAAGGCGAGCATGCCCCAGCGCAGCTCGCGGTAGACCACGGCCTCCTGCGGTTCATTTGGGTTCACATACACCGTAATAGCGCGCTTGTTTTGTAACGCGCGCTTGAGCTCGGCGCCACGCGCTTGCTGCCAACGGCCAATGTTATCTGCGCCAGACATAATGCCCACGCGCGCGCTTTCATATTGCCCACCTTGGTACACGTAGCGATAGCGCGCCTGGGCTTCGTAGGTGGTGCTGTCGTCGCCGCGACTCACCCGCGTATTGGCGCTCAGAACTTCGGCACTCACAGGCTGCCAGCTTTGCATCTGGGCCCATTCAACAACCGATGGAATAATACTGAACAGCAAAAAGCCCACGCCCACGCAGGCAAAGGGCAGGGCGAACAAACTCAGCAGCCAGGCGCCGCGGGTATTGGTTTTTTTCGGTTTGGTGGGCGCCATAGCGTTCATCCCTTTTCTTATTTTTGATTAACTGTCTGATTCTAACTGCACCGGGCGAATACCCGAGAGGCTGGCAAAGCAATGCGCGCGCGCCAGGCGAATGAAATCTTGCGCATAAGCGGTGGCCTGGGTGTCTGCGCGCATGGCCAGTTGCACCCGGCTCCACATGCCATCACCAAGGGGCAGGCTCACCAGCTTGCCAAGGTTAGCGTATTCATCCAGCACCCAATTGGGCAAGCAGCACACGCCCCGGCCCGAGGCCACCATTTGCACCATCATCAGTGTAAGCTCGGTGGTGCGAATGGCCGGTGCCACACCCTTTGGCGCCAGAAAGCGGGAAATAATATCAAGCCTATCTGGCAATACCGGGTAGGTAATCAATGTTTCTTGCGCAATATCGGCGGCCTCAACCCGCTCACGGCAGGCAAGGGGGTGGCCGGGCGCCACGGCCAGGCGCATTTCACAGTCAAACAGGGGTGCATACACTATACCTTTGAGGGGCTGCGGGTCGGTGGTAATCACAAGATCCACCTCCCCCTGCACCAAGGCAGGCAGTGGCTCAAAGGTAAAGCCACCGGAAAAATCCAGCTCCACCTGCGGCCAGTGGGGGCGATACGCGTCTATCACCGGCATCAGCCAGTTAAAGCAGCTGTGGCACTCAATGGCCATAAATAGCCGCCCTGCTTCACCGTGCACCAGCTTTTGAATATCGCGCTCGGCATCAGCGAGCGCACCCAACACCGTATCGGCCAGCGCCAAAAGCCTGAGGCCCGCGCCCGTAAAGCGAATGGGGCGGCTCTTGCGCACGAATACCGGGCCGCCCAGTTGCAGCTCCAGCTCTTTCATTTGGTGCGACAGTGCCGATTGGGTTAAGCACAACCTGTGCGCAGCTTCAACCAGCGTGCCCGTTTCGCGCAGGGCCACCAGGGTTTTCAGTTGACGAATTTCAAGGTTCATTGGGGTTCGCAGATATATGAATTAATTTCACTTTAAATAGAAAAACAATCAGTTTGATTCACCCTATCAGGCTTCGCACAATGCCGCCACGTTAACTTTTCAACAGGCAGGCACCTCATGGCACAGATACACAACCTAGGCTTTCCGCGCATTGGCGCCAAGCGAGAACTCAAGTTCGCCCTAGAGGCCTATTGGGCCGGCAACAGCGATCTGCCCACACTCCTTGCAACCGGCGAAAACTTGCGACGCGCCCATTGGCAGCGCCAAGCACAGCTTAACTGGGTGCCCGTGGGGGATTTCGCCTGGTACGACCAGGTGCTAAGCCTCTCTGCCACACTGGGTGTAATACCGGCACGAGCGGGCTTCACGCCGGGCCAGCCGGTGGACTTGGATACTATTTTTCGCGTGGCTCGCGGGCGCGCTCAAAAGGATTGCTGCGCGGCCAATGCCGCCAGCGAGATGACCAAATGGTTCGATACCAATTACCACTATCTGGTGCCAGAGTTTGAAGCCAACCAGCAATTTCGACTGAGCTACCGGCAGATCATTGATGAAACCCGCGAAGCCCGCGCCCAAGGCCGTAACGCCAAGCCCGTAATCATCGGCCCGCTCACTTATTTGTGGCTGGGCAAATGCACAGAGCCTGCAACAGATAAACTTTCACTCTTGGAAAACTTGCTGCCTGTGTATCGTCAATTGCTGCAAGAGCTACACGATGCCGGTGCCCAATGGGTACAAATAGATGAACCCATACTGTCGCTCGATTTGCCCATAGAGTGGGCACAGGCCTTTGAGCCCTGCTATCACAAATTGCAAATTCGCGGGCTCAATCAACTGGTGGCGAATTACTTTGGCTCACTGGGCAATAATTTGTCGGTAGCGCTGCAACTGCCCGTTGCAGGCCTGCACATTGATGCCGTGCGCGGCGCCGAAGACATCAATCGCCTGCTCGATCGCCTGAGCCCGCACAAGGTATTAAGTGTGGGGATTATTAACGGGCGCAACATCTGGCGCACAGACCTTAACGCCGCCCTTGAGCGCCTTGTGCCCATTGCCGAGCGGCTGGGCGACAGGCTATGGCTTGCACCTTCGTGCTCGCTACTGCACGTGCCCGTAGATTTAGCGGCTGAAACAGCGCTGCCAGAAGATGTAAAGCCCTGGCTTGCCTTTGCCCAGCAAAAGCTTGAGGAGCTTGCATTACTTGCGCGCGCACTGCGTGAACCGGCAAACCCCGAGGTGCAAGCGGCGCTGGCAGAAAACCGTGCACAACGCGCGCTTCGCCAACAATCGCCGCGCATAAATCAGCGCGCGGTACACACCCGGGTTGCGCGCCTGGGTGATCACAACGCACTGCGCCCAACAGCCTTTAAAGAGCGCATTAAAATCCAGCAGCAAACATTCACATTGCCACCACTGCCCACCACAACCATTGGCTCGTTTCCGCAAACGGCCGAAATCCGCAGGGCACGCAGGCTTTACAAAGCCCAGGAACTCAGCGAGCGCGACTACACCGCGCTCATGCAACAGGAAATCAAACACGCCATCCGCGTGCAGGAAGAGATCGGCCTGGATGTACTGGTACACGGCGAAGCCGAGCGCAACGACATGGTGGAGTACTTTGGCGAACAACTGGAAGGCTTTGTATTTACCCAGTGCGGCTGGGTGCAAAGCTACGGCTCACGCTGCGTAAAGCCGCCCATTATTGTGGGTGATGTTGCGCGAGCCCAGCCCATCACCGTTGAGTGGGCCCGCTACGCCCAAAGCCTTACTAACAAACCCGTGAAGGGCATGCTCACGGGGCCCGTGACTATTTTGTGCTGGTCTTTCGTGCGCGACGATCAACCACGCAGCACCACGGCCCAACAAATTGCGCTAGCCATACGCGATGAAGTGCAAGACTTAGAGGCTGCGGGCATTGGCATCATTCAAATCGATGAGCCAGCACTGCGCGAGGGTTTACCGCTGCGCAAAAAGGATTGGCCACATTATCTCGCCTGGGCCACGCACGCCTTTCGCGTATGCTGCGCCGAAGTGGCAGACCACACCCAAATTCACACCCACATGTGCTACGCAGAGTTCAACGACATCATGGAGGCCATTACCGCACTCGATGCCGATGTGATCACTATCGAAACATCGCGTTCGAAAATGGAACTGTTGGATGCCTTTAATCACTTTGCCTACCCCAATCACATAGGCCCGGGTGTGTACGATATTCATTCGCCCAATGTGCCAAACCAAGGCTGGATTGAAGGCCTGATTACCCGGGCGGCTGAAAAAATACCCGCACAAAATCTATGGATTAACCCTGACTGCGGCTTAAAAACCCGCGGCTGGCCTGAAACCAAAGCGGCATTAACGGTAATGGTACAGGCGGCAAAGAGCCTCAGAAAAAAGCTAGAAGGCGCCGCGGCATAACATCAAACTGTTAATCCAAAGTCTCCGCCATCACCTCGGGGTGCATGGCGGCAAGCCGCTTCAAGAGAGCATTCTGGCTTGCTACATCTATACCTGTGGCGTTCATGGCACGTATAAGTGCCGCTACTGTGGCATCGAAGTGGCGATTATTAATGGCCATACCGCTGTGTACTTCCTGCATGGAGTCGCCGGTGTATTCACAGGGGCCACCGCTTACTTCACACAGCTGCTCGATGAGCTTTTCACGAAAGCGCTCGAGATCCGTTTGCTCAAAGTGCGGGCGCAATAATTCGCTATCGCCAATTTCATATAAAAAATTATCTACCAGCGCGCTAATGCCCGGGGTTTTTCCAAGCCGCTGATAGAGGCTATTGGCATCCTGGTTGTGCGGCGCCTGAACGCAGGCTGCAAGCGCTAAACCCGCGGCCAAAAAACCTGCCCGTATTATTAATAATTTTCCCAACATCAGTTATTTACCTGTACCGATAAATACCAACCGCGCTGGTTATCCCACAGCGCAATATTGCCAAGATTTGCGTAGGCCGCCACTATTGATAGCCGCTTACTGGGAAACCACGCCACAAAGGCATCGGCCCAAGGGTCTTCTTTTACTGCGGCTAACAGGTCCGGCTTTTGGCGATATTCCACGCCCATTGCCCAGTGCGGATTAAAAAACACAGCGGCTGCAAGCTCTGCATGCAGCCTTGCATCACCATCGCCACCAAAGCCTAACAAGCCGAGTTGGTTAGCCTTGGTATGACGCACCGTTGCATTCAGTAAAACGTTGCGGCCCCAGAGGGCATCCAGGTAAAGCTTTGAGGCCGCCAGGTAATAGTCGATGCCGGTATCAGATTTTGCGCCCAGCACCTTGGTGGCAATCGCCGGATTGCGATTTATTTTGTATTGCACGCCTGCGCTCACCTGTGGCAGGGCGCCATAGATCACATCACCTGCCAGGCGCACCTTCGCACCCCACACATCCTGCTCGATGGTAAGGCTTGAAAAGGCGCCGCCGGTGATAGCGGCCAGCTCATCGGCGGCACGATCGCCAAGGCGCAGGGTTTGATGTGCGTAGCTAAGCTCTAGCCGGTTGTCCCAACCAACTAACAGTGCCGCCTGGGAAAGTGTGAAATCCTCTAGCTGCACTGCCGTAAGGGCAGCGGAGGCCGCCCATTCGTCCCGGTGCGCGTAGCTGCCAATCACAGCCCAAGGCACCAAACCACCGCCGGCGCTACCCTCAAGCTGCATGGCCCCGGGGGTTGCCAGAATGCGGTGTTGCGCGGCCGCCGGCAACAGCCAGCTACACAACAGCAATAGCACCAGTTGGCGTAACTTTATTTTCATTTAACATCCTCTCATGCAGACACGGACATTGGGTTGGGTTCACTATCAGGAATGCGTGCGGCTTTCCATGGATGCGCTGTTGTATTCCGTCAGCCATTTTAGTGTGGCAGCAAGGGTCATTGGCCTTGCCAGATAGTAGCCCTGAATACTTTGGCAGCCCCATCGCCGCAGCAGGGCTTTTGCCTGTTCATCTTCTACACCCTCGGCAATTACCGAGAGGTTCAGTGCCCTGGCAAGCCCCAGTGTTGCCTCAACAATTTTCTGATCATCCTGATCTTTGGCCAATTCAAGCACAAAAGATTTATCTATTTTCAGTTTGGAAACCGGCAACATCTTCAACTGCGAAAGCGAAGAAAAGCCCGTGCCAAAATCATCCATGGAAAGCCGGATGCCGGCGCGCTGTAATACCAGCAAATTCTCGCGAGCCGAATGTGCATCGGTCACCAGAGCCGTTTCCGTGATTTCATAAGCCAGGCTGCAGCCGGCCGGCATCGTTTGGGTAGCGGCCCGGGTTAGGGTATCGAGCATATCGGTATCAAGAATATCTTTCGCCGATAAATTAATGCTCACTTCTATCGCACCCCCGGCCTCGCCAATGTGCTTTAGGTCCTGTTGCACTTGGGCAAGCACCCAGCGGGTAATATCGCTGATCAGGCCAGACTCCTCGGCCAGAGGGATAAATTCATCAGGAAACACTTTCCCCAAAACCTCATCTTCCCAGCGAATCAATGCCTCAAGGCCTTCAATGGAGTCGTCTAGCAATGATTGCTGGGGCTGATAAAACAACTCAAAACCATGATTGGCAATGGCCTGCTGCAACCGCGCGGTGATGTTGAGCTTTCTTAAGTGCGATTCATCGGCACCGGCTTGATAGTCGTAGAAGTTTTTGCCTGCCCGCACGGATTCTGCCAAGGCGATATTGCTGCGGCGAATCAGCTCCTCATAATTTGCCGCCTGCTCCGGGCACTCTATTACGCCGGCTGCGGCTTCAAATACAATTTGCACGCCATCAAGGCTAAAAGGGTGCTTGAAACATTCAGCCAAGGCCGTGATTTCCTGGCGGTTAATCACTGAACCTGCGGTCATGATGAGTAAAAATTCGTCGCTACCCAAGCGCGCGAGTGTGCCACAGGCTGTTACTTCATTGCGCATGCGCTCGGCCATTAGGGGTACAAAGCGTTGCACAAACAAGATGCCGTAAAGATCGTTAAGGCGCTTTATATTGGTTACCCGCAGCAATACCCCGGTAAAACTTGTGCCCTCATCAAACAGTTCATTGAGAATTTGCTGGGCCTTCTCGCGATTGGGCAGGCCGGTACGCTCATCGTGCTCGGCTACATAGGTAATGTGTGCCTCACGGTCTTTAATGGCCGCCTGCATACTGTTTAAAGAACTTGCCAGCTGGCCGATTTCATCGGCGCGGCTAAAAGAAATTTCGCGCCCATAGTCGCCGGCGGCCATGCGATCTGCCGCCGCCGCCAACACCGAAAGCGGCCGGCTTAAGCCGTTGGCAATACTGAACACAGCAAGAATAATTAGTATTAACGTGACCGCTGCAATGATCACCAACCGGCGTTGCAACTGATTAAATTGCGCCTTTATATCTGAGGCAGAAACCGTGAGCAATGCGCTGAGTTCATCGCCCCCGGCGCCAGAAAGCCAGACGGTGCGGCTTAGCCAGTTCTCGGCGCGGCCAAAATTGTCTGCCGCTTTATTTTCAAGCAGGTCGTGGCCCGGTGCCAGCGTGGTCAGGTTTGGCAGCACTTCGCGGCCTACCATAATGGTGACATCTACCCGAGAAATGGATTTGAATTTTTTAAGCAGCGCCTCATCAAGCGGGAAGCCAAGGCCAACCCAACCCAACAGGTTAGGGGCATATACCGGTACTACGGCAAACTGGTAAGGCTTGTGCTCAACCTCAAGCAGCATGTCAAAACTGGCACCTTGCTGCACATCGCGCACAATGGTTGATTGGGCCTCTTGCAGATCGTGGCTACTTAAAAGCACCTCTCCTGCGGCATTGGTGAGCAATACAATTTCAGCACCAATACGCTCACCATGATTGGCCAGTGCCGAAATTTGCGTATCCCGCTCACCGGTGGCCACTGCCTGCCGAAAGCCGTAGTCTTCCGCCAGTATGGTCACGCTGTTTTTAAGCTGGGTTCGATCTTCGCGAATTAGTTGATCGAACACCCGCTCGGCCACATCCAGTTCATTATTTGCAAAGGCCTGGCCTGCATTTTTGGTTGCACTAAAAACAGACCAGGTGATGGCACCCAATGTAAGCAACAACAGCGGGATAAAAATACACAGCAGGCGCGCGCGGAAGCTAATCATCGCGTTGTTTGAACTGTTGCAGGCGCTCTCGCAAAGACGAGCTGGGTTGCTTGGCCTTTTCCGGTAGCGCCTCGCTTAACTGAATGGGCGCATTGGCGGTTAGCAAAAGGCTTTGCGGCTTGCGAGCGCCCATAACCGGGTGCCAAATGTGGAGATTGACAGGCAAACTCACCGGGCCCGGCAGGGTTAGCAAGCCCTGTTCATCGGTTACCCCGTAGCTTGTGGCTTGGGTCACATAGATGTAGCCCTTCATGGCATCGTGGATATTACAACCCAGCTCCACCACGCCAACACTGCTAAAAGACACCGGCGGCGCATCGTGCTGGCGGTAGAGCTTGAGTTCAAAGTTATTGGGGGCCGAGAACGAATACACCTGATGACGGGTTTTGTCGCTATTTGGGAAATACACCGGCTGGCCCAATGGCACCACAATGACATGGGGCACAAACTGCATGTTGCGCTGATCAATGAACACCGCATGCTCCGGCCGCTCGAAGGCTACATCTGGCGCCACAACCACCACATTTGGCGCTGGCCGACCCGTGGCATCTACCACAGCGAGGCGCATGTCCGCCTGTACATCACAGGTAAAAAGGCAGAGGGCCAGCCAGAAAGAGTTTTTAAACGAAGAGGGCATTACAGGCGCCAGATGGTTGTTTCGGGTCAGTATAGACCACGCGCGATTGCAGGCTGTGGCGCATCTTCGGGTTCAAAGCCCCAGAAATGCGCTAGCATGCTCAGCCACCAATGCCAATGCCGCCGCCGGTTCTGGGCGCGCGCATAACTATCAACGCAGGGAGGCCCGCTATGGGACAGCAGTTCGACCATATCTCGGAAAAAAATCGCCAGTTTATTGAAGCCCAAAAGCTGTTTTTCGTGGGCACGGCAACAGACGACAGCCGCGTAAACATCTCGCCCAAGGGCATGGATTCCTTGCGTGTGCTCGGGCCCAACAGGGTAATCTGGCTTAATGTCACCGGCAGCGGCAATGAATCTGCCGCCCACGTGCAATTCAACCCCCGCATGACCCTGATGTTTGCAGCCTTTGAAGGCAAGCCCAATATTCTGCGCCTGTACGGCAAGGCAAAGGTGATCCACCCACGAGCGGCCGAATGGCCAAGCCTCTACCCGCACTTTAACCCCATAGCCGGGGCCCGCCAGATTTTCGACCTGCAGGTGGAACTGGTGCAAAACTCCTGCGGCATGGCCGTGCCCCTGTTCGATTACCAGGGCGATCGCGATTTGCTAAAAAATTGGGCCGAGCGCAAGGGCGAGGCAGGTATTGCCAGTTATTGGGAGGAGAAAAACCAAACCACCATTGACGGGCTTGCGACAAATATTCTTGCGGCAGATTAGGTTAGCGCGGGTGGCTTTATGGCTGAATGAATTGCCACAATGCCCAGGCTTAAGCGCCTATAGTTAACTTGGGTAAAACCGCAGGCGGATATTTCCTCTGCCACCACTTCGGCATCGGGAATATCCTTAACTCCGGTTAAAAGGTACTTGTATGCAGAGGCATCACCGCCGGTTGCAAGCCAGCCGATGATGGGCATACACAACGACATATACGCTAAATACAGGGCCTGCAACCAAGCAGGTTTTATGCGTGAGGCCTCTACCATAATCAGTACGCCGCCTGGCTTCAACACCCCATATGCGGCCTCCAATACGCGCTGCCTATTACAAATTTTGAGCGCAAAAGACATAACGTAGCAATCAAATGTTTGCTCGTTAAATTCAGATAACCTTTCAGCATTGGCAGGCGCGAACTCAAGATTATGCGCATGGGTATGACGTGCCAGCCGCTTTTGTGCCACGCGCAGCATGGCATCGCAAATATCAGAAACAACGATAGTTGAGGGGTGCAATTCTTTTTGCTGCACCAGCCGAACAGATATGTCGCCTGTGCCAGCGGCAGCATCCAGAATGACCTGAGGTTTGTGGCGCAGGATTTCCTTGACCGCTACCGATTTCCAATAGCGGTGAATACCAAAACTGAAGATGTCGCACAACCAATCGTACCGATCTGCAATTCTTGCGAAGATGTTATCTCTTGCCACATCAAGGCCCGCGGCATTATTGGATGATTCAGTACGCATACAAGGTTCGTTTTAAAGGCAAAAAAAACCCCGCTTTCGCGGGGCTTATTATTTACTCGTCTTCGCAGGCGGCGGCGTAGCCGTCGGCATCCAGGGCGTCGTCGAGCTCGCTCAAATCGGTGGGCTTCACCTTGAAGAACCAGCCGTCATCGTAGGGCGAGCTGTTAACGGTTTCAGGGGCATCTTCCAAGGCTTCGTTAACGGCGATAACCTCACCGGTAATGGGCGAAAAGATATCAGAGGCGGCTTTTACAGATTCAACCACACCGGCTTCTTCACCGGCGTTTACAGTGGCGCCGACTTCCGGGGTTTCTACGTAAACCACATCACCCAGTGCTTCTTGGGCGTGATCGGAAATGCCCACAGTCACGGTGCCATCATCTTCGATGCGCGCCCATTCGTGGCTGGACATGTATTTCAGTTCTTTGCGAATTTCGCTCATGGGAAGCTCCTCGTGGCGGCGCGCCGCTCAAATTACAATCAATTAGAATATCTTTTTACCGTTGCGGACAAAGCTTGGCTTCACCACTTTTACAGGCACCCGTTTGTTGCGTATTTCTACCAGACAAGTATCGCCCACTTCAACCGGTACGCGCGCCAGGGCGATAGAATACCCCAAGGTTGGCGAGAATGTCCCACTGGTGACTTCGCCGGTTTCGGTGGAGCCTTGCACTATCACCTTCTGGTGGCCGCGCAGCACGCCCTTTTCTTCCAGCACCAGGCCCACCAGCTTGCGCTTAACACCGGCGGCTTTTTGTGCGGCCAGCGCAGCGCGGCCAATGAAGTCCCGCTCGGCTGGCTCCCAGGCGATGGTCCAGCCCATGTTGGCCTCCAGCGGCGAGATGGTTTCATCCATATCAGAGCCATAGAGGTTCATGCCCGCCTCCAGGCGCAGGGTATCGCGTGCGCCCAGGCCGCAGGGTTGCACTCCGGCATCAGCCAGCGCCTGCCAAAAGCCAACCACTTCATCTGCCGGCACCATGATTTCCAGGCCGTCTTCACCTGTGTAGCCGGTGCGGGCGATGAACCACTCGCCATAGGTCGCGCCCTGGAAAACTTTCAAGCCGCCAATCAGCTCGGCCGCACCGGCCAATACTTGCTGTGTTTTGGCGATGGCTGCGGGGCCTTGCACCGCAACCATGGCAAGGCCCGGCTGCTCGGTAATGGCAACGTCAAAATCTGCCGCCACTTGCGCCATCCAGGCCAGATCTTTTTCGCGGGTGGCGCAGTTCACCACCGTGCGGTACCAGTCGCCCATGTAATAGACGATCAAATCGTCGATGACACCGCCCTGCTCGTTGAGCATACCGGTGTACATGG
Organism: Simiduia sp. 21SJ11W-1; assembly: GCF_024138675.1. Taxonomy (NCBI): domain Bacteria; kingdom Pseudomonadati; phylum Pseudomonadota; class Gammaproteobacteria; order Cellvibrionales; family Cellvibrionaceae; genus Simiduia; species Simiduia sp. 21SJ11W-1. Next base: position 166,294 of record NZ_CP090959.1, on the reverse strand, counting down.
CCTTGCCGTGGGCCGATTCGATTTTGGCCACATCGTTGGCCAGCAGCTTTTGCAGAAACACCTTGGCGTCGGCCCCGGTAACATCCACGATGGTCATGTGGGAAACGTCGAACATGCCGGCCTCGGTGCGCACCTTGTGGTGCTCTTCTACCTGCGAGCCGTAGTTGACAGGCATATCCCAGCCGCCAAAATCCACCACGCGGCCACCCATGGCCTTGTGAGCCTCAAACAGTGGGGTCTTGTTTCCCATAATGATCACCTGTTTCCTATAGTGGAAAAGCGCGCATTCTAGCGACTAAGAGAGTAGGTGAAAACAATTTAGGCAAAAAAAACCGAGGCTGCCGGCGTTTCTTTCACTATCGCGCCTGCAGCACTATCTATGCTGAATCAGTGCGTTACACTGCGCCCGATATAGCCCATAACCAGGAGGTATACGTGGTACGGTTTCTTAAGATTGTGGTGATTTTACTGTTGTTGCTGGTAGCGGCCGTTGTGGCGCTGGTACTGACATTCGATCCGAACAAATATAAACCCGACATCATAGACGCCGCCGCCCGGCACAATGTTGCCCTGCGCATGGATGGCGACCTGGGCTGGCAGCTGTGGCCGCGTATCGCCATTAAGGCCAAAGCCGTATCCGTTGCAGACCCGGCAACCCCCGAGCAACCCATTGCCGCTATCGACTACTTTGCCGTGTCTGTGCAGTTGCTGCCGCTGTTCAAGCAACAAATCATGATTGATGGCATTACCCTGAGCGGCGCCAAGATCAACCTGAAAGTAGACGCCAAAGGCCAGGGCAACTGGCAAAACCTGGGCCAAACCGCGGCGCTTACACAGCCACAGTTGCGCTTCGCCCACGCCACCGCCTTTGATAGCGCCCCACTCACAGCAGTTCAGGATGCAGCCCCGGCCTTCAACCTTGAGCAAAACCTGCAATTGCGCCGATTAACCCTTAAAGAATCCGAGCTGCACTTTGCCAATGCCAGCGGCCTTAAACTGCAGCTGAGCAATTTGAGCACAGAGGTGACAGATCTCGTACTTGATGGCACAAGCTTCCCGGTGAGCCTGAATACCGATTTCACCCTGGCCAGGCCCGAGGCCAGCACGCTCATGGGCAACACCGGCGCTGAATTTGAACTGCAAGTACCGGCCGCGCTCGACCAGATTATTATTGAACAGCTCAAAGCCCCCACAACACTGGTGCAAGGGGCCACCCAAGCCCAAGTGGTGCTGAACGCCAATGCTAAGGTGCTGCTGGGCCGCGCCAACGGCGGCGAGCTTAGCTACTCGGGCGAACTCGCGCTGGCACCGGCCAATATCCAGCAGCTCATGCAAGCCATGGGCACCCCCTTGCCGCCCATGGCCCACCCACAGGCGCTGCACAAGGTAGCCATGAGCGGCCCCTTTACAGGCACCGCCAACAACATCAGCCTGGCCCCGCTTACCCTCAAGGTTGATGAAACCAACATCACCGGTAGCGCCGGCATTACCGATTTCAGCACCTTGGCCATCGCCGTTGATATTAAAGGCGATGCCATTAACCTCGATCACTACCTGCCACCGGCAACACCACCTGCCAAGGGTAGCGCTGCCGGCACCAAAGCAGGCTTCGCGCGGGCAGCCACTAGCCAAGCCCCGGATGCCCTGCCCCTTGAGGCCCTGCGCAGCCTGAACCTGAATTTACTGGCGGGCTTCGACACCCTTTCGGTAAAAGGGCTCAACTTCAAGCAGGTGCAAACCCGGGTAGACGCCAAGGCAGGGCTGATAGAACTCAAGCGTTTCGATGCCCTTTTGCACGAGGGGCCGCTCAATGCCAGCGCCGTGTTCGACGCCCGCCAAGACCAAGCCACCTTGAATTTCACTGCCACCGGCAGCCGCATGCCGCTGCAACAACTACTGGAAGACTTCGAGGCACCGGCGCTGGTTTCCGGCAATGGCGGCCTGGTGGCCAAGGGCTCGGCCAAAGGCGCCACCAGCACAGCATTGGTAGACAGCCTTACCGCCAACATAGACCTCACCAGCGATCAGATGCTGCTGCACAACATGAACCTGGAGAAAAGCCTGTGCCAGCTGGCAATGCTGGCCCAAAAGCAAGACATGCCCCAAATCAACTGGGCCGATGCCACCAAGTTGCAAACGCTGACCTCGAACATTCAATACGCCAATAAAACCCTGAAGGTGCAATCGCTTAAGGGCGGCGTAGAGAGCATGGCGCTGGCGGGCCTCGGCAAAGTAGACCTCAACAAGAGCCTGCTGGATTTGAAGTTCAACCTGCGCATTGATGAGGCCGCCAATAAATTGCTGAACTGCCCTATTACCAATAAGAAGCTGTTAAACCGCGACATTCCCGTGCGCTGCAAAGACACCTTCGAAAAACTGGGTGCCACCTCCTGCGCGCCAGACCTGGCCATGCTCGAAGACCTCTACCGCGACGAGGTAAAAAGCAAAGTAAACAAGGAGCTGGATAAACAGCTAGACAAGCACCTGGAGAAGAACCCAGAGGCAAAAGAGCTGTTAAAGGGCCTGTTTGGTGGCAAAAAGAAGAAAGATGACTAACCAACCCGCAGTCTTTGCCAACACCGTGCTGGCATGGTTCGACCAGCACGGTCGCAAACACCTGCCTTGGGCGCAGGGCATTAATGCCTACCGGGTGTGGGTATCTGAAATTATGCTCCAGCAAACCCAGGTGGCCACAGTTATCCCGTATTTCGAGCGGTTTATGGCGCGCTTCCCCACGGTGCAGGCTCTGGCAGAAGCCCCCATAGATGACGTGCTGCATCTGTGGACGGGCCTGGGCTATTACGCCCGCGCGCGCAACCTGCACAAGGCGGCCAAGCAGGTAGTGAATGAATTTAATGGCGAGTTCCCGCGCACGGTGCAATCACTCGAGCAACTGTGCGGCGTGGGCCGGTCAACCGCCGGCGCTATCGCCTCCATTGCCTTCGGCGAGCAAGCCGCCATTTTAGATGGCAACGTAAAGCGGGTGCTGGCCCGTTATCACGGGGTAGAAGGCTGGCCCGGGCAAACCGCCGTTGCCAACGCGCTCTGGGCACTGGCCGAGGCCGCAACGCCGGCTACGCGCAATGGCGACTACACCCAGGCCATGATGGATTTGGGTGCCACCCTGTGTACCCGTGCCAAACCCAGCTGCGAATCCTGCCCGCTGCTGGGTGGCTGTGTGGCGCACGCCACCGGCCGGGTAGCGCAACTGCCGGGCAAAAAACCCCGCAAAACCCTGCCGGAAAAATCGGTACAGTTGCTGATGCTGCGCGATGCAAACGGCCGGCTACTGCTAGAGCAGCGCCCACCCACCGGTATTTGGGGCGGCCTTTGGAGCTTCCCGGAGCTGGCGCCTGATCAATCGGCAGGCGCCCACGCCAAGCGCCACTATGGCGAGGTGGCGCAGGTTGCCAAGCTCGAGCCCTGGCGCCACACCTTTAGCCACTACCACCTGCACATTCACCCGGTATTAATCGAGCTGGGGGCCATAGCACCTGCCATTGCCGATCAGCCGGTGCGCTGGATCAAACCCCACGCACCCGGCAATCTTGGGCTGGCGGCACCGGTTTCCAGGCTGTTGGCTGAACTCGCCGAACTCGAACCCCTATGTTGAAAGCGGTTACCCACCTATTGCTGGCCACTTGCTTGCTGGCACAGGCAGCCCACGGCGCCACGCCCACGGAGCGTGTGCGCTTTAGCGCCATGCTGGAGCCTGTGTTCATGGAGGCAGACGGCACGGGCGCACTCAACGAACTGCACAGCAAGCTCTTGAGTGCATTGCCCATCGCCACAGAAACCCACTATGCACCGCCCATGCGGGCTGACCACAATTTTAATGCCGGCACCGCCGATGCCCTGGTGCCAGATTTTTGCAATGCAGCCCTCAAGCGCCCCTACGTGCGCTCGGTACCTTTTGCACGCATCCAGCGGCATATTTTTACGCCACCGGGCAGCGCACCGCTCACCGATCTGGATCAGCTTAAAGGCCTGCGCGTGGGCTTGGTGCGAGGCTACAGCTATGCGCTTCAGGGCCCGGCGGGCGAGGGCGTGCAACTTGTGTGGTTGCCCAGCCAACGCCAGGCGCTGCGCATGTTGGTTAACGGCCGCCTGGATGCCATAGTGGCCAATGCCCAGGAATTGGGCGCCATCATCAACGCCGAGCCCCTGGCCTGGCCCAGCTTCGAGCCCAAGGCCCCGGTGTTAGACCGCGCGCTCTGCTACGCCTTTGCAGATAACCAGCAAGGCCGGCAACTCGCGCAGGCTATCAGCGCTGAAATATTGCGCCTGCGCGATAATGGCGAACTGGCGCGCCTCTTGGGCCCCAGTGCGCTGGTAAAATTGCCACTTTCCAATCACTCAAAGGAGCAACAATGAGCCGCACCGTCATGTGTCGCAAATACAAGAAAGAATTGCCGGGCCTGGATATGCCGCCGTTCCCCGGTGCCAAGGGCCAGGCACTGTTTGCCGATGTGTCGAAGCAGGCGTGGCAGGAGTGGCTGGCGCACCAAACCATGCTCATTAATGAAAAACACCTGAATTTAATGGATATGACCGCCCGCACCTATTTGAGCGAACAAATGGAGAAGTTTCTTTCCGGCGATGCATACGACGCCGCCGAGGGCTATGTACCCCCCAGTGACAGCGAATAACCCGGTTAGCTTATTGGGGTGAACTTTTCAGCAAAGCTTGCCCGCAAGCGCAAATACTCAGGCGTAAGCCCCACATCTTCGAACATCGGGTCTCCCAGCTCATCGTGGGCCACCACTTTCTGGCCTTGTACATAGGGCATGGTAGATTCGATTTCTTCAAGGGCTGCATGCAATAACTGGTTGATCAGTGTTTGCTTATCCACGGCCGGGTACAAGGCCGCCAAGGCCTCCAGCCGCGCGGCATCCTTTACCGGCAACTTCAACGTGTACTCCACCTCGCCCTTCCAGCGATCGGTAGTATTTTCCCACTCAGTCAACAACTCGCGCACTTTCATCACAAGACTCCTAACGCGTGAACATCACCTCTATAAATCTAGACGATTTACGCCACAAGCCCCTGAATAACCCAGCAAAAAAAAGCCGCCCACGGCCTTGACTCCACCACCTCTTGCGGGTTTAATACGCGCCTCCTGCAAAAGCAGCGACGCCCAGATAGCTCAGTCGGTAGAGCAGCGGATTGAAAATCCGCGTGTCGGTGGTTCGATTCCGCCTCTGGGCACCATATACAAAAACCTCGTCCATCGGACGGGGTTTTTTTATATATGCACAGAGGTGGGCTGACAAAACGCCGGGAGCGTTTTGATCCGCGCATGCGCCCGCAGGGCCAAGCACAGGACGTGCTTGGGATAAACCACCGCTTGGTTCGACTAAATGCGTGGTGCGGCATTCCGAACAGCATTTAGATACGAGCGAAGCGAAGCCCGCAGGGGCAAAACAGCCCCTAGGCTGTTTTGATACTTCCGCCTCTGAGTCCGCCTCTGGGCACCACTACTTTTAAAGCCTCGGTCTTGCGCCGGGGCTTTTTCATTTTTAAGCCTATCGCACGCGCGGAACCGAACGTCCGATTCATTCGCGCCTTCCATGGCGCTCACCCCTACGGGGCAGCTAGACGCTGTGAATCACGGCTTTCCTGCCGTGCTTTCCGCCTCTGGGCACCATATACAAAAACCTCGTCCATCGGACGGGGTTTTTTTATATGTGCACAGAGGTGGGCTGACAAAACGCCGGGAGCGTTTTGATCCGCGCATGCGCCCGCAGGGCCAAGCACAGGACGTGCTTGGGATAAACCACCGCTTGGTTCGACTAAATGCGTGGTGCGGCATTGCGAACAGCATTTAGATACGAGCGAAGCGATTAATCGGCAGGACAGCCGATTAATAGAACGCAGTTTCCCGCAGGGCTAACGCCACGGAGGGCGTTAGTACACCCACGCAGGGGCAAAACAGCCCCTAGGCTGTTTTGATTGTAGATTCGCGCCATCCGTGGCGCTCACCCCTTTGGGGTAGCAAGCTATCCAAATCGGCTTTCCTGCAGATTTGTCCGCCTCACAAAGCTTTGTATCGCAGCCCAGCCAAATTACGCAGGCTCTTTAGCACGCAATAGGTTGTGACAACCCCCGGCACCACTATTTTTAAAGCCTCGTCTTGCGCCGGGGCTTTTTCATTGTCAGGCCAATCGCGAACGCCGATTTACTTCTACCAATCAAGCCTCTACCAAAAGCCTCCGCAAATTCCCCAGCCGCGCGATTTCTGCCAAACTGGCAAGCCACAGGAGATACCGATGACAGTGCACGTAATCGCGATTTGTGGCTGCCCGGGCAGCGGCAAATCCACCTTGGCCACAAAGCTTGCCGAGCAGCTAAACGCCATCCAGCTGGATATGGACGACTACCAGCAGTTCACCAACATGACGCCCGCGGGCCTGGCCCAATGGGTGGCCGAGGGTGCGGATTTTAATGTGCTGGATTTGGGCGATTTCATCCAACGGCTGGAAAGCACGAAACAGCATGCGCTCGAACAAGGGCAACCCCTGATTATTGTCGAGAGCCACTTCGGGCGCGCGCACGCCAAAACCTGTGCATATTTTGATCAGGTGTTCTGGCTAGACGCGCCTGCGGACCTGGCACTGGCGCGCAACCTGAAAGCGCTCGATATTGGCGCTGCCGAGCTGTCGGATTTTTTGCATCATTACATCACCCGGCTGCAGCCACTGCTCGCCCTGCAACGCCTGCGGCTTTCAGAAACCAGCGATGTGCACCTGGATGCAAGCCTGCCCATTGATCGACTGGCGGCAGAGGTCACGCAACATATTTCCGCCAGCCACATGCGGCAGATGGCAGCGCAACACTACTTAAAAATAGATGCCTACCTCGCCCAAAGCGCTGCCGCCTGCGCGCTGGCTTGTGCCTGCAGGCACAAGCTGTTAAACCCACTGCATCACCCCTTGCCGCGCACACAATGGCAGGGCTTGTGCCAAACCCATGCAAATTTAAGCGCCGAGGGCGCAGAGCTGTTGCTTTCGCTGCTCATGGCCAATGATGTGGTGCGGGCGCAAGGTAATGCACTGGTGCTTGCACCCGCCTTTGCACCGCTGATGGCCTACACAGATCTCATTCAAACCAAGGTGCGTTTCGCACAACTGTTAGCGCCGGATGTAACACAACGCTTTGCCCAATGGCTGGGTGATGGCGAAGAATTTATGGCCGGCTCGCAATTGTTTTCGCTGTTTGATTACCACACAGCCACCCAAACAGACTTTGAAAGTGTGCGCAAATCGCGCGAGTGGATGCAACTGGTAAGCACCTATACGCGCTATGAAGCGCAGGTATTTCTCGCCTATTTTGATATGAGCAACATTACCCGCATGCTGGATATCGGCGGCAATAGCGGTGAATTTTTGCGCCAGCTATGTCTGGCTAAGCCCACGCTCATTGGCTCGGTGGCAGATTTACCGGGCGTATGCGCAGCAGCCCTTCAATACCAGCAGGGCCAAGCGGGTATGACGCAGGTACGCCACATACCGGGCGATGCCCGCACAGACCCCATTCCCATTAATCAAGATTGTGTGAGCTTTAAATCTTTTCTGCACGACTGGCCGGAAGATCAGCTGGATACCTGGTTAAAGGTGGCGGCCAATTCACTGCTGCCCGGCGGGAGGATTGTAATTTTTGAACGCATAAGCGGCCCGCTAACGGGCTAACAATTGGGTTTCGGGCACCTGCCCATTGCACTTTTTCAACGGGTGTACAGAAACCCCGAGGTGTATCAACAGCGGCTCGCGGCCCTTGGCTTTACCGAAATAACCTCCACAAAAATAGCGCTAGACTTTCCCTTTGCGCTTATTTCTGCAACCAAGCCGTTATAGGCGGCCCGTTATGACTGAGGCTGTTTGGGTTAATTAATGTCGAGTTTGCCGAGTGCGTGCAGAGAATCTTCGCACAGTGCCCCAAGGTCTTTGATCATGGCGTCAATGGGCGCCCGCTCTTTAGCCTTGGGCGCGTTTAGCTCCAGGTGCCGGGTTACGCGCACAAGCTCCATCAGGCCAACGGTTGCCGATGACCCTTTAAGGCGGTGTGCGATTTTTCCAACCAGCGCATAGTCAGATGCGGCCTGCGCCGCGACTATTTCCTGCACTCCCTTGGTCAAATCTTCAGACAACAACTGGCAATAACGCTCATAGCCTTGTACGCCAATGTCACTGATGAGCCTGTCTACCCTGCTGGCGTCGAGAATAGGTGCGGCTGCGGCATCGCCATTGCACGGTGCCGGTGGGGGCGCAACTTCCACACCCCTGAGCCATTGGCTTAAACATTCTTCCAAAAGTGTTGCATCTACGGGTTTGTGCAACACGCCATTCATGCCGCTAGCCATAAACTCTTTTTGCATATCATCGCCCACATGAGCGGTCATGGCGATGATGGGAATATCCGCAGCGAGCTTTCGCTCGCGCACAATTTTTGTGGCGGTTAAACCATCCATTACCGGCATAGACACATCCATAAACACCAGGTCAAAAATTTGCCGGCTGATTTTATCGACGGCCTCTTGGCCATTGTTGGCAAGTACAACCTCCAGGCCACGATCTTCAAGCATTAACTGGCCAAGATATTGATTAACTTCATTGTCTTCCACCAACAACACCCGGCCCTCGAAACACTTGATGCCTGCCTCTTCTTCAAGGTCAAGGGTATCTGCCGCTGTGTCTGCGACTTCAACGGGCAGCTCAAACCGGAAGCAACTGCCCCGCCCGGGTGTTGTTTCAAATCCGATACTTCCGCCCATGATTTCCACCATGCGGGCAGCAATAGTGAGCCCCAGGCCCGTGCCACTTTCCGCATCGCCTTTGGTGGCATCGTAGGTTAAAAAAGGTTTGAATATCTGATCATGCAGGTGGGGCGCTATACCTTTTCCTGTGTCTTGCACCTGTACGCTTAACCTGGGCTCGCCCGTATCACCTTTGGCCAAACTCACCCGCAGCTCAACCTTACCCTGCTCGGTAAATTTCAACGCATTACTTAACAGATTAAGGGTCACCTGACGGATTTTTGCTGCATCAGCAACAAGGTAGGCTGGCAGCTCTTGACTTATTAGAAGATCAATTTTCAGCCCCTTATGGGCGGCCTTTGCCTCAAGCACGCGCACTACAGACTGCGAAAGTTTTTTTACATCAAAGCTTGCACGCTGATTATTGAACCCCCCGGCTTGCAACTTTGAGTAGTCGAGCACTTGATTAACAACAGCGCGAAGATTTTTTGCAGCCATGTTGGCAATTTCCAACATGCGCCTGGCTCTGCCTGTAAACTCTGTGGCATCAATTAACTCCAATGCCGATACCACCCCGGTCAGCGGGGTACGCATTTCATGGCTCATGATTGCAAAGAAATCAGCTTGGGCATGGCGGGCAGCATCTGCCTCTTCTTTGGCTTGCTTTAGCTGCTTGGCCAGCTGTTCCAAATCTTGAATATTCTGCCGCTCGGTAGACAAGAGCACCAGCTGATCAAGCTGCGGATCCCAGGCTTTAAAATCACTGATGGGTAGCATTTTGTCTGGATGATTCTGATTCATCCACGCAAGCCAAGGCGCCCCAACAAAATGTAGCCTGTGCTGTTCATCCACCACAAACTGGCCACGAATGGCAAACCCTTGGGAGTGAGCCACCATAAGCACCATAACGCCCGATGCAGCACTAAGCGTATCGTAATCAATGCCTGTGTTTGGGCGAATCACCTTAAACACAGATGCCAAGGTAACCTGCTCTGCATCCACGGCCCGCAATTCTGGCATGTGTTTGCGTAGTACCTGGCTTGGGCGTTCTATCTCCAAAGTGCGAGTCAGCACAAAGTGTACAGACGCCAGCTGATCTATAAGCGCATCTGGCTTAAACAGCTGCTTACCCATCATGAGCTACATCCGTTATTTGAAAGCGAATAATGCTTGTTTCACCACTGTCTACAGCGCACATTTCCACAGGCTGAAAGCTAAGCTCACAATGAAACTGGCACGCCATGCCCTTTACAACCCCCACCACAAAGGGTGTAAGGCCTGCCCTGCTGCTTTGATACCGCAAGGCCACGGTGTTCTGATCAACATTCACATCAAAGTAGGGCGGCTCATAACCGATAAAGGTAGAGGTAATGCGATCATGCAAGCTGTTAATATTTTCAAGAAATTCAATCAGGTTGCCACCGGTGCTATCTAACAGCACACCGTAGGATTCACGCGCGGTAACCGTGGCCCAGTAAAGGCCGAACTGCTCAAGACAGGCCGCCAGGTCCACTGCCAGCACCTTGGCAGCAGCACCAGCCAGAGCATAGGTAACTTGATCATCATAGCGGCGCATGCTCACGAAGGAATCTTCCGGTACGCCGGATTCATGCAGAATTTTTTCCCATACCGCCTCGCCATGATGATCGAGCACCATGCTTTTTAAGGAGCGGTTAATTAATCCATACATAGGGCTTTCTCCTGACTGCGTTGGTGCGCCATAAAAGTAACTTAGTTCCAGTTTTGCTTTTTCCGGTACAGCGTAGAGGCACTCAGCTCAAGGTGCGCTGCGGCCTTGGGTATGTTGCCATCGCAAAGTTCAATGGCGCGCTCGATAATGCGCCTTTCTTCCAGCCAAAAAGGCCGTATGGTGGTATGCGATGGAACATCTACAGATCCATTTTGCGAATCGGCGCCGGGGATTGATTGCGATATAAGCGGGCTATTGAAGCTCGCCGGCAACATATCGGGTGTTACCCGCTCGCCGTCATTTAATATCACGGTGTTCATGATGACATTTTCAAGCTCGCGGATATTTCCAGGCCATGGGTAGGCAACCAACATGTCTGCAGCTTCTCTGGAAAACTCTCTAAACTGCTTTTTTTCCCGCCTGGCAATAGTCGCCAAAAAGGTTTCGGCAATTTTCAATACATCACCACCGCGCTCGCGCAACGCGGGCAGGCGAATAGGTATCACATGCAGACGGTAGTAAAGATCTTCACGAAAGCGCCCGGCGCGCACCTCTTCTAGCGGGTTTCGATTGGTGGCACACACAAAGCGGATATCCACCGATTGGCTTTTGCTGGAACCCACTTTCTGGAAAGTGCCCGTCTGAATAAAGCGCAGCAACTTACTTTGCAGCTCAATGTCCATCTCACACAGCTCATCCAGGAACAAGGTGCCACCATCGGCCAGCTGTGCAGCGCCCTGGCGCTCTGTGTGGGCGCCGGTAAAAGCTCCTTTCACATGGCCGAAAATTTCACTCTCCATCAGATCTTTGGGAATGGCCGCGCAGTTAAGGGTAATGAGTGCATTTTTCGCTCTATCGCTGTGGTTATGTATGGCGCGCGCGCACAACTCTTTGCCCGTGCCACTTTCACCGGTTATGAAAATGCTGGCGCGGCTGGCGGCGGCACTTTCTATGGTGCTGTAAACACCTTGCATCACAGGTGATGCACCGATCATGTCGTCAAAATGGTCTCTGTCTACGCGCTCGCGGTAGTTATCCAGCATCTGCGCCAGGCGCCGCTGCTCAAGCACGTTTTCCACCGTTAACACCAGCCGGTTAACTGCAATGGGCTTGGTCAGGTAGTCCAGCGCTCCGAGTGCAACAGCCTCAAGGGCTGACTCTGCGGTTTCATCGGAAGTAACCACGATGGTTGCCACCGGCAGCTCAAGCGCACTTATCTGACGCAACACCGCAAAGCCATGCATATCCGGCAAAGAGAGATCCAGCAAGAGTAGCCCGAATGACTGGTTCACAAGCCGCTCAAGTGCTTCGCTGCCGGTATGTACAACCGTGACCTCAAGCCCGCGATTTACTAGGTAGCTTGAGTAGAGCGATGCCAGCGGCAGGCTATCTTCCACTATCAGGATCGCATCTTCGGCGGCGCGAGGCGTACCCTCTGTCGCAATGGCGTTAGTTCTGGCATCTGGCATTGGTATTAACGCTATTTCCCATCAATGCCTGAAAGCTTAGCCGGACTTTTGCAGGGTGATTCGCAATTTGCAAATCGTTTTGCAATCTGCAACGCGGTATTTAAAAGCAACGGGAATAAAGGCGCATACAGGCGCTCGAACAACACTGGCACACATTTCGCAATAACACTCACAGTCACGCCTTTGCCCACCTGGAGCCCGCTATGAACAATCAGCCAACCGCAAACCACCCGAACCAGAAAGCGCCCCTGAAGCTGCTGTTGGTTGATGACGACCGCTTGATTCGCCTGCACATCAAGCTCGGCCTCAACCCTGAACACTTTTCGATTACCGAGGCAGAGTGTGGCGCGCAAGCAATTACGCTGGCCGCAACCCGCCAGTTCGACATCATTTTAATGGACGTGAACATGCCAGACATGGATGGCTTTACCACTTGCCAGAAAATCAAGCAGCTGACACCTGTGGTTACTACACCGGTTCTCATGCTAACGGCACTGGATGATACCCACTCCATCAATCGGGCCACAGAAGTCGGCGCTCTGGACTACATCACCAAGCCGCTCTCTGTAGCGGCACTCGACAAACGGTTACAGCACATTGTTGAGGCCCAGCGCAATGCACGTGCACTGGATCGCGAACGCGAAAACCAGATAGCTCTACTCAAGGCACTGCCAGACATCATTCTGCGATTTAATAGCGAAGGTACACTGATTGAGCGGAATCTCCCAAATGAAACGGCACCATTATTAAAAAGCCGCGCAATAATAGGCGTTAGTTTACGCGAGCTGTTCAACGGCATTACCAACGAAGACCCCGTTCTTGCACTTAGCCAGTGCTTGCAAGGCAACCCAAAAACGCTTGCAGTGAAATGTGCAGGCGCCGATGAAAGGCACTTTGAAGCGCGCTTTTTTGCCACGCCATCCAATTCCGCAATTTGCATTTTGCGCGACATTACAGACTCCGTAAATCAACAACGGTATATTCAAAAGCTGTCGCTCATAGACGAGGAAACTGGCCTGCCAAATAAAACCTGGCTGCTGCAAGTTGCACAGCAATTTATTAATCAAAATCCGTTCAGCAAGGTAACCGCGGTTCAGATACGCTTTACCACACTGATCGAGATTAAAAACAGTTTCGGTGATCAGTTTTTTATTAAGTCACTGAAGAAATGCGCGCAGCAACTGGGCGTTTCACTAAACACTACTTTGGGTATAGATGTTTTATCACAAGCCTCACTGCCATTTCTGGCGCGCACAGGCGATTCTGAGTTTCACGTTTTATGTGCCGGAAGCCACAGTGAATCCACGATTGATGATCTGGTTGCCGATATTATCGCGCGCTTTCGCCACAGTTTTGCGATTGAATCTTTTGAAGTTTCACTGCCTGTAACTTTGGGTATTGCCTCACAGGAATGCAGCAAGAATTCCGCTGTAGAACTACTGCGTAAATCGGGCCTGGCAACACTGCACGCACACCGCTCATCCGGCGCAGGCGCAGGCGCAGGCGCAGTGGTTTATACAGAAGCCCTGCAAAACCAAATACACCGCGCCAAAGTTATCGAACGCGACCTACGCCAGGCACTGGCGACGGGAGAATTACAGGTGGCCTACCAGCCTAAGGTGTGCAACCAACAGGGGCTTATCAGAAGTGTTGAAGCGCTTGCGCGCTGGACACACCCAACCCTTGGTTTTATTTCCCCCGGCGAATTTATCCCTATTGCCGAAGATTGTGGATTAATTATTGAACTGGGAGAATATGTGCTGGCCGAGGCATGCCAGCAGATCAAGCAGTGGCAATCAACACCGCTAGAGGGAATCACTATTGCCGTAAATATTTCCGGGCATCAGCTAAATCAGATAGAAGCTGAAACCCGGATTTTGAAAATCATCCAGGCCGCAGGTATTGCGCCGTCTGCAATTGAACTTGAAATCACGGAAACTGTTGTGGCAGAAAACGCCCATGTTGTGCCACTCATTCAGAAACTGCGCGCCCGGGGCATAAAAATTGCGCTAGACGATTTTGGCACCGGCTATTCTTCATTAAGCATGCTGGATAAGTTTCCCATTGATACCCTTAAAATTGACCGCTCTTTTGTGATGAATATCGGCAACGGGGAAGGCAACCACAGTATTACAGATGCAATTATTGCGCTGGGCCACGCCTTGAAGCTGAATTTGGTAGCCGAAGGCGTGGAAACTCTGGCGCAGTTGCAACACATGCAAGCCAAGGGCTGTCATTTGATTCAGGGGTATTTTACGGGCAAACCCATGCGCGCAGACGAGGTGCTGCAGCACGCCACCCGGCTTGCCCCCGCGCAAATGGAGTGCGCCGGCTAATGACGGGCTAGGCGCATGGGGCTTGTAGTGCTAACCTTGCGGTTGACCACATACTTTCGGCTTACATCTTCTAAAATCCTGGACCCTTTAATGCGCCGGCTTGCCATTCTGTTTTTGCTGATCGCCCAGCCAGCACTCGGAGACGTGATTGTCGCCCCCGAGCCGGCCGAGGCCGCGCTGATGGATCCCAGCCCCGCCGAAGAAGCAGCCCCCAATTTCAGCTGGCTGAATTTGCTGGAGCAGGCCAAGGCCCAAGAGCCCGTGCCTGCAATGAACATTGGCCCCAGCTGGTATGTGGCGCCAACCCCCTCAAGCCCTGCCAGCACGGGCAGCTTTCGGCTACCGGAGCCTGGCACCTTGCTGCTGTTTGGCGCCGGGCTATTGTTGTTGCTGGTCGGCCGCAGGCTCCGTGCAAACAAGCAGCAGCGCCAAGAACAATCCGATGTCTAACCGGCAGATCATCCTGGCAGTAGCACTCTCAGGTGCGCTTATACACACAGGCTTGGCTGCAGAACTTACGCCCTTTACCACCGATGGTTGCAGCCGCTTCCCCGATGGCACCCTGGAGCAGCCCCACCTATGGCGCACTTGCTGCACAGCCCACGATGCCGCTTACTGGGCCGGCGGTGAGGCGAGCCATCGCGCCCAGGCCGATGCCGACCTCGCGCAATGCGTGGCCAACAAGGGCCAACCCTCAGTGAGTGCGTTAATGATGATGGGAGTAAGAGTGGGCGGTTCGCCGTTCATTCCCAGCAGTTTTCGCTGGGGCTATGGCTGGCCTATGTGGCGCGGCTATGCACCGCTCACCCCGGAAGAACAAGCAAAGGTACGCGCCTTGTGGCCGCAACCATTGCCACTGCCAACCTATTTGCAGGCTCCCGTCAAAACCGGGAATACCGGGGGCGCACAGGCGCACCCGGTGCCCTGACTAGCGAATAAACTTATCCAGATCGGCTTTCAGTTTTTTCAAATCGTGCTTTCTGATGTACATCATATGGCCAGATTCATAGTAGGTCATGGTGACGTTTTTCTTTAAGGCTTCAGGTAAATTCATGTGCGCGAAGTTAAATTCCGTGGCAAAAAACGGCGTGGCTAAATCGTAGTAACCGTTAGCCACAAATACCCGCATGTCGGGGTTGCGCAACATGGCGTGGCGTAGTTTGCGGCTCATATCGAAGAGGTCATCGGCGAACTCTTCGTAGTTCCAGGATTTCACACCGCCGCCTAGAATGTGATATTTCAGATCACTTTCAAACTTCAGGTCGTGGTGCAGGTAATCCATCACCGCACCCGTGTATGGGCCGTGAATGGCCATGTAGGATGGGTCGCGGTAGCCCGGCTGCGCCATGGCATCCAGCTCGTCGGTTACAAAGCGGCTATCCAGGCGGCCCACGGTTTTGCCTTCATCGCGCAGCAGGTTGTGCACAAATTCACTCATGCTGATACGCAATTTTTGCTCGCGCACGTAAGCTTCAGAGAGCCCGGTAAGCGCTGCCAGCTCTTTAATGGCACGCTCGGTTTGGGCCTCAGTTGCCCAATCGCCTTGCAGCAATACCTGTGCGTATTCACCTAGGGCAAACGCCCGTGCACGCGTGAGCGTGGCCTCAAGATCGGCCTGCAATTCGGGCGAAAGTTTTTTGTGGTACCAGGCAGTGGCTGTGTAGGCAGGCAACAAACTCAGCGGCGACATGATCTGGGTTGGGTCGTTCGGGTCGTTCTCGATGGCGAAATTCAGCACGCTCGAAATGAGCATCACGCCATTGAAATACATGCCCATGTTTTCGCTCATGTGGTGCGCAATGCCCGCCGAGCGCAAGGTGCCGTAGCTTTCGCCAATTAGATATTTAGGCGAGCCCCAGCGGCCATTGCGCGTGGTGTAAAGGCGAATAAATTCCGACACACTTTTAACATCTTCCCAAACGCCGTGAAAATCTTCCGCGCTGCCTTCACCGCCCACGCGGGAGTAGCCGGTACCTACCGGGTCTATAAATACGAGATCGGTTTTATCCAGAATGGAATAGGCGTTATCCACCACTTTATAGGGCGGCGGTGTGGGGAAGCCCTCATCATCAAACACTACACGCTTGGGGCCAAGGGTACCCATGTGCAGCCACACAGAGGCCGAACCCGGGCCACCGTTGTAGGCAAAGGTAATGGGCCGCTGGCCGGGCTTTTCGCCTTTTTTAACGTAGGCTGTGTAAAACACAGAGCCGATTTTTTCATGCGCATCGTTATACACGAAAGAAATACCGGCGGTTGCCGTGTAGCTTACGGTTTTGCCGGCAATAGTTACCTTGTGCTCGGTGACCTTCTGGATTTCCTCAGGAAACAGGTCGTCTGCTTTATTGTCCTCTTCGGCCGAGGCACTCAGGCAAGCAAGCGGCAACAGTAGCAGCACCAGGACCAGGCGCCCCAGTTGTAGGGGAATTTTGCGCATGAAAGATTCCTTTAATATCGTTTTATTAAAATGTCGGCAGGCGTAAAGCCGCAGCCTTTTGCAAAGCCCTGTAAAAGAGCCACTCACTAACAGACGAATAAACCGGGGCCAGCCTGCACAATTGCGGTAAAACGGCAAAGATTCGCGCTAAATCCCCAAGCGTGTGCAGCCACCCCGCACTTAAGGCAAGCAACCTACAGTTTGCTAGCCGGAAGAATCCGCCCCCGGCATTCGCCCGCATTGCCTGAGTTGTGTTTGCCAAAACTGCACATGTGCGCGGGTGGCCCGGTCGAACCGTGCCGCCGTGCTAGCCGGCGCGCTTAGATCCCACACTTGTTGCCAGTACCGCACTAGCGCATCAGGCAGTGCACCCGCAGTATAGGCGCCCGCGGGTGCGCTTGGTGAAGCAGCAGGCTCCAGTGCCATCAGCGCCTGCAGCGCCGCCCCCAAGCGCCAGCGACGCTGGCTAATCTGGCTGAGCCAAGGTTGGATTTCGCCCACATAAAACAGCTGGAACACCCGCTCCATGGTTTTTCCGCGCTCGGTCAGGCGCCCCTTGGGGCACAGCGGGCGCCTGGCGGCTGCACGCACCAATTGTTGATTGAGTTGCTCCAGCCATTGGCCGCCCGTGGCCATATCGGCCGCCAAACGGCCCGCGCCATTGTAGGCGCCAATGACTGCCAGTCGCTGCTCCAGCGCCGTTGATGCGTGGCTAAAATTCCGAGGCTCGGGGCTGCCTGCGGCTTGCAACTGCTCGGCGAGTAATGCCTGCAGTTCGCGCAGGGCCTGCGCCTGATTGGCGCTTGCCACCAGTACTTCGCCTGGCCTCTGCGCACCCGAAAACAACTGCTGAAACTCGGCACTGCCCCAAGTGACATTGGCGCGGGCGCGCAAGAGAAATGCCTGTTTGGTTGCGCTGGCCTGCACCAGTGCTGCGCGCAATTGACCGGCCGGCAGGCTTTCGATACAGGCTCTGGCCTGCGCAATAAATTCCAGGTGGTATACCCAGCGAAGGCTGGGTGGCTGCAATCGCCCCAGGCTACTGTTGCGCTCACCCAGCAGCCGCTGCAGCTCGCAAGGCGACAGACGCAAAAAATCCAAGAGATCAATTTGAAGTTCCGGCTCTTGATACAGCAACGCCCGCTCTGTTGGGTAGCGGCTGGGCGGCGTGATGACTATTGGGCGGCGCTCAAAATCAAACACATTCGATAGCCGATAGTGGTAGTTTTCAAACTTCGCCTCTATCCGCTCGTTTTTCACACAGGCGGGTATCAGTACCGTACCGGCTAACGCACAAAGCATCACTGCCACACGCAGCAAACGTACATTCATGTGAAACGATTTATGATGTTGATATGGCTCACTCCGGATTGCATCTTCCTTCAAAGGCTCAGGCCTTCGCCTAGCTTTGAACAAAAGGTATAGCAGCATTCACACAGATCTTTTATTTACGCCCACAAAAAAGGGGTGCTACTTGCACCCCCGTTTTGTTTGCACCGCTTGGGCGAGCTGGAAAGCTGCCTTATGCTTTAGGTCCGGCCGCTTCTACGTCGGCAGATACCTTAAACTTGGTAATGTTTTTTGCGAACAGGCCGGCAAGTTTTTGGGCTTGCTCGTCGTAGGCCGCTTCGTTGTTCCACGCCTTGCGCGGGTTCAGGTACTTGGCGTCTACACCTGCCACTGCAACGGGAATTTCCAGATTCAGCTGCTCCAGATGCTCGGTGGCCACACCTTCGAGTGAACCGTTCTGAATGGCCGCAACCACGGCGCGGGTAACAGGAATCGGGAAGCGCTTGCCCGTGCCGTTAGCACCGCCGGCACCACCGGTCCAACCGGTGTTAACCAGGTAAACCTTGGCTCCAAATTCTTCAATGCGCTTCATTAACAACTCGGCGTATTCACGCGCCGGGCGCGGCATGAAAGGCGCACCAAAACAGGTTGAGAAAGTGGGGTTAATACCGGCCTCTGCGCCAAGCTCGGTAGAGCCCACGCGTGCAGTGTAGCCAGATAAAAAGTGATACGCCGCAGCCTCTTTAGACAGGATAGAAACCGGCGGCAATACGCCGGTAACATCGCAGGTTAAGAAGATGACATTTTTTGGCTCGCCGGCGCGGTTCTCTTCAACGCGCAGCTCCACGTGCTCAAGGGGGTAAGAGCAGCGGCCGTTCTCGGTGAGGCTGGTGTCGCAGTAGTCGGCTACGCGTTTGTCGTTAACCACCACGTTTTCAACAATGGCACCAAAGCGGATGGCATCCCAAATTACGGGCTCGTTTTTCTGCGAGAGATCGATGGTTTTGGCGTAGCAACCACCTTCCATGTTGAACACCGCGCCCTTGGCCCAGCCGTGCTCGTCGTCGCCAATCAGGTAGCGCTCGGGGTCCGCAGACAGGGTAGTTTTACCGGTGCCAGACAATCCGAAAAACAAGCAGGTGTCGCCGTCTTTGCCCACGTTGGCAGAGCAGTGCATAGGCATAACATCCACTGCCGGCAGCAGGAAGTTCTGCACAGAAAACATGGATTTTTTCATTTCACCGGCGTACTTCATACCGGCAAGCAGCACCTTTTTCTGGGCAAAGTTAATGCACACAATGCCTTCTGAATTGGTGCCGTCGCGCGCGGGCTCACACTCGAAGTTGGCCGCGTGCAGAATTTGCCACTCGTCTTTGCCCTTGGGGTTGTAGCTGGGCGTGCGAATGAACATATTGCGCGCAAACAGGTTGTGCCAGGCGGTTTCGGTGGTCACGGTCACGGGCAGGTAGTGATTTTCATCCTCACCCACGTGCAACTTGGAAACAAAGCGGTCTTTGCTACCCAGGTAATCTTCCACCCGCGCCCAGAGGGCGTCGAACTTATCGGCATCGAAGGGGCGGTTTACATTGCCCCAATCGATAGCGGCTTCGGTGGTGGGCTCTTTTACGATGAAGCGATCGGCAGGTGAGCGGCCAGTGCGCTCGCCGGTCACTGCCAGCAGGGCACCGGTGTTGGTCAGGCGGCCTTCACCGCGTTGGAGCGCTTGCTCAATCAATTGCGCAGAGCTGAGATCCGCGTAGACGGTCGCAGTGGCTTGGGTCATTTCTCTCGTCCTGTCAGCATTAATGCATTAACTATTAATGACAGTCTGGCTCGCATTTGTTGCAACGCGACTGTCAGTCTAGCGGTCGGCAGGGCCGCCGGCTGAGCTAACCAAAGAATAGCCCCTGGTTAGCCACCCCCAAGTCTTTTTGCCCGGGTTTTACGGCAGCGGTCGTGGCCGCCACCTTGTAATGTGACTTTTAAGGTGGCGCATTATGCCAGACTTCATTCACACGAGCGATAGTGAATGGTTTAGGAATAACCAAACTTATGTTTGGCCGGATCAATGTACCGTGGGCGGTAGATCCTCGAGGTGGGCGCGAATTTGCGGTTCGTCGAAGCGGTATTGCTGGTTACAAAACTGGCAGTCGATGGTTATATGTCCTTGTTCTGTAAGGATTTCATAGAGCTCATCGCGATTTAATTGGGCCAGCGCATTAAGGCTACGCTGCTCTGAACAGGTGCAGGCGAACTGTAATGGCTGAGGATCAAACAGCCGTACGGCCAATTCATTGAATAACCGGTATAACATCTGTGAATGGTCAAGGTACAGCAATTCATCTGGCTTTGCAGTGTGAGCCAGTGCCACAACGGTATCCCATTGCTCTGCATTGGCCTGTTCATCGGCCACCAATTGCTTGGGAAGTGCCTGCACCAACAGCCCTCCGGCGCGCTTGCCATCGGCGGCCAGCCACAGGCGGGTAGCCAACTGTTCCGATTGGGCGAAATAGGCATCCAGGCATTCGGCCAGGGTGGGTTTATCCAACGGCACTATGCCCTGGTAGCGCTCGCCCTTTTCCGGATCAATGGTGATGGCCAGCACCCCCTTGCCCAGCAAGCCGGCAAGGGAGGTATCAGCACCCAGCACAAACTCACCACCCACAGGTTGGCGGGCAATGGCGCGCAGGGCCTTGTGGCGGCTGCACTCAGCCATAATCAGCGGTACCGGGCCATCGCCCTGGGCCTGCAGGGTGATGATGCCATCGAACTTCAAGGTTGAAGACAGCAAGGCCACCGCCGCCAGCATCTCGCCCAGCAGCTGTTGCACTGGCGCAGGCGCGGGGTTGTTTTCCAGCACTTCGCGGTAGGCCGCCGCCAGGGTGACCTGTTCGCCGCGGATGTCGCTGCCTTCAAAAAGAAAGCGCTGCATGATGTCGGCCGTGGCCGCTGTTTGATCGTCAGACATTTACTCAAACCGTTTAGCTAAAGTCGTAAGTTTACACCAAGGCCCAAGGCCAGACGGCCGGTGCGCTTGGGGTTAATCGTCGCTCTCATCCACTGTGCGGCGCACAAAGCGGTGAATTTGCCGGCGCTGCTTTTTATTGGGCCGGCCGTCTGTGTGAATTTCGCCGGCCATGGCCTTGCGGGCAGATTGCTGCTCGGCGCGCGCCGCCAGGCTCGCCGCGGTTTCGCGGTATAACAGCGCGGCCTCCGGTGCACCACGGCGCTGGTCAGACAACACCAGCACTTCCACTATTTGCTCGTCAAAGCCGCGCCTGATGGTGAGTTCCATGCCTACGGTGATGTCTTTACTCACCTTCGGGCGCTCGCCGTTTACGCGCACCTTGCCGCCCTCTATGGCGCCTTTGGCGAGGCTTCGGGTTTTAAAAAAACGCGCCGCCCACAGCCATTTATCAAGCCGCAGTTTATCCATTGGCAAGCGCCTTGAGCGCCGGCAAGAGTTCGTCGAAGTGGTCTATGGCCGGGTAGCCTTCCAGCCTGCGCGGCACCTGGCTGTCTGGCTGGTGAATGCCCAGCAGGTGGCCAATGCCATAGGCGCGCGCGGAATCCAGCACGCGCACTGTGTCGTCGATAAACAGCGCGCGCGCCGGATCGAAGGGGTCGCGCACCTGTAGGGCATGCCAAAAGGCCTGCGCCTCTTTGGGCTCTTTGAATTCGTGGGATGAAATAATGAGATCCAGCCACTGGTCCAGGCGGGTAACCTCAAGCTTTAAATCCAGCCCCGAAGGGTGCGAATTGGTAATGAGCACCACTTTTTTGCCAAGGCCTCGCAACAACTCCAGAAATTCACCCACGTGGGGGCGCAGCTGGATCTTGTGTTTGATCTCCGCCTTCAGTGCCATGATGTCCACCTCCAGCATCTCGGCCCAGTAATCCAGGCAATACCAGTTAAGGGTGCCCTCAATGGCGCGAATGTGTTCAAGGATGTAGGCGCGAATTTCTTGCTCGGGCTTGCCTTTCAGCTGCGCCATGCGCGCGGGCAGGTGGTCTAGCCAAAAGTAGCTGTCGAAATGCAAATCCAGCAGGGTGCCGTCCATATCCAGCAGTACTACATCAATGGCCTGCCAGTTGAGCGCGGGTGCGGGCATCAGTTCATCCAAGTGCGTGAAAATTGGGACGCACATTGTAATCAAAGGGCGCCGCATCCGCTAAAATTATCGGCCCGGGAGTTGAGCAATTGCCGATCACGCGGTGCAGCGCGCGGATGCAGTGCCTTTGCGCCGGAACAAGGCGTACGCCCGCCCAACTAACGCCCAAGCCCGCTTTGCTCTACACTGGCGGCCTTTCAACCGAATGGAGTTTCACGTGCAAGCCTTGGATGCCCAACAAAAATCAACCCTGCTGGCGGCGCTTATTCCCCTGATCAAACACGCAGGCGAGGCCATTCTTGCGGTGTACAACGCGCCGGAAACCCCAGAGGTGAGCCACAAGCAAGACAAGTCGCCACTCACCCAGGCAGATCTGGCCGCCCACCACATTCTGGTTGAAGGCCTGCAGCCCCTGCTACCGGAAGTGCCGGTGCTGTCTGAGGAATCGCGCCTGCCCGACTACGAGCTGCGCGGCGGCTGGCACCGCTATTGGCTAATAGACCCGCTCGACGGCACCAAAGAGTTCGTCAACCGCAACGGTGAGTTCACCGTTAACATCGCATTGATTGATGAAGGGGTGCCGGTGCTGGGGCTGGTGTACGTGCCGGTTAAAGGCGTGCTCTACTTCGGCGGCCACGGCATTGGCGCCCACAAAGACACAGGCCAAGGCCCCAACGCCATTAAGGCCCGCACGGTGAAATCTGCCCTTGAGGCCGGCGAATCCATTGCGCTGGTGGCCAGCCGCAATCACGGCGCAGAGGCCGTTCAAAAACTGATGCAGCGCCTGGAGGCCGATACCGGCAAACCCGTGCTCACCCGCAACATGGGCTCTTCATTGAAGCTGTGCCTGGTTGCAGAGGGGCTGGCCGATCTCTACCCGCGCCTGGCGCCCACCAGCGAGTGGGATACCGCCGCCGCACAGGCCATTGTGGAGGCCGCCGGTGGCGTGGTGGTAGATGAAGACTTCAAGGTGCTGCGCTACAACCAGAAGGCCGACATCCTGAACCCCTTCTTCTATGTGATTGGCGACACCAAGTACCCCTGGCAAGCACTGCTATAAGTGGGCAGGCCCTGTTATAGGCCAGCACATCGCAGCCGCGCTTTGCCCTAAATAACTTATTGATCTTGATAAACCCGCGCACCCCCGGCGGGCTTGGCTATGCTTGATTAAAGTCGCCAATCACCGGGAGCAACCATGGCCAGAGCCCAACGCGAATGCCATATTGGGGTGGGTTACCACCGCACAGACGAAATGCGCGCGAAACTGATTCGCGAAATCACAGGCTTCGAACGGCAATTACAGGCGCTGCAAATCCGCTCGGGCCCGGTGGATTTCTCACTCTTGCAAACCTATAAAGAGCTGATTGCCGCCCGCCAAACCCTACTGAAAAAATTGCCCCACGCCACCCAAGGCTAACCGCTCACGCCGGCGGCCTTGGGCTTGCGGGCGCCGGGTCGTCACCCAGCCAAAGAATCCAGCAGGCGCTCGCCACTACCAACACCACGCCTGCCAAGGTCCAAAGGCCTGGCACCTCGGCCCAGAACCACCAGCCCCACAGGCCTGCAAATACCACACTCAAATAGGATACCGGCGATAACACGCTGGGCTTAATGGCGCGATATGCCTGGGTGTACAGCCACAAAGCCAGCGTCAGACCCAGCCCCAATACCAACAACAAACCCCACACCCACAGGGGCGCAGGCCCAATGTGCCAAAGCGCCAGCGGCAGGCTGCCCGCCAGGGCAATGCAAAAGTAATACAGCAACACCGATTCACTCGATTCGGTTTTGGTGAGCAGGCGGGTAGTAATCATGCTGGTGGCCATCATCAGTGCGGCAAACAGCGCCGCCAAATGCCACAGGCTCACGCTGGCAGGCCAGGGCCGCAGAATTACCAGCACCCCCAGAAACCCTAACAACAAAGGCCCATAGCGCCGCGCTGGCACCCGCACACCCAGCGCCCACAGGGCGATGAGTGGCACCAAAAGCGGCGCGCTGTTGCGCAACAAGGTGGCATCCACCAGCGCCACATGGGCAAGGGAGGCATAGTAGGCATAAAACGCCAGCAAGCCCGCCAAACCACGCACCAGATGCAAAAGCGGCCGCCGGGTAACAAAGGCCCGGCCCCGGGTGCGCCACACCAAGGGCAGGTACAGGCACAAACCCACCAGATACTGGCTGGCCACCACCAGATGAACAGAGACATGGCTCATGGCAAGCTTGGAGCCAGCCGCCACCAGGCTTGCCACCAATGAGGTCAGCAGGCTGTAGAGCAGCGCCCGGTGCAAGGCGTTATTGGGTAGCAAGTTCACCTCGAAGGGGTAGGGGCAAGTGCGCGGATATTAGCGCAAGTAGGGTTCGAAATTCGGAAAGCGGCGCACCAGCTCACCGCTTTTTTGCAGCTTTAGAATTGCGGCATTCACGCGGCGCTGTAACACGACGCCTTTGGCATTGTTGAGAAAGCTATAGCCCAGGTATTTGTGATCCAACATGGCCTTGGGGTCAAAGCTCAGCATGGGCAAATTGCGCAGGCTACACACCAATTCCACTTCGTTTTTGCTCATGATGATGGCATCTACCCGCCCGCTGGCGAGCATGTTGTAGAGTGCCTGGGCATTAATTGCCCGGTGCACAAACAAGCCCGGCACATCATCAAGGGGCAAACTGAGCCGGTAGGCCTCAAGAATGCCCAATCGCTTGCCTTGTAAATCCGCCAGCTGGGCCAGCGCCGGTTGCCCGCTGGCAGTGAAAATAAAAAACTCAACGCGCATAAGCGGCGAGGAGTAGAGCATATCTACGTCAAAATGATTGGGCAGCCACGAGGGGAAAAAGGCATCAACGGCTTTGGCCTCCATCATGCGCTGGGCGCGGGCATGGGAGAGCACCTTCATGGTGGATTCAATGTCGGCATGGGCCATCAGCAATTGATGCATATCCGCCAGCAGGCCGCTTTGATCTGCCTCCAGATTCACAGGAATGCGCGGTGCCACAAACGAGGCCTGCAGGGAAGCCTGCTGGCCAAGGCAAGCGCCTGCCACCACAATCAGCAATAACGCCGTGGTGAGTTTGATCATCGCGCCCAAGTCCGTATTATTTTCATTCACCCAATTTAGCACACTCGCACAGGCCACCATGAATCGCAGCCTTGAGATCTTTATAGAATTTTTGCGCCTCGGTTGTACGAGCTTTGGCGGGCCGGCGGCTCACATCGGCTATTTCCAGCGCCGCTTTGTTGCCGAACTCCACTGGGAATCCGATACCCGCTTCGCCAATACCCTTGCGCTGTGCCAGTTTTTACCCGGCCCCAGTTCCAGCCAGCTTGGGTTTGCCATTGGCTACCATCGGGGCGGCCTGGCCGGTGCCTTGGCGGCCTTTGCAGGCTTTACCCTGCCCTCGGCGGTGCTCATGCTCGCCGCAGGCCTGGGCGCCCACTGGCTGCTCGCGCCCGGGCTCTGGGCCTACGTGATTGCCATGCTGCAGCTGGTAGCTGTGGTGGTGGTGGCCGATGCCGTGCTGACGCTTGGCGGCCGCTATTGCCAAGGTGCAGGCAGCCGGTGGCTTGCCGGACTGTGGTTTTTGGGCTTTTTGATCCTGCCGGCTCAGCTGCCGCTGCTGTTGCTGGCCGCGCTGGTAGGCGCGCTCACCGGGCGCCGCACTCCCTCCGGGGTGGCCGCCGGGCGCGGCATTCGTTGGGGCTGGCTTGCCAGTGCGGCCACCATTGCCCTGGCGGCCGCCGCACTCAGCGGTGGTGAAGGTAGCCTTGCCCATAGCGCGGGCTTTGCCCACGCGGGCCTTTGGGTATTTGGCGGCGGCCATGTGGTGCTGCCCATGTTGCAGCACCAGTTCCCAATGGTTGATAGCAGCCAGTTCTTGGCGGGCTACGGGTTGGCGCAGGCATTACCCGGCCCGCTATTTAGCTTTGCCGCATTTTTGGGCACCCAGGTATTCGCCCAACCGCTTTTGGGTGCTCTGGTGGCGCTGCTTGCGATCTTTGTGCCGGGCTTTTGCCTGTTGCTGGCGCTGTTGGATCACTGGCAGGCACTCACACAGAAACCCCGCCTGGCAGGCGCAGTGGCGGGGCTTAATACTGCGGTGGTGGCGCTGCTGGCGGCGGCGCTGTGGCACCCTGTGATTAGCCACAGCCTGTTTACCCTTGCCGACCTGGCCTTGGCGCTGATGGGCCTGTGGCTGTTGCGCGCGCGCAAATTGCCCGTGCTCGCGCTGTTAGGCCTTGCCGTCGCTGTGGGCCTCGGGCGCGGGTTCATCGCCCTCTAACCAGCCAAGCCGTTGCGCCAAGGCGCGGCTGCCGTGTTTTAAGCGGTGGCCGCCCAGATACAGGCACGGCACCAGAATCAAAGTAACCGTAGAGGCCAGCAGCACGCCAAAGGCCAGCGAGATCACCATGGGAATCAAAAAGCGCGCCTGCACGCTGGTTTCAGCCATGATGGGCACAAGGCCGATGAAGGTGGTAAGCGAGGTGAGCACAATGGCGCGAAACCGGGCCGCACCCGCCTCTGCCACGGCCTGCAATACGGCCATGCCTTGCTTACGCATATGGTTGATGCGATCAATCAATACCAGGTTGTCATTCACCACCACGCCAGAGCAGGCCAAAAAGCCCAGCATCGACAACATGCTTACCTCGCGCTGCATCAACCAATGGCCAAGCACTGCACCCATAAAGCCAAAGGGTATGGCCGACATCACCAGCAGCGGTTGGCCATAGGATTTAAAGGCAACGGCCATCAGCGCGTAGATAACCAGCAGCGAAATAAAGAAATCCCGAATCAGCTCTTGCATGAATTCGTTCTGGGCTTTCATGTCGCCGTCTACCTCAAGCCGGAAACCCGTGAACTCGCGGCGCCATTGATCGCCGTTGCGGGCCATCAAATCCTCCACAATGGCGAAGGCCTCAGCTGAGTTATCGCTTTCCAGTTCTGCGGTAACCGAATTGGCACGCTGGCGGTCTACGCGGTTAATTTCGCTAAAGCCTTTTACAAAATCTATCTCGGCCACGGTTTCCAGTGGCACCGCAACACCACTGCCGGTGCGGATGCGGATACTTTGCAGGTGGTCAACACTTTCGCGCTCGGCGGCCGGGTAGCGCACCATCACGCGCACGTCTTCTTTACCACGCGGAATCCGCTGGGCCTCGGCTCCATAGAAACCCTGGCGCACTTGGCCTGCCACATCTTGCAGGCCTACGCCCAATAATTCGGCATCGGGCTTGAGCGATAACTCAAGCTCCGAGCGCGCGGTTTGCAGGCTGTCTTTCACATCTTTTACACCCGGGTAGCGCGCAAGCGCCTCTTTAACAGCATCGAGCGCTTGCTGCTGGCGATCCAGATCATTCTCGCTAATGGATACACGCAGGCGAATGGCTTTGTCGCGGGCATTAATAGTAAAGCCCACATCCACATCAATGGATTTATCTACCGCACCAATTAATTCACGCCAGCGCTCGGCCACCGCGCGCGAACTCACTTCGCGTGTTTCTGCATTTACCAACGCCAAACGCACCCGAATGCTGGTAGGCGTTGCCCAGGATTCCACGCTTTTGATAAATTCACTGCTGCCTTCGTTCGCGGCAATGAGCTTGGGGTCTGCTTTTAATTGCTCTGCGGCCTGCTCAACGCGCGTTTGCACGGCGCGGCTGTACTCAAAGGGCAGGCCGTCTTCAAGGGTGATGGCTGCGCGCACAAAATCGCTGGGCACCTGCGGCATGAACGATTGCTTCACTACGCCCGCGTTGTACATGGCCATCACCACAACAAACAGCGCCACAAAGGTTGCAATAGGCACAGACACATTTTTCAGGCAGCGCACAATAAAGGGGTGGTAATAGTTTGCAGCGCAGTGCGCTAATTTATCGGCAAAAAAACCGCGCACCTGCGCAAGCTTTTGCATGGGGTAAGATTTCGCCGGGCGTTCAGGTTTAAGGTGCGCCAGGTGCGCTGGCAAAATCAGCATGGATTCCACCAGCGAGAAGGCCAAACAGGCAATCACGATTACCGGAATCGGGTAGACGATATCCCCCAGCTCATTGGGAATAAAAAGCATGGGCACGAAAAAAATCATGGTAGACACCACGGCAAAAAATACCGGGCCCGCCACCTGTTTGGCACCGCTGGCAGCGGAGGCATTGCCCTGCATCCCCTTTTGCTGGGCGGTGTAAATACTCTCACCCACGATAATGGCATCGTCTACCACTATGCCTAAAATCAGCAGAAAGGCGAACAGGCTGAGCATGTTAAAGCTCACACCCAGGCTGGGCATAAACCACATGGCACCGGCAAAGGCCACCGATATACCGGCACACACCCAAAGCGCAAGCGCCGGGCGCAAAAACAACATTAACACCACAAAAACCAGCACCAAGCCGCTGGCGGCATTACTGGTTAATAAATCCAGGCGGCCTTTAAATACCTTCGACCAATCGCGGCTTATCTCTAGTGCCATGCCCGCGGGCAATCGGTTTTGTACATCGTGCATGTATTGCTGCACGGAATCGGCAGAGGCCAGCACATCGGGGTTTTCTGTAACATAAAGCTCAATAAAAACCGCAGGCTTGCCTTGAAAGCGGGCGATGAAATCTGTTTCGGTAAAACCGTCGGTAATGGTAGCTACATCGCGCAGGTAAAGTTGCGCACCTGACTCCAGCGTGCTGATAACAATGGCGCCGAACTCGGCGGCGGTGTAGGCCTGGCCGCGGGTTTGAATTTGAATATCGCCCTGCTCACTGCGAATCAGTCCAGCCGGCAAATTAACGGAAGCGCGCCGGATGGCACTCACCACCTGATCAAAGGTAAGGTTGTATTGGCGCAGTGTATCTTCACTGATTTCAACAGAGAGCTCATCGGCGCGGGTGGTATCCACCTCAACAATAGACACGCTTGGCAGCAAGGCCATTTCATCGCGTATCCACTGGGCGGTTTCTTTTAAGGCGCGCTCGTCTACCTCACCGTAAAGCGCAAGGCTCATCAGCTCGCTTTGGAACAGACGCTCGCGCACTTGCGGGCGCTCGGCATTCACCGGAAAGGTATCAATACTATCGACTTTGGTTTTCACATTGTTCAATAGCCGCTGGGTATCGTAACCACCGGCCACCTCTACAATAACCGTGCCGCCGTTTTGCCTCGCGCGGCTGCTGATTTCCTTAATGCCATCAAGGCTTGCCAGGGCCTCTTCTATGCGAATGCAAATTTGCTCTTCCACTTCGCGGGGGCCGGCGCCGGGGTAGGGCACAGAGATTTCAATACTGTTGGCCAGCGCACCGGGGAATACTTCCTTATTGGTATTGGCCACACTCAAGCCGCCGCCAATTAAAATCAATGCCATTAATAAGTTGGCGGCAATGGGGTTTTCAACAAACCACTGAATCAACCGATTCATGCCTCGCCCTCAGCTGCCGCCGCTGGAACCGGCAATTCGGGTACATCTTCAACAACAGGTTCCACGCGAGCGCCGGGTTTTAAATACCCCTGGCGGCCCGTGGCCACGCGATCACCGGCTTCAAGTGGCAGGCGTACCCAGGCAAATTGCGCGTTGGATTTAAGTACATCAGCGCGCACCACACGCACTTGATTAGTGGCATCTACCAATACAACCTGGCGATCTTTATAGAGTGCGGTGCGCGGAATTTGCACCACATTTTCAATGGCGCGGCCGGCAATTTCAGCGCGTACAAACAGCCCCACTACCAGCGGTTTATCGGGGTTATCCTGCTTTCGGATTTCAGCCACCGCGTGATACATACGCGTTTGGGTATCCAGACTTGCCTCGGTGCGGCTCACGCGCCCACGCCATTCACGCAACTCACCCGCCACTGTGCCCCGTACAACAACAGGCGTGCCCTCACCAGGCGCCGCCCGGTAACCCAGCGGCAAATCCAGCAGGGCAATTTGCCCATCGGTGAGCGGCAATCGCACTTCTACCACTTCGCTATCAAACACCCGCGCAAGTTTGCTACCCGGCGCTACATATTGGCCGCGGTTTACGTGTATATCCCGAATGCGCCCGGCAAAGGGCGCGCCAATGGCCGTTTTGGCCAGGTCTAACTCGGCTTGGCGCAAATCCGCCTGGGCTGCGGCCACGCCCGCCTCTGCCGCCTTCAGCTGCGGTTCGCGCAAGAACAGCGCATTGGCTTCGGCGTTGCCCAAATCGCGCCACTCGCGCCTGGCCTGGCGCGCGCGACCTTTTTCTGTGGCCAGCAGTTGCTCGGCCTCGGCCACCCGCGCCTTGGCGCGAATGGTGGCAAGTTGATAGTTGGCCGGATCTATTTGCACCAGCGCCTCGCCCGCCTCAAAAAACGCGCCGGCCACAAAATTGTCGGCCACCGATTGCACCCGCCCGGCTACCTCGGCAACCAAGTCGATTTCACGCAGGGGCGTTAGCGTGCCCTGGGAGTAAACCGCAAGGGCCTGGGTTTGTGCGGCTGCCTCCACCACCGGCACCCGCACCAAAGGGGGCTCTGGCGCAGGCCGGGGCGTGGGTTTGGGCTGCAACAACACGATGGCAGCGGCAACCAAGGCGCCACAGCCTAAAATCAACAGCCACTTGAAGCGATCTGGCAGGTGCATTCAACTCTCCTGAGAAGGGTGTATGGGCCGATTGTAAGCAGCCCCGACCCCTGATTCACATGACTTTACGCAACTTCACCCAACCCAGACCGGCCAGCGGCCGGGTTTGTTCCCTTCGTCACAGATTACCGGCAAATACAAGGCTGTTTTTGACGCCCCATTTGCGCATAATGCGCCAGCCGGCGCGCAGCGTCTGCACACTGAGCTGATTGGGTATAAGAGCAGAATAGAGGTTTGCATGAAAAGCATCGCCCTGCGTATTGCAGAAGAATTGTCCGTAAACGAGGCCCAGGTAGCCGCCGCTGTGGCGCTCTTGGATGAAGGTGCCACTGTGCCCTTTATTTCCCGCTACCGCAAAGAAGTGACCGGCGGGCTGGACGATACCCAGATGCGCAACCTGGAAGACCGCCTGCGCTACCTGCGCGAGCTGGAAGATCGTCGTGCAACCATTTTGAAAAGCATTGAAGAGCAGGGCAAGCTCACCGACGAGTTAGCCGCCCAAATTACCGGTGCCGATACCAAAACCACGCTGGAAGATTTGTATCTGCCCTACAAACCCAAGCGCCGCACCAAGGCCATGATTGCGCGTGAGGCAGGCCTTGAGCCGCTGGCCGATGCGCTGCTTGAAAACCCCGCGCTTCTGCCAGAAGCCGAAGCCGCCAAGTACTTCAATGCCGAGCACAAAATTGAAGATACCAAAGCCGCTCTCGACGGCGCCAAACAAATTCTTATGGAGCGCTTTTCAGAAGATGCGCAACTGCTGGGCAAGCTGCGCGACTTCCTGAAACAGGAAGCCTGCATCACCGCCAAGGTTATTGAAGGCAAAGAAGACGAAGGCGCAAAGTTCCGCGATTACTTTGAGCACTCGGAATCGCTGAAAGACATTCCCTCGCACCGCGCGCTTGCGCTCTTTCGCGCCCGCAACGAAGGCATTATCACGCTCTCAATGACCGTGGGCGATGAAGAAGCCAACCGCCTTTCACACCCCTGCGAACCCATGGTGGCCCAGCATTGGAGCATC
Source organism: Simiduia sp. 21SJ11W-1 (assembly GCF_024138675.1). Taxonomy (NCBI): domain Bacteria; kingdom Pseudomonadati; phylum Pseudomonadota; class Gammaproteobacteria; order Cellvibrionales; family Cellvibrionaceae; genus Simiduia; species Simiduia sp. 21SJ11W-1. The sequence goes on along the minus strand of NZ_CP090959.1, from coordinate 134,608 downwards.
AAGGATTTAGGCCGCGCTGCCGACAAGTGGCTGGCCGAATGCGTGCGCTGGACCTGGCGGGTAAAGCTTCTGACGCACCTGGAAACCGATCTATTCAACGAAGTGCGTGAGCGCGCAGAAGAGGGCGCGATTACAGTTTTTGCCAGCAACCTGAAAGATTTATTGCTGGCTGCACCGGCCGGCCAAAAAGCCACCATCGGGCTAGACCCGGGCCTGCGCACCGGTGTAAAAGTGGCCGTGGTAGATGCCACCGGCAAGGTGCTTGATCACGGCGCTATGTTCCCCACCCCACCGCAAAATCGCGTGCGCGAAGCAGAGGCCATGCTGGTTGCCCTGTGCAAAAAATACGACGTGGGTTTAATTGCCATCGGCAACGGCACCGCCTCGCGGGAAACCGATAAGTTTGTGGGTGATGTACTCAAAGCCCACAAAGACATCAAGGCCCAGAAAGTAATGGTCAACGAGGCCGGCGCCTCTGTCTATTCGGCCTCGGAGTTTGCCGCCAAAGAATTCCCCGATTTGGATGTAACCATTCGCGGCGCCATTTCCATTGCCCGCCGCCTGCAAGATCCGCTGGCGGAACTCGTGAAAATTGACCCGAAATCCATTGGTGTGGGCCAGTACCAACACGATGTATCCCAGGTGCAGCTGGCCCGCTCACTTGATGCCGTAGTAGAAGACTGTGTAAACGCCGTGGGCGTAGAAGTGAACACTGCGTCCAGCGCCTTGCTGGCCCGGGTATCGGGTTTAAACAGCACCCTGGCCAACAACATTGTGGAGTTTCGCGACAACAACGGCGCCTTCAAAAGCCGCGACCAACTGAAGAAAGTGCCGCGCCTGGGTGAGAAAACCTTTGAGCAGGCGGCGGGCTTTTTACGCATTCGCGACGGGGAAAACCCGCTCGATGCCTCGGGCGTGCACCCGGAATCCTACGCGGTGGTAGAACGCATTGCCGGCAGCAATGAACGCAACTTGAAAGGCATCATTGGCGATACGCAATTTTTGCGCTCGGTAAACGCCAAGGATTATGTGGATGAAACTTTCGGCCTGCCCACCATTACCGACATCTTAAAAGAGCTGGATAAACCCGGCCGCGATCCGCGCCCGGAATTCAAAACCGCGCAATTTACCGACGGCGTAGAAGAAATCAAAGATCTTGAGCCGGGTATGATTTTGGAAGGCACAGTCACCAACGTTACCAACTTCGGTGCCTTTGTGGATGTGGGCGTACACCAAGACGGCCTGGTACATATTTCTGCGCTGTCTAACACCTTTGTTAAAGACCCGCGCGAAGTTGTGAAAGCCGGCGACATTGTAAAAGTGAAGGTGATGGAGGTAGACATTCCACGCAAGCGCATCGCCCTTTCCATGCGCATGGATGATCAGCCTGGCGAAAAAGTGAGCGGCGCAAAACCCGCGCGCAGTGCCAAAACCCACAACCGCAACGCAGCACCTGCCAAAACCGAGCAGGGCACAATGGCTGCGCTGTTTGCCCAGGCCAGCAAAGGTAAAAACAAGCGCCTTTAATGGATGGCAATCTATCGTGAAAATAAAAAGCCCACGCTAGCGTGGGCTTTTTTCTGGTTAAATATTAGCGATTAAATCGGGCGAGAGCCGTAGTTGCTGGTGGGTTTTTTGGGTGGATCTGCCGTTACGTTGTTATCCACGTGGTTAATCTTGCCACCTCTAGCCAGAAACTCTTCTATTTGCGCGTTCAACGCAGCCCGGGTGGCCTCGCGCGAACGCACCGAGTAATCTACCAGGTGATCGTCGCTCGCGGCGCTGTCATCGTCGTCATCGCTGTCGAAGCTGGCCGCCGCTGATGAGCGGGTATCATCTTCGTCATCGTCGTCAGAATCCGCGGCGGCATCCATGACGTCTTCCTGCTCGAGTGGCTCATCGACCACTTTGGATTTTTTTGTCTGCTTTTTAATGGGGCTTTTTGATGCCATTGTGTGCTACCTACACAGAGTAAATATCAAAACAAAAACCAAACTTTTGCATACCACCCGCTGCGGTAGTGCGCGGGCCGTAAACGCAGGCTTTGGATTGCGCCTTGAATGCGATTTTTAATCCGTTTTTTCACGTTGCGCAAGAGGTGTGATTAGAATTTTTTCTATAGTTAATTCCGGTTCACTGCCCACTGTTACCAGAGGTAACTTAAAGTGTTAATAAAGCGCAAGTAACGAAAATTCACCTCACCCTCTGGCGCTGCAACCGGCGCTCGCGACGGGGAAGCCTGGCTCCCCCCATAACTGCATACCCGCGCATTCGTCTCACTACATATAGTTCAAATCGGCCGGGCATGGAAATTTTCCATTGTTTTTTTTAGTCCAATTCGTAAGCATGGGTGAATATTTGAAAACCTCGGGTTATTTGCTGTGACCAACCTCGCCCCCATTGTTGTGACCGCACCACGCCTGCTGGTAAGCCAGTGCCTGGCAGGCGACAAGGTGCGCTACGACGGCGGCCACAAGCACCAACCACAACTGGCCGTGCATTTGTGGCAAGCCGCCCGGCCGGTACTCTGGTGCCCGGAAATGGCCGCAGGCCTTGGTGTACCCAGGCCACCCATTGAGCGCCGCCAGGGGCCTTACGGCCAAACCCTGGCGCTGGCCGCGCCCGAGGCACTGGATGCGGCTGCACGCATTGAGGCCCAGGCGCTGGCCGAGGGGTTAATAGGCCACACCCATGCACAGGCACAGGCCTTTGAGGCAGAGCCTCCGGTTGGCGCCATTTTGAAAGCCCGCTCGCCCAGCTGTGGCGCCGGCACGAGCCCACTCTACGGGCCCGAGGGCGAGGTATTGGCAATGGGTGATGGCGTGTGGGTACAAGCGCTCAAACAGCGCTTTGGGCAACTGATTATTGTGGATGAAAGCCAGCTACAAACGCCGGCAGACTGCCTGCATTTCCTGCGCCTGGTGCAATTGGGCCAGGCACTGAAAGACAGCTTGCTAGATCACGCCTGGCGTGATTATTTACAGGCGCACAATCGCCACCATCAGGGCGAACACCTGGGTTTGGCGGAAGTGGCAAAGGGTGTGGGCAGGGCAGGCGCGCCGCTTGGTTATTTGGCAGCTCTGCCCCTGCAATCTGTAACTGAGGTGCAGCGGCCTTAAACGGCTTCGGCGCCGGTTTCGCCGGTGCGGATGCGAATAATTTCTTCCAGCGGGGTAATGAAGATTTTACCGTCGCCAATTTTGCCGGTGTGTGCCGCTTTGGTGATGGCTTCTACGGCCTGCTCAACCATGCCGTCATCAACGGCCAGCTCAAGTTTTACTTTCGGTAAAAAATCCACCACGTATTCGGCACCGCGGTAGAGCTCTGTGTGGCCCTTCTGACGACCAAAGCCCTTGACCTCGGTGACGGTCATGCCCTGCACGCCCACTTCAGACAACGCGGTGCGTACGTCATCGAGTTTGAAAGGTTTAATGACTGCGGTAATCAACTTCATCTCGGTGTCCTTATTGGCTCACAATCGGTGGTGAGGCCGAACATTACACCCTCAGGGCAACAAAATCATCTGCCGGGCAGATCTTTTTAGGCCGTTGCATGAGCGCGCGCCATTGGCTGCACAAAAATCGTGCAAAAAAAAGATCCGGCCTCATCGTGTTTGCACACCGATTATAGCCGGATCTTTTTTAAACGTTGCGCAGCACGAGGCTGCGCCAATTCAATTACTTGGTGGTGAACTCCGGGTAGGCTTCCATACCACACTCGGAAAGATCCACACCGTTGTACTCGTCTTCTTCTGAAACGCGGATGCCAATGAGCATCTTGAGCACAAACCACACCACGCCGCTGGTGATGAATACCCAACCGAAGATGGTTAAGGCGCCAATGATTTGGCCAGTGAGCTTGGCATCGCCATTGGTGTAAGGCACTACCAGCAAACCGAACAAGCCAACCACACCGTGCACAGAAATGGCACCTACCGGGTCGTCAATTTTCAGTTTGTCGAGGGTCACGATGGAACCGACTACCAACAGGCCACCGATGGCGCCAATGAGGGTGGCTTCCAGCGCAGACGGCGTGTCCGGGCCTGCGGTAATGGCCACCAGGCCCGCCAGTGCACCATTAAGTGCCATGGTCAGGTCGGCTTTGCCAAACAGGATCTGGGCCAGAATCAGGGCGCCAATCAAACCACCGGCGGCGGCGGCATTGGTGTTCATGAACACAACGGCCACGCTGTTGGCGCTGTCGACAGAGGCGGTGGCCAATACAGAGCCACCGTTAAAACCAAACCAGCCCATCCACAGAATGAAGGTACCGAGCGTTGCCAGCGGCAGGTTGGCACCGGGGATAGCAACAGCTTTGCCGTCGGCGGTGTATTTGCCTTTACGGGCACCCAGCAGCAATACGCCAGACAATGCCGCAGCCGCACCGGCCATGTGCACAATGCCAGAGCCTGCAAAATCCAGAAAGCCAAGGTCGCCCAAGGTGTACAGGCCAAATACGGCTTCGCCGCCCCAGGTCCAGCTACCTTCCATTGGGTAGATGAAGCCGGTCATCACTACGGCAAAGGCCAGGAAGGCCCACAGCTTCATGCGCTCGGCAACGGCACCTGAAACAATAGACATGGCAGTAGCCACAAACACTACCTGGAAGAAGAAATCTGCCGAAGGTGCGTAGGTAGCAGGCTCTTCAGCGCCTTCAACGCCATTGCCGGCAATGCCGGAAAGCAGGTAGTCGCCGCCGTACATCAACGCATAGCCACACACCATGTACATGGTGCAGGAAATGGCAAACAGGGCCACGTTTTTGGTAAGAATTTCGGTGGTGTTTTTAGAGCGGACAAGGCCCGCTTCCAGCATGGCGAAACCTGCTGCCATCCACATTACCAGCGCGCCGCACACCAAAAAGTAGAAGGTGTCCAGGGCGTACTGGAGCTGAAAAATATCGTTTTCCATGAGAGTCTCCGCAGAGCTGATAATTAATATGTTTTTTTACAGTGCTTCTTCGCCGGTCTCGCCGGTACGAATGCGAATCACCTGCTCAAGAGGCGACACGAAAATTTTGCCGTCACCAATTTTGCCGCTGTTGGCCGCTTTGGTAATGGCTTCAACAATGGTGTCTACCTGGGCATCACCCACGGCAACTTCCACTTTGGTTTTTGGCAAGAAATCCACCACGTATTCAGCGCCACGGTAGAGCTCTGTGTGGCCCTTCTGGCGGCCAAAACCTTTTACTTCGGTGACGGTAATACCCTGGACACCGTTTTCAGACAGCGCTTCGCGCACGGCGTCCAACTTGAATGGCTTGATTACGGCGGTAATCAGTTTCATCGCTTTCACTCCTCAAGGGGAAAGCGCCCGCCGGACGACGGGCGCGCAGTTTTAAATTAAAGGTCGAAGGTTTTGCTGATTGAGAAAACAAAAGCCTGGCTGCTGGTGGCATCGCCGTCTTCGTCAACTTGATCGCTCAGCTCTTCGCTGCTCAGAATAATTGCGGCACCCAGATCGATATCGCTTACAGTGGCGCCGTAACCGAACTCGAAGTAGTTACCTTCAGCATCTTTGCTGTAGGTGCCATAAGTGCCGTAGAAACCGTTGTGGGACAGGGTGACTTCCAGGAAGCCGTATTTGTTGTCGTCGTCACCGTCTACACCTTGCACGCCGTCTGAGTAGCCTACGCTCAGGAATTTATAATCCAGGCCCAGGTTGATTTCGCGGTAGAAGGTGTCGAACTCACCTGTGTACTCGTAATCGGTAAAGCCCACGGTGAAAGACAAATCTTCAGTGGCTTCGAATGTGTAACCACCGTACAGGTCGATTTCCAAACCTTCGCCAACATCGGCACCCCAAACACCTGCGTAGAAACCGCCCGCTTCAACGTCGAATCCGCCGTTGGCAGAAGAGGCCTTCTGCAAAATACCGCGGTAGTAGTATTCAGAGTTGAACCCCAGGTTTGCGCTAACGTCAGCGGCAAAAGTAGGTGCGGCAAAGCTTGAAGCAGCCAGTACGGCTGATGCGATGAGAGACTTAGCAACCAATTTCATGTTTTCCTCCTCAGGAATATTTTTTTTTAACCCGCACTTATTGATGTGAATTATCGGGCTAGCCGTTTTCCGGTAAGAGGCCTTATACAAAACCCTTGCCAACTTTCACTTTTTATAACCAAAACAAATACTTAATGGGGAATCAGGCACCCACGCGCCAAAAGAGCAAGGAGGTGCCAAATAGAATTGCTTTAAATTGGTGCACACATTTGTTGCAGCGCACCACAGGCAGGCACTGGCGGCAATATCCCCCGCCAGCTGCGATTCACGGCCCCAAAATAGGTCAGAAACGGGTACACTCTCCGGGCGTTTAGAGGAAACACACAATGTCACCCAACGATTTACTAAGCGAGTTCAAACAGCTGCTGGGCAGGCAGGCACCCGATGGGGCAAGCGAAACCCGCGCATTGTTGAATGCGCTGATGACGCGCTTTAATCTGGTGAGCCGCGAAGAGTTTGATGCACAAACAGCGGTGCTTGCGCGCACGCGCGCTAAACTGGAACAACTGCAACGCGAACTCGAACAACTGCAAAAGGCGAACACAAACCCCTGATTCGCCCACACGGAAGAAAACACAGACAAAGGAGTGTCTATGTCTCTCGCCATCGTTCATTCACGGGGCCGCACCGGTATTGATGCACCACCTGTGGCCGTTGAAGTGCACCTGTCAAACGGCCTACCGGGCCTGGCCATTGTGGGGCTGCCGGAAACCGCCGTAAAAGAAAGCAAAGACCGCGTGCGCAGCGCGCTCATCAACAGCCACTTCGAGTTCCCGAGCCGGCGCATCACTATTAATCTGGCACCGGCAGATTTGCCGAAAGACGGTGGCCGCTTCGATCTACCCATTGCCCTTGGCATTCTGGCGGCCTCGGGCCAAATACCGCCGCAGTCGCTGGCGGGCCTGGAATGCATGGGGGAGCTTGCACTATCGGGCGAGCTGCGTGGCGTCACCGCCTGCCTGCCCGCCGCCATTGCCTGCCATCGCGCCGGCCGGCAATTGATAGTGGCGCGCGCCAACGGCGCAGAGGCCGCCATTTACGCCCCCGCCAAGGCGTTGGTGGCCGATAACCTGCTGCAGGTGTGCGCCCACCTGCAGGGCCGTGCACCCTTGGCCCGTGCCGTGGCCGCGCCCGCACAGCCGGCTACAGATCTACACGACTTACGCGATGTACGCGGCCAGCCCCAGGCGCGCCGCGCGCTCGAAGTGGCCGCCGCCGGACAGCACAATGTGCTGTTTTTCGGCCCGCCGGGCACTGGCAAAACCCTGCTGGCCAGCAGGCTCACAGGCTTGCTGCCACCACTGAGTGCCGAGGAAGCGCTGGATGTAGCACTGGTGCACTCGGTGGCCGGGGCGCCGTTTAACTGGGGCCAGCGGCCGTTTCGCCACCCCCATCACACGGCCTCGGCACCGGCGCTGGTGGGCGGCGGCTCGCAACCCAAGCCCGGCGAAATTTCATTGGCGCACCGGGGCGTGCTGTTTCTAGACGAGCTGCCGGAATTCGCGCGGCCGGTACTGGAAGTGCTGCGCGAACCCATAGAGCACGGCGAGGTGCGCATTGCCCGCGCCCAGGCGCAGGCCAACTTCCCTTGCCAGTTTCAGCTGATCGCCGCCATGAACCCCTGCCCGTGCGGCTACTTTGGCGAAAGCCGCAGCCGGTGCCGCTGCTCGCCCGATCAAATTCGCCGCTACCGCAGCCGCCTGAGTGGCCCACTGCTAGACAGAATCGACATGCACGTGCCAGTGCGCGCCATCAGCCCGGAACAGCTGCGCGGTGAAAGCCAGGAGGAGGCCAGTGCCGCCGTGGCGCGGCGGGTGGCCCAGGCCCGCCACATTGCCAACGCGCGCCAAGGCAAGCCCAATCAGGCGTTAAGTGTGAAAGAGTTGGAGGCACACTGCACACTCACCGAGCAGCAGCACAATTTTCTGGCCCAGGCGATGGATAAACTGGGGCTGTCTATCCGGGCCTGGCACCGGGTGCTGCGGGTAGCGCGCACCTTGGCAGATCTGGAGGGCCAAGCCTCTTTAAGCGATGCCCACTTGAGCGAAGCACTGGGCTACCGCCGGCTAGACAGGCCGCTGATTATTTAAACAAGGCTATTTAAGCCGTGGGGTTTGAAGGTGAAACAGGCCGCCGCGCCTCAGGCATCCAGTTGCGCTTGTGCCTGCTGCAGGTGGGTAAGAATTTCGGCCAGGGGCTTGGGTGCGCACAGCCAGAAGCCTTGCACTTCATCGCAGCCCAATTCGCGCAGGCGGCGTAGCTGGTCGCCGGTTTCCACGCCTTCGGCCACGGTACTGAGCTTTAAACTGTGCGCCAGCTGCACCACGGCCATCACCAGTGCGTGCTTGGCTCGATCTGTTGCAACGCCCGCCACCAGTTGCGGGTCTATTTTCAGCCGCTCAAAGGGCAGCTGCTGAATAACGGGCAAAGACGACATGGCCGAGCCGAAGTCGTCCAGCGCAAAGCTTGCCCCGGTAACTGACAGCAAGCCCATGGCTTCACCCACCGCCCGCGGCTCTTTCATCAAGCAGGCCTCCGACACTTCAAACTCAAGCCGCGAGCCGCGAATGCCCGCGGCATCGAGCTGCTGGATCAGCGCATCTACCAGCCGCTCATCGCGCAGTTGGCGCAGCGAGAGGTTTAAGCACAGCGGGGTTTCGGCCAGGCCCGCCTTGGCCAGCGCGTGGGCGTCTTGGCACACCTGCGCCAGTACCTGGTAGCCCATATCAACAATTAAACCGCTGCTTTCGGCCACATCCAGAAATTCGCTGGGCGCAAGTAGGCCCCGGGCAGGGTGGCGCCAGCGCACCAGGGCCTCTAAGGCGCATATTTCGCCGGTGATGGTATCGAGCCTGGGTTGGTAGTAAACGGCCATTTCGCCGCGGCCAAGCCCGCGCCGCAGCTCGTGCTCTATGGCAATTTGCCGGCGGGCGTCTTCGTCCATACTCTCGGCATAAAAGCAGTATTGATTGCCGTTGGCCTGCTTGGCGCGGTACATGGCCATGTCGGCCTGGCGCTGTATGTCGTCGGCCAGGGCGCCACTGCGGTAGGGCGCAATGCCCAGGCTGCAGCCTACGGTAATTTCCATGCCGTTAATTTCAAAGGGGCTGGCCAGCGCTTCAATTACCTTGCCCGCCAAATGCGCCATATCGGTGCTGGAGCGCATGTCGTCTAGCAGCAGTACAAATTCATCACCGCCCACGCGCGCCACGGTATCGCTGGTGCGCACGCACTCCTGCAATCGCTGGGCGGCCTGTTTGATGAGCAGATCACCCACGTCGTGACCATAGCAATCGTTCACGGGCTTGAAGCCGTCCAGATCCAGGTACATAAGGGTGAAGGTGTGGCCGCCCCGGCGCGCCAAATCTACCGCGTGGTGCAGGCGATCTTTAAACAGGGCGCGGTTGCTAACACCTGTGAGCGGGTCGTAGTGGGCCAATTCAGACAACCGGGTTTCGTTGGCCTTGCGCTCTATGGCGTAGCGCATGGTGCGCTCCAGCAGCTGGGCGTCAATCTTGCCCTTGATGAGGTAGTCGGCCGCGCCCACGCTCAGGGCCTCGCGGTCTACATCGGCTTCCATTTCATCGGTCATTACCAAAATTGGCGCTTTGGCGCCCTGGTGGCGGGCCGCTTTAATGAGGTCTTTGGCGGTGTGCTCGCCCCATTGGTAGTTCATCAGAATCACATCGTAGTTATCTGAAAGTATTTCGGGCAGGGCAAGGTCTAGCTGGGCAAGCCATGTGATTTCGTAGGCGGTGTGGAAAATTTCAGACAACAAGCTGCCAATCAACAGGTATTCAACCTGTTCGGAATCGACAAACAACAACCTGATGTGGGTGTCCATAACGTTAGTCACCGGCGTTACGCCGCGCATCCTGCATATTTTTTAATTGTGGTTATTTTGTCCTAGGGTGAAACTCTACCTTAGGCCCTGTGGCGGGGGAACAATCAATCAGCCCATATAGCCAATTAATGGCATGAATGGCATTTAACTGTGCTGCGGTTATCAATTGAGCTGGGCGGTACAGGGCTGGTAGCATCTAGCCTTTTGGGGGCAATTCTGTGGCTGGCTTCTCCACCCATGTTCACCGCGTACTTTTGGGCGCAGCCGCGCTGCACTTATTACTGGGCGCACTGTTACCGCTTACCCTGTTTGAATCCCACTACGCCCTCTATGGCTATTACCTGCAGCTGAGCTACGTAGATCACCCGCCGCTGATGGGCTGGCTGCAAGGGCTGATACAACTCGTAAACAGCAGCGATTTCGCCCTGCGCCTGATGCCCATCGCCCTGACGCTCGCCACCCAATACACCCTGGTGGCCATTGCCCAGCGGCTCTACCCGGGCGAGGCCCGCATTGGCGTGGCCGTGGCCTGGCTTGTGCAGCTGATGCCCATCAGCCATATTGTGTTTGCCGCCGCGCCCGATCTGCCCTTGGCACTGTTTGCCTGCCTGGCCTTTTGGGCGCTGCTACACCTGCTGGAAGAAGACACCTGGGCGGCCTGGCTTGGCCTTGGCGCGTGCCTGGGCCTGGCCGGGCTCAGTAAATACACCGCCATTTGCCTGGTGATCTCGCTTCCCATTGCCCTGTGGCTGGGTGGCCGTGGGGCGCGCTGGCTGCTTTCGCCCAAGCCCTGGGTGGCAGGCGCACTGGCGGTGGCACTGGTGAGCCCTGTGGTTATCTGGAACTACCAGCACGACTGGCTCAGCTTTCACTTTCAGGCAGACTACCAAGAAGGCGACCACGATGGCTGGTCTGGCGCGGCCTTGGGCCAGGCCCTGGCCACCCAGCTGGGCGTATATTCGCCGTTCATACTGCTGCTCTTTGCCCTGCGTCGCGACCTTGCCTGGCGGGCCCACGCCCTGTGCCTGAGCTGGGCATTGCCGGCACTGGTGTTGTTTGCCCTGCAGGCGGGCTCTGGGCGCACCTCACCGCACTGGACCTACCTGGCCTGGCTTGCCCTGGTGCCCGCTGCTGCCTACGTTTTGCTGCATCACTGGCACAGGCGATGGTTACGGGTGGCCAGCTATGTGTGGGGCAGCCTGTTGGGGTTGGTAATAGCCGCCGTACTGGCGCTGCCGTTTATCCCCTTTGAGGATTACAAACACCCGCTGCGCAAGGTGATTGGCTGGCAGAGTGCCGCACTGGCCGCCGAACAACTGCGCCAACAATGGGCCAACGAGCAAGAGCCCGGCTACCACACTGAACCCTCGCTACTGGTGTACAACTGGCACTATGCCGAACCCATCGCCTGGTACGCCCGCCCGGCCCCGGTGCGCGATGTGAAAGCTAAGCAATCGCAATACAGCCAGTGGTTTGGCCACTTTGGCCCCGGCGATCGCGGGCTCATGGTCAGGCCGCACAAATCGGAGGTGCCAAAGCCTGTATACTTAGACAACGTCGAGTGCACGCCGGTGGATTTCCACACGGCCACCTTCCGCGGCCGCAAGGCGCAAACCTTTCACTTTTACCGTTGTTATTGGCCCGTGAACTAACCGCGGCGCCAAGAGAGTTAATGAGTGTCCAAACACGTCAGTAAATTAAACCCGCGCCAACGCGAGGCCGTGCTGCACATAGACGGCCCCTGCCTGGTGCTGGCCGGCGCCGGTTCCGGTAAAACCAGCGTAATCACGCGCAAAATTGCCTACCTCATTGAAGAGTGCGGCATGCCCGCGCGCCACATTGCCGCGGTTACCTTTACTAACAAGGCCAGCCGTGAAATGAAAGAGCGCGTAGGGGGGCTTGTGAAGGGCGCCGCCGCACGCGGGCTTACGGTTTCTACCTTTCACAATCTGGGCCTGAACATCATCCGGCGCGAACACAAACAGCTGGGCTTTAAACCTGGCTTTTCTATTTTCGATGCCGAAGACGCGCGCGCCTTGTTAAAAGAGCTGATGCTCAAAGACGGCGACCTGGATTCCGACCACCTAGACTTAGTGGCCAACCAGATCTCCAACTGGAAAAACGATTTAACGGTGCCCGAAATCGCCGCCTCCAAAGCCCAAAGCGAGGGCGAGGCGCAAATAGCGGAAATTTACCGGCGCTACAACCAGGCCCTGAAAGCCTACAACGCCGTGGATTTTGACGACCTGATTCTCACGCCCGTGCGATTGTTTTCAGAACACCCAGACGTACTCGCACGCTGGCAGCGCAAAATCCGCTATCTGTTAGTAGACGAATACCAAGACACCAACTCCAGCCAATACCTGCTGGTAAAACTGTTGGTGGGCGATCGCGGTGGGCTGACCGTGGTGGGCGACGACGACCAATCCATTTACGCCTGGCGCGGCGCGCGCCCCGAAAATTTATTTTTATTGAAAAAAGATTTCCCGTCGCTGGAGCTCATCAAACTCGAACAAAACTACCGCTCCACCAGCCGCATTCTGCGCGTGGCCAACCACCTGATTGCCCACAACCCGCACGAATTTGAAAAGGCGCTCTGGTCTGAAATGGGCCTGGGCGAAGAAATCCGCGTGCTGCGCTGCGCCAATGAAGATGCCGAGGCCGAGCGCGTGGCCATGGAGATTTTATCGCAGCGGCTTAAGCGACAAATAAAATTCCGCGACTTCGCCATTTTGTACCGCGGCAACCACCAGGCCCGTTTGCTGGAAATCAAACTGCAGGCCCACCAGATTCCCTACGCCATCTCTGGTGGCACCAGTTTTTTTGCCCGCGCGGAAATCAAAGATGTGATGTCTTACCTGCGCCTGATCGTAAACCCCGATGACGACAATGCATTTTTGCGTATCATCAACACCCCGCGCCGGCAAATCGGCACCAGCACGCTGGAGGCATTGGGCCACTACGCCAATCAACGCAATATCAGCATGTTCGCCGCCTGCCATGAAATAGGCCTCAGCGAACACGTGCCGGCCGCAAGCCTTGAACGCATTCAACGCTTTTGCCACTGGCTCTCGCACATTGGCCAATTGTGCCGCGGTGAGGAGCCGGTAGCTGCCGTGAAACAAATGGTGGAAGACATCGACTACGAAGGCTGGCTGCACCAAAACGCCTCCAGCCCCAAAGTGGCCGAAAAGCGCATGGAAAACGTGTGGTATTTATTGGAATCCATCAAAGCCATACTGCAAAAAGCCGACGGCGAAGACATCACCATTGAAGACGCCATCGCCAAGCTCGTGCTGCGCGACATGCTGGACCGCCAGGCCGAAGAAGACGAGCTGGACCAGGTGCAGCTCATGACACTGCACGCCTCCAAAGGTTTGGAGTACCCGCACGTGTTTATGGTGGGTATGGAGGAAGATCTGCTACCGCACCGCACAAGCATTGAAGAAGACAACATCGAAGAAGAGCGCCGCCTCACTTACGTAGGCATCACCCGCGCCCAAAAAACCCTCACCATGACCTGGGCCGGCAAGCGCAAGCAATACGGCGAAATTATCGAAACCTCCTACTCGCGCTTTTTGGATGAACTGCCCGAAGAAGACGTAATTTGGGAAGGCATGGGCCAACACAACCCAGACGCCAACCGCGCCCAGGGCAGCGCGACTTTGGGGAGTTTGTTGGATATGTTGGGGGGGAAGAAGTAGCGGTAAGCAGGAGAGGGGGTAGGCTTGTTTGAGGATGTCCAGGATCTGGCTGTCGCTGTACTTCGATGTTTTCATGCAGAATCTCCTGCGCATAGGTTACGAGAAAATTCTACTTTTTGACCCTGTTATATACTGGGAGGAATACCACTCTATTTCATCTCTAATTTATCTAAAATAGGCTTTATCGACTCTTCTGTAAGTTCTACCTTTTCAAGTATAGAACGAACCTTTTCAGTATCTTTATTTTCAACCGCCTCATCAAATTCACCCATCAATCCACTTACATAGAGACGTTCATTAACGGTCATACCTGCGTATTTATTTTCCATCCATACAACCTACGGTTTAAATACTGAAAAATCAGTTATGTTTACGTTTTTCGGGTCGACAATAAGCTCAGGTAGACCACCTTTATTTCCTTCTAACGGTAGCGCTGATCTTGTCTTAATAATATCTGAGGCTTTGGCGCGCCCTTGAATTAAGAACTCAGCCGTATTAGTTGCAACATTGTGGGGTCAAACATTGTGGGGTCAGATGAAACTTATGGCACTTCAATCACGGGTCGACCCATAGTTGCAGGCCGAACCCGTCGCCCATGCAGACGCTCGATTTCATCTTTAAATCGTGTATCACCCAACGCCATGCCCTTGTTTACTGCGGCACGGATATCCTCAATAAGTCTGCACTCAACATGCGCATCAAATAATGCCCTGTATGAGCTCTGTCGCTTACTAGCCTCTTCACCCAACTTTAGATACTCACTATGGGGCGAATGCACTTTTATCGATTTACCCAAGGCATGTGCCTGATAGCTCGACCAGACATAGTCAGCCGGATCGCTGACCATACCCGCTCTTACGGGATTTAATTCAATGTATCGCTGGCAGGCCAACAGATAGACCTCTGATTGAACCAGACTGGCTTTAAAGCGGCCCTCCCATAACGTACCGGTTCTGCGATGTTCTCGATTAAAGTACCTGACATATCGCCGCCCTACAGCCTGCATCATACTTGAAACGCCGCCTTCCTTTTTCGGGGTAACCAGCAGGTGCACATGGTTGGTCATTAGAACCCAAGCGTGAACCGACACACCGAATTGCCCGGCATATTCTTCCAGCCAGTTGACGTATGCCGCCAGGTCTTGCTCTGAGGCAAAGCAAACCTGCCGATTGTTGCCGCGCTGCACAATATGCTGGGGAATGCCCAAAGGGCTAATCCGACGAAGTCTTGCCATGGTCAAGTCCTTTTAACCGAAACAGTGATCTGAAGTTTAGCTAAGCGCTGGCGGCTTATACAAGGATGAAATGCGCGCCTTAAGTTTCATCTGACCCCACTAATTGACCCCACTAATTGACAGCAATGCGGCCTATCACCGGCGATCTGGTGATGGGCCTGGCCTAGTCAACACGGTCATAATCAATAGCATGAGAGTCATCGATCCGTCGCCAGTTCAATTTGAACTCTACTGGCCTCGGTGTCGGGTTGCTGTCTGGCCGCTCAACCTCTGGCGCTCACAGTTGAACTATGAAACTTTTTTGTTAAAGAATATGCTACCGCGAGCATAATAAAGTTAACGAAAAACTCCAAAAGAATTAATTCATACTTTTGAAGCCCCGCAATGCCAAACATTAGGTCCCATCTCTTTGAAAACATTATAACCAAAACATCAAGTGCTGATATTCCGACTATCAGAACAACCGAATACTTATTGGATATTTCGTAGGGGTTATGAACATGGTATTGCCACATGATTCTAAACATAATAAGAAAGTTCAAAATCATCGATAGAGCTACGTAAAACGTTGAAGATTTACTAAATGGCATTACAACCATGAAGATCGTAACAATTATTAGATAGCCTTAGCACTTAACTACCAGCTTCCATGCAGGCAACGCTTTCTCCTTTTTTCAATCAGGCTTATGATCCGTTCATGCGGCAGTAAAGGCGAAGGTGAATTCCAAATGGTAAGAAAGCCCAAAGCCTATACGCCCTCACGCAAATTAATCTGCAATCTTTTCAGATAGCTCCACAAGCTTATTCTGCATGTCCGCATCGATTTCAGAAGGGTTAACACGCTTGACAATGGCGCGCAAAACGCGCTTTTCGTTTTCGTCGATAACGCCATCGCGCTCGGCAATGGCCAGCAACTTGCCTAATTCTCCCGCATCGAGCTTGCCATCATTGGCAAAGCAGTTAATCGATTTATAGGTGATTTCCAAATAATCTCTGGGTTCAGACATAACTTTTTCCTTAATTAAAATTAAAAATCTATTTCAAAAATTTTCCATAGGCCTGCTACCTAGGCCATGAGCACAGTCTGGCATGAGCTTAACTACGCTCGATCAAACTCAGCGCCCAGAGTAGGGATCCCGTGCGAGCAGAAACGCGCGCATTTCGGCGCAGTTTTCCTGATCGGCCAGCCAGTTGCGAATTTCTGCAAGCTTTCGGTAGTTTGCTTCGCCAAATTTCCGCCTGTACACGGCCTCTAACGAGGCTTTGGCATCTTCGGTGCGAATCTTGCGCTGCCAATGCTCGGTTACAATATTGCCTACGCTGCCGGCCAATGCGTATTCTTTTAACAGAGACCACTCACCCTTGTCTAACCAAAGCCCGCCCGTGTGCGGGGAGTAATCAAGCTTGTGACTGGAGCCGGAAACGATGCGGTATTTTTGCATCAACCGGCCGGTAACCGGGCAAGTGAGCGCAGAAGCTGTTTCTTCCACTTCGGGCATCTGATCCAACTCGCCGAGCTTTCCGCCGCCGGCTTTCCATTGCACCACATCTTCAACGTAGAGCCAGTGGCCACCACAATGATTGCATTCGTGGGCGCGCAGGCCGGGCTCCAGAAAACAGGGGGCCAGCTGCCCTGTACTACAGGCTGTACAATTCATAAGCTACTCCTATTGTTTTGTGGGCAATTGATCGGCCAGTGCACGCAGTTGGTTGGATACGTCTTGCATCCTGTCGTGCGTGCGCAAATCAATTTCCAGCTTTTTATCCATATTGCGTACCAGAGGGAAAATACTGTGCTCCAGGGTATTGGCCAGGGTTGTCAGTATTTGCTCAAGGCCCGGCACCGGCTCATTGACCACCTGAACCTGGGGTGCAATCGACTTGATGCTATGAGCGATGCGCACCATCCCTTTTGCCAGCAGCTGAGCAGACGGGTCACGGCCATTGTCTTTCTCGGGCGCACGGGTTTTCACTTCTGCCACAGAGGCATTGAGCTGCGCCAGCACCTCGGTGATGTCGGTCAGTTGCGCCACCAGTTTCATACCGGTATCCGCATCATCGCCACCCAGGGATTTATTACGCATAAAATCTTTTTTGATGGCATCCCATCGGGCTTGCTGCTCGGCTGTGAGCAGGCCACGGATTTCTGAGAGCTTGAGTAAGTTGGCTTCTGCACCGGTGGTGAGCAGCTGGGCCTCACCCACATAGTGATCGGCTATCATCTGATTGATTTCCTGCTCATTCATTACCGCAGACAGTTTTTCAGTCATTTTATTCATGTTGCGGTAGCTACCCTGCAACTTGAATGGTGGCTCGGTGCGGTATTTGTCATCCTTGGCGGCCGAGGCGATGTACTCCTGATTTACCCGCAGTACCACATCGCGCACGCGCAACATGTTGCGCAGCACGCCTGTGATCTCTGCCACCTCGCTGCCGCTGTATTCGTGCGACAAATCGGTAGTGGCAACCTCTTCACCTTGCGCCATGCGCACAAATTTATACAGGTCTTTTAGATCGCGGGTTGCCAGCGGCGCCAACACCGGATTGGATGTCATGGCGTTTTCGATATAGCTCAAGCCAAACTGCTCATCCATACCGCCAAGAATGTCACCCAGATTATAAATATCCGCACGGTTGGCCAGCATGTCGGGAATTTTGAATACCTCACCGGATTCGGTGTAGGGGTTACCGGCCATGACCACGCAGAATTTTTTGCCGCGCATGTCGTAGGTTTTGGTATCGCCCTTCCACACACCTTCAATGCGCCGGGTGCCGTCACAAAGCGAGATGAATTTCTGCAAGAACTCCGGATGCGTGTGCTGAATGTCGTCCAGGTACAGCATTACGTTGTTAGACATCTCCAGCGCCAAATTGAGTTTCTCCAGCTCTTTGCGCGAAGTGGCATTGGGGGCCTGCTCGGGATCCAGCGACAAAACATCATGCCCCAGCGACGGGCAGTTGATCTTCATGAAGATCAGGCCCAGGCGGCTGGCCACATATTCCATCAACGTGGTCTTGCCGTAGCCGGGCGGCGAGATCATCATCAGCAAGCCCATTAAGTCTGTGCGCTTGTTTTCGCCAACTGTGCCCATCTGTTTGGCCAGATTATCGCCAATCAGGGGCAGGTAAGATTCATTGATCAGCCGGTTGCGCACAAAAGAGGTAAGCGGGCGCGCTTTGAAGCTATCCAGGCGTAGCGAGCGCTTTTCGCGCTCGGCAATATCTGCGCGGATTTTCAAATAATTTTCATAGCCGGGTTTAACCACCTCATGGTGGTTGCGCACGCGCGAAAAAAACTCGTCGGGCATTAGCCACATGGCGCCTTCACTGATGCGACGATGATCACCCAAAAGCCCGGCAACGTTGATATTCAACTCAACGGATAGCTCCCTGTGCGCCAGCTTTTGCTGCAGTAAAAACAACGCAACGCACTCCACGCTGTAGTGCAGCAGGTGTTGCTTGCCCTCCTTGCCAATCACGGCCGACACCCAACTCGACACCATTGCCACCTGATCTTTAAGGCAAAGGGGCTTTGCCGCAGCACGCAGCTCGGCCATGGCCTGGTCGCCCATGGCTGCGGTAAAAAGCGCCAGTAACTCGGAACCGTATCGGCTGGTGGCAAACTGCAGAACCTGCGCCTCACATTCAGCTACCAGGTACTCGGCTGCCTCTGTCACATGCTCGGGCAAGATGCCCGTATCCTGTGCGAACTGGGCCATTGCGCGCTGCAAATCTTCCACCAGCAATTGGGTTGCCGCACGGCTTTGCAGCCGCTCGCGCATCGACAAACCGGCCCGCGCACGGACCTGCCAGTGACCCAGCTGCTCTGATTTTGGCGCAAGCGAGGCAACAAAATATTGGGCCAGCACCCGCGCCTTGGGCGAATAGCGCAAGGTGTCTGCCGTGTCTAATACGGCAAGCAAGGCATGTAAGATTTTGCAGGCGTCGTGATCGTGAATGCCTTTTTCATAGCCCTCTTTGTAACGGGGCGTGGCGTAGTCGCGCACCAGTTTCAAAAGCGCGGATTCATCGGTGCGCACCTGCATTAAAGTTGCGTCGTCGTATTCGCCCGCCTGGATCGCCTGATAAACGCAATAGGCCAGGTATTCTGCGCGGTAGACATCGGCGGTTTCAGAGCCCAGGCTTAGATTCCAGAAGGGCTTCAGCGCATTGAGCTGTTCATCATCAATAACATCAAAGTAATCTGTGCCGGTTAAATGAATCGCAAGCGAGTCTTCCCGTGGAATAATAGTGAGATCCAGGTTGCGCTTGTTAACCGAAAAGCGATGCCTTGGCCCTAATTTAATGATGCTGCCATCGGCCTCGTAGATGTCGGATTTATCGCGCAAGCCGCGCTTGGCCTGATCCACCAAGGCCTTGAACTTGGATTCAACATCGTCGGCCTTTACGGGGTTGTTTAAATCGCGTAGGCGCTGCGCAAATTCACGAACCTTCAGCACCAAAGGGTCAGACGCGAAAAAGGTATTGAGCTCGTCGGCCTTGGTAAATTTCTGGCTGCGCTTGCCGAGGCTTTCAATCACCCGATAGGCCGCATCTGCCACCGCCTGGGATTGTTTTTGTTGCTCGTCCAGCAGCTGCTGCTTGTGGGATTCAAAAGCGTCGTAGATTTCTTCACGCTTGCTGAGAATATCTGTCAGAAACTGATCGTGCTCGCCGAACTGGCCTTCCAGCTCCTCTAACTGCACCAGCAAACGCGATAGTTGCTCGTCACATTTATCAGGTGTGGTGGCCATACTTAAGGCGTTGGCCACACCCTGGCTCAGCAACTTGAACTGCGCCGAAAACTGCGCCACCGCCTCAGACAGCCCCAGCGACTTGGCTTTGTTGCGCGCGCGCGCTTTGCATTGGTTCAGCGAGGCGTAAACCAGCGAAATGTTTTCCACAATGCGCGTAGTGGCATTTACATCACCGCCTGAAAGACTCGCCATCATTTCTGACAACAAATCCAGTTGCGCAGAAGATTCATCGATATCGGCGAGTAACACCTGCGCTTGCGCCCCTGTCTCCAAAGCGGCGGCAGCGGCTTCGTATTCATCTATCTTTGCTTCGTAGGGGGCCAGTGCTGAATCACCCGCCAAAAAGCCCAGAGTCTGCTCTTGTAGCAATTGCTCCTTGTCTACCAATTGCTGCTCTAGGCTTGAGAGTGCATCCAGGTTGATGTAGCGAAGCTCTTTAAGGGAAATTAAGTGGCCGCGTTGCTGGCGCACTTTTAATAGCGCTGCCACAAATTCGTCTGTTGTGTGCCATTCGTCTGCGCGAATGGACTCCAGCAGTTCGCGTGTTTCCGTTTGCGCCTCTTGCAAAGCTTTTGACGAGGCCGCCTGAATAGACTGCACCTTAACGAATTCATCAATCACGAGCTCTGCGGTTGATTGGATTTCGCGCACGGTGGCAGCAACGCCCTCTACCTGGGCGTCGTCCAACCAGTAGTGATCATCGAATACACGGCCGGAGGCGCCAATCAGTTCTTCATAACTGGTACGTGAGACAGATTGCTGTGCAATCATTTTGCAAAGGGAGTAGAGGTCAGACACGCCGCGCACCACTGCGGCGTTGCCGATGTTGCCCAGAAAGCTCTGGCTGGGCGGCGCCTGGCTTGCGTATTCCTCGGAAATAAACGGCGTCTCCCACACCTGCATGGGGTGCACGCGCGTAGGCTCGGCCTCTGCGTTAAAAATTACCAAGCGCCCGTTGTCTGCCAGCGCGTAGCCATTACACACCAGCGGGTTGCGCAGGGATTTTTCAATCAGGTTGTACGAAAGCAATACCAATCGGCCACTTTCCGGCTCGTAAAAGCAGTAGAGTACGTCTTCGCCGTTTGGCGATTTAACCCGTCGCTTGAAGCGGAAGCCTTCATCCACCTGATCAAACAACTTGGTTTCACCGCTTTCCAGGTAGTAACCGCCGGGGAATATCACACCGTGATCTTCCGGCAACTGCACACAGGAACCCGCCAAGGCATCCTGTCGAACGACAGTTTCGGTGAGTGTATTGAAGATAAAAAAGCGCCATGCCTGCTCGCGGTAGGGCAGAATTTTCAGCAGTATTAATTTGCCAACACGCGCGTAGTAGATTTCCGCATCATCGAGTGATTGGGTTTTGTCTTCCACCGGCTCGCGATAGATCCCCAAGCCGTCTTCGGTGTTGTTTTCAACTTTGATGGTAAGATCGCCGCCCACTGTTTCCACAAACACCGTATCTTCGATATTTACGTGCGGGTGCTTACCGTGAACGCTGTGCTCACGGGTAGTTCTAATCCATTCAAAGTCGTAGGCCGGCGGCAACTGGATGTCGCGTTCTCCGCGATTATCAATGTAGGTCAGTGTTTTTTGATCTGCCGACAATGCCCAGCGAAATACACGAATGTCTTCCAGCTTTTCCCCAATCTGAAAGCCTGCCAGCAGCTTGCCGTTTTTAACTGCGAGTTCAACCAGACGCGTGTGCTTGTAGTAGCGGTACAACTCTTCAAAATCGCTGACAAAACCTCTGTCTGCCAGAAAGGTGCCTTCTTTGAGTTGCGGTGCAAGCGCGATTTCGTCGCCCTTCTGTTCAAGCCGGTAGAGCTCAAACACGTCATCAACTCGCACTTCTTTTTTAAGGCCGATAAAAACGTTATAGCCAAATAGCAAGTATGGCCCTACCTGAACCATGTCCCTTGCGATACTGTTGTTTTCGGTACGTACGCGGGTGCGGGCCAACACCTGCATTTCGGTAGAACCAAATTCTTCAGTGCGGGCGTGATTTAGCGAGTCGGTAAATGCCTTTAGCTTTTGCCCTTGTTCGGTTAACCGCTTGCGGATCACCTCATAGGCGCCGCCGGCCGCGACTGCGTCATCCACACGGTTCTCGGCTGCTGCCATTTCTTCCTTAGCCATGGAATTCCCTTAATGTATCAATCGGTGCGCGTTGCGGGTGCAGCGCCAGGCTGCACCCGCTCGGCAATCAAGCTTGGGCGTCTTCTGCCTTGGCTTGAGCAGAGGTTGCCACTACATCTTTGGGCTCCATTAATTTGCCCAGGATGGCCTGCAAGGTACCACTCTTTTCTGCCAGGCCATCAATGGCCTTGCCGATAGACAGGGATTTCGCAAAGTTATTGAAGAAATGCTCCTCACCACCCACGATGTCGATCTTCGCACGCTGAAGTGCCGTTGCCAGTACTTCCGCATTTTCGCGCGCAATGTCTTTACCTGCTTCAATAGAGGCCATGGCCTCTTTAAGCGCGGTTTCCAGACCCATGCGGAACTCTTCGTGCTCGCGAGCCTGATCACTCATGCTGTTCATGGCGTTGAACTTATCAACCAGGCCATCTGCCTCGGCCTTGAATTGCTCGCGCGTAACTTCTGCTTGCGCCAAGCCAATCTGGCGCTGGGCAGCCGCTTGAGATTCACCTTTGGCTGCAATCACCTCAGCCTCTGAAATACCGGTACCACGCAAGGCGTCTGCCTCGGCATCACCTTTGGCTCTGATTACGGTTGCATCTGCAAGACCGGGCGCCGAACGCTCAGCCTGAATACCTTCAGCCAGCTTCTTCTTGGATTCCGCTTCTTTAGTTGCAGATTCCAGATTGGCTTGTGCCAAGGTGGTGATCTCTACGGCTTTGTGTTTGGCTGAAATTTCTTCCGCTTCCGCAGCCTTAACTTGCTTGACCTTCTCTTCTTCGGCCCGGGCCTCTGCATCAAGCACCTGGGTTTGCTTGCGGCGATCCGCTTCTGAGACTTCACGCACTTCTTTAATGCGCTCTTCTTCAATTGCAACAGTTTTGTCTACTGCTACACGCTCACGAATTACGTTGGCGATTTCCTTACGCTCTACTTCCAGCGCCTTTTCAGCCTCAATTCGCTGGATCTCTACTTCACGTTCACGCGCAACAATTTCCAAATCCCGAGCCCGCGTAACCTTTTCTTCTTCAATGGCGACTGCACGCAGACGGTTTTGTGCTGCCACTTCAATTTCACGCTGCTGGTTTTGGGTTTTAACTGAAATTTCCTGATTCACTTGAATAGAGGTGCTTTCGGCCCGCAGACGCTCTTCTTCCTGAACCTTTTTGGTTTCCGCTTCTTCGCGGGCGCGGATGGTAGCAATTTCCCGCTCCTGCTTGGCTTTTGCATCTGATTCCTGGCGCTCCAGCGCCAGCATAGCCTCAACGGTTTCTACATTTTTCTTCTTTATGGCAAGCTCTTCATCACGCTCAAGTTCATTGGTGCGTACATTCTGGCATGCTGTAAGCTCGGTAATTTTCTTGATACCCTCTGCATCCATGATGTTGCTGGGATCAAGAGAGGATTTTGGCGTTTGCTCAAGGTAGTCGATGGCGACATCTTCCAGCACATAGCCATTAAGATCTTGGCCAATTACCGCCACTATTTTTTCGCGGAATTCCATGCGGTTTTCAAACAAATTGACGAATTCAATTTGTTTACCAACTGTTTTTAACGCTTCAGAGAATTTTGCGTTGAATAGCTGGTTTACTGCCTCTCGATCAGACGCTCTGTCTGCACCAATCGACTTGGCAACTTTCAGGACGTCTTCTGCGGTTTCATTAACGCGCAAGTAGAAGGCAACTGTGATATCTGCACGCATGTTATCGCGGCAAATCAGGCCGTCTTTGCCCCTACGATCAACCTCAAGCGTGATCAGCGAAATACGCATCAGCTCTTTTTTGTGGATGATCGGGTAAACCAAGGCGCCGGTAAAATGGACTTTTGGCTTTGACGTCATGTCGTTAACGATCAACGCCACACCCTGCTCAACCTTTACATAGAAAGCCTTGAACAGCGCTGCGAGCCCCATAA
The DNA here is from genome assembly GCF_024138675.1 of Simiduia sp. 21SJ11W-1. Lineage (NCBI taxonomy): Bacteria > Pseudomonadati > Pseudomonadota > Gammaproteobacteria > Cellvibrionales > Cellvibrionaceae > Simiduia > Simiduia sp. 21SJ11W-1. The sequence continues at coordinate 111,015 of NZ_CP090959.1, read as the reverse complement.
GTACTACGAAAAATATACCTACGCCTGTAATTACAGGCATCAGCACGGATAAATCAGCCATTGAAAACACTCCCTTTGTTAACTGATTAATTACATACCGGAAAATTCTTGTTCCGAAACAATCCGGTAGAGATTAGTGGCTTCGTCGTGGCTGATAATGACCACCCGATCACCGGTTTGAAAACGCACGCCTTCATCGGCACGCACATTAAGTAGCAGGCCGGCCCCGCCATCAGACAAGATGGCCTCGCCGAAGCTGTGATCGGCATAGCTCGAGCGAATAATCGCCGTCTGACCGATAACATAGGTTTTGGTTTGCTGGCGGGCATTCAAGAACAATGGGCGCAATGGTTTAATGAGTTGTGAGGTAATCATAACGGCACCCCACAAAGCACCCACCAAGATAGGTAAGCCCAAGAGGTAGCGGAACACACCCGGATCAATCCAGGCGATAAGAAAATGGGTGGCATAGTAAGAGATCAACCATCCCACCAGTGATACCAGCGAAATGATGATAGTCACCGGCACACCGTGCAGGCCAAACTTTAACATCAATCCCGCCAGCACATCCGGTGTACTCATGTCCTTGAGGCTGCCGGAATTGAGGTCGCCGTCGATATCGGGGATATCAAAATCCAGCACATCGATACTGACAAACCCCAGTACTGCAACCAGCCAGTAGAGCACTGTTAGCAATAAAAAGAAGGTGAAAATGAACGTGGGGAAAGAGGCAATATTCTGGTAGAACGGATCCATCTTCTCCGATAACAATATTGCAAACATACCCTGTCTCCTCTCCCTGTTTAGATTAGTGCGCGTTTAGCTATGCTTTCTTTGCTTTTAGCCGTGCCAGTACGTCGTCTGCACTTTTTGCACTGCCAGCGATTCCAGCCTTTTCAAGCTTTTCCTGCAGTGAGGCATCAGCGCTACTTTCGCTCATTTCTTCCGCTGCTGCCATTTGCGCGGCCTTAAGCGCCTGCTTTTCCTTGATGCGCTCCAAAGAATCCATTGCTGTGCGCATTTTTGAGTGAGAGCCGCTATGGCGTTCAGCTACAGCTGCCTGTGCACGCTGTACATTTTCGGTAGCTTTTACAGTGTCTACCTGCTGCTTCATGCGCTTTAGATTCATTTCCGTTTGCGCGATAACCTGGCGAAGCTTATCGGCGTTAGCTTTGAAATCTGCCTCGGCCTCCTGCTCCTGCGCTAGCTGATTTTCCAGGTCGGCTATTTTTATAGCAACTTCCTGGGCCAGCGGCTCATCACCTTTTTCCAGCGCCTTGAGGGCATAACCTTCGTGTTCTTCGATTTTGGCCGATAGATCTTTGCCTTTTTGGCGTGCAAGTTTCTCGCGCGCAATAATTTCGGCCAAGCTGTCTTTACTTTGCTTTAACGCCTCTGAAGCGTCGCGCAGCTCCTGATCCAAAATTCTTAGCGCCTGGCTATCTACAACTGCTTCACCAGCTTCGTTAATGCCACCTTTGAGGGCGGTCATCATTTTTGCCCAGATATTCATAAACCACCTCGCCTTATTTAAGATGTTCGCTATAGGCCTCGGTGGCCTGAATAACATTACTTGCCAACACTTCAATTTCAAAAATAATATTTTGTAAACTGGAGGTGGCACTGAGTGCACCAAACATATGGTAGTAATCACCATCGTCACCCAGGTTATCTAAACTCACAGTGGAAAGCGGAAAGTACTTATGGGTGCGCAATACTGTTTCATTGAATGCGTGCACATCCTGCACATCGTTCACCGACCAAAGCACAGATTCCACAATAACCTGATCGCCCACCACCGTTAAAAACACCGGTAAGTCGCCATAGTCATTCATGCTTAGGTGAATAGCCGGCTCAACGCCGTCAATGAATTCCACTTCCGCATTCAAACCGGAGCCACCTAGCGCCTTATGCAACTCGGCAGTAGACCAACTGTTTGCCCTTTCTTCCATATCCATAACTCCTGCATTGGGGTTCATGCCGGGTTCGCGCAATTGCTTTTCAATAGCCTGCAATTGCTTGGCGTACTCCGGACGTATCCATACTTCTTTCTTTACCAAACCCATCTCCCGCAGGCGCTTTCTGAACTCCCGCTGGTAGTGGGCCGAAGATTTGGCTTTCATGACAGCTCTCTCACACGTGTTACATGTAATATACAGAATATTACATGTGAGGCAAGGAATTTATTACATGTGATGCGTTATCTAGACAGTTAGGCGCGCTAATCTTAATGAGAACAACGGGATAGATATACCCAATATTTACATTGCACGCACCTAGTAGGCTTGACTACCAGTGCTAGTGGCGGCTTTTCAACGCCAAGGCCGTTAGTGATTACTGTGCCTGCACGGTGAAGTGGGCGAAGGCTGATTGTTGATCAATAGGGGCAGTGTCGTTGATCCATAACCCCATTTATCTATGGGCGATGGGCAAGCAGTCAAATGCTCAAGAAATTACCGGGAGGCCTTAAAAGGCCGCTTGGCGGGAGAAATGCACTAGGCCAAAGCAGGCGTTGAAGAGGAATTCCCTCTGACATTATGGATTTTTTCAGTCACAGCAATGCGGCCCATCACCGGCAAGCCGGTGATGGGCCTGGCCGTTTTTCGATTTTCCTATGCCTTACCTGCATCGTAGGCTGTCAGTAAACTGGCTGCGTCTTTGCAGGAAATGTTTTCTAGTTTTAGTGAGAGCACTTCATTGGGATTTTTTACTTCAACGGTGTCTACAATGCCCTGGCAGTAACCGTTAACCAGTGCAACAGCTTCCGAGAGCTTGCCATCTTGAATTTCCATAGAGAGCACATCAGATTTCTCTGCAAACGCAACAGAAGAGAGAGCCACTAGGGCTGATGCGGCGATGATCTTTATCATGTTTAATTCCTTCTTTTTGACTATTTAGTTTACTAACTTTCCCGCTACCGCTACGACAACCGAGTTAACGGCCATCGCCTATTGAGGCTTTCACTTCATATCTATGCCGATCATGCCCCATAAACTTGTAGGTAGCATCGCCACCTATATCATTAAAAACTTCCATACTTTGGTTATCACCCGTATAGAAGTAATACATTTGCTGGTTACCAACCACCTTCGAGAATAAGTATAGATAGAAGCCGTTATCCAGCTCGATCTTGGCAACTCGCGGATCTGATTCCAGCTTTGATAATTTATACCCGGTGGGCTCGCCGTTAATGCGCGCGAATACTGCCAGGTTTTTTTCAACGATGTCTGCCTCGTCAAGGTCCGCCCGCCAGCGCGGCTCTGCTGCCAAAGCAGGCGTAGTTGCCGCCAAACAGTAAAGCGAAATCCCTACAGCGAGCATGGTTTTAAGCATAGTGATCCGCTATTTTCGATGAGCTTCCGAGCGCTAAAATTGAGCGCGCAATGATTAGATATCGCGTAAATCAACCCGCAATTCAAAGCGGTGCAATTCAGCCATACATTTTGCGATACTTTTGAAATATACCTCATAATCCTTTTGATTCAAGCGATGCCATTTACCCTGGCCTAAATGGCGCGCGCCAAAATCAGACCAATTAGGAGAGAGCAATTTTCCCTTGCTTTTTTCTTTTAGCAAAATTGCAGTTCAAGCCGTTTTTTGGCAATGCGGCCGGCTCCCGCACAGGTAGAAAATTAGACCAATTATTTTTAAGGTTTTGAGCAGCTTAGGTAGCGACACGGCAGTATCGCGATACAAACGAACCGCGAAAGAGCGGCGCTATAAGGGCATCGGAATCAATTCCCGCCCTCAGGCCCCGCACACCAGCGCCTTCAAATAAGGTAACCTACACCCACCTACTCACAACACTTCAAATACCATGTGTGGACGCTTTAACCTTATTCAGTCGCCAGCGGTAATTTCGCTGATGCGTGATCTGGGCTTGGATGATAGCCAATTGCGCTACAGTGCTGATTGCGCGCCTTGTAACCCCATCAGCATTATTACCGGCAACGGGGAGGGGCCAATGGTGCAAGATGCACTGTGGCACTTGTATCTGGAGCCCACGGCAACGGGGTTTAAGCCGCACCCGCGCTATTGGTCTATCAATACCAATTGGGCGCAGCTGCCGAAAAAGCGCGAGTTCAAAATCAGCCGCTGTTTAATACCTGCCACAAGCTTTGTTGAAAGCCAGGATGGCAAGCGCCCACACCAGCTGCAGTTTGAAGGCGAAGCCTTTTGCTTTGGCGGCCTTTACAAACGTTGGGCGCACGCGCAAACCGGTGAGACTGTTACCTCTGCCTCTATTATTACCTTGGCAGGCCACCCTAAACTTGAAGGCATTCACAGAAAATCCCTGCCATTGATATTTAATCAACATCAGCTGGCTGACATGCAGCAATGGCTTAACCCGGCACTTACCGATACCACTTCGCTGCAACCGTTTTTGGTATCGCAACTGCGCCTGCCGCTAACGGCACAACCTATTGATAAATCCAGCAGCAAAAACCCCATTGCAGAGGCCTTCGTTATACCTGCAGACGCAGGCCAAATTTAATGCCCCGAGCAACCAAAAGGAATCAAGCATGACACCGGAAGAATTACAGGCTTTGAAAATTGCCTTTAGCTATATGCCGAACCGCATTGAAGTCACCAAGTATGAATACGGCGAGCGCTATGAAAAAGTGTTGGCCCACATAGATTCTGTGCGTGAAACACTTTTGATAAACGGGGTAGACCCGGAGGAAGTGTACGGCGAGATTCACGACGATATTGCACCCAATTCAACCTACTGAGCCCGCGCATTTATAAGGAATTATTGTGAAAACCTTACCCGAGCACCTTGTTGCCTATAAGAAAACGCCGGTATTTTCTGAAACCACGGTGCCGGCGGGCCTTTTGAAAGAGCACCAAACCAAGGCCGGCGCCTGGGGAAAAATAGTCGTGCTAGAGGGTGAGCTTGAATACACCATCAACGAGCCTGAAACAGAAACCCTGGTGCTAACACCTGCGCGGTTCGGCGTGGTGGAACCGCAAATACTGCACCAGGTAAAACCCTTGGGCACCGTGCAATTTTATGTGGAGTTCTACCGCGCTGGGTAAGGGCTCAGGCAGCAGAACTGCAACGGCTGCTAGCTGCCCATGCAAAACGCATTGAATTTGTTGCCATCCAAATCGCGAAAGTAGGCGCAGTAAAAGGCGCCATCGCTGCGGGGTCCGGGCGCGCCTTCATCTGTGGCGCCAAGCCCCAGGGCTTTAGCGTGCAGGGCCTCTACCTCGGCGGGGGAGTTAACGGCAAAGGCCACCATGGTGCCATTGCCCGCACTTGCTGGCTGGCCATCAAAGGGCAGAGCCACGCAAAAGCCCGGTGACTTGGGCCCGGCCGTCCAGGCTATCAGGCGTTCGCCCTCCATCATGCGGCTGGCGCCCAGCTCGCCCAAGAGCGCATCGTAAAAGGCCGCTGCGCGGTTTAAATCCTGTGTTCCTACGGTTACATAGCCTATCATTTTGCTTGCTCCATTGAATTTCAGGCCCTGTTATAGCAGATTGGGCCTGTGAGCCTACGCTTTTTTGGTGCCATCTACGGCCAATGGCGCTGATATTGCGACCAATACGCAGTGGCCGCCACTTCCAAGGCGTACGCTGCCCTTATAATAAGAACATCAAATACCCAGTATCGAGCACTATGCAGCCCCTTAATCAACAACCGCTGGTTCAGAAAATTCTGACCCAACCCAACTACCAGTTCTGGGCACTCAACCTGTTTGGGTGGGCCGGCTATGGCTTTTTTGTGGCGCTGTCTGCCATCTTCTGGGACAGGCACTTCGGCATGCAGGTGGCCTACACGCTATTGTCGGTAACTACAGGCCTGATGCTGAGCTTGGGGCTGAGGGAGTTTTTCAAGAAAATCTGGAACATGAACGCGCTCTTGCGGGGGATTTACTCGCTGCTGGCGGTGATTGTGACCACGGGCCTTTGGTCTTATTTAAAGATGGAGGTGTTTTTCTACCTCAATCAGGATATGAAAACAGACCGCTCCCTGTACGAATACCTGGGCTGGTACACCTATTCGTTTTTTATATTTTTGAGCTGGGCGGCGCTGTATTTCAGCCTCAAATACTACCGCATGCTGCAGGCCGAGAAAGAAAAAACCCTGAAAGCCCAAGCCATGGCCCACGAGGCCCAGCTGAAAATGCTGCGCTACCAGCTAAATCCGCACTTTTTGTTCAACACCCTGAATGCCATTTCCACGCTGATTCTTGAAAAGGAAACCGCCACGGCCAACGGCATGGTGACTGAGCTCAGCAAATTTTTGCGCTACTCGCTTGATAACAACCCCATGCAGAAAGTGACGCTGGCCCAAGAGGTGGAAACCCTGAAACTCTACCTGGGCATTGAAAAGCTGCGCTTTGAAGAGCGGCTGAACATTCACTTTCGCATTAGCGAGTCGGCGCGCAATGCCCACATTCCCAATTTGCTGCTGCAACCATTAATTGAAAACGCCATTAAATACGCCATTGCCAAAAGCCCCAATGGCGGCACCATCGAGCTGGATGCCGATGTGCTGCACAACCAGCTGTCTATTCAGCTAACCGATGATGGCCCCGGCATTGCCGATATTCCCGTGGCACTGCGCGAACGCGCTGAGGGCCAACACGGCGGCGTTGGCCTTGCCAATACCCGCGAGCGGCTGCACGAGCTGTATGGCGCAGCCCACAGTTTTGAGCTAGAAAACATAGAACCACACGGGCTGCGCATTACCATTCGCATTCCCTACAGCAGTACAGAAAGGAGCAAAGCTGCATGACCCTCAAGGCACTGATTGTTGACGACGAATCCCTGGGCCGCCGCGGCCTGAAACTGCGCTTGGCAGACATAGAGGGCGTTGAAGTGGTTGGGGAGTGCAGCAACGGCAGCGAAGCGCTGGCGGCCATTCCCGAGCTTGCCCCGGATTTGGTGTTTCTGGATATTCAAATGCCCGGCATGGATGGCTTTGATGTGGTGCGCGCACTGCAAGCAGACGACATGCCGATGATTATTTTCTGCACGGCGTTTGATCACTACGCCGTAGACGCCTTTAAAATTCACGCCGTGGATTATTTGCTAAAACCCATTGAAGACACCCGCCTGCGCGAAGCCGTGGCCCGCGCACACCATGTGTACGATCACAAAAATGCGGTAGCAGATAAGGCCCAGTTGCTGGATGTGATAGGCCGCATCACTCAAAAAGATCCGTCGCAGCTGGATGAATGGCTGAGCGATGAAGATAACAGCAATCAGTACCCGGAAAAACTGGCCGTGAAAGACGGCGGCAACATCACGCTGGTGCCGGTGGCAGATATAGACTGGGTAGATGCCGCAGGCGATTACATGTGCCTGCACGTAAATGGCGTGATACACGTGATGCGCATCACCATGAAGGCCCTGGAAGAGCAGCTTAACCCCGGGCTCTTTCAACGGGTGCACCGGTCAACCATTGTGAATATCAAACGTATTGAAAAAATCAGTTCTCATATCAATGGGGAATATCATTTGATTCTTCACAGTGGCGACAAACTCAAGATGAGCCGCAGCTACAAAGACAAGGTATCCACCTTCCTCAAGTAACGGTTAAACGCTAGAAAAACACGCCCGTCACCCTCATTGCGGCCAGTAAACTCCACTGGCCGCAAGTTTTTTACGCCACACCGCAAGTGCCGGAACTTTGCCATGGCCTTTTGCTAAGGTGAAAGCCTCACCCGCTTCGATGCATAGCCATTGGATTAGCCAACATGAATTTCACAAAAGCTACGCTGCGCAATCCACCCGCGGCGATTGTTGCCATTGTTTTCGCTGTGGCCTTCGGCCTGTTTAGCCTCAACAAGTTACCCATTCAATTATTTCCAGACATCGAAAACCCGGTAATCAACATCCAGGCCGGCTGGCGCGCGGCCAGCCCCAAGGAAATGGAGTCGGAAATTGTTGAGCCCATTGAAGAAGTGTTGCAGGGCCTGCCCGGCGTAAAGGAAGTGGTGGCCTCATCGAACGCCGGCTGGGCGTGGATCAATCTCACCTTCAGCATGGATACCGACATGCAGAAAACCCTGGTGGATGTGATTTCGCGCATGAATCGCCTGCAGCCGCTGCCGCGCGATGCCACCCAACCCATTATCAGCCTGGGCGGCGGTGGCAGCGGCGGGCCTGCACTCACCTGGTATTTCTTGCAGGTACTGCCTGGCAACAACACGCCCGTTGAAGAATTTATTCCCTTTGTGGATGAGGTGATCAGCCCCGCCATTGAATCGATTCCGGGCGTTGCCAGCGCAAGAGTAGGCGGCGCCGGTGGCAACAACCAGGAAGAGCTGCAAATTCGCTTCGACCCCTACCGCGCGGCCCAGCTTGGCATTCAGCTGCCGGCAGTGGCTGGGCTTGTAAGCCAATCTAACGATGTCTCCGGCGGGCGGGTAGACGTGGGCCGGCGCCAATACACTTTGCGCATGGCCGGCCGCTACAAGCCTGAAGAGCTGGGCAGCATGGTGCTTGAATGGCGCGACGGGCGGCCCATTACCCTGGGCGATATTGCCGATATTTCCGTGCAAAAGCCCGATCGTTTCAGCCTGGCCACCCAAAACGGCAACCCTGCCATCGGCATTGAAATCACCCGCGAAAGCGGCGCCAATGTGCTGGCCACACTCAACGCCGTTAAAGAAAAAATGGCCGAGTTGCGCGACGGCCCGGTGAAAGATCGCAACCTTACGGTGGTGCAATCGTTTGATGCTTCGGTATTTATTTATCGGGCCATCAACCTTGTTACCAGTAATATCTTTTTGGGCGTGCTGTTGGCGGTGGGCGTGCTCTGGTGGTTTTTGCGCCGCTTGCGCGCCACCCTGATTGTGGCGCTGACCATTCCCATTTCGCTGCTTTCCACATTCATTGTGTTGCAGTTTACCGGCCGCACCCTGAATGTGATTTCACTGGCGGGCCTGGCCTTTGCTGTGGGCATGGTGCTGGATGCCGCCATTGTGGTGCTTGAAAACGTGGTGCGCCTGCGCGAGCAAAAACACAACCCAGATGAAAGCGCCACCAAAGGCACGGGCGAAGTGTGGGGCGCCTTGCTGGCCTCTACCGCCACTACTGTGGCCATCTTTTTACCGGTGGTGTTTTTAAAAGATGTGGAGGGCCAGCTGTTTTCCGATTTGGCGCTCACCATCACCATTGCGGTGAGTATTTCCCTGTTGGTTGCGGTTACCGTGGTGCCGCTGTTGGCTTCACGCTGGCTTAAGGAAGGCGCGCTGGAAGATCACAACAAGCCGCTCTGGACACGCATTACAGGCGTTGTTATGCGCCTCACCCATACGCCCAAACAGCGCTGGAGTTTGATTGCCGGGCTGATCAGCGTACCGCTCTTGGCCACCTATTTATTACTGCCGGAAATGGATTACCTGCCGCCGGTCAAGCGCGACGCCGTAGATACCTTCTTCCGCTTCCCGCCGGCCACCAATATCGACACCATTGAAAAAGAAATTGTGAACGTGATTAACGAGCGCATGGGCCCGTACATGCGCGGCGAAAAGGAGCCGGCACTGAAAAACTTCTACGTGCTGGTGTGGCCCGGTGGCGGCACCATGGGCGCGCGCGCACTGGATCAATCCAAGGTGGAAGATTTATTAAAAGTGGTGCGCGAAGAAATTACCGTGAACCTGCCAGATACCCAGGCCTTTAGCTCACAGGGCAATTTGTTCGGCCAATTCGGCGGCAACCGCGCCGTACCCATGCACCTGCAAGCCTCAGATCCAAAGTTGCTGGCACAGGTGGCCGAGCAAGCGGTGGGGTGGGTGAACGAAGCCATTCCACAGGCCCAGGCGCGGGTAGAGCCCGGCACCTCGGATTCCGAGCCCGAGCTGCGGCTGATCCCCAACGATCGCGCCCTGCAAGAGCTGGGCTGGAACCGGCGCGACATGGGCTCGGTAATTCGCATGTTGGGCCAGGGCCTATGGGTGGGCGAGCACTTCGACGCCGTTAAGCGCATGGACGTGATCATGCGCGCCCAGCGCTGGGAAAACCCCGAGGCGCTCGCAAGCCTGCCACTGGCCACCCCCAGCGGTGCGGTGGTGCCCCTTAGCCAACTGGCGAGTATCGAGCGCACCGTAGGCCCCAACCAGATTCGCCGCATCGATCGCCGCCGCACGCTTACGCTGGTGGTGGTGCCGCCGGAGGATATGTCGCTCGAGAAGGCCATCAATACCCTGCGCACTGAGGTTGAGCCCAAAATCCGCACGGCGCTGGCCGAGGGCAACGTGCTCTACGGCGGCAGTGCCGACAACCTCAACCAGGCGCTTGGCACCATGGGGGAAAACTTCGCCGTGGCGCTGTTGATTCTGTTTTTGCTGATGAGTGTGCTGTTTCGCTCCCCCAAAGACAGCGCCCTGGTACTGCTGGCCATGCCGCTTGCCATGGTAGGCGGGGTAATTGCCCTGCAGGTGCTGAACCTGGTGGGCTTCCAGCCGCTGGATCTGCTCACCATGATCGGCTTTGTGATTATGCTGGGCCTGGTGGTGAACAACGCCATCTTGCTGGTGCACCAAACCCGCTCGGCCGAGCGCGAGGGCATGAACCGCCACCTGGCAGTAGAGCAAGCGCTGATGCTGCGCCTGCGGCCCATCTTCATGAGCACGCTCACCAGCCTATTTGGCATGTTGCCGCTGTTGCTGATGCCCGGTGAGGGCAGCGTGATCTACCGTGGCCTGGCCGCGGTGATTGTGGGCGGCATGTGTGTGAGCACCGTGTTTACCCTGATTTTGCTGCCCTGCTTTTTGCGCATGGGCGCCAAGGGCCAGTTGTCGATGCACGACATACCGCCCGGCAGCCAACTTCGTCATTTGAAATCTGTGGCCTGAGGATACCGCCATGAATGCATTCATTAGATTCAGTATCGCCAGCCTGTGCCTGATCGGCCCGCTGCTCAGTAACCCAACCCAGGCGCAGCAGCAGCGCCCGCCCGCCGCCGTGGAGGTGGCCGAGGCGCAGATCCGCAATATTGCACCCACCGTGTGGGTGCCCGGCACGGTGATCAGCCGGCAAGATTCCAACATTGCCGCAGAAATCACCGGCAACCTCCTGTGGGTGGCAGAAGTGGGTGACGCCGTGGCCAAGGGCGAGCCGCTGGCGCGCCTGAACGACCGCATCTGGCAGCTGCAATTGCAAAACGACCAAGCCAACGTGGCGCGCCTTAAGGCAAACCTTGAATTTCTGGCGCGCCAGGTCAGCCGGAACGAAAGCCTGGTAAAGGCCAACAACACCTCTAAATCCGAAACCGAGCGGCTCATCATGGAGCGCGACACCACCCTGCAGCAGTTGCGCGCCGCCGAAGTGGCACTGGCACGCACCCGGTACGATCTGGAGCGCACCCAGGTGGTGGCCCCTTTCGATGGCGTTGTGGTGGCCCGCAACCACCAGCCGGGCGAGCACATCAGCACAGGCGAAACCCTGGTGCGCCTCACCAATACCGACAACCTGGAAATTCGCGCCCAGGCGCCACTTTCCACCCTGCGCTTTCTCAGCCGCAATGCCGAGGTTGCCGTGCGCAACCCCCACGCCACCCAGGTGAGCACAGTGAGGAGCCTGGTGCCCGTAGGTGACGAGCGCTCACGCATGCTGGAGCTGCGCATTGTGGCCGACAACACCTGGGTCATTGGTGAGGCGGTGCAAGTAGAGCTGCCCAACGGCGAGCAACAGGCCTCGCTCACGGTACCTCGCGATGCCCTGGTGCTGCGCGAGCGGGAGGTGTACGTGTACAAGGTTGGGCCAGAAGACAAGGCCGAGCGGGTGGTAGTGCGCACAGGCGACGGCTACGGCAGCCGCATTGCCATTACCGGCAACCTGAAAGAGGGGGATCTGGTGATTGTGCGCGGTGCCGAGCGCTTGCAAGAGGGCCAAACGGTGAACATCTTAAAGCAACATGCCGCCACCGATGGCCTGGCGTCTAACAGCTGAGCGCGGCCCACTGGTCTCGCCATAAGCTTGGGCTAAATGCTTTGCCATATAGGCAGTTGTTACGCCTATGGTGTAGTGCGCGGTAAACCAGCGGTGCGCTGCAACCCCAGACCTTTCATTTCGGATTTTTGCCCCCATGATTGGGGGCAACCCTCAGTTTTTACTTTGAGCCGGAATTTCCATGAAAACAGCCTTCATTTTGCAAAACCAACACAAACTGTTGCTGAACAAACAGCGTGAATGGGTAGATGCCACAGACCTGAAAAGCCTGTACCAAACGCCTTACAAAGACGAGGCCATCAACCAAAAGGTAGAGGTGAACGCCAAAGACTACACCCAGCGCATTCACCTGCTGGAATGCCCGTTAAACGACAAGGGCCTGCCGCAAATCCCTGAAGATGCCAAACCCGCGCCCTTGCCCAAGGCCGAGCGCAACACCGAACAGGCCGCACTGCTGGAGGGCGCCGGAGATGACGCCACAGAGCCAGACGCGCTAAGCTCTGCCAATGAATCGGCATCCGATAACGCAACCCCACACGATGCACCAGAGCCACTGCACACGCTCTGAGCAACCCGACACCCGGCCTAAGGAGTAGCCCTTGACCACGCTTTCACAACCCCTGCAAGACAAACTGGCCTGGCTGGCCGAGGGCAACACCCACCTGCTGAAGGTGATATTGCGGGGGCTGGAAAAAGAAAGCTTGCGCGTGGGCGCCGATGGCAAGATTGCACAAACCGATCACCCCCAGGCACTGGGCGCCACGCTCACCCACCCGCACATCACTACCGACTACAGTGAAGCGCTGCTGGAGTTCATTACCCAGCCGCACACCAGCGTAGATGCGCTGCTGGGCCAGCTGAGCGACATTCACACCTTCACCTACCGCCATCTGGGCGACGAAGTGCTGTGGGGAGCCAGCATGCCGTGCATGATTGGCGCCGATGCCGACATACCCGTGGCGCGTTACGGCAACTCCAACACCGGGCGCATGAAAACCACCTACCGCATTGGCCTTGGGCATCGCTACGGGCGTGCCATGCAAACCATTGCCGGGGTGCACTACAACTTTTCGTTTGCCGATGAATTAATTGCAGCCCTGCACGCGCGCGCCAAAAGCCCGCTAAGCTTTCAGGATTTTAAAACCCAATCCTACTTCGATTTAATTCGCAACTTCCGCCGCTACTTCTGGCTGCTGGTGTACCTATACGGCGCAGCGCCCGCGGTGTGCAGAAGCTTTGTAAGAGACAGGCCACACCAACTGGTGCCCGTGGGTGGCGACGACCACAGCCTGCACCTGCCGCACGCCACCAGCCTGCGCATGGGCAACCTGGGCTACCAGAGCGATGCCCAGGCATCACTTACCGTGTGCTACAACAACCTCAACACCTACCTGAAAACCCTGTGCGGCGCCATTACCCAGCCCCATGCAGACTACCAGGCCATCGGCCTGAAAGACGCACACGGCGAGTACCGGCAACTCAACACCGCACTGTTACAAATTGAAAACGAGTTCTACTCCACCATTCGCCCCAAGCGCACCAGCCAGCGCGGCGAAACCGCACTCAACGCGCTGCACGCGCGCGGCGTGGAATACATTGAAGTGCGCTGTGTAGATTTAAACCCCTACGAGCCCTTGGGTGTAACGGCCGAGCAATTGCATTTTATGGATGCCTTCTTGCTGTTTTGTTTGCTTGAGCAAAGCCCGGAAACAAACAGCAACGAATACGCAGACATGCAGGAAAACCAGCGCCGCATTGTGGAGCAGGGGCGCGACCCAAATCTGACGCTGTTACACAACAACCAAGAGCGCAACATGCACGCCTGGGCCAATGAGTTATTGGCCGGTATTGGCCGCGCCGCCGAGCTGTTAGACACCAGCGCAGATTCAAACGCCTTCAGCGACGCCGTAAATGGCGTGCGCGCACGGGTTGCAGACCCAAGCCAAACGCCGGCGGCAAGGCTTTTGGCCGATATGCAAGCACAGGGTAAAACCTTCTACCAGCTGGCCCGCGATCTGGCCGAACAACATGCAGAGTATTTCAAGCAACGTGCACTCACCAAAGACGCGCTCACGCTGTTTGAAAAACTCGCCAAGCAATCCTTGGCTGCCAAGGCGCAAATAGAGCGTGAACAAGGCCTGAGTTTCGAGCAGTACCTGGCAGATTTCTACGCCCAGTACACCTGCTGCGACAAACCCAAGTTTGATTGCCTGTGATGCCTACAGCCACCGAGGTTGCATCGCGTAGAGCGCAAAGTCTTGCCGGTTCGGCCTCGGCCTCAATTAACTATTCAAGCCACGGGCGGCGCACGCACGCCCAGGCACTGGGCGTGATGCCAACTAGCTACTTACCTGAAATTTCGGCGCCGGCCTTTCAAGGCCGGCCTTAAGGCCCAATGAATTATCTAGCCCACCTCGCGCTCTCTGGCCCGAATCCGGCGCTGCGCGTAGGCGGCTTTTTAGGTGACTGGTTGAAAGGCCCGCTGCATATTCACCAACAAAGTTGGGCGCCTGACATTCTACAGGGCGTGGCACTGCACCGGAAAATTGACGCCTGGGTAGATCAACAAGCCCACACACAAGCCGCCATTACTTTGCTGGGGCCGCAATTACGACGGCTGGCAGGCCCGGTGCTAGACATCACCTTCGATCACTTTCTCGCCCGGCAATTCACCCGCTGGCACTCACAGAACCTCGGCGAATTTTGCGAAGAAGTGCATCATCAACTTGCACCACACGCCAAAGCGATGCCCGAGGGTGCCCAAAGGTTCTTAACCCGCGCACGAGATTACCAATTATTTGAACGCTACGCCGACCAGGAAACCTACTTGGGCGTTATAGGCAGCCTGCGCAAACGCATTTCCCGCCCACAACTGCTCGCAGGGGTTGAAGAATCACTGCGCGAACAACGCCCGCAACTACAGGCAGCCTTCGAGGCACTGTACCCTGCACTACAGAAATTCAGTGAACAGGCACGTAAGAAAGTTTCGGAATAATAGCAGCCAGTCAGCCTGTACTTTTGAACGCAAAGGCTTCGCGTCACGGCAGCGGTGAATACCCACAGAGTCAGTGTTTTCGGTAAGGCATTACATTTGTTGAAAAAATTTGGGTTTCAACGCAGCAATAGAAATCTTATTTCCAACAGCTGCGTGCAATCCACTAGACTTATTTAATCACCAATCTTCCTGTCACGAATCATCAGGATTGCCTATGCCCATTATCAACATTCAATCCCTGCCGCTTGACCTTGAAAATCCAAGCCCGCGGTTAGATTTAATCAGTCAGGATTTTGCGAGTGCATTGGCTATTGACGAGCAGCACCTGAGCATTGGCTGGCAATATTTTTCCTCCGGGTGCTACCGGGCCAAAAGCCTGGGTGGCCGTACACAAGGGCCCACGCAGCCGATTCAGGTGCAGCTGTTAGTGCCGGACTTCACCCCGCCCGAGCGCCGCCAACTCATGCTTACCACACTGGCCATGTGCATTAGTAAACACGCAGGCCTGCCACTCAATCAGATATTTATTTACTTGCAAACAGTGGCTTCCGGTGAAGTGTTTGATGACGGCAAATTAGCCACCTGGTAGCGCCTGCTATACTGACCCACTGCGTAGTTAACTGCTGGCCCGCCCCTTATGCGCCCTGAGCTAATTCTGATTATTGCAATTTACCTCGCCTTTGCCGTGGTTGAAGCTGTGCGCTTGGGGTTATTTCATAAGCCCGAAGAGCGGCCCGGCGACTGGCAGGTAGAGCTTGCCAGCACCATTTCGCTGCTGCTTATCACCCAACCGGGCATTATTTTGCTGGTAAATTTTTTGGGGCAAGCCTACTTTCCCACAGCAGGCGGCCTGTTACACGAGCTGCACCCCGTTTGGCAACTGGCGGCGCTCCTGATAATAGACGACATGAGCCAATACTGGTGGCACCGGCTATCACACCAAATACCTTGGCTGTATAAATTGCATCGCCCCCACCACAATGCCGAGTACATGAGTGTACGGCTTGTGTACCGCAACAACGTATTTTACTACTGGATGATGCCGGGCATCTGGGGCTCGGCGGTGCTCATTTATTTGGGGCTCGGCTGGGTGTACGCAGTTTACATTGTGGTGAAGCTCACGGTTACTACCGGCGCCCACTGCGCCGTGCCCTGGGATGAAAAGCTCTACCAAATTCCCGCACTCAAACACGTTATGTGGCTGTTGGAGCGCGTAATTTCTACGCCTTCAACCCACTCCATGCACCACGGCAAACATCTGGCCGATGGCATTACCCACTACAAGGGCAACTATGGCAATCTCTTATTTTTGTGGGATCTATTGTTCGGCTCTGCGCGCATAACCCGCTCGCGCCCAAAGCACTTTGGGGTAGAAGGGCTGGCCGACACCACCGCTGCCGAACAACTTTTTTGGCCACTTGTTCGAAGCTCTGCCTCTATTAACGAACAGGTTAAACGCACTGCATCACCCACAAAGCGCTAAACGCGTGCAGGGTAGTGAATTTCAAACTATGAAAGTGCAGTGAGCCAGTTTCGGCCAGAAACTGCTCACGTTCATGGAGCATTCACCTACAACTTGATAAGCTCAGCGGCTCAAATAGCGTTATGCCACGGAGGCACAATGATGATGGGTAAATTGGGTATTGTTTTGACTATGCTGGTTACCTTGGCCAGCTGCAGTGCTGACACCAGCAAGGTGGTACAGGAGGATTTTGTGGCCTCTGGTGCGCGCATGATGGCATCGGCGCCGGCGCCACAGGCAAAAGAGCAAAGCCAGTACCTGGCCTATGAACACAGCCTCACCGTGAGCATGGCGGCCGCTAGTGTACCGGCTGCCTACGAGCAACTGGCGGCCGCCTGCCGTGAACAACCCCAAGCGCTGTGCACGCTATTAACTGCCAATTTGCATACGGGTGAATTTAGCTCTGCCCACTTGCGCATGCGCGTGGCACCCGATCGCGTGGCCGACACCCTTGCCAGCGCCCGTACACTGGGTGAAGTTACTCACCAAAACACCCAGGTAGATGATTTGCAAAGTGCCGTGGTGGATAACGACAAACGCATTGAAATGCTGTTGCGCTATCGCGACAAACTTGAACAACTGGAACAAACCTCGGCAGAGGAAGTGGAATCACTCATTCGCATTGCCTCTGAATTATCACGGGTGCAATCTGATCTTGAATACGCGCAAGGCGAAAAGGCGCGGCTGTTACAGCGCATAGATTTTCAGGTGGTTAATATTCATCTGCAAACCCAAACCTACACAGGGTTTTGGGCGCCCATTGGCCATGCCCTGGGTGATTTCGGCGAGCACTTGTCTGAAGGTATTGCCAACACCCTCATTGTGGTGGCCTACGCCATACCCGGCGTGATTGTACTGCTTGTGTTGTTGCTACTGGCGCGGGTATTGTGGCGAAAACTGCGCTAACAGCCGCTATATCCAGCAGCGCTGAAAAACAAGGAGCCGTTGTGTGACTATTAACGTTGGCGTGATTGGCTATGGTTACGCCGCGCAAACCTTTCACCTGCCGTTGCTTGCACAAACAAACGGCATGCACCTGTGCGCGCTGTTATCCAGCCAACCACACCTCACACTTGAAGGGGTGCAGCTATACCACCAGCTTGAAGAATTTCTGGCCCACCCGGGGCTGGATGCCGTGGTTGTAACCGCACCCAACGATGTGCATTTTGCATTGGGCGAGAAAATTCTTGCCCACAAGCTGCACCTGCTACTTGAAAAACCCATGACGGTCACTCTTTCGCAGGCGCAACAGTTAGTAGCCCTTGCACAGAAAAATGCGCGGCTGCTTACGGTATTTCAGAATCGCCGCTTCGATGGCGATTTTCTTACGGTGCAATCGCTTATTGAATCCGGGCGGCTGGGAGCGCTCAGGTATTTTGAATCGCGCTTTGATCGCTTTCGCCCCATTGTGCGCAACCGCTGGCGCGAGAATGCCGGCGCCGGTGCCGGTATTTGGTTTGACCTTGGGCCGCACCTCGTGGATCAGGCGCTGTGCCTGTTCGGCTGGCCAACGGCAATAACGGCACGCCTGAAGCAGATGCGCGAACACGCGCAAAGTGTGGATTATTTTCACGTGCAATTGCACTACCCGCAGCTGGAAGTGGTGCTGCATTCAAGCCCGCATTGTGCATCAGACGTGCAACGCTTTCATGTGGAGGGAAGTTGCGCAAGCCTTACAATTCATGGGCTAGACCCGCAAGAGGCGCAATTGAAGCAGGGCCTTGCTGCCGGCCGCCCAGGCTATGGTGTAAACCCTGATCGCTACGCAAAATTAAGCATTGGCGAGAGCCAGGCGGGCGGCAGCCACAGTGAACAACTGCCCATGCAAAAAGGCGCCTATGGCGAATTCTATCAACAGTGGGCATGTGCCATTCGCGGTGAAGGCAGTGTTCCGGTAAGCGGCGAACAAGCGCTGCAAGTAATGGCGCTGCTTGCATTGGCAGAGCAAAGCATGCAACAAATGCGCACGCTTGAATGCGCAAACCTCGCACCGAATTAACGCGCAGCCTGCCCTGCATAAACAGAAAATCCCATGACCTTTACACTACGCCAATTCACGCCCGAAGATGCACCCCAAGTGCTCGCCTTGAACGCGCAATCGGTACACTTTTTAAGCCCGCTGGATGCACCAAAGCTTGCCCGGCTCGCAGATGCCAGCGATCTGTTTTGGGTACTGGAATACCAGCAGGCGGTGGTGGGCTTTGTGATTGGCTTTGGCGCAGGCCGCGCCTATGAAAGTATCAATTACCGCTGGTTTAACGCGCGCCTGCAGCGGTTTTTGTACATCGATCGCATAGTGCTAAGTGATGCAGTACGCGGCCAAGGCCAGGGGCAGGCTGTATACAAAGCGCTAGTCGCGTGGGCGCAGGCCCATGAATACCACTGGCTAGCAGCTGAAATAGACATAGCGCCCGCCAACCCGGCTTCGCTTAAGTTTCATCAACAGCAGGGGTTTATTGCCGTGGGCGAGCAGGGCGTTGGCAGCAAGCGCGTTTCGCTGCAGCTGCGCCCGCTGGGGTAATTCAGCGTTGCACGATGAGGTTGTCGAAAAACACATCCACCACGCCGCTGTCTTCGCCTTCTTCGGTTTCAATCACCGTTTGAATGGCGCCCAGCGCGTCTTTACGCATTTGTTCTTTGCCTTCCTGGGTGTCTATCACCAGTTCTTCTTGCCGGCTCATTAAGCTCACCAGCGCATCGCGGATGGCGGGCATGTGGTGGCGCACACTTTGCGCAGCGCCAACGTCGTGCACGCGCACCGTCAGCTCGGCCTTGAGGTAGCGCAACCGCCCCGGGCCGCCGTAATTCACAACGAAAGGTGGCTGCAACGGGATATACAGGGCTTCAGGCTTGGCGGCGGCTTCGCCTTCTTCATCTTGCCCGTAACCGGGCGCCGCCAACAAGACGGCCACTAGGCAAATAAACACGATCAGGGAGAATTTCTTGGGCGCCATAATTAATCCGTAAACCAGTGCAGGAAAGCTTTTAGCATAGTCGCTCTGGCGCGTTTTTGAGGCGCGCATATTGTGCACAATACACTTTTCGCCTAGTGTGGCCGCCAGTTAATGCGCCAATTTTCCAAGGAGCCAGCCATGCTACCCGGCATTCGCCAAACCTATGTCATTGTTTTTCTGGGCTGTACCGGGCTGATATTGACCGCCCTGTACATGCAACACATGATGGACATGCACCCCTGCCCGCTGTGCATTACCCAGCGCATTTTTGTGATTGCCGTGGGGCTGCTGGCACTGGTAGCCGCATTGCACAATCCACAAGCACTCGGGCGCAAGGTGTATGGCGCCTTGAGCCTGCTGGCTGCGGTGGTGGGCGGTGGCGTATCCGCTCGCCACGTGTGGATTCAAAACCTGCCTGAAGATCAGGTGCCGGCCTGCGGCCCGGGCCTTGAGTATATGTTTGAAACCTTCCCTATCATGGAAGCGCTGGCGCTGTTGTTTCAAGGCGATGGCAACTGCGCCGATGTGGTGTGGAGCTTTTTGGGCTTGAGTATTCCCGGCTGGACGCTGGTAGCCTTTATTGGCCTGGCGATCATCAGCGGCTGGCAGGCCCTGCGCCGGGCGTGATTGCGGGGCTTTTGATTCTCATCGGCTTTCAGCTGGCCGGTGAACTAATAAGCCTGTGGTTGGATTGGCCCATTCCAGGCGCGGTGGTGGGCATGGTGCTGTTACTGTTATGCCTTCGCACAGCTTCCTACTTCGGCCTTGCAGGCTGGGTTTCGCCCACCGAGCGCGCAAGCCAGGCACTCATTAACCACCTGAGCTTGCTGTTCTTACCGGCCGGGGTGGGCATCTTCTTTTTACCGGCCGACCTGCAGGCCCAGTGGCCGGCAGTATTGGCAGCCATGGTGGGTGCAACCCTGCTGTGCATGCTGCTGAGTGCCTGGTTGCTGGGGCGCTTTGGGGCTAAAGGGTGAGCGAGCGCTTACACCTTTTGTTGGCACTGGGCAGCACCTTAGGCGCTTATCAAATCGGGCGCTGGTGCAACCAGCGCCTGGGCCAGCCCGCGCTCTTGCACCCACTCCTGTTGGCCTCAATTCTGTTGGCCACGGGCCTGTGGCTGGCCGATGTACCCTTTGGCTACTACCGCAGCCTCACGGGCCTGTTTGACCAACTGCTGGGCCTGGCCACCGTGGCGCTGGCTGTACCACTGCACCGGGAATTCCACCACGTGAAACGCTACGCGGGGCCCGTGCTGGTAACGGTGCTGCTGGGCAGTTTTGCCGCCTGCGGTGCTGCGCTTTTGGCGGCATTTCTGGCCGGTGGTCAGCCATCGCTACTATTGGCACTGGCGCCTAAATCTGTCACCACGCCCATCGCCCTTGGCATCGCCGAGCAGCTCCACACGCCGGCCGGATTTACCACCGGGGTTGTGATATTTACGGGCATTGTGAGCGCTGTGGCCGCACCCTGGGTATTTCGCCTGTGCCGCCTCACAGACCCGCGTGCCCAAGGCTTGGTACTTGGCCTCAATGGCCACGGCATTGGCACTGCACGGGCGTTTGAACTGCACCCCACAGCCGGTGCCTTTGCCAGCCTCGCCATGGGCTTCACCGGTGCCTTTACCGCGCTTTGGCTGCCTGCATTGGCCGAGGCTCTTGGGTTGCTTGGCTGATTAAGTCTTGCCGGCGTTCACGCTTTCCCCTACATTGATCACTCGTCTCGTCGAAAGCGTTAAGGAATTAGCGACATGCTCGAAAACTGCGTAACGGCCAAAGAACGTTGGGGTGGCGTCAGTGATATTATCGATCGCTGGCTGCAGGAACGTCAGGATGTGCTGGTTCTGTATTGCAAACTCTCAGACTACGATGCCTTCGAGCCAGAGCAGCATGGCGATGCCGTGCGCACCCTGTGCGAACTGCTGGTGGATTACACCTCGGCGGGCCACTTTGAGGTGTACAAGCAGCTGGTGGAAGAGGCCAAGGAATTCGAAGATAAGGCGGCCATTAAAGAGGCCGGCGAGCTCTACACCAAGATAGATCCAACCACCGACGTGATTCTGGATTTCAACGACAAGTACCAGGAAACCGACGACCTCGACGCCCTGCGCAACGATTTGTCGCACTTGGGTGATGCCTTGGAAACCCGCTTCGCCGCGGAAGATCGCCTTATTGCGGTACTGCACGACGCCCACAAAGACCTCGTGGTGTAAGCGCATCTCGCCCGGGGCCACTCGGGCGAAGCCTGCCGATATACACTATCTTTAAAGCCACTAGCCAATTGCCAGTTGCCTTAAGAGATACGCGTATGAAATGGAAAGCCGCAAGCCTTTTGCTGATCCTCTGGCTCACCGCGTGCGATTCAACGCCCACTCCCACAAAAAGTATTGAAGTTGCCAACAAGGGTGCACTCAGTGCAAGCCTTGATGCCACCGGGCAATACGCAGTGATCGGCTCCATTTTTGAAGGCGGCAGCCTCTGGCGGGTAACGGATTTCGAGCGCTTGTATAACTGGAACCACAAAGCCGGCGAGCAATCCACGCTGCACGCCAGTGCCTTTTCGGCTGATGGCCGCTGGGTTGCCACCGCCACCACCCACACCATTGTGTTCTGGGATTTGCAATCGGGCCAGGCGGTGCGCTTTTGGAATGCACCGGCCGAAATACTCGACATGGCGCTCACCCCCACGGGCGACTTTGCGCTGCTGGGGCTGGTGGATGGCAGCGCGGTTATCTTCGACATCAAACGCGGCGGCATAGCGCGCACCCTGCGCCACACCAACCGGGTGCGTAAGGTGTCACTCTCGGGCAATGGCAAGCTTGCACTCACGGGCTCTGAAGATCACACCGCTATTCTGTGGGATACCGACACCAGCACCGCCCTGCAAACCTTCCAGCATGAAGATGAAGTGCAGATGGTGGCCTTGAGCGAAGACGGCACCCGCGCACTGACCGCCGCCAAATATGACAAGGCCGTGCTGTGGAACCTGGAAACCGGCCGCGCCATCGGCAACATTCCGCTACAGGCCTCAATGGTTAAGCGCGGCCTGCGCTTTACTGCCGCGCGCTTTTCCAGCGACGGCAAACAGCTCATCACCGGCCGCCCCGATGAAATAGTGCAGCTGTGGGACGTGGCGAGCCTTAGCGAGCTTAAGCGCTGGCGCCTGCCCAAGCGCGAAACCCTACAGCCCACCGGCGCCTCTGTGTTGGCGCTGGCCTTTGCGGGCAACCACCATGTGGCCGTTGCCAGTAACGGCTTTATTCACATCCTTAAATAACAGGCAAAAAAAAGGCTGCCGCAGCAGCCTTTTTAATTACCGCGCGCTTATTTTGCGGCGGCTTCTTTGTCTTCCGAGGCTTCAACGCTCAGCAATTCCACTTCAAAAATCAGCGCCTGGTTCGGGCCGATGGGGCCTGTGCCGCCTGGGCCGTAGGCCAGGTCTGATGGAATGTACAACTCGTACTTGGCGCCCGGGCTCATCAGTTGCAGTGCCTCTGTCCAACCGGGGATCACGCCGGTTACCGGGAAGCTGACGGGCTCGCCACGGCTGTAAGAGCTGTCGAACTCGGTGCCATCAATCAAGGTGCCTTTGTAGTGCACTGTCACGCTGTCTGCGGTGGTGGGCTTGTCGCCTTCACCCTCGGCAACCACTTTGTACTGCAGGCCAGATTCGGTAGTTTGAACACCTTCTTTCTGCGCGTTTTCCGCCAGGAAGGTTTCGCTTTCTTTGAGGTTGCCCTCAGCTA
Organism: Simiduia sp. 21SJ11W-1; assembly: GCF_024138675.1. NCBI lineage: Bacteria > Pseudomonadati > Pseudomonadota > Gammaproteobacteria > Cellvibrionales > Cellvibrionaceae > Simiduia > Simiduia sp. 21SJ11W-1. Next base: position 87,889 of record NZ_CP090959.1, on the reverse strand, counting down.
CGGCGTTGAACTTTTCTTCCTGCTGGGCCTGGGCCTTGGCTTGGAAGTCTTGCATCACTTGCTGCATTTCTTCTTCGCTGATACGGCTTTCTTTGCCGGCCTGAACGTCGTTAATGGCCAGTGCAATAGCGTTGGCATCAAGCTGGAAACCCTCTTGCTTGAACTGGCTCGCCATGTTGGTGCCGAACATGTAGCTCACTTTGGATTCCAGGCTTTCAAGCTTGGCTTCTTCAGCTTTTTTGTCTGCGCCACAGGCGGCCAACAATACAGACGCCAGAGCAATGCCTGATACCAGGCTGTGTTTCACTTTAATCATTATCTTCTTCCGGTTGGACCCAAGCTCCACACTGGCTTAGGCGTGCATGACGAGCGGCCAATACTAGCCTAGTTATCTGGGCCTGTTAAGCGCACCGGTTGCAGGGCGGCCACTGCTTGGCGCAAAGCGGGGAAACCGTCACATTCGGCCAGCTGGTAATGCTGTATGAGGCTTGCCAATGCAGAGTGGGGGCTGGGGAGCCAGGGCAGGGCGGCAAGCTTGTCGAGCACCACGAGCTCGGCCTGTAGTTCCGCCTGCTTGATACGCTCGCGGGCCTGTTCGGCGGCGGCGTCTTTGGTGGCGGCGACCTTGAATTCACGGCGCAGCTTACGCATAGGCCACACGATATCTTGCTCCCAGGCCAGCACCGGGGCTACCAGTGTCTGCAGTTGCGCGGGTTCGCAGCCCACCTTGCGCCAATCAAGCCAGGCGCAACACAACAACAGGGGCACGCTCACACCGTGACTGTCTTGCCAGTGCAGGCACTCGGCCTCAACCTCTGGCTGCCCGTACAGGCGCAAGGCAAATTCTTTAAATGTCTGCATAGATTCTACTGGTGGCCCTTGGGCGCGCTGATACAATGCGCGCCATGATTGAACTAAACCAAGTCAGCCTGCAACGCGGGCAAAAATTTTTGCTGGAGCAGGCCGACCTGCGCATCCATCCGGGCCAACATGTGGGCCTGATTGGCGCCAATGGTACGGGTAAATCTTCGCTCTTCCAATTGTTGCTGGGCGCGCTCAGCACCGATGCAGGCCACGCCCAGGTGCCGGCCCAGTGGCGCATTGCGCACATGGCCCAGGAAATTGAAAACACCAACCGCACTGCGCTCGACCACGTGCTGGATGGCGATACCGAGCTGCGCCGCCTGCAGGGGTTGATGGCCACCTGCGAAGGCGAAGCACTGGCGCGCGCCTATGCCGATATGGAACACATAGACGGCTATACCGCCGATGCCCGCGCCCTGCAATTGCTGGCCGGCCTTGGCTTTGCACCGGGTGATGAACTGAAACCCGTGAGCGATTTCTCCGGTGGCTGGCGCATTCGCCTGAATCTGGCCCAGGCACTTATGTGCCCCAGTGATTTGTTATTGCTGGATGAACCCACCAACCACCTGGATTTAGACACCACCCTCTGGCTTGAACAATGGCTCAAGCGCTACGCCGGCACGCTGGTGCTGATATCCCACGACCGGGATTTTCTCGATCAAACGGTAGATCGCATCGTCAACCTGGAAGGCCAGAAGCTGGTGCTGTATGTGGGCAATTACTCCGCCTACGAACGCCAAAAAGCCGAGCGGCTGGCACAGCAACAGCTGGCGTTTGAAAAACAGCAGGCGCGGGTGGCTGAAATTGAAGATTTTGTGCGCCGTTTTCGCGCCAAGGCCTCCAAGGCCAAGCAGGCCCAAAGCCGGCTGAAAGAGCTCGAGCGCATGGAATCTATCGCCCCTGCACACATAGATTCGCCCTTTCACTTTGCCATTCCCTGTTACGAGAAGGTCAGCACGCCGCTGGTGAGCCTGCAACAGGCGCAATTAGGCTATGGTGAAAAGCGCCTGTTTAACAATTTGAACCTCACCCTCTTGCCGGGCATGCGCATTGGCCTTTTGGGCTTTAACGGCGCCGGTAAATCTACCCTCGTAAAAGCACTCACGGGCGACCTGGCACCCTTGGCCGGCGAGCGCATTGCCGGCGAACACCTGCGCGTGGGCTATTTTGCCCAACACCAGTTGCAGGCGCTGGATCTAGACGCCACGCCCGCGCTGCACTTGCAACGGCTTGCGCCGAAGGCCAGCGATCAGGAAATTCGCAACTTTTTGGGCGGTTTCGGCTTTAACGGCGATCTGGCGCTGGCCAAGGTGCGGCCCTTTTCCGGTGGTGAAAAAGCGCGTTTGGCGCTCGCCATTATCGCCTGGCAAAAGCCCAACCTGCTGCTTTTGGATGAACCCACCAACCACCTGGATCTGGAAATGCGCCACGCCCTTACCGTAGCGCTGCAGGCCTTCGAAGGGGCGGTGGTGGTGGTTTCCCACGATCGGCATTTGCTGCGCAACACAGTGGAGGAATTCTGGCTGGTACATCAGGGCCGGGTTGAACCCTTCGCCGGTGACCTTGAGGCCTACCATCAATGGACCCAGGCGCTACAACAAACTGCCGCACCCACCGCCAACACCAGTGACGACGCCAATAAAGTAGACCGCAAGGCCCAGCGCCAGCAAGCTGCCGCCCAACGGGCGAGGCTTAAGCCGCTGACCCAAGCCCTGAAAAAGGCCGAGCAACAGATGGAAAGCTTTCAGGCCACGCTTTCCGAAGTGGAAGCTGCCATGGCCGATACCAGCCTTTACCAAGACGACCAGAAAGACCGTTTACACGCCTTGATTCAGGCCCAGGCCGAAGCAAAAGCAGGCCTTGAGGCCGCTGAGACGCGCTGGTTTGAACTCTCTGAAGAACTCGAACTACTGCAAGCCGCCGAGTGACCATCAGGTCAGCCGCGCGGCTGGCATCGCCTTGTGATCCCCCTTATGATCCAGAGCGTATCGGTGAAAAAACAACCATAAATCACTGAACCTATTCGGTTTTTGCGCAGCTTGCTCCACCGTGCTTGCCCACCGGCGAGCGCAATAATAATAAACATGCACACGACAGCCCATTGTCGTAATGAGGAATGACGCAATGAAGTTTCAGCACTCGCACGCCCTGACATCCACCCTAAAGCCCCTTGCCGCTGCACTGCTGCTTTGCAGCACTCAGGCATTGGCTGCATCCCCCTTTGACGAGCTTGTGGTATTTGGCGACAGCCTGTCGGATTCGGGCCAGTTTCCCGATGCCGGCGGCCCCATAAACCCGAATTTCATGGTTCCCGCCAGTGGCCTGCGCTTTACCAACCGCGTGAACGGCGCCGGCAGCGAAACCGACCTGGTAGGCGTGCAACGCCTCAGCCAGCAACTGGGGCTGGGCTACCTGGCCGCCTCTACCCCTTATTTGCCAAGCCCTGTCACGGGTTTCCCCGCGGGCACCAACTACGCGGTGGGTGGCTACACCTCGGCGCAAATCAAGGCATCCATTACCGATGAAAATGGCTCGGTGGTATTTAACCCCGCCGCTGGCCCCGCCAAAGTACGCGATGGCTACCTTGCCGAGTACGGCAGTGCCAAATCGAGCACCCTTTACTATGTGAACGGTGGCGGCAACGACGTGCTGGGCTTAACCAACCCGGCAGACCCGAACAACGTCACCAACATAGTGACCGCCGCCAATACGTTGGTAGAGGGTATTAACGCGCTGGCAGCCGCCGGTGCCGAGTACATCATGGTGTCTAACCTGCCCGATGTGGGCAATACACCTGCAGGCATTGGCTCGGGTGCCCAGCCTTTGTGGTCGCCCATGAGCAGCCTCTACAACGATACCCTCTACGCCGGCCTCACCGCTTCCAACGCCAATGTAATCCCGGTAGATACCCGCGGGCTCATGGGCGAAATTCTGGCCGAACCCGCACGCTACGGCTTTGTTGATGATGCCGTGCAAATAACCGCCACCTGTTACGACGGCTCTGGCGGTAGCTGCCTGGAAAACCCCGTGTATGGCATGCAGCAGGCGGGCAATGGCGACCCCACCAAACTCGTGTTTAACGATGGCGTGCACCCCACAGCCGCGGCGCAGCAGATTATTGCCGATTACATGTACAGCCTTATAAGCGCACCCCAAGAGCTTGGGCAGCTGCCAGTTCTGGGTGCAAGCCTGGTTGATGCCGACCACATAGGCCTCAAAAACCAGATGCAGGCCAATTTGGCAAGCCACAAGCTGGGCGCCGGCAATTGGCAAATCTTCGCGCGCGGCCAGGGCCACAACTTGCGCGCCCAAAATGGCTATGCAGATGCCAGCGCCGAACCCCGTGGTGCAGCGCTTGGCATGCAATACGGCCTGAGCGACACCTGGAGCCTGGGCCTGGCCTTCGCCTCTAACAGCGGTGATTTGAGCTTTGCAGAATCCGGAAGCGAGCTGGAAGCCCAAAGTCAGGCCGTGAGCCTGTTTACAGGCTTTAACGCCGATCGCCACTGGGCCAACGCAAGCCTGCACTTCGGCAAGCAAAGCTACGACAGCAGCCGCCAGGTTGCCCTGGGTGTGGCCACGCGCACAGAAACCGGTGATACCGACGGCAGCTCGCTGGGCTTCTCGGCGGAATACGGCTACAACATCTCACCCCATGCCACCTGGGATTACGGCCCCAAGCTTGAGCTGGCCTACCGCAGCATAGACGTCAACGGCTTCGCCGAAGACAGCGGCATGACCACCGCGCTGAATGTAGAAGACCAGGAGCACACATCACTCACCGCCGATGTGGGCCTGTTTGTACACTGGCGCGCCGATCAGCTGGTGGTTACCTCTGAGTGGGGCATTCGCTCGGAACTCAAAGGCGAAGACTATGAAGTCACCATGAGCAGCCAGACCCTGGCACTCAACGACTACTCACTGCCGGGCTACCGCCAGGATAAAGGCCAAGCCTGGCACGGCAATCTGAGCGCCAGTTACTACTTCACCGATGCAGCCGCCATCACCGCCAGCTGGCAAACAGAGCGCGGCGACAACCGCACAGATCTGTTGGGCCTGGGCGTAAGCGTTAACTTCTAAGCCACACGCGCAGCTTCGGCTGCCTGCCACTCACACCAGCGGGGCCCCAGCGGCCCCGCTTACCTTGCCCATCAATACCCCTCACCCCAATTGGCCGCAACCGCTAGCGTGAATACCCGCACTTAACCCTGTGTACCTTGCACCACGCTATAGCGGGTTCGCTGCAATTAGCGTTTTTATCAGCTGCGCGATTTTCTGCGCAACGCGCAAGGCCAAAGTGCGCTTTTTTGGTTACAGTAACGACAGATTTCACAAGTTTCGCTATTGTTGTATAAATCTTTCAATCAGGAACCCGCCATGAGTGCACAGACGTTATTGGTAGTGATAGATCCGGTCACCGATGATCAAATGGCGCTGCGCCGCGCCGTTAGCCTGGCGCTGGAAACCCAAGCGCAATTGCATCTGTTTTGCTGTACCTATTTAACCGATGACGAAATGGGCTCGTTCAGCTCCCGCAAAGACGCCAAGCACACCCAGGTCACCAGCACCAAGCAATGGCTGGAAGAGTTGGCAGAGCCTGTGCGTGCGCAGGGCATCAAGGTACGCTGCGAAGTGGTGTGGAATCAAAAGTGGGAAGTGATGGTGGCTCAGTCTGCGGGCCGCATTGGTGCCAAGTTTGTGGTGAAAACCAGCTTCAAACACAGCAAGCTCGAGCGCGCACTCAGGCGCACCTCAGACATCTATCTGATGCGTACCTCACCTTGCCCCGTGTTACTGGTCAAGGCTGATGACGATTGGCAAAACGGCATAGTAGTGGCCGCCATCAGCCTGGAAGACGGCCAGTCATCTCACGATCAACTCAACAACAAAATCGTAAGCCAGGCGCAACAGCTGGCCAATGCCACCAAAGCTGAATTGCACCTGGTTTCGGCGGTACACCACTCAGCGAATTTGCGCGATTTATTCCAACTCACCGATTCAGACGATCATCCACCGGCCGAAATGGTTGCCCAGCGTTTTGGTGTAGCCACTAATCGCGTGCACTTGGTAGATGGCGCAGCGATTGACGTCATCCCCGATAGCGTACAAAAGCTGCACGCCGATTTATTGGTAATGGGTACCGTGGCCCGCACCGGCCTTGCCGCCACCGTGCTTGGCAATACCGCAGAAAAGGTGCTCGACCAATTATCCGTTGATTTATTCAGCGTTAGCTAAGCGTTATTCAGGGTCAGCCTAATAGTAGGCGCGCAAAAAAGGCGAGCACTTGGCTCGCCTTTTTTGCGCTGCCCGTTTGCCTTGCAACAAACGGGCCTCTGGTTTAAACCAAAACTCTACGCGATAGCCTTGATAATCACTTGCGCAATTGGGTGGTTTTTTTCGATTGAACCGAGGCAACTACGCGTCGATTTTCCTCGCGCCCTGCCGCAGTTTCGTTAGAGGCAATCGGGTTGGCCTCACCGTAACCAACGGCGGTTACGCGCGCAGCGTCAATGCCAAATTGCTCGATCAGTACTTGGCGTACTGCATCGGCACGGCGCTGCGACAAGGCTTTGTTATAGGCCTCTGAACCACGGGAATCCGTGTAGCCTTGCAACTCAACTGCGGAATCTTTGTAGCTCTTCATAAACTCAGCCACCTCACCAATTTCAGCAAAGTAGGCGGGTTTTACAACCGCGGCGTTGTTATCAAAATTTACGCCCAGCTTTATTTCTACCGCTTCGGTGAGCGAGATAGCACAACCCTGGTCATCTACCTTTAAACCGCTTTCGGTATTGGGGCATTGGTCCAGGTAATCGGCCACGCCGTCGTTATCGGAATCTTGCGGGCAACCGCGGCTATCAACGGCCACGTTTGCAGGTGTTTGCGGGCAGGCATCGCGGGTATCTACCACACCATCGTTATCGGCATCAGAGGCTGGGGCTGCTTTCACAACCGGCGCCGGCGCTTTATCGCGCACGCCAAAGAAATAGGTGAGGGCGATGTTGGTGCCCAGATCTATGTGGCCGTCTTCAGAGCCGCGGATAGCGCGCATGTCACCGCGCAGCAAAAAATTGTCGGTCAGGTAGGCCTTTATGCCGGCGCCCGCGTTAAAGGTACTCTCGCTGTCGCTGCCGCCGCTGTATTTGTAGCGGTTTTTACCCATGCCCATCAAAAAATAGGGCTGCACGCGCTCATCGGTGCGAAAGTGGTACAGCGCATCTATATGCAGTTTTTGTGCATCTACGTCAAAATTTCCGGGATCCGTTTCGGTATCGTTTTGTACGTACATCGCCTCGATGCCCCAGCGATCGTTGATGCGATAGCCAAGCGCGCCCATAAGGCCGGTGCTGTCTTCAAGATCGCGGTTTTTATCCCAGTTGGTGGCGTTCACACCGGCTGATACTTCAAAGCCCATTTGGTCTGCATACCCATTGCCGGCAGCGATGGCGCACGCCAATGGCAACATCATTAAAGCCTTTTTCATTTCGTCTCTCCATGCATGATCTTTAAGTAGAAAGTATGAGCGCACAATAGGTTTGCGAAATCACCACACTTTATCCATAAAAAAACCGGCTTTGCGATGAAAAACACTCACCACTGACGCCAGTTTTCCAGGGGCAGGCCCTCATTATTGTTCTAGCCGGTGTTCGGCGCTGCGAGGGATTGTGGGCAAGGCCCGAAAGATTTGCAAGAAAACCCCGCGCTTAGGGGGTTTTCTCGAACAGAAGATCCCATACGCCGTGGCCCAGGCGTTCGCCGCGCTTTTCAAACTTGGTAATGGGACGGTAGTCTGGCCTTGGTGAAAACAAATACTCACCGGCCTGGTTTTCAAACCCCGGCGCCTTGCTCATGACTTCCATCATGTGATCGGCATAGTGCTCCCAATCGGTGGCCAGGTGAAACACGCCACCCGCTGCGAGTTTGGTGCGCACCATTTCGGCAAATGCCGGCTGCACAATGCGGCGCTTTTGGTGTTTCTTTTTATGCCACGGGTCTGGGAAATACAGTTGAAAACGGGCCAGGCTATTGCTGGCTATGCAATCTTCCAGCACATCGTTGGCATCGGCCATGTACACGCGCAAGTTGGTCACTTGTGCCTCGGCTGCGTTATTTAACAAGCGCCCCACACCGGGTGGATGCACTTCAATACCAATGAAGTTTTTATCCGGTTCGGCCTGCGCCATGGCCAGCAGGGAGTCACCCATGCCAAAGCCCACCTCAAGCACCAAGGGAGCCTTGCGGCCAAAGGCGGCCTCGGCATCCAAGGGGCCATTAAACAAACTCAGGCCGTATTGTGCCCACTGGCGCTCAAAGGCGCTGCGCTGCGCTGGCGTCATGCGCCCGGCACGAATCACAAAGCTGCGGATGGATTTCTTTTTGTATTCCGGTCTGGGGGTAAAGCCGTGTTCGTCTTCCACACCGGGCAGGGGAGTTGAATTCATAATTCACCGTTCTGGAGCCGGCAGGCGCAGGGCGTAAGCCACCACACACAGCCAGCCGATCATTAACAAAAGGCCACCGATCGGGGTAACTGGCCCAAACCAGGCGGGGGCCCCGAGTGCCAGCCCATAAAGGGAGCCTGAAAACAGCGCAATGCCCGCAAGCAGGCTGTACACCGCAAGGCGCAGCCGCCGGGCCGGATCTGCCAGTAGCCGCAGGCACAACGCCAGCGCCAACAGCGCGTGCAGCTGGTGGTAGTGCACTGCCGTGCGCCAGCTGCCCAATTGCGCCTCTGTCAGTACCGATTTAAGACCATGGGCGCCAAAGGCGCCCAGCAGTACAGACACAGCGCCCACAAGCGCCGCTGCAATAAGTAAGTGTTTGGTGGCCATCAGCCAAGCCTTTTTCTTTCGGGGGAGGGTACAGTGCCAAAAAGAAAGCCGCGTCTAGGCGCGGCTTACGGTGTGCGAAGGGGGCGTTTAGGCCTCCATCATCGCCTTCACTTTCTTCATGGCGTTTTTCTCAAGCTGGCGAATACGCTCTGCAGAAACGCCATAGACATCGGCCAGATCATGCAGGGTTGCCTTGTCTTCGTTCAGCCAGCGGCGCTGCAGGATATCGCGGCTGCGATCGTCCAGCTGCTCCATGGCAAGCTCCAGGCTATTGACGTTGGAGGCTTCCCAGTTGGCATCTTCAAGCTGCTTGGCGGGATCGTAGCGGTGATCCTCCAGGTAGTTGGCCGGGGCCTGGTAGGCGCTGTCGTCATCGTCGTCGGCACCGGCATCGAAGCCTGCATCGTAGGAGGATAAACGGCCTTCCATTTCGTAAACGTGTTTTACGTCTACGTCTAAATCTTTTGCAATGGCGCGGGCTTCATCGTGCGAGAGCCAGGCCAGTTTCTTTTTGGCGCCGCGCAGGTTGAAAAACAGCTTGCGCTGGGCCTTGGTGGTGGCCACTTTCACAATGCGCCAGTTGCGCAAAATGAACTCGTGAATCTCGGCTTTGATCCAGTGCACGGCAAAGCTCACCAGGCGCACACCGCGCTCGGGGTTAAAGCGCTTGACGGCTTTCATCAAACCCACGTTGCCCTCTTGGATCAGGTCGGCCTCGGCCAGGCCGTAGCCTGAGTAGGATTTGGCGATATGCACCACAAAGCGCAAGTGCGCCATGACCAAGCGGCGGGCAGCTTCCAGATTTTCATGGTAGTAGAGCTCTTCGGCCAGCTGCTTCTCTTCCTCAGCCGACAGAATAGCGAACCCGTTTACGGCCTGAATGTACGCATTCAGATTGGCACCGGGGGCCAAAACGCCAACAGGTTGCAGACTTTTACTCATGTATACCTCCAAAAACAACCGCGTGAGTGTAGCACTACCGCATTTGACTGCCAACCGAGTAAAAAATTCACTCAAAACCGCCATTTACGGGGTTAAACAGGGCGATTACAGCCAATCATTCCCCTTATTGGGGCTTGATGTCGCGCAAATGCCGGTCAACGGCCAACCACGCACCCAACCAACCTATCATTAGGGCAATCAACAGCAATATCAAGCTTTCACCAAACGCCAGCCCCTGCAGGGCAAAGGCGCTACCGTAGCTGCTGGCCAAGGCCGCCACCGGGGCCGACACCAGCCACAGCCCCAGCTGGGTTAGCAGCAACGCCCAGAGCCCGCCGCCCAAACCGTACCAAAGGCCGGTGTAGAGAAAGGGCCGGCGCACGAAGGCATCGGTACCGCCCACAAGCTTCACTACGAGTATTTCCTCGCGCCGGTTTTCAATGGCCAGGCGCAAGGTGTTGCCAATGGCCAACAACATGCCCAAACCCAGCAAGCAGCCGAGCCCCAATGCAAAGCGCTGGCCGAGTGCCATGAGCGATTGCAGCCGGGTAAGCCAGGCTAAATCCAGGCGCACTTCATCCACAATCACGTCATCGGCCAGCGCATCGCGCAGGGCCGCCAGCGCCTTGGGGTCTGTGTGTTTGGGTTGCACTAGCAGCGCCCAGGGCAGCGGGTTCGATTGCATGCCACCCACGGCGCCGGCGAGGCCCGTTTGGCGGGCAAATTCAGCCAGGCCCTGCTCGGGTGATACCGGCTGCACCTGTAAAACGCCCGGCAGCTGCTGCCAGCGCGCAACCAGCGCCTCTACGGCGGCGGGCCTTACGCCGGGCTTTAAATAAGCTGACATCTGATGGTTGCTGGCCCACTGGCCTGACAGCTGGCCCACGTTGGCTAGTGCCACATATAAAAGTGCCGGCAGCGCCAGCGCAATACCCAGCATCAATACCGTAAGCAGGGTGCGCACGGGCACCACCAGCAGCTTTTGCAGGCTATCGCGGGCAGATAACACGTGGTGCTCACGCCAGGCCCGGGCGCGGTCGTTGACGCCGGCCTTTTTTAACCGGGCACCTGCGCGCGGGGCGCTTATAGGTTTTCGGGGGCTATTCATGGCGGGCCCCCTGCATATTGGCTGTCGCCGTACAACTCACCTTCGCGCAACGCCAGCACGCGCTTGCGCTGGCGCTTGAGCAGGGCGATATCGTGGCTGGCAATCAACAGGGTGACGCCCACTTCATTGAACTGGCGAAACAGCTCCATGATTTCCGCCGAGAGCTCCGGGTCCAAATTGCCCGTGGGTTCATCGGCCAGCAGGATTTTAGGTTTGTTCACCACCGCCCGGGCAATGCCCACACGCTGCTGTTCGCCGCCGGAAAGCTCCAGCGGAAAGCGCGCCTCCTTGTGCAGCAGGCCCACCTTGTCGAGCGCTGCGCGCACGCGGCGGCCCACATCAGAGGGGCTGAAGCCCGCAATAATCAGGGGCAGGGCGACGTTATCGAAAACCGTGCGATCAAACAGCAATTGGTGATTCTGAAATACCACGCCGATCTGGCGGCGATGGTAGGGGATATTGCGGTCGGCCATGCGATTGAGGTTGGTGCCGTTCACCAGCACCTGGCCACGGCTTGGGGTTTCCATGGCCATGATGAGTTTCAGCAGTGTACTTTTACCGGCCCCTGAGTGGCCGGTAAGAAAAACCATTTCGCCTGCGCTTATTTCAAAGCTGACATTTTTAAGCGCTTCAAAGCCGTTGCTGTAGCGCTTGGCAACCTGGTCGAAGCGGATCATTCACCACCCGCTTCGTCGCCAAAAAGGCCGGCAATAAAAGGCGCGGCCTTAAACGGTTGCAGGTCGTCTACGCCTTCACCCACACCAATAAAGCGCACCGGCAGGCCAAATTTTTTGCTGAGCGCGAAAATCACCCCACCCTTGGCGGTACCATCGAGCTTGGTGAGTGCAATGCCGGTAACACCAGCGGCCTTGGTGAACTCCTGGGCCTGACTCAAGGCATTCTGGCCGGTGCCGGCATCGAGCACCAAGAGCACTTCGTGCGGGGCGCTGACATCCAGCTTGGCCATCACCCGCTTGACCTTGGAAAGCTCCTCCATGAGGTTACTTTTATTGTGCAGCCGCCCGGCGGTATCGGCGATGATGACATCTATGCCGCGCGACTGGGCCGAGGCAATGGCATCGAAAATCACCGAGGCACTGTCGGCCCCGGTGTGCTGTGCCACCACGGGTACCTGATTGCGCTCGCCCCACACCTGCAGCTGCTCAACGGCGGCGGCGCGGAAGGTATCGCCGGCGGCCAGCATCACCTTATGGCCCTCACCTTGCAGGCGCTTGGCCAATTTGCCAATGGTGGTGGTTTTGCCCACGCCGTTGACGCCCACCACTAAAATCACATAGGGCTTTTTGGTGGTATCGATCACCAGCGGCTGCTCAACGGGCGCCAGCAGCTCTTCAAGCTTTCGGCGCAGCGCCGCCAGCAGTGCCTGTGGGTCGCCCAGCTCTTTGCGGGCCACACCCTCGGTGAGCGATTCAATGATATCGGTGGTGGCATCAATGCCGACATCGGCCACTAGCAACTGGGATTCCAGATCTTCCAGTAGCTCATCGTCAATTTCTTTCTTGCCCAGAAAAAGGTTGCCCATCCCTTCGGCAAACTGGCTGCGGGTGCGGCTTAGGCCTGCGCGAATACGGGCGAAAAAGCCTGGCTTATCGGCCGGCTGGGCAACAGGCGGGGCCTCGGGCGCGGGGCTTGGCTCAGCGGCCTCGGCGGGCTTGTCGGCATCCTTTTTCTTAAACAACTTTGAAAACATGGGCTTCACTGCGTCACAGGCGTTAAAATGCGCAGCCCACGGCCAAAGCCAGGCTGCGAAAGGCCGCTATCCTACCATCCTTAGGAACGTTTGAGAGGAACATTTGAGTTGACCCGCCCATGAAAAAGCGCGCCCCAAAAGCCCCCGCCCAACAAGGCATGCTGCGAATCATAGGCGGCCAATGGCGCGGCCGAAAACTGGCCTTTCCCAGTGTTGACGGCCTGCGCCCCACCGGCGACCGGGTGCGCGAAACCCTGTTTAACTGGCTGCAAATGGACATACCCGGCAGCCGCTGCCTGGATCTGTTCGCCGGTGCCGGCAGCCTGGGGCTTGAAGCCTTATCGCGCGGTTGTGCGCACTGCACACTGATAGAAAAAGACACCCACGCCCACCGGCAATTGCGTGAAAACCTGAACCTGCTGGGCGCAAGTGATGCAGAGCTTGTGCACGCCGATGCCCTCAACTGGCTTGCCGGTTATCAAGGGCCAGGCTTTGACGTGGTGTTTATCGACCCGCCCTTTAGCGCAAACCTGTGGGCCCAGGCGGCGGCAGGCCTTGCCGATCACCTAAACCCCGGCGCCCTTATTTACCTGGAGGCGCCCGCCCAAAGCAGCGTTACCTGCCCCCCGCATTGGGCCCTGCACCGCGAGAAACGGGCCGGCGATGTATGCTACCGTCTATACCACTGCCTATGACAAAAGCCTGCATCTTGCTACTATCCGACGCCCGCCCATCAACCGGCACAATGAAACAGGAATTTTAATGCGTACAGTCGTCTACCCTGGCACCTTTGATCCATTAACCAATGGCCATATCGACTTGGTTGAACGCGCCTGCAAGCTGTTTGATCGGGTGATTATTGCCATCGCGGCAAGCACCAAAAAAAATCCCCTGTTTACCCTGGAAGAGCGCGTCGCACAGGCCGAACAGGTACTGGGGCACCTGCCCAACATTGAAATCTGTGGCTTTGATATTTTGCTGGCAGATCTGGTGAAGCAGAAGCAGGCCCAAGGGGTTTTGCGGGGCCTGCGGGCAGTGTCAGACTTTGAATACGAATTTCAGCTGGCCAACATGAACCGCGCCCTAGCGCCGGAAATGGAAAGCCTGTTCCTCACGCCGTCTGAGCACTTGTCGTATATTTCTTCTTCGCTGGTGCGCGAAATCGCCTCGCTCGGCGGGGATGTGAGCAAATTCGTCCACCCATTGGTGGAAGAGGCATTAACCAAACGCTTTAAAGAGCGCCAGGGCTGAGCCTGGCGCAACTTACACTACTCGGTGTCGTGCTGGTAGCCGGGCTGGGTGCAACCCAGGCAGCGCACAAAGGTTGCTTCACCTGGGCCTAGCACAAGGGTATTCGCCGCTTGCTTGACGTTGCCGCCAGCGGCAGAAAATGGCAAAGACACCACAAACGCGGCGGTTCCCAGCACAGTGATGCCCAGCATTACCGGCCTCACCAACACCAAATCAGCGGTCATCGCCAGCGCCGTTGGCTCTTCCAGATCACCGTCTTTCGCCAGTGCCACGCTTGAAAGCGCCAGACAGGTGGTGAAAGCGATTGCCTTCACACTCAATTTTTTAACGTTCACAGTGTGTCTCCTCGTTGATGTCCTGCTGCGGCCTTGCTCACTCAGTGCGCTACTGCGCCAACCAGAACGAAAAAGAACATTCGATAATTTCAAAGCCATCAGAGGCTTACCGGCGATAGCTAAAGTGCAGTGTAGCTAGCGTTGGCACTGGGCACAATATACCGTGGCCCGATTATTGACGCGAACTTCTTTCAACAGGCTGTGACAGATTCGACAGGCCTGGCCGCCACGGCCATACACATAGAGCTGCTGCTTGAAGTAACCCGGCTTGCCATCACCGCCCACAAAGTCTTTAAGGGTGGTGCCGCCCTGGGCAATGGCCGCCGCCAGCACTGCCTTGATGTGTGCCACAAGTTTAGCGGCCTTCGGGCGCGTAAGGCTGCCGGCGGCAGCCCTGGGCCTAAGGCCTGCCAGAAACAGCGCCTCGTTAGCATAGATGTTACCCACACCCACCACCAACTGGCTGTCCATAATAAAGTTTTTGAGGTTTTGCTTGCGCCCGCGGGCGCGCTGGTAGAGGTAGTCTGCGTTAAAGGCCTCAGATAAAGGCTCGGGCCCCAAATGGGCGAGCAGTTTGTGAGCATTTACATCGCCGCAAGCCCAAAGCCAGCAGCCAAAGCGCCGCGGGTCTGTATAGCGCAGCGCCTGGCCGCCGAAACGCAGATCTATGTGATCGTGAAAACCTGCCGGCTCCTCTGCCTGCACCATGCGCAGGCTACCGGACATCCCCAAGTGCACAATTAGGTGGCCATTGGTGAATGCCAGCAACAGGTATTTGCCGCGGCGGCTGATCGACTTAAGCGTGCGCCCGACAACATGGCTTGCCAGATCATCGGGCACCGGCCAGCGCAACTGGCCGTTGCGCACCACAAGCCCGGTTACCCGGCGCCCCTCTGTGTGGGGGGCAATGCCGCGCTTACTGGTTTCTACTTCAGGCAGCTCGGGCATTAACTGGGCTCCGTTGTGTCACCTTCAATGGGCGTTAGCGCCACCACCTGGGCCGCACCCGAGACGAGGTAGCGCCATTGCAGATTAAAATCCAAAAGATGCATGCCGTAGATGCGTTCAGGGTCGATTTGTTGATAGGCGGGCCTTGGATCCTGGCTCAACACTTCGCGCACCAGCCGTGCCACCGGCTCTGGCACCGCCAGAGCCTCCGGTATTTCCACAGCTATCAACGCTGGCGCAGTAGGCGCAAGGGCGTTGGACGCCTGGGGCAGGGCATCGGCGTAGGGCACGTAGGGTTTGATATCCAGCACCGGCGTGCCGTCTACCAGATCTGCACCCGCCAACCACAGCCGCACACTGCCCGCTGCCTGCTCAATCTTTAACAACTGCACAACCGAAAGCCCCAAACGATTGGGGCGCACGGGCGAGCGGGTGGCGAACACCCCTACCTTCTGGTTGCCGCCGAGCCTCGGTGGGCGCACTTTCAGGCTTTTGGGTTCGGGGCTTAAGTGGAATACGAACTGCAGCCACAGGTGGCTCACTTGCTCCAGGCCCTGTACGCCATCGGGGGAATTGTAGGGCGGCAACAGCTCCAGGCAGGCAAGTGCTGACGGCGCCAGTGCAGACTGGCGGGGCACACCGAACTTTTCCTTGAAGCAGGAGTGAATAATGCCGATGGGCGAGACTTGGAAGTGGGCCTGTGTCATACCTGGGCCTTACTGTTAGGCACAAAAAAGCCCGGCATTACCGGGCTTTTAGGGAGGGTAGATCAATTACTTGATCTTGCCTTCCTTGTATACAACATGCTTGCGAACAACGGGATCAAATTTTTTGATCTCCATTTTCTCTGGCATGGTGCGCTTGTTTTTGTCGGTAGTGTAAAAATGACCAGTACCGGCAGTTGAGTTCAAACGAATCAGATCACGCATGGTTATAGCTCCCGCTTAAAATTAAACCGCTTCGCCGCGCGCGCGCAGATCGGTCAGCACCTGCTCGATGCCACGCTTGTCGATGATGCGCATGCCCTTGGCAGATACGCGCAGCTTAACAAAGCGCTTTTCTGACTCAACCCAAAAACGGTGAGAGTGAAGGTTTGGCAAAAAACGACGCTTGGTGTGGTTTTTCGCGTGAGAAACATTGTTACCAGTTATCGGACGCTTACCCGTAACCTGACATACCTTAGACATCGTGTTGCCTCGTTCAAAATCGTGCCCTGGCCAACAATATGACGCAGAGGTTGCAAGAAATCTGTTAAATCCGGGCCGCCCCGGCGGGCGCCAATGGGTGCCCCAGCTCAAAGAGCCGCGTTTTATACCAGAAGGGGGAGGGGTATGCAACATAATTCATTATTTTGGGTTATCTAAGGCCCGGGGCTTTGCGTGACCTGCGTCTGCTTTGGACACCATATACAGCTGATAACACCACCACAAATAAGCGCAAATACCAGCACACCGCTGGAATAGTACATATAGGATTCAAACAGATTGACCACGGCAAAGTACGCCATAAACGCCACAAAGAAGTTAAAGAGATCCCGCGGAATACGCCCGTCCTTGCACGCCGATTTGGCACCATATAGCAACCAGCCCCACAGACTGAGCAATAACGTAAAGCCCAAGAGACCGAAGTTCACCAGGGTATCCATGTAAGAGCTGTGCAGGTGCCGGGTGATATCTTTAATTCGCTGAGGGAGCTGATCAGTTTTTTCTATCACAGCTTTGCGCCCCTGCCCGCCCCATCCTACAATCGGGCGCTCTTTGATCCAAGGCACGGCCGCTGCCCAGGAGCGCAAACGGATACCCGATGACGTGGTGGCATCCTCTATTGGCTGACCCTGCACCACTTTACCCAGTACATCTGCTTCTGCTTTAAGTCGATCCACGACAACGCCTGATTGACTTGCAAATAGTGCAACCAGCATTCCGGCAGCTAGCAAGATCCATCGACGGGCCGAAGCTGGCGCCCTGCGGCGCGCCAGATCAAGCCCCATCAATCCACCAAGGGTCACGAAGCCGACCAAGAGCCCCAGCCAAACACCCCGGGTTTGCGTAATCAGCACAGCCACCATAATAAACGCCGTTACCAACAGCCAGATAACGAACATCACAGCCTTCGGCGCACCACTGGCAATCACGCGGGGCATAAACGCAAACATTCCCAACAAGGCAACGCCAAAATACAACGCAGTATGCTGAGCGTTGTGGAGCGCAAAATCGATTCGGAATCCATTGAGGCCACGGGAAATTTCAGCCAAACCTCCACCACTCAACCATGGGGAGAGCAACAGGGCCAAAACCGCAGCGCCCCAAACCCAGAAAATGGCACGCAGATGCCCGCCCATGGCCAGGGCAAAGGGAATGGCCAGCAGCCAATTGGTCAACCGATTGACCTTTGGCGACCGCTCCGCAATCTCGGGGTGAAGCCAATGACCCACCCCCCAGCACAGCAGAGCGATCAGGCAGGCTGCCATTAAAAACAGCATGGGTGCAGAGCGCCAAAGGGGCTTAGGCGCAAAATACATGGCGGGCAGAATGCTTAACAAAAACACATCGCGGAGATCATCGGCACTCTCGCCAAAATTAATCTCCAAAAATGCACCCAATATGGCCAGCCCCAGCAACCATCCAGCTAAAAGTGGATGGCCAGTCAGGAACCTGTTTTCGGGCAGATATCCAGCGATACCGGTGAAATGTTTTGCGCCAATCATCCCAGCAACCCCATTACCTGGGGGGCTAATACCCGGTTTGCCCTGGTGGTAACCACCCTGAAAGCCAAAGACTGCAACTTAATTTGCATAGGCTTCGGCTGTTAATTCGGCAATGCGCGTCCAGGAAAACTCTCTTTCAACTTTTGCGACGCTCGCCCGCCCGAGCATATGCGCGAACTTCAGATCGCCAGCCAGCCGGTCAATAGCACTGGCAAGCGCTTTAGGATCCCGCGGGGGCACCAACAAACCTGTTGTCTGATCATCAATAATTACCGGTATCCCTCCCACACGGGTACCAATGAGCGCATTGCCGCAGGCCATGGCCTCCAGGCCGGCGATGCTTGTGGCTTCCATCAGCGAGGGCAGCACCGCGGCATTTCCCGCGCGAAACACATCGGGCATTTGCGTGTTATCCACGCCTCCTAGCATGTGCACTTTTACACCGGCGGCGGCCCCAGCGGCAATCCGCTCGAACTCACCTCGCTCAGCGCCATCGCCCGCCACCACAATATGCACACCTGTCGCGGTAATATGCTGTAACGCCTCAGCCAGATACAGCACGCCATTCTTGGCCACCAAACGACGCGCCATTACCAACACAAAGGCGTCTGCCGGAATATTGAGTTTTGCACGCCAGGGACTTTCACCCGGAAAAAACTTCTTGGTATCCACACCATTGGCAACAAACCTGACGGGGCCTGAATACCCAGTATCACGGGTGCGCTGGGCCAATTCTTCACTGGGCGCCAGAACACAATCTGCCACCGACATCTGGCCTGCCATTTTTGTGCGTACATCTGCACCAGCTTCCATACGCTTGAGAAAACCGGAGGTATGATTAGTAAATACCACCCTGACGCCAAGGCTCCCAGCGGCAGCCAGCGGGCGCATGCCGTGTACGTGCACAACATCTACGCCGCCCAGGTTGTGAAGACGGCGTAGGTAGCGGCGCATTTGCCAATCGTAGAGCCAGTGGTTTTTGGCCAAGGCAATGCGATGAACCTCTATGCCGTCCAGCTTCTCACGGGCAGGCAGCTGTTTGTTTTTAAAGCGCGTCACGACATGTACTTCATGGCCGGCTTTTACCAGCGCGCGAGACAATTCCAGCACATGGGTTTGTACGCCACCGATACTGGGCGCAAACTCGTTGGTAAGCATGACAATTTTCATAGGTCTTTCTATCACCTGTTAGCGCGGCAATGGCTGCTGCAGAATATCTTTAACGATGCGCTTTGCCGCCATGCCATCGCCATAGGGGTTGTGCGCGCGCGCCATGGCTGAATAGGCTTCGGGCTGTTGCAATAAAGCTTCAACTTCCTGCACGATTTTATCGGCATTGGCACCCACCAGTTTCACCGTGCCTGCGGAAACGGCCTCAGGTCGCTCCGTGGTATCACGCATAACCAGCACCGGCTTACCCAAGGACGGCGCCTCCTCCTGGACTCCGCCGGAATCAGTCAAAATCAATGTCGCCTTAGTCATCAAATAGACGAATGGCAGATAATCCTGCGGTGCTATCAAACGGATATTTGCATGTTCCGACAGCGCCGAAGTGACTGGCCCTTTGACATTGGGATTGAGGTGTACCGGATACACAATCAGTAAATCAGGATTGCGCTCAGCTAAACTGGCAAGCGCCTGACAAATCTGTTCAAAACCGCCACCGAA
Source organism: Simiduia sp. 21SJ11W-1 (assembly GCF_024138675.1). Lineage (NCBI taxonomy): Bacteria > Pseudomonadati > Pseudomonadota > Gammaproteobacteria > Cellvibrionales > Cellvibrionaceae > Simiduia > Simiduia sp. 21SJ11W-1. The sequence continues at coordinate 68,523 of NZ_CP090959.1, read as the reverse complement.
ATTTTCCCGACGATGGCCGGTTACCAGTAGCATTTTTTGGGTTTGCTTGAGCTCCGGCAATCCTATGGTGGACTCACAATTCTGCGCCACAGCAGCATCGCGCTGCAGCTTATCCGCAACTTGCAACAGGGCATCCACAACAGTGTTGCCGGTCACTAAAATGGCATTTTCATCAGTGCTTTCGTTGAGCAGGTTCGCACGGGCTTGCTCCGTTGGGGAATAGTGTCGATCGGCGAGCACACCCACACAGCGGCGATTCATCTCCTCAGGCCAGGGCGCCTGCATATTACCGGTACGCAAACCGGCTTCCACATGAAATACTTTTATTCGCGCGTAGAAAGCGGCAAGGCTCGCCGCCATCGCCGTAGTGGTATCGCCGTGGACACCTACCCAGTCAGGCCGGCAGGTATCCAATACATCGCGCAAGCCCTGTAGAACGCCAACGGTAATGTCCGTCAGGTCCTGATTGGGCTTCATCAGATTCAAATCGTAATCCGGTACAATGTTAAACAGGGCTAATACCTGATCGAGCATTTCACGGTGCTGCGCGGTAACGCATACTTTGACATCGCATTGCGCAGCCTTCAGCGCCTGTACCAGAGGTGCCATTTTTATTGCTTCCGGACGCGTTCCGAATACCAGTAATATTTTCATTGCAAACCATGGCGCCGATTGCGCGCGTTTCTCATCATTGATTTCATCTTAAGCCCGCCCTCGGATTACACCGAATTCGGCACCAACTGCTTATACAAATCCAAATACTGCTGCACTATTACCTCGCGGGCATAAACCTTTTGGTAGTGCGCGTAGGCGCGCTCGGTGAGTACCTGGCGCTGCGCGGGATTATTGAGCAGTTGGTTTATGGCATCGGCCAGTGGTGCCACTTCATCTACAGGCGTTACCAGGCCCGTTTCACCGTGGGTGATCACCTCGCCCGGGCCTTCGGAGTTGGTGGCAATGATGGGGCACTGGTGCGCCCAGGATTCCATCACAATTGAGCCCAAACCCTCGTAGCGGCTGGGGCATACAAAAACATCGGCGGTGCGCATGAGGGCGGTCACATCGGTACGCCAACCCAGAAAGCGCACCCGTTCTGCCAACCCGAGCTCGCTGGCGAGCGCTTTGAGGTTGGCCTCTTCAGGGCCAGAACCCGCCAGCCACAAGGTGGCCTCTGGCACTTTGGCCAAGGCATGCAGCAGGGTGTCGAAGGCTTTGTTCACGTGCAACCGGCCGGCGGCAAGGATCAAGGGTTTGTCTGTTGGGGTGTTGTAGCTGTCGCGCGGGAGCGGTTGCACTGGCGTTTCATCGGCAAAGTTGGGAATGTGAAACACTTTCGCAGCCGGCATTCCGCCTTGAATCAAATGATTGCAGATACCTTTTGAAATACCTACCCAGTAATCGCAGTGACGATAGTATTTCAGGTCGTAGTAGTGGCCCAGGCGGCTCACCAACACGTAATCGCCTTTCGGGGTGGCGCCGCTTGCGCGGTTCATCCAGGTCATTACCAGATCGGGTGAAAAACTTTTGAGCGCGCGCACGTAACGCAGGTGATCAAGAAAGTGCAACGCACTGCCAAATCGAAAGCCTTCGGCCTCAACACCTGCCGCACGCAAATCATCCAGACGGTGTTGATGATCGCGCAAAAATGCTTTGGTTTGCAGCTCGCCCTGGGCGTGTAAACCTTTCACCAGGCGCACATACATGTTTTCTGCACCACCTTGCGGTGCACCGGCTAGAATTTGTGCCACTTTCATTGCGAAGAATTACCTTGATTTGATGGGGGCGCGTCGTTGTGAAACAGCAGGCCGTGATAACCGGGAAATTCCTTTTGCCCGCGCTGACCCAATAATTTGTCGATCCGCTGGTAAAGATTAGCCACTTTGCGGGCGATTTTTTTTTGCCGAACCGCGCGCGGCAACCAAAAAAACGGCACCAGGCCCTGGGAGCCCAGGCCATCAATTACCACGATGCGCGAAATACTTTCTCTTTCTCGCTGAACCACCAGGTTGTGCAACAGTAAATCGCGTGATGGCACACCCACCGCTTCCCACCGCTGCACAAAGTCGGCTACCGCCTGGCGCAGTTCATCGCTGAAACCTGCATCCCACAATTCTTTTTTCAGGGTTTGGGCAATGGTGCCATCGCCGTTGCGAATTAATTCCGAACACAGGCCCTTGCCCATATCGGTTTCAACAAAGCCATAGCAGCGGCTCACACACTGGTACACCGCCTCGCCCAAATTGCGGTTGAGCGATTGCATGACACCCCATTCTTCGCGGTTATCATCAAAACTCGACAACGGTTTTAAATTTTTGGGAAAGCCCTTTTTGCGGCGACGATCGGCCAGGCTGAAATCCGGCCGACGCACTTTAATACAACGGTGAGCATCTTGCGGGTGCACGAAGCACAAGCGGTTGCCACCGCGCGCAAAGGGCTGGGTTTGGGCCAGGGCAATCATGCCTTGGTAGCCTCGGTAGCTGGCGCAAGGTTTGCCACCTTGCCCAGCAACTTGTGTGTTTTCTTGCGCGTCATGCGGCGGTTATAGGCGCTCCACCAGTAGCGCAACGACAGCGGCTCGCGGCTGCCAATGCCATCTATCAATACCCAGCGCCCGTGCGCGTCGTCCCACACAAAATTGTTGGTGGAAATATCGGAAACCACCAGATTGCACTCGAGCATCCAGTCAATAACCTTTTGCAGGGCATCGATGTGCGCAGGCTTAAGTTGGCCTGTACGGTACATGCGCCCAAGGGTTGGAGCAAAATCGCCGTCAGCCGCGCGTACGGCTTCTACCACCATGCCCAAGCCAAGATCAGTATCTACCGGGCCGATGAAGCGCTGCAAAAATCCGCAGCCCTCGGCGCGGCGCTCGCGCACCACTACAAACTCGCGCCACTCGCTTAAAAAAGGCCAGTAGCGCGGCAAGCGCAGCCAGCGCGCCTGCCAGCTGGTGGGCTTGCTATCGCGCATCACCTTTACCAGCCACGCCGGGTTGTGCGGGTGCTGGTACACGGCTTTTTCTGAACCGGAAAACAGCGGGGTGGCGCAGGCCAGTTGCATGGGTTCCATCACCGTTAAGACTTCATGCTGCCATCTGGGTTGATGTCTTGGGCCCAAACATAATCGTGGCTAAACGGCTGCTCAAGGGTGGCCTCAACAATGTATTGGGCGTACAGGCGGTTGTTCATTTCCGTATGGAAAAAACTGCGCGCGCGCGCCGCCCAAGCCTGGCGCATGGCATCGTCGTTTTGGAATTCACGAATGCGGGCAAGCAAACTTTCCTGATCTTTAAAGTAAACAATAGATTCCGCCGGCATGAGTTCATCAAAGCGGTTATCGGCATGGGTGAACTGCAAAATGCCATTGCCCGCCAATTGCGCCATGCGCGCCGATGAATACCAGTAGTGGCCTTCCTGGCGATTAAAGTTCAACCCCATTTTGGTGTTGGCCAGGGCGCGGTCGTAGTCGCGGCCCCACACAGGCGGCTCGCCAAAGCTGCCATAGGTTTTGAATTTGCAGCTCTCGCCAAGCTCGTCTTTCAGCCATTTCACCATGGCCAGCCGCTTGGTGAAGTTGTCGCTATTACTGCAAAACAGCAGGTCGATGGGTAGATCTGTGCGCTGGCTGTTATCGAGGTTTTCAATGGCCGGGTCTACGGGGTTTGGCATGTGATACACGCGCGCACCAATGCCCTCAAATATTTTAAGTTCCGGGCGCCCGGTGGATACGAAAATAGCGTCTGCCACCTCGGCGCGGTGTTTGATGCGTTCAACGTTCGAGGGCACAAACAGCGGATCATTATTGCAGTGGGCAATTTTTACATTGGGGTGATTGCGCTTGATGGCCGCCAGGGTGTCGTTGGTGATCATGTCGCAGTGGCCGGCAATCACCAGGTCTGGCTCGACAGCCGCCACGGTTTCCAGTACCCGCTTGTTGGCTTTGCCCACCCCCAAATCGCGAATGCCAAAGGGCGCCTCGAAGGCGGCGATGTCGCGATCGCTGAATACCTCCACAAAGTGGTCTTGCTTGATCAGCCCGTGGGTCAGTTTGCGGGCCCAGCTCACGCGCGATTTGCCGTAGCGGCGCAGCTGTTGATAGGCAATGTGAACAACTCTCATGATGGCAATTCCAACGGGGTAAAAGGCGCGCAGTATATCACTGCGCGGTTTCAGAGGGGTTTAACAGCTGCCGATAAACAGACAGCGTAGCGTTAATTTGGTGCGTCATGGTAAACGCCGGCAATACGGTGATTTCGGGTTTCGGGCCCAACATAGCCGCCACCTTTTCGGTAAAGGCTGTGATGTCATCGGGTGCCACCAACCCCTGGGGGAAGCAGGCTGAGAGCGACTCAGACGCGCCCCCGCGATCAAATGCCACCACCGGCGTGCCGGCTGCCAAGGCCTCGGTGAGCGTGCGCCCGAAGGGCTCGGGCTTGTTAGACATATGGCACACCACCTGCGCCAGCCGGTAGAACTCGGCAATATCGGCGCGATGGCCCACAAAGGTCACGTGATCGGCAAGCCCCAGCGCCCGGGCTTGTTGCTCCAGTTCTTTGCGGTAGTGGGCTTTCTTGGGCTCGGCATCGCCCACTATCACCCCGTGGCACTCGGGTGCGCGGGCCTGCAGTTGTTGCATCATCTGCAAGTAGGCCTCCTGGCCTTTCCAGCGGCTCAGCCGGCCGGGCATCAGGATGATGGTTTTACCCTTTAAGTGCGGGTAGTCGCGGTAGAGCGCTGCGCACCACTCTTGCGCCGGCGGGCGAGGGCTGAAAGCGGCCAGATCCACACCGCGGGGAATCACCGTCAGGCGTGCCCTAGGCACGCCGTAATTGCGCTGCACATAATCGGCCACACAGTCTGAAATGGCGATCACCTGCTCGGCCTTGGCCATAACCGCAGAATAGGCATTCACTGAATACAACCCATGAAAGGTGCTCACCAGACGCGGGCGATTGGCCGCGGGCAACTTGCGCCAGGCAAGCCAAATCAACCACATGGGCGCACGGGAGCGCACGTGGATGATATCGGGCTGCAACTCTTCCAGGAGCCTACGCAGCCGGCGCACCCAGCGCAGCTGCCACAAGGATTTTTTGTGTACCGGCAGGCTGATGTGCCGCGAGCCCTCGGCCTCTAACTGCACAACCAGCCGGCCGCCGTTCGAGAGCACAATGGATTCATGGCCCTGGGCCACCAGCTCGCGCGCGAACTCCACCGTGCCGCGCTCTACGCCGCCGCTGTTTAAATTAGGTAGCACCTGCAGAACTTTCATGGGGCCTTCATTGTTTGTAGGGGAAATCGGTTTAACAGCCAGCGGGCGGCGCGATCGGCCTCCCACAAGCGCTGTGGCTGCAGTGCATCCTCCGGCGCCTGGCGCACACGGCCCTGGGCAATGAGCCGCTGCAGGCCTGCCACCACCCGGCTCTGGGTAAGCGGCGGCAATTTTATCAAGCCCGTGGGAATACCGGCGGTGAGCGCCTCGTACACCATGCTCACGCTATCGGGGCTCACCCACACCTGGCCACTGGCGGCCAGTGTATCGGCCAGCCAGCCGGGTGCGGTGTCCCGGTGCGACACACACTGCAAATTGGCGCACCCCAGGGCGTTGAGCGCCGGCAGTAAATCCTGGGGGCTGCGGCGTGAATCTGAGAGCGTCCACTGCCAGTCGGGTGCCTGTGTACACAACGCCTGTACCTGCGCCAGCACTGCTGGCTGATCCCAATAATAGTGCTTGGAGGGGCCACCCAGCAGCAGCAAGCCCTGCCGCGCACTGGCAACCTGGGCCACAGGCGTTACGGCGTTCAACACGCCCTCGGTCACCAACACATCGGGCCTTGCGGGCGGCTGATCATGGGCGGGCACTATTGCGCCATCAAACCAACCATAGGGCAGGTTGGGGCGCATCAACACCACCGCCGGGCACGCAAACCTGCGCTTGGCGGCCAACAGCGCCAGCTGGGTGCGCGAACCTGCCGCTAACACCAGCTGCGGCCGGGGCAGGGCCGGGGCTATGTCTCGCCCGCGCCACAATTGCCACCAGGCCACCTTGGGCGGGTTAACCCAATGACACTGGGCGCCGGCCAGGGCCGTCAGGCGCTCGGCCAGGCCGCGCAATTGGTTTTGATGGCCGGGTTTGCCGTCTGTCAGCAGCCAAACCTGGGGCGCAATATTGGACAAAGAGCCTCCGGTGGTGGCGGTGCAGTGGTGGGGGAAAAAGCCGCATTTTAGGAGTTTATTCGCAATAGCCGCAAGTAAACACTTACAACAATCCAAGTTCGGCAAGCGAGGCGCAATAGCCGTCACCCACTATCAGGTGATCCAGCACCCGCACATCCACCAGCGCCAGGGCCGATTTCAAACGCTGGGTGATGGCGATATCGGCCTGGCTGGGCTCGGCCACACCCGAGGGATGGTTGTGCACCAAAATTACCGCCGCGGCACCTGCGGCAAGCACCGCCTTAACCACCTCGCGGGGGTAGACAGAGGCGCCATCGAGGGTGCCTTCAAACAGCTCGGTAAACGTCAGCACCCGGTGGCGGTTATCCAATAGCAGCAGGGCAAACACTTCGCGGTCGCGGTGGCGCAGCTGGCTGGTGAGAAAATCGCGCACAGCCTGGGGGTTGGAGAGCACATCGCCCACGGCCATTGCCGCAGCCAGGTGCCGGCGCGCCATTTCAAGCACCGCCTGCAGCTGGGCGAACTTGGCATCACCCAAACCGTGGGCGGCAACAAAGTCTGCCCTGGGAGCCTCAAGCAAAGGCCGCAGGCCACCGAAGCGGGTGAGCAGCAGCCGCGCCAAGTCTACCGCCGAACAACCGGTAACCCCGGTGCGCAGAAAAATGGCCAGTAATTCAGCATCCGATAAACTGGCCGCCCCCTTGGCCAGTAGCTTCTCCCGTGGCCGTTCCTCGGCCGGCCAATCGTTAATCGCCATATGATCCTCCTTGATCTTGGTACGAAACTCGCGGTGACAATGGTATCTTAACGCGTCTTTTACCATAAGCCGCCCGTTTTTATGTTAAGCCTTACCCACAAGCACGTCCTGTTGGGCGTCAGCGGTGGCATTGCCGCCTACAAAAGTGCCGAGCTTATTCGCCGCCTGCAGGACGCAGGTGCCAGCGTGCGCGTCATCATGACCCGCGGCGCACAGGAATTTATTACCCCGCTCACCTTGCAGGCACTCTCGGGCAACCCCGTGCACACCGAACTGCTAGACCCACAGGCCGAGGCAGGCATGGGCCACATTGAGCTGGCACGCTGGGCCGACATTCTGGTGATTGCACCGGCCACCGCCGAGGTGATAGCCAAACTCGCCCAGGGCCACGGCAGCGATTTGCTCACCACCGTGGCACTGGCCACCACCGCCCCACTGGCCCTGGCACCGGCAATGAACCAGGCCATGTGGGCCCACAGTGCCACCCAAGATAACCTCAGCGCCCTGGTAGCCCGTGGTGCCCAGGTGTTCGGGCCCGCCAGTGGCGGCCAGGCCTGCGGCGATGTGGGGTTGGGCCGGATGTCTGAACCGGCCGATCTGGCCACCGCCATCGCCGGCTGCTTTAGCACCGGCGCCCTGGCAGGGCTCAAGGTCACACTCACCGCCGGCCCCACCCGCGAAGCCATAGACCCGGTGCGCTACATCAGCAATCACAGCTCCGGCAAAATGGGCTACGCCCTGGCCGAGGCCTGCGCCGAAGCCGGCGCCCAGGTCACTCTGGTGAGCGGGCCCACGCAGCTGGCCGCGCCCGCGCACGTAAATCGCGTTTCCGTTAACAGTGCCGAAGAAATGTTGGCGGCGGTGCAGGCGGTAAGCTGCGATATATTCATTGGCGCGGCTGCCGTGGCCGACTACCGGCCCAAGGCCGCCGCCCGGCAAAAGCTTAAAAAGCAGGGCAGCGAGCCGGATGAAATGACGCTGCAACTGGTGCGCAATCCCGATATCATCGCCACCGTGGCCAGCCAACCACACGCGCCCTTTTGCGTGGGTTTCGCAGCTGAAACCGAAAACCTGCTAGCCTATGCCCGCGCTAAACTGAATAAAAAGAACCTGCAGCTGGTTATCGCCAACGATGTCTCACGCACAGACATCGGCTTTAATAGCGACGACAATGCCGTCACCCTGGTTAGCGCCGAGGGCGACGAAGTGCTCGGCACACGCGCCAAGCGCCAACTGGCGCGCGATTTGGTGGCCCTTATTGCCGAGCGCGTAACCCGCTACAGACAATCCCAAGCCTAGCTTGACCGACAGACAAGGAACTCACAGTGCCCGCTGAGCCCAAGCCAAAAAAAGCCGCGCCTAAAAAAGCGCCGCAAGCCAAACCCAAGCAGCCGCCGTATTTTCTCGTTTTCGCGCTCATCTCACTGCTCATTACCGGCGCCGTGGGCTGGCTTGGTTTTCAAACCTTCGTGGTTGAAAAGGAACAGACGCAGCTGGAATCGCTGGCCAAACTTGAGGCCGAAAAACGCGCCAATGCCATCGCCCTCTGGGTAACCACCCTGCAAGAAGACGTAGCCCGCATGGGCGAGCGCGAAGCCCTGGCGGTGGCCGTGGCCTACCAGGAACAGGCCGCGCTGGCAGATTTCAGGCGCACCCTTGAACGCAACCTGCCCGGTATACAGGCCATACAGTTTTTCCCCAGGGGCAGCGCCAACCTCAACAGCGATGCCGAGCCGCCCATTAACTTCATTCAGATGGATCTCATCTACAAAGCCGAAGCGCGTGAGGCCATTATTCCCGAGGCCGTTAAATTCGACGGCAAATGGGCCCTGCAAGTGGCCACAGGCCTTCCCACAGATGACGATAAGCCCGCACTTGGCGCCATGCTATTAACCCTTTCTATGGAGGGTTTAACCGCCAAACTGCGCACACTGGATGCAAGCCTCGGCCAAACTACCGTGCTGCAAAAAGTTGGCAACTCACCGGAGCTGATGCTGGCAAGCCACGGCAATGGCGACACCCAACAGAGCTTTGATGTGGCCATCGGCAACAGCCACTGGATACTGCGATTCACCCCCGCCTATACCCTGATTCAGCAAGCTTCAATTAATCCGCTGCCCTTCTGGGGCGGCTGCTTGGCGCTGTTGGCATTGCTGTTGGTAGCCAGTGCCCTGGCCTCGCGTAACATTGCCACCAAAATGGCCCACAAGAAAATCACCAAAGCGCGTGAAAAAGCCATGATGTCGGCAAAAGAGAAACGCGAGCTGGATGTAAAAGTTAAAGAAGAAGACAAATCACTGCTGGGCCTGAATGAAAACAAATTGGCCGAAGTGTCTGATGCCGACCCCGCCGATGCGGCGGCCGCAACACCCGAAAATGACAATACAGCGCTGCGTAGAATCTTCCGCGCCTACGATATTCGCGGCGTAGTGGGCGAACAGCTCACGCCCGCCTTTGCCGAAACCTTAGGCCGGGCCCTGGGCAGCGAAGCACTGGAGCAAGGCGAATCGGCACTGCTGGTTGGCCGCGATGGCCGCGTACACAGCGAAGAGCTGTGCAGCAACTTGATTACCGGTATTTTGAGCACCGGCTGTAACGTGCTCAACCTGGGGCTGATTCCATCACCTCTGCTGTACTACGCCTGTGCCGAAGCCACCGGCGGCACCCGCAGCGGTGTGATAGTCACCGCCAGCCACAACGCCGGCGAATACAACGGCTTCAAGATGGTCATCAACGGCAACACCTTGGCCGAAGAGGGCATCAACGGCATATACACGCGCATCCAACGCGGCCAGTTCCGCTCTGGCGATGCCGTTGAACAGGCACAGGAAATTATTCCCGCCTATGTTGATCGCATTTTCTCAGACGTGGCACTGGCGGGCGATGTGAAACTGGTAATTGATGCCGGCAACGGCGCCACCAGCGAAATAGCCCCGCAGCTGTTTGAAGAGTTGGGCTGTGAAGTGGAACCGCTGTTTTGCCAAATTGACGGCACCTTCCCCAACCACCAGCCAGACCCAAGCCGGCCGGAAAACCTGCAAGCGCTCATTGCCAAGGTGAAGGCCAGCGGCGCAGACCTGGGCGTGGCCTTCGATGGCGATGGCGACCGCCTGACGGTGGTCACGCCCAAGGGCGACATTATCTGGCCCGATCGCCTGCTGATGTTGTTTGCCAAAGATATCGTTTCGCGCAACCCGGGCGCCGATGTGCTGTTTGATGTAAAAAGCACCCGCCAGCTCAACAGCCTCATCACCAGCTACGGCGGCCGCCCCATCATGTGGAAAACAGGCCACTCCAACATGAAACAAAAAATGCTGGAAACCGGTGCACTTTTGGGTGGCGAACTGTCTGGCCACATTTTTATTAAAGATCGCTGGTACGGCTTTGATGACGGCATGTACGCCTGCGCGCGCCTGCTGGAAATCATGACCCTGCGCGACCAGGATATCGACAGCATCTTTGAGGCCTTCCCGGCACTGCCCAGTACGCCGGAAATTCTGATTCCCATTAGTGAGTCGAAAAAGTTTGAGCTGGTAAAGGCCTTGATCAGCGAAGGCAAATTCCAAAGCGGCAAACTCACCACCATCGATGGCCTGCGGGTAGATTTCGCCAAGGGCTGGGGCCTGGTGCGCGCGAGCAATACCACCGCCGCACTGACCCTGCGCTTTGAAGCCGATACCGAAGAAACCCTGGAGCAGCTCAAGGGCTTGTTCAAGCGCGAACTCAAGCGCGTCGCTCCCGATTTACCGCTCGATTTTTAGTAAATACCTGAAAGCCCGCCACAGAGCGGGCCCAACTCACCGCACTACCGTCACAGAGGTTTATTCATGTCGCTATCACGAGACGACGCCATGCAAATTGCGCAGGTACTCACTGAGTCACTGCCGTATATCCAACGCTTCACCGGCAAAACCATAGTGGTGAAATTTGGCGGCAACGCCATGACCGATGAAGCCCTGCAAAACAGTTTCGCACGCGACATCGTGATGATGAAGCTCGTAGGCCTGAACCCCGTGGTGGTACACGGCGGTGGCCCGCAAATCGGCCAGCTGCTGGAGAAACTCAGCATTAAATCGGAATTTGTGGATGGCATGCGCGTCACCGACAGCGCCACTATGGACGTGGTAGAAATGGTATTGGGCGGCACGGTAAACAAACAGATCGTAAGCCTGATAAACCGCAACGGCGGTAACGCCATTGGCCTTACCGGTAAAGACGGCAAGTTGATTCGCGCAAAGAAAATGACCGTATCGCGCAAAACACCGGGCATGAATGCCTCGGAGATTGTGGATATCGGCCACGTGGGCGAAGTGGTGTCTATCAACACCGAAGTCATCGACATGCTCACCAACAGCAATTTCATCCCGGTTATTGCTCCGGTGGGTGTGGGCCAGGATGGTGCGGCATACAACATCAATGCCGATTTGGTGGCCGGTAAAATTGCCGAAGTACTGCGTGCAGAAAAACTCATGTTGCTCACCAATGTGGCGGGCCTGATGAATAAAGAAGGCGAGGTGCTTACCGGGCTTACCACCCAACAGGTGGACGATCTGATTGCCGACGGCACCATATACGGTGGCATGCTGCCCAAAATTTCCTGCGCACTCGATGCCGTAAAAGCCGGAGTCACCTCGTCGCATATCATCGACGGGCGCGTAGATCACGCGGTATTGCTGGAAATTTTTACCGACACAGGCGTTGGCACCAAAATCAGCAACCACGAAAACTAAGCGGTAATTTCCTTGGGCGGTTGTTTTTCATTGATGCCGCCCGCCTTTGTGGCTAGGATAGGCCGTTACCCGAAAGCCCTGAACGTCGAAGGTTTTATGACAAACTCGTCCACTAAGGTGTCCCGCCGCCAGCAAATCCTGGAATCACTCGCGCACATGCTAGAGACCAGCCCCGGCGCTCGCATCACCACGGCAGCCCTCGCCAAAGAAGTTGGGGTATCGGAAGCGGCGCTTTACCGTCACTTTCCCAGCAAATCCAAAATGTTCGAGGGCCTGATCGAGTTTATTGAAGAAACGCTTTTTACTCGCATCGGCTTAATTTTAAGTGATACCGAAGCGGCCCAGCCACGTTGTGAAAAAATCTTCTTACTGCTGCTTACCTTTACCGAGCGCAACCCCGGCATTACGCGCATTCTCACAGGCGATGCCTTAACCGGTGAAACCGAGCGGCTGCACACGCGCATTCAGCAATTATTCGAGCGCATTGAAACCCAAATCAAACAAATTCTGCGCGAAGCTGAAATTCGCGAAGGCCTGCGCCCGCGCCTGCCCTTGAGTGCCGCCGCCAATTTGTTGATGGCCGCAGCCGAAGGGCGCATCGCCCAGTTTGTGCGCTCAGGCTTCAAGCGCCCGCCCACAGAGTTCTGGGGTGAACAGTGGCCGGTGCTCATGCAGGATTTCTTCTATGAGCCGCTAGCGCAGGTAAATTAATTTACCGCACGCACAAAAAAGGGCCCGCAGGCCCTTTTTTAATGCGCGAAAATCGCCCTAACGCTTGACGTGAATCTGGCTGAAGCGCTCTTTATCCTGCTCAAACTTTTCTGCAACGTCTTCGTATTCCCACTCGCGCTGAATGTATTTTTCACGGGTGTCTTCAAGCTCGGCTTCCAGATTTTGCAAGTTGGTGAGCACCATCTCGGGCACCGCGTGGCCGCGCCGCTCAAAACCTGCACCTTTGGCATATTCCGCCCGGATTTGCGATTGAATGGTGTTGAGGTTGCTGATTAGAATCGCCATGTTGGCTTCAAGATCGGCGAGCTTGCGCTGCTTGGCAGACTCTATTTCATCCACACTGCTGTAACGGCGCAAAAGCGAGGCATCCCACTCTTCCAGCTCGCGCTTTTGCTCTTTTTCAGCCGCGGCCGCGGCCGCTTGCTCAGGTGTAAGCGCCGGCGGTACCACCTTCAACACAATACCCGCAAGGCTCACAATCTCGTAGCCCCGCTTGGCGGCCTCCGGTGGCAGCGAATGGTGCATCACCTTGGCACCTTGCTCGTTGATGTAACGGTAGAACACCTTGCCTTCAATGGGCGCGTCATCACCGGCAGCGTGGGTTGCTGCGCTGAATAAAACCGCTGCCAAGAGGCCGGTTAGCAACTTCATAGTGAGCACCTTTCGTTAAGCGATTGAGCGTTTTAGCGATTAATCGGTACCGTAAGTTTCCCGGTACGCGCGGATTTTTTCTACCATGCCAGCTTGCGCCGGGTCTGCCTCAAGATAGCTGATGATATCGTTAAGGCTGATGATGCTGATCACAGGAATGCCAAATGCCTGCTCAACCTCGGCAATGGCAGACACCTGGCCCTTGCCTTTTTCCTGGCGGTTTAAACCAATCACTACCGCCGCGGGCTTGGCATCTGCCGCCTCAATTATTTGCATCACTTCGCGAATGGCGGTACCGGCGGTGATCACATCGTCGATAATCAGCACGCGCCCGGCTAAGGGCGCACCCACGAGGCTGCCACCTTCACCGTGATCTTTGGCCTCTTTGCGGTTAAAGCAATAGGGCAGGTCGCGGCCATGGGCATCGGCGAGCGCCACGGCAGTGGTGGCCGCCAGCGGAATACCTTTATAGGCCGGGCCGAAGATCAAATCAAACTCTACCCCCGAGGCCTCAATGGCCGCCGCGTAGAAGCGCCCGAGCGCCGCCAGCGCCGCACCCGTTTGAAAGCGCCCGGCATTGAAAAAGTAGGGGCTGGTGCGGCCGCTTTTGAGGGTAAATTCACCAAAGCACAGGGCCTGATGTTCAATGGCCAGCTCTATGAATTCGCGCTGGTAGGTTTGCATAGCGTATTCCCGTGTCAAAATCTGAATCTATGAACTATGTTTAAAGCCTGAGCGGCTGCAGCTAGCTGGCTATTTTGACACATTTGCCAAGGCGGCTCCCAAGATTTTATAACAAGTGCACGGGCGCGAACCTCGCCAACCCTGTGCGTAACACCGGTGAATGAGCTTCAAGTAAACCCAATATTTACAAAAACTTATAAAGCTCGGGTATCATACACAGTCCGTTTTCAAGGGGCTAACATGCGCATTATCAACCTCAGCGTCGATGGTATACATCAGGCGGCACAGCGGGGTCTGTACGACTGGCTGAGCGAACAAGACGCTGACATCATCTGTCTGCAAGATTTGCGGGCACTGGAATACGAGTTGGACCACGAGGTGTTTCACCCCGCCGGTTACAACGCCTATTTCTTTGACTCCGGTGTAAAGCATTACAACGGCGTGGCCATCTACAGCCGCAAAATGCCCAAGGCGCTCATCTACGGCTTTGGCTTTGCCAGCGGGGTAGACATGGAGGGCCGCTACCTGCAGATCGATTTCGAGAAGATCAGCATTGGCAGCCTGTTGGCGCCTTCGGCCATGTCGGCCAGCGAATCGCAGGAGGTCAAAATGAAATTCTTTGACGACCTGCAAGCGCATTTGGTGAAGATCAGCCGCAAGCGCCGCGACTATGTGTTTTGTGGTAACTGGGCCATGGCCCACAAGGCACGGGACGTGATGAACGCCGAAAGCCACGAGGGCGACGTGGGCTTTTTACCCCACGAACGCAGCTGGCTGAACCAACTGTTTACCCAGCTCGACTACACCGATGCCTTTCGCAAGGTCAACAGTGACGACGACGAGTACAGCTGGTTCCCCGAAACCGACGGCGAGCAGGCCGATGGCTGGCGCACCGACTTCCAGGTGGTGTCTAACAACCTGGCCAACCGGGTGGAGTATGCAACCATCTACAAAAAGCAGCAGTTCTCAAGCCATCAGCCGGTAATCATCGATTACGATCTGGAAATCGAATAGCCCTCAGGCACACAATAAAAAAGGGCCAGCTGGCCCTTTTTTATTGTGCGTTTTTTAAGCGCGCGATGAATTGCCTGCCCACTACAGGCTTTGGCTTAAAGCCTCGGTTTGCAGCGCGTGCAACTCGCCAATGCCCTTTTTGGCCAGCGCCAACATGCTGGCGAACTCGGCTTCAGTAAAGGGTTCACCTTCGGCGGTGCCTTGGATTTCGATGATGCCACCGTCGCTACCCAGCACAATGTTCATGTCGGTTTCAGCGGCGGAATCTTCCGGATAGTCCAAATCCAGCACGGGTTCGCCCTGGTAGATACCCACAGACACAGAGGCAATCATGCGCTTGATGGGGGATGCCTTGATCATGCCCTTGGCCTGCATGTGCGCCACGGCATCGGCCAGGGCCACACAGGCACCGGTAATAGACGCCGTGCGCGTGCCGCCGTCGGCCTGAATCACATCGCAATCGATGGTGATGGTGTTCTCGCCCAGCGCTTGCAAATCTACGGCTGCGCGCAGCGAGCGGCCAATCAATCGCTGGATTTCAACGGTGCGCCCGCCTTGCTTGCCACGGGCGGCTTCACGGCCCATGCGCGTGCCGGTAGAGCGGGGCAGCATGCCGTACTCGGCGGTGATCCAGCCGCGGCCTTCGCCACGCATGAACCGCGGTACCCCGTCTTCAACCGTGGCGGTACAAATCACCTTGGTGTTGCCAAATTCCACCAACACCGAACCCTCGGCGTGGCAAGTGAATTGGCGGGTGATGCGAACCTGGCGCAATTGATCGACCTGACGGCCACTGGGTCTTTGCATGGGACTACCTTTTTGCTGGCAATTAAGGGGAAGCGGCAATTATACCGGTGATTGGCTGTGGTAACATGGCGCTCTTGTGAACCAAAACGGGACGTCACCATGCCGCGCAGTATGACAGGCTTTGGCCGGGTTGAGGCCAGCTTCGATTGGGGCAACCTGAGCTGGGAAATCCGCAGCGTCAACCACCGCTACCTTGAACCCCATTTCCGCCTGCCGGAAACCCAGCGCCAATGTGAACCGGCGCTGCGCGATGCGCTGCGCAAGGCCCTTAGCCGCGGCAAGGTTGAAGCCACCTTGCAACTGCACATAGGCCGGGCCGAAGAGCGCGAGCTGGGCCTTGATCAACGCAGGCTGGAGCAGGTGCTCAATGCCGTGACGCACCTTAAGCGCACCGATGCCAACCTGGCACCCGTCAATCCGCTGGAGCTTTTGCGCTGGCCGGGCGTGGTGGTGGAAGATTCTGTAGACACAGACACCCTCACCCAATGCATTGTGGATTGCTTCAAGCAGGGCCTTGCACAGCTCTCCGAAAACCGCGCCCGCGAAGGCGCCGAGCTTGCGGCATTTATTGAACAACGCCTCTGCGCCATCGGTGAGCAGGTGGCCCAGGTGCGGGCGTTAATGCCCAGCATCTTGCAGGCCCAGCGCGACAAACTGCAAAGCCGCCTGGATGAACTCACAGGCCAGCTCGACCAAGACCGCATTGAGCAAGAAATCGTCATGCTCACCCAAAAAGCCGATGTGGAAGAAGAGCTGGATCGCCTGGGTGCACACATCAACGAAGTGCGCTTAACGCTCAAAAAATCCGAGCCCATTGGCCGGCGCCTGGATTTCCTGATGCAGGAACTCAACCGCGAAGCCAATACCCTGTCGTCTAAATCGGTAGTTACCGAAACCACCCAGTCGGCGGTAGAACTGAAAGTGCTCATCGAGCAGATGCGCGAACAAATCCAAAATATTGAGTAGCCCCGCAGGGCCCACAGGTAACACACAGACTATGCATACACGCGGCAATCTCTTTACCGTGTCAGCGCCCTCCGGTGCTGGTAAAACCAGCCTGGTTAAAGCGCTGGTTGAAAGCCTGAACGACATACGGGTGTCGGTTTCGCACACCACGCGCGCCATGCGCCCGGGTGAGGTAGACGGCGTCAACTACCACTTCATCTCACAAGATACCTTCAAAACCATGCTCGCCGAGGCGGCCTTTCTGGAACATGCCCAGGTGTTTACCAACTACTACGGCACCTCCAAGCATTGGGTAGAAGAACAGCTGGCCGCCGGCACCGACGTGATTTTGGAGATCGACTGGCAAGGGGCCGCGCAGGTGCGCAGGCTAATACCCGACACCATTGGCCTGTTTATACTGCCGCCCTCGCGCGAAGCGCTGCACCAACGGCTAACCGGCCGCGGCCAAGACAGCGCCGAGGTAATTGACGCGCGCATGAAAGAGGCCATCAACGAGATGACCCACTATGTAGAGGCCGACTACCTGATCATCAACGATGATTTCGATGCAGCGCTTGCCGAGTTCAAAGCGCTGGTGGTGAGCCAGCGTTTGGCCCAGTCGCGCCAGAGCCAGCGCCACCGCAGATTGTTGGCAGACCTATTGAGCTGACTGTTCGATTTGCGTACACTGGCCGACCTTTTTCATACCGGCACCCGCGCGCCCCTTGGGCTAGACTTAAAGCGGTTGCTCTCGCACGTTTTTACCGGAACACTTAGCTATGGCACGTATTACTGTTGAAGATTGTCTGAACCATGTTGATAACCGCTTTGAACTGGTTATTGTTGGCAGCAAGCGCGCGCGTCAAATTGCCGTTGGCGGCAAGTCGCCCATGGTGCCGGAAGAAAACGACAAGCCCACCGTGATCGCCCTGCGCGAAATCGAAGAAGGCCTGGTAGATGCCTCTATCCTGACTCAGCGCGATGAGCCAGAATACGAAATTGAAGCACCTGTTCTGACCGAAGAGTAAGCCCGCGTAGGAGGGGAGATTGCAGACTATCGACGCACTCGCGCATCAGCTGTCTTCCTATTTAGAACCTGCACACATCAATTTGGTCCGGCGCGCCTACCTCTACGCAGAGCAGGCGCACGATGGCCAAAAGCGCCGCTCCGGTGATCCCTACATCACCCACCCACTCGCGGTAGCCACCATTTTGTCGAACATGCACATGGACCATCAAAGCCTGATGGCCGCCATGCTGCACGACGTGATTGAAGACACCGGCATTGCCAAAGCAAGCCTTGGCGAGCAGTTTGGCGATACCGTGGCAGACCTGGTAGACGGCGTGAGCAAGCTCACCCAGATCGAATTTGAATCCCAGGCGGAAAAACAGGCCGAAAACTTCCAGAAAATGACGCTCGCCATGTCGCGCGATATCCGCGTGATACTGGTAAAACTCGCCGACCGACTCCACAACATGCGCACGCTCGGCGTAATGCCGCCAGAGAAAAAGCGCCGCATCGCCCGCGAAACCCTGGAGATTTACGCGCCCATCGCGCACCGGCTCGGCATGAACGACATGCGCATCGAGTTTGAAAACCGCGGTTTCTCGGCCATGCACCCGCTGCGGGCCAAGCGCTTGAAGGCGGCGCTGCAAAGCGCACGCGGCAACCGCAAAGAGCTGGTGGAGCAAATTCGCCAAAGTTTGCAAAAGCGCTTGGAAGACGAGCATATCAACGCGCTGGTCATAGGCCGGGAAAAGCACCTCTACAGCATTTACACCAAGATGCGCTCGAAGAAGAAGTCGTTCAAAGAAATCATGGACGTCTACGCCTTCCGCATTATCGTAGACTCGGTAGACACCTGCTACCGCACCCTGGGCGCCATTCACAACCTGTACAAGCCCATCATCACCGAATTCAAAGATTACATCGCCATTCCCAAAACCAACGGCTACCAGTCACTGCACACGGTGCTGGTGGGTATGCACGGCGTACCCATCGAGGTGCAGATCCGCACCAAGGAAATGGACGAAATGGCCAACAGCGGCATTGCCGCCCACTGGCTCTACAAAACCAACGACAACCCCAACGCCAGCCACCTGCGTGCCCGCCAGTGGGTGCAGGGCCTGCTGGAAATGCAGCAGCGCGCCGGCGACAGCCTGGAATTCATCGAAAACGTTAAAATCGACCTGTTCCCCGATGAAGTCTACGTGTTCACGCCAAAAGGCCGCATAGTTGAGCTCCCCAGTGGTGCAACCCCGGTGGATTTTGCCTACGCCGTGCACACAGATGTGGGCAATGCCTGCGTGGCCTGCCGCATTAACGACCGGCTGGCGCCGCTTTCACAGCCGCTGCAATCAGGCCAGAAGGTCACCATTATTACCGCCGCCAGCGCCCAGCCGAATCCGGCCTGGTTAAACTTTGTGACTTCCGGCAAGGCCCGTTCGGCGATTCGCCACTTCCTGAAGCACCAGCGCCACCATGAATCCATAGAGCTTGGGCGCAAGCTGCTCACCCGCTCGCTGGCAGACCGGGGCCTGGAACTGCAAAACCTTGAAAAAGACACCCGCAAGCAATTGCTCAAAGACACGGGTATCAGCAGCATGGAGGCGCTCTTTGAGGAGATTGGCCTGGGTAAGCGCCTGCCGCACGCGGTGGCCAACCTGGTGCAATCAGACAGCCGCAAAGCCGATGCCCAATCGCCACTGATGATCGAATCGGCCGATGGCATGATGATCAGCTTTGCGCGCTGCTGCCGGCCCATCCCCGGCGACCCGATTGTGGGCCACATAAGCGCCGGCAAGGGCCTGGTGGTGCACCACGACACCTGCCGCAACATCGTAGAGCTGCGTGAAAAACCCGAAAAAATTGCCATGGTGAACTGGTCGCCCGATGTGCGCGGCGAGTTCCCGGTGGATGTGCGCGTTGAGGTGGAATCCGGGCGCGGCATTATTGCGGGCCTGGCTACCCGCATTACCGAACAAAACGCCAATATCGAGCAGATAAACGTGCACGAGCGCGACGCCCACAACAGCGTAATTAACCTGACCCTTGGCGTTGCCAACCGCGTGCATTTGGCCAATATCATGCGCCGTTTGAAAAGCCTGCGTTCTGTGATACGCATCGCCCGGCACCGCAACTAGGCCACAGCTTCAATATTGGCTAGCGCGAGATGCCTGGCTAGAGCCCTGGTTCGGTCACCGAACGAACCAGCAACAGCCGCTTTGCCTCCTCCCTTTCACACCCGCATTGACGACCCACCGGTCAGTGGCCTTATACTGGCCGCTTTTTCCGAGGTAGACCCCATGACCAACAAAGCCATCATCAGTACCGATCAGGCGCCTGCGGCCATCGGCACCTATTCGCAAGCCGTGAAGGTAAATAACACCGTCTACCTGTCTGGCCAGATTCCGCTGGTGCCTGAAACCATGGTGCTGGTGGAAGGTGATTTCCGCGCCCAGGCCCACCAGGTGTTCAAAAACCTGCGCGCCGTGTGCGAGGCCGCCAACGGCGGGCTGGGCGACATTGTGAAACTCAACCTCTACCTCACCGACCTCAGCAATTTCCCGGTGGTTAACGAAGTAATGGCCGAGTACTTCCAGGAACCCTATCCGGCGCGCGCCGCCGTAGGCATCAGCGAGCTGCCCAAGGGCGCACTGTTTGAAGCCGAAGGCGTTATGGTGCTTTAAGGGCAGTGAGCTCTGCCTGGTAGCCTGCGCGCCAATCGGGGTAGCGCGGCTGCCACCCGCTGGCCTTCAACCTGTTATTGCAGAGCCGCTTACCGGTAAACGGCGCACCTTGTGATTGCTCGGGCCCCGGCACACCCAGTGCCTGGGCCATGCCACGCACCACCTCAGCCAACAGCACCGGCGCATCATCTGTCACTATGTAGTGGGTTTCGGGATTTGGGAGCGCCAGCAAGTGGTGCAGGGCGCAGGCGGCATCGTCTGCGTGAATGCGGTTGCTGTAGGCCAGCATATTGCGCGACACCTGGCCTGCGCGCACCTGGCTCAACAGCCGGTCGCGACCAGGCCCATAAATGCCTGAAAGCCTTGCAATCACCACGTCCAGACCTGAGGCCAACAGCAAAGACTCCGCCTCCAACAACCGCTTGCCGGCAAACCCCGCAGGCTCTGTGGGGCTGGTTTCATCCACCCATTGGCCGGCGTTCTGGCCATACACCGAGGTGCTAGACACCCAAACAATACGCGGGCGCAGCTCAAGGGTTGCCAGTGCCTCGGTCAACGCACGGGCGGCGGCCACGTAGCTTGCCCGGTAGCCTGCATCCGTGCGCTCGGGCGGGGTGAGCGTTACCAGTATTCGCTGGTAGCCCTTGCCCAAGAGCCGCAGTAAGTCTTCACTTTTTGTGGCATCTGCCGCCACAACCTCTGGCCTGCCAGAGGCGCTGCGCCTTGCACCTGCCCAGGGGCCGTCAAGGAGCGCCGCTACACGCTCAGCAATATCACCGAAACCAAGCAGCAGGGTAGAAGGAGCTTTCATGGTATTTCCTGTTTATGCGGTTGATAACATGGGCAACTCAGCCCGCGGGGTTCTGGCCAGTGGCGCGTTTTGCCATTTAAAAGGACTATCGGGATACAAGGTTCTGATATAAAGTCGCAATCATACGCGAAACCCCGGGCTTCAAACCATGACACTCAACGAACTGCGCTACATAGTGACGCTCGCACAAGAGCAACATTTTGGCCGCGCCGCCGAACGCTGCTATGTGAGCCAGCCAACCCTCAGCATTGCAGTGAAAAAGCTTGAAGAAGAGCTGGGTATCGCCCTGTTTGAGCGCTCCAAGACCCGGGTTCAGCCCACGCCACTGGGGGAAAAAATCGTCAACCAGGCACAGCTGGTCCTAGAGCAAACCGCCGCCATTAAAGACATTGCCAAATCCGGCAAAGACCAGCTTTCAAGCCCGCTGCACGTGGGCGCGATTTTCACCATTGGCCCTTATTTATTCCCGCACTTTATTCCCGAGCTGCAGCGCATCGCACCGCACATGCCGCTGTATGTGGAAGAGGGCTACACCGCCACATTGCGCCAGCGCCTGCGCAAGGGCGAGCTGGATGTGATTATTGTCTCGCTGCCCTTTACCGAGGCCGACGTCGTCACCCAAACCCTGTATGACGAACCCTTTGTGGTGCTCATGCCGAAAGATCACCCGCTGGCAGAGTTTTCAGCCATCAGCCCCGAGCAACTGCACGACTACAACGTGCTATTGCTGGGCGAAGGCCACTGCTTTCGCGATCAGATTCTGGAGGCCTGCCCGGCACTGCAGCCATCGGCAGACCCAAAGGCCGGCCACATTCGCACCGCTGCCAAAGGCAGCTCGCTGGAAACCCTGCGCCACATGGTGGCCTCGGGCCTGGGCATTACCATTTTGCCTTACTCCGCCGTAGAGGCCACCCGCTACGCCGACAACCTCTTGATCTACCGGCCTTTTGCCGAGCCAGCACCGCGCCGTACCGTGGCCATGGCCTGGCGCGCCAGCTACCCACGCCACAAGGCCATTGATGCCTTGCGCGCCTCTATTAACCAGTGCCACCTCGTTGGGAATGACTGACCAAACCGCCAGCCCCACTCTCGATACGGTGCCTGTGACTGCGCTGAAAGGCGTTGGTAAATCACTGGCCGACAAACTCGCCAAGCTGGGCCTGCACAACCTGCAGGACTTACTTTTTCACCTGCCGCTGCGGTATCTGGATCGCACCCGCGTTACCCCCATCGGCGCGTTACAGCCAGGCACAACGGCGGTGATCGAGGGCGAAATCAAAGCCGCAGACGTCGTCTTCGGCCGCCGCCGCTCGCTGGTGGTGCGCCTGCAAGATGCCACCGGCACCATTACCCTGCGGTTTTATCACTTTAACCAGGCACAAAAACAGAACCTCGGCCGCGGCCTGCAACTGCGTTGCTTTGGCGAGGCCCGCCGGGGCGCGGCCGGGCTTGAGCTGTATCACCCGGAATACGAAGCCGTAACCGGGCAGGCCGCGCCACTGGCGAAATCGCTCACGCCCGTGTACCCCGCCACCGAAGGGGTTACCCAACCGCGCATGCGCAGCCTGCTCACCCAAACCCTTGGGTTTTTAACGCCTGCAAGCCTGCGTGAGCTGCTGCCGGCGAGCCTGCGCGCCGAATATGGCCAGTGGCCGCTGGCCGACGCGCTGCGCTACCTGCACCAGCCACCGGCGGATGCAAACCTGCAGCAACTGGCCGAAGGCGCGCACCCGGCGCAACAGCGGCTGGCCTTTGAAGAGCTGTTGGCCCACCACCTGAGCCTGTTGGGCCTGCGCCAGCAAATCCAGGCCGAAGGCGCGCCGCTACTGGCGCCCAATGCCGAGCGGCTAAAGGCCTTTTTGGCCCAGCTGCCCTTTAGCCCTACCGGGGCCCAGCAGCGGGTGGCCCGGGAAATCGCCTTTGATCTCAACCAAACTGTGCCCATGCTGAGGCTGGTGCAGGGTGATGTGGGCTCGGGCAAAACCCTGGTGGCCGCCATGGCTGCACTGCAAGCCATCGCCAATGGCTACCAGGTGGCACTCATGGCCCCCACAGAAATTTTAAGCGAGCAACACCGGCAGAATTTCCAGAGCTGGTTTGAGCCTCTGGGCATCAGTGTTGGTTGGCTTGCCGGCAAGCAGAAAGCCGCCGAGCGGCGGGCGCAATTGGCAGCGCTGGCCAATGCCGAGACCCAGTTAATTGTAGGCACCCATGCCCTGTTTCAGGAGCAGGTGGAATTCGCAGATTTAGGGCTGGTAATCATCGACGAACAGCACCGATTTGGCGTACATCAGCGGCTAAGTTTGCGGGAAAAGGCCGGCAGCCAGCTGCGCCCGCACCAGCTCATCATGACCGCTACCCCCATCCCGCGCACCCTGGCCATGAGCGCCTATGCCGATCTGGATGTCTCGGTTATTGACGAGTTGCCGCCGGGCCGCAAACCTGTGACCACCGTGGTAATCAATCAGGAACGCCGCGACCAGGTGATCGAGCGGGTGCGGGTGGCCATTGGCGAGGGTCGCCAGGTTTACTGGGTGTGCACCCTCATTGAAGAATCTGAAACCCTAACCGCCCAAGCGGCCGAGGCCACCCAGCAAGAGCTGGCCCTGTGCCTGCCCGACACCGCCATCGGCCTGGTACACGGGCGCCTGAAGCCTGCAGATAAAGAAGAAGTCATGGCGCTGTTCAAGGCCGGCGAGCTGCCGCTTTTGGTGGCCACCACGGTCATTGAGGTGGGGGTAGATGTGCCCAACGCCAGCCTTATGATTATCGACAACCCCGAGCGCCTGGGCCTTGCACAATTGCACCAGCTGCGCGGGCGGGTAGGGCGCGGTAGCGCCGAAAGCCACTGCGTGCTGTTGTATTCGCAACCGCTTTCGCAGCACTCCAGAGCCAGGCTTGAGGCCATGCGCGCCACCAACGACGGCTTTTTGATTGCCGAGAAAGACCTGGAGCTGCGCGGGCCCGGTGAAGTGCTGGGCACCCGCCAAACGGGCGCCATGAACTTTAAAATTGCCGATCTTCAGCGCGATGCCGAGCTGATCCCCCAAGTGCGCAGCGCTGCCGCCGAATTACTGGCACACCACCCCCAGCAAACCGCAAACCTTACCCGCCGCTGGCTGGGTTATAACGAGGTTTATGCCAAAGTCTGATTTTACGCGCCACATATTCTAATGTGATCTCACCACCCCGGCATGACTTAACTACACTGAACTGTACCGCGCCCGCCAACAAATGGCGCGCGACGATGTAGTTAAGGAGTTTCAGTGTCGCTTTCAGCCAGCATCATCCAGTTTCTGGATCAATTTGAGCTTGAATACCAACTCACCGAACCACTCGATACCCCCCAGTGGCACGATCAGCAATTGCGCAGCCAAGCCGCCGCCCGCGCCACCTTGCTGGAAGATGACCAGGAGCGGGTGCTGGCGGTATTTCCCGCCGACAGCATGCTGGATTTAGGCGCTGTGAATAAGTTACTGGGCCGCAATCTGGTTGCCATGGGGCCGCAGTTACTTAACAAATTGTTTGAGCGCTATGAGCTTTCCTCTATTCCGGCTCTGCCGGGGCTGGCGGGCCTTACCACCGTGGTGGATCAACGCCTGCTCGATAACCCCACCCTGTATCTAGACCCGGGCAACAGCGCACAAATGCTGAAACTGCCGCAAAAAGAATTCGAAAAGCTTACAAAAAACGCCAAAGTGGGCGAAGTGTCGGTTTTATTAAGTAACTTGGAAATGCCTTTGCGCGGTGACGATGAAGCCATTATCACCAATTCGGTAAAGCACTTTACGGCGCTCAGGGTAAAAGAGCGCTTGGAGGAAACCCTGGAGCTGCCGCCGCTGCCGGAAACCGCCCAGCGCATTATTCAACTGCGGGTAGACCCGAATGCCGACATCAGCGATCTGGCCCACATTGTCGAAACAGACCCAAGCCTGGCCGCGCAAGTGGTGAGCTGGGCGGCCTCACCTTATTACTCGGCACCCGGCAAAATTAAATCCATTCACGATGCCATAGTGCGGGTGCTGGGCTTTGATATGGTGCTGAACCTGGCGCTCGGGCTGTCGCTGGGTAAAACCCTTTCCATGCCCAAAGACGGCGTGTTCGGCATCACCCGCTACTGGCAGCAATCTGTGTACATGGCAGCAGCCATGGAGGGGCTGGTAACCGCCATTCCCCGCGATCACCGGCCAGGCTTTGGCATGGCGTATTTGTCTGGATTGGTGTTTAACTTCGGCTATCTGGTGATGTCTGAGGTGTTTCCGCCCTATTTCACCAAATTGTGCCGCACCCTGGAGGCCAACCCCCATGTGGATCACCCCCAGGTGGAAAAACACCTGCTGGGCGTTACCCGCGATCATATTGCCGGTTGGTTGATGGACCTTTGGAATATGCCAGATGAGGTAATCTTCGCGCTGCGCCACCAAAATGAGCCAGA
This sequence comes from Simiduia sp. 21SJ11W-1, assembly GCF_024138675.1. Lineage (NCBI taxonomy): Bacteria > Pseudomonadati > Pseudomonadota > Gammaproteobacteria > Cellvibrionales > Cellvibrionaceae > Simiduia > Simiduia sp. 21SJ11W-1. The sequence continues at coordinate 43,094 of NZ_CP090959.1, read as the reverse complement.
TTGCGAGGGCGATAACGCAGCCTATGCCAAACTGCTGTTTGTGGCGCGCCGTCTGCTGGCCCAGCGTGGCCTGCCCTGTGGCCCGAAACTGGAAGTGCCGGCCCAGGTTTACAAAGATCTGCACCTGGATCCGGTGAAAGCCGAGGCCACCATCGACAACATTCTGGAATCTTCAGCTGAACTCGAGCACATAGCCGCGCAAATGGCGCCGGCCGCCTAGCCCGCTGATCAAGCGGGCTTCTTTACCGTGGCAAGCCCGGTTGGGTCTTCATTGAAGCGCTCTTCATCCAGCATGCCTTCGCTTTTGGCAACCGCCAGGGTCACCATGGCATCGCCGCACACATTCACCGCCGTGCGGGTCATATCCAGCAGGCGATCTACGCCAATAATCAGTGCAATGCCTTCAACGGGCAGCCCCACCTGTTGCAACACCATAGACAACATAATCAGCCCCACACCGGGCACACCGGCGGTGCCAATAGAGGCGAGGGTGGCGGTGAGTATCACCATCATGTAGCCGCCAAGGCCGATATCCATGTTGTAGGCCTGGGCAATGAAGGCTGTGGCCACACCCTGCATGATGGCGGTGCCATCCATGTTGATGGTGGCGCCCATAGGAATGGTAAACGAGGCCACGCGGTTATCGGCGCCCAACTCATCGCGCACGGCTTTCAGGGTAACGGGAATAGTGGCGTTTGAAGAGCTCATGCTGAAGGCAAACAACGCCACCGATTTCATCTTGCGATAAAACATCACAGGGTTCAGGCCTGTGAGCGCTTTAAGCGCCAACGCATAGGTGCCAAGGCCGTGCAGGAACAACACAAACAACACGGTAAAGAAGTACAACAACAGGTTACTGAAGGCCTCGAGCCCTAAGTCGGCGGCCAGGCGTGCGATCAAACAAAAAACGCCATAGGGGGCGAAATTCATCAAAATCACCACCATGCGCAAGATAACGTCGTTTAAATCGTTGAAAAAGCTGGCAACGCGCTTGCCCGCTTCTCCGGTTTTAGACATCGCAATACCCACCAACAGCGAGAATACGATGATCTGGAGCATGTTGCCTTCAGCCATGGCCTGAATGGGGTTGGTGGGCACCATGCCCAGCAACACCTCTTTAAGCGAAGGCGCTTGGGCGGCCTCAAAGGCGACATCGGTGGTTAGGTTAAAACCCGCGCCCGGCTGCACCAGCACACCCGCCAGCAGCGCAAGGGTGATGGCGATGGCGGTGGTGGCCATGTAGAGCAACAGGGTTTTGCCCGCCATGGGGCCCATGCGCGAGTTATCACCCAGCGAGGCGGTGCCGCACACCAGAGACACAAACACCAAGGGCACTACCAACAACTTCAGCAATGCCACAAAAACCTGGCCACCCAGGTCGAACAGGCCATTGACTAAAAACCGGTCCAACCAGCTGTCGTACACGCCGGCGAGCCAGCCCTGTGACTCAACCAGATTAAACATGGCGCCAACCACCAGGCCCAAGCCCATGGCGATAAGAATGCGGCTGGTAAGGCTCATAGAAATGTCCTGCTAGTGAAGAAAATAAATCAAAGAAGGGGAGGGCTTAGCCGTTTACGGCGTCCTTCAATGCTTTACCGGGTTTGAAGCCCACGGAGGTGCTGGCCGGAATTTGAATGGTTTCGCCGGTTTTTGGGCTGCGGCCAGTGCGGGCGGCGCGCGCGCGCTGGGTAAAGGAGCCAAAGCCCACCAGGCTTACGGCTTCATCGCGCGCAAGCGCATTGGTAATTTGTTCGAGAATGGCAGAAACCACCAGATCGGCTTTATCTTTCGGGAGATCAGTTGCTTCGGCAACGGCGGCTACCAGGTCTGTCTTGTGCATAGCGTGTCCTTCCTGTTGTTAATTATCTTATCCGGTTGTAACGACGTAATCCTAACGCCTTTCCCCACCACAGAACCAGCGCACCATCACGGAAAACCGGCCAACCCTTTCGGCCACCTGCGCACTGGCCTAGAATAGCGCCCCCGCACAAGCCCCTATCAGGAACTGCCAGTGAGCCCCACAAACCCGCGCGAGCCCCATTGGCGCGACGCCCAACAAGTCAGTTGGCAGTTGCCCAAACCCCTCCTGCCCTGGCTGTTGGATGAAGGCTCGCTCACTGCCCGGCTCATCGAGCACAGCCAACAGCGCTTTGCGGTGGATTTGCTTGCCCAGGGCTGGGGCGAGGGCTATGTGGGTGAATACCGGCTGCTCAACAGCCCGCTGCGCCAAAAGATGCTGGTGCGTGAAGTGATTTTGCAAGGCGCAGGGCGCCCTTGGGTATATGCCCGAAGCCTGGTGCCGGTCACGAGCCTGCAGGGGCGCTTGAAAGCGCTTAAACAGCTGGATAACCGGCCTTTGGGTGCGCTTTTGTTTCAGGATCCGGGCATGCAACGCGGGCCCATTCAGGTGGCGGAAATCCGCCCGGCGCACGGCTACCTGCACGCCAGTGCCGCGCCCCAGACACACACCCCCTTGTGGGGCAGGCGCTCTGTGTTTTATCTTGACCAGCAACCGCTGCTGGTCAGCGAAGTATTTTTGCCCGACTTCCTCCGAACCCTGTAAGGAACGCCCATGGCTCAGGCCAGCAAGGCAAACCGTACGCGCAAGCCCCGCGCGCGCCGCCCCCAGAAAAAACCCAACCAGTGGGGCGCACTCTGGTCGCTCATGCGCTTTGATCGCCCGGTGGGCACACTCTTGCTGCTGTGGCCCACCCTATGGGCCCTGTGGCTGGCCGCCGACGGCCTGCCCCCACAGCTTGAGCTTACGGTATTTGTGCTGGGTGTGATTTTGATGCGCGCCGCCGGCTGCGTTATTAACGATTACGCCGATCGCAAAGTGGATGGCCACGTGGCCCGCACCAAAGCCCGGCCCATTGTGAGCGGCGCGGTCACCCCGCGCGCGGCCCTGATCACATTTGCCCTGCTGGTGCTGTTGGCCTTTGCATTGGTGCTGCTGACCAACACCCTCACTATTGCGCTGTCTGTTGGCGGCTTGCTGTTGGCCGCCATCTACCCCTTCATGAAGCGCCACACCTACCTGCCCCAAGTGGTGCTGGGCGCGGCCTTTGCCTGGGCCATTCCCATGGCCTTCGCGGCTGTCAGCGGCAGCCTTGAACCGGGTATCTGGCTCATTTACACAGCCGTTGTGTTGTGGACGGTGGCTTACGATACCTACTACGCCATGGTGGATAGGCCAGACGACCTGCGCATTGGCGTGAAATCCACCGCCATTTTGTTTGGCGAAAGCGACCTCAGCATCATTTTCGGCCTGCAAATACTGGCACTGGTTGCCCTGGCACTGGCAGGCGCGCGCTTTGAACTTGGCCAGTTTTACTACCTGGGCCTGGTGGGAGCAGCGGCACTGTTTGTCTGGCAACAATGGGTGGCCCGCCGGCGCGACCCCAAAGGCTGTTTTCAGGCCTTTTTGAATAACCAGTGGGTGGGTGCGGTGATTTTTGCGGGTATTGTGGCAGATACCGGCTTTTAGGCCCCATCAGCTATGATCAGTGGGCGATGTTCATATAACTGTCACATCGCCGTAATCTAATACGGCTTCACCCATGCCAGATGACAAGGTTATGAGCAAGAAGACCATACTGATCATTGATGATGAACCCGCCATCCGCGACATGCTGCGCGTGGCGCTGGAAATGGCCGACTACCGCTGCCTGGAAGCCGACAACGCACAAGATGGCCACAGCCTGGTAATCGACGAAAAGCCCGACCTCATTCTGCTCGACTGGATGATACCCGGCACCAGCGGCATTGAGCTTGCGCGCAGGCTCAAGCGCGATGAAATGACCGCCAAGCTGCCCATTATCATGCTCACCGCCAAGGGTGAGGAAGACAACAAAATCCAGGGCCTGGAAACCGGCGCCGACGATTACATCACCAAGCCCTTCTCACCGCGCGAGCTGATTGCCCGGCTGAAGGCGGTGTTGCGCCGCATTGAACCAGACACCCCCGAAGAGCCCATTGTTGTAGACCAGCTCTGCCTGGATCCAATCAGCCAACGGGTCACCATTGCCGATGAGCCCGTAGACATGGGCCCCACGGAATACCGCCTGCTGACGTTTTTCCTCACCCACCAAGAGCGCGTTTACAATCGCGGCCAATTGCTGGATCACATCTGGGGTGGCAATGTGTACATCGACGAGCGCACCGTAGACGTACACATCCGGCGCCTGCGCAAAGCGCTGGCGCCGGGTGAACACGACCGCTTCGTGCAAACCGTGCGAGGCTCCGGCTACCGATTTTCCACAAAGGTTGCGGTTCGATAATCGCCACCCCAACAAAGGTGTAACACAGGTTGCTCAGAGGATTTAACGCAGAGCTTAAGCGCGTTGCGCTGTTTACGGCCTTGTGCCTGCTATTTGGCCTGATTAACGGCTACGTACTGCCCACGTTATTGGCGGGCGGCGGGTTATACATGTTCTGGATGCTCTGGCAAATTCGCCAGCTCGACATCTGGCTCAACCAACGCCGCAAAACGCCGCCCCCGGAAGCCAGCGGCATTTGGTCTGACATTTTCGAGAGCATCTACCGGCTGCAAAAGCGCCAGGAGCGCGAGTCCGAGCGGGTGCGCCAGGTGTTAAACCGCGTGCAGGAAACCACCGGTGCACTGCCCGATGGCGTGCTGCTGCTAGACTCGCGCGGCAATATCGACTGGTGGAACCCGGCTGCCGAGCGCATGTTCGGCTTTGAGCAAAGCGATCAGGGCCAGCCGCTGGTGAACTATGTGCGCAACCCGAAGTTTGTCTCCTACATGGAAAAACAAGACTTCCGCGAGCCACTGGATATTCCCGCCTCCGGCAACAAAGACAACCGCCTGCAATTTCAGGTAACCCGCTACGGCCAGAATGAAAAACTGGTGGTGGCGCGCGACATCACCTACCTGCACAAGCTCGGGCAAATGCGCAAAGATTTTGTGGCCAACGTCTCGCACGAATTGCGCACACCCCTGACGGTACTCAAGGGCTACCTGGAAACCTTTGCCGATGCCGCCCAACTGCCTGAAAATTTTCACGTACCGCTTACCCAAATGCAGCAGCAGTGCACACGCATGCACCTGCTGGTGAACGATTTGATCTCGCTCTCGGTACTGGAAACCGAAGTGAACCTCGAGCGCCATCAACCGTTGGCGCTCAAGCCACTCTTGGAGCGCCTGCGCGATGAAGCGGCGGCGCTGTCGGCCGACAAACAAATCATCAGCCTTAGCTGCGACGACAACATTAAAATACACGGCGTGGAAAAAGAGCTCCAAAGCGCCTTTGGCAATCTGGTTAACAACGCTGTGAAATACACCCAGACAGGCGCGCGCATCCACATCAACGCCACCGTTGATCACTACGGCCTGCGCGTGGCAGTAACCGACAACGGCCCGGGCATTGAGCCGCGCCACCTGCCGAGGCTAACCGAGCGCTTTTACCGGGTAGACGACAGCCGCAACAGCGCCACCGGCGGCACGGGCCTGGGCCTTGCCATCGTCAAGCACGCCCTCTCGCGCCACGACGGGCGTCTGGAAATTACAAGCCAGGTAGGCCAGGGCTCGGCCTTTATTTGCCACTTCCCCAAGCAGCGCCTGGCCTGATACCTTTGCCAGCCCACTCACCGCTGCACAACAGGCAGGGCCATGGCATCCGCTCAGGAATCATCGCTGGAACTGGAATTTATCGACAGCATCTCGCAGGTTGATCGGGATGCCTGGCAGGCGCTTTTGGGGGCAGATTACCCCTTCTTGCAATACGATTTTCTGGCAGCGCTTGAGCAACAAGGCTGCGTCTGTGCCGCCACCGGCTGGCAACCGCACCATCTGCTTATCAGGGCCTCGGGCGCGCTTATTGGGGCAGCCCCCCTGTACCTGAAGCAGCATTCCTGGGGTGAGTATGTATTCGACTGGGCCTGGGCCCAGGCCTACCAAAATGCGGGCCTGAACTACTACCCCAAGCTCCTTTGCAGCGTGCCCTTTACCCCGGCCACCGGGCCTCGGCTGATCGGCAATCTGAACGCTGCCCAACTTACCCAACTGCAGGCATTGCTGGAGCAACACTGCCAGCAACTGGGTGCCAGCGGTATTCACTGGCTACTGGAAAGCGCCGATGCCGCGCGCGCACTCAGCCCCCGCTGGGCCCTGCGAGAAACCCCGCAGTACCATTGGTTTAATAACAACTACCAGAATTTCGACGATTTTGTGGCTACTTTTGCCTCGCGCAAGCGCAAAACACTGTTGCGCGAAAGACGCCGCGTAGCCGAGCAGGGGCTCAGGCTCACACGGCATACAGGCAGCGATATAAGCGCTGAACAATGGCGCTTTTTTTACCACTGCTACCACACCACCTACCTCAAGCGCTCGGGCCAGCCCGGCTACCTGAACCTGGGCTTTTTTGAACAGCTGGCACAGAGCCTGGGCGAGCAAATACTGATGGTTATTGCAGAGCAGGCCGGCCAACCCGTGGCGGCGGCGCTGTATTTTTTTGATGCCCACACACTCTACGGCCGCTATTGGGGCTGCCTGGAAGAATTCGACTGCCTGCACTTTGAGGCCTGCTACTACCAGGGCATCGAATTTGCCATTGAGCGCAAGCTTGCGCGCTTTGATTCCGGCGCCCAGGGCGAGCACAAAATCCAGCGCGGCTTTACGCCAGTGGCCGTGTATTCCAATCACTGGCTGGCCCACGAAGGCGGGCGGGCAGCCGTAGAGGCGTTTATAGAAACCGAAAGCCTGCAAACGCGCCAATACCTGCAAGCTGCCGCTGACTACCTGCCGTTCAAGCAAACAACGCGCGAGTAAAAGCCCCATAGGGCACTGCTATGCCACAAAGCTACAGGCATGGAATATGGGGCGGAGTTTTTGACCGTCACCCGCATGGGTTTAAGTGCCCGCCGGCAAAGCAAAGCTTTGCGGGCACTTAAACGCCTACACGCTGTGCTTGCAGGCAGGCCCCGAAGGGCGGGTGTCGAGACTACATGGATGTATTTACGTCGTGTCACAAACTGCGCCCCAGATTTCATGTCCAGATATCGCTTAGAAACTCTGAGATATAGGTAGTGTCAACGTCTGCCTTCCATGGATACTTAAACTATGGGACAACAGTACCAATAACGGGCATATTGCGGCGATTTGGAATTAGTTTTGAAGCCCTGCTTGAAGCCTTTGAAGGCCGGCTACTGAAAGGTTGGTGTAGGCCGAATGCGCGCGCGGCTGCACAAAAGCGCAGCCGCGCGAACCGCAAACGACTCTTAGGCTTTTTGCCACACGAGTAAACGGTTGTTGGCGGGCATTTCGTTGTCTTCGCGAATATCCAGGCCCACACTTTGGCCAAGGCTCATCAGTTTTTCGTAATCGCGTATACCGCGGGCCGGGTCTTGCGCCTTTAGCCACACATCAAAGCGCGCGTTGCTTTCACTGGTGTAGCTGCCGCCGTAGTTCATTGGGCCATACACCACCCACAGGCCGCCTGCCGGCAACCGTTCGGCAATACCGGCAAACATGGCCTCTACGCCCTCCCAGGGCATGATGTGGGCGGTATTGGCGGTGTAGGCGGCATCTATGGGTTCAAGGGCGGGCCAGGGGCCCAGCACATCCAGGGTTAGGGGCGGGTGCAGGTTTTCCAGCGGGTACTCATTCAGCCAAAGCTGAATGCCTTCATGGTGTTCGGGCAAATCGCTCGTGTACCACTCGAGGTGCGGCATCGCCTTGGCAAAGTGCACCGCATGCTGGCCGGTGCCGCTGCCAATTTCCAGCACGCCACGGCGATCGGCAAACAGGCGCTTGAGGTGGTGCAAAATCGGGTCGCGGTTATTTTGGGATGCTTGGGAGAAGGGCTTCAGATCCTGGGTTTCCACACTACACCTTGTTTGCTCATTAAGAATTATGGCTGCGCTACAAGCGGGCAATGTAGCGCGACAGTTGATCGAATTTAGCAGGATCATCGTCTACAAAGCGAATGGTGATTTTTACCATGCGGGTATCCATACGCGGCTCGGCGGCTTGCAGGCTGCTGATGTAGCCATTTACGCGGGCCACGGCGTTGCCGTCGTTATCCATGATATCCAGTACTGCAGCCTCAAATAGCACAGGCAACGGCTCTTTGCGTTGAATCACGCCATTGAGCGCCTGCAGCGAGAGCTCACGAATCAGGCAATCACACTGGCTCTTGGCCAGGCGCACCTGGGCCATGCCCTTGCGCACATTGGCCTTGGGCTTGGCCGCTTTGGCCGCCGGTGCCCGGCCTGTGAGCGCACCTACAGAATCCGCAGCAACGCCGGCAGTGGCGGCCGCCTTGGCAGGTTTGGCCGTGAGCGCTTCAATCGAGCCCGCAGCAATACCCTGGCTACTGGCAGCGGCACTGGCCTCAACGCCCAGGCGCTTTAATTGCTTGGCAACTTTTGCCATCAGCTCTTCCGGGGTGAAGGGCTTTACCAGATAGTCAGACACACCCGCTTGCACTGCTTTGACCACGAATTCCCGGTCGCCTCGGCTGGTGACCATCACGAAGGGTGTTTGCTCATGGTCTGGCTGTTTGCGCACCCATTGCAGCAGCTCCTCGCCCGACATGCCCGGCATTTCCCAGTCGGACAAAATGATGTCGATGGTTTCTTTTTTGAGCAGGGCAACCGCGCGCTGGCCATCGGCGGCGTCAAAGAGCTTCACCCCGGGCAGCAGGCTGCGCAGATTTTTTTTGACCATATCGCGAATGAAGCTGGCATCGTCCACCACCAGAATTCGTGCACTCATTGCGGCCTCCGTTATTGGTCATAACAGGTTAGCAGCTGGGTAGTATTCAGGCGGTGGCTTTTTCGGCGGGGCAGTCTTCAACGGCTGAGGCCAGGCACTCGGCCAGGCGGGCCACATCGGCAAGCCAGGCCAGAGGTACCGGGTAAAACTGGCTGTTTACATTCACGCCTGCAGGCTGAAAGGGTTTGGCGTCTGGCAGAAGCCGATTAACGAGCTTATCGGCAATGTGCACAAACAAGGTGTTGTTCACAATCAAGGCAACCGGTTGGCCCGCCAAGCTGAAACTTACCGCGTTAAAGTGGCGCTGGTGGCTGCAGGGCAGGCGCAATTGAGCAGCGGCCTGGCCGAGTTGCTCAAGCAGGTAAGTAACGAAATTATCGTCTTGTGCCATGATTGCCTTGCGGTGCATTGCCGCGCTGTTGTTATGTGTGTTATTTGCTTTTGGACAAGGGCTGGGGCCAGTCGCAAATGGGCGCCAAAACCGTGCGCAAACCTTACCAGCTTGGCCCGGCTGCGCAAGACGAATTCGCTCTAAGAAATTGGAAACAACAACAAGTAATGCCTATAACACCTAATGCCTGTATAGGTGGGCAGTGCCCCTAGGCTTGTTCATCGCGCAAGAACACCCACTCGGTTGCAGAAGATTGCTCGGCCACATAGTAGTAGCCATCACAATCAAAGGCTTTAAGCTTTTCTGCAGCCGTAATACGCTCTTTAATGGCATAAGCTGCCATCAGCCCGCGGGCTTTTTTGGCGTAAAAACTGATAATTTTGTATTGCCCGTTTTTACAATCCTTAAACACTGGCGTAATCACCGGCACCGCCAGGGATTTGGGTTTCACGGCTTTGAAATATTCGTTGGATGCCAAGTTGACCAGCGAGTCACTGCGCAGTTTTTTCAGTTGGGTGTTCAGCGCATCGGTGATTTTCTGCCCCCAAAATCCGTACAGATCTTTGGCACGATCGTTTGAAAACTTGGTGCCCATTTCCAACCGGTAGGCCTGCATTAAATCCATCGGGCGCAACAGGCCATAAAGGCCAGACAAAATGCGCAAATGCTTTTGTGCAAACTGGAAATCGGCTTTGGCAAAATTTTCAGCACCAAGGCCCGTATAGACATCGCCTTTGAAGGCCAGCAGCGCAGGCCTGGCGTTGGTTTGGGTGAACGGGGTTTGCCACTGCTGAAAACGATCGAAATTCAGTGTGCCCAGTTTATCGCTGATGCTCATCAACGATGAAATATCCTGCGGCGATAATTTACGCAGCTGTTCAATCAGCGCTTTAGAGTCTGCCAGAAAATCAGGCTCGGTGGTGGCGCTGTATTGCCAGGGGGTTTCGTAATCCAGGGTTTTGGCTGGCGAAATCACCATTAACATAAATAAACTTCCGTTGAGTTATTCGGGGGCCAGTATTTCCTGCCACCAATTGAGTGGCGTTTCGCCGTCTTGGGGGTCGTACACATTGCCATAGAGCCACTGGCAATCGGCCGTTAAATGCTCGCCCAAAATTTTCTCAATGGTGTTAAAGCCCAGGCTGACGTGCACGCTGTACACCAACATACGCGGGGTTTGGATATCTAGCTCACCGCCCAGTTTTTCCAATGCCGCGGTTAAGGCTTCGGCAATGGCGCCCAGGTCTTCGCGGGCGTAAACGCGAATACACACATTGCCGCTGCGGCGCACAATTTCAAAGGCTTGGTCTTTTGGGTCCAGCTTGATGGTGTCGCCTGCTGCCAGGCCTTTGATAAACGCCGGTGATTTCACCAACTGCAAGGTGCCATCTTCGTTGGCGCGCACCTGGAGCTTTTCTGCCACTGGCTGGCCACTGGGGTTGTAGCCTGCGAACATTTCAATAATTTGTAGAGCCTGCATTTACGATCTCACCGCCTGGGTGCACATGCACCTGTGTATGAGGGCGCTATTATAGGGGCAGTGGCAGGTGAGGCCCAGTGGCGATACTGCGCTATTGGCTGGGGCACACAAAGGTGCCCAGCTCTTCTTTGCGTCGCTCGCACTCGCGGCGCATGTTTTCGCAGGCCGTGGCGTAGCCCGGGGCCGAAGGTTTGGAATCCAGGCAGCTGGAATAGCGCTCGCTTAACTCGAAATCAGACATGCGTTCAATGCGCGAGGGTTCACAGGCAATGCATGCACTTAAAAGAATCAGCAATAGGGGAAAACGGTCAGTCACGGGAAAGTCTCATAGGCCTTGGCAGCATTATAGATGCTAAGGCCCGGCTTGGTTACTGCTTTAGGATCTTTGCCTCTGCTTCATCCAGGCTGATGTGGCGGATATCCAGCCCGCGCACCAAGTAAACCACATGTTCGCAGATGTTGCGCACATGGTCGCCAATGCGCTCGAGCGCACGCAGTGCCCACAGCACATTCATCACCCGCGAGATTTCGCGCGGATCTTCCATCATGAAGGTTACCATTTCACGGATGGCGGTTTTGTATTCACGGTCTACCGATTCATCTGCCTCAACCACACGCAGTGCGGCCTCTGCATCAAAGCGTGCGAAGGCATCCAGGCCCTGGTTCATCATGGTCAGCACACTTGCGCCTATGTGGCGCAGCTCCTGGGCGCCGCGCCGGTTGGTGCCCTCGCCAGACAGCGCAATGGCCATTTTGGCAACTTTCTGTGCTTCATCACCAATGCGCTCCAAATCGCGCACCGCCTTGATAACAGCGAGCACCAGGCGCAAATCCGACGCCGCCGGCTGGCGCCTGGCCAGAACCAGTGTGGCCTGTTCATCAAGCTCTATTTCAAACTCGTCCACCTGATCTTCATTGGTAATTACCTTTTCAGCCAGCGCCGTATCGCCAGACTCGATGCTCGCTACCGCATCGGTTACCTGCTGCTCTACCAGGCCGCCCATTTCCAGTAACTGGGTGCGCAAGGCCTCAAGCTCAACGTTGAATTGGCGTGAAATGTGGCGATCTAAATGCAATTTATCCATAGCTGCGCTCCCTATCAGCCGAAGCGGCCGGTGATGTAGGCTTCTGTTAATTCGTGATCAGGGTTGGTGAACACTTTTTCAGTATCGTTAACTTCAATCAGTTTGCCCAAATGAAAATAGGCCGTTCGGTGCGATACGCGCGCAGCCTGCTGCATAGAGTGGGTGACGATGGCGATGGTGTAATTTTCACTCAGCTCGGCAATCAGCTCTTCAATTTTGGCCGTGGCAATCGGATCCAATGCCGAACAGGGTTCATCCATCAAGATCACCTCCGGGCTTACCGCAATGGTACGCGCAATACACAACCGCTGCTGCTGGCCGCCCGACAAACCCGTACCCGGGCCATGCAGACGATCTTTTACCTCTTCCCACAGGCCTGCCTTGCGCAAACTGGTTTCAACAATTTCATCCAGTTCTGTGCGGCGGCTTGCCAAGCCGTGAATGCGCGGCCCGTACGCCACGTTATCGTAAATACTTTTAGGGAAGGGATTCGGCTTTTGAAACACCATACCCACGCGCGCACGCAGGGGCACCACATCCAGAGACGGGTCGTAAATGTTTCGATCTTCCAACATTAACTTGCCTTCAACACGGCAGATATCAATGGTGTCGTTCATGCGATTCAAACAGCGCAGAAATGTGGATTTACCACAACCGGACGGGCCGATCATGGCAATCACTTCATTGCGCCCGATATCCAGGTCTACGCCGTAGATGGCTTGTTTGTCTGCGTAAAAAACGTTGACATCGCGCATGCTCATTTTGGCATCGTCAACCAGTGGCAAGCCAACGGTTTTGCCAGTGTAGGCCGTGGCCTCTTGCTCTGGAATTTTCATCGGTGTTGATGCTACAGCGGTGGTCATAGGGTTACCCTGTCAATCATTTAGCGCTGGCTTACCAGCGGCGCTCCAGCCGCCGGCGTAGCCAAACAGCCAATGCATTCATTAAAAATAGAAAGCCCAGCAAAACCATAATGGCCGCGGATGTTTTTTCTACAAACGCGCGCTCGGGGCTATCGGCCCACAGGAAAATCTGCACCGGTAGGGCCGTGGCGGCATCCATTACGCCGCCTGGCACATCTACCACAAATGCCACCATGCCAATCATCAACAGTGGCGCTGTTTCACCCAACGCCTGTGCCATACCGATAATGGCGCCGGTAAGCATGCCGGGCATGGCCAGTGGCAACACATGGTGCAATACCATTTGCATTTTTGACGCACCCAACCCCAGTGCGGCTTCACGAATGGAAGGCGGCACGGCTTTAATGGCGGCGCGGCTTGAAATAATAATGGTGGGCAAGGTCATGAGTGTGAGCACCAGGCCGCCCACTAACGGAATAGAGCGGGGCATTTCAAAGAAGTTGATAAAAATCGCAAGGCCCAACAAACCGAAGATAATCGATGGCACGGCAGCCAGGTTGTTGATGTTCACTTCAATCAAATCTGTCCAGCGGTTTTTGGGGGCATACTCTTCAAGGTACACAGCCGCTGCCACGCCTATAGGGAAAGAAAGTACCAGCGTGACCATTACGGTGAACAATGAACCCAGCGCGGCCCCTAAAATACCCGCCATCTCCGGCTCGCGGGAATCACCGCTGGTGAAAAACGTGGTGTTCCATGCTGTGCGAAGCTCATCGCTTTCAACCAGCGTATTAAGCCATGCAAGTTGTTGTTCGCTCAGGCGGCCAAGAAAGGGGGCTTTGGTATCCAGGCTTTTGTACCAGGTGTCTACGTCGTCGTCGGCCAGCAACCAGAAGCCTTGGGTGGTATCTAATAAGCTCGGGTTTTGTTTCACCTGATCGCGCACCGAGTAGCTTGCACCACTGCTGATTAACGCGTTGAGGGCACGCTTGGCGCGCCTGTCTGAGACATCCATGCGGGCATAGAGCGCGCGCTTGATGGCGCCTTCAAAATCTGCCTGCATGAAGGCGTTCTCCGCCTCCGGATCAACAATGCCCAGATCTTCACTGTTGAGATCTACCGTGAGGTATATCTCGGTAGACACAAAGCCTTTGTAGCCTTTGGTGATGATGTCGGTAAACAACACCACCAGGCACGTCAGGCCAAATAAAATCGACAGTATGCCGTACAGCCGAAAGCGCTTTTCTGCGCGATAGCGGCGCGCCAGATTGCGATTCACTTTTTCAATGGTGGATTCACTGTTAGTCATACTGTTCCCGATATTTTCTTACAACGTATAGCGCTACAAAGTTGAGCGCCAAGGTGGTGACAAACAACATCAAACCCAGGGCAAACGCCGCCAGGGTCTTGGGGCTGTCGAATTCCTGATCGCCCACCAGCAAAGTGACAATTTGCACCGTCACGGTGGTAACAGACTCAAGCGGGTTGGCAGTAAGTTTGGCGGCCAGGCCCGCGGCCATCACCACAATCATGGTTTCGCCAATGGCGCGCGATACGGCCAGCAAAATACCGCCCACCACCCCCGGCAACGCCGCGGGCAGCACCACTTGTTTAATGGTTTCTGATTGGGTGGCACCCAATCCCAGCGAGCCATCGCGCAGCGATTGCGGCACGGCGCTGATCACATCGTCGGCCAGCGACGATACAAAGGGAATAATCATCACGCCCATCACCAGGCCCGCGGCCAGAGCACTTTCACTGGAGGTGGCAAAACCCAGTGACTGGCCTATGTCGCGCACCAAAGGCGCCACTGTGAGGGCGGCAAAAAAGCCGTACACCACGGTGGGGATGCCCGCTAACACCTCGAGCAAGGGTTTAACCACCGAGCGCACTTTTTTATGGGCATATTCAGCCAGATAAATGGCCGCCATTAACCCAACGGGCACGGCAACACACATGGCAATGAAGGAAATCAACATGGTGCCGGCAAACAGCGGCACCGAGCCAAAGGCGCCGGAGCTGCCCACTTGATCGGCGCGCATGGCCATTTGCGGGCTCCACTGGGTGCCGAACAAAAATTCAACGGGGCTCACCGAGCGGAAAAACTGCAGCGATTCAAACAACACGCTGAACACAATGCCCACGGTTGTGAGAATGGCCAGGCAAGAGCAGGCCAACAGTACCCAGCTAAATGCCGATTCCACTTTCTGGCGCGCGCGCAACTGGGGCGCAACGCGGCTCCAGCCAAACATCAGGCCCAATATACCCAGGCTTAACACCACGCCGGTTACCGCCAAGCGGTTGGTGTGCTGAATGTTTTTCAGGCTTTCGGCCGCCGCCACCATTTCAGCCGGTTGGCTTTCTACAGGCAGGTGACCCTGGGCGATGTTTGATACGGTATTGAGCAGCAGGCCCAACTCATCGGCAGGCAGCGCTTGTGAAGCGGCGGGCAGCTTGGCAATTACCATCCACTCAATCAGGCGGGCATCAAACAATTGCCACACGCCCAGCACCAGCAAGGCCGGCAGCGCACACCACAGGGCTGTGAGCATACCGTAGTAAAAGGGCAGGGATGCGAGACTTCGCGCGCCGCCTACGGCTTGTGATTGCAACATTGCCCGGCCGCGACCGATAACAAAGGCAAACACCGCGAGGGCGGCAAGCGTACTGATAAGTGTAATGGGCTGCATAAATTCTTGGTTTCTATATAAAAACAATCGCCCGGTGAGGCTCACCAGGCGATTGGCGTATCATACCGCGAAAGCGGTGTTTACATGGCCTTCAGTGCACGGACGTCGGCGCCGATCTTGTTGCGCTTGGTCTTGGCCATGGGGATCATGCCTTTATCGGTCAGGTAACCTTCATCGCCCCAGGCCTTTTCGCTGGTGAATTCCGCCAGGTACTCGCTAATGCCGGGCACTACACCTACGTGGGCTTTCTTCACGTAGAAATACAGTGGGCGGGAAATAGGGTAGCTGCCATCGGCGATGGTATCAAAAGTTGGCTCTTTGCCATCTACCAATGATGCTTTTACCTTGTCGCTGTTCTGATCCAGGAAGCTGAAACCGAAGATGCCCAAGGCATTCGGGTTGGCATTCAGCTTTTGCACGATCAGGTTGTCGTTTTCGCCGGCTTCTACATAGGCGCCATCTTCACGGATTTCGTGGCAAATGGTTTTGTGCTTATTTTTGTCGGCTTTTTTCAGCGCAGCAATCCACTCGATGCTGTCGCAGCCACCTTCCATGGCCATCTCCAGGAACGCATCGCGGGTACCAGAGGTGGGCGGCGGGCCCAGCACTTCAATTTTGCTCGCTGGCAGTGCGGGGTTTACGTCTTTCCAGGTTTTGTAGGGGTTGGCAATGAGCTGCTCGCCACCTTTGGGGTTTGGCACTTCTTTGGCCAGAGCCAGGAACAAATCCTTGCGGGTAACCTTGAACTGGGGTGCGGCCTTGGCGTTGGCAATTACGATGCCATCGTAGCCGATCAGCACTTCTACTACGTCTGTCACACCGTTTTCAGCGCACATGTCGCGCTCGGAATCCTTAATGGCGCGCGAGGCGTTGGTCATATCCGGGTATTGCACACCCACGCCGCCACAGAACAGCTTGAAGCCACCGCCAGTGCCGGTTGACTCAACCTTGGGGGCCTTGAAGTTGGTAGAGCGGCCAAAGCGCTCGGCCACGGTGGTGGAGAAAGGGTATACCGTGGATGAACCCACAATGCTAATGTGATCGCGCGCAGCCGCACCGGCAGTCATGGCCACACCGAGTGTGGTGGCAGCCAAAGCGGCAGTAGTCAGTAATTTCTTCACGTTGTCCTCCAAAGGGGCATCTGTTTAAGTGACGGCGCTACTCTATGTCTCTTGGGTGACAATAATATGAATGCAACGTGACAGTAATATGACAAATAATAGCTGCCACACAGAATTTGGCAGCGCGTTATAATGCCTCGCTAATACTTATAAAAAAGCCTTTTCTTATGCCTAATACTGGAGTGTCTTCCGTTGCCCATGGGCTGATAGGCCTGCAAAACACCCTTCAGGCTGTCACCCGTCGAGTGGGCTTGTGGGTATCTTGGCTCACACTGGCCATGGTGTTGATAACCT
Organism: Simiduia sp. 21SJ11W-1; assembly: GCF_024138675.1. Lineage (NCBI taxonomy): Bacteria > Pseudomonadati > Pseudomonadota > Gammaproteobacteria > Cellvibrionales > Cellvibrionaceae > Simiduia > Simiduia sp. 21SJ11W-1. The sequence continues at coordinate 26,430 of NZ_CP090959.1, read as the reverse complement.
GCCTGATTGTCTTGCTGCGCTATGGGTTTAACCTTGGCAGCGTGGCCCTGCAAGAGGGGTTGGTGTATTTGCACGCGGCTGTTTTTCTACTGGCACAGGCCTACACCGCCGATGAAGACCAACAAGTGCGGGTAGACATCTTTTACCGGCGCTTCAGCCCCAAAGGCCAGGCCTGGGTGAACTGCCTGGGCGCATTGGTGTTCCTGTTGCCCTTCGCCTGCCTGCTGCTCTGGGTGACCTGGCCCTTTTTTACCAATGCGTTGGCCATCAGAGAGGGCTCGGGCGAAGCCGGCGGCTTGCCCTATGTGTATTTGTTAAAGGGGCTGCTGCCTGTGGCTGCGGCAAGCCTTGTATTACTTGCCATAGGCCAGGTTATGGGCAATTTGGGCCGGCTGGTGCAGGCCTATGGGGGCCAGGCACATGATTGAGCTGCTGCCACTACTGCTGTTTGCCGCCGTTTGCCTCGTTTTGATGTTCGGCTACCCGGTTGCCTTTACGCTGGCCGGTGTGGCCTTGCTGTTTGCAGGCCTTGGCATCTTGCTAGGCCAGTTCGACCCGAACCTGCTGCTGGCGCTGCCAGATCGGCTGTTCGGCACCATGACCAATGTCACCCTTATTGCCGTGCCCTTGTTTGTATTCATGGGCGTGATGCTTGAGCGCTCGCGGCTGGCGGAAGATTTGCTCAGCAATATGGCGCGCGCCTGCGGGCGCCTGCCCGGGGGCCTGGGGCTTTCTGTGATTTTGGTGGGTAGCTTGCTGGCCGCCAGTACCGGCATCGTGGGCGCCACGGTGGTTACCATGGGGCTTATGTCTTTGCCCACCATGTTAAAGCGCGGCTACCACCCGGCACTGGCCACCGGCACCATCTGCGCAACCGGCACTTTGGGGCAGATTATTCCACCCTCCATTGCACTGGTGTTACTGGGCGATATCCTCAGCAGCGCCTACCAGCAATCTCAACTTAAACAGGGTGTCTACAACGCCGAGCCCATCTCCGTGGGAGACTTGTTCATCGGCGCACTGGTGCCTGGCCTGTTACTGGTGCTGTTTTACGTGCTTTACATCCTGGTGAAGGCCTGGCGGCAACCCGATCTTGCACCTGCCGGCAACGACACAGCGCCACCGCTAAAAGACCTCTTGGCAAGCCTGTTGCCCCCCATCGCGCTCATTGTGCTTGTGTTGGGCTCGATTCTCACCGGTGCCGCCACGCCCACAGAGGCCGCCGGTGTGGGGGCATTCGGGGCGCTGCTGTTGGCACTGCTTAAGGGCAAGCTGAGCACGGCCATTGTGCGCGACGTGGTGCAATCCACCAGCCGCATTACCGCCATGGTGTTTGGCATTCTCATTGGCGCCTCGCTCTTTTCGCTGGTATTTCGCGGCCTGGGCGGCGAAGCCCTGGTTCACGAGCTCTTTACCGGACTGCCCGGTGGCACGCTCACGGCGCTGTTGGTGGTGATGGTGCTGATCTTCCTGCTGGGTTTTATTCTCGACTTCATCGAGATTACCTTTGTGGTGGTGCCTATCATTGCGCCGGTGCTGTTCAGCCTTGGGGTAGATCCCTTGTGGCTTGGCATCATGATTGCCATAAACCTGCAAACGAGCTTTTTGACGCCACCCTTTGGCTTTGCCCTGTTTTACCTGCGTGGCGTAGCGCCGGATTCGGTAGCTACCGCACAGATTTACCGTGGCGTAGTGCCTTTTATTGTGATCCAATTGCTGTTGCTCGCGCTGCTCGCGCTCGAACCTGGCATCGTCTCTTGGCTGCCAAACCTGCTGCGCAGCTAGCGACACCCGCGGTACCAATAACGAGAAGCAATGATGCAAAACGAAGACGAAAATCCCACGCCATCCGGCCAATTAATGCTGCAGGCATTAACACTGCCCGCCGATACCAACCCCAGCGGCGATATCTACGGCGGCTGGTTGATGACTAAAATGGATCTGGCCGGCTCCATCACAGCCCAGGCCATCGCCAATGGGCGAGTGACCACCGTAGCGGTTGGCTCCATGGTGTTTCTGCGCCCGGTGCCCGTTGGCGCAAGCGTTGGCTTTTATGTGGATGTGGAAGAAGTGGGGCGCTCGTCAATTCGCACCTTGGTAGAAGCCTGGATAATGGACCCGCAAGGCGGTGAGGCCCAAAAAATCACCGAGGGCGAGTTTGTGTTTGTGGCCATCGACGGCAACGGCCGCACGCGCCCCATCAACAAGTAATACAGGGGCAAAGCCCCTGTAACTATTTGGTACCTACGCACCACCGATACCCCATTTAATACGCCAAGCTGGCTGATTTTCCGCCGAATTTCCGCCTCTCATTGCCACCCATAGCACTCTCTTTTACATTCCGCGCACCAAGGACGCATTTGTAAAAGGAATTCCATGTTCGGCAAACTCTCTGAAAACCTCCAGAAGTTCATCTATTTCGATGGCAGTACCCAAGGCCAATCTGGGAAAAAAGTATTTATCGACCCCATGTTGCTGCCCAAATACATGGATTATGTAGAGAACTTCGCAAATACCCGTGAAACCACTATCGCCGCAATAAAGCAGCTAAGCGCCACCGCGGGCAGTGTCACCTCCAGCAAAAACCTGCAAACCGCTCACCTGCATCGCAGCCATTGCGGCACCGTGGTTGTGACATACCTGGTATTACAAGACAAGATCGAGAATAGCCACGGGCCGGGTGTTTATATTACCGATGTTGCTCAGGCCGTAATGGGGGAGAGCGAACAAGGGCCGGGGTTTTATCGCATAAATAACGTCGATGAAGGCTGGAGAAGCAAGGAATTAGAAACAGATACAATGCCGACCTTAATCGGCACTATCGGTAGCGTTTACAACAACGATACAGCGCATTACTCGCTTAAGAGCACGCAAAATAAAATAGGCGACTTTCTTGATAGACGAGCCGCAAAACATATGACGGGAGAGGGGTTTGCACTCTATTACTCACCCAGTTACACCGTTGATGGCTATGGCACCTGGTTGCCCAGCAAGCAACAAACCGGATCAGCCGGGCCCGACCGCCTTGCCAATATATTAATTAACACCCAGAAGCAGTATTGGGGTGATATCGATAGCCCGCACCTTTGGTACGTTTTTGGCGATGGCGCTACCTTGTTATCAAAAGCGCTGGATGTTGTTGAGCGTCGAGGCATCAAGCAACTCAATTATCACAGTTTCGAATTTATTGACCCCACCGTAAACATGGTAAAGGAAGCCAAACGATTGGAGTCTCTTGGTTCTGTAAGCCGCTATAAAAACCTCGACTTTATTTCCACACGTGCACGCTTTCATCAGTTTACCGGGCCTGCTAGCGCAACAACCGGCCTAGAAAAAAGTAGCGCTTGGGAAAAGTCTCTGGCAACCATTAAAGCCGGGCAGAACCAATTGCAAAATGTGGTGGAAAGCAAGTTACCGATAGTGAGCGCCAATATCGATGCTTACCGAGAACTTACTTTTACAGCCCTTACCAAAAAGTTTGTATCCATGACAACACAGTGGAACCTATGAGAGCACTAGACCAAGTACAGCATCTGGGCTGGGAGACTTTTTCACACAGCCCGCTTAACGTCTACCAATTATCCGAATTCAATTTGTCCTTCTACGGTAAGGTTCTACAGGAAGAGGGACCCTTTGCGCTAAAGTTTGCTCCCGCTGAAGTGGATATCAGCGACTACGAAGTGTTCCGTGAATTTCTGCCGCAATGGAAAAAGGATAAAGAAGAAGTTTTTAACGGCAAGGTCAATCGTGCATCACTTCCAATAGCCTTATGCCGATGGACAACCTGGGCTGACATAGTTGAGAAGTCGCATATTACTGGTGTGAATTCAGTAGAAATTAGGCTGATTTGGTATAATCCAGCAGTGTATGAACCTACATTATTCAATGTTAGATTTCAGGATATAATTCTTGAAAACAACAAGTGCTATAGCAAAGATGGCGACCGGGATGCGTTCCTCTGCGCCGAGTCTTACTTAGACATACAAAAGAAAGTTATTGGCAATAGAGAGTGGTTTCAGCACACACTTGTCAGTAAAAATATTTCCAAAGAAACCATGTTAGAAACGGTGCTTAAGGAAAATTTCGCTCTCAGAATTACCTTTCTTCCCGAAAACCAATTCGATATGTCGCATCCAATAAGCCCCTTTGCGGAAAACAAGGTAATGGCAAGCTTTTGGGATTTTATGGATCACCTACATATCGCAGGCCCGAGTGAATATCCACAATTACTGAACGGCCTATCAGCGGTAAAACCGGGCATTGGTCTGGACCCAACCACAGGCAAACCGAAAACAACTGAAGAAAGTAAAAAAACCGAGAGCCTTGAAAACAACGATTGGGGTTGGTAGTTCGACCATTCAAGATAACTTATAGACAAAAAAGGCCGAAATACAGTTCAGTATTTCGGCCTTTTTTATGGTTGCGATAGTTACCGGCTTTCGTAATACGCCTCTTCCGATATACCGTGGTAATTTTTTGCCTGATCACGAAAGGCCTTGTAGTCGGCATATACCTTGGCAAAAAATGGATCACTGGCCGATTGCTCGGCGTACATCTCTTCTGAAATGCGCTTGAGGTTATCAAGCACATCTTGCGGCAGGCGTTTAATTTGCACGCCGTGTTGATTAACCAGCTCGTTCATTGCGCGGTTGTTACGGGCAGTGTATTCATCCAGCATATCCTGGTTAACGGCCCGCGCGGTTACTTCAACGAGTTTCTGCAAATCTTCCGGTAGCGATTCAAGCGCTGTTTTATTAACAATCAGTTCAAGGGTTGGGCCAGGTTCGTGCCAGCCGGGGTAGTAGTAATATTTAGCCACTTGATGAAAACCGAAGGCTAAATCGTTATAGGGGCCCACCCATTCGGTGGCATCTATCACACCGGTTTGCAACGAGGTATACAACTCGTTACCGGGAATGTTTACCGCCACGCCACCGGCGCGGGTGAACACTTCGCCACCCAAACCGGGAATGCGCATTTTCAGGCCTTTGATATCGGCCATTGAATTGATTTCTTTGTTAAACCAGCCCGCCATTTGTACGCCGGTATTGCCGCCCGCAAAGGGCACTATGTTGAAGGGCGCGTAAGCTTCGCGCCAAAGTGCCAGGCCATTGCCATAATGCAGCCAGCCGTTCATTTCCTGGGCATTCATACCAAAAGGCACTGATGTGAAAAATGGCGCAGCGGGAATTTTACCTTTCCAGTAATAGGCACCACCGTGGCCCATTTCTACACTGCCGCTTGAAACGGCATCAAACACACCGAGTGCAGGCACCAGTTCGTTAGCGCCGTATACGGTTACCTGTAAACGCCCATCACTTGCCAGATTAATCCATTGGGCAAAGTTTTCTGCGGCCATACCCAATCCGGGGAAGTTCTTGGGCCAGGTGGTGGCCATGCGCCAGCGGTATAGCTGTTGGCTTTGCACTACACCTGGCTCGGCCAGGGTGCGGGCCGCCGGCTGGCTGAAAACCAGCGCATAAAATAGGGCCACAACAAGCGCTACCAAGGCCACCAATGTGAGCGGCACCCAAGCAGCCTGGCCTTGCATGCGTGCGCGGGAAGCAGATGTATTCATGAAATGAGCCTTAATTATTGTGTTTATTTTTTTCTTAATTGCGCACCTAGAGTGCTTCTAGTTTGGCAAGCCTCAGCACCAGCCATTTGCTGCCTTCGTTGATGAAATTTACCTGCACGCGGGCATTGGCGCCCTGGCCTTCAAACTGTGTGATTACCCCTTCGCCGAATATCGGGTGTAACACGCCTTGGCCCAGCGAGAACCCGGTACCGGCAGCTGCTTCTGCCTGGTTGTCCCAGCGTGATGGGGCGGCGCGCTCAAAGGATACCGGGCGGCTAAAGCTTGCTTTTATACGCACTTCTTCCAGCAGGTTATTGGGTATTTCTTTTACAAAGCGCGAAAGCGCATTGTAGGTTTCACTGCCGTACATGCGCCGCGATTCCGCGTAGGTGAGGTACAGCTTTTCCATGGCGCGGGTAATGCCCACATAGGCGAGCCTGCGCTCTTCTTCCAGGCGGCCCGGTTCCTCCATAGACATTTTGTGAGGAAAGAGGTTTTCCTCCATGCCCGCAAGAAACACCAGGGGGAATTCGAGGCCTTTGGCCGAATGCAAGGTCATGAGCTGAACCGCATCTTCAAATTCATCGGCCTGGCTTTCGCCGGCATCTAATGCAGCGCCGTCTAAAAACTCGGCTAAGTCTGAGATGTTTTCGTCTTCACCTACAAAACTGCCGCAGGCATTGGTGAGTTCCTGAAGGTTTTCTACCCGCGCCTGGCCCTTTTCACCTTTCTCGTTTTTGTGAAAGTCTAACAGGCCAGAGCCCTTGATGACTTTGTCTACTATTTCCCCAAGGGGCAGCTCGGCGGTGGCCTCTTTTAATTCGCCAACCAAAAGCTGAAAGGCTTCTACGGCTGCGCGTGCGCGGGCAGCCAGTACCTTTTCCTGCACCATTTTTTGTGCGGCCGCCCATAAAGAGCAGCCCTCTGCGCGGGCGAATTGGCGGATGTTATCTACCGATTTTTCACCTATGCCCCGGGTCGGGGTGTTCACCACCCGCTCAAAGGCCGGATCGTCGTGGGGGTTGTTTATCAAACGCAAATACGCCAGCGCATTTTTGATTTCCAGCCGCTCGTAGAAACGTTGGCCGCCATAAATGCGATAGGGCACCTGTTCGCGCAACAGCGCTTCTTCCAAAACCCGCGATTGGGCGTTAGAGCGGTACAAGATGGCCACTTCATCCAGCCTGCGATTGGGCTGGCTGTGCCATTGCTCTATGCGCTCTACTATAAAGCGCGCTTCATCCTGCTCATTGTAGGCGGCGTAGAGGGCAATCTGTTCGCCTTCATCGCCGTCTGTCCACAGCTGCTTGCCCAAACGGCCTTGGTTGTTATCAATAACGGCGTTGGCTGCATTGAGAATATTGGCGGTAGAGCGGTAGTTTTGCTCAAGCCGGATGGTTTTGGTGTTGGCAAAATCATCGGTAAAGCGCTGGATATTTTCTATGCGCGCGCCGCGCCAGCCGTAAATAGATTGATCATCATCCCCTACGGCTGTCACATGGGCACGCTTGCCCGCCAGTACCCTGAGCCAGGCGTACTGCACGGCGTTGGTATCTTGAAATTCGTCTACCAAAATGAAAGGGAAGCGCTGTTGGTAGTGTTTCAGCAGGGCCGGGTTGTCTCTCAACAGTTCCAGCGCACGCAGTAGCAGCTCACCAAAGTCCACAAGGCCTGTGGTGTTGCAGGCGGCCTCATACCCCCGGTAAATGGCAAGGTGGGTGCGCGTGTACACATCACCTGTATCATCTACGTGTGCCGCGCGACGGCCTTCATCTTTCTGGCTGTTAATCCACCACTGGGCTTGGCGTGCAGGCCACTGTTTTTCATCGAGCTGCAGCTCTGCGCACACCCGTTTGATCATGCGCAGCTGGTCGTCTGAATCCAGTATCTGGAAGTTCTGCGGCAGCTTTGCGTCTTGCCAATGCATTTTAAGCAGGCGATGGGCTAGGCCGTGGAAGGTACCCACCCACATGGCGCGGGGGTTTAAGCCCAGCAGCTCTTCCAAACGTGCGCGCATTTCACGGGCGGCTTTGTTGGTAAAGGTTACCGCCATAATGGATACCGGCGAAACCTGCTCTACCTCTATCAGCCAGGCAATGCGGTGCACCAGCACACGGGTTTTGCCGCTACCGGCACCGGCCAGAATCAGTTGGTTACAGGGTTCTGCGCTAACGGCCTCGCGTTGCGCATCATTGAGTTGGTCGAGCAGGCGAGAAACGTCCATGCACCATCATATTTCGCTGTATGTAGGAAAACTACAAAAATCTGGTGTTTTTACTACATGATTGAATAAAATAATGCCGGGTCTACAAGCGGCGCGCCGCTGCTGTGGGTGAAACAGGCCAGGTCGCATTTGCGCCCGCCACGCCAACAACGCAGAAAGCTTTGACAAGGAGTAGGCAGTGAAACCGGCACTCATGACACAAAAAATCAGTGACGCTATCTTAACGATGCGCAAGTCTGAACGCAAAGTGGCTGAGTTCGTATTGGGGCACCCGGCAGATATTATCCACATGCGCATTGTAGACCTGGCCAAACGCGCCGAGGTAAGCGAACCCACCGTGGTGCGTTTTTGCCGTGCCATCGGGTGCGAGGGGTTTCAGGATTTCAAGCTCAACTTGGCCCAACAGCTGGCCGCCAGCCCAAGCTTCGGCCAAATTGCCGTAACCGATGAAGATACCGTGGCCGATTACAGCCACAAGGTGTTCGATTCCACCGTAGATACCCTGCTCAAAGTGCGCGATAGCCTGAACCCGGAAATTCTCGATCGCGCGGTTACTGCGCTATGCAATGCCAACAGGGTGGAATTTTTCGGTTTTGGCGCAAGCGGTGCTGTGGCGGCAGATGCCCAGCACAAATTCTTCCGCCTGCAATTGGCCACCGCCGCCTATTCAGATCATCACATTCAACACATGAGCGCCATGAGCATGCAGCCGGGTGACGTGGTTGTGGCCATTTCCCAATCGGGCCGTACCGAGGCCCTCATAAACGCCATTGAAGTCGTGCGCAGCGTAGGCGGCGTTGTGATTGCCATTGCCCCTTCCGGCTCACCCGTTATTCAAAAGGCCAGCATTCCCATTGAAGTAGATGTTGAGGAAGACATTGAAATTTATACGCCCCTGTCTTCACGCATCGCCCATTTAGTGGTGATTGATGTACTGGCTATTGGGGTAGCCAAACACAAAGGCCCCAAACTGCACGATCATTTGTTCAGGCTTAAGCAAGGGCTTCGTAAACTTCGGGTACAGAACTAGTAGGGCTCCATAAAAAACGGGCCGGTTGCAATCAACCAGCCCGTTTTTTGGCGACTAATCCAACTAACTATTTCAGCTTATACCCTCAAGTTGAAATAGTTAATTGCCTAGCGAGCTCTTTAAACGCGCTTCATTTCTTTTTCAAGATCTGCGGTTTTACGGCGTGCAAGCGCCAGATTCGCCTTGCTTTTATCAAGCACCAGATAAATGAATAGCCCCTCATTGGAAGTGCTGGGGCGTATGATATGAAGCTGGGAATCCAGGGTAATCAATATATCTTCAATGCCACCTGCTATGCCCAGGCTTTTCATGGTGTTCATTTTCGCTTTTACCACTTCGCTGTTGCCAGCAGCGGCGAGCTCCAGGTCTACACCACCACCGGCAGAAGCCAGCAACATACCTGTGGTGTAATCAACAATCGCGCATCCTAAGGCGCCATCTACGTCCATCAATCCTGCTTTTACGTCTTCCATCGTGCTCATAAAGGTAACTCCTGGTTGGAATAAATTGCTGCCTAAGCCGAGGCAGCGGCGGTATTTAATGCGGCGGTTTGAATTTCGTTGGCAAGCCGGGTAATCAGTAAGCGCAAGCTTGCGATGTTCAGGGCTTCGCTGGCAGACATCACCAACACGCAGTTTTGTGAGGCGATAGTTAAATCTACTATGGCTACATTGCCCTGTTCAGCTTCAATGAAGGTTACCCTAAAGCTTTTACCGAGTATTTGTTGGGCAACGGCATTACTTACGGAATGCAAGGTGCTGGCGGCGGCGCTTAAGGTATCTTCCTCTATAGTGCGGGCGATTTGTTTGTGTGTGTAAATCGGGAAGCCATCGGTGGTGGCCAGCGAAATAACTTCCAGCGCATCATTTTCACCATAGCTGTTAAACAAGGTTTTAATCTCAACCAACACCCGTTCATTAACCGACATATTGTTGTACCTCTGTGGGTGCGCTGAAAGCATTTTGAAGAGAATCGAACATTTGAAGTAACGCCAGAGAAGACTCAATCTCACGTGGATCTATGGGGAGAATGGGCGCGCAGATGTCATACTCTTCGATTTCGTATTGAATAAGGTTAATGAAAAGATCTATTTCTTCATCAGAGGTTGCGTGATCTATGTGCGTAAGGCCAATCACAACAGGCAGGTTGTTATTTACCGGATCAAAGTGTTTAAGTACATCACCTAAGCTTTTAACATTCAGATCATCATTGAATTTAATCAGTACCAGCAAACCCCATAGCCCGTTTTTCACCATGTCCCATAGCAGTTGGAAGCGTTTTTGGCCGGGTAACCCATAAAGGCCAAGGGCAATGTCTTCTTCCAACGATAAGCGCCCATAGTCAATACCAACAGTCGTAAATTCCTTGCCAATATCCACACTGGATTTTGCTTCGGTTGCAAAGGGCGAAATTTCGCTGATGGTATGCACCAACTGGGTTTTGCCTGCGCCAACCTCGCCAACAATCGCCAATTTCTTGTATATTTTGCTCATTAGCGACGGGCTCCCTTTAACCGTTGGTTGTTAATGAAGCTCTTTAGTGCACTGGAGAAACGTCCCAGCCCCTCATTCTCAGCTGGCGGTGTAGCTTGCTCTTGTGCTGGTTTTACCGGCAGGTGGTGCAGGTTATCCGGCGGTTTTCGCGCACTAACAATTAACGCATCGGCGGCTCTTAGCTTTTCAAGGTTTACCACCAGTTCTTGCTCATTGCCCAAAACATTGAGGTCAAGCAATCTGTTAAAGGCCACTTCACGACCAATAAGTAGCGGGCAAAGCTTCATGAGCGCTGCGTCCAGTCGCAGTTGGGTAGGTCGCGGCCAGGATTTCATAGACAGCACTTTGTTTTTAAAGCTTGGTGAACTCGCCAGTACATCGTCATCCTGTTGCTCGGTTTCGCCAAACAAGGCGTCTAGCCTTTGCTTGTTCTCACCCGTTGGCAGGGGCATTTGGCCTGCAATGGCACGATAGATACGACTCGCGTAGTAGCGGTGGGCATCTATGGATTTGTCGATCTCTTTTAAAGTACAGCGGGTAAACGAGGGGCTTGGTATATCTGCATTGATGATAATACTGGCGTTTTCCGTATGGGGGCTGCGATTTAAGTGGTACATCACATTACCAAGGCGTGCAGATTCACCTTCAAGTAGTTGAAAAAGTACGTCGTCACACACCAAAAAAACACCTACGAGCTTTTCGTCTTTATTGTGTTTTTTGAAATCAGCAAAGATTTCGGTAATGGCGTCAGATCGGCTGGCACCTGAATCCGATGTGGTGAGGCTGCATAGGCAAGCGATGCGCTTATACAAACAACAACTCCTTCCGCTCATCCTTCAGTAACGGCAGTTACGGCGAACTACACAAGTGAAGGTAATACTAGGAAGGGCTTTTACAATCTGCAAAGTTGCTGTTAGTCGAATTTTCTATTAAAAATTAGCATTCCCTAACGCATGAAAGTTTGTGACAGTTATTATTGGATAATCTTGGTTTTTTCGTTTATTTAGGCGACAAAAATGGCGCCTGTTATTAGTTAACGGTTTTTATGCCAAATGGGTATTTTAATTAGCCAGGCTGATTTGACGTGTAGATCTACATGCGTGCAATACAGATAACGACTGTGAAATGCTTAAAATGCGCAAGGAGTAAATACTACGGCCTATTTAACCTAGGTTAACTTTGGCGCCTCATTGGCCTGAAGACCTTCTTGCGTATACAAAGAACTCTCTGTTTCCATCGCCGCCGACTATTGGGGATTCAAAATAGTCCAACACATCAAACGAATGCTCTGCAAGGCACGACTTTATTTTTCTTTCAACCAAGGGGTAATAATCTGCAGATTTTACCAGGCCGTTTTTACCAATCTGTTCCGGTTGAAGCTCAAACTGTGGTTTAACCAAAGATAGGAATTCTCCCTTGTCGCTCAACACGGACTCAAGGGTAGGGATAATATGGGTTTGGGAGATAAAGGAGACATCCATTACAGCCAGTGAAAAGCCCTTATTGGCTGTGTGAGGCAGCAAACTGGCGGCAGGAAGATCCCGGGCGTTAACCCCTTCAAAACTGATTACACGAGGGTCGCGTTTTATACTGGCTGCCAGTTGATCCTGGCCCACATCCACGCCTACTACAAGACTTGCACCTAGCTGTAACACGCAATCGGTAAAACCGCCTGTGGATTGACCGATATCCAGCACCAGCAGGCCTTCTAGGTTCAAACCCAGATGCTGAATTGCGCCCGCAAGTTTTAAACCACCACGGGAAACAAATTGGGTGATTTCACTGGCAGTTACCCGCACAGATGTATCAGCCTCAACGGTAAAGGACGGCTTGGTAACCGTGTGATTGTTAACGCAAACCAAGCCCGCTTTGATGATTTCCTGGGCCTGGCTACGGGAGCGGGCCAAGCCGCGCTCCACAAGTGCAACATCAAGCCGCATTATTCAACAGTAACCGATTTGGCCAGATTGCGCGGTTGGTCTACGTCTGTGCCTTTCACAATGGCTACGTGGTAGCTCAACAACTGTAAGGGGATGGTGTACACCATGGGTGCGATGGAATCGGGTACTGAATGTACGTCTATTACAGTGACATCATCCGAGCTTGGAAAGGCTGAGGCTTGATCAGAAAACACAAATAGCTTTCCGCCACGGGCCTGCACTTCTTCAAGGTTGGATTTCAGTTTTTCCATCAGCTCGTTGTTAGGCGCCACTGCCACAATGGGCATGTCGGCATCTACCAGCGCCAGGGGGCCGTGCTTTAGTTCACCGGCAGGGTAAGACTCGGCATGTATGTAGGAAATTTCTTTGAGCTTGAGAGCACCCTCCATAGCAACAGGGTATTCCACACCGCGGCCTAGAAACAGCGCATGGCGTTTATCGGCGAACTTTTCACTGGTGGCTTTGATTTCAGAATCCAATGCCAGCGCTTTGGTAATTTGTTCCGGCAGTGAGGCCAAAGCCTGCACCATGTTAGCTTCTGTTGCCTCTGTTAAACCCTGACGACGGCCAAGGGCGATGGTTAACATTTGCAGCGCAACCAACTGGGTGGTGAACGCCTTGGTGGAAGCCACGCCTATTTCCGGGCCCGCTTGGGTCATGAACACCAGGTCTGACTCGCGCACTAACGAAGAGTTGGGTGCGTTGCAGATAACGAGGCTCGCCAAATAATCGCTTTTTTGCGCTTCTTTGAGCGCAGCCAACGTATCTGCCGTTTCACCGGATTGGGAGATGGTCACAAACAGGGTGTTTTTAGGTACGAATACTTTCCTGTAACGGTATTCACTGGCCACTTCTACCTGGCAGGGAATGCCCGCAATAGATTCCAGCCAATACTTTGCCACAAGGCCCGCGTGGTAGCTGGTGCCACAGGCAATGATTTGCACACCCTCGGTTTTATCAAATATCTTTGAAGCTTCTGCCCCAAAGGATTCTTCCAATACGCGGGTCTTACTGATGCGCCCTTGCAGCGTACGCGTGAGCACCGCTGGTTGTTCGAAAATTTCCTTGAGCATGTAGTGGCGGTATTCGCCCTTATCTGCCACTTCTGCTTTATCGGTTAGCTGGTCAACCTTGCGCTCAACCTTTGCACCCGCCTGATCAAATATCTCTACGGTTTTCCCTTGCAGGTGAACGAGGTCGCCTTCCTGCAAAAACACAAAGCGGTCGGTAACCTGGCGCAACGCCATTTGATCAGAGGCCACAAAGTTTTCTTCAATACCAAGGCCCAGCACCAGCGGGCTACCACTGCGGCAAGCCAAGAGTTCATCGGGGCGATTGAGATCTACCACCGCCAGGGCATAGGCGCCATCAAATTTTGCCACAGCACGGGTTACTGCATCTTTTAACGATGCACCGCCAGATACCAGTTGATGCACCAAGTGCGCCACAACTTCGGTATCTGTTTCAGAGACAAAGGTATAGCCGGCAGCTTTCAGCTCTGTGCGCAATGCTTCGTGGTTTTCAATGATGCCATTGTGAACCACTGCAATATTGCCAGAGGTGTGCGGATGGGCATTGAGCTCCGTTGGCTTGCCGTGGGTTGCCCAGCGGGTATGGGCAATACCCGTGTGGCCGATAGCAGGGCTTGCCTCAAGTTTGTCGGTTAAGCCCTTTACTTTGCCCACGGCCTTGCGCACGGCCAGCTCGCCGTTTTCGGTAATAACTGCAACCCCTGCGGAATCATAGCCGCGGTATTCCAGGCGCTTTAGGCCTTCAATTAATATCCCTGTTACATTGCGGCTGGCAACGGCGCCTACAATTCCACACATAGTTGTTTCCTGTCTTTTAAGAAGTCACTAGCGACTAATTTTTAGTCACTAGGAATAAAAACCCATTACTTTTTGGTGGGCTTTGCCCAGCCTGTAATATTGCGCTGCTTGGCTCTGGCGATGGCCAATTCTTGCGCTTCCACGTCTTTGGTAATGATTGAACCGGCGCCAATGGTGGCGTCATCGGCCAAGGTCACCGGGGCTACCAAGGCGGTATTTGAGCCTACAAAAACCCGGTTACCGATGGTGGTTTTAAATTTATTCACGCCGTCGTAATTGCAGGTAATGGTGCCGGCGCCAATGTTAACGCCTTCGCCCAGAGATGCATCACCCACATAACTTAGGTGATTAATTTTGCTTCCAACGCCTACTGTGGTTTTCTTGGTTTCAACAAAATTGCCAATTTTGGCATTGTCTTTTAATACCGTGCCCGGCCTTAGTCGCGCGTAGGGGCCGATTTCGCAATTGTTTTCAACGCGGGTATCTTCAAGGTGGCTATTGGCTTTAACCAATACGTTGTCGCCAAGGGTCACATTCCTAAGAATGCAATTGGGCTCTATAACCACGTTGTTGCCAAGGCTTACAGTGCCCTCGAATACGCAGTTAACATCGATGATCACATCGTGGCCACACTGGAATTCGCCACGCACATCAAAGCGATAAGGGTCCAGCAATGTCACACCCGCCTCCATGAGTTGGTCGGCGTTGGTTTTTTGATAATAGCGCTCAAGCTCCGCCTGCTGGCGGCGATTGTTAACGCCTAACACCTCCAGTTCTGAAGCCGGGTGTATGCCCTTGACGGTAATCCCATCACGGGAGGCCAGCGCAATGATGTCGGTAAGGTAGTACTCACCCTGGGCGTTATCGTTAGAAAGCTCTGGCAGCCAGCGCTTGAGTAACGCGCCTTTGACAGCCATTACCCCGGTATTAACTTCCTGGATGGCAAGTTGTGCAGGGTTTGCATCTTTTTGCTCAACAATGGCAACAATGTGGTTTTCTGCGTTGCGAAGTATACGCCCGTAGCCCGTTGGGTCTGCCAGTAAGACGGTGAGCAGGGCCATGTCAAAATGGGTTACCTGATCCACCATGCTTTGCAGCGTATCAGCGGCTATCAGTGGTACATCACCGTAGAGAATGAGTACTACGGCGTCGTCACGCAGGTGGGTGAGCGTTTGCTGTACTGCGTGGCCCGTACCCAACTGCTCGGTTTGATCAACAAATTTAAGCTTGGGTGCAGCTACACGGGTTTTAACGCTTTCGGCGCCGTGGCCCACAACCACAATGAGCTCACTTTCGCCGAGCTTCTGGCTGGTATCTAGCACGTGTTGCAGCAGGGGTTTGCCAGCGATGGGGTGGAGTACTTTAGGCAGATCCGATTTCATTCGGGTGCCTTTGCCTGCGGCTAAGACAACGATGTCTAACATAGCTTATCCTGGTCGGTTCCCGGCCGTCCCTGGACGCCCCGACGGAACATCGTTTAAAAAGTAAATTGTGTATCTAACAACAAAAAAGGGCAGCCAATGCTACCCTTTTTTGACGGCATTTGCGCCTGCACTTATTTATTAACGTGCTTGCGAATTGCCTGCAGTGTACGAAGTTTGGCGGAGGCCTCTGCCAACTCCACAGCTGCGCGGGAGAAATCAATTTCACCCGCGTTGTTGTGGAGACGGTGTTCAGCTGCCTTCTGTGCTTCGAGAGCCGCCGCTTCGTCCAGATCATCAGCACGCAGTGCTGCGTCGGCCAGTACGGTTACCTGGTAGGGTTGAACCTCCAGAAAACCGCCGGAAACGTAATACACTTCCTCTTCGCCGCCTTGCTTCACTACCCGAATCGGGCCTGGCTTCAAACCGGAAAGCAGGGGCGCGTGGCCGTAGGTGATACCTAAATCACCTTCGGTGCCGGCCGCTACTACCAGTTCAACCAAACCGGAAAAGATAGCTTCTTCTGCGCTGACGATGTCACAGTGGACTGTCATGGCCATACTCTTTGCCTCGGTTGACGGCTATTACTTCTTCATTTTGTTGGCTTTTTCGATGGCTTCATCGATGGTGCCAACCATGTAGAAGGCCTGCTCTGGCAGATTGTCGTAATCGCCCGCCAACAGTCCTTTAAAGCCCGCAATGGTTTCTTTCAGCGTTACATACTTACCAGGCGCGCCGGTAAATACTTCTGCAACGTGGAAAGGCTGAGACAAGAAACGCTCAATCTTACGTGCACGGTAAACGGTCAGTTTATCTTCTTCTGACAGTTCATCCATGCCCAGAATGGCGATGATGTCTTTCAGCTCTTTGTAGCGCTGCAGTACGGTTTGCACACCGCGAGCGATGTCGTAGTGCTCGGTGCCGATGATCAGCGGGTCCAACTGACGTGAGGTTGAATCCAGTGGATCGATCGCAGGGTAGATACCCTTGGCGGCGATATCACGGCTCAATACTACAGTTGAATCCAAGTGCGCGAAGGTGGTGGCAGGCGACGGGTCAGTCAAGTCATCCGCGGGTACATATACCGCTTGGATAGACGTGATAGAACCGGTTTTGGTGGAGGTAATACGCTCCTGCAAAACACCCATCTCTTCGGCCAGTGTTGGCTGATAACCTACCGCGGAAGGCATACGGCCCAACAGTGCAGATACTTCGGTACCGGCCAAGGTGTAACGGTAGATGTTGTCAACGAACAACAGTACGTCTTTACCTTCGTCACGGAATTTCTCAGCCATGGTCAGGCCGGTCAGAGCTACGCGCAAACGGTTACCCGGTGGCTCGTTCATCTGGCCGTAAACCATCGCAACCTTGTCGAGTACGTTGGATTCTTTCATCTCGTGATAGAAGTCGTTACCTTCACGAGTACGCTCACCTACACCGGCAAATACAGACAAACCGCTGTGTGCCTTGGCGATGTTGTTGATGAGTTCCATCATGTTTACGGTTTTACCTACACCGGCACCACCGAACAGGCCAACCTTACCACCCTTGGCGAATGGGCAAACCAGGTCGATCACCTTGATGCCGGTTTCCAGCAAATCAGATGATGGCGACAGTTCGTCATAGGCAGGGGCTTTACGGTGAATAGGCATACGCGCCTCTTCACCAATGGGGCCAGCTTCATCAATGGGGTTACCCAGTACATCCATAATGCGACCCAGGGTTTGCTTACCCACGGGCACGGATACTGGTGCTTTGGTGTTTTCAACGCTTAATCCACGGCTCAAACCTTCTGAAGAGCCCATGGCAATCGCGCGTACCACACCGTCACCCAGCTGCTGTTGCACTTCAAGGGTCAGACCTTTGTCTGACACTGTCAGTGCATCGTAAACCTGGGGTACGGAATCACGCGGAAATTCCACGTCAATAACGGCACCGATGATTTGTACAATGCGTCCGCTACTCATTTCCGGTTCCTCTTAAAAACCTAAATTTCAAATCTTTTGCGCAGGGCGTTAAACCGCCGCAGCACCGCTTACAATCTCAGACAATTCCTGGGTAATGGCTGCCTGTCGTGCTTTGTTGTAAACCAGCTGCAGATCCTTAATCAGATCACCGGCGTTGTCGGTGGCGTTTTTCATTGCCAACATACGCGCAGCCTGCTCGCAGGCACCGTTCTCAACCACGGCCTGATAGACCTGAGATTCGATGTAGCGGGTTAACAAACCGTCCAGCAATACTTTTGCGTCGGGCTCGTACAGGTAGTCCCAGGTGTGAGACAGTTTTTCAGTTTCTTCTGCCTGCAAAGGCAGCAACTGATTAACGTAAGGCACTTGGGTCATGGTGTTTACGAAATCGTTACCCACCAGGAACAAGCGGTCGATCTTGGCCTCGGCGTAGGCGTTGAGCATGGTTTTTACCGTGCCAATCAGGCTCGATAAAGAAGGCTCTTCACCCATGTCGCGCACAGACGCAACAACATTACCGCCATAGCTATTGAAGAATGATTGGGCTTTACCGCCAATCACACAAATATCTATGCCTACACCTTTGTCTGCCCACGCTTTCATGGATTTGAGTGCGCCTTTGAACATGTTGATGTTCAAACCGCCACACAAACCACGATCGGTGGAAACCAGGATGTAACCGACGCGCTTTACCTCACGCTCTTGCATATACAAGTGCTGATATTCGGGCGCAGCATTGGCAATATGACCTACAACAGCGCGAATACGCTGGGCGTAGGGCTTGCCGAGTTGCATGCGCTCCTGCGCTTTACGCATTTTGCTCGCCGCAACCATTTCCATGGCCGAGGTGATCTTCTGCGTACTTTTAATACTCGTAATCTGAGTACGTATCTCTTTTCCGGCTGCCATATCGGGCCTCAAACAGATTCGTTGAAGTTATTGAAGGGCGCAGTGCGCCCAGCAATTACCAGGTTTGGGTTGCCTTGAATTTCTCCAGTGCAGCCTTGAACGTTGCAGCGATTTCATCGTTGTAATCACCGGATTCGTTCACTTTCTTCATGAGCTCACCGTGTTCGGCGTTCATGTAAGAAAGCAGGGCACTTTCGAAGGCGCCAATCTTGGCTACTTCAACGTCTTTCAGGAAACCTTCGTTAGCGGCGTAAACCACAACAGCCAGCTCACCCACTTTCAGTGGCTGGTATTGTTTCTGCTTCATCAGCTCGGTTACGCGCTCACCGTGATCCAACTGGGCCTTGGTGGCTTCATCCAGATCAGAGGCAAACTGCGAGAAAGCCGCAAGTTCGCGGTACTGTGCCAATGCAGTACGAATACCGCCCGACAACTTCTTCACAATCTTGGTTTGGGCTGCACCACCTACGCGCGATACCGAGATACCGGCGTTCATAGCAGGGCGTACGCCTGCGTTGAACAAGCTGGTTTCCAGGAAGATCTGACCATCGGTAATAGAAATTACGTTGGTAGGTACGAAGGCAGAAACGTCACCGGCCTGGGTTTCAATGATTGGCAGCGCGGTTAACGAACCGGTTTTGCCTTTCACTTCACCTTTGGTGAATTCTTCTACGTAGTCGGCGTTAACGCGTGAAGCGCGCTCAAGCAGACGTGAGTGCAAGTAGAAAACGTCACCTGGGTAGGCTTCACGGCCTGGTGGACGACGGAGCAACAATGAAATCTGACGGTAGGCCCAGGCCTGCTTGGTCAAATCATCGTAAATGATCAGGGCGTCTTCACCGCGATCACGGAAGTATTCACCCATGGTGCAACCGGCGAAGGGCGCCAAAAACTGCATGGCTGCCGGATCTGATGCGGTGGCTGCAATCACGATGGTGTGATCCATGGCGCCGTGCTCTTCCAGCTTGCGTACAACTGCCGCTACTGAAGAAGCCTTCTGGCCGATAGCAACGTAAATACACTTAACGCCCGTGCCTTTCTGGTTGATGATGGCATCAACGGCGATGGCGGTTTTACCGGTTTGACGGTCACCAATGATCAGCTCACGCTGGCCGCGGCCGATTGGCACCATGGCATCAACGGCTTTCAGACCAATCTGGATTGGCTGATCCACCGATTGGCGCGCAATTACACCGGGAGCGATTTTTTCAATGGCGTCGGTTTCGGTTGCGTTAATCGCACCTTTACCGTCGATGGGGTTACCCAGTGCATCCATCACGCGACCCAGCAGGGCTTTACCTACGGGCACTTCCAGAATGCGACCGGTACAACGGGCTTTTTGGCCTTCAGCCAAACCTGAGGTATCACCCAGAACCACAGCACCGACAGAGTCTTGCTCAAGGTTCAGGGCCATGCCGAACAGGCCGCCGTCGAATTCAATCATTTCACCGTACATAACGTCGGCTAATCCGTGGATGCGGATAATGCCGTCGGATACGGAAACAATGGTGCCCTCGTTTTGGGCTTCAGTAGCAACATCGAGACTGTCGATGCGCTGCTTGATAATTTCACTGATTTCCGAAGGATTCAGTTGCTGCATGCTTTTGTCCTCAATCCTATAAGAGTTAGGCGTTCATCGCTTCGGCGAGTTTGGCCAGCCGGCCGCGCACAGAACCATCAATGATGGTATCGCCAGCGCGAATTACCGCACCGCCGATCAAGTCTTGATCCACGCTTGCCTGAACACGCACATCACAGCTGAGCTTTTTGCTCAGTGCGCTTGCCAGTTTCTCTTGAAGGTCGGCGGAAAGGGTAAATGCTGATACCACTTCCACATCGATGGTTTTTTCCTGTGCGGCTTTCAGCTGCTCGAAAATTACCGCAATGTGCGGCAACAGAGTCAGGCGCTTATTGGCTGCCAGGTTCTTGATAAAGTTTTGGCCGGGGCCGCTGAGAGTATCCCCGCAGACGTCGACAAAAATTTGCGCTTTTTGATCCGCCGTGTAAGAGGGCAGGCTTAACACCTGCTGCATTACATCTTGTTGAGCAACGGCGGCTGCCGTGCTCAACATAGCAGACCAACCAGCCAGATCCTTTGCCGCCAGTGAGTACTCAAAAGCCGCTTTAGCGTAAGGCCGTGCCAGGGTGGTCAGTTCAGCCATGGGATCCTCGCTTAGAGCTCTTGCGCTAATTGATTAAGCAGATCCGTATGCTTGGATTCATCAACAGATGAGCCCAGCACTTTGGTTGCACCCGCCAACGCCAAGCCCGCAACCTGTGCGCGCAAAGCTTCTTTCGCGCGGTTGGTTTCCTGCACGATTTCAGCTTGGGCAGCAGCTTTCAGGCGGTCGCCTTCAGCACGTGCCTGCTCTTTGGCTTCTTCAACGATCTGGGCTGCACGCTTGTTAGCCTGCTCAACAATAGAAGCCGCTTGCGCTTTGGCTTCTTTCAGTTGATCAGTGGCTTTCTTTTGTGCCAGCTCAAGATCTTTATCAGCGCGCTCTGCAGCTTGCAGACCATCGGCAATTTTTTTCTCACGCTCGGCCATTACGCCAATCAGCGCGGGCCATACGTATTTCCAGCAGAACCAAACGAATACCAAAAACGTAATCGTTTGCCCTATCAGGGTCAGATTAATGTTCACACCAACACCTCTTGCTCTTTAGTGAGTGGTTAAAAGGCAAAAAGGGTGGAATTAACCTGCCAGGCCTGGAGCCACTACGAAAATCAGGTACATGCCAATACCAACACCGATCATTGGAACGGCGTCAAGCAGACCTGCCATCAGGAACATTTTGCCTTGCAGGGCAGGGGCTTGCTCAGGCTGACGCGCAGCGCCTTCCAACAGCTTGCCACCCAGAGTACCAAAACCAATTGCAGTACCCAGAGCGCCCAGACCGATCAGCAGTGCAGATGCTACGTATACCAAACCAAGTGCTTCCATTGTTATCTCCTAGAGTAGGTAAAGTTAAAACGAAATTTCAGTTAAAAATCTTAAATTAGTGGTCTTCGCCGGTGTCGTGGGCCATGGCCATATACACCGTGGTCAATACCATGAACACAAACGCTTGCAGGGTAATTACCAGAATGTGGAATACGGCCCAGCCCCACTGCAAAACGCCGGCACCGGCAAACAGCAATACGCCGCCGCCAAACATCAAGGCAATCAGAATGAAGATCATTTCACCGGCATAGAGGTTGCCGAACAAACGCAGGCCCAGTGAAATCGGCTTGGCAATCAGTGATACGGTTTCCAGAATCAGGTTGATCGGGATCAGGAAAATATCGATGTACCACTTGCCCGCATGGAAGGGGTGTAAGGTGAGCTCTTTAACAAAGCCCATGAAGCCCTTTTCCTT
This sequence comes from Simiduia sp. 21SJ11W-1, assembly GCF_024138675.1. Taxonomy (NCBI): domain Bacteria; kingdom Pseudomonadati; phylum Pseudomonadota; class Gammaproteobacteria; order Cellvibrionales; family Cellvibrionaceae; genus Simiduia; species Simiduia sp. 21SJ11W-1. Next base: position 4,680 of record NZ_CP090959.1, on the reverse strand, counting down.
CACGCTGAAAAACAGCATCAGCAGAAAGACCGCAAAGGCCATACCCAGAGTGATGTTCGGGTCTGTGGTGGGCACAACCTTGAAGAACAGGTGATCGTTGCCGGCAATTTTTGCGGCAGCCATGGGCAGCCAATCCACGGGGATCAAATCCATCAGGTTCATGAGGAATACCCACATGAAGATGGTCAGCGCCATGGGCGCGATCATGGTGTTCTTGTGGTGGAAGATGTCTTTCACGGTGTTGTCGACAAAATCGACAACCAGCTCAACAAAGCTTTGAACACCCGTAGGCACACCGCTGGTCGCCTTGCTGGCCACGCGGGCAAACAGGAACGCGAAGATCATACCCAGCGCAATAGACCAGCCCATTGAATCCAGGTGAATTGCCCAAAAGCCCATATCTACGGCTTCCTGGGAGGTGTGGGCGAGAGTCCAGGTTGCCTCTTCCAGCACGGTGACGCTGCCATCGGCATTCACGCGCTCATAACCCGCCGGCAATTTGCCATAGGCCATGTTCTGGAGGTGGTGTTGGATATAACCCGTTGTGGTGATTTCTTCGCTTGCCATAATGCTTCAAGCACCTCAATGATTTTAAGAAAGCTGTTGCGCTGGTTTACGCCTGCCGGGCCGCCAGCCCGACTTGCACTGCTAAAAACAGGCAATAGGTCGCAAATAACATCAGCGGCTGCACCGGCAGTGGGGATGTAAATATCAACCCGAAACCCACCAGTGTCAGTACAAATTTTCCACTTTCGCCCCGGTAGAAAGATTTCACCACCCAAGGGGCAGAGCGCGCACCGGAGAAACGCCAAGCCAGGCCGGCAAAATAGGCATGGGGAACGATGGCAACCATCCCTCCCAAAAGACAAGACACCCAAAGGCTGGCAGTTTCGACGCTAACAAACCAGGCACCTGCGCTTAGCAGTGCCAGTAACGTCAGCTCTATGCCCAACCACAGTAAAATCGGAGGCTTGTGTGTGCTTGCCACGTGTACTTCTCAGGTAGTCTTATGCGCGGCTCGCTTGATGACCATTTTGCACCGGATCGGCCCGCGCGCACCGTTTGGCGGCACAAGGGCGACGCGCATTATAGGTTTAAAGGGGGTTGCGTTCAACCGACTTAATTAAGCGATACGGCTGGTTTGCAAGCACTTACTAACCGTTAGTTTTGTAACGCAGGTGCGCCAAAATGCCATCGAGTTCGTCGAGGCTGTTGTAACTCAACACCAGCTTGCCTTTGCCTTTCGCACTTTGCTGCAGCTGGACGGGCACACCTATGTGCTCAGCCAGGCCTTCTTCAAGGTGGCGCACATCGGGGCTGGCATTCTGGGCGGGCACGGCTTTGGTTTGCTCTTGCTGCACCTTGCGCACCAAGGCCTCGGTTTGCCGCACAGACAGGCCGCGCGCGGCCACCTGGCGTGCGATTTCGCGCTGGTCTATCTCATCGAGTGTCAGCAGGCAGCGCGCGTGGCCCATCTCCAGGTCGCCGTGCTCTAGCATTTTCTTAACGTCGTCGGCCAGGGCTATCAAACGCAGCAGGTTGGTGACGGTGGTGCGCGATTTGCCAACGGCATCGGCCACTTCCTGCTGGGTTAATTCAAATTCATCCTGCAGACGCTTGAGGGCAACAGCCTCTTCGACGGGGTTTAAATCTTCGCGCTGGATGTTTTCAATAAGCGCCATGGCGATGGCGGCTTCATCGGGTACATCGCGTACAACGGCGGGAATTTTATCCAGGCCGGCCAGTTGGGTGGCGCGCCAGCGGCGCTCGCCGGCAATAATTTCATAGCGCGGGCCGCCGTCGGGGCCGGGCGCAATGCCGCGCACCACAATGGGTTGCATCACCCCTTGGGCCTTGATGGAGGCCGCCAATTCTTCCAGGGCTTCCGGGTGCATATCCCGGCGCGGCTGGTACTTGCCGCGCTGAATAAATTCCACGGGTAGCTCGGTAAGCAGGCCGTCGGCAGGGGCCGGTTTATCGCCAGCCGTTGCGGCATCTGTGTTGCCCGGCGCGGGCTTGCCAGCGCTTAGCAATGCGTCTAAACCACGACCTAAACCTTTTCGTTTTGCTGCCATCGGGTTGTGCTTCCGTGTCCGTGTGTAGTGTGTTTAGTGGGCGTTTGCCATGCTTTTGGCATGGGCTTCATGGCGGCGCAAAATCTCACCGGCCAATGCAAGGTAGGCAATCGCGCCCTTGGATTGATTGTCGTAGGCCAGTGCCGGTTGGCCAAACGATGGCGCCTCGGCCAGGCGCACATTGCGCGGAATACAGGTGCGGTACACCTTATCGCCAAAATGCTCGGTGAGCTGCGCTGAAACATCAACCGTGAGGCTGTTGCGCGGGTCGTGCATGGTACGCAGAATTCCCTCAATGGCAAGGCCCGGGTTAAGCACCTCGGTGATCTGGCCAATGGTTTGCATCAACGCAGACAACCCTTCCAGCGCATAATATTCGCACTGCATGGGGATGATGACACTCTGGCAGGCACTCAATGCATTGACCGTGAGCATGTTCAGTGACGGCGGGCAGTCAATCAACACGAAATCATAGCGGCCAGAGGTTTCCTTCAGCGCCGCGCGCAGCCGTGTTTCTTTCTGATCAAGCTCCAACAGACGCACTTCGGCGGCGGTGAGATCACCGTTGGCAGGCAGCACATCATAGCCACCGGCCTCTGAGTGCAGGATCACATCCAACAGGCTTGCCTCACCCAAAAGCACATCGTAAACGGATTCTTCCAGATCGTTTTTGTCGATGCCGGAACCCATGGTGGCGTTGCCTTGGGGATCAAGATCTACCAGTAGCACGCGTTTTTTGGTGGCAACCAATGAGGCGGCTAAATTGACACAGGTTGTGGTTTTACCCACACCACCTTTTTGGTTGGTTATCGCGTAAATCTTGCTCACGGGTTTATCCTTGTTATCAATCGGGTTGGCGGCGGATTTCGAGCAGGTGACGCTCACCGTCGCAACCGGGCACATCGAGCGGGTGACAAGCCTCGACATTATAGTGTTTTGGTAAGTCGCTCAACTCAGTTTCAGGGTAAACCCCTTTGAGCGCCCAAAAACGGCCCTCGGCATTTACCAGCGACTCGCAGCCGTCAACCATATCGCGAAGGCTTGCGAATGCCCGGCTGATCACCCCGTCAAAGGCTGCGGCCGGTTTGAACGATTCCACCCGGCGGTTTTCCACGGTGACGTTGTTTAATTCAAGTTCCGTTTTTACCTGAAATAAAAATCGCGTTTTTTTGCCATTGCTATCGAGCAATGTAAATTCACAATCGGGCTTCATGATGGCAAGGGGAATGCCGGGCAGGCCGCCACCGGTGCCCACATCAATAAAACGTTTACCGCGCAGCAATGGCAGCACCACCAGGCTGTCTAGCAGGTGGCGCGAAATCATTTGTTCACGATCGCGAACGGCCGATAAGTTGTAAGCCTTGTTCCATTTTTCAAACAACAACAAATAACTTACCAGCAAGCGTTGCTGCTCAACACTTGCAGAAATTCCCATTTGCGATAAGCCGCGTTCAAGCTGATCGGAAAACAGCGCTTTTGAATCCATGCGTTTTCTCGCTAATTTTTATACGGCTGTGGTGCTGGTTTTTTTAAGCAACCCGCGCTTTTTTAAATAAATCATCAACAGTGAAACTGCCGCAGGTGTAACGCCAGGTATGCGTGCCGCGCGCGCCAGTGTTTGCGGTTTTGCCTCGGCCAGTTTTTGTTTTACCTCGTTGGATAAACCGTCTACCGCCTGGTAATCCAGCGCCTCGGGCAATGCCAATGCCTCGTTGGCGCGCAGCCTGTCGATGTCTTCTTGCTGACGATCTATGTAGCCTGCGTATTTAATGGCAATTTCAACCTGCTCTGAAACATCTCCGCTTACGGGTTCTGCAGAAGGCTTTGGTAAGTCTTCGTAGCGGAGCTCCGGGCGTTTTAATAAATCGTGCAAGTTGTATTCACGCGACAGTGGATTGCCGATTTTGGATTCCAACATTTTGGCTTCACTGCTACCGGCTTGTACCCAGGTATCTTTCAAACGTTCGGCTTCACGCGCAATGGCTTCGCGTTTTTCATTAAACGCAGCCCAGCGGATATCGTCTACCAAACCCAACTCGCGGCCGGTTTCGGTTAGGCGTAAATCGGCGTTGTCTTCACGTAAGAGCAATCGGTATTCCGCACGGCTGGTGAACATCCGGTAGGGTTCTTGGGTGCCGAGAGAAATTAAATCATCCACCAACACACCCAGGTATGCCTGTTCACGCCCGGGGCACCATGCAGGTTTGTCTTGCGCTTTCAGTGCCGCGTTTGCGCCGGCAAGTAATCCCTGAACTCCCGCTTCTTCGTAGCCGGTGGTGCCATTAATTTGGCCTGCGAAAAATAATCCGCCAATGGCTTTGGTTTCAAAGCTGTACTGTAAATCTTGCGGATTGAAAAAATCGTATTCAATGGCGTAGCCCGGGCGAATAATGTGGGCGTTTTCAAAACCTTTTATCGAGCGCACAAGGTTTAACTGCACATCAAAGGGCAGGCTTGTGGAAATACCATTGGGGTAGAGCTCATGGGTGGTTAAACCTTCGGGCTCAATAAACACCTGATGCTTGTCTTTGTCGGCAAAGCGATGAATTTTATCTTCAATGGACGGGCAGTAGCGCGGGCCCACCCCTTCAATCACACCCGAGTA